>NZ_BAXB01000057.1 GCF_000698145.1 Geomicrobium sp. JCM 19039
ATCTTAACGAACAACCGACCTAGCGTGATCTTAAACGATCAAACCATAACCTGTGGTTAAATGAAGAAGGGCGCACGGTGAATGCCTTGGCACTAGGAGCCGATGAAGGACGCGACGAACAGCGATATGCTTCGGGGAGTTGTAAGTACACATTGATCCGAAGATTTCCGAATGGGGAAACCCACTGCTTTTCACAGAGCAGTGCTGTATGGTGAATACATAGCCATATAGCGGCAGACCCGGAGAACTGAAACATCTTAGTACCCGGAGGAAGAGAAAGCAAACGCGATTTCCTGAGTAGCGGCGAGCGAAACGGAACATAGCCCAAACCAAGTGGCTTGCCACTTGGGGTTGTAGGACACTCTATACGGAGTTACAAAGAAGCGAGATAGATGAAGCGACCTGGAACGGTCCATCGAAGAAGGTAAGAATCCTGTAATCGACATTTCGTTTCCTCTTGAGTGGATCCTGAGTACGGCGGGACACGAGAAATCCCGTCGGAAGCAGGGAGGACCATCTCCCAAGGCTAAATACTCCCTAGTGACCGATAGTGAACCAGTACCGTGAGGGAAAGGTGAAAAGCACCCCGGGAGGGGAGTGAAATAGATCCTGAAACCGTGTGCC
>NZ_BAXB01000056.1 GCF_000698145.1 Geomicrobium sp. JCM 19039
ATCCGGAGGGTTAGCTCAGCTGGGAGAGCATCTGCCTTACAAGCAGGGGGTCGGCGGTTCGAACCCGTCACCCTCCACCATTTATTTTTTTTGTGCCGGTCTAGCTCAATTGGTAGAGCAACTGACTTGTAATCAGTAGGTTGGGGGTTCAAGTCCTCTGGCCGGCACCAGTTTCGTCTATTACGTGCAGTGAACGTTATATGACTGTGATGAGCCATTAGCTCAGTTGGTAGAGCATCTGACTTTTAATCAGAGGGTCGGAGGTTCGAGTCCTCCATGGCTCACCATTTTTTATAATATACTGCGGAAGTAGTTCAGTGGTAGAACATCACCTTGCCAAGGTGGGGGTCGCGAGTTCGAATCTCGTCTTCCGCTCCAAACAATTTCATGTGCGCCCGTAGCTCAATTGGATAGAGCGTCTGACTACGGATCAGGAGGTTAGGAGTTCGACTCTTCTCGGGCGCGCCATTTTTATTTAGTTTACACAAAGATTCACCATGTATTTGAGTCCTTTGTTGAAAAGAAACAAAAAGGTCAAAGAATTGAATGAGAGAGTGAGTGTACACAGTACACGTTTCGAACGAGTGAATACAGTTGACGCAGACATTCGTAGTTTATTTAAGACTTTTTGTTGAAAAGAAACAAGAAGGTCGAGGAAACAAGTGAATGAGAGAGTGAGTGTACACGGTACACGACACGAACGAGTGAATGCAGTTGACGAAGAGATTCGCAGTTTATTTTCAATAAAGCGGGAAGTAGCTCAGCTTGGCAGAGCACTTGGTTTGGGACCAAGGGGTCGCAGGTTCAAATCCTGTCTTCCCGACCATTTAAATATTGGACAACATATGGGGCCTTAGCTCAGCTGGGAGAGCGCCTGCTTTGCACGCAGGAGGTCAGCGGTTCGATCCCGCTAGGCTCCACCATTTAATATTGCCCTTTGAAAACTGAATGAAAGATAAGCGAATTAAAGCAATAAAGCTAGCGCTTCTATTAAGAAGCACGAG
>NZ_BAXB01000055.1 GCF_000698145.1 Geomicrobium sp. JCM 19039
GGTAGAGTCCATATAATTGTGTAAAAGTCAAAAGGGTCATATTGATCCCATGTTACAATGTTTTCGCCAAGAAAATTATGAACAGGGGGAATCAATATGACCCAAGTAAATATTACATTAGACTTGGAACAATTGAAAGATGAATTAATGGAAACGAATTTAGGTGCTGTGACGAAGTCTGCCATCATTGTAGTGTTAAACCAAATGATGGAGAAAGAGCGTGACGAATACCTCAAAGCCAGTGCTTACGAACGTTCTGAAGACCGAGTAGATATGCGTAATGGCTACTATGAGCGAGAGTATACGATGAGCTTAGGGAAGATGACGTTGAAGGTTCCGCGCACCCGACAAGGGGAGTTCTCGCCTTCCATTTTTGAGAAATACGAACGTGCCGAGCAGTCATTGGTCTTAGCGATGTTGGAAATGGTGATTAACGGTGTATCTACCCGTAAAATTACCAAAGCGGTCGAACAGCTCTGCGGGGAGAGTGTTTCGAGTTCTTACGTATCAACGCTTACAAAGAGGCTCGACCCGATTGTTCAAGAGTGGGCAGACCGCCCATTGAACGTCATGAGGTTTCCCTACCTCTATGTCGACGCGATGTATATTAAGGTTCGAGAATATCAAAAGGTGGTTTCCAAAGCGGTATATGTCGCCGTGGCGGTCAATGAAAAGAACCGCCGCCAAATCATTGGTTTTCAAGTCAGTCATGTCGAGTCAGAAGAGGGATGGACGCGTTTCTTTGAACACTTGCAGAAGCGGGGATTCACCTCACCGAGACTGATTATCTCTGATGCCCATACAGGCTTGAAGAAGGCGATTCAATCCACATTTGTCGGATCAAGCTGGCAACGGTGTACCGTTCATTTCAAACGAAATTTAATTGCAAAGTTACCCAAGAAAGGCGCGCAAGAATTTACTGCAGCAATGAAGGATCTGTTCTTACAGAGCTGCCCCGATCGCGCACGCCGGATGAAGAATGAGCTCGTGGCTTCCTATGAGGAACAGCCACGATTTGAAGAAGCTTTAACGGTGTTGGACGAAGGTTTTGAGGATGCCATTCAGTTTATGAGTGAGCCGAATAGTTATCACTCACAACTACGGACAACGAATAATGTCGAACGACTCAATGTTGAAATTCGTCGACGAGAACGCATTATCAATATCTTCCCGAACACTCAATCTGCTTTCGACTCATTGGGGCGGTACTGAAAGATTATGACGAGAAGTTGGAACATCTCCAACG
>NZ_BAXB01000054.1 GCF_000698145.1 Geomicrobium sp. JCM 19039
TAGAGTTAGTATAAAAAGTGGACACGCAATAATGAGCGTCTTGTATAATGAAAGGAATACAAGAGGAGCGTGGAAGAACCTATGGGAAAAAAACATGTATCTCAACAATATCGAGAGCATCTTTCAAAGCTAGTCGTTGAAGAAGGACGAACGCCTCGCCAAGTATCTGAGGAAATGGACGTACCGGTTTCGACGTTAAGAAAATGGGCAGCCGCCTATAAGAAGGAAAAAATGGCGGGAAAAGACCCCAATCAATACATCACACCTACAGAACTTGCGAAGAAAGAAAAAGAATGGGAAAAAGAAATTCGTGACCTTAAGGAGGAAAATGAGATCCTAAAAAAGGCCATGAACATCTTTGCAAAAAACCCGTAATCATTTATGGGTTTATCGAAGATCACAAAGAGGAGTTTACGATTGTGAAGATGTGTAAGGTACTAAAGGTTTCAAGAAGCGGCTATCATCAGTGGATTCGTCGGAGAAATCGCTCTGAATGGAGCGAGAAAACACGGAAGCAAAAAGAACTTGAGGAAGCGATCGTTCGGTCTTTCCAGCAAAGCTATGAGACGTATGGAAGTCCTCGAGTCCAACGAGATTTACTGGATTGGGGATTCGAGGTGTCGGTACGGAAAGTCGCCAAAATGATGCATGCCCTAGGGTTAAAAGCTAGCCAACCGAAGAAGTTTATTGTGACAACGGACGCAAATCATGACTCGCCGGTGTACCCGAATGTTTTGAAGGATAAGAAGGTAAAGGCTGACCGCCCGAACCAAGTATGGGTCGCAGATCTGACCTATATTTGGACGAAGGAAAGCTGGCTCTATCAAGCGAGTATCATCGATGCCTATACCAAGAAAAACGTGGGAACCGCATTCGCAACTCATATGAGAAAAGAGCTCCCGATGGAAGCCCTTCAACTAGCGATTGATGCCGAACAGCCCCCGCCAGGGCTCATTCATCATTCCGATCGAGGGTCGCAATATTGCTCAAATGATTACCGGAAGCTATTAGCCTCCAATAAGATGTTGGGAAGCATGAGTCGGAAGGGCAATCCTTACGATAATGCCATCATGGAATCCTTTTTCGCAACGCTGAAGAAAGATTGGATCTATAGGCAAAAATACAAAACCGTAACAGAAGCCATCCAAGCCATTCATCATTATCTCTACGCGTTCTATAATACACGGAGACGCCATTCCGCATTGGGTTATCTTTCACCCAAGCAGTATGAGCAGCACTATAAAGAATCAGTAACCTGAAAAACTCAGAATGTGACCAAAAATCCTGCGTGGATGATGTTGTGATTTTCAACGTCCTCCACCCAGGATCGACCAAACGCAGTGCGGTAGGCTTTTATACTTGGGCGCTCAATTTTTAGTGTCTACTTTCTTGACTGAAGTCCAA
>NZ_BAXB01000053.1 GCF_000698145.1 Geomicrobium sp. JCM 19039
GGATTACGTCCGTATAATTGTGTAAAAAGAAAGAGTCATTTCATTCCCTTTTGACCAAACTGTTTTTGTCCAACCAAAAACAAATCGAAAAGAGGAAATGAAATGACTCAATTACAGTTTACCCTGGATATGGAAGATTTAAAAGAGATGGTGATGAGTTCGAACATGGAAGCGGTGGTTCGATCTTCGATTGTGTTGATCTTAAATGAGTACATGGAGAAAGAGCGAGATGCGTACATGCAGGCAGATCACTATGAGCGAAGCGGGGAACGACAGGACTACCGAAACGGCTATTATGAGCGAGCATACACGCTAAACATTGGGAAGGTCGAGCTCAGGGTCCCCCGTACACGAAGCGGGGAATTTTCGCCTACCATCTTTGAAAAGTACGCGCGGATGGATCAAGCTTTTATGATTTCTATGCTCGAAATGGTGATCCACGGCGTCTCCACGCGGAAGGTAACCCATATCGTGGAGCAGCTTTGCGGTGAACGCGTCTCAAAATCGTTTGTCTCCTCTCTCACGGAGAAGCTGGATCCGATTGTGAACGCGTGGGCAGACCGACCGTTAAACACGGTGTACTATCCGTACGTGTTTGCGGATGCGATGTACACGAAAGTCCGCGAGCACCACAAAGTGGTCTCGAAAGCCATTTATATTATGACGGCGATTCGAGAAGATGGCCGTCGGGAGATCCTCGGGCTCCATGTGGACCATAGTGAGAGTTTTGAGAGTTGGTTCACATGCTTTGAAAAGTTGAAATCACGGGGGTTGCAGTCGCCAAAGTTGATCATCTCCGATGCCCATCAAGGCTTACAGAAAGCCATCCAACGCGCGTTCATTGGGACGAGCTGGCAACGATGCAACGTCCATTTTAAACGAAACATCTTAGACCGCGCGCCGAAAAAAGAGGCGCACGAGTTTCGCCGCATGGTAAAACGCATTTTTGAGGCTGTGACGATCGAAGACACCCGACAGTTTAAACAAGAATGCATGGAGAAGTTTGCGGATCAACCCAAATATGACAAAGCGCTTCAACTGCTTGATGAAGGGTTTGACGACACGATCCAATACATGACAGAGCCCGAGCACATCCGAATCCACATTCGCAGCACAAACTCTTTAGAACGTCTCAACCAAGAAGTGCGCCGACGCGAGCGTGTCATCCGGGTTTTTCCAAACACCCAATCGGCGTTTCGTCTCGTCGGTGCAGTGCTGATGCATTATCAAGAAACCATCTACGACAAACGACAATCACTGACCAAATAGCGCGTCATCACGGACCATCCACCCATGAAGCGTGTCACCCTTGATGGTGAATGTCAAAGTGGAAAGCCTTTGACATCCCCCACCCAGCGTGAGGATCAAAGGCATGGATGGTTCGCTGAGAAAAGCGCTAAGGGGGAGGACCCGCTGT
>NZ_BAXB01000052.1 GCF_000698145.1 Geomicrobium sp. JCM 19039
TTAAGAGAGGGCGTATCTTATCTTTCCCACTCAGGGAAAGTAAGTCTCCATAGAAAGGAGGTGATCCATCCCCACCTTCCGGTAGGGATACCTTGTTACGACTTCACCCCAATCACCGGCCCCACCTTCGGCGGCTGGCTCCATAAAGGTTGCCTCACCGACTTCGGGTGTTGCTGGCTCTCGTGGTGTGACGGGCGGTGTGTACAAGGCCCGGGAACGTATTCACCGCGGCATGCTGATCCGCGATTACTAGCGATTCCAGCTTCATGTAGCCGAGTTGCAGCCTACAATCCGAACTGAGAACGGCTTTTTAGGATTGGCTCCACCTCGCGGCTTCGCTTCCCGTTGTACCGTCCATTGTAGCACGTGTGTAGCCCAGGTCATAAGGGGCATGATGATTTGACGTCATCCCCGCCTTCCTCCGGTTTGTCACCGGCAGTCACCTTAGAGTGCCCAACCAATGCTGGCAACTAAGATCAAGGGTTGCGCTCGTTGCGGGACTTAACCCAACATCTCACGACACGAGCTGACGACAACCATGCACCACCTGTCACTTTGTCCCCGAAGGGAAAACTCTATCTCTAGAGCGATCAAAGGATGTCAAGACCTGGTAAGGTTCTTCGCGTTGCGTCGAATTAAACCACATGCTCCACCGCTTGTGCGGGCCCCCGTCAATTCCTTTGAGTTTCAACCTTGCGGTCGTACTCCCCAGGCGGAGTGCTTAATGCGTTTGCTTCGGCACTACGGGTATCGAAACCCCTAACACCTAGCACTCAACGTTTACGGCGTGGACTACCAGGGTATCTAATCCTGTTCGCTCCCCACGCTTTCGCACCTCAGCGTCAGTTACAGACCAGAGAGTCGCCTTCGCCACTGGTGTTCCTCCACATATCTACGCATTTCACCGCTACACGTGGAATTCCACTCTCCTCTTCTGCACTCAAGTTCAACAGTTTCCAATGCCATTCTGTGGTTGAGCCACAGCCTTTCACATCAGACTTAATGAACCGCCTGCGTGCCCTTTACGCCCAATAATTCCGGACAACGCTCGCCACCTACGTATTACCGCGGCTGCTGGCACGTAGTTAGCCGTGGCTTTCTGGTGAGGTACCGTCACATCCGAGGCATTGCCTCCTCGAACTGTTCTTCCCTCACAACAGAGCTTTACGATCCGAAAACCTTCATCACTCACGCGGCATTGCACCGTCAGGCTTTCGCCCATTGCGGATGATTCCCTACTGCTGCCTCCCGTAGGAGTCTGGACCGTGTCTCAGTTCCAGTGTGGCCGATCACCCTCTCAGGTCGGCTACGCATCGTCGCCTTGGTGAGCCCTTACCTCACCAACTAGCTAATGCGCCGCGGGCCCCTCCAACAGTGACGGCCGAAACCGCCTTTCCTCTTTCTGCCAGGTGACAAAAAGATCCTATCCGGTATTAGCTCCGGTTTCCCGGAGTTATCCCAGTCTGTTGGGCAGGTTGCCCACGTGTTACTCACCCGTCCGCCGCTGACCCTTTGAGGTGCAAGCACCTCGGGTCCGCTCGACTTGCATGTATTAGGCATGCCGCCAGCGTTCGTCCTGAGCCAGGATCAAACTCTCCATTGAAAGTGTTCCTTTTTTCGTCAGCACGGGGGTGCCAACGAGG
>NZ_BAXB01000051.1 GCF_000698145.1 Geomicrobium sp. JCM 19039
GACTGGAGGCCCGAACCCACGTAGGTTGAAAGCTGCGGGGATGAGGTGTGGGTAGGGGTGAAATGCCAATCGAACACGGAGATAGCTGGTTCTCCCCGAAATAGCTTTAGGGCTAGCCTCGGAAAGAGAATGCTGGAGGTAGAGCACTGATTGGATGAGGGTCCCTACCGGATTACCGAGTTCAGTCAAACTCCGAATGCCAGTGATTTATATCCGGGAGTCAGACGGCGAGTGCTAAGATCCGTCGTCAAGAGGGAAACAGCCCAGATCACCAGCTAAGGTCCCCAAGTGTGTGTTAAGTGGGAAAGGATGTGGCGTTGCTTAGACAACCAGGATGTTGGCTTAGAAGCAGCCACCATTGAAAGAGTGCGTAATAGCTCACTGGTCGAGTGACGCTGCGCCGAAAATGTACCGGGGCTAAACACACCACCGAAGCTGTGGCAACTCTTTTGAGTTGGGTAGGGGAGCGTTCTGTAGGCAGAGAAGGCAGACCGTGAGGACTGTTGGAGCGTACAGAAGTGAGAATGCCGGTATGAGTAGCGAAAAGAAGGGTGAGAATCCCTTCCGTCGAAAATCTAAGGTTTCCTGAGGAAGGCTCGTCCGCTCAGGGTTAGTCGGGACCTAAGCTGAGGCCGAAAGGCGTAGGCGATGGCAAACTGGTGGAAATTCCAGTACCACCTTGTCTCTGTTTGAACAATGGGGGGACGCAGAAAGGTAGGGAGAGCGTACAATTGGATGTGCGTCGAAGCGAACGAGGCTGTTGGATAGGCAAATCCGTCCAACAAGAAGGCTGAGTCGTGACCGCGAAAGGGCAAAGCGCCCTTGAGTCCCTGATCCTCCGCTGCCGAGAAAAGCCTCTAGTGAGGAGACAGGTGCCCGTACCGCAAACCGACACAGGTAGATGGGATGAGAATTCTAAGACGCGCGGGAGAACTCTCGTTAAGGAACTCGGCAAAATGACCCCGTAACTTCGGGAGAAGGGGTGCTCCTTGGGGTGAATAGCCCTGGGGAGCCGCAGTGAAAAGGCCCAAGCGACTGTTTATCAAAAACACAGGTCTCTGCGAAGTCGTAAGACGAAGTATAGGGGCTGACACCTGCCCGGTGCTGGAAGGTTAAGAGGAGGACTTAGCTTCGGCGAAGGTCCGAATTGAAGCCCCAGTAAACGGCGGCCGTAACTATAACGGTCCTAAGGTAGCGAAATTCCTTGTCGGGTAAGTTCCGACCCGCACGAAAGGTGCAACGACTTGGGCACTGTCTCAACGAGAGACCCGGTGAAATTATAGTACCTGTGAAGATGCAGGTTACCCGCGACAGGACGGAAAGACCCCATGGAGCTTTACTGTAGCTTGATATTGGGTTTGGGCACAGCTTGTACAGGATAGGCAGGAGCCTTGGAAACCGGAGCGCTAGCTTCGGTGGAGGCGCTGGTGGGATACTGCCCTTGCTGTGTTGGAATCCTAACCTCGAACCGTGATCCGGTTCAGGGACAGTGTCTGGTGGGCAGTTTGACTGGGGCGGTCGCCTCCTAAAGAGTAACGGAGGCGCCCAAAGGTTCCCTCAGAATGGTTGGAAATCATTCGAAGAGTGCAAAGGCAGAAGGGAGCTTGACTGCGAGACATACAGGTCGAGCAGGGACGAAAGTCGGGCTTAGTGATCCGGCGGCACCGTATGGAAGGGCCGTCGCTCAACGGATAAAAGCTACCCTGGGGATAACAGGCTAATCTCCCCCAAGAGTCCACATCGACGGAGGTTTGGCACCTCGATGTCGGCTCGTCGCATCCTGGGGCTGAAGTAGGTCCCAAGGGTTGGGCTGTTCGCCCATTAAAGCGGCACGCGAGCTGGGTTCAGAACGTCGTGAGACAGTTCGGTCCCTATCCGTCGTGGGCGTTGGAAATTTGAGAGGAGCTGTCCTTAGTACGAGAGGACCGGGATGGACATACCGCTGGTGTACCAGTTGTTCCGCCAGGAGCATGGCTGGGTAGCTACGTGTGGCAGGGATAAGTGCTGAAAGCATCTAAGCATGAAGCCCCCCTCGAGATGAGATTTCCC
>NZ_BAXB01000050.1 GCF_000698145.1 Geomicrobium sp. JCM 19039
GCCGGTACTGCCAGTACTTCCAGTGATACCTGTAGCCCCGGTTGCTCCTGTATTTCCAGTTGAACCGCTAGGTCCAGTAGGTCCAGTGGCGCCACTACTCCCGGTAGGGCCGGTAGTACCTGTAATTCCTGAAGCGCCAGTGCTTCCAGTTAAGCCGGTCGGTCCAGTGTTACCTGTAGCTCCAGAGAGACCAGTAGCGCCTGTAGGCCCGGTAGTACCTGTGATTCCTGTTGCTCCAGTATTGCCAGTAACCCCAGTAGGGCCAGTGTTCCCGGTGCTGCCCGTTATGCCAGAAGGACCAGTGCACCTGTGACACCAGTTGGACCAGGTAACCCAGTAGGACCTGTAAATCCCGTTACACCTGTAGGTCCAGTTGCTCCTGTATTTCCAGTTGAACCGCTAGGTCCAGTGGCGCCGGTGGTACCTGTGATTCCTGTTGCTCCAGTATTACCAGTTGAGCCACTAGGTCCGGTAACCCCTGTAACCCCTGTAACCCCTGTAACCCCTGTAGTACCACTTAAGCCCGTCGATCCTGTGTTCCCCGTAGGACCAGTAATTCCTGTGGCTCCAGTGCTTCCAGTATTGCCAGTTGCCCCAGTAATTCCTGTTGCTCCAGTATTGCCCGTTAAGCCGCTAGGTCCAGTAGCACCCGTCGCACCTGAAGGGCCAATGTCGCCTGTAACCCCAGTCACACCACTACTCCCGGTAGGCCCTATTGCGCCAGTAACTCCGGTGTTTCCAGTACTTCCAGTGTTACCCGTAGCCCCAGTACTACCTGTAATGCCAGAAGGACCAGTGGGTCCAGTGAACCCCGATACACCGGTAGGCCCAGTTGCTCCTGTATTTCCAGTTGAACCGCTAGGTCCAGAAGGACCAGTGACACCAGTGGTACCGGTGGTGCCCGTTGCTCCAGTAACCCCAGTAGCACCCGTAGAACCCGTAGAACCTGTAGGCCGATTGCGCCTGTAACTCCGGTATTACCAGTACTTCCAGTATTGCCAGTTATGCCCGTTGGTCCAGTCGCTCCTGAAGGACCAGTGACTCCTGTTCCACCTGAAGAACCAGTAATTCCCGTTGCTCCAGTATTGCCCGTCAAGCCGCTAGGTCCGGTGACACCAGTCGTTCCTGTAACCCCAGCAGCCCCAGTATTCCCCGTAGGACCAGTTGAGCCAGTGAGTCCGGTACTGCCGGTTATGCCAGAAGAACCAGTGGCACCTGTGGTGCCCGTTGGTCCAGTAACGCCCGTAGCACCCGTCGCACCTGTAGGGCCAATGTCGCCTGTAACTCCAGTCACACCACTACTCCCAGTAGGCCCTATTGCGCCAGTAACGCCGGTATTGCCAGTACTTCCAGTGATACCTGTAGCCCCGGTTGCTCCTGTATTTCCAGTTGAACCGCTAGGTCCAGTAGGTCCAGTGGCGCCACTACTCCCGGTAGGGCCGGTAGTACCTGTAATTCCTGAAGCGCCAGTGCTTCCAGTTGAGCCACTAGGTCCGGCAACCCCAGTAACTCCAGATGATCCAGTAACACCTGTTGGACCAGTTAAGCCGGTCGGTCCAGTGATACCTGTAGCTCCAGAGAGACCAGTAGCGCCTGTAGGCCCGGTAGTACCTGTGATTCCTGTAGCTCCGGTATTGCCAGTAACCCCAGTAGGACCAGTGTTCCCGGTGCTGCCCGTTATGCCAGAAGGACCAGTGGCACCTGTGATTCCCGTTGCTCCAGTATTACCAGTCAAGCCACTAGGACCGGTAACTCCAGTAGCTCCAGTACTGCCTGTAGTGCCAGTTGGACCTGTGACACCAGTTGGACCAGGTAACCCAGTAGGACCTGTAAATCCCGTTACACCTGTAGGCCCAGTTGCTCCTGTATTTCCAGTTGAACCGCTAGGTCCAGTGGCGCCGGTGGTACCTGTGATTCCTGTTGCTCCAGTATTACCAGTTGAGCCACTAGGTCCGGTAACCCCTGTAGTACCACTTAAGCCCGTCGATCCTGTGTTCCCCGTAGGACCAGTAATTCCTGTGGTACCAGTGCTTCCAGTATTGCCAGTAATTCCTGTTGGCCCAGTCGCACCTGAAGGACCAGATGGACCTGTGGCCCCTGTTCCACCAGTATTGCCCGTTGCCCCAGTAATTCCTGTTGCTCCAGTAATTCCTGTTGCTCCAGTATTGCCCGTTAAGCCGCTAGGTCCGGTGGCACCAGTCACACCTGAAGCCCATGGCGCCTGTAACCCCAGTCACACCACTACTCCCGGTAGGCCCTATTGCGCCAGTAACTCCGGTGTTTCCAGTGCTTCCAGTCGTTCCTGTGTTCCCCGTAGGACCAGTTGAGCCAGTGAGTCCGGTATTGCCGGTTATGCCAGAAGGACCAGTGACACCGGTGGTGCCCGTAGCTCCGGTAACGCC
>NZ_BAXB01000049.1 GCF_000698145.1 Geomicrobium sp. JCM 19039
ATTTCGCTTATCTTTCATTCAGTTTTCAAAGGGCAATCGTTGCTCTGTCGCTGTTTTGGCGACTTTTCTACTTTACCACCTGGTCAACGTACTGTCAACAACTTTTTCGTGGTGTTTTTTCAGCGTATCGGTTGTTTCCGAAGCGCGAATTTTAATGTAACATTTTCTAACAACCATCGTCAACACTTTACTTCAAAAGTTTTTAGATGGTGGGCCTGAGTGGACTCGAACCACCGACCTCACGCTTATCAGGCGTGCGCTCTAACCAGCTGAGCTACAGGCCCATTTTCTTAAATGGAGCGGGTGATGGGAATCGAACCCACATCATCAGCTTGGAAGGCTGAGGTTTTACCACTAAACTACACCCGCATGAATGTAAGTATGTATTTAGGCAATCATGGTCGGGAAGACAGGATTTGAACCTGCGACCCCTTGGTCCCAAACCAAGTGCTCTGCCAAGCTGAGCTACTTCCCGTTCTTCTTGAAAATGAACGGCGAATCTCTTCGTCATCTGCACTCGTTCGTTCAAGTCGCGTACTGTGTACGCTCACTCTCTCGCTCCCTTGTTTCCTCGACCTTCTTGTTCCTTTCCAAGAAGACCACAGAGCTGAACGGCGAATCTCTATATTAATGAAGAAAATGGCGCGCCCGAGAAGAGTCGAACTCCTAACCTCCTGATCCGTAGTCAGACGCTCTATCCAATTGAGCTACGGGCGCATATGAATGGTGTATGTCATCTTTTCGACATGCATTAATATAGCATGTTGCACAGAAGTTATGCAACCCTTTTCGCGAAATCTAATAATTCCCACACAACATGACTAACCTATTCATCTTCCAACGTGAAGTATTGTTTGAGGAAGTCACGCATGTTTTCATTCCCCCAGTTTGTCATCGAATGGAGCGTATGGGTATCTTCTGTATCCATTATACTACCACCTTCTGGTGTCGTCCAAATATAAAAAGATTCCTCTGGAAACTCAACTTTGAAATGAGGATCAGTCGTATCGACGGCTCCAGGTTGAGCACTACCGCTATTTATCCAGCGTTGCATGGTTCGTAAGACATCACGATCGTCAATTGCTATAGAAGAATCCGGTGCAACATTTTGAAATGACTCCATTTGATGAATAACTGCAGAGTCGGCACTTTCGGTACTTGGCCCACATCCGAGTAGAAACGCAACAGAAATGATTGGCACAAACCACCTTTTCAACATCACCACCTCCTTACATCAAACTGACGTTAACTAGAGACACTCGTTACAAAAACTGCCTCACCGCTCTATAATTTAGTAGCGATGAGGCAGTCAACGTTTACACAGTACATGCATTTTCAACCATTTCCACAAACAATCGGTGCATACTCAAGTCATCTGTGAGCTCGGGGTGGAATGAGCAAGCAAGAAAATTTCCTTCCCGAACAGCGACAGTTTCATCATTATAATTGCTCAATACATCGACGGATGTACCGACAGCTCTGACAAGAGGCGCCCGAATAAATACTGCTTCAACTTCCTCTGTAACACCTTTTACCCGAAGTTTCACTTCAAAACTTTCCCGTTGTCGTCCGAAAGCATTCCGCTCGACTTCCATATCAATGAGACGCAGGTGATCTCTTCCCATTAGTATTAAACCCGCACACGTACCAAACACTGGTTTTTCCGATTGCGCAAATGCTTGCAACGGTTCAAAAAAGTGATATTTGTCAATGAGCCTTCTTACGGCAGTAGACTCTCCCCCAGGAATGATTAACCCTGAGATCTCTTCAAGTTGGCTTACTCGCTTCACAGCGATCGCATTTGCACCACTCTTTTCAATCATGCGAATGTGTTCGTCTACCGCTCCTTGCAAGGCAAGCACACCAATCGTTGACATTACCAACCTCTCTCTTGCATGCGATCTGCAGGTGCCAATGTAGAGATTTCAAGTCCTTTCATTGCAGTACCGAGATCTTTAGAAAGCTCAGCAATGAGCTTGTAGTCTGTAAAGTGAGTGGTCGCTTCAACAATTGCACGGGCAAACTTCTCAGGGTGATCGGATTTGAATATGCCTGATCCGACAAACACACCATCTGCGCCAAGTTGCATCATTAATGCCGCATCCGAAGGAGTGGCAATGCCTCCTGCAGCAAAGTTCACAACAGGTAAGTGGCCTTTTTCTTTAATATCAAGCAACAATTCATACGGCGCACCAATATTCTTCGCTTCTGTCATAATCTCGTCTGTCGACATATTAGCGATTTGCTTGATCTGTGCTTGCATTTTTCTCATATGTCGTACAGCTTCTACGATGTTTCCTGTCCCAGGTTCCCCTTTCGTACGAATCATCGACGCACCTTCGCCAATTCTTCTTGACGCTTCCCCTAAATCTCTTGCACCACATACGAACGGAACAGTGAACTCTCGCTTATTTAAATGGAAAACTTCATCCGCCGGCGTAAGAACTTCACTTTCATCGATATAATCAACGCCCATTGCTTCCAATACACGCGCTTCCACGATATGACCAATTCTTGCTTTCGCCATGACCGGGATCGAAACAGCATTCACTACCTCTTCCGTAATTCTAGGATCAGCCATTCGAGCAACGCCGCCAGCTGCACGAATATCCGAAGGTACTCTTTCTAAAGCCATAACCGCAACTGCCCCTGCTTCTTCAGCAATCTTTGCCTGTTCCGCATTCACAACGTCCATAATGACGCCGCCCTTTTGCATTTGTGCCATTCCTTGTTTCACACGATCTGTACCGACGAACTTATCCATCGTAACGCCTCCATAGTCTGTAAGTAATTGATGCTTCAAAGTATAAAAGACATCTGGTATTGTTATAAGTGTCAGTTTTTTAATTTTTGATGGGGTCAGGTGGAAACGATGGATCAACTTTGGTGTGAACTGGACCGAACAAGCACAACGCCTCTATATGAGCAGCTTTACACACACATAAAAAATGAAATTATTTCCGGCAGAATCGCTTACAACTCAAAACTTCCGTCCAAAAGAAAGCTAGCGACCTTCCTTAAAATTAGTCAGAATACAATTGAAACCGCCTATGAACAGTTACACGCGGAAGGATACATCGCCGTACTTCCTCGCAAGGGATATTTTGTACAAGCATTTGAATCTTTGGAATATGTAGCACCGACCAGCAGTGTAGCCGCATCGTATCCTTCAAAGAAACACGCCCATCGTTACACGTTTCACCCTGCACAGATAGACAGCCGCCAATTTCCTTATGACAAGTGGCGCAAACATTTTAGAAACACGATGGAAGAGACCAATCACGATTTGCTATTGCTCGGTGATGGAAAAGGGGAGCGATCCTTTCGCGAAGAGATTGCCTCTTATCTTTATCATTCTAGAGGCGTTGCCTGCTCCGTTGATCAAATTGTTGTCGGAGCAGGAATTGAAGTGTTAGTTCAACAATTGTTTTTATTGCTCAGCGATGAGCAAACGTTTGGCATTGAAGATCCTGGGTATCAATTAATGCCAAAACTGCTCAAAAATTACGCCCATAAACTCCAACCCATTCCTGTTGACGACAAAGGAATACGTGTGGATGATATTATGGAATCCACAATCGATGTTGTATGCACGACCCCATCCCATCATTTCCCATACGGCTCAGTGCTTTCAATTAATAGAAGAAAGCAGCTACTAGACTGGGCACGAGACAAGAGCGGGCGATACATTATTGAAGATGATTACGATAGTGAATTTCGTTATACAGGGAAAACGATCCCATCTTTGCAAAGCATGGATCAAGACGGCAAGGTAATCTACTTAGGATCCTTTTCCAAATCGTTAATTCCGTCTGCCAGAATTAGTTATATGGTCATGCCGCAGCCACTATCTGACCGTTACGAAAAGGCCTTTTCTGACTATCACTCTACCGTATCAAGAATCGATCAACACGTTCTCACTTCATTCATGAATACGGGTGACTTCGAAAAACATCTCAATCGCATGAGAAAAATCTATCGTCGTAAATTAGATACCGTCATACAATTGCTGCGACCGTACGAGAATACATTGCAAATTATTGGTGAACATTCCGGCTTACACATCGTTCTTGTTATTAAGAATGGCATGACTGAAAATGAACTGGTTGAAGCTGCAGAACGAGAACATTTGAAAGTTTACCCACTCTCCTATTACTCTCTAACCGCACCAGAGTATAAGCATGCTCGAATTGTTTTTGGATTTGGGTCTTTAGCTGAACACGAACTTCCAGACGCACTCTCAAGCCTAATGAAAGCTTGGAACATTTAAAAGATCGCGATCGTGCAGATGTCGCTTAGTTTTTAACCCCGTTATTGGATGGTGTGATATAAAAGACAGCGGCATGAGTCATGCCAAAGACCGTTCGGTTTATCTTCGGCACCGATGGTTCCTAGCACCGGAGGTTTATATGAATGCACAGAGGGATTTCGGTGGAGAAACGAAGCTTCATAGATTAGCTAATATGAGAGGACCTGTGGTACCGCAAAACAATCTAGATCACCATTCACCTAAAAATCTCCAAAATGAAGAACCTTCACCACTGATCGTTCAGCAAATCGCGAAAAAGTTATCTAGATAAAATGTACTTAACATTTTCCTGATTTGCACAGTTAGTTGGTGCTTTCCACTGCAGGCGGATGCTTGCACTCCAGAGAACAAGGGCAACATCGGTGGCCAAAAGACGCCCACCGTGTTTTCTTGACACTCCAGAGCATAAGAGCGACACGATTCACGTTTCTGCCTACTGGCTTCGGTGTACGGAAAGAAGTCCAAATGCCCCATATATTCATTAATGTGACACTTGGGAAAGAAAAATCATCATTTTAAACGTGGATCCGCACATAAACGAAGTCAACGGTCACAAATTGCGATATA
>NZ_BAXB01000048.1 GCF_000698145.1 Geomicrobium sp. JCM 19039
TCCAAACGCCGGTATTTCTACCTGAACTGTCACTTATCTCAGGATTTGTGACAGTTTGAGCCCCCGTCTCCTTAACTTGAGGGTATACACTTCTTTCTAGCATCCCCTCTGGACGTTAATAGTAATAGAGGCTGAACCTCTCGCTCACACTCTAACTCGCAATATTTAATAATAAAGAAGGAGAATTTATGAGTAGCGATGAATTATATTAAAGTAAAAGGAGGAGATGTATAATTGATTGAGTCTACAAAACCAATGCGAACACCCGAGCAAGTTTTACTATTGAGAGCTTTACTACAAAGACTACACTCAAAACAAGGAGCCTACCCTTTAGTGTTCAGTGACTTAAAGCGAGCTGAAGCTGGGTACTTTGGAGAAAAGCAAGCACATTATCAACTTCAGAGCTTACGAAGTGATCATCAACAGTATTTAATCCTTCATAATATCCGTCTATTGGAAACCAACACTGCATTCCAAATGGATTTTATTGTACTGACTCAATACTATATCTTAATTTTAGAAGTAAAACATATTAACGGCCCTGTTTTCTTCGGTGAACACGATCAATTCACAAGAGAGACTGAGCATCTTGAAATTTTTGCAAATCCTCTTGAACAATGTCTAAGACAAGAACGTTTGTTAAAATCCTTCCTGAATCTCCACGATATCCCTATCATTAGCCGAGTAGTTTTCACATCAAACAAAACAATTTTAAGTGCATCTGAGCAATTACGTGAGATTGTTTACCACCGCATTATCCGTTCTGAAGCACTAGTCTCCAAGATCGAACATCTAAATAACATTCATCGTTCTGAAAAGCTCTCCATAAAAAACCTCTACAAAACCGCCAATATTCTGAAAGCAAACCATACACCCGCCTGGTTAAATACCTTAAATCGCTATTCCTTAACGTTTGAAATGTTGCAACATGGCATGTACTGTGAAACATGTTTAGCATATGACTTAGTGCGAAACCAACATAAAGCAAATTGGACATGCCAAAAATGCAACAGCATAAATCGACGTCCTTACGTAAGAAGTTTATCTGATTACGCAATGCTCTATAACACTACAATAACTAACAAAGAAGCTCGCGATTTCCTAGGTATCACAGATCGATTCTATATACGTAGAGCCCTATCAAAAATAGCTATCCAGAAAAAAGGAATAAAGAAAGCTGCCAAATACGTTTTGCCATTGCCGATCACCTAATGTAATACTCTACATTTCATCTTACAAACTCGAAGATTATTTAGGATTGATGTAAAAAGCCTGAAGTCCGAATACAAAATAATCCTGAACTTCTGCGACCTCATTTATGTGACCATACGCGCCACTGATCCGGCTCGTATCGACTCAGATTGTCACTTACCCGACTTTTTGTGACCAGTCGGAGCCTTTATGAGACATTTGCCACCCTCAACCGCCAGTTTTGCTGCCTAAACTGTCACATAAACCAGGGTTTGTGACAGTTTGCGCCCCGACACCGCAATTCCCCAAATTTATACTCCTCACCTGCCTCCACTCCCCACCCATCGCGCATACGTCACCGCTTCTTTGGGCATAATTTGGAGAAATCACCAAAGGGAAGTGGAACGAATGACCGAGCACACGATGATTTGTGTGAAGCACGGGCAAAATGGCCTTCGCTTTATACAGGAGGCGCTTGCCCATATTGAGGATGAGCACCGGCTAACAATCTATTTGTTTGACAATATGGCATGTGAGGAGGACCATGAGCATCGAATTGTCGGTATGTCGCTATTTCAAAAATTGGCGGAGAAGCATTCAGCTGACCTCCTCATTAGCGACGGGCGGGCGCTGACGACAGCGAAACGTCTCGCAGAAACAGCAAAGGAAATCGGTGCCACACACCTTATTATTGGTGAGTATAGCGAAGGGTTGTGGCGGAAGTTTCTTGGCCAGTCCACGGCCGACCATTTAACCGATCACTTGCCATCAACCCAAGTGAAGATTATCCCGCCCGATCACGCCCATGAAGATGCCGAATGGACGTTTGAGAAAGATGGACGCATACCTTTACCCGAACAATGACGGCACGTATTTGCTCGACTTCCATCACGACACCGACGCCTCGCATGAAGGGGTATTCTTTAAACATCGGCATACCGATTTCAACAACGGGCGTTTTGCATTTTACGACGAAAACGACATCTGTGAAGCGAATGTGAAGAAAGGAATTGTTCATGAACTTACCGACCATTTTGAGTACTTTGCCTAGAAAAGGAGTCATCGCTAATGGCTGAACGAATTCTCGTTTGCGTGAACTACGGACATCATGCACACGCCTCATCGAGAGGGCGCCGAACTCGCTCGGACGAGCGACGCCCGTCTCTATATTTTAATCTTTGACTCCCTACCTGAAGACGACTACAAAAACGACAAGCTCGTGGACATGAGTATCTTCCAAGAGCTTGCCGAACAGTGTGATGCACAATTAATTATTGAAAACAGCCAAGCACATAACATCACTCGTGTGATTAAGAAAACAGCGGAGAACGTTGAAGCCACACAAGTCGTCATCGGTCAGCAAGTGGAGAACCTTTGGACAACGCTCATTGGCGGGTCAATCATTGACGTTCTTTTGCACGAGTTGCCGTCCGCTGACCTGCACGTCGTGCCAAAACCTCGCGCCGATGCAGAAGCCGACTGGAACTTCGAGCGTGGAGTGAACGCCTACCTCATCAAGCAAACCGACGATTCTTATGTGCTCAGCTTTAATCACGAGAAAAACACTGATTTTGAAGGCATCTTCTTCAAATACTTAGGCACCGACTTCAACAACGGTTTGTTTGCGTTTCACGAGGACAACCGTGTGTATGAAGTGCGTGTGCGTGATAGCGTCGTTCACTCGTTAGATGACGTTATATAACGTCGCGTTTTTTGAATACGATGTGCGAGACGGCTAAGAAGACGGCGATGTGCAGTCCGAGAAAGCCAATCGAAGCCCACATACTTTCAAACGGGGGCTCAAAGAAGCTCGCCGGGTGGTAATTTGTAAACACATCGATATGTCGGAAAACGACCCACTGTGTCCACTCGTACTGATTGGCAATCATTAAAAAGATATCAGCAAAGAAATACGGCAAAATCGTAATGACGACCGTAACGGCTGTATTTCTTGTGATTACAGCAACGAGCGTTGCGAATGATACGTAAAACACGAACGTAGGAGTGGCGTACAGCACGAACAACCCTGCATCAATGAGCGTATCGACGAGGGACTGCTGATGCGGAAAGAACAGGCCAAACAAAAAGATGACGAGCATCATCAAGGCGTACAACCCAATGCTTAGTAATAAGCTTGCTACCCACTTCGACAACAAGATGCGGTGTCTAGATACGGGTCGAATCAATAATTGTTTGATCGTGCCCGAGGCAAATTCACCAGAGATGGCACCTGTGATGAGCACAAAACTGTACAGTATGACGAAGAAACTCATCGCGGAGCCGACGGTAATGAAATCTTCGGTTGTAATCATCAAGTCGAAATTCATGTTCATTAAAAGCGCGACAAAAAATGTGAACGTTACTGCCACACCCATCACGCTCATAAAAATCCATACTTTTCTTCCGTACCAAGCCTTCATCCACTCGTTGATTAGAAGATTCATCATCGCGGCTCACGACCTTTCGTTTCCGTTAGCGAGAAGTATCGTTCTTCTAAACGTTGCTGATACTTCACAGCAAACACTTCTACATCAGCAGCGATGAGCGCGCGAACGATTGCAGGAATATCCTCATACTTGCACTCGGCTAAGTCGAGTGCTGTTGCCGTTTCTTGAACACTACCAAATTCGCTTAACACTTGGATGGCTCGGTCTTTTGGTTGCACTTCAAAAGAGACGGTATACTCCGTACCCGAATGTCGATCCTGCATATTCAATTCATCGACAACTTTTCCGTCGTTAATCACAATCGCACGATCACATAGAACCTCAACTTCGTTTAACTGATGACTAGAGACGAAAACCGTTACATTGTCTTCTTCTGCAAGCTTACGCAAATATTGGCGAAGTTGGCGGATGCCTTTCGGGTCTAACCCATTCGTAGGTTCATCCAAAATGAGGACGGTCGGCGAGTGAAGAATAGAGACGGCAATGCCAATGCGTTGTTTCATCCCGAGCGAATATTTTTTGACGCGATCATCAATGCGGTTCTCTAACTCGACGAGGCGAATAACTTCTTCGATTCTCTCATCCGAAATTGTCTCAGGTACATGCTTGCAAAGTGTTGCAAGTTCTGGCGACCGGTTAAGTATCCGTACAAGTCCGGGTCCTCCACGATGGCACCAATGTGCCGAAGTGCCTGTTCTCTCTCCGTTCGTATACTCTTTCCTTCAATGTGAACGTCCCCTGAATCCATGGAGATAAGGGACGCAATCATCCTGATCGTCATCGTCTTCCCAGACCCATTCGGGCCAAGAAATCCATACACTAACCCACGATCGAGTGAGAAGCTCAAATCTTGAATAACTTCATGCTTTTTAAATCGTTTATTCAAGCGGCTAACGACTAATGGTTGCACCGGATCATTCCTTTCGTTTCTTAGATTAGCCGATGATGAGATGAGCGCTAATCATCGAGCCCGCAACAACGACCCCAATTGCAAATGAACCAATCACGAGCCATTGTGGCGGTTGTCTTTTCTTTTTCATCGTAAAATGTTCGACAAGACCGACGGTAAGGAAAATGCCCACACTTGGTAAAAGAAGGGTATCCAAAGTAATCGGACCATCGACGAAAATCATTCCTGATACAACGAGCATTCCATATACGATGACGCTCATGAACGCATGACTCATTCTTTCACCTCCGATGTTCGGTTCGCAATATGAACGACGGGAAGCGCCAATGCTAACAACACAAGAATAAAAATAACGACGCCAATCCATGCAAAGGACGTCCAAAAGAAGCCACCGATCGCTCCTGCGATGCTTGACCCTGCATAATACGCAAACAAGTATAGCGCCGACGCTTGAGAGCGCTGTTCCCCTGATCTTTGACTCACCCATGCGCTCGCCGTTGAGTGTGCACCAAAGAAACCGAACGTAAACACGATAATGCCAATAATTTTCACAGCTACGTAAGGAATTAATGTGACAAGAGCACCAACCGCCATTAACCCGACACCAGCGAGAATGATGGCCGGTTTCCCGTAACGATCCGCTTTCCTGCCCATATAAACGGAGCTAAACGTACCCGCAAGATACACAATATAGATGGCTCCGATGACGGTTTGACTTAGATTAAATGGTGGCTCCATTAAAAGGTAAGCAAAATAATTAAATAACGCAATGAACGCACCCATGAGAATAAACCCTAAAGAGATCATGCAACAAGCCGTCCACTGCGAAGTACCGCTCCGTATTTGGCTAACGCCTCTTTTACGGACAATTTCTTTGGCACATAATTGCTTGATGCTGGCAAAAAGAAAGCAAAACAGATGCTCAAAGCGAGACTCAATACGCCGAGTACACCGAGCGCAGTTTGCCAGCTCCAAATGTCGGTGAGCACCCCCGACATTAACCGACCGCTCATTCCCCCAATACTAGACCCTGCAATGTACAAACCCATAATCCGCCCAAGGCCACGGGGGTCAAACTCTTCGACGATATACGTCATCGCGATTGCAGGCACGCCTGCAACGGTAATGCCAAGTAACGTTCGCAAGATGAGCATCGCACTAAACGTCGGGCTAAACGCAGTAAGTAGGCCCATAAATGCGGTCAAAAACATCGACCAAACCATTATATTCTTTCTGCCAAACCGATCGGCCATCGGCGCGGCGACGAGAAGAACTAAAGCGAGCATCCCGGTTGTGACTGAGACCGTTAGACTTGCCGTTTGCGCAGGGACCCCGAATTCCGATGAAAAAATGGGAAGCATCGGTTGCGTTGCATAGATCGTCGCAAATGAAACAAAACCCGCCATAAATAAGGCAATTGAAGCATAATAATACGTTCTCGTTCCACTCTCGATATGTGTCACGTCTATTCCTTCTTTCCTACTTGTAAGTCTAATACTCATCGCTCTCATCGTCTACCTGGAAATGTTTGAAGATGGTGAATGAAAGGAATAGACTAGGAATTGAAGGAGGGATTTTTTGAGAAACGTGTTCCGTATTTTATACTCGGTCTTATTGTTTGCAGCAGGCACGTTGCATTTTACGAATGAGCGTGTGTTCAGAAGCATCGTTCCAAAATCATTACCTTTCCGCAAGGGAATTGTTCTAGTATCGGGCGCGTTTGAGCTTTTTTTCTCGTTCGCCATATGGGCGAAGAAGGGACGAGCGGTCATCGGCAAACTACTCGCGGTGTTCATGGTCCTCGTATTTCCAGCGAACATATACATGGCGATGAAAAATAAAACATACATTAAAGGGAAGAAGATGCATCCTGCGTTGTTATGGCTGCGCCTTCCACTGCAAATTCCCCTCATCTTAGGGGCATTGTACGTAACTAAAGAAGACAAGACCGAGGCTAGGAAGCTGCAAGCTGAAGACGTCTAGAAAATCAGTTGCACAGAACCGGATGCTCCGTAAAGGACATCCGGTTTTTATATGACAACTTAGCGGCCATCGGTGCCGAGCCGAAACCCCGCCGAGCACTGTCGGCGGCGGGGGCGCAATCTGCGCGCAAGTTGGGGCAATCTGCGCTCTAGTTTGATGCATATGGCCGGTAATACAGGGGAATTCCGCTAACTTGCGCGCAGAACTCTTAAACTTGCGCGAAGATCAAACGAACAACCTAGCAACCGTCGGCCCCTCGGT
>NZ_BAXB01000047.1 GCF_000698145.1 Geomicrobium sp. JCM 19039
CGCAGATGGGGGAAACTCGCGCGCAAAATGGCATCTAGCACATCGCTCCCCTCCAGCCCAACACCCAACAGTGCAAATTAAGAAAAAGTTACGTTCATTCTATATAGATTACCAACCTCCTAGACATTTCCATTACCGGCGGCGTTCCCTTATTTTTGTTCTCTTTAACCCCCTACGTGAAGACATGCAGTTGGCACTTGCAATGAGAATGTATTGGTTTTTTGGAACAAGCCCTAACTTAAAAACCCCTCACCATAAGCGGTGAGGGGTCAACTGTAATGCATTCACAATGTGTTAGGGGGTGAGGTGTGAATGCATCGCATCAACACTTCGCTCTGTCATGTGACTTCGTTTTTATCTTGTGGTTGCACATCTAGAGCGAGTGTATGAGCGTCGTTTGTTTGAACAGAACCAAATCCGATGACCATGGCGACAAGAACAGCAATTGTAGCAACTCTTTTTACATTTTTCATTATACTTTCCCTCCAATATTGATTTCGTTTACGTTCGTTTCAAATGACCATGACAAATAGTGGTGTGCGGTAACGTAATCTTTTTGGTGAATGTAATAATCAGACAGCTCTTTCGTCACTTCTTTGAGTTCAAATCGCAGGTTTTTTCGCTGTAGCAGTTTGAGCGCTTTTTCAATAGCCTGATGACTTGGTTTATCCGACACATATAGTTCTCTCGCAATCAGGCTACGGGATACGTACTCTAGCAGTCCTTCGGGTTGATCGATAAGAGATCTCTCTACTTCATCTAACAGTTGTTTTCCTTTTTCATACTTCCCTAGCTTCAACAACGCGTATGCCAAGTTGAACGACGTCTTTACACCGACCGTCCGCATCCTTTGATCACCTGTACGTAATGACCATTCATACAGCTCAGCTGCTCTCTCAAAATTCTTAAAGCGAAATTCATTGTTCGCTTTGCTTCGAATCGCCATTGCCTTTGTTAGTGGTTCGTGATTCGCATGAAGGATGCCTTGTTCCGCATAAGCGTTAGCGCTCGCATGGTCACCCGCTTCTGAATAAATCCCAGACTTTAAAATGTTCAGGTTAGCTTTTAATTTATCATGACAACCTGACACCTTTATCAGTTCGTACGATCGATCGACATTGTGCAACGCCGATATGTTCTGGTCTAATCGATAATAGACAAAGGCTTTTCGAAAAAAGAACTCTGCCCGTTCGTAGGCGTTTACATGTTTCATATAATTTTCTGCTTTTCTTAGCGACTGTAACGCTTCAAAATAATCTTCTGTGTTGGAAGCTACGATCGCTTGCATGAAATAATATAAATAGGTAAGCGTTTTGTCTGTCAGCTCCAACACATCTTGCTTCATCTCAATGGATCGTTGGAGGTCAGGTCGAAAACTGATTTCTTCGTTAAGAATTTGGTGCTTAAAGTTTACCAGATCATAATAACTTCGTACTTTTTTTGAGACACTGCCTAAACACATATACTGATCGACTTGGCTTTTCGTTTTCCTTGCTTGTTTGAGCTCATAATGGGTTAAGTTAATGAACCATTCACCAATTTGGGTCAATACTTCAGTTTCAAAAGGGTTATTCATACCGGCCTCACCACCACAAGTAAAAATGACAACTCGTCTTCCATTACTTCCAATCCGCTTCATCCTCCTTTCCATCTTGTGGTCGCTTCGCCTTCGTGCAGTCTCCATGCTCATCGGGATCGTAGAAAAGAATTTGATCGATAGGGAGCCTCACAAATACAGAAAACCGATACGCCACATCGGCTCTAAAAAACAACCGATATTTCTCATAATGAATGTACTGCTTTTCTGACATGCCAAGCTTTTTCGCCATTTCTTTTTGTGTAAGTGCATTTAACTTCCGAGCCTGAGCAAGCGTAAACTTCATGAGACTCCCCCCTTTCTATGACTATTTTATTACATTTAAAATGCACAAACAACAAATAAATCAGAAAAATGAAGCATTTATTGCCAATTAGTGCATTTATACTGCAAAATCTGTACAATACTTCTGTCCCCTAGTACACTGCTTCTGAGGAAATCTGTACACGATCAGGCACACACGATATAATAAACACGAATAGCGTGCGTTAAGGAGGGTTAATTGTTGATTAAAGATGTCGTGAAAAAGACGCGAAAAGAGGCTAACATGACATTACGTGCATTCGCGAAAGTTCTGAACGTTGCGCCGACAACAGTGAGTGCATGGGAACGAGGCGTGAATACACCACGAATGAACAAAATTAGCGAGATGAGCGAGAAATTTAATGTCAATATTCAGGATTTTTTTGCGAGTATGGCTGATCCAGACCTTGTGCACCGCGAAGGATTTGATCCACTACATACGAAACATCCCCACTTCATCGCAGAGCAGGAAGCCGGATATTCTTACGTTCAGCTCCCTTATTTCCGAAACCTTGCTGCCGCAGCACTTTCGGTCATGACTGGAATTGTTGAGCAAGACCTGGAATTTGTTACATTACCAAAACAAATGATTGGCAATCATGCAGCGTCAGACGAATTGTTTGCACTCCATATTCAAAGCGAGAGCATGAACCAACTCATTCCGTACGGCTCCTTTATTATTTGCATTAAAACAGAAGACCAACATGTCGACGACGGCGATATCGTCATTATGAACAACGAGAAGCAAATGAAACTCATGCGGTACCGTTTAGTAGACGAACAAATCGTTTTTGAACCTGAAACGAATGATCCTAAATACAAAGAAGTACGCAAACAAGATTCAAGCGAAGCACGTATTATTGGCAAAGTCGTGGCCTATTCTGTGACGCTAACGTAAAAGGCACCGAAATCTCAACGGATTTCAGTGCCTTTTGTATTTAATGTTTTGTACCATCTAATGATTCTGTCCACGTTTCCAACTGTTTCCTTGGATAATATGTATTCCCGTTCACAACGACGTGGGGGACTTCCGCATGCTCTTCAATTAGACGCTTCGAATCTTCTTTTGAAAGCCCAATATAATGATGCACATGATTTTGCTTAATCAACTTCGGTTGCTGGCCAGCACTCTCTTCCATCATAAACTTCTCCGTCAGTCCTTTTGCCTCTGGGTTTTTCCAGTTCTTTAATCCGTCTCCGATAAAGTACGCAGCCCCGATCATACCAATGCCAATCCAAAACAACCCGTCCAAATCGACCACTCCTCTATGTATCTCATACAGTTTAAAGGTAACACAATATGAGTACATATTGATTGAAAACAAAGAAATTAGCACAAAGAAAAGGCGCATCATTGGCGACGCGAACTAAATTAAATATTCTGTATATAAACTATATTCAAGAGGACTCACCGGTATGGATTTTTTGAATACGATCGGTACAGCAAATCTCACGATGGCTGCCTTCCTCACGCTTGTTGCTGCAATCGTTTGGGCAACGGTACGAACGCTAAAAACGAAACGGTGCTACTAAGGCTCCATCTCGTAATATATCAAAGGAGCTGATTGTCCATACGATCACTCATTAGCTCTTTATTTAGCCTCGTTGCTGGGTTTATTAGTTTTGCTCTTTTTCTGTCTATTGGCTCTGATTTTTTTGCTTTTTTTTATGTAGTATCTGGATTTGCCATGATTTATTTTACCTTAATCATCCCGTTGATCGTCGTATTTGCATTACTCAGTTCCCTCGTGACGTTCCGCAACTTTTTTGTCGGCCTCATCGTATTTTTACTCGTTAGTGTATTGATGTCTCTCATTCCTTCTCTATTATTATCAGGGTCGCTCTCCGGCGAAGCATTGCTCATCATGATCGTGTTTATGTTTTTAGGCGTCCTATATTATAGTTGCTACTCTGCACTTTCCAAAATAACCCCATCGATGCCTTAAACATCGATGGGGTTATTTTAATTTGTCTTTAACGTCACATTCATATCGAGCAAGCGCCTCGTAATCAAATAGGCGATGCCGCCAATGATGAATGCCCCTAACCAGTATGAAAGGACAGTTAAACCGGTCACACTCCCGACGAAGGTGAAAATCATGCCCCCGAACATGGCGAAGCAGATGACAATCGCGACGAAGAAGACGGGCTTGAGTGCAGCGTACAAAATAAATTCCCCATTTCGTTCCGCCTTACTCCGTTCATACAACAAGCTGCCGATGCCGACGCTAATGACGAGCACGGTAACGGAAACGAACACATACACGAGCGGATGAATATCCATGTAATAGCCGATGCCCATAATTTGTGCAGGAAGCAACAAGTAGATCCATTCATCAGCAAACTGAACGTGACCGAGACCATGAACGTCTAAAAAGACGAGCAACAACATGGAAAACCCATACGGAAAAACGAGAAAGATAAAGGTGAGTACAATTTGCGACACCATTTCTCCAGAGATGCCTCCCATAAATAACGTGAACGCAAACGTCGCCATATAAGCAAGGACCGGGATCACATACATCTCTAGTGCTTCAAACTGAACAAGTAAATCTTGATAGTCAGAAAACCAAATGAGCAGGTATGATAGTAGCATATTAACTGTGAATATAATGAATATAGCACTCATACCGATCATCACTTTTGTAAGAAACAACTGTCGCCTTGAAAACGGGAGCGACAAACTAAAATCATGGCGTCTCGTATTACGCTCTAAGCCGATGAGCATACCGCCAAGGACGACGACGAGCAAAATCGGAAAGAACGACAGAATGTTCCCCGAAAAAATATCTCGCACAACATACTCCGTCATGTTGTTGAACACCATAGGGTCTTGTTGCTCCATTAATCGCAAATGCTGTAAATCCAGTATCGTACGTAATGGATAGATGAGAAACAATAACGTTGCAAACAGCGTCAAGATGAGCGAAGAGCTCCGCAAATCTTTCTTTAATAATCCTTTATTCAGCAATTTGTTCACCACCTAGTTTGGCCACAAACACATCTTCAAGCGTGAGCGGGAGCTCTTCATATAACAACGGGCCTGACTGTTTAATATCCGCTTCTAAGGTTTCAAGGTCCCCCTCCGCAAGACATGTATACACCCGTCCGGATTGCTGCAACATATATAGCTTATCGAACAACGCTGTCGGCATCTCCTCTCGGTACACAATTTGCCACTTGCGATACGTTTCTCGCAGTTCATCAAGTTGGAATATTTCCGCAATTTTTCCGTCTTTCATAACCAATACTTGGTCCGCAAGCGTCTCCAATTCATCAAGACGATGCGTCGCGATAAGAACGGAAACACCTTCTTTCGCCACTTCATCTAGTAAAAAACGGAGCAATTGTTTTTTGACAACCACATCAAGTCCATCAGTTGGCTCATCGAGCAAAATATATTCTGGTCGGGCAGAAAAAGCAAGAATGAGTGCGAACAACGCCTTACGGCCTTTCGAATAATGCTTTACTTTTTTTGCAGCTGGCATGTTAAAGCGCGCCATCAATTCATGAAAATACTCTCGGTCGAAGTTTGGATAGATGTCTGCGTACAAAGAGACGATATGTTGAATTGAGTAGCTCTTGAGCACTTCGACCGAATCAGACACGTACAGTACCGTGCGCTTCGCTTCTGGATGCAAAAACAGACTCTGCCCGTTTAACTCGACTCCCCCTTTGTCAGGGTCAAGAATAGTAACCATGGTTTTTAGAAGCGTTGTTTTCCCAGCACCGTTTCGCCCAACGATGCCCGTAACCGAACCTTTGCCGACGGTAAAAGAAACATCTTGGAGCACTTGCTTCTTTCCGATCTTCTTAGACAGATGCTTCACTTCAATCATGACTTACCTCCAAACTGATTGTAATAACAGCTCACCCAATCGCGCATCACTTCTCGGTCAATCCCGGCGTAGTGGCCTTCGAGTACGACCTGCTTTACCTTTTTTCGGATGTTCTCAATATCTTTCGTCATAATCTCGCCGATTGTTGGTTCTGCAATAAATGTGCCTCTTCCACGCACAGTCACAATGACACCTTCCCTCTCCAACTCTTGATACGCTTTACTTACCGTGTTCGGGTTCACAACGATTTCTGCAGACAGCTCGCGTACTGAAGGAATCTTCTCATCAACAGCCAAAACTCCTCTTGCCACTTGCTCCTTCACTTGATTGACGATCTGCCGGTAGATGGGCTCTCTTCCCTTCACATCAATGTTTATCATCGGCGCTCCTCCATATTTCAAGGGGATTAATTGTATTATTTGATATAGTACACTAAGGACATTGAACTGTCAATACATTAAAAAAGCGGTAGATCTCGTAAGATCCGCCGCATACTTCTACTGTTCGAGTACTTTCCAGCCGGTCATTTTTAATTGATCAATGTAGTCTTTAGCAGGCATCGTTTCGCGATCAGTGACGAGCGGAGCCAATGAGACGAGGCACTCATCATCCGAGTAGTTTAATGTAACTTTAGCTACTTCATAGCCATTGTGGAATCTCGAATCAAAGCCAGGGTCATCAATAATATCTCCTGCAACTGGGCGTACATTTGATTCATATGTTTTCATAAGTGTTTGGGTATTCTGCTCATTCGGCTCATCATAAACAGACGTGACAAAAACAATACAACGAATACGCATCGACATTTAGCCTCCCTTCATACGTCTAGTATAACAATGATGAAAGGCTGAAGGGTGCACGCCTCTTTAAGAGACGTCCCCTCCCTTCCAACATCCGACCAACCACTTCACTTAGCCCTCTCTTTTTAGCAACTACTTATTGTCTTTTTCACCTTATAACTTAACATCCGGCTTCTGGTTCTGTAGGATAGAGGGTGAGCGTGGGAATTACGTTCACGAATCTATTCAATAAAGGAGTACGTAACGAATGTCTACACATAAGCAGACTGCTCATATTAATCCTGAAGGTCAAGAGATTGCAGAAACAATTCTTCTCCCTGGCGATCCACTTCGCGCGAAGTTTATTGCCGATAATTATTTAGAAGATGTTGTTCAGTTCAATAGTGTGCGCAACATGTTCGGCTATACTGGGACATACAATGGTCAGCGCATTTCCGTCATGGGAACAGGCATGGGCGTGCCTAGCATCGGGATCTACTCATGGGAACTAATTAACATTTTTGGTGTTAAAAACTTAATCCGTGTCGGTTCTTGCGGTGCATTGCAAGATGACCTCGATCTTTATGATGTCATCTTTGCAATGGGTGCTTCTACAAATTCCAACTATGTAAGCCAATACCACCTTCCAGGCGACTATTCCCCAATTGCTTCTTTCGAGCTTCTCGAAAAAGCGAAGAAAATTGCGGACGAACAAGGACAAAAAGTACATGTCGGAAACGTCCTTACGAGCGATACGTTCTACAACGCAGATGAAACTGCAGCGAAAAAATGGAAGGATATGGGTATTTTAGGCATTGAGATGGAAGCTGCCGCTCTCTATATGAACGCTGCTGCTGCCGGTGTCAACGCCTTAACGATCCTCACCGTCAGTGACCATATCTTTAAAAATGAAGAAACAACGTCCGAAGAACGCCAAAACTCGTTCACGAAAATGATGGACATCGCCTTGAACTTGGCGTAAAACTAGAAAAACGTAAAAGCGGATGCCCGGAAATTCTGGGCATCCGCTTTTTTGCATGACAGGGCGCACTCTTGTACAGCCACTATCGTCACTCGAGGTGCCAATGCTAAACCAAACGGTATGCGGCATCCTTCAGTTGCAGACGATGGAATATTCTAGGAGATTCGCGATCTATATAGAATGAACTTAAGATTTTCCTGGTTTGCGCTGTTGGGGG
>NZ_BAXB01000046.1 GCF_000698145.1 Geomicrobium sp. JCM 19039
GTCACGTCAAGTGAGTAAGACCCCTGAGAGACGATCAGGTAGATAGGTCTGGTGTGGAAGTGTGGCGACACATGGAGCTGACAGATACTAATCGGTCGAGGATTTATCCACGCATATGGCGTTAGGATGGGTCACGTCCGCATGCTTCTCCGTTATTCAGTTTTGAGAGAATGATCTCTCTACATAAAATGTAAACATCATGAATCATCGTAAATGACTTGCATTATAAACGTTATTAGAGTAAAATAATGTTGTCCGTGAGGCCGTTACGAGACATATTCCACAGTAGCTCAGTGGTAGAGCAACCGGCTGTTAACCGGTAGGTCGCTGGTTCGAATCCTGCCTGTGGAGCCATACTTTGGAGAGCTGTCCGAGTGGCCGAAGGAGCACGATTGGAAATCGTGTAGGCGGCGTAAACCGTCTCGAGGGTTCGAATCCCTCGCTCTCCGCCATAACAACTCTAAGAAGTAATTAATTAAGTTGGCCCGTTGGTCAAGGGGTTAAGACACCGCCCTTTCACGGCGGTAACGCGGGTTCGAATCCCGCACGGGTCACCAACATATCGCGGGATAGAGCAGTCTGGTAGCTCGTCGGGCTCATAACCCGGAGGTCGGAGGTTCAAATCCTCCTCCCGCAACCAATTAATATGTAGATTGTAGTGCCTGTAAGGTGCAACCAAATTACTTTCGACACTACGTCGAGTAAGCAACGTAGCGAGAAGGATAGTAGTACCCTCAAAATACAAGTGAGCGTACACTGTACGTGAAACGAATGAAAGAAATTGACAAAGAGATTCGCAACTTATTCTTTAAAACAAGTAGTATTTAAAAGAAGCAAGGAGTTCGCGGAAGCAACTGACTGAACGAGTGAATGTACAAAGTACACGACTCGAGTGAGGGAAGGAAGCTGACAAAGAAATCCGCCGCTTTAAACTCGATTTTGAAAAAGAAGCAAGAAGGTCGAGAATACGAGTGATTGAATGAGTGAGTGTACTAGGTACACGACTCGAATGAATGAGCGAAGTAGCCGAAGAGATTCGCCGCTTATTTTTCAAAATATGGGCCTGTGGTGTAGCGGTTAACATGCCTGCCTGTCACGCAGGAGATCGCGGGTTCGATTCCCGTCAGGCCCGCCATTAAATTACATAATGCATATGGCTCGATAGCTCAGTCGGTAGAGCAGTAGACTGAAAATCTACGTGTCGGCGGTTCGATTCCGTCTCGAGCCACCATCTTTCTTTAGCCGGTCTAGCTCAATTGGTAGAGCAACTGACTTGTAATCAGTAGGTTGGGGGTTCAAGTCCTCTGGCCGGCACCATATATATGGAGGGGTAGCGAAGTGGCTAAACGCGGCGGACTGTAAATCCGCTCCCTCAGGGTTCGGCGGTTCGAATCCGTCCCCCTCCACCATTTATATAGGGCATAGTTTAATGGTAAAACGAAGGTCTCCAAAACCTTTGATGTGGGTTCGATTCCTACTGCCCCTGCCAATTTAATAATAAACACATATAAATATGGCGGCTGTGGCGAAGTGGTTAACGCACCGGATTGTGGTTCCGGCACTCGTGAGTTCGATTCTCATCAGCCGCCCCATATTGGGCCATAGCCAAGCGGTAAGGCATCGGATTTTGATTCCGTGATGCGCTGGTTCGAATCCAGCTGGCCCAGCCATTTATGCGGGAGTAGTTCAGTGGTAGAACACCACCTTGCCAAGGTGGGGGTCGCGAGTTCGAATCTCGTCTCCCGCTCCATTTTTTGGCGGCATAGCCAAGTGGTAAGGCAGGGGTCTGCAAAACCCCTATGCCCCGGTTCAAATCCGGTGCCGCCTCCAGTTTATATTCTGTCTAACATACCATGCCGGGGTGGTGGAATTGGCAGACACACAGGACTTAAAATCCTGCGGTTGGTAACAACCGTGCCGGTTCAAGTCCGGCCCTCGGCACCATATTTTACAACATACGCGTTAAGCATTATTGAAACAGTCACATAACATGTGGCTGTTTTTTTCTTAGAAGGAGAGTGTAAGTGTGATGAAGTATGATGTGCGGGTTAAGAAGCTTCATGAAGATGCTGTTATTCCTACATATGGTTCGGATGCAGCTGCAGGTTTTGATTTATACGCTTTAGAAGAAGTAGTCATTCAACCTGGGGAAACAAAGTTAATAAAAACAGGCTTAGCTTTTGAAATTCCTAATGGATTCGAAATGCAAGTGCGACCACGAAGTGGCTTATCTAAAAAAACGAAATTACGTATATCAAACAGCCCAGGTACCATTGATGCGGATTATCGTGGAGAAGTCGGTATTCTAGTTGATCACATTGGATCGAGTAATGAAGAAATGGGTGTGCTTTCAACAAAGGGAGAAACAATCGATAGCAAGGCTGATCAGGGAAGTTATGTCATTGCTAAGCATGATCGCATTGCCCAAGGAGTATTGCAACAAGTGCCTCAAGCAATTTTCTTAGAAGTTGAATCATTAAATGACACTTCTCGAGGTTCTGGTGGGTTTGGTTCAACTGGAAACTAGAAAAGGTTGTCTAAATAAATTTGTGTTTTAAACAGCGCATATTAAAAAACTAGGAAGGTATAATAACCGGCCTAGTTTTTTGAGAAATATACTTATAAATTTTATGTATACCAAATCCATTGAAGTCCATTTATATCAATAAACTGCTAAACTATAAACGGATAAAAATGGATGAAAAAGTATTTAAATTGATAATGCTTGAACCAATTTGAACCAAATCGGTGGATGTTAGTTGAATACAATATTACTCATCCTATTTATTTTTAGTTCATATCTGTTGCATGACCTTCAAAATGGATTTCATTTTAAATTAGTACCAATATGCGAGTTTTCTCACCATGGAAAACAGAAAATACATGGATAATAAACGACATATAAAGTGATGAAATCATCACTAAAATGAAAAAGAGTTACGTACCAACAATAAATTCTTTTACAAGAATTTCAATTCAAATAAAAAGGTATTGATATTAATATGGAAATATATAGAATCAGCATTAAACAAACGGGCCCTTTTGCTAAATAGTTGTATTAGGACAGAAAGGAGGATTACTATGAAAATAAGTAGGAGAAATTTAAAGATCCGCTCTATGCAAAGTTTGCACTATGAACAACGGCGGTTGTTTGTATAGAGCTAAACATTGATTTCCGCCTGCGAAGTGAACATTGTTTATAGTAATGACTTTGCTACCTTAAAAATTTATTCTATTTTAAGGAGCGAAGCTAACATGAAATATGTAAATGCAAAAAGTATCTTTCCAAAAGAACTGCTGAATGAAATACAGAAGTATGTAAATGGAGAAATGGTTTATGTCCCTATTTCAAAGGGATTACAAAAGAAATGGGGAGAAAGTTCTGGGAGTAAAAGTTACTTAAACCATAGAAACTGTGAGATCCGACAACAATTTTCCGTCGGGGTAACTATAGATCAACTTTCAAATCAATTCTTTCTTTCTCACGATAGTATTAAAAAAATTGTTTACTCAAAAGAATAGTTTTTATATGTCACATTGGAATAAATCTGATGTGACTTTTCTATGTAAAGAATGTTTTATAATCGTTTATTATATATATTCATTGACCTAATCTTATTACAATTACAGCATATACAAATACTATTTTAAAAGGAGAAATCTATGAAAATCGAAGTTCGTTTAACAGATAAAAGAGAAGCAAATATTATAAAAAACTTGTATCCATTATACCTGTATGACCTTTCTGGCCATTATGATAGAATTCCGAATGTCCACGGGATATACGAGGATAGTAACGATTATCGAACCTTAAATGATCAGTATGAAGTTCAAAATATTTGGTGGGAAAAGACAGGAGTTTTATTCCCCTACTTAATTTTAGTCGATGGGATACCAGCAGGGTTTATTCTAATAGCAACCCCACCACATTGTAATAAAGGAATTGACTATTTTGTAAATGAGTTCTTTTTAATTCAATCCTTAAGAGGGAAAGGTATAGCAGAAAGTGCAGCAAATGTAGTTTTTGACCAGTTGAAAGGGAATTGGGAATTGTTTACTAACCCATTAGAGAAAAACATTACTGGACAAAATTTTGGAGGAAGACCATATCGAATTACACGAATGGAGTCTATACTGAGATAAACGGGGAAACGTTTGATGAATATAAGACTATTTTTCGATTTAATAATTCCGAAAAATAATTGATTTCCAAATAGCTTACTTTAATAGTGGGTAGTGTTATTTGAAAAGACTACCATCTTCCATAATCGGCGCGGTTGTTTAATAAAAAAACAGCTTGTAACATTAAAAAGCACGGATCTAAATTTTCTGTGCTTTTTCTTAATGTCCGTTTGCTTTTTCGCAATCAATATCTACTTGAATCGCTTCTTCTATAAAAATACGCGAAGGAAAGCCTTCGGATTGTTGTAAAAATAACGTGCGTTGTTGCGAGATAAAGTTTGTAATCGAAGGGTAGATCGCATCTTTTCCAATCATTGAAACATGGACTTGGCTGACAAGCTCTCCAGTGTTATACACTTGCACATATGTTTCGCCGTGATCATCTGTATCATACATAATGGTTAAGTTCATGATCTTCTCACTTTCTATATAAAACAAAAACACCTCATCGTTAGTAAACGGGGTGTTTAACCTTGAAAATGGTGGCGATGGTGGGAGTCGAACCCACACTTCCGTAGAAACGCGATTTTGAGTCGCGCGCGTCTGCCAATTCCGCCACATCGCCGTATGTAATGTCGTTTCCGACAAATAATAATATACCATGTCCTAGCATGTTACGCAAGAGAAAAGTACAGATCCCTTAAGATGAGTGGGAATCTGTATTTTTCTTTGCTCTTCTTGCTTCTTCTTCCTCAATTTCCTTTAACTTCAACGCTCTTCGTTTTTGTAATCGCGTAGACGCCAAAAAAAGTTCGTAATGACAATTAAGACGATTACGCCAAGGAAGTAAAAGCTAACCGGAGGAGTAATTGCACCTGTTATTAATAATACTAAGATGAGAACCATCACGACCATCGTGATGTTCTCGAAGGTTTTTAATGACATAGAGGGGAAAAATCCTTTCTGTATATCTTTTCTGCATTTAAGAACAATACAACCAAAGAGGTGAAGATATTGAATCTAATTATATTTGTTGGTGCCATTGCTCTTGGTGTAGCCGGTATTGCTTACGGTGTGGTGTCGATTTTCCAAGAGCTTGGCTATAAAAAAAGCTAGCATTAGCGAACGGCGCACCGGAATTGAGCGCCGTTTTTGCATATGGTAAAATGACATCAACTGCAATGCGTGAAACGCGCAGTCAATATGATTTTACCATAAGTGAAAGTTGGACTCTAATGAATGAAGAGCTTAAAGAAGAAATTATAAATTTCAGTAAATCCATCGGCATTGATCGTATTGGATTTGCGAGTGCAGATCCATTTTTGACACTTAAAGAAAGACTCAAAACGCAACAACAGCTTGGATATGACTCAGGTTTTGAAGAGCCTGATATTGATAAACGAACAAACCCAGAATTGTTACTTCCCTATGCAAAATCAATTATTAGCATTGCTTTATCTTACCCATCGAAGTTAAAAAATCCACCAAAGGGCGTCAAAGGAAATCGTAGGGGATTATTTTGTCGAGCTTCGTGGGGTGAGGACTATCATACGGTTTTAAACGATCGGTTAGAACGTCTGCAGGCATTTATTAAAGAACGTGTGCCAGAGGCGAAAACGGCTTCTATGGTTGATACAGGTGCACTGTCTGATCGAGCTGTTGCAGAGCGTGCTGGAATTGGGTGGACAGGCAAGAATTGTATGGTGATTACTCATGAATACGGAAGCTATGTATATCTCGGAGAAATGATTACGACGTTGGCTTTTGAGCCAGATACACCGGTGGAAGATGGGTGTGGGACGTGTAACAAATGCGTGGATAGTTGTCCAACAGGAGCACTCATTCAAGGAGGACAACTGGATTCACAAAAGTGTATTGCTTTTTTAACTCAGAAGAAGGATATGATTCCAAAGAGGTATCGCAAAAAAATTGGCAATCGATTATATGGCTGTGATACATGCCAAGTTGTTTGCCCGATAAATAAAGGCAAAGGAGACCACTATCAACCTGAGTTTGAACCTGAACCAGAAAAAGTGAAGCCGGAGCTTTTGCCGTTGCTTTCCATGTCGAATAGGGAATTCAAAGAGACCTATGGGATGATGGCAGGTTCATGGCGGGGCAAAAAACCAATCCAAAGAAATGCAGTGATTGCGCTTGGTCATTTTAAAGAAGAGGGGGCTTCTCCTAAATTAAGGGATTTACTTCAAAACGATCCGCGGCCTGTCATTCGTGGAACAGCTGCTTGGTCATTAGGGGAGATTAATGGAAGCGAAAACTTAGAAGCGCTTCGGTTAGCTTCTCTACATGAGGAAGATGACGAAGTCCAAAAAGAGATAGAAGAAGCATTGCAATGAGAGGCTGTCCATTATGGATGAGCTTCTTTTTTGTGGATTGTAACTTTCTTCAAAGTGATCACGTCGCTTCTTTATTAAGGCACATGCACGCGGCTTAGATGACATAAGTATAGGTGAAAAGAAGGGAGCGGTAAAATGGAAGCGTTCATCCGCGAAAAACTTCAAGAACATGTCGAAAAGTTAAGCAATGCCGTTCTAGATCGAAAACGCTCGCCATCAGTATCAATAGAGGAAAAGAGTCGCTATAAACGTATGAATAAAGGGTTTCGTGACCGACGTGAACACGTAATCAAAACCACTTCAACGTTAAAGCCTTATAGCATGCTGTCTTACGGGTCGAGCACGATAGTTGGATACAAACTGTATCAAGTACATCTGATTAAAGCTGGAGACACGTACCACCTTAGAGAAGAAGAGGAAGATCGTCAGCTGACAATCGTTAAACAAAAAATCATAAACGATCAAAAAATTAAAAGAACTGACGAAACTGCGATGGTTCGTCAACGAGTAGAGCGATTGCCAAGAAGAAAATCCGAATCTTTACGAAACAATATGTACAACCGAATGCAGGCAGTTCAGTATGCGGAGCGCTGGTGGAACGATTATAACCCGGAGTACCCGGAGTTTACCGATAACTGCACGAATTTTATTTCCCAATGTTTGCAAGCCGGTGGGGCACCGATGCATGGACAACATCAGAAAGAAAAGGGTTGGTGGTTGGCAAATGATCGATGGAGTTATAGTTGGGCAGTCGCTCACTCAATGCGGTGGTACTTAAGTGGCTCTACAACGGGTCTTACAGCAAGGGAAGCTGATCGTGCTCAGGACTTGCGACCCGGGGATGTAATTTGTTATGACTTCAACGGGGACGGGGAATGGAATCATACAGCGATTGTCGTAGCTTTTAATCATGAGCAGGAGCCATTAGTGAATGCGCAAACAGCAAACAGTAGAAATCGCTATTGGAAGTATGAAGACTCGACAGCATGGACACCAGATATTAAATATAAGTTCTTTAAGGTGAATGATCATATCTCCACGTAATGTGATATGGTATACTATTGTATCGATAACGCATGAATAGAGGAGAAGAAGCAGATGAGTCTTAACATTGTCCTACACGAACCCGAAATCCCAGCAAATACAGGCAATATTGCCCGCACATGTGCAGGGACGGCAACAGCCCTCCATTTAATTCATCCACTTGGCTTTTCGACCGAGGACCGAATGTTAAAAAGGGCTGGTTGTGATTATTGGCCAAATGTAAACATCAACTACCACCAATCCTTGGAAGCTTTTTTAGCGGAGCGGGACATATCAGATGTATTTTTTGTTGAAACGACGGGCAGTGATTGGTATACCAACTTTGATTATAGCGATACAAATAAGGATTATTATTTTGTTTTTGGAAAAGAAACGAAAGGACTTCCAGAATGGGTTGCTGAAACATACCCGAATCGCTGCATTCGCTTGCCACAAAATGAGCTAATACGTTCATTAAACGTATCAAACGCTGCAGCAATCTTATTATATGAAGCGTTGAGGCAGCAGTCTTTCCCCAAGTTAAATTAATAAAACCCCCTACTTTTAAGAAAAAGTAGGGGGTTTGTCACGATTACGATTGATGTGGTTTTGAATTCTTTCCAGCTGTCATGATGGAAACTAAAAAAGCCGCACATACTGCTAACAATAGAAATAAACGCATGTTTGTTCCTCCCTTAACATCTCTTGCTGCAAAGCAACATCTATCCATATGACGAAGTGTCTTGGAGATTCATTCTTATCTTTTATTATAACCAATTATCGTTTGCATGTACATATTTGTCACAGATTCAGACATCCCCTATACTGAAACATAGGAAATGATGAAGGAGGAACAATGATGTATGTTGTGATGAATGAACTTCATGTAGAAAAAGACCAGCATGAAATGGTCAAAGGAAGATTTGAAAAAAGCAAAGATCGTATGAAAGACGTGGATGGATGCGTAGAATTTCTTTTCTTAGAAAGTGAAAAAGAAGACGTAAGCTTTGTTGTTTTCACGAAGTGGGATTCAAAAGAATCTTACGAGAGCTGGCTAAACAGCGACGCATTTCGCTCCGCACATAAAGGTCAACAATCGTCTGACAAGAAACCAATGACAGATAACAATTTACGTTCTTTTGAAGTGGTCTTCCACACTTAAAAAGCCTTGCAGAATTTACTACACCCCAAAAGTTAGAGTAAAACTTACTTTTGGGGTGTTTTCTTTTTATGAAAATGACATCCCCCTATTCTCTCCTTGTTGACCATTCTCTGGTTCAAAAGCCTATGAGATGTCCGGACGAGTCATGCCGAGGACCGTTCGGTTTAACTTCAGCACCGAAGGTGCCGATTGTTGTTAGCTCTTGAGGTTTATAAGAATAAATAAGGTTGAAGTTCGCTGTAAATAGGTTGCCCATGACGAGGTGAACTGCGGTGGTCCAAAGTAATCTAGATCACCACTATCCTAGGAATTACCAAAAGTAAGCGCCCGTCGTCACCGCCGGTGCAGAAAATCGAGAAAAACGATCTAGATCGTTTCGGGTGCGATCTATATGGAATGAACTTAACATTTTCTTGATTTGCACTGTTGGGTTGGAGGGGTAGCTTGGTGCTAGTTTGTGCAGTTTATTCCAACTCGATCGCAGATTCGATGCTCATAACCGAGCAACCTGTCTGCCCCAGCGGGGCCGAAGCCAAATCGAACTCGGTTCGGCGCGGCTCGCGCCGACAAGATACTAGGTTTTTGGCTTGGAAATGCAAAAGATGGTTCTTTGAACCGTTGCCGCAGGGGATGGCGTCACATGTGGGCAAGACGAACGACCGTTCTGCGCGCTAGTTTCCCCCATCTGCG
>NZ_BAXB01000045.1 GCF_000698145.1 Geomicrobium sp. JCM 19039
ATTTGGACTTGTTTCCACACACCGTAGCCAGGGGTCACTACCGAACCGATGTTGCCCTTATAGTCCAGACTACAAGCATCCACCTGCAGTGGAAGGCAACAACAAACTGCGCAATCAGGAAAATGTTAAGTTCTTTATATATAGAAATGAACCCGTTTCGGTCGTTCATTTCTAGTGACTGACCAGTCATTTTAACATGATTGTCACTCTTTTACGCTAAGTGGCTAGTCAGTCAATGATAGAATGGTAGATGAGGTGTAGAAGATGAATGAAAAAAGAGAAGCCATTCTTAAAAAAGCCATCCATTTGTTTGCGACGGATGGGTTCCACCCGACGTCGATTCAAGATATTTGCACGATTAGTGGGATTTCTAAAGGAGCATTCTATTTGCATTTCCGCTCAAAAGACGAGCTGTTGTTTAAAATCTATGAGTACTATTATGAAGGTTTAGATCATAAGATTGATGAGGTGCGTAGACAAGTATTGCACCCACGGGAATCATTTGAGCAACAGATGACGGTACATTTTCAGGAAGTGCTTCGTCATCGAGACTTTATCGTGATGCAATTGCAAGAACAAGAATTATCGACCAATCCGACCATTGCCCAATTTGTTCGGGAAATGAAAGAACAGCGGCAAAAGTGGTACATCGAGACATTTGCTGCCCTTTATGGAGAGGAATTTCAACCTCATATATACGATTTGAGCATCATGTTAGATGGGATTACGAAATCATATTTGCAAACATTACTCGATATGGATAGTAACTTGGACCGAGCACACTCGCACAATTCATCCGTCGACGAATCGATGATTTGGCTGCTGGGATGAAAGAAGAGCCCCAACCTCTCTTGCAAATGAACGACCGTATGATGGGGACGAGCAATCGTGACAGCGCTGTTCATCTTCTAGAAGAGATCAGACAGTTGCTCTCACACATGACACTTACTGAACAAAAGCGAGAACAATTGCTCGAGGCGATCAGCGTCATTGAGGCCGAATTCGAGCACGACCCACCAAGAAAAATCATTATTGATGGGATGCTGCGGACGATGGATGACGTCGAAGGCATCGAATTCTACTGCAAACGCTTAAAAAAAGTGATGCGGGTTTGATTACAGTTTTCTTAAACGTCCGCATAGGCTCAGAAACTTTGAAATAATGAATAGCAAAAGCTGTCACAACGGGAAGGGACATGTTTTTCATGTTGCACGTATTGTCAATCTCGATGAGTATGTTGCTTTTTGCCATCGCTTATCTCATTGGCGTGAAGAAGAAACGCACACTTATTCGACTGGCGTTGCCTCACATATCGCCGTCCGCACTGATTACGAATAAAGAAGAGTACGCAAGAGTTCTCGGTTTGTATACATTTCTCACAGGAATAATCATGCTACTCTTGCCAACACTCGTCTTATTTTTTGGCGGGCTTGTAGGTGCACTTATTTGTGTCGCTCTTGTCATCGTACTCGTGTTCGTGCTATTAACTAAGATTAGGCGGGTCTCAAGGTAGCACGGGGCGACGGCTACGCGTTTCATCACGGACCATTTTTGGAATAGATGTGGTAGTCTCTTCGCACATTGTCTTCTTCAGCGAACTTTTCCCGGACACATTCGAAAGCGAAACCCGCTCGTTTTGCTAACTTTATCGATCGCTGATTCTCTTCAACAATATGCGCTTCTAACCTCCGAAAGCCTTTTTCAGAAAAGAAGTAATCACACGCTGCATGCACCATCTCAACCCCGTAGCCCCTTCCCTGAAACTGTGGATGTAGCGAATAACCAACCATTCCCCAATCATAGCTCATACGAAGAATCGTATACACTTCAACTTTTCCGATTAGCTGTTCGTCTGAATTTCTGAACACCCCGAACTGGTACATTTCATCTCTTTGAGCGGCCTGCTCGTAAACCGCGATACGGTCGGCGAATGTGCGCGCTGATTCTTCGCTTTCATAAAGATCTTTCCATGTTCCATAGTCGCTCTTCTCGTACGGTCGAACAGATAAGCGTTTTGTTGCAATCATCCCCGTCGCACCTCTACATTCTGTATATTTTTGCAGAACAGTGTCATAATAAAGTCATCATTATTCTATATTTTCTCACCATTCTAACATGAAAGGGGAGCGCCGTAATGGAGTTGTGGCAAGGAGCGAGTGCGGTGTGTGTAAATGATCAACGCCAGTTATTGATGGTCAAACAAGGAACACCAGAAGAAGTGAAAACGTGGGCCCTTCCTGGTGGTGGAAAGAATGAAGATGAGACCATCGAGGAATGCTGCGTGCGTGAAGTGTGGGAAGAGACGGGTTACATAGCCCGAGCGATAAAAGAACTGCACGTTAAGCACACGCAAATGGACCCGTTTCGTGTACAGGTACACTATATCCTTATAAAAATTGTTGGGGGTAAGATAAACATTCAAGATCCCGATGACCTTATTGAGCGAGTGGAATGGATAGATGTGTCCACATTACGTGACCTTTCGTTATCATATGAGGAAGACTGTGAAGGGTTAGTGTCTTTATTGAAGTCAGGGGGGGACATAGTTGCCGAGTGACTTGAATGTGAAATTTTGGACGATTTGTCTGATTAGAGACGGGGACTACGTTCTATTGCTCGACCGCACACATGATGAGTTTAAAGGCTTTATACCTCCAGGTGGAAAGGTAGCCTTTCCGGAAAGCTTCACAGCAGCTGCAATACGGGAAGTGTATGAAGAAACAGGGCTACATGTATGGGATCTTACATATAAAGGCATCTATGAATTTGTGAATCCGGTAAAGAAAGACCGTTATATGATTTTTAATTATATGACTGAGCATTTTTCAGGTGAACTAACGACTCATGCCAGCGAGGGCAAGCCGAATTGGATACATATTGATGATGTTGATCATCTACCGATGCAACCGTCGATTCGCCGTCGTTTCCCTTATTTCTTTAAAGAGGGTACCTTTGAAATCCATGTCGTTTGGGATGAGGAGAACGATCAGGAAGGAGACATCTATATTGAACAAACATAGTGCGAAAGGTAAGGTTGGGTCGCTGTCTGGCGTCTCGATCCCGGACGTACTCCAACCTTACGCGACGGTTTTAGGACTTTGCGAATATGACGGATGGGAAAAGTTGCGGGCGTGGGAGTTGTCAGAAGTTTGGCGAGCGTCAGCTGGACAACAGTCTCATATTCTTAAAATAGGCATCGCTAGAAATGCGCGAGAGATCCAGATCTATGACGAGTTTTTACAAAAGATTGAAGCCGTGCCTAAAGTTATTGACTGTGTAAGAGGTCACGATTTAGCGATAATCAAGCTCCAAGATTTACAAGCGCCGAATCTCGAACAAGCCCCGAATGAAGACGGATACGAAATGGCTGCAGTGCAGTTATCGAAGCTCCGCAAGGCGACAGTTCAAGCGAAGGGGCAAGGCACTTCGGTAAACGATCACTTGCGAGACTTTGATTGCATTGCTTTGTATGAAAGTCGGTTAAAACGATACCGCCCCGTCGTTCTCCACCACCTTGTTTAACTTGATGACAGGTATCTCCCTGTGTTAACCCATAACGACTATCATACGAAAAACCTCATTTACACTGGTGGACACGTCCGTATACTTGACTGGTCAGAGGCGTATGTGAGTCCCCATCTTGGCGATTTGTATTGTTTAATTCGTTCAGCTGAAGGATCACGGAAGCAAATTGTGAGCGCATACGAACAAGCAAGTGGTGATGCGAATGTGCATTGGCAACTGACCATCGGTGCGGTCTGCTGGTTAATGGAGCGCATTCGCTACTTTTTGGATGGGGGTATAGAAGAAATCCCGATCGCAAAAGAATGGCTCCCTGACCTCGTGAATGATCTTCTCATGCACTGTGAAATGTTAAAAGAGTGGACGAAAGGGTGAATCGCATGTGGTATGAAACGAGAATAAGTGAACGTTTCGGGATTAACTATCCAATCGTACAAGCAGGAATGGCAGGAGGGTCAACGACAGCTGAACTTGTGGCGTCAGTCTCAAATGCTGGTGGGTTAGGTACGCTTGGGCTGGGTATATGACGCCTGAACAAATACGCAAAGCCATTCATGACATACGAAAACAAACCGAGCGGCCGTTTGCGGTGAATTTATTTGTATCAACGGAACTTGCTGAGGACGTGAGGCACCACATTCAACATGGGCTAGAAGTGACGAGACCTTTTCGCGACACGCTGGGCATTAATGAGCCAGTAATCGAGCGTATACAAGAAAGTTTCGACGAACAACTTCATGTCATTGTTGAAGAACAAGTGCCTGTATTTAGTTTCACCTTTGGAATTCCAACGAAAGCACAGATGGAAAAACTAAAAGAACAGCACATTATCACTTCAGGTACGGCAACAACTGTTCAAGAAGCAATCCAACTAGAAGCGGCAGGCGTTGATACGATTGTTGCTCAAGGGAGTGAAGCCGGGGGGCATAGGGGAACGTTTGAAACGTACCCGCACTTGCCGATGGTTGGAACGATGGCACTCGTCCCGCAAATTGTCGACCACGTTAACATCCCTGTGATCGCTGCTGGGGGAATTATGGACGGAAGAGGGGTCGCTGCGTCCTTAATGCTCGGCGCGTCTGGTGTGCAGTTAGGGACGGCATTTTTAACAGCAGAAGAAAGTGGTGCACACGCTTTGCATAAACAGGCGCTACTTGAAAGTGATGAAACGAGCACGGTGATTACGAAGGCATTCTCAGGGAAGGAGGCAAGAGGGTACTTAATACGTTCATTGATCATTTTCGTACAGGCACCCCCTTTGCCCCGTACCCGATACAACATGCAGTAACAAAAGGCATCCGTAAAGCATCTGGTGATCAAGGCAGCTCTGAATACATGTCGCTTTGGGCAGGACAAGCGACGCGACTGAATCGCCGGGAAACAGCCGCAAACCTCATGAAGGATATCGTGAATGAGACGACGAAGCGTATCGGAGAGTGACAGTTATGCATCGGGTAGTTGTTCATAGGCTAGCTTTCGTATAATCGGTTCATGTTGTGGATATTCCGCCAGTAACTGCTTTTGGGTGAATAATTCAAAATCCTCATAATCAAACCCAGGGGATACGAGGCAGCTAACAAGCGCATAGTCTCGGCGGACGGTTGAACCGAAGATCACACCTGCACGTACCGGGTAACTCAGCGTTTCACCGGCGTGGACGTTCGTACCGAGCCGGATGGCTTCGTACGTACCGTCTGGATGAATCATATGAATGGTCAACGGTTCTCCGTCGTGATAGTACCACACTTCATCACTTTTTAACCGATGGAAATGAGAAGGAGATGACGGGTCAAGGAGAAAGTAAATACTCGAATATTCGCTTCTTAGCCGACCGTCTCTCGTTTTAATCTTTCCATCGGCTTGAAAGGTCAGGGCGAAATAACCTCCTTCACGATGAGATTGCATGTTTAACTCTTGGATCCAGTACGCTTTCGATGTCATAGATTCCTCCCGATATAATTGGCTGAAACAGGTAACTGATTGAGTTGTCTCGCCCACACACTCAGTTGTCCGATATGATGAACTTCATGAACGATCGCATGGGCAATCACGTCCTTCTTGTCAAACGACTCATCAAGCCAAGAGGCGTATACTTTTTTCTTTTCTTCCATGAAAAAATCATCATCAAAATAGGAAATGATTTCTGGTCGCAGTTGTTGTGAGAGTGTTCTGATTTCTTTGAGTGTATAATATTCGGATGAATTGATGGGTACATCTGGTTTGCCCATGACAGCGCGAATCCAACTCACTTCTACGTCAATAATATGCAGAAGGGTTTGCAGTATGCTTCCAACCCCTCCGTCTCGTTGACGAGTCAATTCTTCAAGGGGCTGCTCCGCACACCAGTTGAACCACTCGTCTCGGACTTGCCAGTTGTAAGTAAATAGATCTCTCATATCCGTCTCCTTTACATGATTGCGGAAAGGGCTGGGGGTGCGATAAGCATTGCGAACGCCGTTGTGACAAGTCATCGTGACTTTCGCTTTGCGAGGACGGCCATCTCGGCCCTTCATACCAACTGTTCCATTGGAATTTGTTACGATACAGAACGAAAAACAAAACAGCGAGCCCGGTGTAGACGAAGAATGAGGCACTTTCTCCAACTGCCAACATGTCGTATGCAGGTTCGATAATCAGGTTGCCTACAAATAGGAATGCTATAAATAGAACGATTAATCGCGCCAACTTAGCGACAGCACCAAACACTTCCGAGCACTACAAGTCGTACATTTTGTGTGAGTATAACATATTGAGGACAATTATTCGCCAATTGCTGGAAAAAAGCATAAAAGTTAGAATATAATGAAAGCAGAATCTGGAAATTGATGGAGGTGTCGTCAATCGTTAATCACGAAGAGCTTATACGCACAAGGGCAAGATTATACGATGAGATTCGTAGTTTAAGCAAAGACGAGTTGAACAGAAAGCCCGCGGATCGGGAAGCGTGGAGTATCGGGCAAATTTGTCACCACCTTATTTTGTCAGAAGGGTCATTTGCTGATGCCATTGATTATGGGCTGGAAAGGGGGAAGAAGATTCCGGCAGAGGCGAAACCGATTGAGCGGGCGTTGGACCGTTCGATCAAGACCGAAGCCCCTTCTACGTCTATTCCTGACCCTGGCCCTTTTCAAGTGACCCAACTGATGGAAGGTTTAGAAACGTCACGGGTATACTTTAACAATGTGATTAACAAAGTCGATGATGAACAGCAGCTCACAGACATATCGGTAAAGCATCCGAAGTTCGGAAGACTGTCTTTAAAACAATGGGCGGAGCTATTGCCGATGCATGAAACACGGCATATTGAACAAATTCAAGAGCTTAAAACAAATCGGTCATAATCACCGCTATATCGCCCTCTCCACCATGAATTATCGTATAATGGAGGAGGGGGTTTTACTATGATAACGTCGTACGAACAACTACTGGAAACGTTAGATGAATTGATGGGGACGAAACCACGGCTAGATTGGGATGAATTTTATACTGATCGAGAACGAAATGTGCCTTTTTTTACATCTAACCCCGATGAAAACCTCGTGTCTTATGTAGAGGACGACAAGTTAACCTTTGATCGTGTGTTGGAGCTTGGTTGTGGAAATGGGAGAAATGCGCACTTCTTAGCGGAAAATGGGAGTCAAGTTTTAGCAGTAGACCAGTCAAGAGAAGCAATACGGTGGGCTAAAGAAACCGCCTCGTCAGTCGACTTTATTCAAGCAGATGTACTGAAGCTTGATGTGGACCGACACGCATTTGATCTCATCTATGATTCTGGCTGCTTTCATCACCTTGCCCTCATCAACGTATCCAGTACTTAGCGCTCGTTCACCATGCACTTAAACCTGGTGGGTACTATGCTGTTTCATGTTTTTAAGCGAATGGACCTTTAGGAGGCGCTGTTTTAACAGATGTCGAAATATACCGACAAAGAAGTTTGCAAGGTGGATTAGGGTTTACAAAAGACGATTTAGAGGCATGCTTTACACCGTGGAAGCCGGTTGAAATTCGTGACATGCGGGAAACAGACGAGGAGGAGCAACGGTTTGGAAAAGACGGTTTGCTCGTCGCACGATTTCAAAAAGGAGAGTGAACATGAAACCATTAACATTTACTTTACGAGCGAAAGACGGTACTGATCTATTTGTTCGAAAATTCGAACCCGACCATTTTCCTAAAAAAATTGTTCTTATTGCTCATGGTCTCGCTGAGCATTCCGGGCGGTATGAACGGTTTGCGAACGTACTAAACAAGGCTAGTGCTGTCGTGTATGCGCACGACCAAAGAGAACACGGTGAAACGGGTGGGACGTTCCCTGAATCAGATGTAATCGATCTCATGGCTGATGATGTGCACACGCTTTTTGAAAAAGCGACGAGTGAATATCCTGATATTCCGGTGTATGTGTTCGGTCATAGTATGGGAACTGTCGTTGTACGACGCTTTACGCAAGTGTATAAAGGCATTACAGGAGCAATCCTTTGTGCTCCAGTTCATTTATTAGATGAAGCGGCGAGCGTTCGTGATTTTGCGAAAGAACAAGCGAGCATTCACGGGCGAGGAGAACGTAATGAAGCGGTCATCGGTCAAACGTTTGGGTCGTTTAATACCCCGTTTGAACCAGCAAGAACAGCTTTTGACTGGTTATCAAGAGATGATAAAGAGGTAGACAAGTATATTGAAGATCCGTTATGTGGCGGTGCAGCAACGCTCGGCTTAATGCATGATATGATGAACGCCGCTTTGGAAAACGATAAGCTTGCAAACGTCGAAAAGATGGATCGTGATTTGCCTGTTCTCATCTTGAGTGGAGATAAGGATCCTGTTACCGACTTTAGTGATGGCGCAGTGCATATGAAACGACGATTTGAAGATGTTGGCTTGCAAGTGGAGTTGCGTGATTACGCGGAGGCTCGCCATGAGCTTTTAAACGAAACGAATCGGGAGCAAGTGATGGATGATGTGGTGGACTGGCTCCACCGTTTTTAATAGAGGAGTCGCCACAAATAGAACACCGCATAAGCCGTAAAGCCTTCCCAATGACGAGCAAGTACGTGTAGCTCTTCTTTGGAAGGCTTTTCTTGGCGTTGTAAAGCAATACGTACAGCATTTTGGAATCCGACATCATCAATTGGGAATGCATCGGGGTCGCGGAGGCAGCGCATACGGACGTAATTGGCTGTCCAAGGGCCAATGCCTCTTATACTCGTCAGTGTGTGATGCGCTTTCGGTAGATCCTTTATGAGTTCAGCCTTTTGCAGTTGTCCATCTGCGATGAGGCGAGCAACGTTAATAAGGTATTCACTTTTTCGCCGGCTTAATTGCAAACGGACAAGCTCTTCCGGTGTGCAAGCCGCGATCCGTTCGGGCTTTGGAAACAAATAGAGCGTATGCGCTCCAAAACCGACATGTTCACCGTAAGTTTCAACAATCCGTTTTTTTATGGTATACGCAAAGTTCAAATGAATCTGTTGGCCGATAATTGCCCAGCTGAGCGCTTCAAATAGATCAGGAATACCCATTAATCGTAACCCGTAAAACCGTTCTGCCGGACCGGCTAACAAACGATCAACCGCCGCCATCTCATAAAATGGCGTCAAGTCAGTAGACAGATCAAACCAGTCATCAATAAACGTTTGTACTTCGTGTTTGTCCCCTTGACATCCTTCAATAGCAAGGCCTCCATCCCCGGCTTCGTGAATTTCAATCACTTGTTTTTGACCCGCGATCTCAAGTGCTTTAATCACCCGGTTAGCTGTAATTAAATGGGTAATCTCTTCGTCGTTTCGACGAAGATAATCGATGTTTGCTGTAAATGAAAAATGTTTCATCAGTGTACCGCTCCTCCTCACTTTTTTGTGTTCATTAGCTTACCATATTTTACTTCGGTTGCTGTGTATGTAAATTGAGATTTATATTTTCCTGAGTTGATTTCCGCTTCAGGCGGAAATTTGCAGTCCAGACTATAAGTGCAACATCGGTGGCCAAAGTGCGCCCGCCGTGTTTTCTATGTACTCCAGAGCACAAGTGCAACATCGGTGGTCAAACTACGCCCCCCGTGTTTTCTATGCAGTCCAGACTACAAGTGCAACATCGGTGGTCAAAGTGCGCCCCGCCGTGTTTTCTAT
>NZ_BAXB01000044.1 GCF_000698145.1 Geomicrobium sp. JCM 19039
AATTGGGGTGGGCGGCGGGCATGAGATCAACCCTTTATGGTACGATTCTCGATGTTTTATAACGTCTACTACTGAAAATCTTACCATAGATATGTCTATGGTAAGATTCCTGCTAAATAAGAGTTCACACACTGGGAAAGGTGCTCATGGATCATCCATTTGTCACCCTTTACGCGTATGTGTTTTCGTTGATGAGTGATGGACGTCCAACGCTTTCGACCGGTCGATACTCTACCGATAGCATCCACATACATGCCGGGCACAACCGTAAAAAGCACAAGAACGATGTTATCTGTTCTTGTGCTAGAACTTATCTTATGATGAAAGAGCGATACCTAATGAATTCTGCTCTACAACCGCACCTTGGGCACACGGCTTCGCCGCCGTCACTTCATACTGCGGATAATCGATGGCAATCTGTTCAGCGATCTCTATTCCTTTACCAAAAGGCGCGAGGCTAGAATTGTTGGTCCTGCACCACTTAATGCCGCGCCGTAGACACCGTATGACTTGACGTCTTCAAGCGCTTCTCCTAGCCCTGGAACGAGTCCAGTTCTATACGGATGGTGATAACGGTCTTGATTCATCATCGTCCCCGCAAGTTCGTAATCCTCGGCAAGAAGAGCGGCGACAAGCACATTGGCACACGCACTGCCCCGAATGGCTTCCTTGTAATCAAGCTGATCTGGCAACACTTGTCGCGATTCAGAGGTTAGTAATTCCTCTGACGGGACCATAAGCACAAGGTCTAAACTAGGAATTTGCTGCAGTACGACTCGAGTAAATTGTTCGGTGTGCATGCCAACAGTCAATCCCCCGTACAAACAAGCACCAACGTTATCAGGATGACCTTCCAGAACACTAGCAAACCGGAGCTTCTCTTCACTCGTCAGCTGCAAGTCTGCCAACTGGTTTGCCAGTTCAATTGCGGCAATAATCGCTGCTGCTGAACTTCCCAACCCCCGGGCTAATGGAATATCTGAGTGCATATGCACGTGACAAGCGGGCAATTCTTTGCCTTTCGTAGCAGCAAGTGCTCGCGCCACTTTGTACACCATGTTCTTCTTGCCTTTAGGAATGTTCGCCAAGTGAATAGATGAGGATGTAAATTGCCATTCCTCTGCCGCATACACTTCCAAATGCAAATATCGACTTACCGCCAACCCAATCGAATCAAACCCTGGACCGAGATTTGCAGAGCTTGCCGGTACTGAAATCGTCATTAGTGGTTTGGCTTCAGACGATGGCAATGTCTTGTTCTTCCAAGACATTTACAACCCCTCCTTCCACACGATAATGATTCATCACCTTATCAACAACGTTGAGCCCATTCAATTCATCGATTAACTGGTCAAATACCCCACGTGTCGTCTCGTGCGTAACTATAACGACTTCGGCTATTTTTTCTTCCGTATCCAGTGGGCTTTGCATTAGCTTTTCAAAGCTTACTCCATGTGCTGTAAACTGTGAAGTAATCGTCTTAAAAGCACCACGGACATCTTGTGCGTACAGCCGTACGTAAAACTTTGCCTCTACATCGTCAACTTCCTTTACAGTCGCTCGTTTCACAACACTCGTATCAATTCGTGATGAACCACGAGAAATGACATGCCGGGCAACGTTAACAAAATCGGAGGCAATAGCAGATGCAGTCGGTAATGAGCCTGCACCAGGTCCGTAGAACATTGTCTCCCCAACAGCTTCCCCATAAACATAAACCGCGTTATATTCATCGTTTACCGAAGCAAGCGGATGGTCATTCGGGACAAACACCGGCTCGACAGATACTTCCAATTCACCTTCGTTACGACTTGCTAGACCAATCAGCTTCATCGTAAACCCTAGCTGTTTGCCGTAATCAATATCCTCAGGTGCAACACCAGTCATGCCCCTCACATACACACGGTCCAAATCAATGGATTCAGAAAAACCGAGGCGAGATAAAATAACCATTTTACGCGCAGCATCAAGGCCGCCGACGTCTGCGGTCGGGTCACTTTCTGCAAATCCCTTTTCCTGTGCTTCTTTCAACGCCTCGTCATACGTTAAATCCTCTTTTGACATTTTCGTAAGCATATAGTTTGTCGTTCCATTTACAATTCCGATCATTTTTGTAATGTGATCAGCGACAAGCCCTTCGTTTAACGTTCGCAAAATCGGGATGCCACCTGCCACACTCGCTTCATACAAGAGCAAGCAATTGTTCTCTTGTGCTTTCTTCAACAACTCTTCACCATGCAGAGCAAGTAAATCTTTATTCGCCGTCACCACATGTTTCCCTTGATTAAGCGCCGTCTCAATTAACTTTTTCGCTTCATCTATTCCACCCATTACTTCAATAATAATATCAATGTCAGGGTCAGTGACAACCTCTTGGCCGTCAGTCGTAAATTGCTCAATGGCAATGCGTTGATCTCTTTCTTTATGCGGATCACGAACCAGGACTTTGCGAACAATGATCTCTTCTGCCCCTGTTTTCGTTTGCAACTTCTCCTTATGGTGAGTGAGGATGTGCATCATCCCACTACCTACTGTACCTAACCCTAGCAGTCCAACCACAATTTGTTTGCTACTCATCAATGTCCACCCCTGTTCCGATCACTTGACTACCTCTCTTGTTCACTAGAGAAAAACAAATGTCTATTTAATATGGACATTATAGACCGAATAGGAGGACTTTACAAGGGGTAAACTTACATTTTCATGCGAAATTTCTTCGAGTAAACCACGAACCCGCGGTTGTTGAGGGTAAATGTTCCATCAAACATTGTGCGGTGTAACGTAAATACCGTTCTTCTTGGGCAAGCTCCCTTTCAAAGTTTGTAATGTCTGCTGAACGGTTCTCAGCATGCGTGCCTTCATTCATATAATGATTTTCAATCGTTTCGATATACGTAAGTGGAAGTAAAAGACGCGCACCGATGAGTGACCACGTTCCTTGAGAAAGTGTTCGACCATTTTGATACTCAGAAATAAAGGAATAGCCATCTTCAAATCGCCCTTCTCGATATTCCGCACGTAAGCGTTCACCGAGATCTCTAGCTGGGTGATCATACACAAACTCTAACGGCAGCTTCACTTGAGTCGTCCGTTCGTTTGTAGCAAACCAAGACTGATTGGAGAACCTTGTATGATTAATTGAGCCGTCATATGATTGAAGCAACGGCTCTCTTCCTTCTTCAACAAGCCACTGCATCGCCGTCTCTGCTCTTCCTAAATAATAAGGAAATGTGTACAAAAACTCCCGATCAAAATCGTTTTTCTGTCGCCGTGCATCCACTTGCTGATGCCAACTTTCAACCTGACCCATCCTCCGCTCCCAAATGTCTAACCACTGCCCTAAATAGTTTAAGTCAGGGACATTTGGCACCCAACCATGGCTGACGTCGTGGATATGGGCGAGTTGTCCTCCTTCTGTGAGAAATTCTCCAGCTCGCCGTTCATCTAATTGCGGCAGCATAAACACGAGTTGTTGCGCGCCATCAATCTTTGCCACGCTTCCCCCACCTACTGTATTTACAGGCTGGGCAATTTCTGCAACCCCTGCATTGTGCAGCTGTTTTGCCCACTCAAATTGAATAAGCATGCTGTCTTCTTGTCGAGAATAGGGTGTGACGAGATAAGAGTGACCACCAGCATCAAACCCCTCATATGACCCAAGTTGCCACCGCTCATCACAATGAAAACCGTACTGATCGTATATATTTCTTTCAAACATCTGATCACCTCCGCATATTCTTATATTCTATGATGAGGTGCACAAAGTTATTGATGATCCCGCACGTTTGTATTTCTCATATGAGGGTAAACATTACCATATAGATTAAAGGGGCGTTTTACACGTGAAAACACTATCCATTGAATTAGCCATTGAGCGGTTAGAGTCTAGAGGGGTGACTGTTGACGATATCACAGATCTCGTCTTTGATTTACAAACCCCCTATGTGGAGAATTTAACGAAAGCGACATGCAAATATAATGTCGTTCGCGTATTATCCAAACGGGAAGTGCAAAATGCACTGCTCACAGGAATAGAGCTTGATCAGCTCGCCGAAGAAGGCAAATTACAACAACCGCTACAAGACATCGTGGCATCCGATGAAGGGTTATATGGCATTGATGAGATCATCGCCTTAGCCATCGTTAATGTGTACGGTTCCATCGGCCTCACAAACTTCGGCTATGTCGATAAGATTAAACCTGGCATCATCGCAAAACTGAATGACCATGCTGATGGAAAGTGCCATACATTTTTGGACGATATCGTCGGTGCGATCGCAGCCGCCGCGTCCAGTCGACTTGCCCACTCAGAAGAAGGTGCTGAAGTACCGGACTAACTCTCCCTCGGCACAATGGTCACCTCTTCAACGTTGTCGCTGGCACCTACATGTTATTCTTGCAACATATAAGAAACATACTTTGTGTAAAGGCATAGATTATAAAAAGCACTTAAAAAGCGGACGTCCCATTAGAGGATATCCGCTTCTTTTATTCATGAGATATTCTAAATGGGTGGAGAAATCAATTCATTTAGATATTAATGAACTTTTGCGCTTGAGGTTGCGCTAGAACGGCCTATGTGTGATTTAAACTTTACAATTCTAAGTAATAACAATTACACAACGGGTCACGTCTGCTTCCTTAGCAAGCCATGCTCGTGGGAATTCCCGACATCCAAGCATACGAAGAGTTTGACTTTGTGTTCGCACCCGCTCTTTTCCAATGTTGAGGGATTGTTTACTCACAAACATCTCTAGCTGAAAACCATTTGGGGATCTTAGCAGGTGCGTGAGCTAGGTCACGCCCGAAACGATCTATATGAGTTGAACGAAAGAAATTCTTCAAGAACCCGAGAAAAGCTTGGGAAAGCGTGAACAGAATGAGAGAACTCGGTAACAGATTACCGGCTCACATGTACATCTTCGCCCTGAAGTACCCACATGATATCGGCGCGAGTCGCGCGAACCGAGTGCGGTTTCGTTTCGGCCCCGGCGGGGCCGACGTGTCGTTGGCACTTCAGCCTGGAATCTGCGCGCAAGTTGGAACAAACTGCGCGCAAGTTTGGCGAAATCGGCGCTAAAATCAGTGAGAAGCGCAAACTTGCGCGCAGATGGCGGAAACTTGCGCGCAGAACGTACGTTCATCTTACCCGCATGTGCCCCCACCCCCTGCGGCAACAGGTTAAGAGAACCATTCTTCGCATTTCCAAGCCAAAAACCTAGCATCCTGTCGGCGCGAGCCGCGCCGAACCGAGTGCGGTTTCGTTTCGGCCCCGGCGGGGCCGACGTGTCGTTGGCACTTCAGCCTGGAATCTGCGCGCAAGTTGGAACAAACTGCGCGCAAGATGGCACCCCGCACTGATCTCCCCCCACACAACAGCGCAAATCAGGAAATCTTACGTTCATTCTATATAGATCAGTTGAACGAAAGAAATGCACTGAACGCTGTGACCGAGATCGGTCTTTACGGGCAAACGCCTACCTATTAACTGTTGAAGTTCATCTCATATCGCAACGTCGTTGCCGATCGTTGTGGTCACTGCAAGGGTTGCGGACAACACGAAAAACGTTTGCCGAAGGGTAAAAAGTCATGACTCAGGGTCACCACCTGGCACAAGCATGTGATGACCTCTTACTTATGTGACAATCGAGCCCTCAAACCGGGCACTTTCGGCACGCAACTGTCACAAATCGCAATATTTGTGACAGTTGACACCGTTTATGTGCGCATTCACGTTTAAAATCATGATTTTCTTTCCCAAGTGTCACATAAATGAATATATGGGGCATTTGGACTTTTTTTCACACACCGAAGCGATGAGGTGATGTCGCCCTTATGCTCTGGGTGCATAGAAAACACGGTGGGCGCACTTTGTCCACCGATGTTGCACTTGTGCTCTGGAGTGCATAGAAAACACGGTGGACGATTTTTGTCCACCGATGTCGCCCTTATGCTCTGGAGTACAACCATCTGCCAGCAGCTGAAAGCACCAACAAACGGTTCACTTAGGAAACGGTTACGTTCATTCTATATAGATCGTTTTGCGCGATCTTTAGCTCCAACGGCGATATCGTTCGCTCATTTTTGGGAATTTCTAGGTGATTGGTGTTCTAGACCGATGTAGAACACGGCAGTTCACCTGATACTAGCTACTCTATGACTGTTCGTTTCTATACCGAACACCACCTTGTTTAGTCCGATTAACCTCAACCTCGAGCACACATCGGCTTCATGCTGATAGTGATTGCTTCTGATTCGATGTGGTTTTGAGCAGATTATTCGTATTATGTAAGCGGTATCGTTATGCTAAAAGGGCATCACCCAAATACGGAGGAGGCGTTATGAATGAAGGATCGAGTAGTGCTTATGACCGGAGGTGCGGGTGGCATCGGACAAGCTGTCGCTCACCGCTTCTTAGACGAGGGTGCAAAGGTTGTATTTGTTGATGTAAGTGCAGATTCATTAGCACGTGTTGAAGAAGGGCTCTCCGACACGAAAGATCGAATTCTTACGATTGAAGCCGATGTGACGAACGAGGACGATGTGAAACAATATGTCAAACAAACCGTCGAAACGTTCGGCAAAATTGATGTATTTTTTAACAATGCAGGCATCAATGGACCTTTTCAAAATATTACTGAACTCGAACTGAAAACCTTTAATCAGATTATGGATATTAATGTGAGTGGTGTATTTTTAGGGCTAAAGCACGTGTTGGCACACATGTTTGAACAAGGGCACGGAACAATTATTAATACGGCCTCTAACGCTGCATATATTGGCTCAGCAGGTATGGCCGGATACATTGCATCTAAACATGCTGTTGCTGGTCTCACAAAAACAGCTGCACTAGAAGCCGCCCCTCACGGTATTCGGGTGAACGCGGTTGCACCAGCTGCCATTGATACACAGATGCTTAAAGATATCCAAAACAACATTAACCCTGGAAAACCTGAAGAATCATCAGAAGCGTTAAAAGCCGGAATTCCTTTTGGCCGCTTTGGTTCACCGAAAGAAGTTGCTGAAGTGGTCTGGTTTCTAGCGTCTGATGCCGCTTCTTTTGTTACCGGTTCTATGTATAATGTGGACGGCGGTATGCAAGCAGACTAATTTTTATAAGGACATTGAGCATTCGCTCTATGTCCTTTCTTTCATAATTGTTAAAAATTCAGTCGCTTCTTCTGTCTTCTGCCCGTGCACGATATACGTACACACGAATGGCAACTCGAGTTCACCCAATTCCGCTTCCATTATTCTTCCTTCCGCAAGTTCTCTTCTCACAGATGATAATGGCAGAACAGAACACCCTAACCCTTCCTCAATAAAGCGCTTTGTTACATGAACTTGAGAAACACGCATTTGACGAAACGCTGGTACCCGTTGTTTGATTGCCCAGATGACGGTGTCCCAATAGCCAGGATGATTGTCTGTGATGAGCACGTGCCTTTCTAACGCTTCCTCGACTGTCACTGGAAGGCTTGTCTCTTCATCTCCCCCATCGTGAGGCAATACAAACCGTAACCGTTCCTTTTGTACAGGCTCACTTGTAATATGTAGAGAGCTATACGCTTGACGAGACAAACCAAGATCCACTTTTCCACTCTCCACTGCTTCGCCGATGTCGACTGATTCATAAACGCTTACGATCACTTCTGTGTCGGGGTAGGCTCTTGTATACATTTTCACCCAATATGGCAAATAACTTGAAGCAATTTGCGGAGATACTGCGATGCGTAATTGACGATAGTAGCCTTGTCGCTCACGCTCCATGTCAACGAGACCTTCTTCAAAAGAAGCGAGGATTTGTTCTGCGTGCTTTACATATTTACGCCCGTATGGGGTGAGCGTGACCGCTCTCCCTGATTTCTGAAACAACGGAACTCCTAACAAATTTTCAAGTTGCCGAATATGTACGGTCACCGTAGGCTGTGATCGATAGAGGCGTTCCGCTGTTTGGTGAAAATTTTGAAGGTGTGCTGCTGTTACAAACGTTTCAATCCATTGTATGTTCATCGTAGTATTCTTCCTTATTGATTAAATATATTAATCGGTTCCCAATAAATGATTTAATTTTCATTATACACGACTTCTTCTAAGATGAAAGAGAAAGGAGTGTATGAGAAATGAATAAAGGATTGGAAGGAATTGTTGTAGCTGAAACGACGATTAGTGATGTGGATGGTAAACAAGGAACGTTGTTGTACCGAGGAATACCTGTTGACGAGTTGGCAACAGAACGTTCTTTTGAAGACGTTGTCTATTTGCTTTGGAATGGATACCTTCCCTCAGAACAAGATAGCAAAGCATTTTCCGAACAACTAAAAGCAGCTCGCGAAATTCCCGAATACGCAATCACAATCATCGAACAGATGCCGAAATTTTTTACCACAATGGAGGTGTTGCGAACAGTCGTCTCCTCTATGTCCTCAACGTGGCCACCAACAACAGAAGACCAGATCAAGTTCGCTGCGTGTTTCCCGACCATCATTGCCTACACACATCGCGATAAGCAGGGGTTGCCGCGGATCCGACCGAACGCTCATTTAAATCATGTAGAGAATTACATGTATATGCTTACCGGTGAACGACCGGTCGCCACACAAGCTGATGCGTTAACCGCTTATCTTATTTTGACGATGGAGCATGGCATGAATGCGTCTACGTTTGCTGCTCGGGTCGTGGCTTCTACCGAATCAACACTCACATCTGCAATTACGGGTGCGCTTGGTGCTATGAGCGGACCATTGCATGGTGGAGCGCCAACTGAAGTATTGCAACTGATTGCTGATGTTCAGAACGGGGAAAGCATCGAGGAAGTGCTTCGAAACAAGCTTGAAAATGGAGAAAAGCTGATGGGCTTTGGTCACCGCGTGTACAAAACATCAGATCCGAGGGCAGAGGCACTAAAACGTCTGTTAGCGCGCCTACAAGACGATGATGATGCATTGGCGCAAGCTGTGCAGATTGAGCAAACGGCAACTGAGCTTTTACACGCGTATAAGCCTGGAAGAGCCCTTCATGTGAATGTTGAGTTTTATGCTGCAGCACTCATGGATACGCTCGCCATTGATCATGACCTCCTCACCCCTACCTTTTGCGTGAGTCGAATCACTGGATGGTGCGCCCACGTCCAAGAACAAGCGCAGAATAATCGGATCTTTCGCCCCGACCAAAAATATATCGGTTAAACGAGAGAGCCAGCTGAACTGCACAATTTGTGCAGTTTTTTTGATTACATAAAAATAACTCTAGCTAACAAAACTTAACATTGGACATAATCCGAAGCTCAGTGTATAGTTGATTACACAACTAATCAACTATACATCCAATAAGAAAGGGAGCATGCTGTGAAGGCGGTTTTTGATGATTCCAAGCCAATTTTTTTGCAGATTGCCGATATGATTCTAGAAGATATTTTGGATGGGACGTTACAAGAAGAAGAACAAATTCCATCCACAACAGAGATATCCTCATTTTATCAAGTAAACCGAGCGACCATTCAAAAAGGGCTCGCCATACTTGTGGAAGCCGGATACGTCTACAAGCAGCGAGGCGTTGGTATGTTTGTTGCCACTGGTGCAAATGAAAAGCTTCATGAACAACGAAAAACAGAATTTGACAAGATGTTCATCAAACCAATGATTGAGGAAGCCAGACGGCTCGAACTAAAAAAGGATGACATTTGGAAATTAATTATGGAGGGATATGATGATTAACGTTCATGATGTTTCTTTCTCTTATGGAAAAGAAACGATTCTAGATAACGTTCACTACGTAGAAACTGAACCTGCCATTGTTGGACTTTGGGGGCGTAACGGCTCAGGAAAAACAACACTGATGAAACTTATTGCAGGGCTTTTGCAACCAGATTCGGGTTCTTTACATGTGAACAAACAGATTCCGTATAACAACAATAAAGCGATGAACGATGTCGCCTTTTTGCAAGAAAGCCACCCATATTCGGACATATGGACGGTGAATGATGCGATGCACTTCGCCTCTTTGTTTAATGACAACTGGGACCAACAACTTGCCGACCAACTGCTCGAACGATTTGAGTTGCCACGAAAGAAAAAGGTACGTTCATTTTCTACAGGAATGAAATCAATGCTCACAATTGTCATTGGGCTTTCGAGTAAATCTCCGGTGACGATTATGGACGAACCGACAAATGGGTTAGATGCCCATATGAGAAAAGTATTTTTTGATATGCTCATTGAGACTCACGCTGAGCACCCGCGTCAAATTATGTTATCCACACACCATATTGATGAAATCTTACCTCTTTGCGAAAAAATCGTCGTACTGCACGATCAAACGATCATTCGCAACGAGCCGGTAGAAGATCTTGATCAAAAAGGCGTATACGTCACCGGTAATGCAAATGACATTGAATCGTTTTCTTCTGGGGCGTC
>NZ_BAXB01000043.1 GCF_000698145.1 Geomicrobium sp. JCM 19039
TGTGGTGTGGTGAGGTAGCGCGGTGCTATTTTGCGCAGTTTGTTCCAACTTGCGCGCAGATTGAAGACTGAAGCGCCAACGACACAACGGCCCCGCCGGGCCGAAACGAAACCGCACTCGGTTCGGCGCGTTCGCACCGACAGCATGTGGGTACTTCGGGGCGGGGATGTACACATGACCAGGTGATCTGTTACCGAATACACCGCTTTTCCTGCGATTTTCTCCAACTTGAGAACAAGTTCGGTCCCAACTCGAACACAGTTTCCGCTTTACCAAGCTTACCATTGGTTCTTGAAGGATTTATTTAGTTCAACTTATCTAGATTGCTACTATCCAGAAAACCCCAATTGCGCGCGTGCGCACAATTGGGGTTTTCAATGATCTTGACTACAGGCGGCACGTCGTTATTCTTCCTCAAGGAGGGATAAAAAGGATTTTGTCCGCTCTTCTTGGGGGTTGGTAATGACTTGATCCCCGTTACCTTCTTCGACGATGTATCCTTCGTCCATGAAAATGATCTTGTCTGCGACTCTTTTGGCGAAGTTCATTTCATGGGTGACGATCACCATCGTTTGTCCTTCGTGTGCTAACCCTTCAATCACTTTCAGCACACCTCTTACCAATTGCGGGTCGAGCGCAGAGGTAGGCTCGTCGAAGAGCATCACTTCCGGCTCCATTACTAATGCTCTAGCAATGGCGACACGCTGTTGCTGCCCGCCAGATAGGGCGTCTGGATATTTATGTTTGTGCTCAATCATGCCTACTTTTTCGAGCATCGCTTCGCTTTTTTTCAATGAGCGTTTGTTTAGAATTTCGTTTCAAGGCGACCGGAGCGGTATACAAATTCTCCAATACGGTTTTGTGAGGAAACAGGTGAAAGCCTTGAAACACCATTCCTGAGTACTGGCGAATCTTTTTGATGTCTGCTTTTTTAATATCATTGCCGAATGTTAACGCCGATGTCCCGATCGAGATTGAGCCGGCATCCGGAGTTTCTAATAAGTTTAAACACCGTAGCAAGGTGGTTTTGCCAGACCCCGATGGACCAATTAGCGCAATCACTTCGCCTTTGTTCACTTGAAAGTCAATGGACTTCAATACTTCCGTTGGGCCAAATGACTTCTTTAGTGCCTGTACCTCAATCATGTGCGGAAACCTCCATGCCTCTTTTTTAGCTTAAATAGCGGTTATATCTCTTTTCCAAACGATCTTGGAAATACCCAATGATGATGCATACAGCCCAATAGATGAGGCTGCGGTAATGTACATCGTCATGCTGTCATACGTTCTTCCTGAGATGAGCCGGGCGCTATACAACAATTCTTGTACTGTAATGACGGATGCTAGGGAGGTTCCTTTTACCACATCCATAAAGATGCTAAATGTCGGTGGCAATGCAATTCGCGTCGCTTGGGGGATAATGATTTTCGTCATCGTTTGGACGTAGTTCATTTGTAAAGATGCTGCCGCTTCCCATTGCCCTTTCGGCACAGACATGATGGAGGAACGAACGACTTCTGCGCTGTAGGCAGCGAAGTTCAAGCTGACCCCGACGATTCCGGCAACGATGGCGCTTGTGAATTCAATACCAATGACCGGAAACCCATAATAGAGAATGAAAATAAAGACGAGTAGTGGCGTTCCGCGCATAAAAGAGATGTATACCCGAGCTGGTAAGCGAAGAAACCAATACTTTGACATGCGGGCGACGCCGAGCAGAATGCCGAGGACTAACGAGAAGAACATGCTGAAAGAAGCGATAATAACCGTGATTTTTAAACCTTCCATAAGGAAAGGTAAGGAGTCGACGGCTAGCTCGAAGTCATACAAATACTCCCATTGTATATTTGAAAACCACTCAAACATTTTTATTCTCCTGACTTAATTGATGTAAGGAAATTCGTGAGCACTAAGGTAATGTGTCATCCGTCATGCTCACGACTCGTTTATCCTTCTAAACTAACGATGTCCGCATCGTCATTTGGTTGTGAGACATCTTCTCCGAGAAATTCATTTGAAAGTTCAGCGACATAACCTTCTTCAATCAGTTCGTCGATGACGACACTTAACTCATCGCGAAGCGCTTCGTTCCCTTTAAGCAAGGCAATGGCGCTTTCTGTTGCGTGGTAACGTACATCTTCAGCTAATACAAGATTGTCGTCACCAAACTCTTCGAGGGTTTGGCCGAGCACGAGGTAATCGTTTAAATACGCGCTTTGATTTCCGTTCAATACGTCTCTTAAAATGGCTTCGGTTCCGCATCATAAGCCGTACCGTCTGCGCCAATATTATCGGCAAAGATGGCGTAGTTGCTCGTTAGAGAGCCGAGAGCGACCTCCACACCTTCCAAGTCATGAGCAGAAGTAAATTGGTCCACGTCTTCTGCCCGTACAATCGCTGAACCATACGAATATTTGTGCGGTTCTACAAAGTCAAACGTCTCCAATCTTTCTTCAGTAATTGCAAAATCGTGTGCAGCCACATCAATTTGCCCATTTCTTAAAGCAGGTAGAATGCCATCAAAGTCCATCGTGCTAAATTCAATGTCTAAGTCCAGGCGATTTGCTACTTCTCTGACTAATTCAACTTCAAAACCGGTTAATTCGTTATTTTCATCCATGTATGTGATTGGCGCGTATGTCCCTGATGTACCGACCACTAGTGTTCCTGAATCTTGAACATCTGTCCAAGACGTGTCGCCGTCCCCAGCTTCGCTACCCGTATCTTGTTCGTTTTCCCCACCGCATGCAGCTAGCATTACTGTGGCCATTCCTAGGTAAAATAATAATCCGCTCTTCTTCATCCTCATCCACCCACTTGTTTTATAATGCATATCAGTTTACTTGGTTTAAAGTAGCACCTTATCAGAAAATTGTCAATGGTTCAGGTGGGGTATCCATAAAATAAAAAGAACCACTCTCTAAAGAATGGTTCCCGTAGATACGGAGGGCTGTTGCTCACATAAACCAGTCTGGCAGGGTGATTTAGATTGTTCTTTGCTTTCCGGGCGCCGATGCAAGTCTTTAGCTTTTCCTGCTTTGAGAAGAAAGCTATCGACGTGGGTAGGGAATTGTTTTTCGAGATAACGAGCCGCGTCTAACACCCGGTCAAGGTCGACACCGGTTTGGATTCCCATCTCTTCAAAGCCGTGCACGAGGTCTTCGGTCGCAATGTTTCCACTGGCGTTTGGTGCGTACGGACAACCTCCGATTCCACCCGTTGAACTGTCGAAATCGATGATGCCTTCTTCCAATGCGGTTAGGGCATTTGCAAACGCCATGCCGCGGGTGTTATGAAGGTGAATTGAGAAAGTGAAGCTCGGGAACGAGTGAGTTAAATGCCTGATAATTTTACGAACGTTTTTCGGATTTCCCATACCGGTAGTGTCTGCTAAGGAAATACTTGTAATGCCAAGCTCTTCGTATTTCTGGCATATTGCTTCATGTCTTTCTACAGGTAACTCCCCTTCATACGGACAGCCGAAGGCAACAGCGATGCTGCCAGTCATTTTGATGTCCAGTTTATGAGCCTCATCAGCGACCGATCGATATCGTTCTAACGCAGCAAACGTATCGGCGTTCGCATTGTATAAACTGTGCGAATCACTACCGGATAGCATCAGTTTTAATTTCTTAATGCCAAGCTGATGGGCACGCTCTAATCCCTTCAAGTTCGGGACGAGGCTCGTAATGTCGCAGGTTGACTTCTGTCAATATCACGAATCACTTCATCCGCATCTTGCAATTGTGGGACAGCTTTCGGGCTAACAAATGAGGTCACTTCAATTTCATGGAATCCACACCGGGTTAGACGATTGATAATGTCAACTTTTGTCTGTTTGTCAAACACGGGCATGCTTTGAAATCCATCTCTTGGACAGACTTCATGGATATTTACTTTCATAGAGAGGTCTCCTCCTTCTTCGCAGTAAGATTCTCGCATAAATTTGTAAAGCATCAACGCACACATGAATTTCATCAACAATGATTAGAAAATTCCGCATTTGCGCTTTTGGTTGTTCGATTGGAGGGCTAGCGCTGCGCTTGGTGCCATTTTGCGCGCAGATTCAATGCCCATAAGCAAGCAATCTGTCGGCCCCAGCAGGGCCGAAGCCAAATCGGACTCGGTTTGGCGCGGCTCGCGCCGACAACATGTGGGTACTTCGGGACGGGGATGTACACGTGACCTTAAAATCTGTTCTCGAGTTTATGAGAATATGCCGCTTTTCCTGCGATTTTCCCCAACTCGAGTAAGGTTTCCACATTACCAAGCTTCCCACCGGTTCTTGATGAAATTCTTTCGTTCAACTCATATAGGATGAAAATTTCAGATGACACCTTGATTTTTGAGTTGTTGAATTCGGTGTTCATCTAGACCGATCATGCTAGAGAGTATCTCCTCATTATGCTCCCCTAGATCGGGACCTACGTTTGTTACGCTACCAGGTGTTGCAGAGAATTTCGGCACGACACCAGGCATTTTAATAGCGCCGAGTCGTGGATGCTTCATCTCAATAATGTTATTACGCTCGTTAAAATGCGGATCATTAAAGATGTCTTCAATGCTGTTTATGGCACTAATCGGTACACCGTGATGATCTAAGTGAACGAGTAGTTCATCTCGATCCCAACTCTTCACCCAATCGGCAACGATACCGTTCGTTTCTTCAAACCGCTGGAGTCGGACGGCGTTTGTGTAATACCGATCATCCTTTAACATATCTTCTCGGTTCATTGCTGCGGCTAAACGAGCGAACGTTGGATCAGAACTGGTGACTAGCACAAGCCAGTGCCCATCTTTCGTTTGAAAAGTTCCTGCTGGGCTGGAATGACCGCTCAAGCCAGGGGAACGTTCTTTAACAATTCCATTCTGGTCGTAATCGGCAACGAGGAATTCCATCATCCGAAACATCGATTCATAAAGGCCGAGATCAACGGTTTGACCTTGTCCACCTTCGGTATCCCGATGATACAAGGCAGCACATGAAGCAAATGCGACGTATACACCGGTAATATAATCGAGTAGAGAGAAGGAAGGACTGATTGGTGGTCGATCTGAAAAGCCTTGCAAATACGTATAGCCACTAAACGCGGTAGCAGGTGTTCCGAAGCCTGCTTTTGGAGCATAAGGACCGGTCTGACCATAACCGCTTACTCGGATCATAATAATGTTCTCGTTGCATTTCTTTAATTGCTCGTAGCCAAGGTTCCATTTCTCTAAAGTGTTCGGCCGAAAATTCTCTATTACAATATCTGATTGACGAACGAGTTTGCGTAAAATCTCTTGGCCCTCTTCGTGATGAAGATCTAGCGTCAAAGATTTTTTATTTCGTGCAAGACCTGGCCAACGAAGCGGTTCTCCGTCTTTAAAAGGTCCCATACTTCGAAGAGTGTCTCCTTTGTTTGGGATTTCGACTTTAATGACTTCAGCCCCAAAATCAGAGAGAAGCGTTGCCCCGTAAGGGGCGGCAATCATTGTGGATAAATCGAGAATGCGGATACCAGCGAGAGGTCCAGATTGTAGGTGTGTCATGATACTCCTCCTTCGTTACGTTTCTGCTTTCTTTTCGCCCATCGTTTCTGAACCCAAGGCAAGGTGAATAAGATAATGGTAATGATGAACATCGTCGTAAAAATGGGCCTCTCTAATAGGGATAAGTACTGTCCTTCATAGATTAGTAACGTTCTCGTCATCTCGCCATCAATGGTGGCTCCGAGAATGAGTCCGAGCAAAACAGCAATTAACGGGTAGTCTAGTTTACGCATCACAAGAGCGAGTACGGCGAAGCCGAGTGTCAATACGACGTCTAAATAAATGCCGCGCACGGAAAATGCGCCTAATAGCGAAAAGATCGCGACGATGGGGATGATCAGCCTTGCAGGTGCTAACACGAGTTTGCTAAAGTACCAGACGAAGATAAAACCGATAAACAACAGTAGAAAAGCTTGGATGATGTTGCCGATGATGACTGCGTAGGTCATATCCATATGATCACGAATGAGGTAAGGTCCAGGTGTGAGTCCGTGAATCATAAATGCAGCCATAAGAACGGCGGTGGCACTCCCGCCAGGGATGCCGAACGTGAGCATCGTTGCCATGCCTCCACCCTCCGAAGAACTGTTGGCGGTTTCTGCTGCAATTAGTCCACTATCCTCGCCTTTGCCGAAGTTTTCTTTGTTTTTTGAGAAGGTTTGCGCTTGTGAATAGCTGACGAGTGAGGCGACGGTGGCGCCAGCAGCTGGCAGTACTCCAATGAAAATTCCAATAATAATGGAACGAATCGTATTGATTTTCTGTTTAATGACAAGCATGCAACCCTTCACAAAATCTTTGAAACTCCGTTGAATATGAGTCGTATTGTCCCCAACGATAAACTTCTGTTGTACAAGGTAGAACAGTTCAGAGATCGCGAGTAAGCCCATCAATGCCGGTACGATTTGGATGCCTTCGTACAATTCAATCTGTCCAAATGTACCTCGCTCTCTGCCATATGCAGTCGCACCAATAGAACCGAGCAATAATCCTAAAAATCCAGCGATGAGCGACTTGGACAAATTGCCTTTAATCATGCTGATGATTGAAAGAGCAAAGACAGCGAGCATAAGCATTTCAGGCGCCTGAAAGAGTAGAACGAAATTCCCCATCGACTGAATGATAAAAAATACAACGAGATAACTTGCTAAGCACCCGATGACTGATGACATTAATCCAGCGCCTAGCGCCTCATTTTGTCGTCCTTGTTTCGTCATTGGGTAACCATCGAGCGTAGTCGCAACCGCGCCTGGTGACCCGGGAATGTTAAGCATGACCGCAGTGATTCCTCCTGCGTACACGGACCCAGTAAACATACCAGAGAGAAACATGATGGCATCAAGCGGTTGCATCGTGTACGTTAAAGGAAGTGTCAGGCAATGCCGAGTGCTCCTGACACCCCAGGTACCGCCCCGAGAATGACGCCAACAACCAACCCTAAAATGATGAACAATAATACTTGCCAACTAAAGACGATTTGCAAACCATCCATTAAAGCGGGCACATCAATCAAGTGACCACCTCCTCGTTAGATCAATAATCCAGTAGGGATATTGACTTGTAAGAAAAAGACAAAGATAAAGTAGATAAGTGATATAACGACAACCGGAAGAATTGTCATTTCCCACCATTTGCGGCTTTTTAGGTAGTAGTTAATGCCGATGAAAAAGAGCACCGTTGACGTGAAGAAGCCAAGAATTGGAATGAAGATGACATACAAGATGAACGATAACAAGAGCATTGCTTGTTTGTTTTTAAGCCAAGTTAAGATGTCTTGTAGAAAAGATGTTTCATCGTTTCGTAATCGAATAATTTTATAGATGGACCAGCTTCCTCGTATTCCAATTAGAATGAATAACCCTCCTGATATCACTTCAACAAGTATTCGCTCTTCAGGTTCAGGTAACGCCTGTACATCGAGATAGTAGTACACTGTAAAGGCACCAATTGCGAACAAAAATAGTAAGTTTTTAATTTCTGTAGCCATATGGTTTCACCTACTCAAATAAGTCACGATATTCAGAGATAAGTTGATACGTTTCATCGAGAAGTTGGTTAGTTTCCTCTTCATCCACCCACGTAAAAAACATGTCTTGAGATTCTCCCAATCGTTGAATTCATCACTCTGGGCCGCGTTTTGAACGGCTTCAGCCAAAATATCGTACCGTTCAGGGTGTTCTTCTCGGAAGCTTGACTTTACTTGAGCAAACCGGCGATTTGAAATCACGGGCATCTCATTGGTGCTTCCCATATCTGCAAGTTCTTCGTTGATTAATGGGATATCTGGGCGTTGTTCATAGGCTCATCGGCGAACACGGCAAGTGCACGTAAATCGTCACCGCCCCCGGCAATCGTTCCTTCAATATCAGAGGCCATGAAATCAACTTCACCACCGAGAAGAGCAGTTCGGATTTCTGCCCCTCCATCATAAGGAATGTCTCTCGCATCGAGACCCAATTCATTCATTAGAATTTTAATGGATGTGTCTGACCATGACGAAGAAATCATTGAGTAACTTAACGTGTTTGGATTTTGTTCAATGTCTATAATTAAGTCTTCAAGCGTTTCATAATCAGAATCAGCGGGCACCCAAATCGCAATCGGTGACTCATGAATAATCCCCATATAATCAAAATCATCGAAGTCGTATGCGGCACCTCTGAGGATCGTTGCTTCAAAATGTGGGTGAGAGTTGTAAATAAAATGAGTGCCGTCATCAGGATCTTGTTGGAAGTGACTTGTCGCCCCGATCGCACTTGCACCACCTTCGCGATTGTCCACAAGAATTCTTACGCCTAAATCATCTTCCATTGCTGAAGCGAGAGCTCTTGCCTGGCGATCAGCAGTGCCACCGGTTGGAAAGGGGACTACCATCGTAATTTCTTCTTCTGGCCAATTCTCATTGGTTTGTGCATCAGAACCAGCATCTTCATTACATGCAGCCATAAGCAGTAGGGCGGGTAACATGAGCATCATTTTTTTCATTATTGTAATGCCTCCTCTACACGTGGTAAGTTTTATGTTTTTTTAGATAATCCCCTAAACCGCCTTCTTGAAATATTTGAATCATAATACTTGGCATTACCGTTCCGGTGTAAATGTCATCGGTTGAAAGATTCTTTACCGTTCCTTCAGCAAGGTTCACTTCAACCTGATCATCTTTCTGAATGGTATGGTTGGGCACTTCAATTACGGGCATACCGACATTCACAGCATTGCGAAAAAAGATCCGTGCGAAGGAACGAGCAATGATAACGGAAATACCTTTAGACTTAATCGCAAGGGGTGCTTGTTCTCTTGAAGAGCCACAACCAAAATTCTCACCTACGACGAGGATGTCGCCTGCCTTTGCTCGTTTTGTAAATTCAGGATCTAAATCTTCCAGTACGTGTGCTGCGAACGTTTGAAAATCAAGCGTCTTCGTGTACTTCCCTGGAATGATCCGGTCGGTATCAATGTTGTTCACCTCATATACGTGTGTATCGCCGGTATAAATCATTGGACGGTCAACTCCTTCTGCTCATTAACAATTTCACCATGAATCATCGTTTGTGCGACGACCGCAGGAGAACTCAAATAGACGTTCGCTTTTGGGTTACCCATTCTTCCTGGGAAATTCCGATTTGACGTGGAGATGACGTTCTCTCCATTACCGGGCACACCCATATGCGTTCCGACACAAGGGCCACACCCTGAAGTGAGGAACGTGGCGCCGGCATTCATAAGAATTTGTGCGGTTCCGTCATCCAGTGCATCTTGGAACACTTTGCGTGAAGCTGGGGCAATGAGCAACCTCGTTCCTGCTTTAATGTGCTGCCCTTTAAGCACGCGTGCGGCTGCTTGCAAGTCTTCAAGCTTGCCATTCGTGCAACTACCGATAAACCTTGATGGATGGGTGTGCCGACGAGTGTTTCAAGTGCCACTACTTGGTCTGGTGAGTGGGGGACGGCGATTTGTGGTTGGATACTGGATACATCGATCGTATGAACATCCGTATAAATCGCATCCTTATCGGGTTGGATGTGCTGAAATTCTTCAGACCATTCCAAATTTTCCGTATTTACAAGACCGGCTTTCGCTCCCATCTCGATGGACATGTTGGCAAGCGTCATTCTGCTAGAAAGGGACATGCCCCGGACGGCTGATCCGGTATATTCAATTGCCTTATATGTGGCGCCAGAAATGCCAAGCTTGCCGACAATGTGTAGAATAATATCCTTGCTTGTAATGTCGGTTCGCATTTCTCCTTCAAGTTCAATTTTTATCGTCTCGGGCACCTTAACCCACGTTTGTCCAGTTAACCAAATACCGGCAAGGTCCGTCGATCCAACACCGGTTGCAAATGCGCCTAGCGCACCGTAAGTGACGGTATGAGAGTCAGCACCAAATACAATTTGACCTGGTTGTACATGGTGATTGTCGATCATTAGTTGATGACAAATGCCTTCACCAACATCGTAAAGCTTGATTTGTTGTTCATTCGCAAAATCGCGCATCGACTGGTGAAGATTAGCCACGCGCTCATTCGGAGCTGGGGAGGCGTGGTCGATGACAAGCACAATACGGTCAGAATCGGCGACCTGATCCCCCCCCATCTCCTTAAAGCTTTTTATGGCAAGCGGGGCGGTTGAATCGGTGGCCATTGTAGCGTCGACGTCTATAATCGTTAAATCGCCTGCTTGGACAGACTGCTTGCTATGATTCGATATAATTTTCTCAATAATTGTCTTAGGCATCGTATACCTCCATCTGCATAAATCCCATTTTTGTAGAGATTTCACTCGTCGCTTCTTTTACCTTTGCAATAATCTGTTGTTCCATCTCAGCACTAAGCCTGCCTTCGTGACCAGAAATCGTAAGTGCAGCAATCATTTGATTCGTTGAATCAAAGATGGGTGAAGAAACAGAATAGGCCCCGAGAACACGATCGTTTTTGCTTACGGCGACACGTTGAGCTTTAAAGTCAGCCAGTTGCTCATAATAACTGGCTCGATCAATTTCTTGGTTGTTCGTTCGTTCCCATTCTTGGATAACTTCCTCAGTAAATCCGCGATTGGCATAAGCGAGAAAAATCTTGCCGGATGCTCCTTTCACAAGCGAGTACTGCACACCTAATTTGACATAGTGGGTTAAATCTTGAGTTCCATCGACTTTATCAATGCAAACCCGGCGATTTCCTTGAAGAATATTCAAACTCACAGATTCACCAATATCAAACGAAAGCGTTTTCAATATTTTCATTGCAGCTTGCCTAACATCGAGGGATTCGGTAACGATTTGCGCAAATCGTACGAATGGAAACCCAAGTCGATAATCCCCTTGCTCTGTCTTCATAATGAGACCTCTAGATTGTAAAGAATTAAGTAATCGAAAAATGGTGGGGCGCTTTAAGCCCGTCTTCTCAATAAAATCTTTCATCGATAGAACCGGCTCGGACGTTGTGAAACAAAATAGCAGGTCCATCGCTCTGTCGACAGATTGAACAATTTCTTTGTCTTGTGCCATCATCAACCTCCTCATTGTCCATAATGCGGACATCAAGTCCGTATTGCGGAAGCTTTGTGTTATCTTAATGAAAGCGCTATCCGTTGTCAAGGAGATTTTCTAACAAACCAAAAAAAGCGAGCAATTGCTCGCTTGTGTAACCGAAGGATTCTAGTTCTTAAACATGTGACCGAGCATAGTAGTGACGGAAATATCGCTCAAGCACCCACATCTCAAGTGTTTTCATAAATCATAATTCATATATTGTAGTGAAGCTAAGTGACTGTCGAGTATATGCTGACGATTTAGGGTTGAGGTTGATAAGTTCTTAGAAGTGGCCATGTTCTAGAAAATGTTCAGTTTTCATACCGATTTAGTACAAAAAGCGTAAAACTGTTAGCTGTTTTGTGGTTACTTGGCAGGGGCACGGTCCGGATGAATTATATGATGACTAAGAGTATAAAAAGCAATTACATGCGAATGATGAAACCTTGCCAGCACTGTCCATTTATGGGTTTAAGAAACGTTTAAGTTCTGCAACATAGTACTTAATTAAGGCTTAGGAATTGAGCTTGCAATAATCATTCAATCTTCGAAATGGTACTCAGCATCTTCTATATTCATATACTCAACAAAATTTTCAATTGTAGGACCTTCTTCTTGATAATCAACATTTATATCTTCTCTTATTTCTGTATACATAATGGCTGTACCATTTTCTATTTCGATATTATCTCCTTCTTCACCTTCAACACGGTTTGAAACAATTCGAAGCTCACCATCGTCATTCACTTCAATTATACCCGCTGAAGATGAACGTGCGTATATAGTATTTTCTAAATCAGTTTGAGAAAGAAAAAGTAGGTAGTCTTTTTTTGGATCAGGCTCCTCCCAATCAATTTCGGGAACCATGACTTCCCCAACATCATTACCATTTTCACTTCGGACAGTAATCAATCTTGCTGAGCTGAGTAAAATTTGAATATCATACTCCAACTCTCCTTTATAAAGTTCTCCTATTGCAAACTCATATATGTGACCGTCTAAGTGCGAATTTTCTGCTTCTTGGGTTGGATCATCCGAGTCTCTCAATGCATTAATCGTATCAACTTCATTACCAAAACGTCCTTTTACTATTATTTCAGCACTCGAAGCTGCTTCTTCAAATGTTGTAGGAAGATTCTCATCAAATGAAGTGGTCATATTGTATATTTGCGAACAACCAGATAAAATAAGAAGGCTGGATATAGTGTACAGCATAGAGACTTTGTATATATTCAAAGTGAACACCTCATTATTGTTAATTATACAATTTTTCTGCATATGTTAATTTTGGCGTCGTTAAATTAACACAATCTCTATTTCCGTTCATTATAGAAATTTCCCTAGACGTGTCAACCAAACCTAATGCATGACCTTTTTCTTGAGTAGCTGTACTTTCCTCGGTCGTTGCCTCCTCGCTATTTTTGGTTTGCTCCTGAATAAAACTATATCAGCTTCATCAGATTAGTTGGCGTCGCATTACAATATTATTAATTATAAATTGTTTAAAATGAAATAGTCTATTATATTAATAATATTATAAATT
>NZ_BAXB01000042.1 GCF_000698145.1 Geomicrobium sp. JCM 19039
CCTCCGCAATTTTGTTCCGGCTAGAGGGGCTGTACGGAACCAAAAGGAGAACCTCCGCAATTTTGTTCCGGCTAGAGGGGCTGTACGGAACCAAAAGGAAAGCCGACGTTATTATGTTCCGGAGGGCGCTGAAAAAATAACGTCTCTCTTCCTAAGGTAATCGTTAACATGACGTAATGGGTCCAATCTATGTGGGGATTTCTGCTAAAAAGGGTTCCTCTATTTAAGAAAATCCCATCAAAGACAGAGTCTACGTGGGATTTTCTAGTGATAACAACCGAAACACAGTTATGCGTTTTTCAATTTCTCTTTTTCAGCGCCTTTCCATGACTTAGAACTGGGCACTGACCAGGGCGCAGGGTGAAAATTCTACCATAGAATGTCCTGTGGTAGAATTTCTCTTCTTTTTCGCGTTTCGTTGTTGCAAATCGCACCATAGAAACTGAAAATTCTACCATAGGCTAAGCAACGGTGCGATTTTAGCTGAATGTGCTCCCAAATTGAAGAAAATCCTACCATAGCAGGGTGATATTCATCGGAGTATCTAAGTAAAAGCATCTCTCCGTCTACACCACTCGTTAACACGGATCATCTGATCCAACCAATTTAACGTTTACAATTCCCCTTTTTCAATGGCCTCATGTTTAATCGGTCGGGTGTTCCATCGCCCTCACTAAATGATAGAGCATGTCATTTACCGGCGTAGCAACGTTGTATTTCTTGCCGAGCTCGGCGGCGCGCTTTCCGAAGTACTCATTTTCCGTCGTGCGCCCGGCTTCGATGTCTTGGAGCATAGATGTCTTCCCGTCGGCGCCGACTTGCGTCCACACATCCGTGAAGAACGTATCAATTTCTTCCACCGCTAGGGGAATGCCCGCTGCTTGCGCGACGAGGACGATTTCTCGCATGGCGCTTTTTGTGACGTGCAACAAGTCCATCGAATCACGAAGTGCCCCGTGCGTCGCCCGCATAATCGCCGTAACCGGGTTTACGCCCGCGTTCACCATAAACTTATGCCACAACTGATATTCCATATTTTCAGGGACAGCATGCGGGATGTTTGACTCGGAAAAGACGTGTGCCAGTCGCTCGACACGGGGGCTCAGTGCACGATTATCACGCTCGCCGAAATAAAGGATGCCCGGATGAGTGTACGATATTTTGTTCTCCTTTTTCAACGCATCGATCCCGTTGGCGAGCCCGTACAACACGCGGGACTCTCCGTATTGGGCGGCAATGACCGCTTCGCTATCAATTCCATTGAGTAGCGATAATAACGCGGTGTCCTCACCTACAAGTGGCTCAACGAACGTCACTGCCGCCTGCATTTGCGGGTTCTTCACTGTGAATATAATCACATCGATAGGCACGTCCACCTCTTTTGGTGTCGCAAACGTGAGCGGCACGCGCTCGCCGTTTACATAGATGCCTTCTTCTACTGCTCGGGTTTTGCGCACAGCATCCATCATGCAATACAACTGAACATCGGGATTGTCGTGCAAAAGACGTGCATACACGGCGCCAACGGCACCAACTCCGACGAGTGCAATATTCATCATGTAGTCCCCCCTTTTCTTTCTTTTGTTCTAAACAAGCCGAGCGTAAGCACGAGACCTACAGCAGCAAACAGAAACGATGCGAAAAACGCCGACTGCACACCTTCTAAAAACGTTAGCGGGTTCTCGCCACCGGCTTCTGGTGCGGCTCTCGTAATGAACGAAATGATAAATACGAGCCCAATCGAACCGCCGAATTGCCGGGCGGTGTTCGTAATCGCCGTCCCGTGAGAGATGAGTTCATTCGGCAACGCGTTGAGGGCCGCGGTCGTGAGCGGCATGTTAATCATCGCAATGCCTGCCATAAAGAACATGAAAAGTACGGCAGTGACAGGGATTCCCGTGTCGGTTGACAACACGACGTAATACGTGAGCGTCGTCGAGCTGAGCAAAACGAAGCCGATGAGGGCGAGCCATAACCCGCCGTACCGATCAAACCATTTGCCGGCCACGAGCTCATCACCGCGAGCGTCATCGCCCCTGGAAAGATAATGAGGCCAGAGTCAAACGCCGAGTACAACTGTACATTTTGCACAAACATCGGCAAAATCGTCTCGACGGCAATGAGCAAACTAAATGAAAGGGCCGTGATGACGATGACGAGTGCAAATAGCGGACGTTTGAACGTGCGCAGCTCCAACATCGGCTTTTCCAGACGTAACTGTCTGAAAATAAAGAGGAGGAGTGCGACACTACCAATGCCGATCATGAGCATGGCTGCCGTACTTGACCCTGTACTGTTAAACCCGTACAAAATCCCGCCAAACGCGACGCTGGAAAGGAGCACGGATAGCACGTCGATTTTCGCTGGGCGCTGTTCGGTAACGTTCTCCATGTATCGATAGATGAAACCCATTAATAGTAAAACCGCTGGAAGCGTCACGTAAAACACCGCGCGCCAACTAAAGCTGTCGACTAAGAGACCGGAGATGACCGGACCGATCGCAGGCGCCACGTTGATGACAAGACCTACAAGACCCATCGCAAACCCTCGTTGTTCTCGGGGGTACACGAGCAATAGCACGGTTTGCATTAGCGGCATCATCATGCCTGAACCGGCGCCTTGAAGAATCCTTCCGACGAGAAGCGTACCAAAGTTTGGCGCGAGCGCGGCAACAAGTGTGCCGATGAAAAACTAAAGACCGCTGCCAGAAGCAGCGCTCGTGAAGTAAAACGGTCAATAAGGTACGCGGTAATTGGCACGAGGACCGCAATGGCGAGCATAAACACGGTCGTTAGCCATTGCACTTCTGTTGCATTAATCTCAAAGTCACTCATGATTTGCGGAAAAGCGGTGATGAGTAAAAATTGATTAAGTACGGAAATAAATGATGCGGATAGTAAGATGCCGACGAGCAATCGTCGTTTTCCTTTTGTGTACGTCGTCATCGGCACCTCACCCTTTCAACTCCTACTTCCCACGTTCGACAAGCTGTAACATTTCACCACTCGGTCCCTTAAATAAAATCATCTTTCCACCGTCTAACGTCGGTTTCGTTTGTTCACTCAAAAAAGCGATGCCTTTATCTTGAAAAGCTGTGATCGTCTCTTCAATGTTGTCGACGGTGAAGGCTAAGTGATTGACAACACTAATCTCGCATACGTCTCAGTCGGGTTTAAGTCACGAATGAGTTCAATTTCTACATCAGGTGTGTCCGGCAAGTAAAGAAATGCCATTTCTCGAATGTCGTTCGACCCTCGAAGACGAAGCACAAAACCAAATAGATCTTCATAATAGCCAATTGACGTGTCCATATCGTTGACGATTATTGCTACATGTTCCATTTTTCGAATCATCGTTTATCTCTCCTTTGAATGAGTACTACGAATGATAAAAACGCCAATGCCGATGTGGCAAACAGAATAAAGCCCATCGGGATGGCAGACGTTTCACTAATCCCAACAAGCGGGGCGACCGCGGCCCCAATGAGGAGCGGAAATACGCCGAGCAGCGCACTCGCACTGCCTGCCGGTGCCCTTCTTTTTCAATGGCGAGTGTGAATGAGCTCGTTAAAATCATCCCCATACCTGTCATGTAAATAAAGATCGGTACGACAATCATAAACAACGGTCCTTCAATGATCGTCATGACGAGCAGTACACTCGTAGCGGCAACGCCGATGATAAGCGCCGTATAAAGCAACGTTCTCTCGCGCACAACGCCGCTATAGCGCCCGATAACATGAGAGCCGATCACCATTGCGAGGCCGTTAATGCCAAAGAGCACACTAAACATTTGTGGGCTCACTTCATAAATGCCTTGGTAAACAAATGGCGTGCCTGCCACATACGCAAAACTACCTCCGTGAGCAAAGCCAAGGGCGAGGGCAAACCCCATAAACGTTCGCGTTCGCATCAGGTCATAAAACGTGGCGAGCGTATGCTTTAACGATCCTGGAGACCGGCGCTCCGCAGGTAACGTCTCTTTTAAGCGGAAGAACACGATGAGCACGACGAGTAGACCCATCGCGGCAAGTGTATAGAAAATCCCATCCCATTCCATGCCAGGAATGATAAGAATAGCACCGCCAGCAAGCGGGGCGACGATTGGCGCAACGGCATTGATGACCATTAACAGTGCAAAAAATTTCGTTAACTCTTTTCCATCAAACACATCGCGGACGACGGCACGGGAAACTACGAGGCCTGCAGCTGCGGTAAATCCTTGCAAAAACCTGCCGATAATGAGCGTTGTAATGTTTGGTGCAAGCGCACAAACAACTGAAGCAAGCACGAAGAGTGAAACTGAAATCATGAGCGGGCCGCGCCGACCTCTCGCATCACTAATCGGTCCAATGACGAGTTGTCCTGCGGCAAGACCTAATAAACAAGCGGTTAAACTAGCTTGCACGAGTGATTGTGTGGTTGACAAATCACTTGCAATCTCGGGAAATGCAGGTAAGTACATATCAATGTTGAGCGGCCCGAGCACGGTCAACATGCTAAGCATCATGGCGAGAGCAAATCGCTCTCTGCCTGTTGGGGAAGCTGTCATAATTCATGGAACCTTTCAAAGTATTCTATTGTTATAGTTTAGCAATGTATAGCGCAAAGGGAAAGTAGGTTTCTTCGTTTCATTATACCGCTTGTTGCTCCGTGCTTAAGCTTTTCTTCACCGTTCTCTTCCACAACCAGGCGACAATGAGCAGCAGTACAACTGCACCGACAAACCGAAACAGTAACAACCATAGTACGTTTACCCCGAGTGGCAAAAAGATCATCGTATCTTCAATGACCGCATGACAAATTGCAAGATACAAGATAAGTAAGGTGAGCTCTCGTTCGCTGAAATTCTGTTCCTTTGCTTCCTGAATGATCACACTTGCCCCGTAAATCAAACCAAAGATCATACCACTTCCAATGACAATCGCGCCTCTTTGTGAAATGCCTAACGGTTGAAGACATGGCTTCATCCATCTCGTAAAGAAATCTAATAACGATAGATCATAGATGGCTTGAATGACGACCATAAGCGGGATGACAATCATCGCCAATTGCAACACGGCCCCTACCCCCGCTCCAACCGCTTCTAAAACAATACTTCCCCAAGCATCTTGATTCATCGCAGGCTCTACAACCGTGTAAGCTGCTTCTTCTCCCCCGGCTGGATACAGAAGATTTACAAGCATACCAAAGAGCATCGCCATGCCGAGACGAACCGTCACGACAAGCCAGATGCTCACCCGAATTTCTTTTAAAAACGCCGATTCTAATATGAGGTTGTGGGAGAAACTGAGCATCACAGCGAGGATGAATACTTCCTTCATCGTCAAATCCATTGCTAAGATGGAACCGATGCCTGCGTATAACTGCAGATTGCCGAGCACAAAGGCAATGGCCGCTTCACCTGGCAGGCCAAACAGCCTCGTAAATGGAGCTAACAGTTGCGACAGCTGGTCAATGACCGGTGTATGCCGCAGAATGACGATAAGTGTCGTAATCGGAAAAATAATCCGTCCAAGTTTCCACGTAGAATGAAGACCTTTGCCGAGCCCTTTTTTAACATCGATCTTAGCGCGGCTCAATCCAATCCCCTAGTGGCGCGCACGTATATGTAAAATCGACGAGTAGATGTTGAATCGGTTTGATGCTCTCAATGACAAACATTCGTTGTAGCCATCGATCTTGCCCATCAAACCGCGGATGAAATGTAGACCGCCCATGAACCGTGACACGGTTATCCATAATCACAAGCTCCCCTGGTTGAATGACCTGAGACACAACCACTTTCCTAAGCGCATCTTTCAAGCATTCGAGCGCCCACTCCGCATCTTCACTCACCCCTTTCATTAATGAAAAATGAATCGTCATGGCAGGCTCTTCTCGACTTCCTCGTAATACAGGCAGTGTGCGGGCTTGTACGTGTGGCTGTTCGAACATCCTTGTTGGCTGAATGCGAAATAACGGCGCTTCTAAAATAGCCATTGCCGTTTCTGGAACATGCTGAATGGCTTCTATTATTGAAGCTACCGGTGTTTCTGCCAACCCGTCATGATCGCTACGCAACCCGACTAATCCTAAATAATCCGGACGAAACGATGGTAGGCATTCTCTGTATGAAAATCAAAAAACTTCTTAGAGCCTGTGTGTTCGGTCGTGTCACCGTCCGTTTCAATTGGACAGATGTTGTTGATGAGAATGCCGTCTTTTTCTTCTGTATAAATAATCGGATCTCCGAGCAGCATGAGCGTCATGAGCAATGTGTATTCGCTTCGGTATGTATGCTTATCTGTTGCTGGTTTGGCATCTTTTGGGTGGGCGGTAAACTCGAGTCCACAGGGACATTCGTTAGCTTAATAAACCCTTTTCGATTCGGATTTCTCTGGAACTGTTGAATTCGCTCGCGAATAGAAGCTGGGAATTGATCGTTGGCTACTTTCATTACGTGTCGTAGATGGTCGGCAGGAATACGGTGGACATCGATTGGTGGGAGTTGATCAATGAGCTGTTCCATTCCGCGCCTTTCTGTTTCTGTTAACTGAATGATCGTTTCGTTCATCTTCATGTCTGAAGTTGGCATCGATGCAAGCACACCCCTTTTATATATCTTTTATACTAAATAATACTAACTTTCAGATTAATTTTACATAAAAAACTACCTTTTGTAAATGAATTCCAGTCCACAAAAAAGCATGCCGTTAGGCATGGCCTTTACTGAGCGTGGCGGTGCTCCGCTCTTTTTTCCATAAACACAAATTGTGTATCTTCCACGTCTAATTTGCCTGTTTTGTAAATGGTGTAACCGAGCTTTTCGTACACAGCGATGTTCTTCTCTGACTGAGCGCCTGTAAACAGACGAAACGTCACATCGGTAAAGTGACTCTCAATCTCTGTCATGAGTATTTGTCCAATTCCTCGGTTTCGGCAGGCGGGGTGAACCATTAGCTTATTAATATAGCAAATGCCATTCTCTTCATAACCCCGGACTGAGCCGATAATCATGCGATCTTCAACGTATTTGAGAACGATATTTTTTTGAAATGAAGCTTTGGCTGATTCTAAATCTTCTTGCAAGGGCATGATTGTGTAGTCGTTATAGATCTCCGCTTCGGATACGTACGCAAGCTTCTGTAAGTTCAAAATCTCACATGCGTCTTCAATCGTCGCTCTTGAAACTAACTCCATCTGATCATCACCCGCTTTCAATTCCGAGTATTATAATGCGTTTAATATATTATAGCGCAAATGCCGTTAAATAGGAAGGGCTTTTGTCTTGTGACTCTTTACCCGTTTTCAGCGTATGTTATGCGCTTACATTTCATCTTAATCGAACTCGGTCTGAGAAACAAGAAGGGCGCGACCCTATTTCATCGCGCCGTTCATCGGATGTGATGCCTACCTTTCGGTATAATTAATGGTGACTTTGACACTGGATCTTCAATCACTTCACAGTCTAAATCAAAAATGTTCTTGATTTGTTCACTCGTAATGACGTCTTGCGGCGTCCCTTGAGTGACGAGTTCACCTTGTTTCAAGGCGAACATGTAATCTGCGTAGCGCGCGGACAAATTGATATCATGAAGAACCATAAGAATTGTCGTTCCTTGTTTACGGTTTAAGTCGGTGAGCATATCGAGAATTTCCACTTGATACGTAATATCAAGGAACGTCGTTGGCTCATCGAGAAACAAAATGTCGGTTTCTTGCGTAAGTGCCATCGCAATCCACACCCGTTGCCGTTGCCCGCCAGACAGTTCATCTATGTTTCGTTCAGCCAAATCAGCGATATTCATCATTTCCATCGCCTCGGCGACGGCGTGATCATCTTCTTTCGTTCGACTTCTCATGAATGATTGGTGGGGAAAACGTCCACGTCCTACCAGATCCGCAACTGTAATTCCTTCGGGTACGATGGGCGATTGCGGAAGGAGGCCGAGCGTTCTAGCGAGCTTCTTTGGAGGAATCGTATGAATGGCTTTGCCATCCAGCGTCGTCACACCTCCGACTGGTTTTAGTAACCGACTCATCGCTTTTAGCAAGGTTGACTTCCCACAAGCATTCGCGCCAATAATGACATTGATCCGCCCGTCAGGCACTTTCAGCTGAATGTCTTTAAGGATGGTTTTATTTTCGTAAGCCGCTTCGAGTCCTTCAACGTGGAGCCGATCTTTCGTATTCATTACAGATTTCCCCTCCGATTCATGCGGATCAATAGATAAAGCAAAAACGGTGCACCCATCATCCCGGTAATGACGCCAACAGGGTAACGTACATCAAAGGCAAATTGCCCTAAAAGATCCGCACCGAGTACGAGGGTTGCTCCGACGAGACCCGAACCGATGATGCTCGGTGAACCTTCACCCATTAGTCTTTTTGCAATCGGTCCTGACAAGAAAGCGACAAAAGCGATCGGACCGGTCACAGCTGTAGCGAGTGCGAGCATAATGACAGAGGCCACGATTAATACAATTCTCGTACGATCGGTTTGCACACCGAGGGAGAGGGCTGCGCTTTCACCGAGTTCTAGCATTAAAAGGTGACGACCGGTGAACACGAGCAACGGTATACAGACGATCATCGATATTGCTAGCGGCACGAGCTGATGGAGTTGCACCCCATTTAGACTGCCACTCATCCACCGCATTGCGTTTGGCAAATCTTCCTGCGCACCGATCATGAGCAAATACAATATGGTGGCACTTAGTATTGCCTGAATACCGATCCCTACGAGCACAAGTCTTCCGATGGAAAACCCGTTTCCTCTCGATAAGAAATAGATTACGACAACCGTCACTAAACCAGCGATAATCGCTGAAACCGATACGGTTGCTCGGCTCGTTTGCAATAAGAGGATGCACACAAGAGCGGCGACGGTAGACCCGGCAGTAATTCCTAGAATATCAGGGTTTGCAAGGGGGTTGCGAAGCATCGTCTGAAATGTGTTGCCTGCAATACCAAAGGCGATTCCTGCTAGTAATCCGGCAAGCATTCTCGGCAAGCGTATCGTTTCAATCGCAAACATCATTCCAGCAATTTCTTCTCCGAGCAACACCCTCACGACATCTTGAACCGGGTAGATGGTGTTACCGAGCATGAGCATCGCCGTGCATAACATGAGCACGAGAAGAAACAGCGCACTTGTCACGGCTGCTCTTCGAGTAAATCTTTTTCTTCTCTCATTTCGTATACGGCCAATTGTTGAATTCATCATAATGATCGCACCTTCATCCGAACCGCGAGCATGATGAGAATCGGCGCACCGACAAACGCGGTGACAACCCCTACCTCTAGTTCCCCAGGACTGCCGAGCAGCCGCCCACTCACATCAGAAACCGTCAAAATGATAGCACCTGTCATTGCAGAAAATGGAATGATTAAGCGCAAATCAGGACCGAGCAAGAGCCGCACGAGATGCGTGGACAATAAGCCGATGAACCCAATCGGTCCAGCGAGCGCTGTCGCTGCCCCGCAAAGAATCACACCGGCAAATGCGGCGATCAGACGAAGCACGCCGATTCGCACACCTTGTCCACTGGCGACCTCATCTCCTAAAGCGAGTGCATTCAAAGAAGACGCCGCCATGATTGCAATCACAATGCCGACGACCAAAAACGGCAAGAAAATCATGATCGATTGCCAACTACCTGACCCGACACTGCCAACTTGCCAAAACCGAAACTGGTCCATCACATTCGTTCTTGGCAATATAATTGCACTTACGATGGATGACAACGCCGCACTCGTTGCCGCCCCAGCAAGCACGAGCTTGAGCGGTGTTGCTCCCGCCCTTCCAAGTGAGCCAATGCCATATACGAACAATGCTGTTAGTGTCGCGCCAACGAGGGCTAACCATATGTATTGAGATTGAGAGTTAATGCCGAGAAACGCCATGCCAAAAACGACAAACAATGCCGCTCCTGTATTCACACCAAGGATGCTAGGATCCGCTAGTGGATTCCTCGTTACGGCTTGCATAAGTGCGCCCGATATGCCGAGCGCCGCCCCGCAACATAAGCTAAAGACCGTTCTCGGTATTCTTTCTTGGACAACGCTTGCTGCATAGGAGTCTGCTCCTGACAGAGACAAGCCACTCATCAACTCTTCCCAAGTAACCGCGCGTGAGCCAAAGGCAAGAGATAGCAGCGTAGATACGACCACAAGTCCAAGCGCACAGACGAGCACGACGGGTACTTTGCTTCTACGCTGCTTCCCTTCCTTATTCCTCCAAGTTGTCGACAGCATCGGAAATGAGTTCCACATAGTCATCAATTGTATATTCAATCGAGAGTGGCGTCGGCGTTCCTGAAGCCGCAATTGCCGAGTTCCCACCAATCATAACGACTGAGTCTCTTTCAATAGCAGGAATTTGTCCGAGTCTAGAGTCGGATTTTACGGATTCAAACAGCTCTTCATCTCCATAACCGATAATCAAGTCGGCACTGTTTAGCACGTCCGCATTTTCAGCGCTCAAACTCAATGAGAAATCATCGGTATCCTCAATCAACTCGACAACTTCATCTGGGTACTCTAAGCCAAGTTCTTCAAGAAAAGCGACGCGTGTATCTGCTGGCGTATACAAATGCATTCCAGAAAAATCATCTGCGGAGAAGTTCACCCACACAATGGATTTCCCTTCAATTTCAGGGTGGTCGTTCACTCGCTCCTCAATGAGCGCCTCTGTATCTTCAATTAGTTGTTCACCTTCTGCTTCCATCCCCATTCCTTGTGCGTTCATCGTCACTTGTTCACGCCATGAAGTGGTCCATGGAGAAGTTGGATACGGAACGACAGGGGCGATCTCACTTAGCAGTTGATAATCCTCCTCTGTAATCCCCGAGTATGCGGCAAGAATTACATCTGGATTGCTATCAGAAATTGCTTCGAAGTCAAGTCCGTCGGTATCTTGGTATATGTACGGGTCATCTTCGTCTAACTCCTCAAGCTTTTGAGCCGTCCATGGAAGTAACCCACTGTCATCCTCCACACCGAAGTTCGCTGCAGAAAACCCAACAGGAACAACATCTAACGCTAGCGCAACATCTTGGTTCCCCCACTGCACCGTGGCGACGCGCTCAGGTATTGACGGAATGGTCGTTTCTCCGAATGCATGCTCGATGACAATCTCTTCACTTTGTTCTTCGGAACCGTTGTCTTCGCCCCCGCTGTCCGGTTCTGCTTCTGTTGCATTCTCTGACTCCCCTGAACAAGCAGACACAACGAGCATAGCAGCTAGCAATGTATGTACGTGCAAAATTGATTTTTTCATAATTACCTCCCAGTTAATTGAAAACGATTATCATTCTCGATAATCGTAGGGTCTTTTTTCACTATTGTCAATCTTTTTTTGAGAATCGTTTCTAAAGTAACCTTCCTTTCATGATGTTCTCTGGATATAAAAAACGAGAGCCCGCATGGGTAAATAGATGACATAAAGCAAAACGTCCTCGGAAAAATTTCCGACGACGTTTTGTTTAACTTTTTTTTCGATACCAATATACAATGGGAATGAGCACGAGTGACAATACCCCACCAAACAAGGATAAGGCTGTGTAACTAGCCCCTGCAACGACCATTCCACTCATGCTCCTCCGGTCGCACCGGCGAGCGCAATGAACACATCAACCGAACCTTGCGTTTTTGCACGATTAGCAGTGGTTGTGTTGTCCACAATAAGTGACGTACCGCTAATTAGCCCTAAGTTCCAGCCGATGCCAAGTAAGGCAAGGCTCACAATTAATACGGTTAGATCATCTCCGGAACCAAACCCGCCAATCAAGCCAGCACCGAGCAAGGTTACTCCGGCAGCAACCGCCATTGAAATTCTCCCGTAACGGTCAACGAGATACCCCGTAAATAACGAAGGTAGGTACATCGCCCCAACGTGAATCCCGATAACGAGCCCGATCGCCCCCATATGGTGACCGTGATGTTCCATATGAACAGGGGTCATTGTCATAATGGCAACCATGACGAGTTGGGTGAGAATCATGATGAGTGCACCGGTAATAATGCCCCGATGTAACGTTTTAGGGGCACTCTGCTCATCTTCTGTTTCGGCAACAGAGGCATCAGCGGCTAACGCTTGAGCGATTAAAAACGGATCTGGGCGAAGCAAGAGGAACAGTACGAGGCCGGCGAGTAAGAACGCAACGCCTGCAAGGATGAACGGTCCAGCTAACGCAGGAACACCGATGGATAGGGCAAAATCACCGAGAATATCAACGAGGTTCGGGCCAGCCACGGCGCCAAACGTCGTCGAGACCATCGCGATACTGACTGCTTTCCCGCGTTGTTTCTCGCTCGCTAAATCGGTTCCGGCATACCTGGCTTGCAAGTTCGTTGACGTGCCCGCCCCATAGACGAACAAGGACAAAAACAGCAAAAAGGCACTGCCTAAAACGGCAGCAAGTACGACGCCAAACGCACCAACAGCCCCTGCAAAGAAACCGAGAAATAGCCCGGTCCGACGGCCAAATCGTTGCGAGAGTCTACCGACAAGAAAGGCCGCCAAAGCCGAACCTAAGGTGAAGAGCGCTGCCGGAAGTCCGGCTAATGCTTCTGTCTGAAGCATTTCCTGAGCAAGCAAGGCACCGACCGTGATTCCCGCTGCAAGCCCAGCACCACCGAATACTTGAGAGAAACTAACGATAAAAAGTGTTCTCTTGTATAGTTGTCTTTGCTTTTCCTTTGATTGAATGTATGATTGGATGACGGGGTCATTTTGTTTCATGATTTCCCTCGTTTTCGCAGATTCGAATATCTTTAAAGAGGTGCTCTAGTTGAAGACACTCTACTACATATCATCGGTCATATTTTTCGGTTTTGCAATGGTTTTATTCGCCCTCGGAACAGGGGTTTTAGGGTACGGTAGCTTCATCGGTCTCGCCATCATTTACTTGATTGTTGCGACGACGATGCATCGAGCTACTCCCGCATCGAGCTCATGATGGTTACGATAGTTTTCGTCTGTACTGCCAAACGATGTTATTCGGTTCGTCGTGGAGGTTCTTTCCGCGAAATTCTTTTTCATAGCGAAAACGGCGTGCTTCGTAAAACGGGATGCCTTTTTGGTTATCTCGCTGTACGGTCACGACTTGATCTTTGGCTCCGAACTGTTGTTGTTGCAGCGTTACGGCGTCAAGTAATTTCGAGCCAATGCCTTCATTTCGACGACTCGGATCTAAATAGATGACATACAATCGGCTCGTTTTGTCATCGATCATCCCGCCACCGGCAGCTCCCACGACCGCCTCACCGTCCAATGCTACGAAGTAACCGCCCCAGCGGGACGTCGGTGCGTTCACTTCAGTCGCAATACGCACGCGGTTGTAATACGCTTCGCAGTTCTTTTTGATCGTCTCTTCCGATAAGATTCCTTCAGACACATCTCGATACCCGGCGCGACATACCCGGATAATTCCTTCCACATGCTCGTCACCTGCCAATTGGACATGTACCATTCCATCACCTCTTTGTATTTTTGTACCAAGAAAAGGATGTTAATCGCATAAAAACTACAGGAGGAAAATAATGAACAAGGTCATACGTATAATAATTTTTCTATGTGTGCTTGCACTTATGGCGTATGCCATCTTTTCACTTTTAGCATAGCACGCAATTTTTTGTTTACATACCTGCGGTTGAACGATATGATATGGAGTAATTTATAAAGGCGATGAAAAGAAGAGTACATCGACACGCTGTCTACAGAGACCTCAAGTTGCTGAGAATGAGGGATGAGTTTGTGGGTCGAAGCAAGTCTTGGAGCTGTGCAGAGGATTTATGATCACATTTCTCATAATGATGATGCAACGACTTCTCCCGTTATCGAGATAGAGTATCGCGGACGATTCTTCGCCCTGCCGTACTTGATAAGACTCCTTTAGCAATAGAGGAGTGAATTGAGGTGGCACCGCGATGACCGCTCGCCCTCAAAACCTATCGGTTTTGGGGGTGAACTTTTTGATTGTTTTTCACAAATGGAAATCTCCTTTGCTTCTTTTAGCAGGGATTGGCATTTCCAACATTGGCGCTTGGGTGTATTTAATTTCTTTAAACTTAATGATTTTTGCTGAGACCGGCTCTGCATTAGCGATGGCGATCCTTTACATATTGGCTCCTGTTGCCGCCATTTGTACAAATGGATGGGCAGGCAGTTTTATTGATCGCACGAATACGCGTCGACTTATGATTGGACTGGATCTGTTTCGAGCGATGATTATCGCTTTGATTCCACTCGTTTCCTCAATCCCAATCATTTATTTGCTCGTTTTCATCGTCAATATGGGGAGTGCCGTTTTTCAACCAGCCGCAATGGTGTACATGACGAAACTAATTCCAAAAGAACAACGGCAACGGTTTAATGCACTACGAGGTTTCATTGATTCAGCAGGGATCTTAATCGGACCGGCAATTGCAGGTGTACTGTTTCTCGTCACGACTACAGAAATGACCCTATTCATCAATGCGGTTGCACTCGGATTGTCTGCCATTTTTCTTCTATTCTTGCCCAACGTTGATACAATGGATGATCAGGAGCGAGTAAAAAATGTCACCTGGAAAGTGATCCTAGACGATGCGAAGGCCGTCGCAACGTTTAGCCGCTCACACATGTATATCTCGTACGTGTACGTTTTATTCTGCACAGTGACGATCTTTATGACGGCCATCGACTCCCTTGAAGCGGCGTTTGCCAAAGACGTTCTGATGATGACAGACACGTCGTATGGCTTGTTTCTCGTCATGTTTGGCATCGGTATCGTTTTCGGATCCGCCTTGAACGCGGCATTCACTAAATATTTGTCCTTACGCATACTCATTGGTGTAGGCACGCCGCTTGTAGGGATTAGCTATATGCTGCTATTCAGTGCTTCTAGTTTCATAATTGCCGTTATCGGCGGGCTTTCCATCGGCTTCTTTTTAACATTTGCGAACACCGGATTTTTAACTTTCTATCAGAACCACGTTCCTGCATCATTGATGGGCAGGTTTGACAGCTTATTCGGAATTTTTGAAGCGGTAATGATTATCTTCCTCACGCTCATCGTCGGGATCACCGCTGAAATGTACTCGATTCGGGCTGCCGGTCTGCTCACGAGCGCGCTGTTTTTACTATTCGGTCTGATCGTGCTCTTCTTGGTTATCGGGAGGGGGCGACAAATATAGTTCCAAGGAGTTTTTTATGCTTTATCAATTTCTCGTATATCATCAACCATCGAAAACGATGCTGTTTGACATTTCTGGTGATTCATTGACGTTACCTTCTTTTACTCGAAAAGAATTTCATGCAGCAGAAACGACACCAATTCATACGTTTTTTACGACGAGTACGGCTTGAACACGAATGTGTTACAACGCATAAAAACGGAGGACAGTCGGATCGTTTATGAGGTGGAAGTGCTTGACCGCGAACCACCTCACCATCATGCAGAAACGTCTTGGACGAGTCCCTTTAGCAAAAATGCGCTTTTGCAATTAGAAAAAAGCGAGGCAGAAGTGCTTAAGAAATGGAAAGCTGAGTTAAAAAAGAAAACTTTTCCTTGGTCTGAGTATGGCTTTCGAAGTGAAATTGAGTCTTGGGCGAAAACTGTGCTCAATGATCCCGATGCTTTCTTTCAGCAAATAAGAAGTTGGGAAAAAGGGGGTTTATTAAAGGTTACCATCTCTCAACAGAATGCCTATGTGAAAGTTGTTCCTCCGGTATTCAAACATGAGCCGCTTGTACAAAAATATATGGACCGGTACGGGCCAGAGGTGCTTGCGATTGATTCGTCGAAACATGCGTATGTGATGCGTGAAATGCGAGGCGAACTTCTCGGCAACTCGCTGGCGATTGCGTATTGGGAAGAAGCTGCTCGCAGGTTGGCACAGTTGCAAAGGGCCTTCAGTGAAGACGAGGGACGTCACCGGCCGTCCATTCCTGACCGCAGTCTTGATGAAGTGATTTCTGCGCCGATGCTCATTTCTACTGTACAAGCTGTGCAGAACTGGATTGCGCCTAAGGAAGTCATAAAACTCCTTGCAAACGTACCCGCTGTTGTATCTTTACTTTCGTTACTGAAAACGAAACAGCTACAGTCCATTGACCATGGTGATTTTTTTGGTGGAAATGTGATCATTGAAAACGACGAGCCTTTCCTTTACGACTGGTCGAACAGTTGTCTGACTCACCCTTTTTTGAGCCTCGTTCACTTTCTCGAAGAAGTGGAGGCCGAGTTCTTAAAAAGTGACAGCGAAGACGTGTTGCACGAGTATTTACAACATTGGACACACGTTGAGGCGTTTGAAGTGCTACAAGACGATTTTGCCATCATGAAGTTATTGCAGCCCATTTTCTATCTCGTCGTTCATGTGCAGTTCATCATGCCCGTACTCGGTCAAACTGCCGAAGACGAAGACATTATTGATCACTATTTAACTGAATGGTCTAGCAATGTATATGAGATCGATCATCGTTTGAAAGGATGATTCCATGTACGGCATCTCGCCACTCGTCGTTGTCGCGCTAGTCATTTGCTTTCTTCTGTATGTAGGTTTAAGTGTTGCATTCGGTAAAGTGTTCAGTGAGCAGGCTCGGAATAAGAAGCGAGTGTACACATGGACGTGGATCCTTTCTACACTCAGCTTTCTACTCGTTTCCTATTTGTTTTTGCAAAATACGATCCAAGACCATGTTGATATTTATGTGCATACTAACCAGGTGGATGACTATTTGCGCACACATTACCCAGATGAGGCGTACAGCCTCCAACCTGAATATCACCCTTCGTCCGGAGTTGGTGACGACCTCTCTGTGCATGTTAAATTCACAGATTCTGATCGTGAAACGATGGTTGTTGAATCGAATTTAAGTGACGGTGTTGTGCAACAGCCTTGAAAGGTTCAACTGCGTTTGCCATTACGTTGAGTTCACCCCCATATTTACGGATATGAGGGTGCTGAAAATCGTAGGATCTTTTTAGGGACATCCGATTTAACACGACCATTGCATGTTTAGGAATGCGCGTGAAGCGAATCATCGTTTGAGTCTTGCGGCGGACTCGTTTGGAGATTATTGGAATACAGCGATTTTTTGCGAGTTAACTTAGAGAGATTCAATCGACTGCAAGATCGAGATTTTCACTGGAAAAATGATCTATATGGAATGAACGAAACACTTTCTTGATTTGCACTGTTGGGTGTTGGGCTGGAGGGGTAGCGCAGGGCTTTTTTTGCTCAGTTTGTTCCAACTGGAGCGCAGATTCCACTAAATGCCAACGACAACGTCGCCCCAGCGGGGCCCGAAGCCAAATCGAACTCGGTTCGGCGCGGTTCGCGCCGACGTCTTGCT
>NZ_BAXB01000041.1 GCF_000698145.1 Geomicrobium sp. JCM 19039
CTACGACTGACATAGACAAACACGGTGCAGATGTTTTCGCCGCCGATGTTGCCCTTATACTCTGGACTGCAAGCATCCGCCTGCAGTAGAAAGCAACAACAAACTGCGCAATTAGGAAAATGTTACGTTCATTATATATAGCTTCCTGCGATTGATACGGGAAAACGCAAGGCTTTTGCCCACTTACAAAAAAACCGAGTATTCCACGGTCATCATAAAAGACAGCGGTATTCACCTTCTCAACAACTCTTTTATGTGACAGTTCAGATTAATAATGATGACTTTTACTCGACCAATAGCCATAAAAAGCCGTTTGTGAGACGATTAGAGCAACGATATAAATCCCCGTCATGTAGACGGAAGACGGATAAGAAAGCTAATGCTTTGGACTACAGCGAACACATTGTTGCACACAAATCAAACCATTGCTTTTTGTATACACGATCATTACACTTTAAAAAAAGACTTAGGAGTGTTTCAATATGTCCGATGTCCAATTTCACGCTCCACCTACTGTGTTCCCAAACCATCTTACACTAATGGTTCAGGACATGGAAAAACAGAAACAGTTTTACACGAAACAGTTAGGAATGACGGTAATACAGGAGTCTGAAACTGAACTTTTTCTCGGTGCCAATAAAGAGGACGCTTTACTAACGTTAAAAACAACAGCTGGTGTAGCGGATAAAAGTTCGAGACAGCTTGGACTTTTTCATGTCGCTTTTTTGCTACCAAACCGTGAATTGCTCGGGCAACTTGTCTATCATTTGCTTGAGAATAACTATCCTGTTCAAGGTGCATCTCATCACCTTGTAAGTGAAGCTTTTTACCTCGCTGACCCGGAAGGCAATGGCATTGAATTATACGCCGATCGACCAGCAGCGTCATGGGCCTATCAGTCAGGACAAGTCGTTATGACGACAGAGAGGCTTGATGTCGACGGACTACTGGCAGTAAGAGAACAAGCACCATTCTCTTTGCTGCCTTCTCATACTCGTATCGGACATTTGCACTTCCACGTGCATAACCTTGAAGACATTCGCCATTTTTATGAAAATGGCCTTGGCTTTGCTGTCATGACTACGTATGGTGATCAGGCGTTGTTTATGGCGCAAGCAAACTATCATCATCACCTCGCCTTTAACCTTTGGGCTGGTTCGAATGCTCCACGTCGAAGTGAGCGCCAAGTTGGGATGGTTAGCTATTCTCTTATGTACCCAGATGAGCACGCCCGCACACAAGCGTAGAACGCCTCCGCGCTTTGGGCTATTCACTTCAAGATTCGTCTACATTCGTCATCGACCCCGCCGGTGCACGCATTGAGTTGAGTGTAAAAGGCATGGGCTCGTCACTACTATGAAGAAACGGAAGCTTGTACCTTAGCGTACAAGCTTCCGTCCAGATTGCAGATGAAACTCCACCTGCTAAAATCATTAAAATGTCTCTTCAATTACCCAATAGAAGTGATCAAAGCCATCCATCCCTGGAAATGGCGGATCTTCAAAGGTTGGATCGTCTCCTCCTTGGCCAGCATGAGTTTCCCACGTATGAAGGTAATAGACCGTCACTTCTTCTATGTCTTCACTCACCGAAACTTCCGCGTGACCTTCAACCCCATACACATTGTACGTATCGAGTCGGTTTGGAAATGACAAAATCACACCTTCATCAACGATTTCACCGTCTCGAGCATACACTTCATTTCCGCTTTGAAATAACGTGACCGATGCCTCGTCAATTTGATCACCAGATATCTGCTCCCCGTCATTGTTAAAGAGCGTAATCCCTACATATTCTTCTCCTTCTAATTCACCTTCTGGTAACATTCCCCAGTCCCAATGTACGTCAACGGTTGTGTCGCCAATTTGTGCATCAATTTCAACCACTTCTTGAAGCTCATCATGGTCGATGCTGTCTGCTCCTGTGACATACATATAACCACCAATAAACAGTGCGATCATCAATCCACCGGGTATAATCCACATCCATTTGTTACTGCCTTTAAACATTATTCCGCTCCCCGTCATACAAATTCGTATAGTATCTTGCCGCTTCTTTTACATTGTCCTTAGCAACCACACCGCTAATCACCGCGAGTTGCTTAGCACCTGCTCGTATAATATCACTCGCATTTTGTTCGTTAATGCCTCCAATTGCCACCGTAGGGATTCGTACTGATGATGAAATTTCTTGAAAGCCAGAAACACCAATGGCTCGTTCGGCATCGGTTTTTGTATTCGTTTGAAACACTGGGCCGACACCAATATAATTCGCACCGTTTCGCTCTGCCTCTTGCGCTTGTTCAATGGAATGTGTAGAAATCCCTATGATCTTTTGATTACCAAGCAATTTTCTCGCTTCAATTAACGGAAAATCTCCTTGACCGAAGTGGACACCGTCAGCATCGACTGCAAGCGCTACATCTAAATGATCATTCATGAAAAACGGTACTCCAAATCGATTGGCAAGCCGCTTTAATGCCTTGCCTTTTTGTATAAGGTCGTACTTTGGGCTGCTTTTATCACGTAACTGCAATGCGCTCGCGCCACCTAGGAGCACTTCTTCCATAACCTCTAGCATTTCCCGGTTAGGGTGTAATTCTTCTCCGGTAATCGCATAAATCCACGCTTCATGATCGTTTGTCCCTTTTTTGTTTTATCTTCTTGAGTCGGTATTGCAAGTTTTGCCTACTCATTCCAATCGCCTCCGCTGTTTTTGTGATATTGCCTCCGTACGCCTGTAAGGATTCTTGAAGAAATTGGGATTCACACCGTTTCATATATTCATCAAATACTTCGGTTGGCTTCCTTGTCTCATGCCGCCGAAACCGTTGCGCAAAATAATTTGGCATATGCTCAATTTTAAGCACTTTTTCATCTTCATCTACGACATTCATTGCCCCTTCAATGAGATGCTCTAACTCTCGGACATTTCCAGGGAAATCGTGCTCGCGTAAAATTGTCAACAGCTTTGGATCAACGGACTGGACATGCATTTTAAATAGGTCATTAAACTTATGAATAAACGCGTGAACGAGCAAGTCGATATCCCCTGCCCGTTCTCGAAGAGGTGGCACACGTATCGCAACAACGTTCAGTCGATAGTAAAGGTCTTTTCGCATCACACCATTTTCTACCGCTTCATCAGGCTCTTCATTCATAGATGCAATGATGCGCACATCCACAACGACATCACGGGTACCCCCGACTCTTCTCACCGTTTTATCTTGCAGCACACGTAGTAGTTTCGCTTGCAATGCGAGTGGGAGTGAATTTATTTCATCCAATAGCAACGTTCCTCCATGTGCTTGCTCAAACAGTCCAGGTTTATCTTTTGCACCTGTAAAGGCTCCATTTGCCGTACCGAACAGTATGCTTTCTAACAGTTGTTCAGGAATAGCTGCACAATTCTGGGTAATGTACGGCTTGTCCGAGCGGGTGCTTCCGGAGTGAATGCTTTCAGCAAAAAGCTCTTTACCTGTGCCTGTTTCTCCGTACAATAAAACAGAGGAAGAGGTTCTTGTCGCTCGCTTCGTATCATTAATGACTTGCATCATAGCCTTGGACTCCCCGATTAAATGATTGAACGTATACGTACCATTGTGCTTGTTTGTATTATGACGTATGAACTCTTCAAGCGGGTAACATCTCTCGCAATTTCTACCGCCCCTTGAACACGATCATTTTCTATGAGTAAAGCAGTTTGATTGATGGTTGTTATCTCTCGTCCGTAACGATTCACATACGATTGCTTTATTCGAGAACTCCCCTGCTGTTCTTGAATGGCTTGAAGTAACGTGCTATTATCTGGGTCAGCAAATGTAAACACATCTTGAATGGGCTTATGTACAACTTCTTCTTTTTGATGGCCTTCAATCTCCGCCATTTTTTTATTATAATAATGCGTCACGCCATCTCGATCAACGATGTGCACACCCGTCTCTAAAAGGTCAATAAACTGTCCAAGCATATGTGCTGATAGTTTCACTCGCTCCACCCCCTCATCCGAGTATTATTATAGCAAACGAGCTAGCCGATGACACGTCATACATATAATGGCACGAAATTTGCATCATTAAGGTTGAAAGGAGTGTTTCATTATGTCAACGTCAAAACAACTTATTGATCAGCATGACCGTTACGGAGCACCAAACTATCTACCGTTACCTGTCGTCATTTCAGAAGGGAGTGGCTCTTGGGTAACTGACTCAGAGGGGAATCAATACCTTGATATGCTGAGCGCCTACTCTGCTGTAAATCAAGGACACCGCCATCCACACATTATTAATGCATTAAAAGCGCAGGCGGACCGCCTTACGTTGTCGTCTAGAGCTTTCCATAACGACCAGATTGGTCCATTTTACGAGAAGCTTTCGACACTCACAGGAAAAGAAAAAATCCTTCCCATGAACACGGGCGCTGAAGCAGTCGAAACTGCGCTCAAAGCCGCTAGACGATGGGGATATCGTGTGAAAGGCATCCCAACAAATCAAGCAGAAATCATTGTGTGTACCGACAACTTTCATGGTCGCACAATGCTGCAGTATCTTTATCTTCAAACGAAGAATATCAAGCTGACTTTGGGCCATTGCTTCCTGGTATTACGGTCATCCCTTACGGTGATGCCAAAGCTTTAGAATCGGCAATTTCAAAAAACACGGCAGCATTTATATTTGAACCGATTCAGGGGGAAGCCGGCATTCTCCTTCCACCAGACGGTTACTTAAAAGAAGTTCGAGAACTGTGTGACGAGCATGACGTTTTGATGATTGCTGACGAAATACAATGTGGGCTCGGTCGTTCAGGGAAGATGTTCGCTTGTGACCACGAAGACATCTCCCAGATATGTTTATTCTCGGCAAAGCTTTAGGTGGAGGCGTCATGCCGATCTCAGCGGTATGTGCTGATGGTGACATATTAGGCTTATTTGAACCCGGATCACACGGATCTACTTTTGGAGGCAACCCACTTGCCTGTGCGGTTTCCTTAGCTGCTCTTGAAGTCATTGAACACGAACAATTGCCAGCACGTGCAGATTCGCTTGGCACGGCTTTCATTAATAAGTGCAAAGAAATTAAGCACCCAACGATAAAAGAAGTGCGTGGTCGCGGACTGTTTATCGGTATAGAACTTCACGAACCCGCCCGTCCTTATTGTGAAGCGCTAATGGCAGAAGGCATGCTCTGCAAGGAAACTCATGAAAATGTATTACGGTTAGCGCCTCCCCTCACAATCTCTGAAGAAGATCTCGCATTTGCACTTTCAAAGCTACAGAAAGTTTTTTCATCTTAAAAAAGGATCTGACCGACAAATCACGGTCAGATCCTTTTTTTACTCCATGAAATGCTTGCCTGCAATACCAGGGTTCGTCATTTCTTGTGCATCTAATATTTCATCTAGCTCTTCTTCTGTTAAAATCCCTCGCTCTAAACAAATCTCTTTCACAGACCGACCGGTAGAAAGCGCTTCTTTTGCGACTCTTGAAGCGACTTCATATCCAACGTGCGGATTAATTGCCGTCACGATGCCGACACTTTTATGGACTTGAGCTTCGTTATGTTCCACATTTGCCGTCATTCCCTCTAAAGCATATTTACGCAAAACAGTAAGTCCATTTTCCAATACCGATAATGATTGCAACAGGTTAAATACGAGTACAGGTTCCATAACGTTGAGTTCTAGTTGCCCTGCCTCGGAGGCAAGAGAAATGGTATGATCGTTTCCGATGACTTGGAAAGAGATCTGGTTCATCACTTCACACATAACCGGGTTCACTTTCCCTGGCATAATAGAACTTCCTGGTTGTCTAGGTGGTAGATTGATTTCGTTTAAGCCTGTTTTTGGCCCAGAACTCATTAACCGAAGGTCATTTGACATCTTCGATAGGTTAATCGCAAGTACTTTTAATGACCCGGACAATTCCGTGTAACTGTCTGTATTTTGCGTTGCATCAACAAGATGCTCTGCACTAACAAGCGGCATTCCCGTTAACTGTGCAAGATACGTGGAAACGGTCTCAATGTACTCAGGTTGTGCATTTAAACCCGTTCCAACAGCGGTTGCTCCCATATTAATTTCATAAAGATGGTCCAGTGCTCGATGCAATCGCTCACGATCTCGTTCAAGCATACGTCGGTATGCTCCCATTTCTTGCCCGAGACGAATCGGCACAGCATCTTGAAGATGAGTCCTTCCCATTTTAATTACATCATCAAACGCTGACTCCTTTTTAGCCAACGTATCAATTACCGAATCTAGCGCATTCTGCAAGCCTTTAGAAAGTTTGAGTGCTGAAATATGAATGGCTGTTGGAAATGCATCATTTGTTGATTGCGCCATGTTTACGTGGGTGTTTGGGCTCAAGCGCATATAGTCGCCTTTTTCATAGCCTAATATTTCAATCGCCCGGTTGGCAATCACTTCATTTGCATTCATATTAAATGACGTTCCGGCTCCACCTTGTATGGCATCAACGACAAATTGGTCATTGTGGTCGCCTCAATGACTTCCTCAGCTGCTTTTATAATTGCACTTGCAAGTGTCTTATTAAGGTTTCCTACGTCACGATTTGCCATTGCCGCAGCTTTTTTCACATAACCAAAAGCTTGAATTAATGCGGGATGTGGCGGATATCCTGTAATTGGAAAGTTCTCAATCGCTCTGACCGTTTGAATGCCATAATAGGCATCTGCCGGGACGTGTTTCTCCCCTAAAAAATCTCGTTCAATTCGGTATTCATTTGTGTCCATGAGACAAGTGTCCCCTCCAGTTATTTTAACTTCTCTCCGAATAATGATCCCATTAATGCAACGGCCGCTTCTGCCGTTTTATTTTGTTCATCCAAAATTGGATTGACTTCGACAAATTCACATGATGTCACTCGCTCTGATTCCGCTAACATTTCCATCGCAAGATGACTCTCTCGATAAGTGAGACCCCCTGTCACTGGTGTCCCTACGCCTGGTGCATCAATTGGATCGAGGCCGTCAAGGTCTAAGCTTAAATGAATGCCATCACAATGCTCGAGCGTCTGTAACGCTCTTGTCATCACTTCTGACATGCCTAATCGGTCGACTTCATGCATTGTAAAAACGGTAATCGCTGATGTTTTTAGAAATGCCTTCTCCGCTTCATCCAGTGCTCTCACTCCGATCAACACGATGTTTCTCTCCTTCACGTGTTGACCATCAAATAAAGAGGTCAATGACGAATGTCCATGACCGATCGCTGCAGCGAGTGGCATTCCATGAATATTCCCTGACGGAGAAGTCTTATCGGTATTAAGATCTCCGTGTGCATCATACCATATAACGCCGAGCTCGTCATAATGGGGGGTAATTCCTGCCAACGTTCCCATAGCGATACTATGGTCACCCCCAAACACGAGTGGGAAGTGGCCATTGCCAACAATTTGGTGAAGGGAGGACTTAAGCGTTTCATTCGCTGTTTGTACGGCAGATAAATGTTTTAAGTTTTCTTGATTTTCTTTGATCGCTCGTTCCACAACGATGTCTCCGTCATCATTCACCTCATATCCAAGTGCTTCTAGACGTTCAATCGCTCCGGCATAACGAATGGCACTCGGCCCCATATCAACCCCCCGTCGGTTTTGACCTAAATCGAGCGGCGCACCAAGTACGGATATCGTTCTATTCATTATTCATTACTCCCTTATGTAAAATTCTTGTTCTCACGGTTGATGACTAACCATGCACAACCGTAAATACCTGCGTCATTCCCAAGCTCTGCGATACCAAATGAAAGTGAACGGTCCGCCTGCTCTAATGAGAAACGCTCATAATGTTTCTTTAACGGCTCCAGCAATTGGTCCCCCGCCGCGGAAATTCCGCCTCCAATAATAATCTTTTCTGGATTCAATAAAGTAACCACATTTGATAATACGAGTCCCAAGTAGTACAAACTTTCATCGATCACCGTTTGTGCCAATTTGTCACCGCCCTTCGCTGCGACAAACAGTTCGGATACTTCACTTTCTGCGTGTAATTGGGTCGCTTGTCCACTTGATGCGAGTCGCTCTTTAAGGTTTAAAGAAAACCCTTTCATTCCAACATACTCTTCAAGGCAGCCTCGACGACCGCAAGAACATAAACGACCTCCAGGGACAACCGTCACATGCCCGACTTCACCACCAGTTCCACTCGGCCCATTGACAACGTCTCCATTTAATAAAATCCCACCGCCGACACCCGTGCCTAGCGTGACACAAAATGCTGACCGACTATTCCTTCCCGCCCCTTGCCAGTACTCACCTGCTGCAGCCATATTGGCATCATTATTTATGTAGACCGGCAAATGGAGCGCTTCTGATAAGCTATTTTGTAAAGGGTAATTTCGCCAGCCAATGTTCACTGCAAAATCAACCCGCCCGGCTTCTTCATTCACAAAACCAGGCACACCGACGCCTAAACCAATCACTTGATCTTTAGAAATATTGGATTTTTGCAGCTGTTCATGTATGCTTTTTGCTACATTTCCACTAATATTAACGCCTTCATTACTTGTGTCCGTCGGAATGCTCCATTTGTCAATCATCGTACCTTTGTCGGTAAAGATCCCCATTTTTACCGAAGTGCCACCAACGTCTGCACCAATTGCATACTTTGCCATGTATGTTCTCCTCTCTAATTACGGGCGTTCACTTTTTTCTTCTAATCGTTGCACCTCTCCTCTTAGTATACTTCGCCCTTGAACGTATTGCTTTGCTTCAATGAGCCCAAACTCATACAATGTTCGAAGCTCCTCTTCCATTAATAAGAGATCCTCTTTGGGATCTCTCGTGTAAATGACGGTATTGTAGTTCAGTAAATATTGTCGAATGTCATAAATCGTGTGAAAAGATTTCATTACATCTATTATAACAATTTTCCAGCTGTAGCGAAAACAAGAAATAAAAGTGGAACATACGGAAGCCAATTTATTCTTGCCCACTGTACGTACAAATGATTTTGAATGAAAAAGCCAGCGATTAATCCGACGCCAAACATGACAATGAGGAGAAGGAACGTAATTATTGTTGACAACCAAACATTAACTAGCGCTCCTGTAAGTACGAACAGACCGATCATACTCAACCACAATCGTATATCCTTCTTTCCGAAATAACCAAAATACGGGTGATAGGTCATAATTGCTGCCGTAATAAAAACGACCGTACACGTTAACCACAAACCACTAAGCCAAGAGTTTGGGATCCAAGATAAGTAGCCATTTGAAAGAACGAGACCGATATACCCCGACCCTGCAAACAAGAGAGCAAATAACACCATCCATTTCTCTATATCAGCAATGCGCTGATGCACGAGCATCGCTCCAAATGAAGCAGCAACCATAAAAGCCGCTATCATAACAACCGCTCCTTTGCCACGTCCACATGACTAGTCATATAAAGCTCATTGAAAAGGAAAATCGAAAAACGTATACCCGTGTTTCGCTAGTTATAAATAGAAAACCTCACATAGACCCTGTTTATGATGGGGTTTTTTTGAACGTGGAACCATTTTTAGCTTGAAGCCCCACTTAGAAAGGCTATATTCCCACGTAACCCTTCTATGCTGAATAATTTACGATTGTAACGCTAATCCCCATATGGGTCGGACTCGATGGTTCGCGTTCACAAGTAACTTAAAGAGTAGTTCGCTTTTTTTCAGTGACCTCAGTCATATAGTGTATGCGGGGTTCGTCCAGTGAATGATTCAACACACGAAAAAAGCTGGGCAACATCTCCTGTCGCCCAGCTTCTATTCATTCTCCGTTACCTTCCATTTTTTCATAGAAATCTTCATAATGTTCGTTCCCAGGATCCATGTCTAGTGCTTCTTCTACGTATTGCCTACCCTGTTCTTCGTCCCCAAGTTGATAATACGTATAGCCAAGATTATACACCGCTTCGTGAAACGCTGGGTTTTCTTCAATCGCTTGTTCATAATACGCTTTTGCTTCTTCGTAATTTCCACGACCAATTTCGCTATTGCCGATTACAAAGAACGCTTCAGGCGCTTCTGCCTGGTCAATGACTGCTTCCATCACCTCATAGGCTTCATCGTAACGCTCTTCTTCCAATAGCTCTTGGCTCATTTGCATCTCAACTAAAGGCAGGGGATTGCTGGCTCCGTCAGAGTGATAACCATACAAAAATACGCCTACCCCTAAACTTATTAGAGCAACGGATCCAGCAACACTTCGCATGAGCGACGTCTTCACATTCGGAAGTTGCACGATTGAAGCGGCTAAAAACCCACCAACTAATCCACCAATATGCGCACCGTTATCGACCATCGGTACGACCGTTCCAAAAACGAGATTAATCCCTAGAATAATGAGCAAGCTTTTGCCCATCGTTTTAAAAAACAATTCCTTATGCACAAGACCAAAGTAAAGAAGAGCCCCGAAACAACCAAAGATTGCACCAGAAGCACCGGCAGACACTTGGGCTGTAAACGCATAACTTGCTATTGAACCGATCAAACCTGCAAAGAGATACACGAAAATAAATCTAGTAGAACCGTAAATTCGCTCCACCGCTGTACCGAGGTAAAACAACGCAAGAGCATTCATGATCAAGTGAAAAATTCCGATGTGCAAAAACATCGAGGTAACGAGCCGCCACCATTCGCCTGCATCGATCGCGGGATTGTATTTTGCACCGAAATCAATGAGTGCGAGCACATCTTGTGAACTGCCTCGGGTTTCTAATAGCAAAAATACGAGGAGGATGGTGGCGAGAAGAATCATCGTAAATCGTGGCTTCCCGTAAGTAAAAACACGCGTCACTTCTTCACGCTCGCGCTCCATCTGTCTAAGCACACGCTTTCGTTTCACAGTCGTTCTGTCTTCTTTTATTTTCGGATCATGTTCTAGCATCTCTTCTCGGGTAGGAAACCTTTCTTCTGCTTTAAAGCCTTTCAAAAAGCGGTGAAGATCGTCACCGTGGTGCGCACCGATTGAAGAGGCGAATAGTTTCGTATGCATCGGTCTTTTTTTTGACGCATCCGTATATAAAATTTCTCCTGTTTTACTTTTCCAATCATCAACCGGCGCAATCGACGTGATGTATATGTTGTAATAGTGAACTTCTTTACGTTTAGAAGGAGTCTTTAACATTTGGAACTGACGCAACGTCTGCTTCATGAACTCGTCCAAACCCCGACTCCAAGACATGTCAATCTTGGACAAACTTAATACAGACACTTCATCTTTCGTATTGCGTTCTAACCACAACTGCTTTCGATCACCACTCACATGGATGGCTTGAAACCCGTGTTTTGTCACAAGGTGGTCAGCGAGCTCCCAAAAGAGAACATCTTGGTCTCTAACTTCCATTGCATTCATCCTTTATCGGTTTCATTCTGCTCTCTTCTATAGTAAGCCACAACCATCCGTTCATGCGAATATTTCTGCTTCTTCCTCTAAAAAAATTATTGTTGCATACGAAAAGGCGAATACCGCTTCATTATATACTTTCTGAATGCGGGAATCTCCATCATCAGTTTAATGAGCACTCTTCGTCTCGTTTCATTCATGAGCAGTCGATTCAGAATCGCGCCGATTGCAATACCCAACGCCCACCAGTATTAACAGCAATAAAAAAATCATTTTCTTCATTTTACATACCTCCGCACTTTTCTGCTTAGTGTGCGGAGATGATCACATCGCTATGCAAAAATCCAAACTACGATGACTGCCGACAACGTGCAAAGGGTATTTACGGAGTTATTTCCGAGAAAACGAACCCCCCGTACGAACGTTGTATGTTTCCGGCAATGCACAAGACTTTCCGTTTTCTGTTGGCACACACGGCATTTTCGTTCTTCTTGTACATAGGCGCCAATAACGGTGTCAATGATTGAGCCCACAAAGCCCGCGATTGTCATTATAACCAAACTCCATGCATCTAAAGAAAATACATACCAGCCGACAAATGAGACGAAGAAGCTACCAACAAGCGCTGCATATGTACCGACAATCGACACGGCTCCTGACAGACCGTTTTCACCAATCGATCGTTTACGCAAATGATACGGCCTTCCTCCAAAACGTCGCCCCAGTTCTGTTGCCCACGTATCACTCGCAGCAGCAGCGAGTGAAGCGATAAACATGAAGATGGCAAGGTCACCTAGCCAAGGGTAAAGTAGCGCACTACCTGCTGCTACTCCCCCATTGGCCAGCACTTGCCCTGCAGTCCGTTGTTCTTTTTCGCGCGTGAACGTTCGTGCCGGCAATCGACCTAACACCGTGCTACTCACAAAGAATACACCTAGCACAATGAGCCCTTCCCAGGAGAAGAAGTAAGCAATAATAAAACCCACACCTGTTGCAGAGAGTGCGCCAAATAGAGACAGCGCCCGCACTCGTTGTGCGGCAAGTGCAATAAATATAACCAAAATAAATTCCATTACAATCTCTTTTCTACAATCAGTTTTTGTACAGGAATATCATGACGTTCTCGAGGCAATTTATGTATGTATTGAAAATGATAAAGCATACTGATCGTTTTTACGTTGGTACGGCTTAGAAAGGAGTCATAGTACCCCCCGCCGTATCCTAACCGAAACCCATCACAGTCAAAAGCCATCCCTGGAACGATAACGACATCTAACCGCTCACTCTCATCTTTTGATTCGTAGGGATCAGGCTCAAGAATGCCATATGTACTTCTCATTAATTTTGTATGTTTTGTATATCGATGAAACGTTAAGACTCTGTTTCGGTGAGCATAAGGGATCAACACGTGTTTTTCTGCTTCCCAAAGCTTCTTAATCACAGGTTCGGTAGGTATTTCCTGAGCCGTACTTAGTGTAATTCCAACAGTCGATGCTTCTTTTATGAATGGGTCCATAAGCAATTGCTCGATTAACGGTTCTGCGCGCTTTTCCTTGTCGTTTTGAGAAAGCTGACTCAACTGAGCGGTTATGTGTTTTCGTATGTCTTTTTTCTGTGGGTCCACTCGATACCGAACTCCTTTTCTCTACAAAAAGAAGCAGCAAAAATTTTGCTGCTTACTTTGTTTCACGGTGGAGCGTATGTTTTTTAAGTCTTGGGCTGTACTTGTTCATTTCAATACGCTCTGGATTTGTTCGTTTATTTTTTGTCGTTATATAGTTGCGGTCACCTGTTTCCGTGCATGCAAGTGTTACCTGTACGCGCATCCGTATCCCTCCTATCATCGCAATCATACCAACATATACTAACAGTTTTATAAAAATAAATCAAGATGAAGTTATGCCCGACTCGTTGTATAATAGAGATGAGGTGATCATCATGTTAATACTTACAGGAGTGCTGTTTCTATTAAGTGCTCTTTTTATGCTGTATTCTCTATACGCCCAAAAACAAGAAGCGGGTGTAGGTAAACAAAGAGAAGAGGATGCACTGCAATTAATGGGAGATGTGTACGAACTCCAATCTCAAGTAAAAAGACTTGAAGACGAGATTCTGACTACACCTGAAGGAAATCAAAAGAAGACTTCGTCGTTGCAGCAGCTAACCGTTACGGCTAATTTAAAATACGAACAAGGCTTCTCAATTGAACAGATCGCAACGTCTCTACAGTTGCATGAGGATGAAGTGATTCATTTGCTTCCTGACCATGTAAAGGAGCGATATGCATGACAAGTAAATCTGCCAGAGGCATCGCCATCGGTTTCTTATTTGCTGGGGTGATTGTGCTTGTAACCAGCTGGGTCATTGAAGACGAACCAGAGACCGCCTCGAGCGAAGAAACCCCAGACATGGAAAATACACCACTCGTCCGAGAAAGTGGACTGGATTACTACGACGACGATGCACTGCTTGAAGAAATTGAAGACCGCGGCCTCGTATCAGAGGATGAAGAACAAACGAGTGAGCCGACAGATACACTTTATATGACCATTAGCTCCGGCATGAGCAGTGGTGAAGTTGCTGAACTGCTCGAGCGAGCAGAAATGATTGAGGACGCAGACGAATTTCAAACGATGATTCATGACGCAAACTTAGAAATGCTCATCCAAACCGGATTTTATGAAATCGAAAGCACATTGTCTCCTGAGGAGATTATTCGTGTAATCACAAGAGAAGCAGACCTATAAGGTCTGCTTCTTTGTTATTCAATATCATCTTCTACCCCTTCTTCAGGGTCTGCATAGATTTCTGCCTCGTCTTCTTCTCTCTCTGGATTTACACGGTCTTCTTCTAAGTCAAAATACGCACTCAACGACTCTCTTGCAATATGGTTCGCAATTCCTTGCCGCCCACCAGAGCTATCTAAGGCCACATTTGGCACGACGACGGCAATCGCCACTTCCGGATCATCGTAAGGGGCATAAGCGATCATCGTCTGGTTGTTCCCTTGCACACCATTCTGCGCCGTCACCTCTGCGGTCCCCGTCTTTGCTGCAGCTTCATAGCTCACTTGATTTGAACCATTGAAGTAGCTGTATGCCGTCCCACCGCCTTGACCACCGGTCGCAACGACTTGGCGCATACCTAACTGTATTCGTTCAAAATCAGCCGTTGAATTATCAACAGTGTTTAGTACTTCTGGTTCAAATTGACGGACGACAGAACCTTGGTCATACTCTTCATCCGTGCTCGGCTCTCGAATTTCTTTCACTAGCCTCGGCTTCATCCGCTTTCCGTCATTAGCCACTGTTGCACTCATTTGCGCCAGTTGCATCGGTGTATACGTATCAAATTGACCAAAGCTTAAAAATAACACCAAACCAGACTGGCTGTTGCCGATGTATCCACTCGATTCGGAAGGTAAATCAATGCCTGTTTCCGTTCCTAATCCAAACTGCGCATAATGATTGCGCAACGCCTGGTAAGAGTATCCTAAGGAACCCCACTGATTGGTTGACATGTTATAGTCCGCTAGCCTCATGGCAATTTCGGTCATATAAATGTTTGACGAACGTCGAATCGCATCTACGTCGTTAACATAACCCATCGTTTGCCAAGAACGGATCGTCGGTGTGCCAGGAATACTTGTAATTGGAGAATCATTCACAACCGTTCCGTGATCAATCACCCCATGATGGTAACCTGCGAGCACGGTCGCTGGTTTCACCGTTGAACCCATTTCAAAGGTGCTCGTTGTTGCTCCTAGATTCTCGCCATTGTATCCTGCTACCGTTAGAACCTCTCCGGTGTCTGGCTCCATCATAACAACATACGCTTCCCGATCAGCAATAAAATTGCCTGTCATTTCTTGATTAATGATCTCTTCCACTTCTTGTTGCAATGCCATATCAATCGTAAGCATCAAGTCATTTCCACGTCTACCTGGGTCAGTTGTTACGTTCCCTTCAGCATCTGTCCTCATGATCGCTTTCTCCCCGCGAAGCACATCTTCATAATAGGACTCTAAAAATGACGTTCCAACGACGTCACTTCGTTCATACCCATGGCCGACATAGTTTTCAATCTGCTCTGCTGGAATTGAACCTGTGCCGCCAAAGTACCGGCGAAATGACTCGCCGTAAGGATAAATTCGTTCGGCATCACGCATAATATCTGTACCCGGAAGGTCATGAAGAATTTCTGCCATTTGGTGCGCTTCTTCCTGTGTTAACCCTCTCGCTATTCGATTTGGCGAGTAATTGTACCCGCTAAGCATTTCCGCCCAAATGACGACCGCTTCTTGTTCATTTCGATCAAAAGATTCCATAATTTCATTTTCATCTAATCGGTCTAACTGAAGTTGATAAAATTCATCATCTTCAAGCTCATTCGCTTCTTCTGACGTCACCAAAGAATCAACACGATCTTGTAAATCTCCTGATTCTTCTATCGTTGCTTTGTATAATAAGTAATCTTTCCATTCTCTTGCATTCACTGACTCAATGTCATCATCTTCAATATTCAAATAATGAATGAGCTCATGAGCAATCTCATAACGCTCTAAATCATTGTTCGGTGTATTCGTATATGTGAGCGACAGTTGCAAGTCGTTATCAACGACAACATTGTTATAGCGATCAACCATTAGACCGCGCGGCGCATCTACATTTGCCGTCTGTTCTTCTTGCGAACTGAGCATCAGATCATAAGATTCCCCTTGAACAATCTGAATGTACCCTAACCGTAAAATTAATACTGAAAAAAGAATGAACACACCAAAAAACAGCACATTCAACCGAAAGGGAATGTGGTTTTTTCGTCGTTCTCTAACCATAGGGAAGCTCCTCTCCACTACTTTCTTCACTCATTGTAGCATGCCTTCATGAGATGAAACACGACGATTTTGTGACTACGTTTGTCGATTTGCATCTTCCAAACGCTCACTATTATAATCTTGATCTTTGTTACTTGTAGACCAAATTTGAATCGGTCGGATGCAAAAGTATAAAAATAAGTGACCGGCCCCAAAAATTAACATGACGAGGGGAACCCCTTTCGCTTGTCCAATCGCATTCACAACCACCATGAAACAAATAATTGATCCTGCACGCCCCGCATTAGTAAACCACTCTCGCATAATCAAATATTCAACCCTCATTGAGGCCGCTTTATACGCTTTGCCAATGATGTCATACGTCATCGAAACGTAGGGAACGAAAATTAAAGGATACGCCATTGAAATAATAATCCCGTAGATGATGAGTGTCACAAACGTTCGATCCGGGAGAATGAGAAAAAGCGCCCCGTATAACATAATCGCTCCAGTTAAAATTGCTCTTTTTCTATATTTCGTTTTTAAATATTTGCCTGCTAGAAAATAAAATACAAAAGAAACACTAGACGTGACCAGCCATATGTACCTAATGCCAACTCACTGCCTGTAGACATGTACACCCAGATAACAATAACAAAGACAAACACTCCCTCTCGCAACCCTTGAAAGAAGTGAGCAAAAAGAATTCGCCGCCAGTCATCATCGACGTGACGCCGCTGCCATACAGAACTGATGCGAAATATCCCAGGAGATGAGCGCTTTTTAAATCGAAACGATAACCAAACAGCAACCGCAAATAATAATAGCGATATGAAGAAGATGGTTCGATAACCTGTAAACCCCGGAAACCATTGGATGACTAACCCAGCAGTGAATGGTCCGATCATCCTGCTAAGGAAGTGAATAAACCGAGAAATCCATTAAAAGAATCTCTCGTACCCGGCTCAGTGATTTCAAATGTAAGTACATTAAACGCTAACCAATAGATACCAAACCCTAATCCTAGCAGTGCGCCCACTACGACAATCATTTGGCTTGCATTCTGACCAAGCAATAACACCGTCAAGTAAAATAACGAGAGCACAATAACACCAATTCGTAAAACAATCGTGCGGTCCATTTGCTTTGTTAGCCGTCCAGCCAGAAAGAAAGCTAACGGTTGAAACAACACGCTTGCCAGCTGATACAGTGCAATCATCATTAAGTCTTCGGTCTGCTTCCATAAGTATACATTTACAAACGTGTTTGAGAGTGCTGTACTCATTGCGTACAAACCGCCTGTAATTAACAGTAGCTTATAGTCTCTATTTGTGAACACATATTCCGGTACGATGTTTGTTACCCAAGCCTTCATGCAATCCCCACCTCAAAGCATAGCTTGTACCAATCACCTGAAATTGATTCACTTAATGAAGGATGTTTTGGATCGTACAACGACGTTTCGGCCCTCAACGGTCACATCTATCGCGATTTGTGACCGTTGACTCCGTTTATGTGCGGTTTCACGTTTAAAATCATGCTTTTTCTTTCTCAAGTGTCACATTAAGAATATATGGGGCATTTGGACTTCTTTCCACACACCTTAGCCAGTAGACATAAACGTGAACCGTGTCGCCCGTATCATCTGGACTGCATAGCAGACACGGCGAACACAACCTGGTCGGTTATGACAGAAGTGAAATCACTCCAACGTTGTTTATACCGGGTGGGTCAAGGCATGGTTCGCAATGTGCGGGCTAGTTCCCATTTTCTGCGATCAAGTTTGCCCTTTTTAGCGATTTTTAGCGCTCATTTCATAAAACTTGCGCGCAGTTTGTTCCAACTGGAGAGCAGATTGGATTAAACCTAACACCATACGACGGATCGGCCCCAGCAGGCCGATCCGAAATCGTTCTCGATTCGGCGCGACTCGCGCCGACAGCATTTTGGATTTTCAACTTAGGGCGCTGGGCAGGGAGTGTGACTCAATGAACATCTCTTTGGAACTAGATTGCTGTTCATTT
>NZ_BAXB01000040.1 GCF_000698145.1 Geomicrobium sp. JCM 19039
CTATGTGACCGTTGAGGGCGGAAAGTGCCCGGTTTGAGGCTGGATTGTCACATAAGTGACAGGTCATAATATTCCTTGCGCCAGGTGGTAATCAGCAACCACATCTCTTTACCCTTCGGCCAACGTTTGCCGTGTTGTCCGCAATCCTTGCAGTGACGAACAACGATCGGCAACGAAGTTGTTGAAGTGAGATGAACGTCAACAGGCAATAGGTGGTCGTTTGCCTGTAAAGACCGATCTCGGTCATCGGATTCAGTGAATTTCTTTCGTTCAACTTATCTAGATCGTTTTTTCACGATTTTTAGCTCCTGCGGTGGCGGCTGCTGCTCGTTTTTGGTGATTTCCAGGAGGTTAGCGATCTTGATCGCACCCCAAAACAATCTAGATCGCTTTAGAATACTGCAAATCAATGAATACTAGCTATTCTATCAACGTTCGTTTCTATACCGAACGCCATCCCTGTTTATTCATTTAAACCTCAAGAACTAGCAACTATCGGCACCGGAGGTGCCGAAGATAAACCGAACGGTCGTCGGCATGACTCGTGCCGACGTCTCGTTAGCATTATTGACAGAAAAGGGTCGTAAAATTTCTTGCGCCAAGCGAATGGTACGGAGATTTATGCAGTTGCAATATCAAGAACTAGTGAATTTCTTTCGTGCAACGTACTTAGATCGAAAACGAGCCGACCTAGATCGTTTCCCCGACTAGAACTAGAGGTTTCGTCATGAAGGCAAAGCTCCGTTCTTCCTCCCAAGCATCACATTCAATCCGAGTTTTTCGCAAATGGTGACATAATGCATAAGTGTTAATAATACTGCACCCATGTTCATTCCGAGAATAATGCCATCCATCTGCAAACTTGGCAGTGAGCCTAAATACAGCATGAGGATAAAAGAGATAATCGTTGAATACAACGAGTGAATAAACGCGTCCCTCACAAGCCCAATGCCAATTAAATAGGCTTGAAGTGGAATGGCAAAGTAGTGGAACAAGAAATACGGAACGAGAATCGTTAAATAAGCGGAAGCTGTCGATTCTTCGAAAAAGAGATTCGTAATTGTATCAGAAAAAGCATAAAACGCGAGAATCACAGGTGCCCCGTACACGATGGTTACAAGGATGGATAGTTTCAAATAATGGTGGAGTGTGCGGAAATCTTTCTTTTCATAGCTGTCCGCTACGATTGGGATTAAAACAATCAACAGGGCATGTGCAATAAATGCTGGAAAGAATCCAATCGTGAACGCAATACCAGCGAGCTTCCCGTATTCGACGAGGGCAATGCTTTCAATCATGCCAGCGTTTCCGAGTGCCCACGTAATGAGGAACGGTTTTATGGCAAACGTTGCGGAATGAAAGACCCGTAATCCGGTTGTAGGTACTGATACAGCTAATAGTTTCTTCCGTGCTTCTGCCCACGGCATCGTGGAACTTTTTGCTTTTTTGATCCGTCGCATATTAATAATAAATACAGTCACTAAGTAAGTTAACACGAGCAATTCACTTAATTTCAAGGCGAGTAACGCCATAAAAATTGCGGTGTCAGACTCCCATGAAAAGAAACTAAACACAAACAAAAGACCAAGTAGCTGACATGTCCGTTTCAACACATTGGCAATGGCAATCATGCCTGTTTTTTGTGCGCCAATGAGATAGCCTTTTACGACAGCAGAGAAGGAGATGACAGGTACGAGAAGGATCATTAGCCATTGAATTCCCGTGTGATAATCGTCAAATACGGGAAGCATTGGCAAAATCCAAACGGCAAGTAACATGACGGTTGCTGCACAAACTGTCGCGAGTTTTAACGCATGAATGAGAACACTCCAATGATAATTCGGTTCTTGTTCAGCAATCAGTTTGGAAATTGATACGGGCAACTCCATGTTGGCGAGCACAACGACAAATAGCATCGTCGGCAAGATCGCCATGTACATGCCAAATGCTTCATCCCCTAGCTCTCTTGCGAGCACGACATTGATAAACAGCTCCAAGCATTCCCCAACGAATGCCGCTAAGGAAAGAAACAAGTAGACCTCGAAAAAATGAATTCATTCAACCACCCTCTTCTCTGTCTGTACATGAATATGAGACAAGGGTCTAAAATATGGGTGAAAATTATGTAATAGCATGTCCAATGGGAATTTATTGAAATTATGTTTTAAATTTATAAAAAATATTAAATTGACATTTTAAAAACGTTTTTCTATAATATTATTAGCTTATAGAAAGTAATTTGCTTTTATTTATCTAAATATTTATGCAATTAAAAGGTGTACGATGACAAAAGGGGGTTAAAAGGAATGAAAAAGGTAGGTTGGATGGCTCTTCCTGCATCATTGTTTGTACTTGCAGCTTGTGGTGGGGACAGTGATCAAACTTCTGGAGGAGAGGGGGATCAAACGGTACTTGAGATGTATAGTTGGCGAACAGAGGATCGTTCTGCATATGAGAAATTGATTGAAGAGTTTGAGAATCAGCATCCTGACATAACAATAAATTTTCAGCCTTACGATTCCACAGAATATAACACAATTTTGACGAATTCATTAGTTTCTGGGCAAGGGCCTGATATCGCGCAACTTCGTCCATATTCAGGGGTTCAAACGATTGCGGATAATGGTTATCTCGTTTCTTTAGATGATGTCCCAGGGGTGAGTGATCTAGAGGATGCATATTTAGATGCAGCCAGAGGTTCAGATGGTTCGATTTATGGGGTGCCCCTCACGCTGAATTCTGGTGTTATTTTTTATAATGAATCGATTTTTGAGGAACAAGGGTTAGCCATACCAGAAACGTATGACGAGCTTCTTGAAGTCAGTCAACAGCTTCAAGCCAATGATATCATTCCAATTGCTCAAGGTGGACGTGATGCGTATTTACTGTCAATGGTTCACGGTGTAATCGCGCCGTCTGCTTATGGTGGGAATACGCTCGTTGAGGAACTTTTAGATGGAACGATAGACTTGACCGATGAGCGTTTACTCGCATCGCTAGAGAGACTAGAAGAGCTATCTGAATATTTCCCTCAAGATTTCATCGCCCTTGATGATAATGACGCACAAGCGATGTTTTACGCCGAAGAAGCGGCGATGTATATCAATGGTGATTATCGGTTAGAAACGTTCGCAAGCAATATTCCAGATGTGCCTGTTGGCGTTATTCCAAGTCTAGGCATTGATGAAGATCTAGCAGAGAGACCCGTAATGACTTGGGTTGATGGATCATATGGGGTGGTTGAAAGTTCCGATAAACAAGAAGAAGCATTGTTGTTTATGGAATTTATGGCAACACAAGAATTTGGTCAGCTGTTTACAGATACGTTCAACCGCTTAAGTCCAATTGAAGCGTAACGCCAGAGCATGAGACGGTTCAGTACATCAGTGAAAACGCAGACGATTCTTCGACACCCTACCTAATGCTCGTTCATTTCGGAAACGGATCACCAACGACAAAAACGATTTTCGAAGATGCGCTTCAAGGAATGTTCCTCGGTGAGATTACAAAAGAGGAAATATTAGAGGAAGCCCAGGCGAATAATGAACGCGCACAGCAAGAAGAACCAGAGGAACTAGAAATGGTAGACGAAGACGACGATTAAGCTGAATTGAACACAGCCTCACCTCTGGGCTGTGTTCAATTCATATCAGGAGGCTGTGAAAAGATGCAAACAGACGTCACAACACGAAAACTAAAAAAGAAAGGGAGTTATCGGAAACACCTTGTTCATTTGTTTTTACTGCCTGCTGTTCTTTTGTATGGGATGTTTCAACTTTATCCACTCATTTCTGCTGCACTGAACAGTTTATATTCCTGGAATGGTTTTGATCGTAATGAGTTTGTTGGGTTAGAGAATTTTATTACATTGTTTACCCAAGCGCCATTTAATACGACCTTTTGGAATGCCTTCACAAATAACTGGACGTATTATTTTGTTACTGTACTCACTCAGTTAGTTATAGCATTTTTCCTCGCTAACATAATCTATAGCAAAGTAAAAGGGAGTGAATTTTTTAAGACGGTTTTCTTCCTCCCGAAGCTGCTGTCGGTTATTGTTATCGGATTCTTATTTAGTTTAATTTTAAACCGACTCGGGGAGCGTTAAATGGCATTCTTGAAGCCGTTGGTTTAGAAGCACTCACGCGGCCGTGGCTAGGAAGTACAGATACAGCGTTGTTTAGTGTTATTTTCGTTGATAGTTGGGCATCCATTGGTTTTTCTATGCTGATTTTTCTCGCAGGTCTACAAGCCATTGAACCTGAAGTCTTTGAGGCTGCTAGAATTGACGGGGCTAACTCATTTATTATGCTCGTTCGAATTACGTTGCCGATGATGCTTCCGGCAGTTATGGTCATGTCGATTTTGACGTTCATCAGTTCTTTTGAAACATTTGAGTACGTGTTTGCAATGCAGGGAGCTTCTGGAGGACCATACTATTCAACCGATGTGCTTGCAACATTCTTCTATAGACTCGCTTTTGGTACGGTTGATGGCGGTCAGGCAATAGGTGTCGGTTCTGCAATATCTGTTGTTCTTTTCTTTATCATTGCTTTGGCGACAGCGACCATTCTGATTTTCTTTAAAAAGAAAGATTTCGACCGTTAGGAGGCGAGAGCATGAAAGGAAAATGGTACGTTCAAGCGATCAAATATGCAATCCTTATATTCTTTACTTTTATTTTTGCTTATCCGATTTTTCTAATGATCTCGTCATCATTTAAAACAAATATGGAGATTTTCACATCACCGCTAAGTTTGCCTACTTCATTTAACTTTGATAACTATATTGAAGTCTGGAATGTGGTGAACTTTTCTGATTACGTTTGGAACAGTGTGTTCGTGACGTCAGTTTCTGTATTCACTGTGCTTTTTGTCTCTTCATTGGCAGGGTTTTACTTATCTAGATACAAGTTTAAATGGAACATTTACGTATTGTTTTTCTTTATGGTCGGGCTGATGCTACCGATGAAACTAGCTGTAATTCCAATGTTTATGATCATGATGAACCTTAATTTATTGGATACACTATTTTCTCTTATCTTTGTGTATGTTGCTGGAGGCATTCCATTTGCGGTCTTTATCTTCTATGGTTTCTTCCGGACAATTCCTAACGAACTTGAAGATTCGGCACGACTTGATGGCTGTAATGACTTCCAAGTGTATTATAAAATTGTATTACCATTAATGAAGCCAGCAATATCGATCGTTGGCATCGTCAATTTGGTTAATGTATGGAATGACTTTTTCTACCCATTAATATTTATTCGGACAGATGAATTGTCGACGATTCCATTAGGGATGATGACGTTATTTGGGGAATACGATACAGAGTGGAACCTTCTGTTTGCCGGATTAACAATTGCTTCAGTTCCGATGATACTCGCGTTCTTGTTTGCGTCTAGGCAGTTTATGGAAGGGTTAACTTCAGGGGCGGTGAAATAATGAAGAAATATATCACATTTGACTTAGATGGAACGTTAATGCAGAATCCGTTTGTCTCCTATGTGTTCCCAGAGATTGAGGACATTGCAAAAGAAAAAGGAGTCAAAGATGTTTCTGTCAAACAATTGCTCGTGCAAGAACACAACAAACGCATGGGCACTGGACGAATTGTCGATGCATACAATTGATGATATCGTGACGGAGTTGTTTGACTCAATGAATCTAGTTTGGAATACAGAGGTTGAGCAAATAGTTAAGAATCATGCAACCGAAGGAAAAGTATACTTGCTGGACGAAGAAGTTATTCCAGTGTTAGAACAGTTGCGGGCGAGGGGGTACACGCTTGTAGCCGCAACGAACGGCTTTTTGAAATATCAGCTGCCCGTCATGGATTTTCTTGGTCTGACTCCAAGGTTTGATCACGTGTTGACTCCAGATATAACTGGATATGCTAAGCCAGATCCTAGAATGCTCAACAGTATATTCACCGACGGTCAGATTGTCGCTCATGTCGGAGACCGTGTTGATCATGACGTGTATATGGCCAATGCTTCTGGTTGGAGTTCAATCTTTATCACATCTACTTTACGTGCGCCACTCTTGAATAGAACGCCACAGGAACGTCCACTTCTTATGAAGAAGCCTTCCAAAAGAAATGGGTGAAAGAAAATCATGCTGCAAAAGACTTTAATCCTCAATTAGGGGTTCCTAATCTTGTGATTGGCTCAGTATCAGAGTTGCTGCACGTTTTATGAATGAGGAGGAAACTATGCATAATGATCTCTTGAACCTTGTGACAGAACAAAGAAACGCTAAATCAACGCACATTGATCAGATGTCGACAGAAGAAATTGTTGCTCTCATTAATGAAGAAGATCAAACCATTTCTGCGGCAGTTCGAAATGTCCTACCGGCAATAGAAGAGGCAGTAGGACTGCTTGTAAAATCAATCCAATCAGGTGGAAGAGTATTCTACCTTGGCGCTGGATCAAGTGGCCGCTTAGGGTTTCTCGATGCGTCAGAATGTCCACCCACTTTTGGGGTGGACAGAAGCCTTTTTCAAGTTGTGTTAGCTGGTGGTGAATCAGCAATGAGTGAAGCGATTGAAGGCGCAGAAGATGAAAAGCTGCAAGGTCACCTCGACCTAAAAGAACGCCAATTAACGGCTAGTGATGCAGTTGTGGGTATCTCAGCAAGTGGAAGGACCCCTTATGTAATTGGAGCACTCGATTACGCAAATCAAATAGGGGCGCGTACCATTGCCATTAGCTCAAATCATAATGCAAAAATTAGTCGATTCTCGGATTGTCAAATCGAGGTTGTCGTCGGACCAGAGGTCATTACAGGTTCGACCCGTATGAAAGCTGGGACCGCCCATAAGATGATCTTGAACATGCTGTCTTCTACAACCATGATTAAACTAGGTAAAGTTTATGAAAACCTAATGATTGATGTAAATGTAAGTAATGAGAAGTTAGAAGAACGAGCGATTTCAATTCTTCAGCGTGTGAGTGGATGCGATGCACAACAAGCAAGGGATGCTCTGATAGCATCTGATAAGAGCGTAAAAACAGCGCTCGTTGTATTAAAAACTGGCGTTACTGTGGAAGAGGCAAAACGAGCCTTAGATGAGTCTAAGGGCGGAGTAAAACAAGCCATCAGCAATTACACGTCGAGGGGTTAGGAGTATCCAAGCACAGCAGATGGAAATTTCATCTGCTGTGCTTTTTGCGTACAAACTTCGCCGTATCCCTGTCGAAAAATGCCGAGTATCATTTTTTCTTGCGACAGAGGTGCGACATATAAACTACAACCCCAACTTGGCAAAGAGGTAAAGTGAATCGGCATTTCCCCTTATGTTCATCGTCTTACCAGTCCGATAGAAGAATTGACTCACGTTTTTTTCTCCAAGATGTATGAGAGTCATGCTCTTTCCTTTACGTGCATACTTTCATGATAAAATGTAAGCGTTAACAAAAACAGGGGAGGTCTACATATGATAGGGATTTTTATCGGTTTGATCCTATTAATGGTACTCGCATATCGTGGCTGGTCCATTATTTGGATTGCGCCCATTTGTGCAGGGGTAGTGGCTCTTACAGGTGGGTTGGATTTATTAGATGCATATACGGATACGTACATGGGTGGTTTTGTGAACTTTGCAAAAAGTTGGTTCCCGGTCTTTATGCTCGGTGCGATTTTTGGAAAATTAATGGAGTATACCGGCATGGCAAAATCGATTGCGAGTGGCATTATCCGAGTACTTGGAGCCAAACGGGCGATTATGGGTGTCGCACTATCGTGCGCGGTTCTTGCGTACGGGGGCGTAAGTGTGTTCGTTGTTGTTTTTGCGGTGTATCCGTTAGCGCTTGATATGTTTCGCCAAGCGAACTTACCCCGTCGGCTGATGCCTGCCACGCTTGCTTTTGGCACACTTACCTTTGCGATGACGGCTTTGCCGGGAACGCCACAAATCCAAAACCTCATTCCAACAGATTATTACAATACGACAGCTACTGCCGCGCCAATCATGGGTCTTGTCGCAGCAGCGTTTATGGCTGTGACCGGTTATGTGTACTTGAAGTGGCGGGAGAACAAAATGCGTGCCAATGGAGAAATGTTCACAGAGCCGAAAGAAAAAGAAGAAGACAATCGTGTGTTTGGTGATCCACCGCCGATCTACTTGGCGATATTACCGTTACTAACGGTCATCATTGCGCTCAACATCGTCCAACTAGATATTATTGTGTCGTTACTACTTGGAATCATATTGAATTTACTCATTTCAATTACGAAAGTAAAGATGTTTGTAAAAGCCATGAACGAAGGGGCTAGCGGCTCGGTTTTAGCAATTATTAATACGAGTGCAGCGGTCGGATTCGGGACAGTCGTACAAAGTGTTCCCGGTTTTGCTAGATTATCCGAAGCGCTGTTAAGTGCACCGGGCAGTCCTCTTATTTCCCAAGCGATTGCCGCCAATGTGCTTGCTGGAGCGACGGGTCAGCTTCAGGTGGTCTTGGTATTGCGCTTGAGGCGTTAGGGGATACGTATTATCAGATCGCTCAGTCTGTCGGACCGTCACCGGAGGCTTTTCACCGCGTCGCATCATTGGCTTCAGGTGGGTTAGACTCATTACCACATAACGGCGCTATCTTAACATTACTCATTGTGACGGGGATGACGCATAAACAATCGTACAAAGATATTGCGGTTGTATCGGTTATTATTCCGATTTTATCAGTCATTCCTGCCATTTTTCTTGCGACGATTGGGATCTACTAAAATGAAAAACTAGCTGCTTATTCAGCAGCTAGTTTTTCAAGCTCTCCCGCTCGATCGAGAAGGGGGCAATATTGTGAGTGGTCAGGCCATCAATGATGAGTTCAGATAAAATCTCGCCAACGACCGGCGCATATTTAAAACCGTGTCCTGAAAAACCGCCTGCTAACAAAAGGTGAGGGTGTTTCGGGTGACGATCAATGATAAAGTCATTATCTGGTGTGCGCGTATATATGCAAGCTCGACCATCAACGAGTGCGCCTGCAGCTTTAGGTAAAAATCGTTCAAGAAATTGCCTTGGTGCTTGTTCATCTTCTCGGTAAGCTCCGAATGTACGGTCCATAGAAGAAGGATTCACATTCGGTCCATCATCGTGACGTCCAGACTTGACGCCTTTATTGTCAATGGCAGGAAATCCGTAATATTCTCCGTCAGGAAGATCGGCAAAGAAAATGGGAAATGGATGATCAATCGAAAACAGTTCTTCGTCCGCATCAAACCAGACGTTCGTTTGCCTCGTTGGTTGCAAAGAGACATCGAGCCCGAGATCATTGAAAAGATGCTCATTCCACGCACCACCACTAACGATGATCTGAGAGGCAGTATAATTTCCATCTGGCGTATACACCGTTGATTGATCCGGTGAGATGTTCGTTACTGGAGTGTTGACGAGAAGTTCAGCCCCTGCTTGTAAAGCCATCTCTCGAAAAGCGCGTACACACGTTGCGCTGTACAACATCCCGGCTTGTTCTTCCAAACAACCTTCATATCCAGAAGGGGCTTCAATACCTGGCCAGCGCTTTTGAATGTCCTCGTGACTTAATCGTTGATAAGGAATCCCATATTCATCGGCACTTGATATTGTTTTTTGAATAAAAGGAGCGCCCTTCGGACCGAAGGAAAGCACACCGGTTTGGCGAAAGAGATCATATCCGGATATCTGTTGAAGTTCTTCCCAAAGCTGCTGTGAACGCAGCGCCAGCGGGGTGTACGCTTTTCCCTCCCCTAATGCGTGACGAATAATACGGGTCTCGCCGTGATGACTCCCCATTTCATGAGGAGGGTCGAATTGGTCGATCAACAATACTTTTTTGCTTCGCTTGGCGAGATAATAGCCGGCAGCCATTCCCATTGTTCCCGCCCCGACGATAATCACATCAAAATCTAGTTTCATATTTGCACTCCTATCCAGCAAGCAAGTTGGAAACCTTTTCCCTTTCGTGTTAAGAGAAAAACATCGTGGGTGGTACGGCGATTTGCTATAATAGCGAAAAAGCTTGGATGAAACGAGGGTGAAAAGATGAGTCACAAACTATATAACATGAGTTTTTCGAGTGTGTATCCTCATTATGTAAAGAAAGCAGAGAGAAAAGGACGTACAGAGCAAGAAGTGATTGAGATTATTCATTGGCTTACAGGCTATAGCGAGCAGGAGCTTAGAGATGAGTTGGATAAAGAAACGACGGTAGAAGATTTTTTCAATGAAGCTCCGCAGATGAATTCGGCACGTACAATTATTACAGGTGTCATATGCGGTGTGAGGGTCGAAGACATTGAGGAACCGTTAATGCAGGAAATTCGTTATTTGGATAAATTAATTGATGAGTTGGCTAAAGGAAAAGCAATGTCCAAAATCCTGCGAACAAACGCCTGATAAGCAAAATGCCACGGCTAACCTCGACCGTGGCATTTTCATATTACTCTAATACAACGTCCAAGTACGAGTAATCTACAAGCCCTTCAATATCATCTGAATTTGCATATTCGGCTTCAACACTAATTGTAGCCATCTGCTGTAGCACATCTTCATTGATTTCATACGTAGGGTTTAAGCGATTGCTTGCTTCTAATGTTTCGTCGTAATCTAAGCCACTTCCAGTGATTTCTTCGATATGATCAACGAACACACTCACGGCTTCCTCTTGATTTTCCTCAATAAATTCCACGGCGCGAATATGGGCGCGAAGGTAACCTTCGACAATTTCTGGGTTCGCTTCTGAAAAGGCGTTTCTTGCGGTGACGACGGTGGTCGTTGATTCTCTTCCCCAAGCAAATTCTTCTTCATCGAGAAGGATCGTGGCATCCGCTTGATTCTCCAAAAACACGCCCCACGGCTCTTGTGTAGCTGCTGCATCAACATCTCCTTGTAAGAATAATGTGGACGTATCTGCAGGTGCTTGCGGCATAAGATTTACGGTACCGCCGTCGGCGACGGGTGTAAGCCCAACCTCATTTAACTCATGACGGAGCATAATGTCTTGTGTAGAGCCGATCGTTGGGATTGCGACATTTGCACCGTCCAAGTCTTCGACACTCTCAATTCCTGACCCGTCTCGAACCGCGAGAACAGCGCCACCATTTACAGCACCAGCGATGATTGAGTGTTCAGGGTTTGTGATATACGTCTGGGTTGCAGGTGAGGGACCGACTGTGCCAACGTCCAAATCTCGTGTTGACATCGCCTCCATAAAAGCACCGCCGTCAGGGAATGTATTCGTGTTGATCGTAATGTCATCCCCTAATTCTTCTTCCATAAAGCCATTTTCTAAAGCAATGACCGTTGTAATATGTGTGAAGTTTGGAAAATACCCAATTGTCACTTCGTCTGCTTCCTCTTCAGAACCGCAAGCGGCTAAGCCGAGTAATAGTATACTGCCTAATGTTAACGTTGTTCGTTTCATGATGCGCCCATCCCCCATTTTCTAGAAATTGATCGTTCCATACGCAGGAACACTTGATTGTCCATAATCGTTCCGATAACAGCGATAATAATCATGATGGCAAGGACAAGGTCCATCGATTGAATGGAGCGTCCCATATTTAAGAGATAACCTAAACCACCACTTCCCCCGAGAAGCTCAGCTGCCATTACCGCTCGCCATGCAAATGCCCAGGCAACGCGTAGACCTGAAATAATGTGAGGCAAGGAGGCAGGCAGAATGACCGTTCGAAACAGGTGCCCCCCTGATGATCCCATCGTACGTGCCGCGTTTAAATAAATCGGCGGTACATTTTTAAAGCCGGTACTTGAATTCACCGTCATCGTCCATGTTGCACCAATTGTGATAATAAATAAAATTGAGGCAAATCCAAGTCCAAACCAAACGATTGCCAAAGGGAACCAGACGATACTCGGAATCGATTGCAATGCGGTAACAAAAAAACCGAGTGTATCATCAACCCACTTATAACGAGAGATTAAATATCCAAGTGTGAGCCCAAGTACGATCGCAATAAGAAAACCGAGTAACATTCTTCCGAGTGTTACGCCTGTTGCCGTTAGAATTTGCCCAGATACGAGCCCGCTAAATAGTGTCCCAAAGACGGTAGGACCATCTGGCGTGTTCGGTATAAATAATGGGGGCCACATGAATGTCGGGAAGATGCCCGACTTAGATATGATCTCCCATGTGGTCACGATTACGATCACGAAAAGCACTCGTCTTAAAACGGTAGTCATCCCCGAGCTCCTCCTTCAACACTTTTTCCATTTCCTCTTCCAATTCTTTCATCACTTGTTTTTCAATATGCACGAGTACACTGTCAGAAGGATCTCTAGGACGTCCTGCTTGCACGGTAAAGGTCTTCTTAATTTGTCCAGGACGTGTGCTCATGAGTAACACGCGATCAGAGAGTGTTAGTGCCTCACGGATGTTATGCGTAATAAAAAGAATTGTCTTACCTGTTTTTTGCCATATTTCTTGCAATTCTTGGTGCATAATAATGCGTGTTTGTTCATCCAAAGCCGCAAAAGGTTCATCCATTAGCAAGATTTCAGGTCCATAATGAGTGCCCTGGCAATGGCGACACGTTGTTGCATTCCCCCCGATAACTCATTTGGAAAATGCCCCTTAAATTTACTTAAGTGCACCATCTTCAACACGTCATCAGCTCGTTCATCAACTTCTTTGGCACTTATTTTTTTTAGGCGCAAGCCGTATTTCACGTTATCAACAACACTCATCCAAGGAAATAACCCACCTTGTTGAAACACAACAACCCGGTCGGTCCCTGGTCCGTTCACTTGCTTTCCATCCACAGTAATTGATCCTTCAGACGGTGAGTCTAAACCAGCGACCAAGTTTAAGATGGTCGATTTTCCGCAACCTGACGGACCGAGCAACGATACAAATTCTCCATCCTTAATCTGGATGGAGACGTCGCGAAGCACTTCAAGTTGTTGGTGTTTATCTTTTCGAAACGATTTATGAACACCATCTATACGTACTTTCATTAACGACCACCTCATTTATATCATAGTAAATTTATATGAATTTTATATTATATGCGGATGGTCCGTCAACAATGATTTCAATTCCGCCATTTTTTTGTCTACTTGTTCAAGTAAGGAACAAATGGGTAGAAATAAATGACCGAAAAGTGCACAAAGGCTTATTTTTTTGAAAATATATGGTAGACTTAGATTTACTATTACTAAATAGTGAATAGGGGTGATGAAGTGATTCAATTGAAGGCAGTAGAGAAAAGGTATGATGACGGTTTTGTTGCATTAAAAGATATCAATTTAGAACTGCACTCCGGTCATATTAATGTCTTGATTGGGCCAAGTGGTTGTGGAAAAACGACAACGATGAAGATGCTGAATCGACTGATTAATCCTACTAGTGGTGAAATTTATATTAAGGATAAAGAAATCTCAACGATGAATCCAGTTGAACTTCGTAGACAAATCGGTTATGTGATTCAACACATCGGTTTATTTCCTCACATGACGATCGCTCAAAATGTTTCAGTTGTGCCCAAGCTTTTGAAATGGGAGAAAGGGAAAACAAAGGAGAGAGTAGACGAGCTACTCGAAATGGTGGGGTTAGATCCGAGCATATATCGTGACCGGTATCCATCAGAGCTTTCAGGTGGACAACAACAGCGCATCGGCGTCATTCGTGCACTTGCGGCTGAACCGGATATCATTCTCATGGACGAGCCATTCAGCGCTCTAGACCCAATCAGCCGTGAACAATTGCAAAATGAACTTGTTGATTTACAGAAGAAAGTGAAGAAGACAATTGTGTTTGTGACACATGACATGGATGAGGCCTTAAAGATTGCGGATCGAATTATCATTATGCAAGAAGGGACAATCGTTCAAAACGACACCCCTGAAGAAGTGCTCCGGCGTCCCAAAAATGATTTTGTTCGAGATTTCATTGGGACTAACCGACTGCACAAATCTGATGAGCTCCCGCCTTTACAAGAACTGCTCAACGAGAAAATGGTAACGGCAGATATGAATATGGGATTTGCTCGGGCGGTAAGTGTGATGCGACGTCAAAAAGTGGACTCACTCTTAGTTGTTAACGAAGAAAAGCGTCTAGAAGGGTACGTGAGCATATTTGATGTGATCGACAACTATGAAGAAGAAGCGATGTCACTCGCCGACATTCTAAAACGAGTTGAACATGTACTCACTCGTGATCAGACAGTCGAAGAAGGGTTAACGTTAATGACCGAACATCAGTTGTCTTATGTGCCAGTTATAGGTGAGAATGAGACGTTGCTCGGGGTCATCACAAGAGGAACGATTGTTGTTGATGAACGATATGTACACACGAACTCCTGAAGCGAGTGGAGTGGTGTCATAATGGCCTATTTAGAGTTTTTAGGAGCGCGTTACCAAGACATTTTGGTTCTTCTCGGACAACATATGACGATTGCCGGTTTAGCTGTGCTCTTTGGCGCATGTGTCGCGATTCCGACAGCAATTATTCTAAGTCGACTGCAACATATCAAGGTGTTACAGACGATCACGTTTACGATCGCAAATGTTTTTCAAACCATCCCAACCATCGCCTTATTAGCCTGTTATTGCCGCTATTTGGAATCGGTATGCGCCCGGCGATCTTTGCGCTCTTCCTCTACTCGTTGTTGCCTCTTCTACGCAATACTTATGCCGGCATTCAGTCTGTTGACGAACATGTCGTTATTGCAGCTAAGGGAATGGGTTTTAATACCTTTCAGCGACTCTACAAAATCGAGCTACCGATTGCATTTCCGTACATTATGTCAGGAATTCGCCTAACAACCGTTTATATTATTAGTTGGACAACTTTAGCTGCACTCATTGGCGCGGGAGGTCTAGGTGATTTTATCGTTTCTGGTATCGGAATTAATAACACGTATTTAATTGTTACAGGAGCGATCGCTGCCATTGTTTTGGCGCTCATTACGGATCTAATTCTAGGAAAACTTGAAAACCGAACATATAAAAAATCTAAAGCAATTAACGCAAATTAGGAGGAGTTCATCATGAAGAAGTCAATATTGCCACTCGGTGCTGTGCTTGTTTTTGCCGCTGGATGTGGAGGTGGGGACACGATTGAAATTGGTGCCCAAACGTACACAGAAACAAAGATCATTGCGTATATGAATGAGGCGCTTATTGAAGCGCATACCGACTTAAGTGCTGATGTCACCCCGGACATCTCCGCTAGTCCGATGGTCATTAGTGCACTAGAGGAAGACGAGCTCGACATTGGTTTGCTCTACAGCGGGGAAGTGTTTAACAATCACTTTGAGGTTGAAGAGACGAATGACCCTGACGCTGTGTTGCAAATGGCAAAAGAAGGATTTGACGAGCATTTTAATTTCAGGTGGTTTGATCCACTTGGCTTTGAGAATACGTACATTATGACGGTGCGTGCAGAACTCGCGGATGAGTACGGCCTAGAGACAGTCTCAGACGTTGAGGCTGTGGCAGATGAACTGAGTCTAGGCGTCGATACGACGTGGCTTGAGCGTGATGTGGACGGATACCAATCGTTTGTTGACCATTACGGGTTTAGCTTTGCGAATACAAACTCGATGGACATTAACCTCGTCTATTCGGCAGTTGCCAATGAAGAAGTGGATATCGTGCTAGCGTATTCAACGGACCCGAGACTCATTGAGTATGATCTTGTCACGCTAGAAGATGATCAACAATTCTTCCCGCCTTTTGATGCTTCTATCGTTGCAAAAAATGAAACGTTAGAAGAATATCCAGAACTTGAAGAAGTGCTCAATACACTCACTGGCATGTTTGACGAACAAGCAATTACAGAACTAAGTTATGAAGTAGACATTAACAACCGTAGTGAACGCGATGTTGCAAGGGAATATCTTGAAGAACAAGGGCTGCTTGATTAATCATATCGCACCGTCCGGAGGGGTCCGATGGAGTTTATAACAGAACTTTTTCAGTATATGACACGAAATTGGGACTTGTTGCTAGACTTAGCGATTGAGCATCTCATCATGGTGCTAATTGGTGTAGGGATGGCACTCGTTGTTGGCGTCACATTAGGCATCATTTGTGCTCGTTTCAAAAAAGTCGCCGGTGTCATTTTATCGATCGCTAACATCATTCAGATTATACCGAGCTTAGCGCTGTTAGCCATTCTCATGGTCTATTTCGGCCTTGGGTTTTACACAGTGGTCGTCGGGTTGTTTCTCTACTCATTGATGCCAATTATTCGCAATACGTATGTTGGCCTAAAAGAAGTTGACAAAAGCATCTCTGAAGCGGGACGAGGCTTAGGGATGACGAGTATGCAGCTTCTAAGCAAGGTGCAACTTCCCCTTGCTTTACCGTTTCTTATGGCTGGCTTACGTGTCGCAGCCGTCATTGCTGTTGGCGTGGCTGCACTCGCGCCAATGATTGGTGGAGATGGTTTAGGGCGTGAGATTTTTGCAGGTATTAATACGATGAATGACATTCGCATTTATGCAGGGGCTATACCAGCAGCTTTGCTCGCGATTTTTGCCGATGTGATTCTAGGCTTCTTTGAAAAATATACGAAAAGAAAAACGAGCCCAGCTACGTAGATGGAAAAGCAGAAAGATCAGAATGATGATCTTTCTGCTTTTTTTATGTTTTGTCACGATTAATATCCTTCAATAATCGCCACATACAATTTTAGCCTCCTCAATGACGGTATAGGTCTTTAAACATAAGAACAATAAAATAACAGTGTAAATAATGAAAAAAGTTATGTATAATAGGATTAAAGTTCTAGTTAATTGTTCGATTGTGGAAAAGGGGAGAGTCATTTGATTGACATTCATAGTCATATTCTACCGCACATTGATGATGGGTCGCGTTACATTTTAAAGAGTGTTGAAGATGCGAAAAAGGCGGCCCGCGAAGGAATTACCCATATGGTGCTCACACTCATCACGGGGTGGGGACGTATCGGAATACGAGAGGGAAGATTCTAGACGCGACTCATCGCTTACATATGCGGTTACATGCGGAACGCATACCCGTAAAAGTGTTAGCAGGTCAGCAACCGGTTATTTTTGAGAATATGATCAAAGGGCTAGAGAGTGGAGAGCTGTGTACACTTGCTGATCGGGGACAATACTTGCTTATTGACTTACCGAAGAATAGCATCCCTGCGTTTGCGGCAGATGAGTTGCTCACTTTACAACAACACGGCATCATCCCGGTGCTTGCTCAACCTGAAAAGAACAAGGCGATTCAAAGTGATCCAAACTGGTTGTTCGACCTCGTTCAAAGCGGGATCGCTGTTCAACTAGCAGCTGGGAGCCTTCTTGGTGATTATGGTGGTAGCACGAAGAAGTTCGCTTACCAACTCGCTAAATGTGGCTTAACGCATTTTATTGGCTCTGATACTCATGGCGGTCGAAAGCATCGATTGCAGAAAGCCTATCAAGGAATCGCTCGAAAATTCGGTAGCCGGAAAGTCGATTACTACAAAGATAATGCCGACTTGCTCATCCACAGTCAGCACATAGAGCGTGAGGACCCGGTGCGCCTGTCAGAGAAACGAGTGTTTTTATGGACGGCCAACAATAAGTACAGGTTCAGTGACTGACCGGTTTTGCGCGTACAAGTAAGTGTTGAAGCTTACATTTTAGGTAGGTTATGTTGACTATAAGTGCAGTACCAACTTTGTTCGCTTTGTCTACTATGCAGCGGAGGACAGATGTGTAGAGGCGATTGGTTAGTCACTACGTGTAAAGCCATTCAGCTCACCGAAAGAGGGAAATAGAAATACGTATAACCGTGTTTCGCTTGTTATCAATAAACAATCCCACATAGACTCTGCCTATGATGGGATTTTCTTGAATGGGGAACCATTTTTCAGCAAGGAATCCCCACATATATAAATTGAACTAAAGGAATTTATTGAATCGGATGACCAAGATGAGTCTTTGCGGGTGAGTGCTTGCATATTGTCTGTTGAAATTCATCTCGTTGCACTTCGACAACTTCGTTGCCGATCGTTGTTCGTCACTGCAAGGGTTGGGGGCAACACGAAAAACGTTTGCCGAAGGGTGAAAAGTCGTGACCGAGGCCCACCACCTGGCACAAGCATGTGATGGCCGGTCACGTATGTGACAATCCAGCCCTCAAACCGGGTACTTTCGGCACGCAACTGTCACAAATCGCAATATTTGTGACAGTTGACACCGTTTATGTGCGCATTCACATTTCAAATCATGATTTTTCTTTCTCAAGTGTCACATAAATGAATATATGGGGCATTTGGACTTCTTTCCACACACCGTAGCCAGGAGACAAAAACGTGAACCGATGTTGCACTTATAGTTCGGAACTGCAAGCATCCGCC
>NZ_BAXB01000039.1 GCF_000698145.1 Geomicrobium sp. JCM 19039
GAATGAGCAAACTCGGTAACAGATTACAAGGTCACGTGTACAATCCCCGCCCCGGAGTACCCACAAGACGTCGGCGCGAGCCGCGCCGAACCGAGTCCGATTTAGCATCGGCCGCGCTCAGGCCGACAGGTTGCTCGTTTATGGATGTTGAATCTGTGCCCAGCGCGCAAGTTTAGCGGAATGAGCGCCAAAATCGTTAAACTAGGCAAACTTGCGTGCAGAACGTGTAAACTAGCGCGCAAAATAGAAGCATCTTTCGCATTCTATATAGAATGCGAAAGATGCTGAGTACGTGCCTTACACGTACTCAGCATCTATAAAAATTACATGTTTTTAATCGTCTGTGCGCGAAGAAGATTTGGATGCTCGTTTGTTTCGCTGTTCCTTCTCCTCACGATTCACTTCATCGAGTGGCACAGGATCTTCGAATTTATTGTCTTCAACGTTATTGTGTTTTTTGCGAGGATTTCGCTGGAATTGTATCGGATCGCTTTCTTTACGATTCTTCATGAGAAATCACCTCTTAGAGGCACATTTCCACAATATAGCTGAGGTTAAACGTTAGGCTGTTTACTACGAGATGGTGTGTCCCACTTCAGTGACACTCTCGGTGCTGTTTATATACATATTGTGGAGGTTCCGATGACGTTTAAATCACGGGTGAATTACCCATATGTTATTACTGTACACTTCGGGCTTTTTTTATTGTTGGGCGGAGCTGCACTTCATTTATATCCTAATTTTACGGTTTGGGGAACGATTATATTTGTTCTCCTTTTTTCCTCGGTTCTGCTCATCGTGATGTTAATCTGGGCAACGCGCTATGATTTTTATGAGCAATATTTAGAGATTCGAGCAGGTTTAATTAAGGTTAAGGTTGTATACGAGGATGTTTATAAGGTTCAGCGCTTCAATGGTTTGGGGTTGTTTTCTGGCGAGTTTAAGTTACATCTAGCTGGCGACGGCATTGAATTGTTCGTAAGGAATGGACCGTTTGAAAATGTTAGGGTTTCCCCTCGAGACGAACAAGTTTTTATAAGTGAGCTACGTGAGCGAGCTCGTCATGCAGCTTTTGAAATAGAGGAATTGTAATACTTGATTGGCGTAGCGGGATAAGTACGGTACGTGCTTAGAATGGTAGTCATGTCTGAGTTGATTGATCGCTCGTTTTTTCGGTCTGATGTGAGGAGAACGCTGCTGAAGAGCTTGTTCCTCCTCATAAATAAAGAGAGCGCTGAAAAATGGTGCTTCACTCTATAAGTTGCTCGTTAACACAATTCAGGGGGAGCGATACGTGTGGGGATTTCTGCTAAAAAGCGTTCCTCGATGAAGAAAATCCATCATAAGCAGGGTCTACGTGGGATTTTCCATTGATAGCAAACGAAACAATGGTTTACGTTTTTCAATTTCCCTTTCTCAGTGCCTTCCCATCACCTGGGATCGGGTACTGATCAGGGCGTAGAGCGAAAATCAAACCATAGAAACTGAAAATTCAACCATAGGCTAAACAATGGTACGATTTTAGCTAAATTGGCTCATAAATTTAAGACAATCCTACCATAGCAGGGAGACATTCATGGGAGTCTCTAAGTAAAAGCGCGAGGTCACTGAAAAAGTATCTCACTTTCTGCGCTACACGTTAACCCGAACTAATTGATCAAACCTAGTTGTGTTTTCAATTTCCCTTTTTCAGTGGCCTCATAAAAAAACAGGAGGGGGTATGCCCCCTCCTACTCGTCTTCGGATGTGTCTTCTTCTGTGAAGATGATCTCGAGTTTTCGGTAACGATACTCGTCGCGTTTGATGACGCGGATGTCGAGGTCGTCGGTTCGCCAACGCTCTCCTTCTTGAATGCTTGGGTTTTTGGCAAAGAGCCATCCACCAATGGTGTCAAATTCATCTTCATCAATCTTCGTCGGGATGAATTCATTCACATCATCGATGAGGGCGATGCCATCCACAAGCATATGGTTGTCGGCGATCTGTTCAATTTCTGGAATTTCTTCTTCATCAAACTCATCGCGTATATCGCCAACGATTTCTTCGAGAATGTCCTCAATTGTAATCATTCCCGCTGTCCCGCCGTACTCGTCAATGAGTATGGCAAGGTGTGCCCCTTCAGACTGCATCTTCTTAAGCAATCGCTTGATCGGTGTTTGATCGGATACGGTGAGCACTGGGCGAACGATTTCATTTATATCGACCTGCTCATCTTCAACATTCAAGAGCAGGAACTGTTTCGTATTTATAAAGCCGATGACTTCATCTTTGCTTTCACGAATGATCGGGAATCGTGTGAAACGACTCTCTTGAATTACTGCCATCGATTCAGCGAAAGAATCATGAAGGGAAAGACACGTCATATCTGTTCTGGGTACCATAATCTCATGGGCTTTGCGCTCATCAAAGGCAAAGATGTTACTCACATAACCAAACTCAGATTGATTGATCTCTCCGTGCTTCAAACTCTCTGTGAGAATGATCTGCAGTTCTTCCTCTGAATGGGCTTCCTCTCGCTCCGCTGCGGGCTGGATACCGAACAAGCGCACGAAACGGTTGGCAACACCGTTAAGAACAAAAATAATCGGGAAAGCCAGTTTGTAGAACAATCGAAGCGGTCGTAAAATAAAAAATCCAATCGCTTCAGGTTTCTGGATCGCGGCCGTTTTAGGTGCAAGTTCACCAAAAACGACGTGTAAGAATGTGACGATCGCAAAGGCAAAAATAAAGGACGTTGGTGTAATGAGTGTGTCAGGAATGCCGACGGCTTCAAAAATCGGGTGCATAAACCGTTCGACAACCGGTTCACCGAGCCACCCAAGACCGAGCGCGGTAATCGTAATTCCTAACTGACAAGCAGCCAAATACCCGTCTAACTTGTCTACCGTATCTTTCATAAGTGTTGCTGGAACATTACCTTCTTCGATCATTTGATTCAGACGACTGTTACGGATCCTAACGATGGAAAACTCAGATGCTACGAAAAATGCGGTAGCGATAAGCAATAGGAAAAACAGTGTCATACTAACACCGGTACTCAATGAAACATTCTCCTCTGTTTACAGTATGTTGTTATAGATGTTGAATAATGAACCTCGATATGATGAACGATTATAGGCCTCTGAAAACAGGAACATCACCCCTGTAATCGAGTGCAACTCATTATTCTAGATCTTCACTCACCTGCCTCAAAGGAAATATTACGAATTATTATAGCATGAATCCATCGAAAGAGGGATATATGTTTTTCGTTAACGAATGAATTCAATGAACAATCTGACTTCCGCTAAAAAGCCCTTAGAGTCCAAAATGTTACAACTCAAGGTGCTCTTGAAGAGACTCGGATACTTCAGCAATTTTTTCATCGCTGACGAGTAAATAATAGATAGAATCAATATAAGTGGCTGTGCCTGTGAGGGTTTGTTGTTCAATTTGATGTCTTGCTGATTGATAGGCAAAAAGATCGGTCATTTCTTGGAAGGTGAGGTTCGTTTCTACGTTTGTGCCAACTGCTGAAAGAATTTGATCCATTCTCGTGACCGAAGAGATGCGGGCACCTTCTTGTAAAACCCCTTCAATTACTTGTCGTTGACGAATGTTTCTACCGTGATCGCCTTGGGGGTCTTCATACCGCATGCGTACGTATGCGAGCGCAGCTTCTCCGTCAAGCTCAACCGGTCCCTCAATAAATTCAAATCCGTCATACTCAAAATTAAACGCATTATTAACGGTCACGCCACCAACTGCATCAACCATTTCTTGAAAGCCGTCCATATTTATTGTGACCACATAATCAATGGGGATGTCCAGCAGGTTCTCAACCGTATCCATCGCCATCTTTGCACCGCCAAAGGCGTATGCATGATTGATTTTATCTTCAACGTTACGACCAATAATTTCCGTTCGCGTGTCCCGGGGGATGCTCACCATCTGTATCGAGCCCTTCGTTTGATTCACCGTTGCGACAATCATCGTATCTGTTCGCCCAGACGTTTCCTCTTCTGCATCCAATCCGAGTAAAAGAAACGATATCGGGTCACGCTCATCGACGTCTGCAGGCTCTGGTCGGTATAATGATTGCGATTCACGTTCTACAGGTTCATAGATGTCGTCTGCTGTAGACGAGAGGGATGAGTACACATATAGGAAAAGTGCACCACCTGCAACAAGTAGAATTGCCAGAGCTATACTAACGATCCACCAAATTCTCTTCACATTGGTCCCCCCTCACAGTACTTCTATGTCACATATTTATGGTCCAATCATTATTTTAGACCGACGACTGTTTTCTAATACCTAATTCCGTAGCAATGAGTTCGTAGGAACGAATGCGATCAGCGATATGATGAAGTGGGGTATGAATCATCACTTCATTCACGCAAAGCCGTTGAATATGACGAGCGACTTCTTCAGGGTTGCCGACGATCGTTTTCTTTTTAAACGTATCGAACTTCGCTTTTTCATCGGCGGTAAGTTGCCGACCGACCTGAGCAGGAATGCCGTCGCTTCCGTTGCCAACATTCGACTGTTCCTGCCAAACGAACAATGTTTTTGCGAGTCGTTCTGCTTCTTCAGTCGTTTGTGCGCAAATGGCTCCAACCGTCATTAAAGCTTGTGAAGAATCCTTCGGATTTCTAGGCGCATACGTACGATAATAGTCTTCGATGACCGGCAACCCATCGGTATCACTCATCCATTGGCCAAACGCGTACGATGTTCCTTTCGTTGCTGCCATCTGTGCACTTTTTGCACTCGTACCTAAGATCCATGCTTCTGGCTTTACAGGTGGAATCGGGGAGGCGGTGACCGATTCATCGGTTAGATCTATAAAGGATAACAGTTCATCAATGAGTTCTGGCATGCGATACACTTGTTGTAAGAAGTTGTCATTTAGCGCATTCGTCACTTCGGCAGACCCACCCGGTGCACGGCCGATGCCTAAGTCAATGCGACCGGGAAACAATGTCGCTAACGTATGGTGAAGTTCAGCAACTTTAAACGGCTTGTAGTGAGGGAGAAGGATTGCCCCTGTTCCGAGTCGAATCGTAGACGTAGCGGCACCAATATAGGCGAGCAACACTTCAGGTGCAGATGCAGCAAGGCCATTAAGGTCGTGGTGCTCGGTCATCCAATAACGCGTATAGCCAAGCTTCTCTCCGGCGACGGCCAAGTCTTTTGAATCTGAAAAAGCATCTGCAGACGTTTTCCCACTCGCCAACGGTGAACTATCAAGAATGCTAAGCTTCATTCGGGTCGCCTTCTTTCAATTCTAGGGAGTAGAGAGCCGTTTGGTTTTGCTCGTAAAGGTTCGTTAACGATGTTGAGTAGCGGACAATGGTGCCGTAAAAAGCAATATCATCCTCAGGTACTCGGACGTGAAACGCCCCTTGATACAATAAAACAGCTGTATCGTGATACATCTCGGACGTCACTTCAAAATCTATAGAAACTTTCTGCAAGCCGTCCACAGATTCCTGCTTATACTGAACGACCTCTATCGGCGTATCATCCAAATAAATGTGCGTAGCCATGTTTGTGCCTCCTAACAGTAGTGTGCCCCAACCTTATCAAAGGGAGTGATGGAAAGTGAACTGGAATGCTTTAGAAACTTATGTGAATCGATTTGTGCATGAAGAACGGATTCCTTCGGCTTCGATTGCTGTGATGAAAGACGGAGACCTCATCTATACAGGCGGGTTCGGCAAAGCGTGTCCGAATGAACATACCCTTTACGGTACCGCTTCGATTACGAAATCATTCGTGGCAGCGGCTGTAATGCGGTTACATGAAGAGGGGAGGTTGTGTGTGCATGACCGGGTTCAGGATTATTGTCCCGAGTTCTTTGATCGGGAAGTGACAATTGAACACTTGCTTACGCACAGTACGGGGGTTCCGCCTCTCGAACGTCGGGTAGATTTGCAAGGGTTTGATGAGCATTTGCAGTATTTACGTGACGGGTCGTTCTCGCGTCTCGGTGCGCCGGGGGAATATATGAGCTATTGCAATGACACGTTTTTGCTTCTCGGAGCGATTGTCGAAAAAGCAACCAATATGTCGTATTATAGATGTATTGAGGAATTCTTTTTTAAACCTTTAGGGATGAATCGATCAACCTTTCATATAGAAATGCTGAAAAAGATGACAAATGTGTCAACGCCTTACGTACAGGATGGAGGGGAAGTTGCCGTAACGGGTTGGCCCGAGCTCGGCAATTATGCGGTTGGTGGTGGCATTCGATCGAGTGCAAGAAACGTCGTTCAATTTGTGAATGAGCTCGCGCAAAATGAGGAGCGTTACGGGGCGATGTGGACGCCGCGATTTCCACTGGATCGCTATTCGCAGTATGGGTATGGACTCGTCGTTACCCCGGATTATGATGGGCGAACGGTCGTCGGGCATGGTGGCAGTCAGCCTGGGGTTTCGTCGCAGTTTATGTTCGTGCCCGAGGAGAAGCTTTCTCTTGTTGTGTTGACGAACCTTGCCGATGTGGAAGTCGGGAGGTTGGCAACGCCGGTATTGCATACTGCGTTCGGTTTACCTTTGGACAAACCGGTAAATGAGGAGCCACGTATGGAGATTTCGAGACCGACATTGGAACCGCTCGTTGGCGCGTATCGGACAGAGGAAAGCGCGGGTATGATTCATATTTGGACAGAAGGTGATCAGGTTGTTGCTCAGGTGAACGGCGAACGAGAAAACCTTCGCGCGAGTGGAGAAACGACACTTGTCATCGTGCGCAGCGGCAAACCGTTGAATTTCTTTGTGCATCGAATGGAGAACCGGGCGTGGGCGGTGCGGCTCGGGATGAGGATGTACGTGCGGGCGTGATTTGACGTTTGCAGAGGAGATGGATTATGAAATTTAATTCAATTTACATATTTACTTAATTCAATACATAAGCGTCAACCTTGTCATCATGGATGCTTACTTTTGCAACAGTATCTCACTTAAAAGTGCGTACTTACATGATATGAAATTACACTCTATACTCAAGAGAATTCGAAGTTAAAGGAGGGAATAAATTTGATAAAAACACTTGTTGTAGCGGCTCATCCGAGCATGGAAAAATCCACTGTACATAAAAGGTGGTTAGAGGAGTTGAGAAAGCATCCTCAAAAATATACGGTACATGACTTATATAAAACTTATCCAACAGAAAAAATTGATGTGGAAAAGGAAAGGCAATTGATTGAAGCACACGAAAATCTTGTTTTGCAATTTCCAATTCAATGGTTCAACAGTCCATCGCTTTTAAAAAAATGGATGGATGAAGTTTTTGATTATGGCTGGGCTTACGGATCCAATGGTGGAGACAAATTGAAAGACCGAAAAGTGGCATTGGCTGTTTCGGCAGGAATAAGGGTGAGCGATTATAGTGAAAATGGAAGATATGGCCATACTTTGGAACAAATATTGATACCTTTCAAAACGACCTTTTTTTATTGTCAGGCTGATTATCGTTCAATTCATGCATTTTACGGGGAAGAAAAAGAGCCAGGGGGAACGGAAAAGGAAAATTTAAAACCTATGAAAAACGAATTAGAGCGCAATACAGAAAATTATTTACTATTCTTAGATAAGCTACATTCATAAAAGTAATGAAATACTAAGAGAAGTATTCTTATATCATTGATAGAGAGGAATACTTCTTTTGCCCTTAGAGCTACTCAACAATTGTCTCTGATTGGCTAAACGAGTAAATTTCATAATTAAATGATTGAGTATAAAAGACGAATGATTAATATACACGGATCGTCGTTTTGGTTACCACTACTGGAGGATACTTGCACTCCAGAGTATAAGGGCGACATCAACTCACCCTGAACTAGTATTCGTTGTGTCTTCTTTACCTCGGAAGACCGGCTGAGTCACACATCGATATTCGGTCTGCAGGGGCCTCACTTCCGCAGGATGCGGTGGCTTCTACGTTGCACACAGGAGGTGTGCGATCTTAGTAGAAGATTCGCTTACATCTTTTTAAGCAGGCGTCACCGCATCTTGTTTCAATCACTGAATGTGTTTTTTTAACGAACAATAAACAGATAACTAATGCTATTGCTCGTGTTAGTTCTAGAATTAGCATTTATGAAATCGATTCAAGTGTATAGACTCAACTGATGTCGAACTAATCTAAACATTTTAGCTGACCCTTTGTAGTATGTGGTAAAATCTCCTGATTCGCTTGAAGACGGATGACTAAATCAGGATTTGAAATAAATGGCTGTCCAAAAGCGACTAAGTCTGCCTGGTTTTCTTCAACGATGAAATTCCCGTTGTTAGGGGTATATTACCAACAGCTATTAAGGTTTCATCCCACCTTTGTCTAAACAATGTATGGAGCGATCTTTTATCATTCTCAAGTGTAGAACCATAAGTGTCTACAGAGGGGTGAAGTATTTTTATATTATGTTTGGTAAGAATCTCCGTAATCGCGCGTACCATTTCTTCCGGTTGTTCCCACACATAATCCTTATCGTCATCCTTTTTTTCAGAAATTCTAATGCTGATTCGGTTTTTTGGTACAACCTTCTTAACCTCTTTAATAATTAAATCTAAAAATCTTAGTCTATTTTTCAAAGAGCCTCCAAACTCATCTTTTCGCTGGTTTGTTTTATCACTCATAAATTGATCAATGAGGTACCCGTGTGCGGCATGTATTTCAACACCATCAAAACCAGCATCCATAGCGTTTCTTGCTGCTTCCCTATAGTCATCTATTGTTCTGTATATTTCCTCTTTACTTAAAGATTTAGAGGTCTGAAATGTTTGCTTTAATCTGTGAACGAGACCCTTTGCAGCTATGGGAGAAGGGGACACAGGGATATGACCTTTTAAAATTTCCGAATGACTTAATCTGCCTACATGCCAAAGCTGAGCAAAGATTTTAGTTTTATATTTATGAACTTCGTTCGTCACTTTTTTCCAACTTAAGGTTTGAGAGTGCGTGTATATTCCAGGTATTCCATATGTTCCTTTCGCTAATTCATTTATGGCAACACCTTCAGTGATAATTAAGCCTGCACCGTATCTTGCCCTCTTTCCGTAGTAGTCGGCAATTAAATAATTTACTTCTCCGGTGTGATTATCAGCAAACCCTCTCGTCATTGGAGCCATTACAATTCTATTGTCTAGTTTTAAATTCCCAATTCGGTAATCATAAAAGATAGAACATGTCATAATTATCACCTCATAGGGAATTTTAATTCTAAGTCCGTCAATTTACAATGCAATAATTAAGCGATATACTATGAAATACTTTAAAATTTAAAGAAGGAGGGGAAATGAATGTTAGACCATACCGATTACCAAATCTTAGATTTATTAAAAAGAAATGCAAGACTTACATACACCGATATTGGTAAACAAATAAACATGTCCTCTCCAGCTGTTAAAACGAGAATAGAAAGATTAGAAGATAATGTGATTAAGCACTATACGGTAGAGGTAAATAATAAAATCTTGAATAAAGGAATTCATGGCTTTGTTTTATTTAAAACAGAAAGCTGTGAAAGACTAACCAATTATTGTAAAGAAAACAGTAATATCACGGATTTATGGAGGATTAGCGGAGAGTATAATTATCTTGCTGAAGTTGTTTGTGAGAAGAACGATGAGTTAGAGCAAATTTCAAAAGATACAACACACTTTGCCTTTTCAAATATATTATCAGTTTTAGGGAGTTATAATGTTTGTAATGATTAAAAAATTTTAATGTAGTCAACTCATACAAAAAACCTGATGATTGAATCATTAGGTCTTTTTGTGATTACTAGATAGTTTCAATGATTACACTTCAGTATTATGATTAATTTCGCCCCAGTCACACATCATATCCAAAATTGGGAGAAGGGATCGTCCGCGTTCAGAAAGTGAATACTCTACTTTTGGAGGAATCTCTGGGTATTCTCTACGTATCACAATGCCATCTGCTTCCATTTGTTTTAACATCACACTTAATGTCTTGAAAGGAATAGATGCTATGTTACGCTTTATTTCGTTAAATCGCATGACCTCATTTTCAGACAACCAATAAAGGATAATCATTTTATATTTACCGCCGATGATAGACAATGTGTATCCAAAACCTGTATCTTTTAGGGCAATGCCGTTCGGGACACAAGTTTTTTTCATTTCATTATGCATATTCTTTCCCTCCTTCAGTACATCCGTGAGCATCTGCTATACATTCGGTAAAAGCGGTGAATGCGCTGCTAGAAAATGGACTTTTACGAGCGACGAGTCGGGAAGTCATCACTTTGAATTGCTCGGGAACATCATAGCTCTGAATGTGTTTTTCTTTTAATTTAATTGCTGGTTCCGTCAGCAGAGTGTAACCAATTCCTGCCCGTACGCAGTTGAGCATCGTATCCAATGTACTGACCTCAATGATATTGTCAAACGAAATTCCTTGACTTCGAAGCCAATCGTAATTCGCTTTGCGTAAGGGACAGCCTTTTGGGAAAACCACCCATGCAGCCTTTTCTAAATTTGGGAACGATGCATTTTCTTTTTCGAGCCCCGTCACTAGTAACACTTTTTCTTGAAATTCATAATAAACTTTTAAATAAGTAAGATCATATTCACCTGTCAAAAAAGCCCCGTCTAATTCACCATTAATCACTTTTTGGAAATTTTCAGGTGAGGTAGCGGTGTTGAGTGTTAGGGAAACTTCGGGATACTTTTTCTGAAACGATGATAAAGCGCTAATGAAAGTAGGCGTAGCTGCAATCGTTTCCACGACGCCGATGGTAAGTGAGCCGCATGGATATTTAGGTTCTTGAACAGCCGATATGGTTTCTTCTGTCATTTGTAAAATTTCATTCGCATATTTACACAGGAGCAAACCTTTCTCTGTAGGATAAACCCCTTTCCGATCACGATGAAAGAGTTGAACACCAAGTTCCAATTCCAGCTTGCGAATTCTCATCGTAATATTCGATTGAACGTAGCCAAGTTTTTCAGCGGCTTTTGTTAGACTACCTTCACGTTGAATCATAACAACCATTTTTAAATCTGTTAACTCCATCATCATCCTCCCTTAACATCATCAAATAAATTGATGATATCATCTTATTTAATCATTTTACGATATGTCACGGAGCACTTACAATAAGTTTAAGTAAACAATCTTTCGAAATAAGATGGTTGCAGATCAAGAAGAAGGGAGAAATTTAAATGAAAGACACTTCAAAAATGCTTTCAACCTACACTTTAGGTCACCTCGAATTATCGAATCGTGCGGTACTATCGCCGATGACCCGTACAAGCGCAGAATCATCTGGAAAAGCAACGGCTGAAATGGCACGTTATTACGCCCGTTTTGCCAAAGGGGGTTTCGGATTAGTCATTACAGAAGGAATTTATTTTAATTATGAGAACAGTCGAAGTTACGCTAACCAACCAGGAATTGCAGATGATGAACAGGCCAAATCTTGGAAACCTGTTGTCGAAGCCGTGCATCATGAGGAAGGAAAGGTCATTGCACAGCTCATGCATGGCGGGGCACTTGTCCAGCATGAGGATTTCGTATCGATCGCGCCTTCCGCCGTAGCACCAGTAGGAGAGATGCTGGCAGAGCATGGCGGAAGCGGGAAATTCTCAACACCAAGAAAGATGACTAATGATGAAATTCAGTATGTGATTGATAGCTTTGCATTAGCTGCTGTCCGTGCAAAAGAAGTAGGATTTGATGGCGTAGAAGTGCATGGAGCTAACGGCTATTTGCTTGACCAGTTTGTAACCGATTATACAAATCAGCGGACAGATGAGTATGGTGGTTCCACAGAGAAACGTATTCGTCTGATTGTTAAGGTTTTACATGCCATCCGAGCAGCTGTAGGGTTAGATTATGTTGTCGGTGTGCGAATTTCTCAGGGGAAAGTAAACGATTTTCATCACAAATGGGCAGGGGGAGAAAAAGATGCCGAAATTATTTTTGAACAGATAGCTCAGGCTTTCCCAACCTATATTCATACAACAGAGTATAAAGCATTCGCACCTGCTTTTTCAGATAGCCAACACACATTGGCGGCGCTGGCAAAACGCTACAGCAAGCTTCCGGTCATTGCAAACGGAAAATTAGGCGAACCAAAAAAAGCTGAAAGTCTGCTGGAAAATGGTGAGGCAGACATGATTGCGATAGGAAAAGAGGCACTTGTCAATGCGGATTGGGTACACAAGGTCAAAGAAGGAAAGCCGCTGAAACCTTTTCATCACCAATATTTAGAACCGATTGCTACGTTGAGAAAAGAAGAGTATGCATGAACGTACATTTGGAATTGCTTTTGTCTCAATGTCTGAGACAAAAGCCCGTGGAAAACGAGCCAAAGAAGCCGTAAATAGATGAAAAAACAGGCAAGATACTAGTAATTAAAACAAGTTGTTCAACAGCCTAAAAACCGCCTAAAAGCGGTTTTTATTTGCTTACGATGCAGTATATGCAGATCAATTAGCTTCACTCGCTGCCAATGGACCCGTTCATCATGAGTTTCATGTGAGCAATTTAGGAGAGGGAAGTTTGTATAATAGTACTAAAACAAGCGTAATTTGTTAACGTTATTAGTGAATCAATATGTTGAAAATGAAATCATCATTCAGTGTGAATGTATGCTTGTTCGGTAACTACCGTACCCAAGGCATGTATGTTTACAAAATTCTACTGTAGAAGTTGACAGTAGTACATTTTATTATTTGTGTAACGATACAAAAAAGAAGTTTAAAATGGATTAACGATATACGTTAAACTAAAGAAATTCACTGAATCCTATGATCGAGATTGCTCTTTACGGGCAAACGCCGGCATATTGTCTGTTGAAGTTCACTTCGACAATTTTGGGGCTGATCGTTGTTCGTCACTGCAGAGTTTGCTGACAACACAGAAAGCGATTGTCGAAGGGTAAAAAGACGTGACCGATGGTCATCAATTGGCGTAAGGAATGTTACGATCTGTCACTTATGTGACATTCAGACCTCAACTGTCACGTATATCGAGATTTGTGACAATTGGTTCCGTTTATGTGCGGATCCATTTTTAAAATGAGGACTTTTCCTTGCCCAAGTGTCACATAATTTAGTTTCTATGACACTTGGACTTTTTTCTATAAACCCTAACTAGTAGACAGAAAAGTGAACCGGTGCCGCTCTTATGCTTTGGAGCATAAAGTAAACTCAGCGATCACAAGAGGAACGCAGTAATAGACGATGTTGACCTTATCGTCTGCACTAAAAGCACCCGCTCGTGGTGGAAAGCAGGAACCACCAGTGCAAATTAGGAAAATGTAAATCTCATCCTATATAGATCGTAAAAAACCAGGCGCATCGGTATCCGACCGATGCGCCTGGTTTACTAATCTATTGGAAAAGCTGAAGCAACCGATCCCAAAATGAGTTGTCTTCGTCTTCAACGGGTTCGTCTTCTTCTTCAGGTAATGTGAGTGACGCCGTTTGGATGACGAATTGCACGCTGTTCACATTGCCTTTCTCTGGTGCTACGAAAGAGACGGCATCGTAATCGGATTTGTCGTACTGGGAAATCATGTCGTCGATTTCTTCTTGCATTTGATCAGGAATTTCTTCGGTTGCTTCTTGTAGTTCACCCATGCCGGCATGGATTTCTCCGATGCCGTTGCTAAGAGCAGGCACCCCTTCGGCTGTCTCGGCAATGCCGTCGTTGATTCCACTATAAGAGGAGTTCAGCTCGTTTACGCCATCGGTATATTCAACGAGACCGGAATGGAACGTGCTATACTCATTTGCTAGTGTTTCAATACCGTTTGCTAGCTCATTGAGCCCCTCAGCGCCATCAAACTGCCAAGTTCTTGTTCGAGTTGATCGTTTAGTTCATCAATGCCGCCTGCCATTTCACGAGCGGCACCCCCCATCTCTTCGGCTGCCGGTTGGATGGCTCTTAACCCTTCTTTGACAGCGGCGTGTGTCGCTTTTACGGTTTGCGCCGCTTCGTATTGCTCCACGAGTTTGCCGACGGTTTCAGATTCAGGGTTTTCCGCGAATAATGTTTGGAGTTCTTCTTCAGAGATATTTGCTTCTGGAATGCCGCCAATGGCGGACTCTAGTGCCTCATACGCTTGACTATGGCCGCTGCCGAGCTCATCAAGCCCATTCGCCAATGAACGCATGCCTCCAGACAGCTCGTCAAGTGCGCTAAACAGTTCATCTCCGGCGCCAAAGTCAACATCCAAATCTGCGCCACTTAAAGCTGAATTTAGTTCTTGTAAACCTTGCTGAATGTCTTGTGATCCGCCGGCTAATTCACTACCTGCATCGGCTGTTACTTGCATGCCGCTCGCATAATCAGCTGAACCATCACTTAACTCAACCAATCCAGACGTGAGATCTTCGGTTCCTGTTTGCACGTCAGATAAGCCAGAGCGCAAATCGGAAATTGCTCCGGTGAGGGAGTCGAATCCTTCAGTTAGTTCGTCTGTATCCGGAGAGTCTATGGAAATGGATGCAGGTAACGCGGCAATTTCGATCCCATCAAACTCAAAATTTGAAATGTGTGCAGATAGCTCAAACTGCTCTTCTTCTTCAGGCATGACCGTGTAGGTTAACTGCTTATCTTTACCTGCATGGGCAACGGTAGCGTCGGGTGCATCAATTTGATCGACCCGCTCACTTTTAAATGGCACTGAGATTTGGACCATGTAGTTCTCAAAAAAGCGCCTTCCACATCTTCATTTTCCGATACCGAAATCGACATGCCGAATTGTCCAGATTGCCCGATCAGGTCGTGAGGTTCTACTTCTTCGCCGTCTAATTCATACTGAATGTCGATTTGCCAAGGCAATGGTGTATCACGATGTAAATTGCCTTGATAAAAAAACGGATCATCTGAAGCTTCTACGTGAATCTCATCTCCTGAATGCTCAATGTCTGACACGTCGGTCAAGTTAATAACTTCTTCATAAGACCCATAATCAGTCACCGTTCCAGGTTGTTTAATGTCCAAGCTGTTCACGACGTACATCTGTTCCATCGACCCGTCGGCGAACAAGTTTGCGTACACAATCTCATCTTTTCCTTCAATTTCCCCTTGCCCACTCGTCGGCGTATCCGTGTTGGCGGTGAGCGTATCGCTTGAACCGGCGAGTACAGTGACCGGTGTTGTACTTAGCAACAATGCAGCGGTGGCGGTCGTTAATCTTCTAAGCATCGGTCTTCTCCTCCTCCTCAAAATAATTCGGTTTATATGTCGTTTTCTTAATGAATCGATCCCCTACGAGCAACAATGCTGGTAGCAAGAAGATAACGAGTACAAACGCTAGCAAAGCTCCTCTTCCAAGCAATAATCCAATCGAAGACACAGTCGGGTTGTCAGACGTGAACCATAGAATAAACCCAACGCTCGAAAGGATGGTTGCGGAAACGAGAATGGAAAACAGCTTTTCGTCAAGCGCACGTTTCATCGCAGGCATCGCTGGCATTTCTTTTCGGTACTCTTTGTACGTTTCCTTTAGCAATATCCCGTAATCAATCGTCGCGGCTAATTGAACCGTACTTACAACGAGGTAGCCGACAAAAACGAGGGAATCATCGGTGAAGTACGGAATTGACAAGTTGATCCACACCGCAGCTTGAATGGTCACGAGCAGGATGATTGGGATCGATAAAGATTTGAAAGTAATCATGAGCACAATCGCGATTGAAACGATCGTCATCGTGTTCACCACTTGATTATCAACCGTGACCGTCTCTTTCATATCGTACAACGTGGCACTTTCCCCTAAATGGTGGGTCTCGTCACCGTAATACTCGGATGAAAGAGCGCGTACTTGTTCCACGAGTGCAAACGGTTCATCTCCTTCAATGCCGATGCTCGTAAAAATCATCATCCGACTGTAGTTTTCTGAGAGAAACTCTTCGGTTACCGTATCTTCAAGAAACTGAGAAGGAATCGCTGTGCCGATCATCGTCGCATAAGACATGACCGAATCCACATAGGACAAGTCCTCGATCTCCTCCGCCAACGCTGCTTCTCTTGCAATGTCATCGTTGGGTACGAGTAAAACCATCGGCGTGGATTGCCCGAATGTCTCATCAATTTGCCGCGCATCCGCACCGGCCCGCGTTTCCTCCGGAAGTTCCCCTAAGCCGTAGATAAAGCTCGTGCTGCTTTGAGCGAGAAAACTTGGCACGATTAAGATGGCAACGAGAATAATGGCGGGAAAACGGAACTTAACAATCTTTGCACCGACGCCAGTAAAATCAGGAATTAAACTTCGGTGCTCAGTTTTTTCCATCCAACGATAGAACGTAAGTGTGAGAGCTGGTAATAGCACGGTCACAGAGATGAAACTGAACACGATCCCTTTCACAAGGTTCAAACCGAGGTCAGCGCCAATCTCAAAGTCCATCAACATGAGTGACATAAACCCGAAAAACGTCGTTAGCGCACTCACTAAGATGACGGGGAATGACGCTTTCATCGCTTTTGCCATCGCCTCTTCAGGTGTGTTGTTTTTCTTTCGTTCATCTGAAAATGCGTGCAGTAGAAAAATCGCATAGTCTAATGAGACGGCAAGTTGGAGGACAGGGCAACCGATTGGGTGATAAACGAGATTTCTCCGAGAAAGATATTCGTTCCAAGGTTAATGATGACACTCACCCCGATGGCGGTGAGAAAGAAGATCGGTTCAATCCACGACTTCGTCGAGAGGACGAGAATGACAATCATCGTTGGCACGAGTAGGAGTGCTGCAAACAGCGCTTCATCACTTGCCATCGTTTGTTGAGTCGCAGTGTTCACCGCTTCTCCGGTAATGGCATTATTCTCACCGATGAGCGCATAGATGTCTTCGGTTGCATCCACTTCCATTTCGCTTTCGATCGTAATGGAAAAGAGTGCATTCCCGTCCTGGTAGTACGATTCAATCACACTCTCATCTTGCATTTGCAATGGTGTTTGCAAATCAACCAAGTCATCGAGCCAGGTGACGCCCGTTACGCCGTGCACGTCTCCTAACTGTTCTTTATAAACGAGGGCTTCTTGAATCGAGACGTCTTCAATAAGCACCTCAGCATTCGGCATTGCCCCGTCAAATTCATTATCCATCACTTCCAAACCTTCAGTTGAAGGCGCCTCATCTGGCAAATAATCGACCATGTTGTAGTTTGTGGACACAAACAATGTGGACACTGCGGAGATGAGCGTTAAAATTGTGAAAAAGAATACAACAGATTTTTTATACTTAAGTATGAACTGTATGAACAAATGCGTTCCCCACCTATATTGACTTTTAAAATGTACATTTCATATTATATATACACAGTGTTGTCTAAACAACAAACAGTTGTGTAATGTTTGTTAAGAAACCAACACAGTCAACTGAATCTGTTGGAGAACAACGAAAACGAGGGGATTGTAATGGACCGAAGAAAGAAGTATACGCGTAGGGTGCTCGCAGAATCTCTCATTGGTTTACTGAAAGATAAGCCAGTGGCTAGTGTGACGGTAAAGGAGCTTTGTGAAGCAGCAGATGTGAATCGCTCCACATTTTATAGTCATTTTAATGATCCGTATGACCTTTTGAATCAGATTGGTGAGAAATTTGAGAGTGACCTTTATGAAACGCTTCATCAGTATGACTTTGCTGAAGAAGAGGAGGAGCTTCTCATGACAGAGAAGATCTTCGAATACATTGAAGAGCAGCGTAAGTTGTGTATCGTGCTTCTCAGTAGCCATGGAGATGTGACGTTTAAAAGACGTGTCATGGAGGTGGCTAAAGATTATGTTCTTGGGAGGTGGAACGTGGAGCGGGAGGCGGATATCCCTGAGCACATTCCAAGGTTGATGATTAGTGGAACGATTGATGTGATTGAACATTGGTTAAAAGACGAGAGGCACGAATCCCCAAAGGAACTGGCAGCGATGCTTCACCAGTTCAAAAACTATGGTCTTAGAAGCTTTTCATAAGTTGTCATGTTGAGGCATAGTCTATAAGTGAATGGAGGAGGTTATTATCCGTTTACGAGAATTGGACAATACGGACCGAGTCATCCTTCAACCAAGTGACGTGGAAGAAGTTCGAAGGGTAGCGCTCGATGAACGAACGATTCGTTTTTGCCTTACCGACTGTTTATTTGTCGTTTATGAGGACGAACCTATGAAAGCGATTGGGCTTCATTTCATGTTTAAACAGGAACGAATTCAATGGATTGAATATGATTTAAGCACTGGAGCGGTTCAATATCAAGCGCAGTTGGGATCGAGCTATTATAAAGACGGGACGTTTAGCATTTTGAACAATGGTTCCGTGCCAGTGACTGATATTCAGCAAGTTGCGGCGGCTTCATATTTACTGATACGGCAAATCTTTCATTATATGATTCAGCGCCCGTCCTCAGTTGCGGTTCGGACTGTGACGAGTGCCATGCAATTGCCTAATGTGAGGACGAAGCAAGTGCGCGTCTCTGTTCGTCGGTACAACGTGTATACGAACCGAGTAGAGCGGAGGCTCGTTGACCGGCATACTGAGCGTGGTCTCCGGATACGGTGTGGGTATGTTCTAGCGCAGGAGACCGGGTTTCACGAGTGAAGCCAAATCATCAACCTGAGATGCTATGACGGGGGCGCGGCGGCTTCCCCTTTCTCTTCGTACCATCGAACCATTCGCCACACGTGATCTTCTTCTTTTTTCCATACTTCGATTGACAAGCCAAACACTTCATGATCTGCCCCTTGAAAATGAACCCGATAACTTACAGCCGCTTGTTCGGGGGTTTGAACAATCACTTCTAGGTTCGTGTATGTGAAAGAGATGTGTTGGCCGTTGTAAAACTGGGCGCCCTGTTTGTTTCCGTCTTTGATCGTATTACAATCATACGTTTCGACTTTACCGGTTGTAGGCATAAATAGATAGCCGGTGAATGCCTCCGAGTAATAGTTGTTAAGCGCCACGTATTCTCCATGTGAAAATTGGTTATGTAAATGTTGCATCCGCTTGATCTGCTCGATAACCTCGTGCTTAATGTCCACGATAACGCCTCCTTTATCTTTTCCTAAGTATTCAATTGATCGTGTGGAGATTCCTTTGTATACACCGAAAGTCCTGATTGTTCTCGCTTGTACCCGACGATTGGATGTATTATGATCAACGTAATGAAACGTTTTCCTCAGCAACTCGTCATAGTAGGTGAGGAGTGAGGCTCATGAAGGTTGGTTGCTCGTTGTTGTTGTCGTATTGCTTGTGAGTTGCGATAATTCAGATAAAAACAACACAGATGACGAGATTGTGACATCGGTAACGGTTGATTACGAAGTGTATCCGTTTCCGGAATTAATTGATTGTGCAGATGTAATTGCCGAAGTGCAAATTGGTCGGGTTGTTAAAGAAATAGACACCGGGACACCGAGCACCATCTTAGAAGGAGAGATTCTGGATGTGTTAAAAGGAGAACCGACCCGGCGAACGATCCAGTTTAAACAAGAAACGCAAGAAGAGATACAAGTGAACGGTCAATCTGTCTATAACCGTGACGACGTGTACGTGTTCTTTTTTAAGGAAGCGCCGGAAGATTCATACGACTATTGGATCATTAGCTTAGATTCGGGTGCGTTTCTCGCGACAGGTGACGTGTTTGAGCAAGGTACGTATACGTATACGGACTTGGAAGATTTGGAGCCGAGCGGACAATCGGTTGTAGAACGAGACGTGTTAAAATCAACGATTGCAGATCAAGTCTCATCGAAGGATGATGAATAATGAAAGAATTTGTAGAGCGACAAATGGAGAAAGCGATGGCGACGGTCTACTTTGACGAGTCGCTTGGCTTGCGGGAACAATCGGCTGACTTGGCGGTAATTCACCGCGTCATTGCGGAACTAGAAACGTTGCTTTATTCGGACGAAACGGGGTCTTCTGAGAAACACCAACTACGGGGCGCATTAGGAAACTTATATCGCTTTGCCAATGAGCCTGAACAAGCGATTGATTATTTGATGTTTAATGTGTCAGAAGCGATGCACGATCATGATAAACACCGAGAGGCCGTCGCCCGCATCCGGCTAGGGGAAGCGTTCAAATATGCAGAACAGCATAAGCGTGCGTTGGAACAGTTTGAGTGGGCGCTTCGTCATAATGAGCGATACAAAGACTTTGCTTTGCAACACCAAGGCAAATGCTTACTAGAGCTTGGCAGAATTGAAGAGGCCATCATTTGTTTTGAGACAGCTCTTTCAATCCGGCGTGAAAAAGATGATGAATCTTTAATTGCCTCAACAGAAGCGGCGATTCGCTACGTTAAGGACGGACAGCCTCTCCGTGTTCAGCAGCTCGTACAAAACGATCGTCTCTTTGGACGAGCTGTCGATTTATTTTGGAAAACGTGGGGCGAAGAAGGGGGCCGTCTGTTTTATGAGGATGCGATGACGCATGCTCTGACAGATGTAGAAGGGATCCCGAGCTTTTATATCGCCGTAAAAGGCGATGTGATTGTCGGTACATACGCCCTTTTACGAAATGACCTAAATAGCCGGCAAGATTTGCAGCCGTGGCTTGCTTGTTTGTACGTGGACCCGGAGATGAGAGGGGGCGCCCTCGGTGCGAAGTTACTCGGCCATGCTCTCGTTGAAACGGAGAGGAGAAGCTACCGGTCACTGCACCTCACGTCTGATTTGCACGGATATTACGAAAAGTACGGCTGGAAAAACATCGGACTCGCTTACAATACGTCAGGAGAAAGCATCCCGCTTTTTCATAATTATACAAGAAAAGAAGGGGCCGACCAGTCATGACTATGACACAAGGAGAAGTCATCACCTTTGAGCGAACCTTCACGCGAGCAGAAGTCGAACAATTTACTGAGTTGTCCATGGATTCAGGTAACCACCATGTACACCCTGATGAACAAGGAAGACTCATGCTCCAAGGGCTACTCACAGCAACAATGCCAACGAAGATTGGCGGAGATGAAAACGCATCGCGCGCACGATGACATTCCATTTTAAAAAACCAGTGTACGCTGACGAGCAGATCCGCTGTGACGTCACGATCGATAAACTAATGGCAAAAGCGAATGGCCGTACCGCACTTTTAGCATCATTCGTATGTACGAACGAACAAGAAGAGAGCGTTTTAGAAGGCAATTTTGACGGTGTCATCATCAAGTAGTGATCTAGATGGCTAAGTCGTGATCTATATAAGTTGAACGAAAGAATTTCTTCAAGAAGCAAAGGTAAGCTTGATAAGTGCAAACTGTGCTCGAGTTGGGGAGTGTCTCAGGAAAAGCGGTCTGTTCTCATAAACTAGGGAACAGATTGCCGGGGCACCAGTACAATCCCCGCCCCGAAGTAACCACAAGACGTCGGCGCGAGCCGCGCCGAACCGAGTCCGATTTGGCGTCGGCCCCGCAGGGGCCGACGTGTCGTTGGCACTTCATCCTGGAATCTGCGCGCAAGTTGGAATAAACTGCGCGCAAGTTTGGCGAAATCGACGCTAAAATCAATGAAAAGCGAAAACTTGCGCGCAGATGGGGGGAACTCGCGCGCAAAATGACTCCCCTAGCACCGCGCTACCC
>NZ_BAXB01000038.1 GCF_000698145.1 Geomicrobium sp. JCM 19039
CGGGTGCCACGGGCAATACTGGACCTCAGGGCGTTACGGGAGTCACAGGCAGTACCGGGCCTCAAGGCGTTACGGGAGCCTCAGGCAACACTGGGCCTCAGGGCGTTACGGGAGTCACAGGCAGTACCGGGCCTCAGGGCAACACAGGTGTGACGGGTGAGGCGGCAACTTCAAGATTTAGTACTATCTTCGCTTCTGCAGGAGGTGCTGGGCGCGGTACCGCTTTACCAAGTACAGACTCATCAGGCGCCTCATCTAGCATTAACTTATTATCCTTTGGCAGAACGAGCAACAATTTGAACCTAACAGATGGAAGCACGTTCACTGTGCCTTTTGCATCAGATAATTACCAGTTTTTCATTACGTTCCCTCAAGATGTTTTAGTTACTGGTGTGGGAGCCGTTTTTAATAATTTTGCGGCCTTTACCCCGGTAACCGGAAGCGATTTCAGACCGTATGTTGCACTCGCTATTGCAACACCTGGAACATTCAATTTTACGCTTATTCCAGAAAGCATTACCTATTCTACAATAGGATTTTCAGGTGGCTCAACAAACCCTGTTTCCACAATCCTTAATGGCTCTACCCAAAACCTGAGTGTCCCCATACAGGCAGGTACTGTGATGGCAATTGTAGGTGGTTGGTCAAACTTAGGCACACCTCAATCATTACAACAATTTATTTATATGAGCGGCTCAATTTTCTTTAGTTAAGTTAAATAAAAATAAACGTAGGTCTTTCCGACCTATGTTTATTTTTATCATTCTCTTCAAACGGCAACATGTTCCTTCTTAATATGCTCGTACGCTTCCTTCACCCGTTTAAACTTATGTACATCTCCTGTTGGAGAGTCGGGATGGTACCTTTTTGCCATGATCCGGTAGCGTCTTCTTAACTCGTCGGCACTCACCTGATCGGTTGATTCAAACTCAAATATTTGTAGATATTCATCGACGTGACGCCCAAATCGGTTGCCGACTTTTTCCGTGAGCATCCGCCCTGCTTCAGCTTTGTAGTGTTGAAACGTCGTTGCCGTATGAAGAAATTCAGCTTCGCTCGTTGGCATTGCCGCACCGATGAGCATGTTCTTTTTCCTCATTGTATTGTTCGCCATGATCGTTTCAAGTGCGAACGATACGAGATCGACTAAGTCGTTTGCTCGCGGAAGTTCTTGCTGCACTACTCTTCTGTAGCGCGAGAATGCCCCCACTTTATAGGTGAATTGTAGATGCTCATTAATGATCATCGTTCCAACATACTGCTGCCCACAAGTAACCCCGCTTCGGGTCACCTCTTTCTCGTTAATGAATAGCTCGATCTTGTTGTGCGGGTCGTGAATAAGTAGCCGACCTCCGGTTATTTCACAGTACTGGCGATGCCGGTGTCCAGCAATCACAAAGAAATGAACATTCTTGCCTGTGAGCGTGGCATTGCCATGAACATAACTTTTATATTTTCGAACATCAATGACATCTTGCCGACGAGAGGTTACGTAATGCCACCCCGCCACTGCAAAAGCAATTATGATAATGAGCCATACCGATGCAACCATGCACATCACCCTTTTCTACGTGTCTCCTTAGTGTAATAGTATTTCATGATGTTATGTAACGCAATGCATGATGGGTGATTCTTCCTATAATAACTTTATTATGAGCAAACGGACAACCGACTGAGCAGCCATATACAAAAGTGAAGACCCAATCAAGACGGTATTCCGTTCTAACGGTATAAACCAACCAGTATCATTCGGGATGAAAAACGCCCCTAACACGACGGAAACAGCGGTGACGAGAACGACCACCTTCAGCAAATCTTTCACGTCAACCTGGGCGGCAAGCACACCACCAATGAGGATCGCCAAAACGACACCGATGCTAAGTGCCGCAAACCCAGTGATTTGGTGATACTCCAAATAATGAAACAAAAACGGCGCAGGAACGAGCAAAGAAAACAGACCGTAACCCGAGCGCAAATGATCACCTCCCATAGCTATTCTATTCGCTTCATAGGTATTTTTTCCCTCTTGCGGATGCAACTTTTTCTAACAAATTTCCATTTTACTGAAACAAAACGACATCCAATCACGTTATAATAAGTAGAGATAAAACTGAGAGGTGACCAATGAAAACCATTTCTGAATTTATTGCCGAATACAGAAAACTTCCCGATGATGTAAAAGAAGTCGCCTTTCTCTATGCAATGGCGAGCATTAAGAAGAGAGACCCGGTTGTTTACGAGAAAACCGTCGAGAAAATCGAGCGCCTAAAAGGCCAATATGAGATCGAGTAGTAAGGCTGCGAGGGCAGTCTTACTTTTTTGTTTGTTTAGATGCACTACATACCTTTTGCAAATTCCCACCTTTAGAATTAATAGTGCACGGCTAACGATATCTGTTACAAATCAACTTCCACGACGAGACAATCCATTCATCCCCTTTTATTGCCCTTTAAAAATTCTTCAAACCAACTAATTCTTCTCACGCATTATTTTTCTATAGGCGATCAGCCTTCTTCTGCAATCGTCACCGTGTTTTTTCAACGACATTTAGAAACGTAAATACGACTTATGCTTTTAACGATATCTATCATCGATTTACTTTAAAACATAACCATTTATAATATTGACCCATGTTCCCCAAAAAATATTTACGCATATTTCAATATATGAAATGTAAGCGTTGTCTTAAGATTAAATATTCAGTATATTTTACTTGAATTTTCATAAGGAGGTGACGATTAACGAATGGACGCGCGTGATTTACGAAACTGCTATGGACGCTTTACAACTGGTGTTACGGTCGTCACATGGGGGGCAAAAGAGGATCGTTCTGGGATTACTGTGAATTCTTTTACATCTGTATCTCTCGACCCTCCATTAATTCTAGTTTCTATAGATAAAGGGACAAAAGCGATTCAAGCATTAGAAAACACTCCCTTTATTGTTAACATCCTATCGACTGGGCAAGAAGCAATTGCTTGGCAATTTGCAGGCAAACAACAGCAAGGCTTGCAAATTGATTGGTCACAGACCGATATTGGGCCGAAGTTAGAAGGATCCCTCGCCACACTTGAATGTACACCGTGGGAAAGCTTTGATGCTGGAGACCATGTCCTCTATCTCGGGAAAGTAGAACAATACGAATACACAAATGGAGACGGTTTAATGTTTTTTCAAGGTAAATTTCTTAATTCCATTGAAGTTGAAAACTATATAGGCGAACAGGAGGTCACTCATGGGAATTAGAACGGGCGAATCGTATATTGATGGTGTTAAAAGTAGAGAGCCAGACGTCTGGCTCAATGGTGAAAGAATACGTGATGTTTACCACCACCCTGTTTTCAAACAACCAATACATGAAATTGCAAGCCTTTACGACTTGCAGCATGACCCCATTCATCAATCCGACATTACACACATATGTGAGGAGACTGGCGAAAGGACAAATAATGCTTTTCTTGTGCCGAAATCGTATGAGGACTTGATGGCTCGGAGTAAAACATTTGAAGTGTATGCCCGTGCTACATTCGGTCTTATGGGAAGATCTCCTGACTTTTTGAATGTCGTTCTCACGTCTATGGCTAGCAATTCTTCTTTCTTTGAACAGTATAATTCTGACTGGGCTAAGAACATCGAAAACTATTATAAGTATGTTCGAGACCATGACTTATTTTTAACTCATGCAATTATTAACCCGCAGAATAACCGAGCCAAAAATTCCCAAGAACAAGATGATGAATTTACTCACCTCGGAGAAGTGAGGGAAACGGATGAAGGCATTATTGTACGCGGGGCAAAGATGCTTGCAACTTTAGCTCCGATTACCGATGAAGTAATCATCTATTCTTTTCCCGGTTTCGCTCCAGGAGATGAAAAATACGCGCTAGCTTTTGCCTTACCCATTGATACACCGGGATTAAGGTTAATGTGTCGAGAACCTATGCAAGATGGTAAACGATCACTCATCGATCACCCGCTCGCTTCTCGATTTGAGGAATCAGACGCGCTTCTCATTTTCAATGATGTGCTCGTTCCGTGGGATCGTGTCTTTCTTCGAAATAACGTTGAAGCTGGCAACCGCTTATATCCGAGCACCGGAATAATCGAACAACCCTCTCATCAATCTGGTGTAAGAGGACTCGTCAAACTACAATTTGCGGTAGAAACAGCCGCAAGAGTAGCTGACTCGATCGGTGTTGATCATTATCTAAATGTACAAAAAGACCTTGGAGAACTTGTGCAGAGTGTTGAAGTGATTCGGGCGTTGCTCAGAGTAGCTGAATATGAACACGTCACAATGGATAGTGGCGAAGTTCGGCCAGCTGCCGATCCATTAGAAACCATTCGCGGATACATGCCGCTCATGTATCCACGTGCCATTGAACTGATTCAAATCATTGGCGCTGGCGGCTTGCTCATGTCACCCACGGGTGCCGACTTTGACCATAGTGAAGTTCGACAAAACTTAGATCAATATTATATGGGTCGAGAAGGGGTTAGTTCCTATGAACGAGTGAAGCTATTCAAGCTAGCGTGGGATTTATGCGGTGAGGCATTTGGTCAGAGATTACTTCAATATGAACGCTACTACACTGGAGACCCCATCCGTAAACGGGCCATTTTTTACAACAATTATAAACGTAAACACTCCTTTGACATGGTTGATCAAGCACTCGATGCTGCAGAGAAAATTCACCAACAACAAAACGGCATCACCCATTAACAGACATCTGATGAAAGTGGTGGTTCTTCGTGTTGGCATCCGTGAGCAAGATATCTAAAATATTGAACTGCTTCACTAATGAAACTCCTGCATTGCGAAACCTGGACATCGCAGAGAAATTGGACATGCATCCTAGTTCATCGCATCATCTTGTGAGTAGTTTATGTAAGGAAGGCATACTCATTCAAGATCGTAAGAAGATGTATCGCCTCGGTTGGAAGCTTTTAGAGTGGAGTAACAATGTGATGTATCAACATGACTTTAATGAGACGTTGCCGATCGTAGATGAATTAATTCGTAAGTATCATTGCGTCGTCCATGTCGGGATGTTCGATCAAGGTGAAGTGAGGTTTGTTTTAAAGACATCTTCTAAGCATGCCATCACAATTCCAACATTTATCGGTTCTAAGAAGCCTGCCTACTGCACGAGTACGGGCAAGGTATTGCTCGCTTACAACCCTTCTTTTGTTCAACAAACGGTAGCAAAAGGACTTGTACGTGAATCTCAAAATACAATTACAAGCACGTTTGATTTGAAACGAGATCTCGAAGTCATAAGAAAAAATGGGTATGCAGTAAGCGACAACGAAAATGATACGACAACTTACGGAATTGCTGCGCCGATCTTATCTTACTCAGGAAATATTGTCGCCGCACTTAATCTCGTTGGATCCCTTGAATATATGGGTAGAATCAACCGAAAAGAATGTATTCAAGACGTAGTGAGAACCGCAAAACTTATCTCTAAAGATCTTGGTTATATTGAACACTTTTGAACTACTCGGCACTAAAGTACCGAGATTCCTAGAAGCACAAACCTTGACCGAGCATCGTTGATGCTGGGAAGCGGGTTTCGTTCATGGCTAGGCGATCCCCGCAGCTCCTGCGGTTCTGAGTCCCTCTTGGAGGATGTTCACAGCTGCGTTGATGTCGCGATCGTGAGGGGTATGGCAGGCTGAGCAGGACCACTCACGAACGTGTAATCCTTTCTTTCCGTCGTGGTGCCCGCAGCTCGAGCAGAGCTGGGAAGATGGGAACCACCGGTCAACCTTAATGAGTTGTTTCCCATACCAGTCAGCCTTGTACGTGAGCTGTGTCACAAACATCGACCAGGAGACATCACTTATGACCGAAGCCAGCTTACGGTTGCGAAGCATCCCTTTCGCATGAAGGTCTTCCACCACGATCGCATCGTGGTTTTTGATGAGATCGGTGGATAGCTTATGCAAAAAGTCCTTCCGTTGGTTGGCCACTTTTTCATGGAGGCGAGCGACAACACGTTTTTGCTTTTGATAATTTTTCGCCATGTGTAACGGAGTACCGCGGCGTTTAGCTCCTTCGGCTCGACGTGACAACTTTCGTTGCTCTCGAGCGAGCTTTTGTCGCATCGCCTTTGTGAAGCGGTGATTGTTCATTTTTTACCGCTCGAAAGAATGGCGAAGTCGGTGATCCCAAGGTCAACACCCACCGATTGCCCTGTGGACGGCAGGGGCTGTACATCGGCTTCGATCTTAAGCGATACGATATAACGACCGCTCGCTTTGCGAGTGATCGTGGCACTGACGATTCGTCCCTGAATGGCACGACCCCCACGAACCTTCACCAAGCCGAGTTTCGGGAGCTTGATTCGGGTGTTCGTGACCGTGTTTGTCGGGATCTGGGCTTTTCCTTGGATGGCCGTCGTGTACGATTGCACAGGATTTCGCTTACTTTTAAACCGTGGGTACTTGCCTAGCTTTGCGTAGTATCGTTGGTAGGCGTCGGCAAGCGACCGCACCGATTTTTGCAAACTGGTACTGTCCACGTCCTTTAAAAATGGAAAATCGACCTTTAGCAATGGCAACGCATTCGCGCACGCCATATAGGAAAGACCTTTACCTGTTTCGGTGTAGGTGTGCTCCCAGGAGGCACGGAAATGGTTGTAGACGAACCGGCAACAGCCAATTGTCTGAGCAATTTGTTCTTGTTGCTTTAGATTGGGGTACAACCGAAACTGGATGCCTTTGTACGTCAACATGGCGAACCTCCATTCTGGGAACGTATATTCTTATGTTCAGTATACCATGAATAGATTGAAACGTCTGGTAATTCAAAACCGAGAGCCATTCATCTCACGACTGAAGTCGCGAGTGTTCTGTCTCTCTGATTATAAAAATTGCGAAAGGATGTTGTACAAATGACATTACAAAGCAGAGCATTCAATATCGAAAAAGTGATTGAGGAAAATAAACACCTTCTCCAACCACCTGTAAACAATAAAGTACTCTGGGAGGACTCTGAATTTATTGCGATGTTGCTTGGTGGACCTAATAAACGCCGCGACTTTCATGTCGATCCTTCAGATGAATTTTTTTATCAAATAAAAGGAAGTTGTTATGTGGAATGCATTAATAATGAAGGTGAGCGTGAAGTTGTAGAAGTGAAAGAAGGCGAAATGTTTATGCTTCCAGCTAACGTGCCACATTCTCCTCACCGCATTGCAGACACATACGGAATTGTACTTGAAAGAAAGCGAGATGAGGGTGAGCTAGAGAACTTCGTCTGGTTCTGTCCAGAATGCAACCATGAAATGCATAAAGTAACCATTCAGCTTGAAGACATCGGCACCCAAGTGAAAGAAGCAATTGATTCCTTTAATGCAAGTGAGGAGTTACGCAAGTGTGATCAATGCGGGCATAGGATGGCGCGAGAAGCAGATGTGTGGAAACCATGAGAATCGATTTCCATACACATATCATCCCTCAGAACTTGCCAGATTTCTCTTCTAAATTTGGTCAGAATCGGTGGCCGGTCATGAGTCAGAAGTGCTCTTGCGGCGCAGACATCATGGTTTCCGGAAAAGTATTTAGAGAAATTTCTGATCAAGCTTGGGACCCAGAAAGACGCATCAATGATATGAATAATGCGGGGGTAGATATGCAAGTCCTCTCCCCAATACCTGTCACCTTCTCATACTGGGCACCTGTAGAAGAAGCGCTTGAAATGTCCAAAATCCAAAATGATTTCATCGCCGAGACCGTTCGAGCGTATCCACAAAAATTCTTCGGCCTTGGCACAGTCCCTTTACAAGACACTGAAATCGCCATTCATGAAATGAACCGTTGCGTGAATGAACTAAATTTACACGGCATTGAAATTGGGACAAATGTGAATGGAGAAAATTTAGATTCTGCTCGCTTGCTTCCTTTTTTTGAAAAAGCGGCTGAATGGGGAGTTCCCCTGTTCATCCATCCATGGGAGACGTTAGCAAAAGACCGAACCCCAAGACATAACTTCATGTACACCATTGGAATGCCTAGTGAAACGGCACTAGCCGCTGCAAGCCTCATTTGGAGTGGCGTTATTGAAAAATATCCAAACTTAAAAATTTGCTTCTCACACGGAGGCGGTTCGTTCCCATTTATTTTACCAAGATTGGATCAAGCTGGAACGTTTGGCCAGATCTTAGAATCACCGAACACCCGCCCAGTCACTATACAAGCAGTCTCTATTTCGATGCATTAAATTACGACCCACTCAATCTACAATTTCTCATAGACCGCTTTGGCATCGACAAGATCATGATGGGAAGTGATTATCCATTTTTGCTGCAAGAATCTCCACCTGGTAAAGGAATTGATTCCTTATCTGGTCTGCAAGATAGTGCTAGAAAACGACTTCTTGGTCGGAATGCTTTGGAATTTTTAAACATAAAGGAGATCAGTCATTGATGGATTCAACGTCTAAAACACCTGAAGAAAATTTAGAAGCATTAGGCATCCACCTATCAAACATCCGACCTGCTGCTGGCAACTACGTTAGCCACGTGAAATCCGGTAATTTAATCTTCACTTCTGGTCAAGGGGTGGACCAGTATCACGGCAAGCTCGGCGATGATCTCACATTAGAAGATGGCTATAATGCCGCGCGTCAATCGATGATTAACTTATTGAATGTATTGAAGTATGAGTTAGGTGAATTGAGTCGCGTCAAAAGAGTCGTTAAAATACTAGGTTTTGTGAATAGCACTAGCGAGTTTACAGACCAACCAATTGTTATGAATGGCGCTTCTGACCTCCTCGTTGATGTATTTGGTGAGTGCGGGAAGCATGCTCGTTCGGCAGTCGGAATGGTACAACTACCGAATAATACCGCGATTGAAATTGAAATGATTGTTGAAATTAACGATTAAAGGACGGAAAGGATTCGCTTATGCCAACCAATCAGATAGCGCCACTTACGAATAAAACGATCGACTGCCTACATTTTATCGATGGTCAGTATGTCGAATCAGCAAACACATTTGACAATATAAACCCTGCAACAGAACAAACCATTGGACAAGTTGCCCATGGAGGTAAAGAAGAAGTAGACCTCGCGGTGAAAGCAGCAAGAAAAGCTCTAAATGGCGAATGGAAAGCTTTAACAACACGCCAAAGATCCGACATCCTAAGAAAAATTGGAGATTTAATATTAGAGCGTAAAGAAGAGCTTGCCATGCTGGAATCAATGGATACCGGAAAGCCTTACGCACTTGCTCTAGAGATGGACATTTCAAGAGCTGCTCACAATTTCTATTTCTTCTCAGATTATTTAACATCTCTCGGTACAGAATCTTACCAGCAAGATCATGTTGCTCTTCATTACTCCATTCGAAAACCTGTCGGTGTGGTCGGCATGATTAACCCTTGGAACTTACCGCTTCTCCTGCTCACTTGGAAGCTTGCGCCTTGTTTAGCAGCAGGAAATACTGCAGTCATGAAACCAGCTGAATGGACGCCTATGACAGCGACTGTACTTGCACAAATTTGTGTAGATGCGGGCGTTCCTCCAGGGGTCGTTAATCTTGTTCACGGATTCGGAACCGACTCTGCCGGTTCAGCAATTGCTGAACACCCACATATCGACGCCGTAACTTTCACAGGCGAAACGAGTACTGGAACGGCAATTATGAAAGCCGCTGCACCAACACTAAAAAAGGTATCTTTTGAACTCGGTGGGAAAAATCCAAATATTATTTTCGCTGATTCAGACATAGACGAAGTCATTGAAACAACGGTAAAGTCAAGCTTTATTAATCAAGGGGAAGTTTGTTTGTGTGGTTCACGCATTTATGTCGAAGAAAGTGCTTATGATTTATTTCTACAGAAATTCATAGCCGCAACGAAACAACTGAAAGTCGGCAACCCTCTTGAGGAAGATTCTTTCGTTGGTGCCATCGTCAGTCAAGAACATTATCAGAAAGTAATGCGCTATATTGACCTCGCTAAAGAAGAAGGAGGAACAATTGAAACCGGTGGCAAAAGACCGGATTATTTAAAAACAGGATATTTTATTGAGCCGACAATTGTTACAGGTTTATCACAAACAAGCCGGTGTGTAAATGAAGAAATATTCGGACCGATCGTGACTGTCCTCCCCTTTTCAACAGAAGAAGCCGTAATTGCTCAAGCAAACTATACTCACTATGGATTAGGAGCGACGATTTGGACGAATGATTTACGAAGGCTCATCGCGTTGCCCAAAGCATTGATGCAGGTATCATCTGGGTAAATACATGGTATTTACGAGACTTGCGCACACCTTTTGGTGGTATGAAACAAAGTGGAGTGGGTCGCGAAGGCGGTTCTCATAGCTTTGAATTTTATAGTGAATTATCAAATATAACGATAAAAATGTAACCCTTGGAGGTACAAGCATTGAAATCATTTTCTCACATTTTATGTGAAGCTGAGGCGAAGAGAGTAGGTGCTTCGCCTCTTACAGAAATTTCTCCCGACCTCTCCGTGAAAGAAGCATATCACGTGCAGTTAGAAACGATTGAGGCAAAAGTAAGAGCTGGGGACACGGTTGTCGGAAAGAAAATTGGATTGACGTCCAAAGCGATGCAATCGCTTTTTGGTATTAACGAACCTGATTATGGTCACTTACTTAAATCTATGAAACTGTTCAATGGGACTTCTATTCAAACAATCAAAGTGATGCAACCGAAAGTAGAAGGGGAAATAGCTTTTCTTCTCCAAGACGATCTTTATGGTTCTAAGATTACCGTTGATGATGTGATGAATGCTACACAATTCATCATCCCAGCTATCGAGATTGTCGATAGTCGCATCGCTGAATGGAAGATTAAACTAGCAGACACGATTGCTGACAATGCGTCTTCTGGGCTTTTCCTTTTGGGAGACAACTTGTTTGACCCATCATCAATTTCCTTACCTGAAATCACTCTACAAGTTCGTAAAAACGGTACTCTGGTCAGCAAAGGTACAGGTTCAGACGTTCTTGGAAACCCAGCGAGTTGCGTTGCTTGGTTAGCTGAACGTATGAGTGCACATGGTACCGGACTTAAAGCTGGCGAGATCATCCTTTCAGGAGCTTTATCTGAGGCAGTAAATGCACGTCCTGGCGATCGGTTTGAAGCAGACTTCGGCAAGCTCGGAAAAGTTTATACCCACTTTGAAGAATAGCCTTTCAAACAAGTAAACATTGGAGGCAGACTGAAATTGAATCTAACTCAATTAGCACAGACTGTTGAATATCACCAGCGCCACGGAAAAGAAATGCAAAAGCTCACCTTAACGTATCCAAACTTAACCGTAGAAGATGCGTATCGTATTCAAAAGAAAACCATTCAACGATATGAAGATCAAGGAGACAAAATGGTTGGCTGGAAGATGGGATTAACAAGTGTTGCCAAACAAAAATCGGTGAATGTTGAAGAGCCGATATACGGTCGTCTTACTGATGGAATGACCCTTTCTAATGCTACATTGGCCACCAAAGATTTAATTCACCCAAAAGTTGAGCCCGAGTTTGCTTTTCACATTAACAAAGAATTAAAGGGAAAGAATATAACAGCAGCCGATGTTTGGGACGCTACTGCAGAAATCTCTCTAGCGTTAGAAGTGATTGATAGTCGATATAAGAATTTTTCTTTTACATTGACAGACGTCATCGCTGATAATGCTTCATCTACGAAGTACATGCTAGGATCAAAACGCTTTAAAGCGACCGATACGAATTGGTCTGCTGTGCAAGTCTCTGTTTCATTGAACGGCACTGAAGTGCAAACAGGATTTGGACAAGCTGTTCTCGGCAATCCAGTTAACGCCATTATTGAATTGACCCGAATGCTCAATCAGTTTGATCTCTCAATTCAACCAGGCATGATTGTACTTTCTGGAGCAATTACAGAAGCCGTTAATGTCCAGGCAGGTGATTGTCTGACCGCATCATTCTCAAACTTAGACACATTATCATTGCATGTACATGACGAGCAGACCAATTTTTGAATGTAGCTTAATCCATTTATTAACAGGGAGTGAAGGTGACCATGAGAAACTCAAAATCTTGGTATTCAATATCTTGTTTTATCGGATTCGTGCTTTTATTGTCCGCATGTAATGACGCTGACACTGAAGTTGAAGGAGGTTCAAATGGCGAGAGTGAAACCGAAGGAGAAGAAACTGTCATCGCTGGTGATGCTGAACAAGTATTTAGATTAACTCATACGACACCAGAATCTCATATGTGGCATCAAGCTGCCGTCCATTTTGGTGACATACTTGCTGAGCGTTCTGACGGCAGGTTTGGATTGGAAATATACCCAGCAGGTCAACTAGGTACAGAAGCTGACATGCTACAACAAATTGAATCAGGATCGATAGATTTCGGTTTCATTACAGCAGCAGAAATGAGTTCCAGAGAAGAGGCGTTCAGTGCATGGTTTGCCCCTTATTTATTTGACACGATCTTGGAAGCGAACGAGGCAAGAGAATCTAACGAAGCAAGTGCCATCCTTAATACGTTAGATTCGAGTAATATGATCGGTCTTGATTATTTGTTTGCTGGTCAACGTATGATGCTTAGTCGAGATGTGAAAATCGAGGGACCAGATGATATGTCTGGGTTGACTTTACGCGTCACCCCCAGTCCTCCAATGCTTCAATTTTATAATTCACTCGGTGCATCTACAGAAGGAATCCCTTTACCTGAAGTGTATTCAGCGGCTCAAACAGGTGTCATCGATGGAATGGATATGGATCTTGATGCAACCATTACAAATAACTTCTATGAAGTCGTTGACTATGCAGCCGTTACAAATCATATGGTGTGGCCAGCCGTTGCAGTCATGAATGACGCCTTATTCGACGGGTTGTCTGATGAAGACCAACAAATCGTCATAGATGCACTAGATGAGGCTGCTGATTTCTCAGCAGAAACGAGATATGAACAAGAAGAAGAGTTTAAAGAACAACTTCGTGGAGAGGGAATGGATGTTTATGATATCGATCAAACGCCATTCGAATCTGAGATCGCCGAGTTTGATGAAGAGTATTCAGCTATCGACTCTCTCATTGAAGATTTCATCACGGCTTTCAGATAAAAATTAGGAGGGTTTAGCATGGCGTTCGTTAGCGATGTGATAGCGAGAATCGAGAAAGGAATTGGAATATTCTTAATTTCTTCAATGGCGATAATCGTTGCTTTAGCAGTGTTGTTTCGATATTTTATCCATGCACCTCTTTCATGGGCAGGGGAAGCATCCATCTATTTAATGATATGGATGAGTTTTGTAGGAGGAAGCTTGGGGTTAAAGTACAAGTCCCAAGCTTCTGTCACCTTTCTCATCGACCTTTTACCAAAAGGAATGAAAAATGCCGTACTTATCACAGGGCATATTCTTATACTTACGTTTCTTTGTATCATTCTCTATTACAGTTACATTTGGGTTTTTTCACCGAGCGTAGCCAATCAGGTAGCCAATTCTACACAAATTCCAATGTGGATCCCATACAGTGCCGTACCCGTTGGACTAACCTTTGCAACCGTCCACATCATCAACAATTTAGTACAACTATTTAAGAAGGAGGATGCTGAATGACTGTTTTGTTAATCATCATTTTCTTTCTGTTAATGTTAATGGGCATTCCAATTTCTTTAGTACTTGGAATGATCACAGTCATCTATTTCTTTACCGTTGGAAATACGGCCCTTCTAGATTCCACTCCTATGCAACTGTTTTCAAACTTGGAGAATTACGGATTGTTAGCGATCCCTTTGTTTATGTTAGCTGGTGAGCTCATGAACGGTGGAGGCATTACTTCCAGACTCGTTCGGTTTGCACGTGTACTATTAGGACATGTGCGCGGAGGGCTAGCCTATGTCGCAATTCTCTCAAACATGTTCCTTGCATCCATACTTGGGTCTGCAAATGCACAAGCTGCCATGATGAGTAAAACACTAGTCCCTGAAATGGAGAAAGAAGTATAGTCGTGACTTCTCTTCGGCTTTGACGTTGTCTGGATCAATCATTGCACCGATGTTACCACCAAGCATGATATTCATCATATACGGAACCCAATCCGGAACGTCTATTGGGGCGCTTTTCATGGCTGGAATCATCCCAGGTTTAATGTACGGTCTAGGTTTTGTTTTGCTCATTGCTTTTATGGGTTATAAGTACAACTTCCCAAAAAACGAACGTGCCACCATTAAGCAAATACTTAATAGCGCTTACTCTGTAATTCCAGCACTTAGTATCCCGGTAATTATCCTAGTCGGTATTCTGAGTGGCTGGTTTACCCCTACAGAATCCGCAGCCATTGCATGTGTGATCGCATTTTTTATCGGTAAATTCTTCTATAAAGAGTTAACCTTTCGTAAATTACCGGCCGTATTTTCTAATACAGTGACAAGTACGGCGACTGTCACGTTTCTCATCGCGATGGCTGGTGCCTTTGGATGGATGCTCACTTTTGAGCAAATCCCACAATCGATTACAAATACAATGTTGTCCATATCAGAAAACACCCTCTTGTTCCTCCTGCTAGTAAATGCATTACTCCTCTTACTAGGAGCGATTATTGATGGGATTGCAGCACTAATTATACTCGTACCCGTCTTCATGCCACTACTTGCAGTATATGAGGTGGACCCAATTCATTTTGGGGTCATTATTTGTGTGAACTTAACAATCGGACTGTTAACCCCACCCGTAGGAACAGGATTGTTCATTGTGTCATCGATCGCTAATATTAAATTCGAACGCCTCGTTGTCGCAATGGTTCCATTCCTAATTGTTGGCATATTGATCTTACTAGTGATTACGTATTGGGAAGACACGACACTTTTAATTCCGCGATTGATGGGACTCACTCAATAGCTATTAAGTAAGTCCATAATATAAAAGGAAATCTTATACTTTTGTAGTATTTTCTATAAAAGGAGAGATTTCAATGACAAATCATTTCGACGCCATCGTCATCGGCGCCGGCTTTGCCGGCCTCGTTGCGGCAACGGAAATGGCGGATAGAAATAAGCGTGTCCTGCTACTCGATCAAGAACCGAGAAGTTCACTTGGCGGACAGGCCTACTGGTCGTTTGGCGGGCTTTTTCTCGTGGATACACCCGAACAGCGTAGACTTGGCGTACAAGACTCTTTGTCACTCGCATGGCAAGATTGGCAAGGGACAGCAGGGTTTGACCGAGAAGATGAAGATGCGTGGAGCACGAAGTGGGCGAAAGCTATGTGCAGTGGGCGGCAACCGAAAAGAGAGAATGGCTTCACTCTCTCGGCATCCGCTTCTTCCCCGTCGTCGGCTGGGCCGAGCGAGGGGGCAGTAACGCCAATGGGCACGGCAACTCCGTTCCCCGCTTTCATATTACGTGGGGAACGGGTCCAGGCGTTCTCGAACCTTTTATTAAGAAACTTCATAAATATGAACGAAATAACCAGATTGAGTACTTCCCCCGTCACCAAGTGGACGAGCTTATCGTAGAGAATCGTCAAGTCGTTGGCGTTCGCGGGTCGGAGCTCGTTCCTTCATCCGTCGCTCGGGGAAGAGAAACGTCTCGAGAACGAGTAGGGGATTTTGACTACCGGGCCGCGGCCGTCGTTGTGGCGAGCGGAGGGATCGGGGCTAACTTTGATTTGATTCGAAAAAACTGGCCAGAGTGGCTAGGCCGGGCACCGAGAAAGATGATTGCTGGTGTGCCTGCCCATGTGGATGGTCGAATGCTTGGTATTGCTGAACGTGCTGGGGGACGGGTCGTCAACCGCGACCGTATGTGGCATTACACTGAGGGCATTCGAAATTGGTACCCGATCTGGAAACAGCACGGCATCCGCATATTACCTGGCCCGTCTTCGATGTGGTTTGATGCTACCGGTTGTCGGTTCCAGCCTCCGAATATGCCTGGGTTTGATACGTTATCTACGCTCAAAGCGATTACGAACACCGGCTATGATTATTCTTGGTTTATCCTTACACAAAAGGTGATTGAACGAGAATTCACCCTTTCTGGGTCTGAACAGAATCCCGATTTAACAGGGAAGAGCATCAAGAAAGTGCTAAAGCGTGTGCTTCCCGGTGCACCTGAGGCAGTTCAAGCGTTTGTCGATCACGGTGAAGACTTTCTTGTTGCCACAACAGTCCGGGAACTCGTAGACAAGATGAATACGTTGAGCGAAGGTCCAGTATTATCAGCTGAACACATCCGTGAACAGATGGCGGCTAGAGACCGAGAGATGGATCATACATTTACAAAAGATGCGCAAATTGCTGCCATTCGCAACGCACGCACATTTACAGGAGATCGTCTTATCCGCGTCGCGAAGCCTCATAAGATGTTAGACCGTGACAATGGCCCGCTTATTGCCATTAAACTTCATATTGTCAGCCGTAAAACGTTAGGTGGGCTGCAAACGAATCTTCATGGACAAGTGCTTCACGAAGACGGTGACTCGGTTTCGGGATTGTATGCTGCTGGCGAAGCGGCTGGCTTTGGAGGCGGGGGATTGCACGGGTATCGCGCGCTAGAAGGAACGTTTCTCGGCGGGTGCTTGTTTACTGGTAAAGTTGTTGGCGAGGCGATCGCCAAACGCTAAGCCAAAAAGAAACCGCCAATCACTTTATAGAGTGATCGGCGGTTCTTCACTATTCAAATGTAAATCGCGTTCCCTCATCGGTTTCTTCATATAGCTCAATTCGATCGTACCCATCACTGTAGTCACCCGCATCTGCAGCACTATCAAAAATGATATCCCCTGCAGATTCAATCGGAGCGAGTTGCCAGTTCTCGCTTGCTTCAACATCAAGAGGCCCTTCATGAGCAATGATGTAATCAATAATAATTTGTCTATTCTCATCGGTGGTTTCGAGAACGGTTTCGACATCTGCATCAAGATGATCTTCCCCGCCAGCGCGGTAATTGTTCGTTGCTACATAAAAGCGATCGTCACTCTCAACGGGCTCACCATCATATTCTACGTTCAATACGCGTTCCCCTTCATCATTCGTAACATCAACTTCATAAGTGACATTTTCAATTACGTCAAAGTTATAACTCGCAAAGTCTTGGTTAACGAGTTCTTGGTCAGCGTCTTCGTCCGAATCAATTTGGTTGAAATTTAAGGCGGAATACTCAAGCCAATTCTTCAGTTGGTCACCGTCGACTTCCACTACGTGTAACGTATTCGGAAATACGTACACATCATTCATGTCGCGAATGGCCACTTCACCTGCATCAACTTGTGTGAAATCCCCACCTCGCCCGGCACGGAATGGTGCGGCAGCCGACAAGAGTGGCAAGTCATCGTCTAGCTCTCCACTCGCTTGCAGCTGCTCCATATAGTCCAGTTGCGCATCGTTAATGAGTTGCACAACTTCATTGTCCTTCACTCGTGAAAAGTACGTATTGATATCGCTCGTAATTTCACCAACCGGGCTATTTACGTAATTAACCGTTGCCTCGTGTGCATCTTGCACGAGTTCTTCCATGCCTTCATGTGAGGGTGCGTCTTCTGTGCTCCGGATTTCTGATTCAGCAGACGCAATTGTCCACTCGCCATCTTCCATCGTTACATCAAAGTTTAGAAACCCGAGATGACTGCCCCAAGATCCAGGCATGACCGTAGGTACGTCATTAATTGTTCCGGCATCTATATCAACCGCTTCGACTCCCTCATAATCTTCACTAGGAAAATGGTTATGTTGATGGCCGAGCAACATGCCGTCGATCCCGTCAATTTCGCTCAAAGGAATCGCTGCATTCTCACTTGGATTATCACTATCATCAATGCCTGTATGCGCAATGGCAATGATCAGGTCAGCACCTTCATCCTTCATTTCTGGCACAAATGTTTGGGCGGCATCGGCAATTTCCAGTGTCTCGACTTCACCTTCTAAGTGAGCGGCATCCCAGTTCATAATTTGCGGAGGCACGAGTCCAATGAACCCTACCGAAATGGCCTCACCGTCAATGTCTTTTTCGACAATCGTATACGGTTCATACACAGGGTCTTCGGTGCCAGGTTCAACGACGTTTGCAGATAACCACGGGAAATCCGCGTCAGCAATCGTTTCATCGAGGAAATCCAACCCGAAATTAAATTCATGATTTCCTAACGCCGCTGCATCGTAGTTCATTTCATTCATTGCATCCATGATAATATGCGTCTCATCTTCTTCTAACGGTTCAATTTGTGCTGGCATGTCACCAAGTATGCTTCCTTGAATCGTATCGCCATTATCAATAAGCATCGTATGTTCAAATTCTTCTCTCGCTTCTTCTACGAGTGTATGTACTTTCGACAGTCCGATCGTTTGATCTTCTTCATCATTCATATAGTCGTAAGGCATAAGGTGTGCATGGATATCTGTCGTACCTAAAATCGATAGCGTCGTCGTGTCTTCAGAATCTGTATCCTCTTCCACGTTCTCATCCGTAGGTTCATCGACCTCTGACTCAACATCATCATCGCTACATGCCACGAGCGTGGCTGATAAAGCGATTACAGGTGTGAGTATTGCGAACTTTTTCCCTTTAATCATATCAATCGCCTCCTCCAAAAGTTACGCTCTTATCGTAGCAACGTCACCATTCACCGACAACCAATACAGGGGAAAACAAGAAAAATGTACCATAATACTTTTGAGCAAAAATGCTTAGAGGCTCATAATGTTGGAATTATGTTACAACGAAACGACACACAAAAAAGAGCAGAAGTGGGTGTTTACCTGCTCGTCTGTCACGAAATATTCTTTATGAAGAGCCGTAATATCTTCGCATAAAGCTCCGGTTGTTCGCTTTGGACGTGGTGTCCGGCAAAGGGAATAACTGCGACACGGACGCCATCGTTCATTGCAGGATAGCGTTGCACCCCTAGCGTTTCATGGGGTTGCGACTCACCGACCATAAACAACATCGGCGCTTGAATACTCCGCAAATCTCCGATCGCTTCAAACGGGTACCAATTAGGTTGTAGGAAGAAGTGAGCGAGGGCGCGCCAACCTTGGCCATGAATCTCGTCCAGTTGTGCGGCTGATTCACGGCTATTCATCACTGCAGTAATTTCGTCCGCTTCCGCTTTCGACAGCTCGTCCCAGTTGTCCGGTACTTCTGGCATAACACCTGAAAAGGTTAACGAACGTACGCGAGAGTGATGTTGTTTAGCAAAAAAGATACCGATCATTCCACCAAGGGAGTATCCGATGATATGAGCGGACTCGACTCCTAAGTGTTCAAGCGTCTCGTTTAGATCATCTGCACACTTCGCATAGTAATCTTCCACATCTTCTGTAACTGATTTTCCGTGGGCTCTTAAATCCGACAAAATGACCTTGAAATCGGCTTGTAAATCGAACGCTACGTGTTCAAAATCGTGGACGCCGGTTTGAAACGCCGTATGAAGAAACACAACAGGTTCGCCATCTCCTCTTACTTCCGTGTGCAAAATCATCTAGCTGTCCCCTTCAGCAACCTCTTCTGGATCTTGTACTTGATCTTCCTCAGCGGCAAGTTCCGGGGCTTCATGATTTTCTTGTTGCTCAAAAAAAAAGATTCATCGCTTCTCTCGCCATCGTATTGGCAATGCCTGAGTTGTTGCCATGGTCATCTAAAGCGACACTCGGCACGATGACGGCGACCGCGATTTCTGGATTATCGTACGGGGCGTATGCCACCATCGTTTGGTTGTTTAACTCCATACCGTTCACCGTTGTTTGAGCGGTACCTGTTTTCGCAGCTAAAGAATAATCGGTGCTATTGCTGCCGTTAAAGTCATCATAGGCAGTACCACCGGTTTGTCCGGAAACAGCAACGACTTGCCGCATTCCTTCTTGCATTCTCTGAAAATCTGCATTCGTATTGCTTACCGTGTTCATGACTTCTGGCGCATAGTGACGGATGCTACTCCCTGCTGTTCCGTTCTCCATACTCGGTTCAAGCACATCGCGAACGAGGCGCGTGCGCATCCGTTCTCCGCCATTTGCCATCGTGGCACTGAATTGCCCGAGTTGTAGAGGGGTGTAGGTATCGTACTGCCCGAAGCTTAAATACAAGAGATTACCGGAATTGCTAGTGCCAATCAAACCTGAAGATTCCCGAGGAAGATCAATGCCAGTTTCGGTTCCTAACCCAAACTGAGCATAATGTTGACGCAAGTCATTATGCGCTTCCCCAAGTCTCGGCCATTGGTTCGTCGAACGATTCACTTCAGCTAAACGCATTGAAATTTCTGCCATGTAAACGTTCGAAGACCGACGAATCGCATCCAAATCGTTAATATACCCCATGTTTGTCCACGAACTAATATCCGGCGTATTATCTAAGCTAATTGTCGCATCTTGAATAACTGAACCATGACCTATAACGCCGTAGCTATAACCAGCAAGAACTGTCGCGGCCTTAATGGAGGACCCGACTTCATACGTATTATTAACCGTACCTAAATTCCCGTTATACCAACTAGGGAGAGAATATCACCGGTTGACGGTTCAATCATGACGACGTAAGCGTCACGACCGTCTGGGAATACGTGCCCGCCATAACTATGAAGCACATCGCTAACAAGATCTGTGACGTCTTGCTGCAAGCGCATATCAATCGTAAGTCTTAAATCATTCCCGCGGCGTCCTTCATCTGTGATCACGCTCCCGTCTGGTTGCGTCCTCACGACTGCCTTCTCGCCCCGAAGCACTTCCTCGTATTTATCCTCAAGATACGAAACGCCGACTTGATCACTACGTTCGTACCCCCGCCCAACATACCCACTAATAAGTTCCGACGGAATGGAACCGATGCTGCCGAAAAATTCGGTGAACTGTTCGCCATAAGGTAGATCCGCTCCGCATCCCGCATCAGATCGGTACCTGGCATATGATGCAACATCTCTGCCAGTCGGTGCGCATCTTCTTCGCCTAATCCGGTAGCAATGCGGTTTGGCGAATGATTGTAGCCGCTAAGCATCTCTGCCCAGATGACGACGGCTTGTTGTTCGCTCTCACTATAACTGTTCATAATTTCTTCGTCATCCAGACGGTCGAGTTGCAACTGGTAAATTTCATCATCCTCAAGCTCGCTCGCCTCGTCGTCACTTACGATGTTGGCGACATAGTCACGCAACGGGCCCGCTTCATCATCGTCACCGGTCGGTTCAATGGACGCTGTATACAGAAAATAATCTTTCCATTCCCGAGGGTTGACTGACTCGATGTCGTCTTCCTCTATCTCCAAAAATTCCACGAGATCGTGCGCGATTTCATAACGCTCGCGGTCATTGTTGGGGGTATTCGTATACGTGAGCGCCAGCTGCAAGTCGTTATCAACGAGCACGTAATTGTTGCGGTCATACATAATCCCACGCGGCGCTTCCACATTCGCTGTCTGCTCTTCTTCGTTCGTGAGCATCCGCTCGTATGAATCCCCTTGGACGATCTGAATGTACCCTAATCGTAAAATTAAGATCGAGAAAAGAATAAACACACCCACAAACAAAATATTTAATCGAAAAGGAATGTGATTCTTTCTTTTATGTTCGGCCATAACACACAACTCTCCTCAACCGCTCAAAAGGCAGTAGTGATTAATCATATCCACCTTCTGGATCCGGTAAAGCTTGGTATTCTTCTTTCGGTTCAATCACTTCAAAATGTATAAAACTCAGCCACTCGCTCAACTGTTCGTCATTTCCGTCACATTCAGCGGAGATCCACTCACGTTCAATTCGTTCACCGTTAATCGTCATTGCAACATGATTCTGACCGTGAGGGTTTACGCATTGGACGTCACTCACATATTCAGCCGTCTCTAAAAGATTCACTTCGACCATTCGGTCATAAATTTCTTCCATTTCCGACTCAGTGAGCGATAAATCAATGGTCACATCGCCATTAGGAATCAAATCTTTCGTAACCGTCTCTTCATACGTATCTATACCGTTCGCCCCTGCGTAGCCATAGGTGAGAGAAAAGTTAAAATCATCAGGCATTTCGGTGGGTAACTCGGCAGTTTCCACTTCTTCATCTTCTTCTGTGCCACAACCCACTATTAAAATCGTGACAATAAGTGTCAAAGGTAGTAGCTTTGCAACTTTCATCATAGCACATCCTCCTTCTTTGTTACTATAAACTGACGATATATTTCTTAAATTGTTACAGCTAGAGGAATCATAGAGAATGAAACGTTGCAGAGGCGAGTTCTTGTAGCCCAGATGATTTGGCTGACATCGATGGTCGAAAAGCGCCACCGTGTCTTCTAGTCACTCCAGAGCATAAGAGCAACACGGTTTACGATCTGGTCTACTGGTCACGGTGTGGAAAGAAGTCCAAATGCCCCATATATTCATTTAAGTGACAATTGAGAAAGAAAAATCACCATTTTAAACGTGGATGCGCACATAAACGGAGTCAACGGTCACAAATCGCGATATATGTGACCGTTGAGGGCCGAGAGTGCCCGGTTTGAAGGCTGGATTGTCACATAAGTGACAGGTCCTAACACTCTTGCGCCAAATGATGGCCACCGGTCACATCTTGTTACCCTTAGGCAAACGTTCTTCGTGTTACCCGTAAAGGCCAATCTCGAACATAGGGTTCAGTGAATATCTTTCGTTCAACTTATATAGATCACACCCCATTTCTAGCTGAAGAGCCCACGACCTGTCTACATGAAGCATGCCGAGGAAAAAGCGGTTTCGTTTCGGCACCGTTGGTGCCGATGGTTGCTCGATTTTGGAATTGTTTAGGAGATCGGCGATCTAGATCGCACCCGTAAAGATCTAGATCGCCTCAATACGTCTGCTTTCTCCAAACACTGGGCGATCTATATAGAATGAACTTAAGATTTGTCTGATTTGCGCTGTTGGGGGTTGGATGGGAGGGGTAGCGCGGTGCTAGGTGAGTCATTTTGCGCGCGAGTTTCCCCCATCTGCGCGCAAGTTTGCGCTTTTCACTTGATTTTAGCGCCGATT
>NZ_BAXB01000037.1 GCF_000698145.1 Geomicrobium sp. JCM 19039
GATTGGAAGCAGAATGAGGCAAAACGGTCACTTATGAGTGAATCTTATTCCAATCGATGATCTTTGGAACGAGTTCTTCCGCTCCGCGATCAAAACACTGCAATTCAGAAAAAAACCTATCAATTTTTTAAATTCCTTGTTAACCGAAACGAAAGGGTCCATTCTATGTGGGGTTTCGGGCAAAATAGCGCATTGCGAATGTACATGATCCCATCATATAACCGTTTAAAGTAAATAATATTTAAACAAGCAAACATACTCGTATACGTCTTCAAAGTTTTCTTTGCAACGTACTCCCCATCACTCGTTCTGGGCACTGAGTAAAGTGTTGGGCAGAAATCTTACCATAGCAATTTTCTATGGTAAGATTTCTCTTCTTTTCCGCACCCAGTTGTTGCAAATCCTACCATAGAAACAGAAAATCTTACCATGGAACACACAATGGTAAGATTTTAGCTAAATCGGCTTGCTAATTGGCAAAAATCTTACCATAGCCAGTAGCCACTGCCAGGGTTTCCTTCATTAAAGCGCGAATTCACTAAATAAGCGTATCAATTTCTACACCTCTCCTACACGCGAGCGATCCTGTCCGACCTATTTCGGGCTTTAAATTCAACATTTCATCGCCTCTTCGTAAGACCGAGGAGGCTCGCTGCCTAGAAGACACGGTGACGATTTTTGGCCACCGATGTCGCCCTTGTACTCTGGAGTGCTTAGAAAACACGGTGGCTGTTTTTTAGCCACCGATGTTGCACTTGTAGTCTGGAGTGCAAGCATCCTACTGCAGTGAAAATCAATAAACCACAATGATCTTAATGTCCGGAAAAGCTGGAACCCATCGAAGATATGAAACTCATTCATAGAAAAAGGGGCTGTGCCCAAGGTCTATTTTAACACCTTTTGGGACAGCCCCCTTTCCTTACTCATGCTCTTTTAATAATCTGTTGATGTTTCTTCGGCAGGTTCGACTTTTGGCTTACGAGCCAAGCACATAATACCTGCAATAATGAAGAGCACAGATTGAATGATGGAGCCGCCTAGTGTGAGAATGACCATAAGGGCACCGGATACAATAAGAAGAATACCTGCGGTTTTGGCATTTCCATTAATTTTAATAAGACCGATAATGGCAAGAATCATACCAATAACCATAACGACAACAGCAAACCAGCCAATCGCAGAAAACATGGAGAACACGCTTAATACCATATCAATGTCCTCGCTGTTTAATGCCGGATCGTTTGCAAGATCAGCTTCGAGCTCTGCTTGCATCTGGTCCGATCCAAAAAGCGCGCTCATACCTACGGTTCCCAGTGCGGTAAGAACAATAATAAGAAAGTTCACTGCAACCCCAATCCAACCTAGTACCTTTTCTCCTGTTCTTTTCATCATTAATCACCTTTCCTTCATTGAGCATCGTACAATCTTCATACCCGAATTAGCAGTAATGCAATCCTTTACGGTTACATTCCTTTTATTATACTACTATATGAGTCTATTCATGAACAACTCAATGAATTTGTAATATGAGGTTTAAAAATAAGCGAAAACGTAAACATAATAGATAGAACTGATTGGAGGAGATGAACATGGCAGATAAAGTATTTACAACGAGTGCGACTGCTTCAGGTGGTCGCGAAGGACAAGTTAAATCTGACAATGGTGTCATTAATGTAGGACTCACGATGCCTAGCGGAGATGATATACCGAGTGATGCGTCAAATCCTGAGCAGTTATTTGCGTCCGGTTATGCAGCATGCTTCGACGGTGCGCTAAACTTAATGGCAAAGAAGAGCAAAGAAGAAATTGATTCAGAAACAAGAGCAGAAGTCAGCTTGCTGAAAGACCCAAGTGACAATGGCTTTCAACTTGGCGTCAAACTTCATGTGACGGTTAAGGGTGTTGACCAATCAACAGCTGAACAACTGGTAGAAAAAGCGCATGAGTTTTGTCCTTATTCCAAAGCGACTCGTGGAAATGTAGATGTTTCTTTAGAAGTGGCTGCCAAGTAGCTCTATCATACGAAAGTGCCTGTCCACCAGTGGCGAGGCACTTTTTTTATGAACGTAAATGACCTGGCAGATGCGCATTGGCAACATTTACTCGTGCAATCCTACTTTAGTGCAGATGACTTGATATTCTCTTTCGGTTATTATAAGTTTAGAAGTAAACAATTCGTCACATACTGAAGAAGTAAAAATCCCAAAGCGTAGTGAATGAGTGTTCAACACTTGAGTGTTCATGAGGCTCTGTGAGGAGGGGTTTTCGATTAGAACTGCTAAAATAGCAAAAGAGTCGGTGTGGTTATTAGAATCGTTACGACTAAACACAGTTCGAAAGCCAAATATCGAATGCAACATTTGTGGGAAGAATATAAAGCATCGTTATCTTAAGTTAGGAACGAGAAGAGGCTGTTATTACTGTCTATTAAAGTTTTTAAACCACACGAAGTTTGATAATTACCGCTTGCGTGTTGTAAACAAGCCTGCAGACCCTGGAGTGGATACTGTGCAGCTCATGGCAGACTTGCGATTCATTATCCAAAAACGATCGATTGCAGGGCTTGTTAGAGACGAAAGAAATAAAGAAAATGACGATGATTTATATGAAATTGTCGAATCATTTAAATCAGAGTAAACATCGTTGAGTACACAGGCTTGGGTTTCTTACCTAAGCGTGTGTTTTTTCTTCGTGTTTTTGGATAGGAAGCGAGGTAACTCATGGCTCACTCAGCAATTGAAGAGTTTATTCGTACGCATGCATTGCCTGCGACGATTAAACGAGGGAAGAAGTATGTGGCAGAAGGCAGAGTAAGGAAGATTCAAGAAGGAAAAGACGAGCGCTATACAGCGGTCGTTCTAGGTCAAGATATTTATGACGTGTCATTTACTGTTGGAGACGAGAGTATGTTAGCGGACTACGACTGTACATGTCCAGCATTTAATAGTTACGGGGGCGTCTGTAAACATATTGTAGCTGTGCTTTATCAATGGGGGAATCAAACCAGTTCTACACCTGCTGAACCTACTGCAAGAAAAAAGACAAATGCAGATCCTTTGAAAGTTGAGCGTTTTATTGATAGCTTTGCTGATTTGTACGATATGCAACGTGACATTCATTCAGAGCGGGAACCGTTGCGCATCGAATACCACATCCACTTTCACCCAGTCAATCTATTTACGAGTGGTGGGTATGCTGAGCTAGAGCTTAAAGCAGGGGTAGATCGTGCGTACGTCGTCAAACACATTTTCAGCTGGTTGCAAGCGGTTCACCGTCGAGAAAGTTATCCTTTTACAAAGTCATTCACTTACCGACCGATGGAGCACGTATTTACGGAAACTGATGCGTGGATTATGGAGCAGTTAATCCAGTTAATGCAGTACAAAGAAGAGTCATTCATCTACGCTCAAAAGGCGGTTCGAAGGATTCACCTACCTGGATCTGTTCTTATTAAGCTATTGGAAGAGCTCGACCAGAACGCTATATTTATATACATCGATGAAAAACTTGTTCCATTTCAGGGGATCGAGAACGAACGTGCATCACTGCCGTTACAGTTTGATTTGGACCCCTCCGAGGACGGGGCGGAGTTTTTGTTGGAATGGAAAAACCTCGAGAACATTCACTATTTAGGATCTGAATATGAGGCGTTTATGGAAGAGGGGGTCGTTTATTTCTTAGACGAAACTGAGCGACACATCTTTGAGAGAATGTATAAACGCATGAAGCGCGAACAAGGCAAATTGATCGTACCTGTAGCGATGCTTGAACGGTTCCTTTCATATATTCTTCCACAGCTAGAAAAGATCGCTAATGTTGACGTAACGAATATCGCCGATCGTTTGGTTAAAGTGGCGCTTACGCGACATTGTTCGTCGAAGGGGACGGTGAACAATTACAAGCTCGTTTACAGTTCCGGTATGGAGACCGTGAGATCGATCCGTATCAGCTTGAAGAAGATACGAAAGAAGGCGACATTGTTTTAAGAGATATCCAGAAAGAACAAGAAATTATGAGCGTCATTGAGAACATCCCATTCACATATAATGAAAATGGACTCACGCTATCAGGAGAAGAGTCCATCGCCCATTTCTTATTAAATGATGTCCAGCAGCTCCAACAAGATACAGAGATGCAATTTACCGAAGGTGTCAAAGATCTTGTGTATGATCCAGATGATGATCCGACCATCTCAATTGAATTCAATAGTCGCATGAATTGGCTAGATATTGATTTCCAATTCGCCGATGTTTCTTCATCAGAAGCAGAAGAATTATTGCAGGCAATGAGGTTAAATCGGTCGTTTACAAAGCTGTCTAGTGGAAAATATGTTGACTTATCTTCTGAGCAAATGGATGATGTGCGCCATGCGATTGGAATCGTAGGGGAAAATGGTCCAATACAAACAAACATGAATGTTCCTTTGTATAAAGCGTTTCAGCTTAACAATCAACCACATACACGGTTTGATGAGCGAGTGAAACGTCTCATTGATGATGTATCAGAGCCAGGTCACCATCAAATAGCACCACCCGAGCCGGTCAATCAAATGATGAGAGACTATCAGCGTACAGGTTTTCAATGGCTGTCATCACTTTCTGTCTATGGATTTGGAGGCATACTTGCGGACGATATGGGGCTCGGGAAAACGATTCAAGCGATTGCTTACTTGTCCGATTACACTCGAAAGAATGAAGGGGCACGGTCGTTAGTTATTGCACCAGCATCATTGCTTTACAATTGGAAAAAGGAGATTGAACGGTTTGCGCCGAATTTACATGTAGAGATCGTTCATGGCAAAAGAGACGATCGTGAAAACATTCTCAGAGAACATGCAGATGTGTATATAACATCCTATCCATCGGTTCAACGCGATGAGTCACTTTATCAGCACACCGTTTATGATAACCTCATCCTTGATGAAGCGCAGTTTCTAAAGAATGAACAAGCGAAAACAACGAAAGTCGTGCGTTCCCTCCGCAAGAAGCATGCATTTGCGTTGAGTGGTACACCGATTGAAAACCGTAAAGAAGAGCTCTTTTCAATTTTCTCGATTGTGATGCCTGATCTCTTTCTTTCAAAAAAAGGATTTATGGAATTGTCCAACACTCGCATTGCTCATCGGATCCGACCGTTTATTTTGCGAAGGTTAAAGACGCAAGTGTTAAAAGAACTGCCTGAGAAACAAGAGTCTGTTCAATACACGGAATTGAACGATATTCAAAAGCAGCTCTATGTTGCCCAAGTCGAACAAATTCGTGCAAAGCTACAATCGGCTGTTCAGCGTGACGCCTTTACTCAAGAGCGGTTTGAAATTCTAGCAGGGCTAACGAGGTTACGACAAATCTGTTGTCATCCAGACTTAGTGATGAATGAATCTGGGCATACATCGAATAAAATGGAATTTCTCATGTCATACGTTGAAAATGGCCTGTCGTCGGGGAAGAAAATGGTGATCTTCTCTCAATTCACGTCAATGCTCGCCATTATTGCTTCTCGATTGCAACAGAATGAATGGGGTTACCATTATTTAGATGGAAAGACGCCAGTAAAGGATCGACTTGCGATTGCAGACGCATTTAATGAAGGTGACAAATCCATCTTTCTCATTTCTCTCAAGGCCGGTGGCACAGGGTTAAACTTGACTGGCGGGGATACGGTCATTTTGTATGACTTGTGGTGGAATCCAGCTGTTGAACAACAGGCAGCGGACCGCGTTCATCGATTCGGACAAGAAAAGAATGTTGACGTCGTTCGTATTGTGACGACAGGAACGATTGAGGAGAAAATTGCAGCACTTCAAGACCAGAAAAAAACACTTGTGAATGACATTATTCAACCCGGTGAGACGATGTTGCATTCACTGACCGTAAAAGATCTGGACGAATTGTTAGATACGAATGACCTAAAGCCTTAATATTCGTATCTGTGGGGGGGAGTGGGATGCAGAGTAAAGGTTCAAGTGGCAGGTGTATATTACTTTTCATTCTCGGTACAACACTGATCTCTGGATGTCTTGATGCTGAAGAAGTTGATGTCGACGTCTACCCTGAAGAAGTAGAAGACGATGTAGAGCAAACAAATGAGAGTGAGCAAGGTCCTGATGCGTTAGACGAAGAAAGTTTCATTCAACGGGTGGTGGAAGCGTTAGCTGATGCAGATGAGGATTATCTTAATACGAACATTCAATCATCGATGATCGAAACGAATGAAGAGATGATAGACCGTTTATATCAAGTATTTGCAAGTGCTGATGTGTCTAGCATAAATGTGTATGAACAACAAGGTGATCTTGAAGATAACCAAGTGGAATATGAAGTGGTAATCCGAGCGCGCTTCACCGACCTGCATATGAAGAATTGTATGGGGAAGACGTGCAATTGACGTTGGACCTTCAATTGTATCGTGAACAAAATGACTGGCAAGTATCACACTTGTTTATGCATACCCCAGTACCGACAGACCATTCAACTGATGATGAGGTAAAGCTTATCACTCCTGAACAATTTGCTCAGCAATACTATAGTGAAGTCATCAACGAGAACTGGGAAGCGATTCCTTCATATGTTGCGAATGAGTGGCAGCAACAAGAAGCGCTTACCGACCAAGAGCTAGCAGAACGATATGCGATTCGTGTTCCTCGGGTCAAGGATGCACAAGTCCTAATGGGGGACGTTTTTCATGAACAGATCCAACAAGCGATACCGAATTTGACTGCCATGAACGTCGATGAAACATCGTATATCGTTCGAGCCGAGTATAAATTAGAAGGAGAAGACCGATTTCACGCTGAAGATCTATTGCTTGTCCAACAGGGTGAACGCTTTCGTATTGTTGAGGTTCATCAATATGATGCTTTTGAATCATTGAATTAAAGTGGTTTACCGACAAGGTGAACCACTTTTTCGTGCGTAATTGAATCTTTTTCTCAATTAGGCATTGAAACATTCGGGTGAGATGATATAATCAAAAGTGCCCTCGTTGATAATGAATCTCATTTGCATTATTGCTTGGACTTTGAAAGAGGAGGGTTGACCAAAGTGCTATAGTCATTTGGATAGAATATTATGATGCAACTTAAATACTTAATACCCACACTTATATTACTGTCAATCATATCCCTCTTCGTTGGGGTTCAAGATTTATCAATTTGGAATATGCACCGTTTTACTGATGAACAGTGGGAGACTCTGTTTATTAGTCGCTTTCCTCGACTGCTCGCCATTATTATTGTTGGGGTCAGTTTGAGTGTATGTGGACTTATTATGCAACAGCTGACACAAAACAAATTTGTGTCACCAACGACAGCAGGAACGCTTGACTGGGCGAGGCTTGGGATTCTTGTTGCCATCATCGTGTTTGCTGGTGCAAGTACGATGGAGAGACTTCTCGTCGCCTTTTTGTTTGCGCTAGGTGGAACGTTCTTGTTTATGAAGATTTTGGAGAGAATTCGCTATAAGAATGTCATTTTCGTACCTCTCGTTGGTTTGATGCTTGGAAGTGTTGTTAGCGCAGTTACAACATTTTTTGCGTATCAATATGATCTCATTCAAAGTTTAAATGCGTGGATGCAAGGAAGCTTTTCCCTCGTATTAAGAGGAAACTATGAGATTCTTTACATTGGGATTCCTCTCGTTATCATTGCATTTATTTTTGCAAATCGATTTACGGTAGCAGGTATGGGAAGAGATTTTTCTTCGAATTTAGGATTAAATTACAAACAAATTATGAACATCGGTTTGTTTATTGTTGCGATAATTACAGCTGCTGTTGTTGTCACGATCGGTTCTATACCGTTTTTAGGTTTAATCATACCGAACATTGTAAGCATTATGCGCGGGGATAACTTACGGAACAGCTTGCCACATACGGCACTGTTCGGGGCGATCTTTTTACTTGTATGTGACATTCTTGGCCGTGTGCTCATCTATCCATATGAGATTCCTATTGGCCTTATGGTAGGTGTGATTGGGAGCGCACTCTTCCTATTTTTACTGCTAAGGAGAAAGTCGTATGCAACGTAGAACAAAATGGATCTTTATTATACTCAGCGTCCTGTCACTTGTGCTTACGGTTACATTCTTATTTATCGGACTCACTCCGGAAGGGTGGGACTATGCACTGCCAAGGCGAGGCAGAAGTGTCGCAGCCATCATTATCGTAGGTGCGGCAATTGCATTCTCCACACTCATCTTCCAAACAATCACGAACAATCGAATCCTTACACCGAGTATTATTGGTCTGGATTCTTTATATATGCTCGTTCAAACATCACTCGTATTTTTCTTTGGAACGTTAGGCCTTGTATCAATGACTCAAGGGACCAACTTCATGATCTCGATTGCTCTGATGGTTGGTTTTGCGTTGCTTCTCTATACGATGCTCTTTAAAGGTGAACAGCAAAATATATACTTTCTATTGCTCGTCGGCATTATCTTTGGAACGCTCTTTTCAAGCTTGTCGACGTTCATGCAAGTGTTGATTGATCCAAATGAGTTCCAGTCGATACAAAACCGAATGTTTGCTAGCTTTAGCAACATTAACGTAGATTTATTATGGCTCGCTTGTATCATTCTTTTACTTACAATGATCTATGCGTTTCCATATTTGAAATACTTGGATACACTGTCTCTTGGACGTGATCATGCTGTAAACCTCGGAATTCCTTATGATAAGGTTGTACGAAGATACTTGATCATTATTGCGATTATGGTGAGTGTGTCCACAGCGCTCGTCGGACCGATTCTGTTTCTAGGATTGCTCGTTGTAAACGTGGCAAGAGAGATGCTTTCAACATTTCGACACTCACAACTGGCCATCGCCTCTGTTCTTGTTAGTATTGTGGCACTCGTTGGAGGAACATTAGTTGTAGAAAGAGTGTTTGCTTTTTCTGCCCCGCTTAGTGTAATCATCAATTTCGTAGGCGGCGCATACTTTATTTATCTTTTATTGAGGGGGACGAAAAACTAATGGCTATGAAAATGCTAGAAGTTGAGAAACCAACCGTTCATACTGAAGTTGCTGCACTAGAGGTAAAGAATGTCTCAAAGGCTTTCGACGGAAAAAAAGTCGTTGAAGACGTTTCTGTCGCAGTCAATAAAGGAACATTAACCTCGTTTATTGGTCCAAACGGCGCCGGAAAGAGTACGCTCATCTCAATGATGAGTCGCCTTCTAGACCACGATACAGGTGAAGTGTTTGTTGAAGGGAAAGAAATTGGCAAATACAAAAGTGATGAACTAGCGAAAAAGGTTTCCATTCTCAAGCAATCCAACAACATTAATATTCGTCTCACCATCCGTGAATTGGTAAGCTTTGGTCGTTTTCCATATTCTAAAAACCGCCTGACGAAGGATGATTGGGCGTTTGTTGAGAATGCGCTTGACTATATGAACCTTCGTGACATTCAAGACAAATATTTAGACCAACTGAGTGGTGGACAACGCCAGCGTGCGTATATTGCGATGGTTCTCGCTCAAGATACGGACTATATTATTTTGGATGAGCCACTGAATAATCTAGACATGAAACACTCCGTGCAGATTATGAAAACGCTGCGCCAGCTGTGTGATGAGCTTGGTAAAACGATTATTATCGTCGTACACGATATTAACTTCGCTTCTTGCTATTCTGATGATATTGTCGCGATGAAGGACGGGATTGTCGTTGAAAAAGGCCATTGCCATGACATTATCAATCCGACATCTTTAAAGAACATTTATGATATGGATATCAATATTGAAGAAGTGAATTGCAATAAGATTTGTGTGTACTTCACGTAAGCATTTATAAACTTAGGGAGGTGGGGCTTGGGGCTTACGTTATGCACATAGAAAAGAGAGAAACAAAGGTAATCAGCCGTTACCGAAAGTGCGAAATCCATTGCAAGGGTTACGATAAAGGGGAAATATCGTAAAGAATGAAGGAGAATGAATAATGAAGAAGTTTTATGTACCGTTTCTATCTGTATCAATGATAATGGCGCTTGCTGCATGTGGAGGCGCTGAGGAAGAAGAAAACGGCGCTGATGCAACAGGCGACGATACAGCAGGCACAGATGAAGTGGAAGACACAGAGGATGACGACGCAGCAGATGGAGATTCTGCAGATGAGGTTGTTATTGACCATGAGCTCGGCGAGGCTACGGTTCCAGTTGACCCAGAAACAGTTGTTTCTTTTGACAACGGAATCACAGACTCGATTCGTGCAATTGATGGCAACATCTCAGGCATTCCACAAGCAAATAACGTACCCGGATACTTATCAGACCTCGAAGGAACAGCTGAAGATGTAGGTAGTTTATTTGAGCCTAACTTCGAACTGATCAACGAGATGCAACCAGACGTCATTTTCATTTCAGGTCGTGCGTCAGATGCGTATGATGAGCTAAGTGAAATTGCCCCGACGGTATTCTTAGCAGTAGACAACGAGAACTACATGGAGTCATTTGAGTCCAATATGCATGTTCTTGGTGAAATTTTTGCTGCCGAAGATGAAGTAGAAGCACAACTTGAAGCGATTAATAACGACATTGCAGACATTCAAGAACGTGCAGAAGCAAGCGATGAAGATGCTTTAATTCTTTCTGCTGATGAAGGTGCTGCAAGTGCGTACGGTGAAGGTTCTCGTTTTGGATTTATCCATGACGTGTTAGGCATTGAAGCGGCTGATCCAAACATTAGCGCTGAAACGCATGGCGATAATGTCTCTTTTGAATATATTGCAGATGTAGACCCAGGTTACATCTTTATTCTTGACCGCGGGGCAACAGTGGGAAGCGACGCAGAAGCAAGTGCAACGGAGGTCATTGATAATGAACTTGTTGCGCGCACGGCGGCTTACCAAAATGACAACATCGTGCCACTAGACGGAGATTTCTGGTACTTAAGCGGTGGCGGACTTGAGTCTGTTCAAGGTATGGTTGATAACATTAATGAGCATTTTGAACAATAATAAAAAATCAGTGTCCCATTCGGCACTGCTTTTTTTATGGTTTATGAAGACATGTAATCACCACCATTAATATGAATGGTTTGGCCGGTCATGTAGGAGGCACCCTCTGAGGCTAAAAATACATATGCGGATGAAAGTTCACTCGGTTGTCCAGCTCGTCCCATCGGCGTGTTTGCGCCAAACTGTGCGACTTTATCCTGGTCAAATGAAGAAGGGATTAGAGGTGTCCAAATCGGTCCAGGAGCAACGATATTTACTCGAATCTCTTGGGAAACAAGAGATTTGGCCATGCTTCTAGCAAAAGCTGTGATCGCCCCTTTCGTACTCGTATAATCGATTAATGTCTCGTTGCCGATATGAGCGTTAATCGATGATGTAAAAATAATCGTGTCCCCCGGCTTTAGATGTGGCAATGATGCTCGCGTCATATAAACGTGAGAATAGAAATTCGTGCGAAACGTGAGCTCTAGTTGTTCGTCGCTAATATCTAAGAGACTGTTTTTTGGATATTGAACAGCACAATTGTTGACGAGTATGTTCAACTCACCAAAATGGGCAATGGTGTCTTGAATTGCCTGGTTACAGGCGGTTGAGTCTGTTAGATCAGCATCTATAGTTAGGCAACTTCCGCCACTTTCTTCAACGAGTTGTTTCGTCTTAGTCGCATCTGCATGTTCGTCCAAATACACAATCGCAACATTCGCACCTTCATTAGCGTAAGCAATCGCAACGGCGCGACCAATGCCGCTATCCCCACCTGTAATCAGTGCGGTCTTGCCTAGTAAATTCCGTTTGGGCTTTAATGAGGTGTCGGGTTGGGTTGGCAACGGGTCCATCTTGGCTTCACTACCTGGCTGCCTGCTTTGCGTTTGAGGCGGAAATCCGCCAGCTGGGTATCGTTTATTGTCCATGTTACGTAAGTACCTCCATCATAAAAAGTTTCTCATAGTATAAGCAGACTGATGGAATTATTTTTTGTGTTACGTATGGTAAGATAGGGGAGTGAAAGGGGCCGTTTATGAGTGTACTTATTGCACATTCCTTAAGAAAGACATATGGAGAGAAAATCCTATTAAACGATGTATCATTTAGTATAGAGTCAAAACAACGAATCGGATTAATTGGAGCAAATGGAACAGGGAAGACGTCGCTTTTAAATATTCTTTATGGGAGTGATTCTCCTGAGCATGGTGAGGTGAATCATGCGAACAAATTCACGGTTCAATATGTAACGCAAGAACCTGAACTCGATGAAAGTAAAACGGTTTTAGATACGGTGCTTGATGGACCGTCGACGGTGATGCGAACGTTGCGTGACTACAACAAAGCGCTCGTAAACTATGAGTTACAGCAAGGGGCTGACGCTTCAGAACAAGCGTTGTTTAAAGCGCAAGCGAATATGGACGCCCATGATGGCTGGGCTGCAGATACGAAAGCGAAAACGGTGTTATCAAAGCTCGGGATTAAACAACCGTCTGCGCTTGTTGGCACACTTTCTGGTGGACAGAAAAAGAGGGTGGCGCTTGCAAGGGCTCTTATTGAATCTGCAGACTTACTCATCTTGGACGAGCCGACAAACCATCTAGACGCAGAAGCATCGCTTGGATGGAATTATTTCTTCTTCAATACGAAGGTGCAATCGTAGTTGTAACCCATGATCGCTATTTTTTGAACCGAGTAACGCAAACCATTTTTGAACTAGATCAAGGAAATTTATATCAATATGATGGAAATTACGAATTGTATTTGGAAGAAAAAGCGAATCGTGAACAACAGGCCATCAAATCAGAAGATCGTAGACAAAACATTTTGCGTCGAGAGCTTGCTTGGCTCCATCGGGGAGCGAAGGCTCGGTCGACAAAGCAAAAGGCGAGAAAAGACAGAATACATGACATGAAATCGCAAACCGGTCCAAAAGAAGAAGAGCAACTTTCTTTTTCGACGGCTAGCACTCGTTTAGGTAAGAAGGTGATTGAAGCCGTTCATCTCTCTAAACAAACACCGGCGGGGACGTGGCTGTTTAAAGATGTGAATGAGCTCATTACCCGGGGGGAACGCATCGGTATTGTTGGAGCAAATGGAAGTGGCAAAACGACATTCCTCAATGTTTTAGCGAAACGCATGCAACCAGATGAAGGGGAAGTCATCCAAGGTGAAACCGTGAAGATTGGCTATTTCACACAAGGTGAAATGGAAATTGATGATAGTCAACGAATGCTCGAGTACATTCAAGAAGGTGCATCGGTCATTACGACGAAATCAGGTGTGCAAATCACCGCTGAACAGATGCTCGAACGTTTCATGTTCCTCGCTCGATGCATCGCACACTGATTCACCGTCTATCTGGTGGTGAGCGTCGTAGGGTATATTTGTTAAGGGTATTAATGGAGGAGCCGAATGTTCTGTTTTTTGACGAACCGACGAACAATCTTGATATTCCAACATTACGTATTCTAGAAGAATATTTGCTAGATTTTCCAGGGTCAGTCGTCACGGTATCCCACGACCGCTACTTTTTGGATCGGGTCACCGAACGACTACTTGTGTTTCGGGAGGATCGCAACATCGATCGATTCATGGGGGATTACGAAGACTATGTGAAACAGGTCGCTGAACGAGCGAAAGAATCCAAACACACCGAGAAAGAGAAAACAAAACCTGTACAACCGAAACAACGAAAAAAATTATCATACAAAGACCAACAAGATTGGAACACGATTGAAAGCCGCATTGACAGCTTAGAGCAAAAAAAAGGCAGAATTAGAAGAGGACATGAGTCGCTCAGGTAGTGACGCGTTATTGTTGCAAGATCTGCAACAGCAAATTCACGAGCTGGACAATCAGATCGAAGCATTGATGGAGCGGTGGTCTGAACTTGCTGAACTCATGGACGAACAGTAAACCAAATTAACGGAGGAATACGATGGCTAAAAAAGGATACATCCAAATGGAAAATGGCAACAAAATTGAAATGGAGTTTTATCCAGACGCAGCGCCGAATACCGTTGCAAACTTTGAAAAGCTAGCGAATAGCGATTTCTACAATGATGTGACGTTCCACCGTGTTATTCCTGGGTTCGTTGCTCAAGGCGGAGACCCTACAGGTACTGGAGCTGGCGGCAGTGGCACTACGATCAAATGTGAGACGGAAGAAAATCCTCACAAACATGTTCCAGGGTCGTTATCAATGGCGCATGCTGGTAAAGATACGGGGTCTTCTCAATTCTTCCTCGTTCACGAAGCACAACCCCATCTAGATGGCGTGCATACCGTATTCGGACAAGTAACGAGTGGAATGGACGAAGTGCTTGCAATTAAGCCAGGGGACAAAATGAAAGAAGTACGTGTCACAGACGAAGCATAATAAGAAATATAAAAAAGGGATGGGCGAAACAATGTCCATCCCTTTTTTATATGAAAAATTCCTTGAAATACCCTAGTCATTTATGATACGTTTAAATGAAAAAATAGGAGAGGATCACCATGAATCACGTCACACTTTATGATATTTATTCCCATCCAATTGCGAAGAAGTTTATCAAGCGCTCAGGCTAGATCATGCAATTTCAACGGCTGAATCTGCATATTATTTTGCCTGCAAGAGCCATGTGCCCCCAGAGCTAGCGGTGAAGGCAGCTTTTCTTCACGACATCGGACATTACACATGGTACGGTGAAGATGGTGAGTGGAACTTCCATTCCTACAAAGAAAATGATATCCACGCAATAAAGGGTGCGGAACGTGCGCACAAATTATTAATTCGTCTCGGAGAAGACCGAAAATCGGCAAAAGAAATTGCACTAGCCATTCTACTGCACACGGATTCTTATTTGCCTTCAGGAGATTTGCAATTAACCCCGTTACAAATGGTCGTCAGTCAAGCAGATGAAGCGAATGAAGAACCAGATGGGTTGCACCATTACCGAATGATCGATGAAAAAGAAGCGTTGCAAAGAATTAGAGATCTGGATGAACTCGTCCAACAAACATCAAAAGCATATGAAAAGCAATCGAGTTAGGCCCAAAAAGGAATGTTCAATCCTTTTCGGGCCTATTTTTATTCAGTGGTAAATCGTTAACAATCAGCGTGTACTCACGTATAATAGGACTAAACGGCAAAGGGGTTTTTTTCATGGCTCAATATGAACAAGTGTATCATGCTCTAATGAATAACAATGATGTGAAACAGATGCTGTCATCCATCGATGCGGATGATAAAAATACATTGGACGAACAAATAACGATTGCACAAATCCCTGCGCCCCCTTTTTCAGAAGACGAGCGAGCAGACTACATAAAAAAATGTCTAGAAGAGTTAGGTCTTCTTGAAGTAAAAAAAGATGAAGAGGGTAACGTGTATGGGCGAAGAAAAGGGACCGGCAATGGACCAACGTTGTTCGTTTCAGCACATATTGATAGTGTCTTTTCAAAAGATACAGATACAACAGTGTCAGAAAAAGACGGCATTTACTATGGGCCGGGCATTACCGATGATGCAAGAGGCCTAGCAGCGTTACTTACGCTTGTTCGCGCATTTCAACAAAGCGCCATTGAGACGACTGGAGACATAATATTTGGAGGTACAGTTGGGGAAGAAGGTCCTGGGGATCTTCGCGGGGTGAAAGCTTTTTTTAAAGATAATAGGGACATTGATGGTTTTATTTCAATTGATGCTGTTTCTCCAACTGAAATCATTTATAATGGCACAGGCAGTTTTCGCTACATCGTTACGTATAAGGGACCAGGTGGTCATAGCTTTGGGGCATTTGGTACACCGAGTGCCGTTCATGCAGCTGCACGGGCGACTGTGAAGCTGGCTGACCTTGAACCATCCACCGACCCTAAAACGACATTTAATGTAGGGGTGTTTGAAGGAGGCACCATCCCGACAGCTATAGCTGAAGAAGCGAAGTTAGCGATCGATCTTAGATCCAACGGGGAGCCTGAACTTGATTCAATAGAACAAACGATGTTTCGTTTTCTTCAAGAAGCAGCAGATGAAGAAAATCGTAAATGGGCATTTTCTTCTGATGAGGGTGTAGGCTATACAATTGAACAAATTGGCAATCGGCCGGTAGGTAGTCAGTCATCGTCAACCGAAATTGTAGAAACCGCTTGGTATGCAACTGAGGCACTAGCACTTGCACCAAGTCTTGCCGCTCCGGCAAGTACGGATTCCAATTACCCAATGAGCATCGGGGTGCCATCAATAACACTAGGGGCAGGTGGACAGGCTGGTGGTGCACATACACTTTTGGAATGGTATCGACCAGAGAAAGGCTACCTCGGTCCGCAACGTGTACTTCTAACGATTCTTGGCCTTGTAGGAACAGCGGGAAGCTCCCCAACACTTAGAAAAAGAACATAAATTAAAGAGGGATTCGATGGGAAAACGTATGATTGGCGTGCTATTGCTCGCCATAAGCACGATTGGTTTCACATTTTTAATGTTACCTGTAGGACAGTGGCTAGATGAAACAATTTTACGTGCCTCCAGCCAATTCATTCCGGGGCTCGGGGCGAAGGGGTATACCGATTTTTTGAGGTGGTGACCCATTACGGAGATTCGCTATTCTTTATGATCTCTTTCGTTGTTCTCTTCATTTACTTAATGAGCAAAAGAGAATGGGTGTTCATGCTTTTTAGCACCATCTACCTTTTTGGAGGCGTTGCCTTAAACACCGTTATAAAACAGATCATTCAAAGGGAACGGCCAGGTGGCTTAGAGCGGACAATCGACTTTATTGGGGAGCCGTTAAACTTATTGTCATATAGTTTTCCGAGTGGTCATTCCTTCCGAGCGGTCATGATTTCCATTTTATTGATCTATCTTATCAAAGAAGTAATGAAGTGGGGGAAACTTGCACAAATTACCACAGGGGCAGTCCTCATTATTCTTGCTCTATTAACGGTAGTAAGCCGTGTCATTCTTGGTGTTCATTTTCCGACGGATGTCATTATGGCAACGATCTATTCCATCGTCTGGTTCGTCATCTTATTACTCATTATGAACATGGCACTCTCCGTTTGGAACAAACGAGAAAAACGAGTGTAACGCAAAATAACAAATAACGACAAACCAGTTAGGCTGCCTAGGTTCAAGATAACGAAAACAATACATGTAACGTGCATAAAGCAACGAATATAGTAAAAACTACAAGCAGAAACTGTAACATTTTACAATATATGAAAAAATAGTTGTGGAATGTAGTAGTTTGAACGTAAATTGTAACAGCATTGAAACGGAACAGACTAGATTATCAAGTATAATTAACGTATACTCATCAAGGAAATCGTTTGGAACAGCGTGAAGAAAGTAGGACTTAGTGTGATTACCCTATTTGCAGGATTGGTATTACTGGGATTGCTCGGACTGGGCATGTACGAAAAAAAACAACATCAAGTTGAAGTCGACAAAATTCCACTACGGATTAATGTTAATGGCAGTCGAGGGAAGTCAACGGTCACCCGGCTCATTTCTGGTGTGTTAATGGAAGATGGTAGGAAAACCGTCGGTAAGATTACAGGTACAGCAGCAAGAATGTTTTATTGGGACACCGATGAAGAGCGGCCCATTAAACGGCGCCCAGAAGGTGCGAACATTCGCGAACAGAAAATTGCTATGAAAGAGGCGGCTGACCGAGGTGCAGAAGTATTTGTGAGCGAGTGTATGGCTGTTGCTCCCGATTACCAAAGAGTATTTCAAGAAAGTTGGATGCAAGCGAACATTACCGTCATTGTGAATGTCGTAGAAGACCACATGGAAGTGATGGGGCCAACGCTTAACCATATGGTGGATGCTTATAAGGAGACCATCCTTACGATGGGAAATTAATTGTCTCACCTTCACCTTATGTTGAGGAGCTAAAAGCAGAAGCCAAACGGAGAAATACTCGTGTTTACGTTGCTGATCCTGACGCCGTACCGAACTCCTACCTTAAAAAGTTTGAGTATATGCTTTTTCATGAAAACGTAGCGCTGGCATTAGCCGTTGCCCGTGCATTGAACATTGATGAGAATACGGCTGGCCGAGGGATGTTGAAAGCGAAAGCTGCTCCCGGTGTCACACGTGTCTTTCCTCTATTTGAGAAGAATGGTGAAGAATCCTTTTTCGTCAACGGTTTCTCAGCTAATGAGCCAGCGTCAACAATGAAGATTTGGGAAAATGTCATTACGCTAGGCTACCCATCAAAAGAACCGATCATCATCATGAATTGTCGCTCTGATCGACCTGAGCGCACCGAACAATTTGCTGAACAGATGTTGCCAAACATAAAGATCGATAAGCTGGTGCTCATCGGCGAAGGGGTTGCACCTGTTCAAAAAGCGTATGATGAAGGACTTCTTCAAGTTAATGAACTAAAAGACTTGGAAGGTGAAGATGCGGATCAAGTAATGAGATATCTCGAACAAGTTGCACATGGACAAGTGGTGTTCGGAATCGGAAACTACCATGGAGCCGTTCCGCTCATTGAACAACTAGAGTCCAATAAAAAACCGGTATATGCGTAAGGAGTGGGCGTCGTTTGTTTGGTACTGAATTATACATTGCGCTAGTCATTGGCGTCGTGTTAAGTCTGATTTACACAGAGCGTACGGGAATTATGCCAGCGGGACTCATTGTTCCCGGTTATTTGGCACTCGTATTTGATCAATTGTTGTTTCTCGTTATGATTTTCTTCTTGAGTTTCATCACATACTTAATCGTCACGCAAGTCGTAGGTAGGCTAACGATTCTCTATGGTAGACGTAAGTTTGCAGCGATGATGACCGTTGGGATTCTTGTGAAAATGATCTTTGACTACTTTTACCCCATCTTCCCCTTTGAAACTGTTGAGTTTCGAGGTCTCGGGTGATTGTTCCTGGTCTGATTGCAAATGCTTTTCAGCGACAAGGCGTTTTGCCTACGACACTGAGTACAATTGTGATAAGCGGGATTACATTCCTCATTGTTTCGTTTTTATATTTCCTATAAAGCGAGACATGATGAATTCATATAGGCGAGGGATATGATGGAAGATAAACAGTTTACTTTCAAAGAGAAGATGTTAGCCTACACAAAAAAACATAAGGAAAAAGCGTTGCCCCATAGCATCATCGGGGTTCTTTTTAACGTTTGTCATTCTTATGGCTGCCAACTGGTGGCCACTGCCAGAGCAAGAGTCTCTTGCAGAAAGTACAAACGAAGAAGAACCACGCTTAACGGCTTCATTTGTCGGCGATATTATGATGGGCCGTTACGTGGAAGATGTCATTGATTACCGAGGCTCAGACTTTTTGTTTCATTACGCAATGCCGTATTTTGACGAGGCGGATTATGTGACAGGGAATTTTGAACACCCGGTACTTATTGACGGGGAAGAATACGAGCAAGCAGATAAGGAAATTCCTTTACATGCACCGGAATCGTCAATCAATATTATGGAGAACGCCGGGTTTTCCGTCGTAAACTTGGCAAATAACCATATTTTAGATTATGGACAAAAAGGTTTACAAGATACCATTGATCAATTCGCACAATCGAATGTGGATACGGTCGGTCACGTTCAACAGCCGTTTATTGACTACACGCAAATTGACGAGCAATTAACCATTGCTACAGTCGGCTTTAATGATGTGTGGGCAAGTGCCGATCGCTCGGGTGTTCTAGAGTCAGATCCATCGGAGTCACTTGAATACATTAAGGCGGCTGATGGAGAAGCCGACCTTGTCATTGTTCATGTTCATATAGGCGTTGAGTACACGAGTACGCCAACACAGAGGCAAGAAGACTTGATGAAAGCGTATGTTGATGCTGGAGCTGATATCGTCATTGGCCATCATCCTCACGTTTTGCAGTCTGTTGAGCACTATAACGATGGCATTATTTTTTATTCATTAGGGAACTTTATATTTGATCAAGGGTGGACCCGAACGAGGGACACTGCTCTTGCTCAATATCATTTATATGAGGATGGCCGTGCAGAAATTGAGTTGGTGCCTTTTCGTATTCATGAGTCACAACCTAGACCGCTTAATGGAGCGGGAGAGTCGTACTTCAGGCAAAGAATCTTCCAGCAACTGACAAAAGATACGACTGATGACAGTGTGTATGAGATCAAAGATGGGCGCTTAATATTCGAAGTCAACCATAGCCATGTGGTAGACTAGCGGAAGTGAAAAAACTGTCAAAAAATCGTATTCAGATGTCAGGGAGGGTTAGATTTGTCGAAAAGAATGACGATTCTTATGTCAATTGCTGCCGTTGCGTTGTTAGCTGTGGCTGTAATGTTCTCAGGAAATGACGATTCAAGCCCTGAAAATTCATCGGAAAATGTGGATGAACCATCAGGGAATTCAAATGGGTCACAAGATGAAGAAGACGTACAAGTGGATCTTGGAGACTCTGGAGTGAGCGCCTCACACCCATACGCAGAAGAAGTTGGAGAAGCGATTCTTGCGGATGGAGGAAATGCAGTCGATGCCGCAATTGCGGTCGCATTCACGCTCGGTGTCGTTGAACCTTATGGTTCCGGCATTGGTGGTGGTGGCGCGATGCTCATTCTCGATGATTTGAATGAATCGCCAATGGTCTATGATTACCGTGAGATGTCACCAGCACAAGGTCAAGAAAATTTAGCTGGTGTTCCTGGTTTTGTTAAAGGAATGCAGACCGTTCACGAAAACTACGCAACGATGTCTCTCGATGAGCTTCTTCAGCCGGCAATAAATTATGCAGAGAATGGGTTTGTCGTTGATGATATGCTGGAAGATCGTCTGTACCAGGCAAGTGCCAGAATTGATCAACAATCTGCAGACCCGTTCTATCCTGGAGGCATTCGGATAAAAGAAGGCATGGACTCGTTCAAGAGGATCTCGCACAAACGATGAGACGGCTTTTGGAAAATGGGTTTGATGATTTTTATACCGGGGAATTAGCTAATGAACTTGCTGGAGATCGAAACAGCATAACCGTACAAGATCTTCAAGCTTATGAGGTTCTAGAAAGTCAAGCAGTTTCAGGTGAATTTAATGGATATACCGTCTATTCATCACCGCCACCGATGTCTGGTGTCACGTTAATTCAGCAATTACAAATGGCAGAAACAGCTGGGCTGACGGAGATGGAACCTGGATCTGCATTATTTGGCCACACATTTATTGAAAGTGTTCGTGAAACGTATCGAGATCGATCGCGTAATATCGGAGACCCAACGACAAACCCTGACATCAATACCGATCAATTAACAAGTCAAGCCTACAGCGCTGGGTTACTTGAGGAAGTCGATCTAGATGAGATAAATGGGGATTCAGAAGGAATAGAAGCATCAACCGATGACCAAGGCAACACGACACATTTTTCAATTGCCGATTCTGATGGTATGGTCGTCTCTGCAACAAATACGCTAAGCAACTTTTTCGGTGAAGGTGTGATGGTTGAACAAGGGTATTTTCTAAATAACCATATGAACAACTTTGCACAAACAGAAAACTCACCGAATGTGTATGCCGGTCACAAACGTTCACGCAGTTTCATTACACCTACGCTGCTTGTGGACCCTGCAAACCAAGAAGTCATCGGGATGGGTAGCCCAGGGGGAAATCGTATACCACAAATCATGAGTCAGGTTCTTATTTACTCGGCACACCTGGACAGTTTAGAAGAAGCGATGAACATGCCTAGAATCACACATGGGACACATCCTGAGACTGGGGAACGTCAGGTTGTCGTTGAGTCAAGTTGGCCAGAAGAGAGCATGGAAGAATTAGCAGCCATGGGCCATGATGTGGATACCTTTTATACGGCCGTTTACTTTGGTGGTTTGCAAGTGCTCGTTGCCGATTTTGAAGAAGGTCAAGTGCAACGAATTACTGATCCACGGCGTTAGATGTTTAATACAGCAATGGGAGAAAGGAATAACAAGCAATGAAATTTATTAAAGCTCTTTTACCGGTAGGAATTGTCGCAATTCTTGTGTTCGGCCTTTACGGTATGCAGTATGAAGATACGCTTTCTGGACAGGAAAGGGAAGCGATCGAATTTCATACAAACCAAGATTCTCATGAATAAATGATCCGGCCCGTACTAGCCAACATCTCACCAGCTAGTGCGGGTATCTTTATGCAACGAGTGATAAATTTGTTACAATCTAAGATTTACAAGGTTAAAAGTCCAAGTCGTGATATACAATAATAGTAACAGCTTGGACTGGAGGTTAGATAATGGATGAAGTAACTTTAGGTGCAGCCTTTTTGGCTGGTATGGTCACGTTTTTTTCTCCATGTGTCTTCCCGTTGGTACCTGCATATCTTGCCCAATTGACAGGGACAGATGTGAAGGGTGGAGCAGTAAATGCCAACCGAGGACTCATTATATCTAGAAGTGTTGGATTTATTACGGGTTTTACGATTATCTTTTTGCTTCTGGGATTATCAGCGAGTGCCATTGGTACATGGTTTGCTTTATATGGGACGTTGATTGAAAGAATTGGCGGGATTATCATTATTTTATTTGGTTTACAAATGTCGGGACTCATTTCCTTGCAATCCTTGATTACAGAACGCCGCATCTTTAAACGCGGTCCGAAAAAAGTCTCGAGTTTTTCTGGTTCAGTCGGCTTTGGGCTCGTATTCGCAGCAGGTTGGACACCTTGTATAGGATTGATTCTAGGTTCGATTTTGTATATGGCAAGTCAAGAAGAAACGATGTTTAGCGGAGTTGGGTTACTACTCGTCTATTCCATCGGTTTAGGCGTCCCGTTTTTACTCGTTTCATTGATATTCTCTCAATCGTTGAATAAACTTAGCGGGTTGAATCGATACTTACCGATGATCCAAAAAACGAGTGGAGTTATTATGATCTTACTCGGACTTGCATTATTTACAGGTCTATTTTCGACAGTATCTGCATACTTCGGATCTTTTGTCCCTGATTGGCTATAAAGGAATTTGAAAAAGGGTGCTCAAATTGAGTACCCTTTTTTTACTAAATTGATTGTGTAGCAAACGTACTTTTATCAACATAGGATACTATATTTCAATTGTTGAGGTGGTACATGAATGCATTTTCCATGGCACTTATGGAATAACAGACGAAATGACAGAAGGAATCAATATGACATTGAGGTGAACAATCAATTAATCAATGGTCCGGGAGTTGTTGGAGAGACCTCATCATTTCCAACAGGCATAACAAATGGTGGAGGCGGTAATGGCGCCACAGGCCCAACGGGCCCAACAGGCTCAGTCGGTCCTACAGGACCAGCAGGCCCAACGGTCCAACAGGAGTGACCGGTGTCGGGTTAGAAGGAGTCGTCGTTTATAACCCGGAAGCACGCCCAACATATGTCGTTGGTGAGTTAGTTTCTTTCAATGGAAGCATTTACCGCGTTGAGGTAGCAAGTCCAACAGGAACTCCAGGCACATCTCCTGAATATCAATTATTATTATCAGGTGTGACCGGGGCGACCGGAGCAACAGGAGCGACGGGGGTAACTGGAACCGGAGCAACAGGATCTACGGGCGTCACCGGGTCGACCGGGAGTAACTGGGGCAACGGGAATAACGGGAACCGGAGCGACCGGAGCAACGGGCCTAACTGGAGCCACAGGTGTCACTGGAGCGACGGGCGTAACTGGGGCAACGGGAGTAACCGGAGCAACAGGCGTTACCGGAGCGGCGGGCGTAACTGGGGCAACGGGAATAACGGGAACCGGAGCGACCGGGGCCACGGGAGTAACCGGAGCAACAGGCCTAACTGGGGCAACAGGCCTAACTGGAGCAACGGGCGTAACTGGGGCAACAGGTATCACAGGAGTGACTGGTCTAACCGGAGCGACAGGCCTCACCGGGGTAACGGGCGTTACTGGGGCAACAGGTCTCACTGGAGCGACGGGCCTAACT
>NZ_BAXB01000036.1 GCF_000698145.1 Geomicrobium sp. JCM 19039
TTTGTGACAGTTGGCGAATCTTGTGTGACAATCCAGGTGAATAATGGACCGTTTTACGAAGTGAAATGACTCAAAAACGCAAATATGTGACGATTGAAGTATTTCGCTCATATAAAGATTCGATTAGTTTGCACATAACGGTAGACAGGAGAGTATTTGGGCTACAGATATCCGCCCGAGTTGTGCCAGCGAAGAATTAGCGAACAACTAATTTCGTCAAGACTCAGGACCGTAACCTTTACGTCTCGGTCATAATAAAGGGTACATAAAAAGCCAACCAGATATGAGCAATAAAAATACCCCAAGGTAAGTTTCTCCACTCCAGCTTGGGGTTCAAAATCGTGGCAAGAATCGGTTGATTGAATCCACTCGTTACGATTTGCGATGCACAGGGTTAATGACAATTACCCTTTTGGAGAGTTCGACCGAATTACCTCTACGCCAAATTCCAAGCACTGACCGCAAATGGAAACTCCCGGCCCTAAAACTAACTCTCCAACTTCGTCTCGATCTTTATTACAAAATGAACAACTTAATACTTGTTCTGTAGTACTCTTATTGCTTTGATTAGAAGTTTTGTCTATGGCGTTGTATAATTCATCAATCACTTTAGGTTCAATATAATCGAAGTCTCCTTTTAGCTTCACTGCAATAGTTGTATAAGCTATAGCCATCCCTTCATAAAAGCGTTGGCTTTGAATTTGATCACTACGATTAGATTTTTCTTCACATAATGAACTCAGTTTTTCTAATTCTAAAATAAGGTCTTCAATTTTTGCTCCTCGAAACGTTTTCTTCCTAAAACCTCGATCGATATCAATCACCTCATTTAAATGTGTATACATTTGTGCACATGTATAATGAGGTATTCGCTTAGAGAACATATACTTCCTGCTTAAATTATAAAATGATCAGTTTTCTGCGTAGTTGTCTCTATAAAGTAAAATTGCCCATCTTAAAATGAAAGGCAAACTTTGTAATATCTATAAACTGTGTGCTTAAAAGACATAGTCAGTAAATGATATTGATATAGTTGAATTTTTAACGAGTTCTTTCATTAGCCTTGAGACTTGAAAGAGATATTAACGTACCTAGAAGCCCTAAAATACCTGCCGTACTTAGGAGAAAACTATTGATTGGTGGGGAGAAGACCGTTGTTAAAAACAAAATTATGACACTAAGACCGACGATAATCACACCAAAACCTAAGATTATGTCCTTTTTCACAATTGACCACCTTCTTTAAGTAGTAAAAGCGATTACGTGAACAGATTGTAAAGTTTCATTTATGATATCAAACTGTAAGGTTTTCCTTTAAACTAACTTTCCCCTTAGTTAATTCCCGCGCTATTCTTTAAAAGTACTCTCTAAAACATGGACTCTCTTTGAGAGAAAGAAATTTACAAATACGTAAACGAATAGACTCCCGATGACTAGACCGAATACGCTAGCTATAGAAAGATGAATAACCAGTGGGACCGATACGATGACTAATTGTACGTATAAGATGGTCAAAACAAACTTCAAGAAAGAGGCTTTTATTTGAGCTTTTGAGATCGGATAAAGCATGGCAGTTTGTTTTAGTTGATGTTGTAAAGGGATGAGTTGAGAAGCTGTCATATATACAATGAGCAGATGAAAGACCCAACCACTTGTGGGCAGTGCAAAATTCACAACGATACCCATGAGGGTTAGTCGTAAATAAAGGTAAAAGTAATCGTTATGTCTAACAAACAACTGTGTGTACAAATAGATGAATGTACGACTCTGACGGATGGGAATACACTTTTGCACAATCATTGTGAGCAATCGTCTACGCCGAAAAGAATGCTTAAGACTAGGAACATCGATGAAGAAGTTAATAAATTTAAGGTTTCTTAATCGGGCACGTTCTTCTTCATTAATTTGCCACTGCCAATTCAACGTTCTTCTTTTTCTCATAAAATAAAGGATGTAGACGACATGTACACTCATGAATATCAGGACATACATCCAGTCATCTTTAAGCAGAAAATAAACCATGAAATAAAGGAGAAGAAAACGATTGAACCGATGCAACACAAGTTGTATGCGGTTCTCTAGCCATTGTTCAATCCACTTCATTACGATGTTAAAGCCAGCAATTGCCACGATAAATAGAAGAAAGATAAGATGTAAAGAAGTTGTATCCAAAAATAAGGATATAAAAATCGTTAAGAAAATCAGCAATTTACTAACATCAATCACCCAACTATACAGGAGTGATCGAATAAAATACGGTGTTAACCGCGATTCTAATGGCAACAAAAAGGGGATATCTGCCTTCTCAACAAATGTCCGTACTTTTGTCTGGGTTAAAATGTAAGTGACAACGAGTGACAAGATGACTTCAACAGCTAGTTCAGAAGGAAGCCACTGCACAAATAAATGAAAGAAATAAATGAGAACACTACCAATGATCAGAAAGAAATAAAAAACATTTGCTCCAATGATGGCATAGTACCGAAACATCTTTCGATAATATTCCTGAACTCTTGAACCCCATAATGTTTTTACACTCATTCATACACCTGTACCTTTATTTAAATTCACGTAGTTTACATAAAGATACCATAAACTTCCGGTTTGCGTATTCGTGTCTTCAAGCCAGAAAACTTGTTGTACTCGTAAGAGGCGCATCTTATGATGTAATGAGGACAAGCTTTACGCGTATTGAAAAATAATAGGGTAGACTGGAGTGCAATATATGAAAACGGAATTCAGAAATTTCGCTCACGATGATTACCAATCGGTCTGTCAATTTCTTATCAAGCTGAATGATGAGAGTCGCCAGAACATTAATTGGAATTGGGCACGCTGGGAGTGGATGTTTTTCCATCCAGAACTTGATATTGAATCATTACATACGATTGGTTTATGGTTTGACGACGATGAAGTTGTAGGGTTAGCGACGTACGATCATTATAATGGCGAAGCCTTCTTTGCGACACTAACAGCGTACAAATCGTTGGGAGAACAACTACTGGAATATGTTATTGCTAATTTTCAAGACAAGGCAGGTCTAGGAATTGCTGTAAATGATGCAAATGAAGCTGGCATTGCTTTATTGAAAAAATACAATTTCGTAATTGCACGACAATCCGAACAAGTATTAGCATGTGATTTAGAGAATGCTGACTTACACTATGACTTACATCCAGACTTTCAACTGCACAACTTGCAGCCAGAGAATGACTTATATGAACACCATGAAGTATTATGGGAAGGGTTTGAAAATGACGGCCCATTACCTCTTGACGAGAAAACGCTCAACGTGCAGAAAAGAATGCTAACGGCACCACATTTAGAATCTTCTCTTCACATCGTAGCGAAGAATGAAGCAGGTTTTGCTGCTTATTGCGGGGGTTGGTATGACAAAACAACGGACTACGCTTATATTGAACCATTATGTACAAAGCCAGCGTACCGTAAGTTAGGTCTAGGTAAAGCTCTAGTTCTCGAAACGTTACATCGGTGCGGTTGATGGGCGCTAAAAAAGCATATGTCATTTCAGATGACCCTTTTTATAAGAATATCGGCTTTAAAGAACACTCCCATTATTCGTTTTACTGGTATAAGCCCCAAGTTTAATCCTTACAAAATCATCCTATAGATCATTCTATGGGATGATTTTTGCTGTTTTACTTGCTGAGTTGCTGGAAATCACATCATAGAAACTAGAAATCTTACCATTGATCCATCTATGGTAAGATTTCAGCTACGATAAGGATCGAATTGGAGAAAATCGTCCCATAGAACGTTGCGGGTACTCGTTGCTTCGTTTGCAAAACCCCGGGCAACGTCTAGAAATGAACCCCTGGCCCAATCGGTATACCGAGCCATGCGAACCCGAGCAAAAGAAGGGTTGAGCTAATGAGTATGAGGATGGAGTACGGTAAGGTGTACGAGATGAGCGACCCGATCCCAATTCGTTTGTCCCACTCACGGATGAAGCCGAGTATGACGATCATGTACGGTGTGAGCGGTGTGATCATGCCTGTTGCCGAGTCCCCAATTCGATAAGCCATCTGAACGACGGCAGGGTCGTAGCCGAGCTGCATGAACATCGGTACGAAGATGGGGCTAATATGGCCCACAACCCTGAACCACTCGTGATGAGGAGCGTCATCATCGCGGACAGCAAGATGACGCCGACGATCGTCACCATGCCGGTAAGATTTACGGATATGAGAAATTCAGCACCGTTGACGGCCATCCAAAGACCGATGTTTGTCCAATCAAAAAACGCCGTGAACTGCGCGATAAAGAAGATGATGACAACGAAGTTCGAACGCTCGCAATCGCTTCTCCTGAGTATCGCATCACATCGGCTGTTCCTGAGATTTTCTTCATGGAAAATCCGTAAGTGAGACCGACGATGATAAAGAAGACGAGTAAGAAGGATACAATTCCATCGAGAAAAGGAGAAGGGACGAGCCCGCCGTCTTCATTTTGTAACGGTGACCCTGGAAAAAGAGCGAGTGTAGTGATTATCACAACGTATAGCAGCGCCACGACGCCGGTAATTTTTAGCGCCCGTTTCTCTTCGCTTGAAACGGGTTTGATTTCTTTCGTTGTGGTGCCTTCAAATGTACCGAGGCGTGGCTCGGTTACTTTTCTCGTAATCGTACCGGCGATGAGGGTGACGATGAGTACACCAACGACCATAAAAAAGTAGTTGTCGACCGCGGTAACCATCCGCCCATCACCGAGAATGGCGACCGCTTCATTCGTAATTCCGGCAAGCATCGGCTCGTTTGATGTAATCAGTATACCGGTTCCGTAACCGCTGGATGCGCCGACGAAACCGGTAATAATACCAGCTACAGGGTGTCTGCCGAGTGTGTAATAAATCATTCCGGCGAGTGGGGGAACGATGAGAAACGCGGCATCCGATGCAACGGTTGCAAAGTTCCTGTAAAAAAGACCATGTACGGCACGAGCCATGCAGGAACGGATAACATGAGTGTTTTGATTAAGGATTCTAACAATCCGACACGTTCAGCAAGCCCGATGCCAATCATAAGTGTTAAGACGACCCCGAGCGGCGCGAAGCCAACGAAATTGTCGACGAGCGACGTGACCATATACTCAATGCCTTCTCCAGAGAGCAGGCTGCGGATTTCTAATAATTCGCCATCTTGAGGATGAAGAACGCTCATCCCTGCCCAGTCAAGAATGGTAGAAAGTCCGATAACTGCTGCGATAAGTATGACAAAAATCATTAGCGGTTCTGGCAATTTGTTGCCAATTCGTTCAATGGTGTTTAGAAACTTGAGTGATTTTTTACTTTTTTCAGACGTCATAAGGTGCCTCGCAATCCTTGTTGAATGGGAAATCTCGATAAATTCAGAACATAATGTCGAAAATTATATCTGCTTCTGGAATAGAATGCAACCGGTAATAGGTAATTAATTAGATGGAAATGATCGGTAGACTGGTCGATTTCGTTGCACAAGTTGTCGAATTCTTTTATCCTAGTTAGAGAATGTTGAATCAAGGGGATTGAACAATGAAAAAGCGTGCGTTTGATTGGACAGTCATGTGGATCTATCTACTCGTCGCTGCTGTGCTCATCGTTGTACTGAGAGTACTTGGGTACGATCTGCCGTGGTATGCGCTCATTATTATGTTTGTCGTTCTCTCATTTGCGATTGATATTTTTGTGAATATGGTAAGAAGAGATCGGGCGAAGCAGCAAGCCAATGATAAACAACAATAGAAGACCGATCCAGCCTACACACGTAGTCTGGATCGGTCTTTGTTATCGATACGTGCCGTGAAGGATCCACGGAGAGGGGAGGTCAAACGGATGATCACTAGGCAGTGCGTTGGCCATCTCTTTCGTGAGGTCCAACCAAACATATGTCAGGTCACCCGTTTCTTTCGTCTGTTCCTCAAATAGTGTGGTGACGGTTTCCCACAACCCGGGCTGACAGGCGGCATCTGGCCACGGATACGCAAGATGCACGTAATGGTATTTCTTTTGATCTTTCTTCGCAACGAAAAAGCGATCTTCAGTTGAGTTCTGAAAAAAGCGCCAGTTTGCTACGTCGTCTTCTGAAAATAATGATGGGGTTGCCGGAAACGGATAGTAGCATTCATACGGGAAGACGTTGCCTGAAGACGTGTACGCTTTCTCTAACCATCGGAGTTTTTCAGTTTTGTCGGTGATTTCTGACCACCGTTCACCTCTGTTTGTTAGGCGCTCAGGATGTTGCGTCGTCGCCCCGTGCAGTGTGGCTGTAGGCATGAGGCCTAACTTCGTTAACACTCGCCGGGCGGACGTATTGTGTTCTTGGGTGTTTGCGCCGACCCATTGTATTTCTGGAATGGAAAAGGCTTTGTCGATGACGGTTTCCATCAGCTTGGTGGACAGGTTCTGCCCGCGGTAGCGGGTGTCGGTTCGCAAGCGTCCGAGCATGGCATACGTGTTCTGGAAAATGGTGAAGCCACCGATGGTGACGAGTTGTTCGTCGATAAACAATCCGTATAAATAGCTATTTCCTGTTACGAGCCGGTCAAAAATATGTAAGATGTAATCGTCTTCGATGCCTGTATGCATCCTCGCAAATACGGATCGGTCTTCTGCGTGTAACTGTCGAATCATCTCAAGCCTCCACTTTCTAAAACGAGTTTTAGTGCCATTGTAGCACGCACGCATAAGAAAATCCGCTCACGAGAACGATGAGCGGATTGGAATACGAATTAATCCAGTAACGTTTCTGGGAATACGGATAAATCGACGCCCCAAATGAGTGGAACGAGGAAGTAGACCCCAAGAACGATTACAATTGTAGCTACGATATTTAATGCAAAACCGGTTTTCACCATTTCAATGATTCGAAGTTTCCCAGTACCGAACATAATGGCGTTTGGCGGTGTACCGACAGGTAACATGAACGCCATGTTGGCAGCCATTGCACAAGGAATCATGAGCGCAAATGGGTGAACGTCGAGGGCAACGGCAAGTGCCGCTACTACTGGCAAAATCATCGTTGCAGTTGCAGTGTTTGACGTAATCTCTGTCATCATCATGATAAGCAGTGTTGCAGACGAAATAATTATAAACAAGTGGAATCCGTCTAGAACGGTTAGCTGTTCACCTAACCAATTGGATAGTCCAGATGAAGTGAACCCTTGCGCAATCGCAAGACCACCACCGAACAGGAGAAGGACTCCCCAAGGAATATCGCGAGAATCGGCCCAGCTTAGAATTCTTCCTCCTTGAGCACGAACGGCTGGGATGGAGAAAAGAAGCACAGCGGCAAGAACAGCGATCAGACCATCCGAGATGCCAGGGATTTGGACGATGAGTGCATCGTCGCCTGCCCAGAAGAATTCACGAGTAATCCAGAGGAAGGCGGCGAGTAAAAATACCATTCCGACCATCCACTCTTCATAGGAAGTTTTCCCGAGTTTATGACGCTCTTCTTGAATGACTTCTCGACCGCCAGGCAAGTCTTTAATGCTCGTTCTAAAGGCCATGCGACCGAGATACAACCAAGCAATCGCTAACATAATAATGACGAGTGGCACCCCGAACATCATCCATGTAGCGAATGAGATTTCAATTCCGAAGATTTCTCGCATTTGACCCGCAAGAATAATATTCGGAGGCGTACCAATTAACGTACCGACCCCGCCGATCGTACCAGCATAACCAATACCGAAGATAAGGGATTTCTCGAACTTAGGAAAATCTTTTTCTTCTGGTTTCCCTTTCAGTGCAGAAGCGACTTGGGCTGTGATGGCGAGCCCCATCGGAATCATCATCATAACCGCTGCCGTGTTGGATACCCACATCGATATGAAACCAGTGGCTAGCATAAACCCGAGCAAAATCCGGTTGGTGCTCGTTCCGATTACTGCAATGATAAAGAGTGCAATTCGTTTGTGTAGATTCCACTTTTCCATTGCAGTCGCAATGAAGAAACCGCCTAGAAATAAGAAAATAATATCATCGCCGTAAGCAGACGCAACGTCTCCGCCTTCCATTGCCCCCGTAATTGGAAGCAAAATTAAAGGAAGTAAAGATGTCGCCGGAATCGGTAAGGCTTCTGTTACCCACCATGTCGCAATCCAAAGCGTCACCGCAAGAACCGCGATACCGTTCTGTTCAAGACCTGGAGGTTCAAAGAACAGATAGGTAAGAAGAAAGAGGGTTGGACCGAGCAATAACCCGATAAGTTGTGCACGTGAGTATGGTTTGTTCGGTTTTTTCTCGTCCTCATTACCGTCATTCCCAGGTGCATTCGCGGTGTCGGGCGAATCCTGTTCCCGTTTCTTCGCCGCCTTGTCGACATCTTTTTTATAAGAAAAAATATTTAGAAGATCTTTTGTTCGATGGTGTTGCTTCCATAAGTTTTGCCAAGTTGTCTGAAATGTAGCTTTCATTGAATATTACCTCCTTTGAAAACGCTTACGGACATTTTCCACAATTTCTTGACAAATTTCTACCTTTTTTAATTAAACGAAAGCAAAAGAAAAAACAGCCTGAAAGAAGGCTGTTACGTTTGCAGTAGTTGTTTTCCTTGTGAAGACAGTAAATAATGTTGCACTGGACGACCGGACGGCTGATAGGTGAGGTCTTTTTCCAGCCACTTTTTTTCAACGAAAAAGCGCAAGTACTTGCGCAATGACACGTGAGAAATGTTCGTCATCGTACTCAGTTCTGCGGCAGTGTACCATTCGTTATTGTGATGAAAGGCGTGCAAAATGCGAAGTGCTGTTTCTTTCGTAATCCCTTTTGGCAAGTCGCCATCCAAATCATAATCGGAGTTATGAAGCCGGCGATCCAGTTCATGTTGGTTGTAGAGCGTCGGTTGATCGCTCACGAGACGTTGATAGCGAAACATCGCTTCATGAAACCGTTGAAAGGTGAACGGTTTGACTAGATAATCAACGACGCCGAGCCGTTCCCCGATGCGAACGGTCTCATGATCGTTTGCTGACGTGACGAGAATCACATCTACGTCCAGGTCAAGATTGCGGATGTAGCGCAGCAATTCCAAACCGTTCTCTTTTTCCAAGTACACATCCAAAAGCAACACATCCATGTCCGTGTTTGTGACGAGTGATTTTCCTTCGTTGAGTGTCGTTGCAGACCCCGCCCATTGAAAGCCTTCGAGCATCTCTACATATTTTTGGTGAAACTTAGTGACGAGTGGTTCATCTTCCACCGTCCCGACAATAATCATCAGTGATCCTCCTTTACTTCAGCGGGCATTGTAATCGTTAATGTCGTTCCTTCTCCCTTAGAGGAGGTAAACGCATACGTTCCGCCTGCTTGTTTTATAGCTTCGGTCATAATCGTAAGACCAAACCCGCGATGAGCACCGTTCGTTGAAACCCCAGACGTAAGCAAGTCGGGCAGTTGTGAAGTGTCGAAGCCTTTGCCGTTATCTTGTACTTCGAAAATGAGCTGGTCGTTGCGGGTAGCAAAAGAGAGAGTCATCTGTTTTTGGTCTTGGCCAATCATGCTTCATACGCATTGTTTAAGCGTTGCCAATAATCGTAATCCACCGATCAATATGCCTTGGCTCCGTAAAAACCGGCCAGCCGCCATTGCCTGAGAGTGTCACGTTCACATCCGCTTTTTCTAAGCGGTCAATCTGATTAGCGACATATCCGGCAAGTGTGATGTCCTTAACGTACGTTGCAATTTCGTTGATACCAGCGTTGTATTGTTCAGATAAGTAATCCACATATTCTCGAAGCTCTTCAAATGACTTCGTATGTACCATCGCTCCAATTACATGAAGTTTGTTCATAAATTCATGCGTTTGGAACCGCAACGCTTGTGCGTAATGCTCAACGCCTGACAACCGCTCTAACGCCTTGTCCAATTCATTCCGATTTCGGAACGTCACGAGTGCGCCAACCGTCTCGTTACCAACTTTTACCGGAATTCTGTTTGTAATCATTTGCGTATCTTGAAACACTTGCAAGTCATCGAGCACTTTCCGGTCGTGCCCAAGTGGTTCTGAAATCGGGAACTTCGGCCACACGTCGTTCAACGGCTTGCGACGTGATCTTTTTCAAGAGCACGTGTTGCCGCCTCGTTCATCACGATGATCGTTCCTTCATTATCGGTTGCGATCACCCCTTCTTGCACACTTTCAAGCATTGCTTCACGCTCTTTCAGACGTTGAGCGATGGCTTCGGGCTCGAGGTTATGTAACGTGCGTTTGAGACGCAAAGCAAGAAGGTATGCGCCAGCAGCGCCAATGAGCATGCTCACCCTGTCGCAATAAATACGATCTGTTGACTTTGGAAAATCGAATCTTCAATACGCTGAGTGGAGATGCCAACAGAAATCGCACCGATCTGATTCTCCCCATTCATCACCGGGTGAAACGCACGCATCGATGGGCCGAGTGTGCCGACTTCTTCTGATGTATACCGATCGCCATTCGCAAGTACTGCGTGAACATCATCGCCGACGAATCGTTCCCCGACTTGTTCAGCCGTTGGGTGAGTCAGCCGAATTCCGTCCATATCCATAATGACGATATAAAGCAAATCATTGTCCTCGCGTAAACGTGCTGCGATCTCACTTAACTCGGTATTAGGCTCGTCAGACACGAGGGCAGAAATGACAAGCGGATTCACAGCCAGGTGCGTCGCGCTGAGCATCGCTTGTTGCTCGAGCGACTCCCGTGTCTGATTCGCTTGCGACTGGGCAATTAATAACCCTGCCAACAGCAAAGTGACGAGCAGCAACAGCGAAGTAATCAGCATCATTCGATACTGAAAACGCCATTTCGTTGGATTCATACGTCACCCCCTCCCTGCACAACTTCATAACGTCTATTATAGGGAAATTAAGCGGCGTGTGCCATCTTGGAATTGGAAAACGCAGATATGGAGAGACCGCTGGGGCATTGGATACTTCTTGAAGGGTGTGAACAAAGCTTATCTGCGCGAAGTCACTGAAAAAACAGCGTCTCACTCTCTCGCTTCACGGTAGTGCGATCCATCGGCTCCGACCTATGTAGGGATTCGAACAACATGGCGTGCTGCGATCGGTAAGAATCCCCTCATATCACCTTCCATGAGGGGATATAACCTTTTAATGTGGTGATTCCTGTAGAAAATGGTTCCTGATTGAAGAAAATCCCATCAAAAAAATGGTCTATGTGGGATTTTCTATTTTTCCCCTTTTTTCATTGATCTGGGAATGCGCGGCTGGCGGGCCAACCGGTGTGTATAACGAGTTGTGGCGACGGGTAAGGGGGACTGTGCCCAAGTTCGTCGGCATATACCGATCTTAGGGGGCGTAATTGCTAGTTTGGAACAGAATCTGTAAACCGGAGAGCAGTTTCGGTGCGCCGGCGAGCGCCTCGCCGTAACGAGAACGACCCTGGACCGTCCGCCAGCGATTGCACGGGTCGCTAACTCCAACTTTACGGGTAGGTTCAATTGTACACAACCGTTTCAGAGGTAACTAAAAAAAAGCGAATTGCTCTTTTACCATAGAAATGAATAAGGCCTCAGTTACTCGTTAACACAACGAGCGGTACCGATGTATGTGAAATTTTCGATAGCCACGTTAACTGCAATGCTAAGATTCTTTAAGGTTTAATAGCATATTTGACTGATATCGCACCATTGGTCATTCTATAGTAAGGTTTCTAGTTTCTATGGTACGATTTTCATTAGCCCCTTCTCGGTGCATAGAAAGAGTTTAGTATGTTTTAGTTAGAATTATATGATAATATAAAATATAAGTAATAAATCGTACGGATTTAGGGGTGGTGTCAATGACAAAAAAATGTACATGGTTATGGATTGGCTTGATACTCATCTTGGCCGGCTGCCAGCAATCCATTTTCAAACATGCCGAAAGCGATACGTGGGAAATCGAATTCGAAGCCGTTCAAGCACATGAAAGCCAAGAAACCGCCTTTTACACATTTCACTACTTGCCTGATAATTACGATGAAGTAGAAAGTATTGATATTCTTACAGACTACAGTTTTGAAATACTCGGAACCACTTTCGATTCTGGAAGCTCAGCGATTACAACCGAAGCCGGTTGTACTGGCTGTGCATTAACAGATGAAGATCGCACCATTGAAGTGACGATGATTTGGACGATGGAAGAAGGCGAACAATTTGAAGAAGTGCTGGAGCTGGAGTAGGGGGTTAGAAACTGCGCGCGAGTTTGTAGATTTTGCGCTCTAGTTGGAATTTGCTTACCGGTACGAGCGGTTGATTGTACTCCAGACTACAAGTGCAACATCGGTGGTCAAAGGTCGCCCACCGTGTTTTCTATGCATTCAAGAGCACATGGGCGACGCGGTTTACGTTTCTGCTTACTGGTTACGGTGTGGAAAGAAGTCCAAATGTCCCATATATTCATTTTTGTGACACTTGGGAAAGATAAATCATCATTTTTAACGTGGATGCGCACATAAACGGAGTCAACGGTCACAAATAGCGATATATGTGACCGTTGAGGGCCGAAAGTGGCTGGTTTAAGGGCAGGATTGTAACATAAATAAGAAGTCACCACATGCTTACGCCAGGTGGTGACCATAAACCATAGCTTTTTCCCCTTTGGCAAACGTTTTTCGTGTTGCCCGTAAAGACCGATCTCGGTTATAGGGTTCAGTCCATTTCTTTCGTTCAACTTATAAAGATCAAATGGGTTTTACAACTTCCTAATTTGCGCTGTTGGGAGTTGATTTTGTGTGGGATGGCGGGGGCCATTTTGCGCGCAAGTTTTACGATTTTAACGCTCATTCCGCTAAACTCCTGCGCAGTTTGTTTCAACTGGAGCGCAGATTCAATGCCTGTAAGCGAGTAACCTGTCGGCCTGTCGGGGCCGAAACCAAATCGGACTCGGTTCGGCGCGGCTCGAGCAGACGTCTTGTGGGTGCTTCGGGGAGGGGGTGTATACGTGACTCGGTAATCTGTTCCTGTATTGGTTCATTCTGTTCTCAAGTTTATGAGATTAAACTGCTTTTCTTGCGGTTTTCCCACACTTGAGAACCGTTCGGTCACAACTAGCGCACAGGTTCACATATTGCTAAGCGACCGAAAGAATCCCACCTGATCGCACGAATGCTTCCTAGGGGGGATTCTATCCTCCAAGCCGTTACCTTAACGCTTGATCGAGCTCATCCATAATATCAGTCGGGTGCTTAACGCCGATCGACAAGCGAATGAGGTTAGCAGGAATGCCGGCTAGCTCCAGGTCTTCCTCGCCTTGTTGCTGGTGTGTGGAAATGGTTTGAAAACCACTCAATTCGCAACATGATGCATTTTGAAAGAAAAGTCTTCCCTAATACACATGCTCAACAGTATACTCAGCCTCTTCCAAGAAATCGATAATCGTTGGGTTCAGTGTATTAACAAAGTGGCTTCCCCCAGCGATCACAAAATACGTTTGGCCACTGTCTTCCTCGAGTATATCTACGAGCTGGTCTGCCATCAAACCGTCTCGATACTCCCCAGTAATCGCATAATACTCTTCTTCAGCAGGTGTGTATTCGATTGCATCCGCTAAGGCGTCAGGGTCTCCTGCCCACCACAATTCAACAGAGGCATTGCTTCCCTCCTCTGACTCATCAAAGTTGTCAATTTCCTCCTCCAGAAGGGTTACGTGTGTTTCGTGTGGGACTAATTGGTCTGCCTCATAATAAACTTCATATGATTCTAACGCACGGATTTCTTTGTCTTTTTCTTCTGCTCTATTTAGAAAGTATTGATCAACACCATGTTCGTGCGTGTACTCCCCATCTTGGCGCTGAAGTCCGTGGAGAAGAGAGGTCATCACAAACGGCAGGTCGTGTTGTCTAACGTGAAGATCAGCACCAGTACCGTCCAGGATTTCTTCGAGTTTTTCATAATGCTCTGCGGATAAATCATCTTCTAACGTTGTGCCTTCAGGGTAAGTTTGTTCCGATTGAAGTTCATTGACTTCCCGCTGGTCAATGTTGTTTATGTCAATTTCAGGCAGGACGACGTCGGACTGCTCAAAAGCATCTTCAATCGCTGCATTTAACGGGTAGCCATCTTCATGCCCAATATGAACCGTTCCTTGCAAGTATACGGTCGTATCCCCGCTCTCGACTTTCCACAAAAACCGCCATCATCCTCTTCTGAGCCAATTGAGCTTTGGCTATCACACGCCACGATGAGCAGAGAGGGTGCAATAATAAACGAAGTCGCTTTTTTAAACATATAGGAACACTCCTAGCATAGTGATTTGTATAGGTACGAATGAAAAGATTTCAAGTTTCGGAATAATCTTATAAAAATAATTGTACAGAGCGTAAGATCCAGAAACTGCGCGCGAGTTTGTAGATTTTGCGCTCTAGTTGGCGAAAAATCGGCAAAAAGGTGGACTTTTTAGCAAACTAGCGCGCAGATTGCCCCAACTAGCGCACAGATCCACATATTGCAAAGCGACCGAAAAAATCCCACCCGGTCGCACGTATGCTTCCGAGGGGGATTCTATCCTCCAAGCCGTTACCTTAACGCTTGATCGAGCTCATCAATGATATCAGCAGGGTGCTCAACGCCGAGCGACAAACGAATGAGGTTAGCTGGAATATCAGCAAGCTCTCGGCCTTCCTCGCCTTGTTGCTGGTGTGTGGAAATGGCTGGGATGACCGCAACACTTTTATGGCGGCCAAGATCCGTCGCTCGCCAAATGATTTGGAGGCGATCAAGCGTATTCCGAGCAGCTTCAGCGCCACCTTTTACCATGAAGCTTAGTAAATGACCGTACCGATTGACGGCGTTTCCAGACTCGTCGCCATCTGCGAGCCACATATACTTGGAGGCAGTTGCATGTCCAGCATTGGAGCGAAGACCTGGGTAATGAACCGCCTCAACCATGTCATGTGCCTCTAGAAACTCGGCAACGCGCATCGCATTTTTGCTCATTACGTCTACGCGCGTGCGTAGCGTACGCAAATCGTTGAGAATAAAGTGAGCACTTAGTGGAGACAGTGATGTGCCGTGGTCGCGCATCGGCCAAAGCTTCACGTAGCCAGTGAAGTTTTCCCGCATTTCATCGGTACCGACACGGCTCGGGATATGGTGTTTGGCAACGATGGCACCAGCAATCGCTGATCCGCTTCCACCGATCGCTTTACTAATGGAATGCACGACAATGTCCGCACCGTGGCAGATCGGACGCATGAGGGCAGGGGTTGTGAGTGTCGAATCAACGATGAGTGGAATGCCGTGATCATGGGCGAGATTCGCCAATGGTTTAAGGTCGGCCACCGTCAATGAAGGATTGGACGGCATCTCAACATAAAGGAAGCGTGTCTCATCATCAATGCGCGTTGCCCATGCATCAATATTGGCGGTGTCTTGCACCCAACGCACGTCAATGCCCCGTTCATTTTGATAGCGTTCATCGAACAACATGAACGTACCTCCATAACATTTCGCATCGGCAACGAAGTTCATACCGTCCGTCTCAGCTTGTAAAAACGGATTCGTTGCCATGAAGATCGCACTCATTCCAGAACTCGTCATAACCGCAGACGTCTCGACGTCTGAGCCATAGCCTTCAAGTAGGGCAAGTGTGCCTTCAAGGTAGTAAAGCGTCGGGTTATGAATACGCGTATACCCCCACGCAGGTGTTTGGTAAGAAAGCGCAGCTTCCAGATGATCGGAATTCTCGAAATGCTGGGCTGGTGAAACAGTAAGCGGTTCCATAATGCTTCCCTGATTTGCCATCGCATCTTCCATCCCGTACAAACCGTGCACGGCAATCGTATCAAACCGCTTCAATTTCATCATCTGCTTGCGGGCCGCTTCCACCCGCAACTTCTCCATCCCTCGGTCAATGTACTTTTGAACACCCGTCATTATGAATCCTCCTTTTGGATAGGCAACGCCGTCGACGACTTCACTTCGCCATACGACACACTCGTCTGAATGCGCGTCACACTCGGCAATGCACTCAAGTTCTCAACAATAAACGTTTTCAAGTCATGACTGTTTTTCAATAATACTTTTAGAATATAATCATACTTGCCCGTTACGTGATGACACTCCAACACTTCAGGCATACGCACAACCTTATCTTGAAAGAAATCGATATGCTTTCTTTGATGCGCATTCATGCCTACATAAATAAAGCAGAGCAGATCAAAGCCGAGTCGGTCTTTATTTAAGATCGTGACATAGCGTTCAATGATGCCTGCTTCCTCTAAACGTTTGACCCGGGCATGTGTCGCTGGAGGAGAGAGATTAATGCGGCGAGCCAAGTCGACGTTCGACAAATGTGCCTCTTGTTGAAGCAGTTCGAGTAGCCCCCTGTCGGTATCGTCGAGCTTATAATCTACTAATGATTTTACCATGAAGACGCCTCCTAGTATTAATTATTCTTAATATTAACAAATAATCAAAAGGAATAAAGGTGTAACTACGTTTATATGTAAATAGATTCATTTTTTGCTTTGCTTTCATTTATTCGTCAGAATCATTAGAATGGAAGTATAAAGAGGTGTTGATGGATGAAAAAGGTGTGGCTCATGATAGCGGCGAGTATGCTTATGGCGTGTGCGAGTGGTGAGGAGACAGAGCAAGTTCATGTGATGGCAGCGGCAAGCTTATCCGACGCACTCGGTGATATAGAAGAGATGTATGAAGAGGAAGAACACGTGGAACTGATCATGAACTATGGCTCTTCTGGACAACTTAGGCAACAAATTGTGCAAGGAGCGCCTGTGGATGTGTTTATTTCTGCAGCCGAATCTGACATGGAAATGCTCGTTGATCGAGGAGAAGTTAGTGAAACCACCTCTTTACTGCGTAACCGGTTGCAGCTCATATCAACACCAGAGATGGAGATTGCCGACTGGTCTAACCTCATGACCGTAGACTTCCAAGGTCTTGCAGTCGGTCATCCTGAATCTGTTCCGGCCGGGAAATATGCAGCTCAAGTATTAGAAAATATGAATCTACATACCGAACTTGAGGACGAGTTTGTGTACGGCCAAGATGTTCGGCAAGTACTTACTTATGTGGAAACAGGCAATGCAGATGTTGGCATTGTGTATCAAACGGATGCGCTAAGTACAGAGGACGTCCAATCGGTTGCACTCGCACCGGAAGATAGCCACGAACCGATTGTCTATCCGATCGGTCTAATCGGGGATGTTAGCGAACGAGCGGAACACTTTTATGACTGGGTGCAGACGGACGAGCCGTTACATATTTTCGAATCTTATGGGTTTGAGATCGGCGTTCAACATGATTGAAGCGTTTTGGACGCCCATCCTTGTTTCAATACGTGTTGTTGCTTTGGCAAGCATTCTCTCCTTCGTCCTTGCGATCATTTTTGCTTGGTGGATGAAGAAAAGAAGCTTTCGTGGGAAAGTATTTGTTGAGACAGCGCTCATGCTTCCCCTCGTTTTGCCTCCGACCGTCATTGGCTTTGGGTTACTGGTCATTTTTGGTCGGAGAAGTGTGATCGGTGAATGGTTTGAGCTGTTGTTTAATCAACCGATTGTGTTTACATATCTCGCAGCGGTCATTGCAGCGACCGTTGTCGCTTTCCCGCTCATCTATCAGCTTTTAATCAACGGCTTTGAAACGATTGATGATGAACTTGAAGCTGCCGCGCGCCAAATGGGGGCAAAAGAGTGGCAAGTGTTTGTTTATGTCACGTTACCGATGACGTGGAAGACACTCATATCGGGGTATATGCTAGGGTTTGCCCGGGCAATGGGAGAGTTCGGCGCGACAATGATGTTTGCCGGAAGCATCTACGGGGTCACACAAACGGTTCCGACGAGCATCTATATTGCTGTCGAGTCGGGTAATACCGTCCTTGCCGCATATTGGGTCGGCTCAATCGTCATCTTTGCATTCGTTCTTCTTGCAGTCGTTCAGCGATTAAAGCGAGGAACAGGAGGGTCGTTTTGAGTTTATTCTTTCATTTCAAAGAGAAGTTTCAAGGGAATGCGGTTCGCCTACCCGAGGGTGAATTTACGGTTGTTCGCGGAGAAGCTGTAGCGCTTCACGGTGATACCGAGTGGTTAGAGCCTTTTCATGAATGTTATGTAGACCCGTCATTCGTCGAAGTGTCTGTGGCGAACCGGTTCATATCGTTGCAGTCCGATGGGTTATACACCCGTCTTACACCACGTAAGCACTTGCGTCTGTGGGCGAGCATGTACGGATGCAAGCCAGAAGAGGTCGACATTTTACGTGCGTGTGGGCTTACAGATGTCGCCGACCGTCGCATCAAACGATTAACAGCAATGCAAAAGCGCCGCTTGCATTATGCACGTGCGTTAATTATGCCTGCCGATGTTTATTTGTTTGATCAGCCAATAATAGGTGCCGACCGTGAAACGAAACAAGTTTTTCAAGGAGTGCTCAAACGTCTTCAGAAAAGGTATGTTGTGCTTACGAGTACGTCTTTAGAAGAGGCGGTGCAATATGGCAAGCCGTACCGACTTCATGAACGTGGCTTATCAAGTCAAACCGAAGAGGTAGCAACAGACTCACCATTGAAGTTAGAGAAAATATCGGCGAAGGTTGATGACAAGTTCATTTTATTTGATCCGTTGGAAATTGACTTTGTTGAAAGTAAAGGTGGGCATACGTTCATTCATGTGAACCAAGAAGTGTTCGTGTCTGCACTGCCTTTAAAGGAGTTGGAATCCAGACTTGTTCCGTATGGCTTTTATCGATCTCACCGCGCATTTGTCGTTAACTTGCAGCGGGTAAGAGAAGTCATTGTATGGAGCAAAAATAGCTATAGCCTGCGGCTCGATGACCGCAAGAAGAGCGAAGTTCCGCTATCCAAAGGAAACTATGCGACGTTACGAGACATGTTAAAGATGTAAGGAGACGAGCACGATGAGGTTATGGAGGATGATTTTTTATAAAGAAGCCCATCAGCTTCTAACAAATGGGGCCATCTATTGGATTACGCTCGTTCCGTACGCAACGTTTTTAATGATTTTTATGATTGATAACAGACCCGAATTGCCATTTATAATCGCGCTGGCACTCGTCTTGATGCCGATGCAGATCATGGCAAGCCTGCTAGTCGAAGAGAAAGAGCTCCATGCCTGGCGCGTATTTGACCAAAGTGGGGTCTCTTTTCATTGGCTTTTAGCTGTGAAGGCGATGATTTCCGTATTCATTACCGTAGTGTTTATTACGCTCGCTGTTTGGGTGAGCGAAGTTGCAATCATTCATGCAATTAGCATCGTCGTTTTTATCTTTCCCATTGCCGTATTCTTCGCAGCACTTGGCGCTGTGGCGGCAGCATTCTCCAACAATCGACTTGAAGTGGGTTTTTGGGAAGGGCCTGTCTTTTTACTGTTTATTTCCCAGGCAATAATTTATCAAAACTTGTCAGAACCGGGAATATTGCCAATGGCTCATTTCGACGCAGCAATCGCAAACATCATTGAAAATCCCTTTTCAGTTGTCGGAGAATTCCTCGTTCTGTGCTTATTCGCGTTTATTTGTGCGCCCGTTGTTCTGCATCTATTAAACAAAAAGAAGCACAGTTTCTAATCCCTCCCACTATTCCTTTCGCCCCGTTCATGACCCATTTCCCTCCTCGTATCCCGAATTTGCTGAGGCATCCTTCCCGTCCACCTACACTAGAAGTAGAAAAAGGATAGGAAGGGTGGCTGTCGTGATCGATGATTACATGAATTTCATTTTAGACACGATGCAACGTGTGTTCATTTCTGTTCAAGACTTCGTTATTCAACTTTCAGAAGTGAACGGATGGCTCGTACCATTCGCTGTTGTTGCGATCGGGTTTATTCCTTTTTTAGAAGCATTCTTTGCTGGAGGAGTTGCAAGCTTCACCGGTGTGCCCGTCGTCGTGGCAGCCATCGGTGCAATCATCGGAAATGTAATTTCCGTATTGCTCATCATCCTCCCATTTGATGCATTATTCGAGAGAATGAGAAATCGGAAAACAAAGAAAAAAGGTGGGTTCATTCGTTCAAGATTTGAGAAAGCAGGGAAGATGTATCGGCAATACGGAGTGGCTGGCTTAGCCATTCTCACACCGTTGTATGCGTCTGGACACATCGCTGCTTTCGCGTCTTTAGCGGCAGGCGCAAAGAAACAAACCGTCATCTTTTGGCACGTCGTGAGTATCGTTTTATGGGGGGTACTTGGTGCGCTGTTTGGCGCTTTCGTTGGTTTTGACCATATCGTTGACCCTTGAACTACTCGGCACTAAAGTACCGAGATTCCTAGAAGCACAAACCTTGACCGAACATCGTTGATGCTGGGCAGCGGTTTCGTTCATGGCTAGGCGATCCCCGCAGTTCCTGCGGTTCTGAGTCCTTCTTGGAGGATGTTCACAGCTGCGTTGATGTCGCGATCGTGAGGAGCGTGGCAGGCTGAGCAGGACCACTTACGAACGTGTAGCCCTTTCTTGCCATCATGGTGCCCGCAGCTCGAGCAGAGCTGGGAGGATGGAAACCACCGGTCAACCTTAATGAGTTGTTTCCCGTACCAGTCAGCCTTGTACGTGAGCTGTGTCACAAACATCGACCAGGAGACATCACTTATGGCCGAAGCTAGTTTGCGGTTGCGAAGCATTCCTTTCGCATGAAGGTCTTCCACCACGATCCGATCGTGGTTTTTGATGAGATCGGTGGATAGCTTATGCAAAAAGTCCTTCCGTTGGTTGGTCACTTTTTCATGAAGACGAGCGACAACACATTTTTGCTTTTGATAATTTTTTGCTTTGTGGAGTGGGACCCCACGGCGTTTAGCTCCTTCGGCTCGACGTGACAACTTTCGTTGCTCTCGGGCGAGCTTTTGTCGCATGGCCTTTGTAAAGCGATGATTGTCCATTTTTTCGCCACTCGATAGGATGGCGAAGTCGGTGATCCCAAGGTCTACGCCGACCGATTGCCCTGTGGACGGCAGAGGCTGTACATCGGCTTCGACCTTCAGCGATACGATATAACGACCGCTCGCTTTGCGAGTGATCGTGCACTGACGATTCGTCCTTGAATGGTACGACTTCCACGAATCTTCAGCCAGCCGAGTTTAGGGAGCCTGATTCGGTTGTTCGTGACCGTGGTAGTAAATACCTGGGTGTTTCCTTGGATGGCCGTCGTGTACGATTGCACAGGGTTTCGCTTACTTTTAAACCGTGGGTACTTGCCTAGCTTTGCGTAAAATCGTTGGTAGGCATCGGCAAGCGACCGCACCGATTTTTGCAAAGCGGTACTGTCCACGTCCTTTAAAAATGGAAAATCGACCTTTAGCAAGGGCAACTCATTCGCGCACGCCTTATAGGAAAGGCCTTTACCGGTTTCGATGTACGTGTTCTCCCAAGAAGCACGGAAATGGTTGTAGACGTACCGGCAACAGCCGAATGTCTCAGCGATCTGCTTTTGTTGCTTCGCGTCGGGGTACAACCGAAACTGGATGCCTTTGTACGTCAACATAGTGAACCTCCATTCTGGGAACGTATATTCTTATATTCAGTATACCATGAATGGATTGAAACGTCCGATAATTCAAAACCGAGAGTCATTCATCTCACGACTGAAGTTGCGAGTGTTCTGTCTCTCTGATCATAAAATATAAGGAGTGGGTGAGTTTGACGTGGGTGCATACCATTAGTGGAGTGATCGCCATATTTGTCATTATGGCAATCATGGATTGGATTAACTTTCCTACACAAGGAACGAATAACTTTTTAGGGACACTTGATGACTGGGGTGTGAATTTCTTAAGTATGTACAATGATAATCTATACAATATATTTGGGAGCTTAACGCTCATCATTAGCCCTGTCGTACTCATCATGACGCTAGTTACGAAGGCAAAAAAATAGAGCGAAGGATCTTTTGATCCTTCGCTCTTTAACCATTAGTCAAGTACAGTAACTTCTACAGATTGGCGACCGAAGTTTAATGCTTCTTCTGTCGTAGCCATGTGCAAGTCAATCTTATTTCCGTTGATCGCACCGCCAGTGTCACCAGCAATCGCTTCGCCATATCCTTCTACGTAAACCGTAGAACCAAGTGGAATAACGTTTGGATCAACAGCAACAACATTGGCATTGCGGTCGTTCAATAAGTTGATGCCTGTTGCAGTAATTCCAGAACATCCTTCGCACTCAGCCGTGTACGCTGTAGCTTCCATTGTCATTGTGGCGCCTTCTGGTGATTCTGTACCGCCACTCGTTTCATTTTCAGTGTTGTTTGTTGTTGATTCTTCAGACGTGGACTCTGTTTCTGCGGATGCGGTTTCTTCCGTTTCAGTTACAGGTTCCGTTTCTTTTGTTGGCGCCCCATTGTACATGAGGTTGCTAAACGTGTCTGGTCCAGCAATACCGTCAGCGGCAATGCCAGCGTCTGATTGGAATTCAACCAACGCATCTTCGGTTAATGGACCGAATTTGCCATCAACATACGTTGGGTCGTATCCATTTGCTTGTAGTTCAGATTGAAGCTCTTCAACGAGATCTCCCTCATCTTCAAGTGTTAGTTTTGATAGCGCGCCAAGTGTTTGTACACCGGCAAGCCCATCTGTGAGCAAGTTATGCTCTTCTTGGTAAGTTGTAACAGCGTCTGTTGTCGCAGCGTTATACTCGCCTGTGACATCGGCGTCGTCGAGAAGTCCTCTATCATTCAATTTCTCTTGGAGTTGTTCTACATCTTCGTTGTTTTCGAGTACTTCACTTGCATCTGCTGTCATCGGTGCTGTCATGAGCGCGAAACCAGCAGCAAGCGCTGTAAAGCCTAGGCTATATGCAATGTTTCCTTTAGTTTTCCTAGCTTTAAACATCGTAACCCTCCTTAGTGGTCTTAATCAGTTACCGCATTCCACAACGTGAATCGTAACAACCAATCGCAACCAAAGACAAGCAAATTCTTCTAATTTAACCTGATTGAAATCGAGTTGTAATGGAATGGCGATATTGTTTGACTTTCGTTACATATTTACATAGATTTGCTGATTTTTGGTTTAACAGTTTTCCAAAGTGTAAGAAATTCCCTGTTTGGATAAGCTAAAATAAAAAAGGAGAAACGTCGATGCAAGTACTAGATGGCATTCATGTGCTCGACCTCACGCGCCTACTACCCGGTCCATATTGCACGATGATGATGGCCGACTACGGTGCAGAGGTGACAAAAATCGAAGCGCCAACGACTGGTGAGTATGGTCGGGAGACTGAACCGATTATCAACGGACAGAGCACCCGGTTCTTAACGTTAAACCGAAACAAAAAGAGCATCCAACTGAATCTCAAGACAATAGAAGGAAAGAATACACTGCTCGACATGTGCAAACAAGCAGATGTGATTATGGAAAGTTTTCGCCCAGGGGTAATGAAACGACTCGGCCTCGATTATGAAACCGTGAAAGAGATCAACCCACAAATCATCTATTGTTCGCTCACTGGATACGGACAAACTGGCCCATACCAAAACTTCGCCGGTCATGACCTCAACTACATTGCAACCTCAGGTCTAGTAGACATTACTGGAAATGCAGACGGCCCTCCTGTCGTGCCTGGTGTACAAATTGCCGACATAGCGGGAGGGGCGCTCATGGCTCTCAGTGGCATACTCATGGCGCTCGTCGGTCGCAGTCGTGACGGTGCAGGCCGCTACGTTGATGTATCAATGATGGACGGGGTCATGTCGCTACTCGGATCAGTCACACACGGATACCTTGCCGGTGGGGCAGAACCCGAGCGAGGCAACACCCGCCTTACCGGTCAGAAAGCGTGCTACGGGATCTATCAAACGAAAGATGGGCGTTACCTTGCCGTCGCCGCTCTCGAGGCGAAATTTTGGCAGAACTTTTGCGCACGCATTGGGAAAGAAGATTGGATCGATCAACGAAACGGGGATGCGGACGTTCAACAATCCATGAAACAAGAACTCACAAACCTATTCCGCACCAAAACACGAGACGATTGGATTGAACAACTCACAATAGAAGAAACGTGTGTTAGCCCCGTGCTTAGCGTCGCCGAATCCATCAATAACCCGCAAGTACAAGCACGGCAAATGATCATCGAAACCCGGCACCCTGCACTCGGCAAACTGCTCCAAACCGGTTTTCCCATCAAATTCTCCGGAGAGGCTGGACAATTTCGGCATCCTGCCTCCGACCTGTAGACAATCGCCAACAAATGCGCTATGTTATAGGAAAAAATAGAAGGAACATGCCCGATGACGATCGTGTCGATGTCAAAAGCTGCGGCTATAGAAATTATTAGTTGGACGTATGAACCGCCGTATTCAATGTACAACTTAGAAAACGTACCCGAGCAAATCGAAGAATTGTTAAATGGAAACTATTACGCATACCCTTGCCCCGACGGGACGGTGTACGGATTTTTTTGCTACGGTCATGATGCACAAGTACCTGGTGGTCAGAAAAATGGCGTATACAAAAGCGATGCCCTGGACATCGGTGTCGGCATGAACCCGACCTTCACTGGGCAAGGATACGGACAATCCTTTTTCCAAGCTGGGCTCTCCTATGGTAGAGAAACTTTTAAACCGAATCGCTTTCGCTTAAGTGTGAACCGGAGCAATCAACGAGCCATTAATTTATACCGAAAGTGTAATTTTGCTACGGTTGATCGCTTCAATAATCCGGGTCCACCTAAAGCTGAATTTCTGTTAATGGAAGAGATGTAAAGAGTAACCGTTTGAAAAATGACGATGTGCCAAACCGTGTTACCGATGACCGCCATGTGACTCCATCGCTCGGTCATCACAAGCTTTGACTCGTTATTCATCGGTATGGCTATTGCCCCAACACTTCTTGTTTAGGGATCCTTATGGTGATCGTGACAAAATTCGGCTTAACGTTAGTCTCTGGGCCGGTGCACGTGGCTTCGGCGGTCCGGGAAAAATGCGGGAAGTGAACCGTACGATGCCCGTCGTCCTCATACCAGGCGTTCTCGGCGTCCCGCTACTCATCGAGTACGCCAACAGTTTTCTAATCATAGCCTTCTTGGTTGGGGTGGTGTGGACTTATCTCATGTGTGTGCGTGTAATGGAAGTGACGCAGCAGTTCCAACGCACGAGAGCGTACTTATCGGTCGCTATGTCGTTTCTATTTTTTGTTAGCATTTATTATTTAGTAGTGTAGCTAGAGGGAACCCCTCTAGCTCCTTTTTATAGTAGAATGGGAGTAACTTTTCATGAAAGGAAGTGACACGTGGACGAGCGAGAAAAATCAGCAGAACTGATGTTGTTAAGGCTGTTGAACAAACGTATGCGCTTAGACGCACCCGAGCACTTGCATAGCTTGGAAAAAGGATTTGTTGGCGAATGCCATCTCGACAAGTGGCTCAATTCCGTAACGAGCGACTGCATTATTCTCGATGATTTATGGCTGCAGCACAAACAGTCATTGTTTCAAGTAGATACTTTAATTATTTTCCCCGAAAAGATCTTCATCCTTGATGCTAAAAATTATAGCGGAGATTACAAGGTGGATGGAGATTATTGGTCCACGCTCCGCGGACATGAAATCAAAAACCCGCTTCACCAATTGCAACGATGTGTTACCCTCCTGCGCCAGCTGCTCCAAAGCTTCGGCTACACACTTCCGATCGAATCCCGCCTCATGTTTATGAATCCAGAATTCATGCTGTATCAAGCCCCACCGGAACTACCTGCCGTTTTCACATCTCAACTTGACCGATTTTTGCGTACCCTCAATGCCTCAACTGCCCCTTTGTCAAAAAGCCACCATGCACTCGCCGCGAAATTAACATCCGAGCAACTCACAACCAATCCCTTTGCGCTACAGCAATCATATTCTTATGATCAGCTACGTAAAGGAGTTGTGTGCGTGCGCTGCGTGAAAGGAGTGATGAAAAGAGAGCATAATCATTTTACCTGTGCTTCTTGCGGGACAAACGAGACTGTACACCAGTCAATCATTCGGACGATTAATGAATTCATGCAGTTATTCCCTGACAAAAAACTAACAACACAAATCGTATTTGAATGGTGCGCGCAGCAAATAGGAGAGCGCTCAATACGAAAATTCCTTACTAAAAACTTCATAAAAAAAGGAAGCGGCACCGCCACGTATTACGAAGCGCGAGACTCAACTGACAGTGCCAATGAGCGGTAGGTGGAACGAGGAGCACAAGTGTGAATTGTTCCGTTACTGGCAGAAGCAACAGGCGGTCGTAAAACCCGAATAGCTATCGACACGTCGGCACCTCTGGTGCCGAAGCCAACCCCTGTGCATGAAGCCCCACCCAGGTCTAACCGACACCGCATTTTCCTCGGCACGACTCGTGCCGACAGCAAGACGGCATGTTAAGGTAGGCCAGCCCAAGTCGCACATTTTTGTTCCGGCTAGGAGGTCTGTGCGGAACAAACGCCAGTGAGT
>NZ_BAXB01000035.1 GCF_000698145.1 Geomicrobium sp. JCM 19039
AGACGCCAAGGTTGGCTTGGTTGCTCGAGGTAGGTTTCAAGGCGATCAGTGGCGCGAATGTTTCAGCTCGTCATTCGCTCTCTAGAGCTTGATCGATCTTTACTTGGCCCTTCATTGCGTTCATTATTCATAAATTGGAGATCATAATATCATTATACAGCGGTTTACGCAAGAGGGCTACGATTTTAATAGGATGCAATCGGTGCAACCATTGCCACAACAAAATCGTTTTCTTAAAGGGACAAGAAAACGTATGGCATAAACATATTCGTTGAGGTCGGTCATGCGTACATACCGGATGGAGGCTGTGACAATTTTACCACGCATGGCTCGACCAGCAGCATGTTGCAACGCTTGCTCCAAAGGTTCACGCGGTCCATCCCAGCGTAAGTAAATGAAGGTTTGGTATGAAATGGTGTTCGTTGTTAGATCGTTATCAACAAGTCGCAATTGTTGAAGGAATGTTTCCCAGATTTGATCAAGGGTAAATGTACTCATCATTTGCCTCCTTTTCAACAAAGATGAATTGTTCTTTCTATTTTCCCGTGATAAACTGACGATAAACGATTTCCCAAAGGAGAGTTTGTATGTTTGAACAACGCCAAGGACTCGTTATTTGTTCAATCATTAAAAAATGTCCGTCACCTTAGAAAATATGGGCATGTTCAGTACGTTTCCAAAAAAATGCGATATGTGGTTCTTTATTGCAATACGAGTGATGCACATAAAGTGAGTGAACAAATTAAGCAATTAAATTTTGTCCATAATATTGAATGGTCCGTTCGTAGACAATTAGATTTGGACTTTGGGCAGGAGAAGCGAGAAGTCATTCCTCAAGATAAAGTGCACACATAAGCGCTCACTAACGTGAAGCAAGTGAATAATAGAGGAACAAGCGAGGTACGCGAATGGTTAGGATTTCTACGCCATTCGCGGTTCGTTTTGAGTGTTTACCTTCAATACTGAAAACGAAAAACCGCGTCCCCCCATAGGGGTACGCGGAGCCTGTTGTTTATACAGGCAATGGGAGAGGAGAAACCGGAGGAAGCGCTTATGGGGAAACGTAAGCGTTCTCCGCGGTTACTTGCAACATGGGATCATGTTGCTAACCCTAGTCTTGCCGATGAAGCTTTGAAATATACAATGACAAAAAAGTTTTTCATATCGGTCGTGCTCTGACATGGACAAGTTGGTATGATAGGATAGAAACAATTCGTGATGATTTTACATAAGAAAGGAAGAATCCGATGCGTGTGATCGCTGGCAAATGCAAAGGACTCCGATTAAAATCGCTACCTGGTGATAATACGAGACCTACCTCAGACAAAGTAAAAGAAGCATTGTTTCACCGACTCGGCCCATTTTTTGATGGCGAAAAAGGTTGGATCTATACGGGGGGAGTGGAGGCATTTCGATTGAAGCGATTAGTCGTGGCTTCCATCATATGCACGTTGCTGATGCTCATAAAGGGGCGATCGGTGTGATTAAAGACAATGTAAAGCTTGCTCGTGTCGAGAAGCAAATCACGATTCACACCGGGGATCGCTTGCGAGTGTTAGAAAAACTTCGTGATCGAGATGAACGGTTTGATTTCGTTTTTTTAGATCCACCATATGAAGAGCAGCAGCTAGAAGAAGACATCCAACTTCTTCAGACGTACGGATTACTACATGATGAAGCGACGGTCGTCGTTGAGCACCGAAGCGGTGTAGAGCTACCGGAGACGATTTCCCGTGTTTGTCAGATTCACCAAAAGAAATACCGCGATACAACTGTGACAATGTACCAATAGATGAGAGGAGAGGTCATATGACGACCATCGCTGTGTATCCAGGAAGCTTTGATCCCGTAACCAATGGTCATATTGATATTATTGAAAGAGGCATGCAAGTGTTCGACGAGATTATCGTTGCTGTTCTACATAATCGCTCAAAGACACCACTATTTTCTGTGGATGAGAGAGTCGAGCTACTCCGGCAGTCAGTGTCTCACATGCCAAATGTAACTGTTGACTCGTTTAACGGTTTGCTCGTTGATTACGTGAAAGAGAAAAATGCCAATGTCATTGTTCGAGGCCTTCGCGCGGTCTCAGACTTTGAATACGAGATGCAAAATGCATCGATCAACCGAAACCTAGAGCGTTCAGTCGAAACGTTTTTTATGATGACGAATAATCAGTATTCTTACTTGAGCTCTAGCATCGTCAAAGAAGTCGCCAAATATGAGCGCAGCGTGAAAGATCTCGTTCCTGAACCGGTCGAACGGGCGCTTAAAGAGCGCTTTATCCATCCACCTTCTGGTGAATGAGCTGTCGATGACGAAGGAAAATAAAGACAATGAGCGTGATGAGTGTAATGAATGGTGCGACAGCAAAAAATTGATTTATCGAGTGTTCAATCATGTAGAGTGGATCAGCTCCTGTAAATACGTGAGCACTTTTCGGTTGATATAACCAGTCAAACGTGACTGCTGCAAGGCACGCGGCGAAGAAACCTTGCATGATTCTTCCACAAAAAACGGCAAAAAGCGAATGGCTGTAGGTGCAAGAAGGCTCGCTGCTTGAGCTTGAGCGGATAATCCAGCAAAAGCTAGTAAAAAGCTTGTGACGATGGCTTGTTGTTTTAATGGTGTGTCAGTCAAACTGACGAGTTGACTTCCGAGTGTCATTTCAAACAGCCCTGATACGATCGGGATGCCAAAATCGCTAGATAATCCAATTATCGCAAGCAGTACATGAATAAAAGCAGCAAAGATTTCGGTAAAACGAAGCAAAGACAGAACTTCGTTAAGAACAGAAAAAAGAATGATAAACCCGCCGATCATGAGTAACGTTTGTACGGAAGACTGAACCGCATCACCGAGTTTTTTACCAATCGGCCGTTCGTCTTTTATTCGTTCCTCGTGGAGAAGATGAAAAGCTTTTGCCAAGCTGGGGAAGCTTTTCTTTTTTGCCGATTTTTCAGTCTGAGTGCCGTGAAAACGCATGATTAAACCAACGATGATGTTCCCTCCATAGTGGGCAGCAGCAAGTACGATGCCTAAGGCAGGATCATGGAAAAAACCGATGGCAATCGCCCCGAAAATAAACAGGGGGTTAGAAGAATTCGTAAACGAAACAAGACGCTCAGCTTCAATCGTAGTGATTCGCCCATCTGCCCATAGCCGGGTCGTCAGTTTTGCGCCGGCCGGATACCCACTCGCAAGGCCCATCGCCCATACAAACCCACCTGTACCTGGCACTCTAAACAACGGACGCATGAGCGGCTCCATGTAAGCACCGATAAAACTAACCACACCAAAAGCGATGAGTAACTCTGATATAATGAAAAACGGAAGCAACGATGGAAACACGACATCCCACCAAATCGACAGTCCGCGCAAGGAAGCTTCTAGTGATTGTTGTGGAAACAGCATTAAAGAAACGGCCAATACCGTTGCCGCTGTTGCTAATAATAAAGAGTGCCATTTTTGAAAAGACAAAGTCCGTCCTCCTTATGCAAAAACACGACATTGGACAAGGTTTGTGTATTACTTACGGTACGTGTGTAAGTGCTAGGATAGACCTTTTTTTCTTGGATGATTTAAAATCGAAGAATGACAGACGGTACGAAAAGGTAAAATAGGCATACAATGGTTAGGCGAGAGTCACGGTGTTTTTATGGGGGGATGAAGATGGATCATAAAACGAGACCCCGGATTGGCTTGGCACTAGGATCAGGTGGAGCAAGAGGGATGGCACACGTCGGGGTGCTGCATGTACTTGAAGCACATCACATTCCGATTGACTATATTGCGGGAAGTAGCATGGGTTCTCTCGTTGGGGCACTTTATGCGTCTGGATATAACGCTGCTGAATTAGACCAGATTGCCAACTTGTTTAAGCGAAAATTTTATTTGGACTTTACGGTTCCCAAAATGGGCCTAATGAATGGGAAGCGCATTGAAGAACTCATCTATATGCTGACGAAAGGTCAGCGTTTCGATGAATTAGAACGTCCACTTACCGTAACCGCAACAAATCTACAAACCGGTGATCCGGTGCAACTAAACGAAGGCAACGTTGCAAAAGCTGTGCGGGCAAGTATCTCGATACCAGGCATTTTTGTACCTGTCCAGCATGAACAACAGCTGCTCGTTGACGGAGGGATTGTTGACCGTGTACCGGCGCAAGTGGTGCGGCAAATGGGAGCTGATATTGTCATTGCCGTAGATGTGTCTTATTTTCCAAAGCAACCACCGATTTCTTCTATTTATGATGTGATTATGCAAAGTATGGAAATTATGGGTAAAGAGGTATTAGAAGCACGAACGATTCAAGCAGATGTACTCATGAGGCCAATTGTTCGTCAGCACAGTTCGGTCATGTTTCAAGATACGCCAGAACTAATAAAACAAGGAAAAGAAGAAGCGGAGAAATATATTTCATTGATTAAAGAGCGTATGACGGAGTGGGAGGCAGCAAATGAGTGAGACGAAACAGCAAAAACGACATATATCAAAGCTCTGGATTGTTGTTGCAATCCTGTTTGCTGTATTAATTATCAACCAAATTCCAACCGGTTATTATTACTCTCAACCCGGAGAAGCGACGGGGCTGCAAGAGCTCATTACGGTTGAAGGATCAAGTCAGTATGAAGAAGGAGAATTTTACTTAACGACCATCCTTCAAAGTCGGGCAAGTCCATTTTTGTATGTATGGTCTTATTTGAGCCCATATCGTGTACTCACGCCAGAAGACATTCTCATGACCGAAGATGAGACGGATGAGGAATACCAACACCGACAAACGGAATCGATGAGGCAATCACAAGATGCAGCAAAAATTGCGGCATACCGAGCGGCAGGGGCGACTGTGCATATTGAAGAGAACGGAGTGTTTGTGACGCAGTTTGTTGATGGCATGGGTGCTGTTGAAGAGTTGGAGTCTGGAGACACGATTACAGCCGTAGACGATCAAGAGATCCGCAATTTCAATGAGCTAACCGAAGCGTTGCAAGGGAAAGAAGCTGGTGAATTTGCTGAGCTTTGGATTGAGAGAGAAGGAGACCGTTTTCAAGTCGATGTGGAAATGAGACATTTCCCTGATCCTGACGAAGATGAAGATGGCATTGGAGCGGACCCGGAAGCCGTTGGCTTAGGCATTATCTTCCCCGTCAATGATCGAGAAGTGAGCTTTGATCCGGATGTGACGATTGAAGCAGGGGCTATTGGCGGTCCGTCCGCTGGACTTATGTTCTCTTTAGAAATTTACAATCAGCTCATAGAAGATGAAGACATTACACGTGGCATGAATGTTGCTGGTACGGGCTCGATTAATGAAGATGGCCAAGTAGGTCGAGTCGGAGGCGTCTCGCAAAAAGTAGTCGCTGCCGATCGGTCAGGAATTGAGATCTTCTTTACGCCTAATGATGAAGAGTTAGGGGAACGCTCAAATTATTTAGCCGCTTTGGAAGCGGCCAATGATGTGAATGCAGACATCGATGTTGTACCTGTTGAAACATTGCAAGATGCGATTGACTATTTGACAGAGTGACGAACGACTACTGGTGGACCGTATTCTTCTTTATATCTCTCGATTCGCTCGTTGGGATGTGCATGGCTGAAGTACGCAATGGCTGCTTTTTCATCCAACCGCTCTTGTGCTCCTTTTTGACGAGGAGGCCGGTGGTAAAGATGAAGAGCAGTCGTTTTTTTGATCGAGCGCAAATAGGATTGCCCCGTTTCGGTAAAGCCTAACAAGCGAACTGAACGAGGCGTACATGACTCGCCTAAAGAGGCTCGCATGTCATCTTTTGATGTATTTGTGAGCACGTGAACGAGCAGTCTTTGAATTCTTGTCCACGTATATCGCTTCGTTTTTACAGTTTCCATAAATGATTGAAAGTCTCTAGCTTGTTTCGCGGCTGCAATCAGCCGGTGGTGAATGCCTTCTTCGGCTTCATAGATTTCTCCTAGATGGTCTGGTGCTGTTGTGAGTAACACGTGTTGTAGCAATGGGTAATAGTCGTCCCACGTAATAAGCGATTGATGTTGAATGGCGCGTTCACAATGATTTGGCATGTACGCCCCGACGTCGGATTTTTCCTCGGAATGTAGCGTTTTTCGAATGGCCGTTGCACTTGCGATTGTGAGAGCGTCATCTAAATGTTCATTATGATAGCCACTTCCAATGCGTGTAATCGTTTGCGGTTGAATACGCGCCCCGAGCTCTCGAGTTGCTTTCACGTACTCGTAGCCAAGAATGTTATTCGGTTGCGACAAATCAGGATAAGACGCCGGTGCATGAAGTAGATTGTACGCGTAGGCCCGCGCTCTCGGATATGAGTAGCCTTCGTCCAACCCTCGCCTCAAGTGGAGCTGTAGTAGCTGTTCATGCTCGATCATAAACGCATCTAATGCTAAAAAAGAGTCAATATCACCGGATTCACTCCCGAAATAAAACGCATCAGCTAGCAAACTGTCGAGGATAGAAATGCTGCCTCTAGCAAACAAACTTGCGTGTTGTGTTGAATACGTATAGGGGAGTTCTACGACAATGTCTGCTCCAGACGAGAGTGCCATTTCGGTACGCGTCTTACGGTCAAAGCCTGCCGGCTCTCCCCGTTGGAGATAATATCCGCTCATGACACAAATGACAACGTCAGCATCTGCATCTTCCTTTGATTTTTGTAAATGATACAAATGACCGTTATGAAAGGGGTTATATTCCACTACAAGGCCGATGGCTTTCATCTTGTTTCCTCCAAACCGTACATCTTATCTCTACAGTATAATGTAAAGAAAAAATGTTGACAAACTGCCTGAATGACCGATATAATTACTCTTGTTGCTCTCGAGGTGATTACATTGCGTTGGACAATTCAACAACTATTAACGAGTAGAAGTGAGCGGGTCGATATTGACAAGGTTGTCGATGTCACTGAACTTACTGAGCGCGACCGGGAATTGCGGCACGTATCCCCAGTTCGAGTTCATGGGTATGTGATGATTGATCGTCAATATGCAACCTTCCATCTCCATGCGGAAGGGTCGATGACTCTACCGTGTGCAAGAACGCTAAGAGACACAATAGTTCCATTTGACATTGCGTTTACGGAGCGATTCCGAATTGATGGAGCGCCAATATCTAACGAAGACGAAACGCTGCACGAGCCAGAGAATGGTTATGTGGATCTTCTTCCTTATATTAAGGAGAATATTCTTCTTGCGATCCCAATTCGGGTAATTAATGATGACCAAGATCCATCCGATGATACGCCAAACCAAGGAAATGGTTGGGAAATCGTGTTGGATGAAGATCATAAGAAAACCGATGAAAAGACCGCTGTTGACCCTCGCTTAAAGGACTTAGCGAAATTCTTTGAAGACGATCAGTGACGGATAAGATAAACACTCGCGTGTAGTCTTTAATGATGAAATTGAACTCATTTTCTAAAGGAGGTGCATTGAGAATGGCAGTACCAAAAAGAAGAACATCTAAAACAAGAAAGAATAAACGCCGGACTCACGTAAAGCTTGCAGTACCAGGCATGACTAAGTGCCCTGAGTGTGGAGAACTTAAACGTTCACACCGCGTATGCAAATCTTGCGGGACGTATAAAGGTGAAGAAATTGTAGAAGCTCAGTAAATACTAGCTTCGAAAGGAAACGGTCGTGCAGATGAACCTCATCTGCACGACCGTTTTTGCTTTCTTTTGAAGTTCTATCATAGATGGCACCGTTTCGGCATAGAAGTACATAAGGAGATATGATTAGCAATGAAAAGGAATGAGTAAGAATCGGAGGGAAGAGGATGAGTGTTGTCAGACAGGATGCATGGAGTCAGGAGGAGGATGTAGTACTCGCGGAAGTTGTGCTCTCACATATTCAAGAAGGCAAAACGCAACTGCAAGCATTTGAAGAAGTAGGCAAACGTTTAGGTCGAACATCTGCAGCATGTGGATTTCGTTGGAACGCTAGCATTCGAAAACAATATGCAAAAGCCATTCAGAAAGCGAAAGCAAACAAGACCCCGTTGAAGCATGAAAAGCCATTGTTTACAGTGGAGAGCAATGAACGTAAAGTTTTAAGTAGCCAAACAGTAGGAAGTATGGAGGACGTTATACGTTTTCTACAACAGATGCAACAAACCGAACATGCATCAGGGCAACTGGAACGAGAAATTGAGCGGGAGCGGTCAGAAAAGGAAGCATTACTTACTCGACTACAAAACGCAGAACAAAAGCTCGCCCGTGTCGAAGAAGATTATCAAACGTTTCTAGCATTGCTCGACAAAGCGAGGTCATTGCCTGGCATGAGTAACAAATAAAGGAAACCCAATTGGTAGGGTTCCCCTTTGCGGAGCAATCAAACGATTGCTCTTTTTTAGTTCTTTTGTGCGGATACGTTCGATGGATAGGATACGTACGGGTTTTCTCCTCGGTCTCGAACAGAATCGTACTCTACTGGAGAGAATCCCATCTTTAACCAAAAGTCATCAGAGCCTTGGCGTGCGTTCGTCTTAATCGGATATCCTAGCGTCTTTGCGTATTCAACGAGCGCTTTCCCGAAGTTTCTTTTGCGGTAGGGTTCGAGAACTTCAAGCTTCCATAGTTCTAAAAACGTTTGTGGAGGTTCGAAATAGAAATCATATTTCTTCTCAATTTCATATAAACACATACGCGCTGCTAATCGATCGCCAATATAAATGCCGTAAAAAGGCGATTTGCTGTTATTCTCAATCATGTCTTCTTGTAGTTCCTCTTTCATCGACAACTCTTGAATGCCAACTTCGCGGAATGCTTGGAAATCTTCAATTGTTTTGTAATTAATTCTAAGTTGTTCAACGTTTACGTCCACTGAAGTGCCTCCTTTAAATATAGCCCATCTTCACATTTATTTTACTATATATTGTAGCGGTTGTGTTTTCATACGTAAAAAAAATCCAAAAGTCAGATCAAAGGAAATTCAAAACCGGGTATGCTACACTGAAGCTAATGAACGTGCGTATTCACCTTTGCAGCAACTGCCTAGAACGTACAGACAAGCACTCATTTATGGAACGTTAGGAGTTGAATACGCGTTGACGTTGGCAACATATATGATTACAGTACTTTTGACTTTTCCTCTATTGATTTTTTTGATACTATCGGTTTTGTTCAAGCGTTGGCCACGAACAGAGAAGCATGCCATCCGGCTCGCCGCTGATATTACAACGCCTTTTATTTTTAGGGGCGGTCTCCTTTCTTTGGTTTGAAGTTTGGAGTGCGGGTAGCTATTGGGTGTTTGTAACGATTCTTTTACTTGTCGGGGCGATGTTTACGTATTATTATGCTAAAGTATATGAAGAACTCCAACCGAAGAAGCTCGTGAAAGGGCTATGGAGACTGTTGTTTATTCTCGTAATGCCAATCTACCTCGTCGTATTTACCTATGGGTTTGTTTCGAGCATGTTTACATACTTCTCATCCTAGGTAGCCGTGGATAAACACCAATGTTGAAACCTTCAAGAAAGGTCGGAAATCATGACGATCGAATCCTATTCATCGATAAAAGAAGGATGGTTACAGCGTTACAAAGAGGGTGAGTCTCAAGTAGCCTCTTTATACGACTATCGCCCATCGGGCGATGAACGGCGACGCCATAAAGAACTTATGGATCATTCGTATGATCGGAGTGCGTTGCAAAAGGCGCTTCAAACGTATCAGTCCAACTTCTTATATAATGAACAAGCACTAGAACAAATAAAGAAATTTTCATCAGACGAAAGTACAGTGATTGTCGGTGGACAACAAGCCGGTCTGTTTACCGGTCCGATTTATACAATTGCTAAGGCGCTTTCAATCGTAGAAAAAGCGAAAGAGCAAGAAGCTGCACTTGGTACACCTGTCGTTCCTGTGTTTTGGATTGCAGGCGAGGATCACGACTGGGAAGAAGTAAACCATGTGTACGTCCACACGCCTGACAATCGCTTACAAAAAGTGAAATACGAAGGTCATGCTTCTCAACGTGTTGCCGTTACGAATCAAAAGCTAGACGAACACGCAATGAGGAAGATGATCGACGAGCTGTTTTACCATTTAGGTGAGACTGAACATACGAAAGAGCTTCACCATGTTGTTTCTCAATTTGCTACGCGTTCAAAAAGTCCTTCACGTTTTTTTGCCGAGCTATTACTTTGGTTGTTTAAAGATGACGGTCTTGTCGTCATGGACGCAGAAGAACCGGTGTTTCGAAGCATGATGGGTGATCTATGGCAGGAGTTACTCCTGTACAATGACGAAGTGAGGGGGCATTTCGCAACGGCGTGCAGTCGTGTTGAGCAGTTAGGCGAGCAGCCGTTTATCCTCCTTTCTAATGATCACACGCATCTTTTCTATAAAGATGATGGGTATCGAGAGAAGATCGTTGCCCATGATGATGGGGACTTATCATTGGAAAGTGGTCGATTTAAAATGTCTAAAGGTGACTGGTCAGAGTGGGGAGCGAAAGAACCAGACCGTTTTAGCAGTAATGTTTATACGCGCCCATTCGCTCAGGAACGGATGTTGCCTGTACTCGGATTCATCTCTGGCCCTGGAGAATTGAAGTATTGGTCGATGGTTCAACCTCTCTTTCATCAGTTCCGTCATCATGTGCCACCGGTCATTCCTCGTGTCCAACAAACGTTTGTGGATCGAAAGTCGGCGAAGGCGCTTCAAAGTGCTGGATTACCTGTGATCCAAGTCACTGAAGAGGGAACGAAAGAACGCCAATGGAAGTTGAAACGTGACAGTGAGCAGTTGGATACAGGAGCGCTTCTAGATGCGAGCAAATCTGATGTCCACCGAACGTTACAGCCTTTGCGAGAAGCGCTTCTCGGATTGTCAGCTTCAGAAGAACGCTTTGCAAATAAGAAATATGATGACGTGCTCCATATACTCGAAGAGATGCAAGCGCGCGTTGACCATGTACAATATGCGCGAGTTCAGCCGGAGATTGAGCGGTTGAAGTTTGCCGAAAATCGATTATCTCCAGAACAGAAGCCTCAAGAACGGATCCTCAATATTATGCAAGTCTTGAATGAAGGAGCTTCTCCCGCTTTCGCCAGCTCATGAGTGAATCGAATGTCGGCGATTTCGAACATCATATTCTCTACATCTAATAAAGTCCCCCACTTTCTCCCCCGTAGAAAGTGGGGGACTTTTTCTGTCGTCTAGTAAGATAAGGGCTCGTCGTCGTTGTCCAATTGTTTTATAAAAAGTCGATGCCCGTACTGGAAAGTGACACCCCTTGCCAAAATCACTGTAGAATAGCGGGGTGTCGTCGACAATGTGCGTTTTTAGATGAGTAAATGCAGACGTTTCGACACCGTTCGTTTCTCTCATAACTTCAGGAGTGGGAATGTAGTGATGTGTTCTCGTTCTGTAGTGAACAAATGAAAGATGTACAGTGAAAAGAGGCAAAAAGCCGATGACTTCAGCGAATGTTTATAAAAAATGTTCGCTGCTATTTTATGGCAAAAACCGCGTTAATTCGCGCTTTCTGTCTTTCTCAAGAAATCATGCGCAAAAAAATGCAAAAAATAACGTGGTGTAAAGTGGGGGATTGTGGTAAATTATCAGTATCAAGTGGAAGGAGATGGCGCTCCATGTTTATGGGCGAATACACTCACGCCATCGATGATAAAGGCAGGCTGATCATTCCGTCGAAGTTCAGAGAACAGTTGGGGGACCAATTTGTTGTCACAAGAGGTATGGATCAGTGTGTTTTTGTATACCCAAGAACAGAGTGGGATCTGCTTGAACAGAAACTTAAAACGTTACCATTTACAAAAAAGGATGCACGGGCGTTTACACGCTTCTTCTTCTCAGGAGCAGCAGAAGCCTCTTTTGATAAACAAGGCAGGGTAAATATCCCAAGCCCATTACGAACATACGCAAACTTAGACAAAGAATGTGCGATTATCGGAGTTTCCAGACGTGTTGAGATTTGGAATCAATCAACTTGGGAATCCTACTTTGCAGAGTCGGAATCATCGTTTAGTGATATTGCAGAATCAATGGAAGACCTTGATTTCTAAGGAGAAAGGAGCTTACAGGCATTTATACTCATGACACCGTGCTTCTTCATGAATCGGTTGAAGCACTAGACATTAAGCCAGATGGCATTTATGTGGACTGTACGTTTGGTAGAGGTGGTCATTCTCAATTAATTCTTCAGCAGTTAGGCAAAGAAGGGCGCCTCATTGCTTTTGATGCAGACGATGAAGCCATCCGCTCAGCAAAAGAAACGTTCGCAAATGAACAACGATTGACGCTCTTCCATGTGAATTTTCGGGAAGCAGCTCGTTTTTTAAATGAACAAGGGATTACGGGCGTCGACGGTGTGTTGTTTGATTTGGGAGTGTCTTCTCCCCAATTTGATGATAAGTCACGAGGGTTTAGTTACCAAGGTGATGACCCACTGGATATGAGAATGGACCAAAGACAATCGCTCACAGCAAGGGAGATTGTGAATACGTGGTCTTTCGAGGACCTCGCTCGTATTCTTTATCGATACGGAGATGAGAAGTTCTCAAGGCAAATTGCTCGTCTTATTGAACGTTATCGACAGTCAAAACCAATTGAAACGACGAGTGAGCTTGTAGAAATTATTAAAGAAGGAATTCCGGCTGCCAAAAGAAGGACAGGCGGACATCCTGCCAAGCGAAGCTTTCAGGCACTAAGAATTGCAGTGAATGATGAAATGGGTGCGGTTGAGGAATCGCTCTCCGCATTTATCCCGATGCTTCGAGTGAACGGAAGAATCGCTGTTATATCCTTTCACTCATTAGAAGATCGCATGACGAAAACCATTTTGGACGAGTACTGCAAGTTGCCGAAACTTCCCCCAGGGCTGCCGGTCATTCCTCCGGAACTAGAACCATCCATGCGATGGGTGAGCAAAAAACCAATCGTCGCAAGTGAGCAAGAGCTAGAAGAGAATCGAAGAGCAAGGTCAGCGAAACTACGGGCGGCAGAAAAGATAAAGTAGAGAAAAGTAGAGATCTACGAGGGAGGCAGCAATGAGTCAATTCGCATTTAAACACGAACAAACGCAGCAATCGCAACAAAACCCCCAAGTCGAGACGGTGCAAAAGCGGCTGAAAAAAAGAATTACGCTCGGTGAAAAATGTTTAATGATGATCATCGTTGGCATCATTCTCGTTACCGCCCTCATGATGATCTCGAATTATGCTACAATTTATAGTCAGAACTCAAGCCTCTCGGATGTCAATACGAGCATAAGTAACCAGCAAGAAGTGAATGCAGGGCTTGAGTTGCAAGTTGCTGAACTTAGTGATCCTGAAAGAATCCTTCATCTCGCTCAAGAAAATGGCATGCAGCTCAATGAGGGCAACGTGCAAGTAGTGACCGGTGAATAGACATCCCCAAATAAGGTGGTGAAGTTGTGAAGCGCACAACCATCGTATATCGTGCGTTAATTGTGTTCGCCTTCGCTGCATTTCTGTTAGCAGTGATTGGCGGACGCTTTTTGTATGTTCAAATCGCACAAGGTACAGAAGAACATGATTATTTGCAGTATGCAGAAAGACAATGGACGAGTGAACAACCTTTACACGGAGAACGTGGGACATTTACGCCAGTAACGAAAGTGCTATTGCAGAAGAGGTGTCTTCGTATACAATCCAACTCATTCTGCGAAATGACTTTGGGTATGCCGGGGTTGAAGACCCTGTTGAAACCGCACGGGAGTTAGCGCCTCACATTAATATGGAGGAAGGCGAGTTGCTACAAAGAATTGAAAATGGCATGGAAGAAGACCAATTCCAAATTGAATTAGGTCCAGGTGCCAGTTATTTAACGTTTGAGCAGCGACAAGCAATTGATGATCTTGAACTTTCGGGGATTGAATTCCGTACGGAGCCGAGAAGGTATTATCCAAAGCAAGATTTTGCTTCTCATGTCGTCGGGTATTTTAACCGAAATGAAAATTCTCCGGCAATGGGTTTGGAATCTTATTTGAATGACCATCTAGAAGGGACAGGTGGGTCATACAGTTACATGCGTGCGAGGAACGGTGTGCCACTTCCTGGTGAAATTCGAGACATCGAAGAAGCGTACAACGGTGATGATATTCACCTAACGCTTCATTCCAATATTCAATTGGCCGTCGAGCAAGCGTTAACGAATGCCGATGAACAGTATAGCCCTGAACGAATGATTGCAGTAGTCGCTAACCCTAAATCAGGAGAGATCTTAGCGATGAGCAATCGCCCATCGTTTAACCCGAACCACTATGAATCAATTTCAAACCATATGAATTTCGCGGTGAGTGACCATTTTGAACCAGGTTCAACGATGAAAATATTTACGATGGCAGCAGCCATCGAAGAAGGGGTGTATGAGCCGGATAACTATTTCGAATCCGGTACGTACAACACCGGCTACGCAGATACCCCACTCATTCGTGACCACAACCAAGGCCGTGGGTGGGGAAGTATTCCATACCGAGAAGCGATGCCTCGTTCAGCGAACACCGCCTTTGCAAGCATCGTTAATGATCAGCTTGGTGCTGAACGTTTCTATGAATATATGAACGCTTTTGGATTTGGGTCCCCAACCGGCATTGAATTACCGATGGAAGCACCAGGCTCATGTCAGAAAATGATTTGGGTGCCATCTATTCTGGGTTTGGACAAGCTTCTGCTGTGACGCCAATTCAACAAATCCAAGCAGCGACCGCCATTGCCAACGATGGCAGATGGTGAAGCCATATTTAATTGATTCGATTGTGAATCCAAATACCGGGGACGTGACGTATGAACACGAACGAGAAGTCATTGGTGAGCCAATCTCTAAAGAAACCGCTAATGAAGTGATGGAACAGCTTCGTGATGTTGTGTATAGCGATGTTGGAACAGGTAAACCGTTTCAAGTTGATGGCATTGAAGTGGCAGGCAAAACAGGGACTGCTCAAATTCCGAGTGAAGGCGGCTATTTGCAAGGGCGCAACCAAAATGTGTTTTCATTTCTAGGTATGGCGCCATTTGATGACCCGGAAGTTATTGTGTACGTTGCTGTTGATCGACCGGACATGCCGAATGACCAAAGTGGAAACCAAGCGGTTGCAGAAATTTTCAACTCTGTTCTAAAACAAAGTATCCAGTATTTGAACGTGACCCCTGAAGAGTTCGACAACCAAGCTTATCAACCTGAAGGTGCAGAGTTGATGAATGTAAGCGGAGAACGACGGTCCGACGCGGTTGATGTATTACAACAAGAGAATTTCGAACCGGTCATACTCGGTCAAGGGAACCGCGTTGAAGCCCAATTGCCAGCCCCGCACGCCAAAGTGCTCGCCGGGGAAAAGGTATTCCTTTACTTAGGCGGGGAGATGGCGATGCCGGACCTTTCAGGTTGGTCTGTGCGTGATGTGATGAAGTTTTCTCAAGCTTCTGGTGTCACCGTTGAACAAAGCGGCAATGGCTATGTGACAAATCAAGAGATTGCCCCGGGAGAGCCGATTTCAGGCAATGAGACGATTGAAGTGAATTTTGATTCAGAACGAATCAGTGATGAAGTTGATGAAGACAGTGAGGAAGGCACGGAAGAAGAAAATCCAGAAACAAATGATGAAGAAGTTGAAAATGAAGATGAGTAATCGTCGTTTTTTCGTTCAACTGTTCTAATGTGATTCCGTACAAGCATAGAGTTGAAAAGGAACAAGCTTTTATAACAGACGCTCATTAAGCCAAACGCTTATTGCGGCTACACATCTAGTGTAAAAGGTGGCCTTTCAATGTCTAAAATTACGAAAACGCTTGTACGGAAACGTTTATTATTCGTCTTGTTGATTGGTCTGGTGTTAACCGTCATTCTTATTGCAAGACTGGGATATGTACAGTTTGGTCTCGGCGGATGGCTGACGGGGGCAGCTGAGGACTCTTGGAGTCGAGATCTCCCTTTTGAAGCAGAGCGAGGGAGATTTTAGACAGAAACGGAGAAGTGCTCGCGACGAATGTAAGTGCGCCTTCTGTCCTTGTCGTGCCAAGACAAATCGACAACCCAAATGAGACTGCAGCAATGCTTGCAGACATTTTGGATGGGGACGAACAAAGAATTTATAGCCAAGTGACAGAGAACAGTTCAATTGTACGGATTAACCCTGATGGCAGAAAGATTGAACAAGATGTCGCATCTGATATTCGTAAAATGCGTCATTCTGGCGTCTATATCGTCGAAGACAATAAGCGGCATTATCCAAATGGTGAGCATTTAGCCCATGTGTTAGGGTTTGCTGGTATTGACAATCAAGGCCTTGTTGGGCTGGAGAGCTTTTACGATGAACAACTTCGGGGTGAAAGTGGGCATGTATCGTTCTTTTCCGATGCACAAGGTCGGAGGTTGCCAGATATGGCAGACCAATATCAACCTCCGCAAAACGGAATGGACGTAAAGCTAACGATTGATAACCGGGTTCAAACAATTATTGAACGAGAACTTGATGATGCAGAAGCCACGTATGACCCTGATGGGGCGATGGCGATCGCCATGGATCCAAGCACCGGGGAAATTCTCGGAATGTCGAGTCGCCCTCATTTTAACCCAGATGACTATCAAGCCGTTTCTCCGGAAATATACAACCAGAATCGTCCAATATGGGCACAGTATGAACCGGGATCAACGTTTAAAATTATTACACTCGCAGCCGCATTACAAGAGAATGAAGTTGACTTGGATGAAGATCATTATCATGATTCAGGCTCAATTGAGGTGTCCGGTCACCGGCTTCGGTGCTGGAAAAAAGGCGGACATGGTAGTCAAACATTTCTTGAAGTTGTGCAAAATTCATGCAACCCTGGTTTCGTCGTTTTGGGGGAGCGTTTAGGGACTGAGCGTTTATTTGATTATATCCACTCGTTTGGATTCGGTGAGCAAACCGGCATTGATATGGACGGAGAAGGCAGTGGCATCCTGTTTGACGAAGAAAATGTAGGACCGCTTGAACGGGCGACAACCGCATTTGGTCAAGGGGTGTCAGTAACACCAATTCAGCAAGTCGCTGCCGTAAGCGCTGCGGTTAACGGAGGTACGTTGTACCAGCCATATATTGCCAAAGATTGGGTAGACCCAGACACAGGTCTTGTCATCGATAGTCAGTTACCGATCGCAAAAAGAAACGTCATCTCGAGTGAAACATCGCAAGAAGTGCGACGCGCCTTAGAGCATGTAGTAGCCAAAGGAACCGGCGGAAAAGCCTTTGTGGATGGGTATCGTTTAGGCGGAAAGACAGGCACAGCTCAGAAGGCTCAAGGTGGACGTTATCTGGAGAATAATCACATTGTATCGTTCATTGGGTTTGCCCCCGCAGATGACCCGCAGATCGTCGTATACGTTGCCGTAGATAATCCGAAAAATACGGTGCAGTTTGGCGGTGTTGTCTCTGCACCCATTGCAGGTAAGATTATTGGCGATAGCTTGAGTGCGCTAGGCGTGCCGAGAAGAACAGACCAAATTGAAAAAGAACTCACCTGGTCAGATGTCCCGTACCTTGAAGTTCCAGATGTGACGGGTCTAACATTACGAGACATTCATGATGCTCATTACCCATTGCAACTTGACATAACGGGTGATGGGGAAACGATCGTCAGTCAAGCGCCAGAACCAGGCGTGCGCGTGCAGGAAGGGTCCACCCTACGTATATTTATGGGCGAAGAAGACGAAAGTGATGAATAATACCATTAGCCAAGAAGGGTGAACTTCTTGGCTAATCGTCTATCTATAGATTCCTGTTTGCATCTGTAAGAAACTGTTACAAAATCTGATCTATTAATGATATAATTATTGCTTGTGAGAATGAAAGTGAGTGATAAGTAATGAAGTTAAATGAACTCGTGGAAGACGTGCTCGTTTACAAACAACACAATAATGTAAATCCAGAAATAAGCGCCATTGAAATGGACTCTCGAAAGGTGCAACCTGGGGTGCTCTTTGCGGCACTTCGCGGCTTTACCGTTGATGGCCATGACTTTGTTCAACAAGCTGAACAACGCGGGGCAGCGGCAATCTTAGCAGAAGAGCCTGTAGAAACGAAGCTACCGGTGATTCAAGTGAAAGATACGTATCGTGCGCTTGCCCAACTCGCAGCGAAATTTTACAAAAACCCAACAAAAGATATGAACGTCATCGGTGTGACAGGTACAAATGGAAAAACGACGACGACACACCTTATCGAAAACATCTTTCAACATGCAGGTAAGAACATAGGTCTCATTGGCACGTTGTACACAAAGTTTAACGATGTAATCGAAGAATCTAAAAACACAACACCTGAGTCTCTTCTTTTGCAACAAAAGTTTACTCAGATGAGAGATGCCGATGTTCAACACGTCGCGATGGAAGTATCTTCTCAAGCATTGGCGCTAGGGCGCGTCCGCGGCACCGATTTTAACATTGCCGTCTACACGAACCTTACCGCTGATCATTTGGATTATCACGAGACGATGGAGAACTATAAACAATCGAAAGGCTTGTTGTTCTCTCAGTTAGGCAATGCTTACACAGATGAGCGAAAAGCAGCGGTGATTAATATTGACGATGAGCACAGTGACTATATGACGAGCATTACCTCAGCTCCAATCATTACGTACGGACTGAGTGAGGTTGCCGATGTAAGAGGCACCGATTTGCATGCTGGCCCAGGAGGCACATACTTTCGCATGATTATCGGAGATCAATCCGTTGATTTAAATTTAAAGATGGTCGGGCGATTTAATGTGTATAATGCACTTGCTGCAGCAGCGAGTGCATACGTATCGGGAATTTCAGTTGAGGAGATAAAAGATAGCCTAGAAAGCTCTAAGCCAATTCCAGGCCGATTTGAGACCGTCGATGCTGGCCAGGATTTTGCGGTGATTGTTGATTATGCTCATACCGCAGACAGTTTGGATAATATATTAAAAACGGTGAAGGACCTTGCCAACAAAAACGTATACGTCGTCGTTGGATGTGGTGGAGATCGGGATCGCACAAAGCGACCAGAAATGGCGAGAATCGCTGTGCAGTACGGCGATGAGGCGATTTTCACTAGTGATAACCCACGCTCTGAAGATCCTGAAGCGATTTTACGTGATATGCGCGCGGGAGCAGAAGGTCGACCGTATACCGTAATCACTGACCGTAAGCAGGCGATTCGAACAGCGATTCATAAAGCAGAAGCAGGCGACGTTGTCGTGATTGCCGGAAAAGGGCATGAAACGTACCAAGAAGTCGCTGGTGTGTTCCATGATTTTGATGATCGCGTAGAAGCTTCACAAGCCATTCAAGAACGCCTTGCCGAGCGAGGATAAACGAGGAGAAAGGAGAGACCGGATATGTTTGAACCATCAATTCTCATAGCCATCGCAGTATCATTTGTTTTATGTGTCGCTCTTTCCCCTTTGTTTATCCCGATTTTGCATCGGATGAAGTTCGGGCAGAGCATTCGTGATGAAGGACCTAAAAGTCACCAAAAGAAAAGCGGAACACCAACAATGGGTGGGATTGTCGTTTTACTCAGTTTGATGATCTCCGCGGTAGCGGTCATTTTACTTATTCCAGAATTAGAGCTCAACTATCAAGTGTGGCTATTGCTACTCGTTACGCTCGCGTTTGGTATTGTTGGGTTTTTAGATGATTTTATCAAAGTGGTCATGAAGCGAAACCTTGGCCTGAATTCTAAGCAGAAGTTACTCGCACAATTGGTTGTGTCCATCATTTTTTACTTTGTGCTTAGAAACTATGGATTTTCTACATCTGTGGATATTCCAGCAACGACGATGTCCATTGACATCGGCATCTTATACTTAGTTCTCATCGCAGTCATGCTCGTTGGTGCGTCCAATGCGGTGAATCTAACCGACGGACTTGATGGTTTGTTAGCAGGGACATCAGCGATTGCCTTTGGTGCATTTACTGTTCTTGCCTTCGGTGCTGGTGAACTTGAAATTGCTGTGTTCTCAGCGGCTGTCGTCGGAGCGGTGCTTGGCTTTCTCGTCTTTAATGCCCATCCGGCAAAAGTGTTTATGGGTGATACCGGCTCTCTAGCGTTAGGTGGTGCCATTGCAGCGGTTGCCATCTTGCTTGAAATGGAAATCTTGCTCATTATAATCGGAGCGGTGTTTGTTATTGAGACATTATCGGTCATTATCCAAGTGATCTCGTTTAAATTAACGGGTAAGAGAGTGTTTAAAATGAGTCCTCTTCACCATCACTTCGAGCTCGTTGGATGGTCAGAGTGGAAAGTCGTTATCGTATTTTGGATAGTGGGTATGATCTTTGCTGCAGCGGGTGTTTACATTGGGGTGTTAAGTTTATGAATGATTTCTCTGTAGAAGGTAAAAAGGTGGTTGTTCTCGGGCTAGCTAGAAGTGGAGAAGCCGCGGCTCGTCTGCTTTATGACTTAGGTGCGAGTGTGACTGTCAACGAATACAAAGAAAAACAAGAGTTACAAAACGCAGAAGAACTAGAATCACTCGGTATTTCTTTTGTGACCGGCGGGCATCCCTTATCGTTATTAGAGCCACGCCCTCTATTTGTCGTGAAAAACCCAGGCATTCGCTACGATAATCCCCTCGTTAAACGAGCGATTGAAGCTGAAATTCCCGTCATTACGGAAATTGAATTAGCTGCACAAGTGGTCGAAGGAACGATGATTGCGATTACCGGTTCTAACGGAAAAACGACGACGACGGAACTAATTACTCGGATGATTAGCGAAGGTGGAAAACAAGCAGAAGTAGCAGGGAACATCGGTCGCCCAGCGAGCGAAGTGGCTAGAACCATTCATAAAGATGGTTTTATGGTGACTGAAGTATCGAGCTTTCAACTCAAAGGGACGTTGCATTTCAAGCCAAAAATTGCTTTGATGTTGAACATTTTTGATGCGCACCTTGATTATCATGGCACGAAAGAAGACTATGTGAATTCGAAAACGAGAATCACGACAGAACAGACAGAAGAAGACTTTTTTTGTTTACAATGCTGACGACCCAATTGTCGTGCGGGCCGCTGAGAAATCGCGAGCGACGAAAGTTCCCTTCTCTGTGAAGCGACCCTTAAATGCCGGAGCCTATTACATGAACGACAACATCTATTGGCAAGGTACGTGGATTATGAAGCGAACAGATGCTGCCTTCCGGGGATACACAATTTGGAGAACATATTGGCAGCTGTTGCAGCGGCTAAACTATCTGGGGTGAGCGATCGTGCCATTGCTCATGTGTTGAACGAATTTACAGGTGTAGAGCATCGTTTGCAGTACGTGAAGACGCTTCAAGGTCGTAAAGTCTTCAATGATAGCAAAGCGACAAATGTTCTTGCCACAGAAAAAGCACTTCAAGCATTTAAAGAGCCGGTCGTTCTTATCGCTGGTGGTCTAGATCGTGGCAATGAATTTGATGGCCTCATGAGCAGTATGGAAAACGTAAAAGCGTTAATCTCTTATGGGGAAACGAAACATAAGCTAAAGTCAACGGCCGATGCTGCAGGTGTTCAAACGACAGAAGAGACGAACACGTTAGACGAAGCCGTTGCCACTGCTTTTCGTGCTTCTGATGTTGGGGATGTGATCCTTTTGTCTCCAGCATGTGCAAGTTGGGATCAATATCGAACATTTGAAGAACGAGGAGAGGCGTTTATTCGAGCAATTGACGCAATTGAATAAAGCTAGGACATGTTCTTCCTCACCCCGTCATAAGCTGTAGTATGTGCGTGTCCTTTTTGGACAACGCATGACGTTGCGATGTGACGGGGTGAAATTATGAGAGAAAAGAAAAAAACGGCAGACGGTTTACTGTTGTTTGCCATTGGTGCTCTATTAATTATCGGAGTCATCATGGTGTATAGTGCGAGTGCGGCATGGGGAGAGTATCGTTTCTCAGATCCGTACTATTTCGCAAAGCGACAGAGTTTATTTGCTTTTGTCGGCGTTATCGGTATGACAATTATGATGCACGTTGATTATTGGAACTGGCGCAGGTTTACATTGCTCGGTCTTTTTATCTGTTTTGGTTTGCTCATTCTTGTGCTCATTCCAGGCGTAGGTCTCGTGCGAGGTGGTGCGCAAAGTTGGATCGGGGTAGGGGCATTTTCAATTCAGCCGTCAGAGTTTATGAAACTTGCTATGATTGCGTTTTTAGCACACTGGTTGGCAGCCAACCCTCAAAAGATCCAATCGTTTAAGACCGGCTTACTTCCACTTTTAGCGATCATCTTTACCGCTTTTGGAATGATAATGCTACAACCCGATTTAGGAACAGGCGCGGTAATGGTGGCCACATCGTTTGTCATTTTATTTGTCGCGGGGGCAAGAGTCAGGCACTTTGCTGTACTGGGTGGAATTGGTGTTGCAGGTTTTGTCGGACTAATCGCCTCTGCACCGTATCGGATTGATCGGATTACGTCGTTTATGGATCCGTGGAGTGATCCACTCGGCACAGGGTTTCAAATTATTCAATCACTTTATGCGATCGGTCCAGGTGGACTATTCGGAATGGGGTTTGGTGAAAGTAGGCAAAAGTACTTTTACTTACCTGAGCCGCAAACCGATTTTATTTTTGCAGTGATCGCTGAAGAAGGGGGATTTATCGCAGGTGTCGCTGTCATTTCGTTGTTTGCGATTATTCTTTGGCGAGGAATTCGTACTGCGCTATTGGCACCTGATTCGTTTGGCACATATCTTGCAGTAGGAATCGTTGGTATGCTGTTCATACAAGTAGCAATTAATGTCGGGGTTGTGATCGGCCTCATTCCGGTAACGGGAATTACGTTGCCACTTTTAAGCTATGGTGGGTCTTCGTTAACACTCATGCTTGTAGCCCTAGGCATTTTGGTTAACATTAGCAGTAATGTTCGCAGCGTATAGTTGTGCGCATTGATATTTACACATGAAAAGGTGAAAAACATGAAAGTTCTACTCACAGGAGGCGGCACCGGAGGTCACATTTATCCGGCGCTCGCACTCGTTCATACAATACAAAAACAAAACCCCGACGCCCAGTTCTTATACGTTGGAACAGAAAACGGGTTGGAAAGTACCATTGTGCCAAAACAAAACATCCCTTTCCAAACGATTGAGATCTCCGGATTCAAACGAAAGCTTTCGTTTGAAAACGTGAAGACGGTACAACGGTTTTTGCGTGGAACGAAAAAAGCTAAATCAATCATCAAACAGTTTCAACCCGATGTGGCGATTGGCACAGGCGGGTATGTTGCCGGACCAGTCATGTATGCTGCTTCAAAAGCAGGGGTGCCGACAATCATTCATGAACAAAATAGCATTCCTGGCTTGACGAACAAGTTTCTCAGTCGCTACGCCGATCGAGTGGCGATTTCGTTTCACGAAGCGAAACAATACTTTAAAGAAGAGAAAGTTGTTTTTACAGGGAATCCAAGAGCAACCGAAGCATTGGAAGCACCAGAACTAGACATTCAGAATGAATTTGGCATGGATCGTAGGCTCCCCATAGTGCTCGTCGTCGGTGGAAGTCGGGGGGCAAGACCGATTCACGAGGCGTTTTTAGATGCGTTACCAAAAATGACCGACAAAACTTGCCAATTCTTGTACGTTACTGGGGACGTACACTATGATAAAGTAAAAGAAACATTAAATGAAACGAAGAATGCTCAACATGTGGTCATTCGCCCGTTCTTGCACAACATGCCGAGTGTACTAAAGCGTGTGGATGCGATCATAAGCCGAGCGGGGGCAACAACGCTTTCAGAAATTACGGCGATGGGGATTCCTTCAATACTTATCCCAAGCCCGTACGTGACGAACAATCATCAAGAGCATAATGCTAGGTCGCTAGAGCGCGTGGGGGCAGCGATTGTCCGAAAAGAATCAGAATGGACGGCTGAGCAAATGGAGGCAGACTTGGCCTATTTGTTCCAAGACCAAAACCAATCACAAATGAGCGATAATGCCAAAAAGGCAGCCGTACCAGATGCTGGTGAACGAATGTACGCACTCGTGCAAGAATTAATGAACGCCGGTTCTTCGACCTAGTAGAAACGTGCTCCGTTCGTAAAAGGAGTGAGGTATATGTCTGACGACCAAAAGGTCATATCCGTACAAGATCGCATTCCGGCGCTGAAAGAACAGCGGAAAAAGCGAGCCAACCGACGACTGATTCTGTATGTGAGTATTTTTTTCATACTCATTGCCGCAGTTGTCTATTTTCAGTCACCGTTAAGTCATATTCAAACCATTCAAGTCGAAGGTCAAGAAATAGGGGAGGAGCAAGAAATCCTTTCTGCCAGTAGTCTAGAAACAGGGACAAGCATTTGGTCTGCTGATTTTGACGCAGCAGAGCAATCCATCACACAAATTCCATACGTTGACTCTGTAGAAGTGAGACGCTCATTGCCCACTACCGTACGCATCGTTGTTAATGAGCGAGAGCGAGCCGCGTATATTGAGCAGGACGGGCAGTTTATCCCGGTTTATGGCAATGGAAACCTGATGGAAGAGCAAAGTTTATCAACACATCCAAGTGATGCACCGGTCATCTACAATTGGACAGAAGAACGTTTGTTAGAACTATTTTTTGAAGAGCTTAATCAGCTCGGGGACGGCATTGTGAATCATATCTCTGAAATTCATCCGCTTGAAGACGATCCAACACATCTTCGACTCTATATGAATGATGGCATTGAAGTTGAAACGACCGTGAATCAATTTGCGGATCATATGACGTCTTATCCAACGATTGCAAGGCAAATTTCAGCCCCAGAAGATGGCGTTCTACACATGAAAATGAGCCTTACTTTGAATCATTCCAATGGGAAGAAGAGGATGAAGAGATGGAAGAGCACATCGATACTGGAGAAGGTGGAGTCGAGCAACCCGAAGAAGAATTAACAGACGAAGCCTAAGGTGGCACTTTTGGTGGGCTACAAGTAAAAACAGTGAGTGAAACGAACGATAGGGGAGAGAGAAGCTGTGGCTTTTGTTCTAGTCGCAATGTAGAGCGTTTTTCGCTTCCCTAGTCGGTGAACATAGTGTAGACTTATACATAGTAATTCTTTTTCCAAATGAAAAAGGAATTTGCTGTATTGAAATCGAACTAAATCTAAGTAAGTCGTTTTCCAATGCGAACGAAGCTTAATCTTGTAAACAATGAATAACAGAAACTAGGTAGAGTTTTTATCAGTAGGAGGTACCACGCATGGACAGTAATGAATTATATGTCAGTCTCGATGTTGGTACAGCCGAGGTACGTGTCATGATCGGAGAGATGTCAGCAGGGATGCTGAACATCATTGGAGTAGGAAATGCGACTTCAACAGGGATAAAAAAAGGTGCAGTTGTTGACATAGATGCTACTGTCAAAGCCATCCGTCAAGCGGTTGAGAAGGCCGAGAGAATGGTGGGTATGTCAATCAAGCAAGTGGTTGTAGGCATTAACGGAAACCATATTGATCTCCATCAGAGTCACGGAATCGTTGCAGTATCCAGTACGAATAAAGAGATCACGGACGAAGACATTGATCGTGTGAAAGACGCTGCAAGTGTCGTTAGCATTCCTCATGACCGTGAAATTGTTGATGTTGTGCCTTTGCAGTATATTGTAGACGGTTACGATGGCATTACGGACCCGACAGGTATGATTGGTGTCCGTCTTGAAATGGAAGGGCTAATGGTCACTGGCTCGAAAACCGTTTTACATAACCTACTGCGTTGCGTCGAAAAAGCAAACTTGGAAATTATCGACATCTTCTTGCAGCCGCTTGCGGCTGGGGAAATCGCTGTTTCTGATGATGAGCGATCGCTCGGCGTTGGTTTGGTTGATGTAGGTGGCGGACAGACGACCGTCTCCTTTTTCCAACATGGTGGGCTTGTCGCCACGCATGTGTTACCGATTGGTGGTATGCATGTAACGAGTGACTTATCTGCAGGACTTCGAACGACAATGGGACAAGCTGAACAAGTGAAGATTGAACACGGATATGCGTTTATTGATGATGCATCCAACGATGTGACGACGAAGGTCGTGCCGATGGGCAATCACGATGGTGAAGAGTATTCACAACAAGATCTTGCTCATATCATTGAGCCGAGGATGGAAGAGATTTTTTCACTCGTAGAAGACACGTTGAGCAAGTACGGTGATATTCCTGCAGGTGTTGTACTCACCGGTGGCGGCGTCATGATTCCTGGAACGTTGGAACTTGCCAGAGATGTGATGGGAAGAAACCTTCGCATGGCGATCCCAGATTATATCGGGGTGAGAGAACCACGGTATACAAATGCCGTAGGACTCATTGAATTTGCCCATAAGCATGTTAAAATGCTAAGTAAAGAGATGGTTGCAGCAACAGCCGACACTGAAGAGTTGCCGGCAGAACCTGCTCGTAAGAAGAGACAAGTTGAGAAAAACGTAAACGAACAAAATGAGAACAGTCCTGGTGTAAAAAAACGCGTACGTAATTTCTTTAAAGTGTTTTTTGAATAAAGCAGGCACATTTGACTGAATGAGGGGGACCTGAAATGCTAGAGTTTGAAATGGACATGGACCAACTCGCCCAAATTAAAGTCATTGGGGTCGGAGGTGGAGGTTCAAACGCGGTAAACCGCATGATTGAAAATGGCCTCCAAGGTGTAGAGTTTATTGCAGTAAATACGGATGCACAAGCACTTCAACTTTCACAAGCTGAAACGAAGTTGCAATTAGGTGGAAAGCTTACAAGAGGTCTTGGTGCAGGTGCGAATCCAGATATCGGAAAAAAAGCTGCAGAAGAGAGCAAGGAACAGATTGAAGAATCGTTAACCGGCGCTGACATGGTCTTTATTACTGCCGGAATGGGTGGAGGAACTGGAACAGGTGCCGCCCCTGTTATTGCTGAAATTGCTAAAGAAATCGGCGCTCTTACTGTAGGTGTTGTCACACGACCTTTCTCTTTTGAAGGAAAGAAGCGTTCAACCCATGCGAGTGATGGTATTGAAGCACTAAAAGAAAAGGTTGACACGTTAATTGTCATTCCAAACGATCGTTTGCTTGAGATTGTGGATAAGAATACACCGATGTTAGAGGCGTTCCGTGAAGCAGACAACGTACTCCGTCAAGGTGTACAAGGCATATCTGATTTAATTGCTACACCGGGTCTCATTAACTTGGACTTTGCCGATGTGAAAACGGTCATGAGCGAGAAAGGTTCGGCTCTGATGGGGATTGGCATTGCTACCGGTGAAAACCGTGCTGCTGAGGCCGCGAAAAAAGCGGTTTCAAGCCCCCTTTTAGAAACGTCAGTAGACGGGGCACAAGGGGTATTAATGAACATTACAGGTGGCAGTAACCTGAGTCTATTTGAAGTTCATGAAGCGGCTGAGATCGTTTCAGACGCCTCTGATCCTGAAGTGAACATGATTTTTGGTTCCGTCATTAACGAGAATCTGAAAGAAGAGATTGTCGTCACGGTCATTGCGACCGGTTTTGATGACCAAACTGAAAAGAAGCACAGGCAGCAAAAGACAAGAGGGACAGCTCCTAAACGTCAACAAACGGTTCAAAGCAATGAGTCCGAACGACCGTCGCAATCAAACCGTCAATCGTCATATGAGGAACCACCTCAACAATCTCAAACAGAAGAAGATTCATTGGATATTCCGGCATTTCTTAGAAATCGCCGCCGTAAATAACAATAAAACGTCCGGTACGACCTTTCGAGGTTGTACCGGACGTTTTTCTTTTGATTCCCCAATGTTTTTTCAACATATCACGCCCTCGCTGTATCCCTTGTAAATAGGGGGTGTCAAACTTTGCCTAGAGTGAACACTTCTGTCTTTCGACACAATGGAACGAAAAGGTTGAAAAACAGCGACCTGGTCACTCTAACAAAATGACATACTTCGAAACCGCTGCAGACTATACTTATATCAAGAGTTTAGCAAGGAAAATGAATCCTTCGTGAAGGGAGGATGTGCAGGTGTCTTGACGTTATACATAGATATTATCTATGGATTGAATACGATCGTAACCATTTCACTTTTGTATATGACGGGGAAATGGGTTGGATATGAAATAAAGCCTGTTCGCATCGTCTGCACAGCGCTAGTTACCGGCTTACCCTTGTTCCTTTGGATGACGGATTATAGCGTATATTTGGCATCTCCAATTTCACAATTTTTCATCTGTTTAGGAGCGGTGTTGCTTGCTTTCGGTTTTCAGACGTTTTGGCGGCTCTTTAAAACGGTTGCCGCCTTTTATTTTATTTCGATTTTATCTGGTGGTGCGGTCGTTGCGATGAGCTGGGTTTTCCAGTCTTCAGCACTCGTTCAAAGCTGGAGAGCCACTTCTACATGGCATTTATTAGATCATATGCACGCACTGCTCGTACTATCCACAATCCCCGTCGTTCTAATTTTAAGTGAAATTGTCAAACGTGCCGTGAAAGAAGACAAGAAGATGATGAAAAAACTTGTGCGAGTATCGATTCGAATGACGGAAGCAGATGATTGGATTCACACTTGTGCGCTCGTTGATACTGGCAATCAATTGAAAGATCCGATCTCTAGAAAGCCCGTCGTTTTGGCAGAAGCATCGATTGTGCGCCCATTGCTCGATGAAGCATCCTTTGCTCAGTTTATCGAATGGATCGCAACAGACGGAAGTCAAGGTGCCAATCTTTGATGATAAAATCCGTGTCATACCGTACCGTGCTGTCGGGAGCAGCCATGGATTTATCTTTGCGGTTGTCGCCTTTGAAGTTGTCATTTGGATTGATGACGAGCGAAAAGTGAACTCTCACACCCTTATTGGATTTGAGGACAAACCGTTTTCGACTGAAGGCAAATTTCAATGCATCATTCCTCCGGACTTACTTCCGGACGAAACACTGTCAGAACAGGCCAGTTAAACACGCAACACTCACCGAAGGGGGATTTACTTTGTGGAAGAAATCAAAAAAGATGATTACAATTCGTTGGTATCGCCTGCTCGTCCGCCTCGGCATTAAACCTGATGAAATTTATTATATCGGTGGAAGCGAAGCCTTGCCTCCACCGCTTTCGAAAGAGGAAGAAAAAGATTTACTAGACCGTTTGCCTTATGGTGACCCTGAAGTACGTGGGCGTCTAATTGAACGAAACTTGCGCCTCGTTGTCTACATTGCTCGTAAATTTGAAAACACGGGCATTAATATTGAGGATCTCATTAGCATCGGAACGATCGGGCTCATCAAAGCTGTGAATACATTCAACCCAGAAAAGAAGATCAAGCTGGCAACCTATGCCTCACGTTGTATTGAGAATGAAATTCTCATGTATTTACGCAGAAATAACAAAACTCGTTCAGAAATTTCGTTTGATGAGCCGTTAAACGTTGACTGGGATGGAAACGAACTCTTACTTTCGGATGTAATGGGTACTGACGATGATATTATTACTCGTGACCTCGAAGATAAGGTCGATAAATCATTGCTCAGAAGAGCGTTGACGACACTAAACCCCCGAGAGAAACAAATTATGGAGCTTCGTTTTGGTTTAGCAGGAACAAAAGAAAAAACGCAAAAAGATGTGGCAGATATGTTAGGCATATCGCAATCATACATTTCTAGGTTGGAAAAACGAATCATTCGCAGACTAAGAAAAGAATTTAATAAAATGGTGTGATCAAGAAAGTCTCATTGGACTGCGGTTCTCCGTAAGATTGTTCGTTCCAACCTTTCTTTTAGGACGAAACCGAACGCATAAAAAAACCTCCCACGGACATACTGAACATGAAAGCAGGATGAACGTTGAAGTTCTCTGCTATGACGCCGTGGGAGGGAACGCATGTGACACGCAACAAGGTAGAAATCTGCGGAGTTGATACGTCAAAGTTACCCGTACTTAAAAATGACGAAATGCGAGTGTTGTTCACTGAATTGCAAGCAGGAGATGAACGAGCACGAGAAACGTTAGTCAATGGGAATTTGAGACTTGTACTTAGTGTGATTCAACGGTTTAACAATCGAGGAGAATTTGTTGATGACTTGTTCCAGGTCGGATGTATTGGACTTATGAAATCCATAGATAATTTTGACCTAAGTCATAATGTGCGTTTTTCTACGTATGCCGTACCGATGATTATTGGAGAAATTCGTCGGTATTTACGAGACAACAACCCGATCAGAGTGTCGAGGTCTTTAAGAGACACGGCTTACAAAGCTTTGCAAGTTCGAGATCGGTTGATGGCAGAGAAAAACCGTACGACTGAACCGACCGTACAAGAAATCGCCAAGGAGTTAGACCTTCCAAAAGAAGACGTCGTTTACGCTCTAGACGCGATTCAAGACCCTGTATCATTATTTGAACCGATCTATAACGACGGTGGAGACCCGATATACGTAATGGACCAAATTAGCGATGATAAAGAGAAAGATAGCACGTGGGTTGAGCACATCGCCATCCAAGAAGCATGATTCGATTAAACGAACGCGAAAAAAAGATATTGGACATGCGCTTTTTCCAAGGAAAACGCAAATGGAAGTGGCCGAAGAAATCGGCATCTCTCAAGCCCAAGTATCAAGACTAGAAAAAGCAGCCATTCAGCAAATGAACAAACATACAAGGTAATCACAAAGTGTTGTGGTCAATAAACCAGCCCTAATAGATTCATAGGGCTGGTTTTTCGTCGAGGAGCAAGAGACCTAGTGCCTAAACAGCACGTACGTTTACTTATATAACTTTCCTTTTCTTAATTTGTTCAGTTGGTTCTTGATTTACTACAGGCGGAAGCTTTTACTCCAGAGCATAAGGGCAACATCGGAGGCCAAAGTACGCCCTCCGTGTTTTCTTCACACTCCAGAGCATAAGGGTGCAGCACCCTCGGTACTGCACCTGTGTCTACTTTGGATGGATGCTTGACATTGGTAATTTCTAGGTGATCGGTGATCTAGACCACACCCAAAATGGTCTAGATCACGGTAAAAAGGGCGATTTTCCCAAATACTTGTCGATCTATATGGAATGAACTTAGCATTTTCTTGATTTGCATTGTTGGGTGGAAGGCGTAGCGCGGTGCTGGGTGCCATTTTGCGCGCTAGTTCCCCCATCTGCGCGCAAGTTTGCGGTTTTGACCAATCTTAGCTCCGATTCCACCAAACTTGCGCGCAGTTTGTTCCAACTTGCGCGCAGATTCCAGGCTGAAGTGCCAACGACATGTCGGCCCCAGAGGGGCCGAAGCCAAATCGAACTCGGTTCGGCGCGGCTCGCGCCGACAGGATGCCAGGTTTTTGGCTTGGAAATGCAAAGGATGGTTCTCTGAACCCATTGCCGCAGGGGATGGCGGCACGTGCGGGCAAGACGAACGACCGTTCTGCGCGCTAGTTTCCCCCATCTGCGCGCAAGTTTGCGGTTTTGACCGATTTTAGCGCCGATTTCACCAAACTTGCGCGCAGTTTGTTCCAACTTGCGCGCAGATTCCAGGCTGAAGTGCCAACGACATGTCGGCCCCGCTGGGG
>NZ_BAXB01000034.1 GCF_000698145.1 Geomicrobium sp. JCM 19039
GCGCGTAGGAAGGTAGGTGGAGCGGCGTGACGAAGATTATCCAACACTTTTTGAGCGGTGTAACTTCTGGGCAGTTGTCCGCGATGAACACGACGAACTCATCGGCTTTGGTTATGTATGTGGGATGAGATTGGAGCACGGTTATATGGAAGACATCATTGTCCATCCAAGTTACAGAAAAAAAGGAATTGGAGGTCAGATTGTTGAGGCGTTGCTGCAAGAAGCTCGTGTTATCGGACTTGAGGTTGTGACAGTAACGTATGATCCCACGCACGAAAGTTTTTACCGTAGATCTGGGTTTTTACCCGGTGGCGGCGGTGTGTGGCGAGCATCGATATGAGACCCAATCCTTGCACGCACACTCGACATTTCAATTCTTGACAATTGGGCGATCCGGGGGTAGAATCAATTTTGGGCTTGTCCAGAAGGTATAAAATAGGTTTGTCAGATAAATAGTAAGTAGACGCGAGAAGTGTGCCCCCGATGAAGGCGGAGGTCTCACTTTTTTTTTTAATTGTATAGGCAAAATGGATGAAGAAGGAAGGGGTTGCGAAATGGCCGTAAAGTATATTTTTGTCACAGGGGGAGTTGTGTCGTCCTTAGGAAAAGGAATTACCGCAGCATCTCTAGGACGTCTTCTAAAAAACAGAGGTTTGAATGTGACGATTCAGAAGTTTGATCCTTATATTAACGTAGACCCGGGGACAATGAGCCCTTACCAGCACGGTGAGGTTTTCGTTACCGATGATGGTGCCGAAACGGATTTGGACCTCGGTCATTATGAACGTTTTATTGACATTAACTTGAATCAAAACAGCAATGTGACAACAGGAAAAGTGTATTCATCGGTCATTCGCAAAGAACGCCGCGGCGATTATCTCGGAGGAACAGTTCAAGTAATCCCCCACGTAACAAATGAATTGAAAGACCGTGTGTATCGTGCTGGCAATGAAGCCAATGTAGATGTTGTCATCACAGAAATTGGCGGTACCGTCGGCGATATTGAAAGCTTACCTTTCCTAGAAGCCATTCGCCAAATTAAGAGCGATGTAGGTAGAGAGAACGTAATGTACATTCATTGTACGTTGATCCCGTATTTATCAGCAGCAGGTGAAATGAAGTCTAAGCCAACGCAACATAGCGTAAAAGAGTTAAGAAGCTAGGTATTCAGCCGAATGTCATTGTCGTGAGAACAGAGCAACCCGTACCTGAAGAGATGAAAGAGAAAATTGCGCTTTTCTGTGACATTCATAAGGACTCGGTCATAGAAGCTAGAAATGCAAACCCGCTCTATCAAGTTGCACTCGATCTGCAAGATCAGCACCTCGATGATATCGTCTGCAATCACTTGAAGATTGATTCGCCAAAGCCTGAAGCTGATATGAAAGAATGGACCGAATTGGTTGAGAAAGTGAAGCACCTTACTAAGAAAACGACGATTGGGCTCGTTGGAAAGTACGTCTCGCTCCCAGACGCGTACCTTTCAATTGCTGAATCATTGAAGCATGCGGGGTATGCATTTGACGCAGATATTGACATTCGTTGGATTAATTCAGAAAATGTCACCGACGACAATGTCGCAGATCAACTTAAAGACGTTGACGGCGTATTAGTTCCTTATGGGTTTGGACATCGCGGAGTGGAAGGCAAGATTTCTGCTATCCGTTATGCAAGAGAAAACCGTGTGCCGTTCTTTGGGATCTGTTTAGGAATGCAACTCGCATCCGTTGAATTTGCACGCAATGCACTTGGGCTAAGTGATGCTGCTTCTGCGGAGATGGTACCAGAGACGAGCAACCCAATCATTGACTTGCTTCCAGAACAAAAGGACATTGAAGACCTTGGGGGGACTCTCCGTCTTGGACTTTACCCTTGTAAGTTAAAAGAAGGCACGGTCGCCAAGCGTGCGTATGGTGAAGAAGTTGTGTACGAGCGTCACCGTCATCGATACGAGTTTAACAACGCGTACCGCGAAGCGTTTGAAGAAGCAGGGTTCATCTTTTCAGGAGTTAGTCCAGATAACCGTCTCGTAGAGATTATTGAGCTTGCTGACCACCCGTACTTTGTTGCGGCACAGTTCCATCCGGAATTTGTTTCACGACCAACACGTCCGCAACCGCTATTTAGAGAATTTATCCGTTGTTCCTTAGGGGAGAACTAAATAAAGCGCTGCATCCGTTTACGAACGGAGCAGCGCTTTTATTCGTATGAATAAGAAAAAAACACTGGTAATACAAGATTCTCGACAGCTTTTTTACATTTTGAGGGATAAACCGTGATACACTGAATTCAATCTAGCAATTCCCCTATGTGGAACATGAGCAATTGATACGCGTATACGATGGCAATTTCACCGGGATATCCGCTTCTCGATCCATCTAAGTTAGGGACAAGGCCTTTCGATGACGTTTCTACATAGAAAGGTTCTTCCATGCCTTCGACTCGTTGTAGGTCGGGTGCTGCTGAGCCAAGAAACACGACAGGCGTTTCGGCTGAAAGAATTTGTTGAAGACGTTGATTATCGTCCTCGTTATCTGATTCTTCGGTGATATAAACGAGACGATCGGCTGGTGTGACAACCTTTATGGCGTCATCGATTGGAAGATATACCGTTTTATCTAATGTGTCCGGGTTTTCTGTTAGCGCTTGTGCGAGTGATTGAAAACGTGCCGATGCACAAAGATAAATGGTGCCTTCACCGACGAGGGCGGCAGCGAGCATTCGGCTGCTTTCTTCTATTTGTTCTTCTTGGTTTTGAATAAGTGTAAAGACGCGCTGTAGTTGCGTCGTATACATTTTCATCATCTTAAAGTCACCTTTTCTAACGTTAGTATCCACAAGTTACCCGATTCTCAACCGTACAAAAAGAGGAGATTTGAGTTGTTGTGAAGAATTCATGTTATGTGTTGATGAATTCCGTACCATATTAAGTGGAATCTTTTAATGGCAAGAGGTGACTATATTTGCAAAAAATACTCATTGTAGACGACGAAGCAGGTATTCGCAAACTAATTGAAGCCATTTTGACAGAAGAAGGATATGAGGTTCACCTTGCTTCTAATGGATATCAAGCATTGGAAGTGTTGGAAAAAGGCTCTTTTAAACTTGCCATCTTAGACGTTAAACTCCCTGGTATAAATGGGATTGATGTTCTGAAACGAATTCGGGGGAGCAATTCGTCCATTCGTATCATTATGATGACAGCTTATGAAGAACTTGATTTTAATGATGTATTAAAAGAGCACGGGGTGTATGGGTCGATTGCCAAGCCATTTGACATTAAAGAAATTCGCGATCTTGTGAGCGGTGCGATGGATACATAGATGTATCATGAAATCAGGATATGCTATAATATCAGAGTATGAAATTCTTTAGCCAGTACAAGGAGGAAGTAACATATGCCATTAGTTCTATGACAGAAATGCTCAGAACAGCAAAGGAAAACCGTTATGCTGTTGGACAATACAACTTAAATAATATGGAATTTACTCAAGCAATTTTGCAAGCGGCAGAAGAAGAGAAATCACCGCTTATTTGTGGTGTTTCTGAAGGAGCAGCCCGCTATATGGGAGGCTTTGAAGCAGTTGTACAAATGGTGAAGTCATACATGAAGACATATAACGTCACGGTACCGGTTGCGATTCACCTTGATCACGGTTCAAGTTTTGAAGCGTGTGCTCAAGCGATTCATGCTGGATTTACTTCAGTCATGATTGACGGTTCTCATGACCCACTTGAGGAGAACATTGCGCTTACAAAACGTGTCGTTGAGATGGCTCATGCTGTTGGTGTATCTGTAGAAGCTGAACTTGGAAGAATTGGTGGACAGGAAGACGACCTCGTCGTAGATGCGGCAGACGCAAATTATGCAATTCCTGAAGAATGTGAGCGTCTCGTTAGAGAAACAGGTGTTGACTGCTTTGCACCAGCGCTTGGCTCGGTTCATGGTCCATACAAAGGCGAACCGAATCTTGGGTTCAAGCAAATGGAAGAAATTAACAAACTTGTCGGCTTAACGCCACTCGTGTTGCATGGTGGCACGGGTCTACCTGTGAAAGATGTACAAAAAGCCATTGAATATGGCCATGCGAAAGTAAATGTAAACACTGAGAGTCAAATTGCGGCAACAGAGGCTGTAAAAGCGGTGTTTGAATCGAACCCTGAACAGTATGACCCGCGTAAATATATGGGTCCTGCACGCGATGCCATTAAAGAAACGGTAAAAGGAAAAATGCGTGACTTCGGCTCATCCGGGAAAGCGAAGTAACTTTTTACAGCAGGAGAGGAGAATTTCATGAAGTTTTTTATTGATACAGCAAATATTGAAGAGATTAAAAAAGCCCATGCACTTGGCATTTTGGACGGTGTAACAACCAACCCGAGCCTCGTCGCAAAAGAAGGCGTTGATTTTAAAGATCGTCTGAAAGAGATTACGTCACTTGTCGACGGTTCTGTGAGCGCTGAAGTTATTGCGTTAGAGGCAGATGCGATGATTGAAGAAGGAAAAGAGCTCGCAGCTGTTGCTCCAAACGTTACAGTAAAAGTGCCAATGACCGTTGAAGGGTTAAAAGCCGTTAAAGCATTTAAAGATCTCGGCATTAAGACGAACGTGACACTTATCTTTTCAAGTGTACAGGCGCTTCTAGCCGCACGTGCAGGCGCTTCGTACGTATCCCCATTTCTCGGTCGTGTAGATGATATTGGCGGCAACGGACTTGCGCTTGTTGAAGAAATTGCCGATATCTTCCTTACACATGACATTGATACTGAAATTATTGCCGCGAGTGTTCGCCACCCTGTTCATGTGACAGAAGCCGCGAAGCTTGGCGCCGATATCGCAACCATTCCTTATAATGTGATTGAGCAGTTAGCGAAGCACCCACTAACAGACCAAGGCATTGAGAAGTTTTTAGCTGATTGGGATAAAGTCGCAGGCAACAAGTAAACGTGTCTAGCATATAGAACTCGTGACTATACTGGCAAATAAGAGGATATGACCAGGCTTTCTACGGAAAGCCTGCGTTTCTAGTTGATTCCGATGGATGAGGGAAGTGACATACCAATGGAAAAGTTAATGGTCGAAGGGGGTCATCCGCTGACAGGAGAAGTGCAAATCGGCGGAGCCAAAAACAGTGCAGTTGCGCTTATACCGCAGCTTTGCTTGCCGATTCACCAGTAAGGATTGATAACCTGCCAAACATTTCCGATGTGGAAGTACTTAGTGATCTGCTAACACATATTGGGGGCCATGTGACCCAAAAAGGCGATGAGATTACAATAGACCCGCGAGGAATCAAACCTATGCCCTTGCCAAACGGTCGAGTGAAGCAAATGAGAGCATCCTATTATATGATGGGTGCTATGCTTGGCAAATTCAAAAAAGCAGCCATCGGTCTTCCAGGAGGCTGTAACTTAGGTCCGCGTCCGATTGATCAGCACATTAAAGGATTTGAAGCACTCGGTGCCGTCGTCACAAATGAGCAAGGATCGATATATTTACGTGCAAAAGAACTCGTTGGTGCGCGAATCTATTTGGATGTGGTCAGTGTTGGTGCAACCATTAACATTATGCTCGCTGCTGTAAAAGCAAAAGGAAAAACGATTATTGAAAATGCTGCAAAAGAACCTGAGATCATTGATGTTGCAACGCTTCTTTCAAGTATGGGTGCAGACATTAAAGGTGCAGGAACGGATGTCATCCGTATCGAAGGAAAAGAACAGCTCAAAGGTTGCGGACATTCAATTATTCCTGATCGAATTGAGGCAGGCACGTACATTATCGCGGCTGCGTGTATGGGCACGGATGTAAAGATAAAAAATGTCATTCCAGATCATTTGGAATCACTCATTGCGAAGCTGGATGAAATGGGTGTGAACGTGCAAAGTGACGATGATGTAATTATCGTCGAGAGAAGTAAGCAAATTACAGGTGCAGACATTAAAACCCTCGTCCATCCAGGTTTTCCAACTGACTTGCAACAACCAGTAACATCTTTGCTTGTCAAAGCGAAGGGCACAAGCATTATTACCGATACGATCTATAATGCCAGGTTTAAACACATTGATGAGCTTCGCCGTATGGGTGCAGACATTAAGGTCGAGGGACGTTCGGCAATGATCAATGGTGGCAAACGCTAGAAGGTGCTCGTGTAAAAGCAAGTGATCTTCGTGCCGGTGCAGCGCTGGTCATAGCAGGACTTATGGCAAATGGTGTGACCGAGATTACTGGCGTACATCATATCGATCGTGGGTATGAATCATTAGAAGAAAAGCTTAAAGGACTTGGTGCTAAATTGTGGCGAGAACCGTTAAGTCATGAAGAGCAGGAACAGTTAAAAAGTTCATAACGATCGATCAGGGGGCAAAAAGATGGAACGTAGTTTATCAATGGAGCTTGTCCGTGTGACAGAAGCAGCCGCTTTATCTGCAGCCAGATGGATGGGCAGAGGCATGAAAGAAGAGGCTGATGATGCAGCAACAAGTGCCATGCGTGATGTGTTCGATACCATTCCAATGAAAGGTACGGTCGTTATCGGTGAAGGGGAGAAAGACGAAGCACCGATGCTCTATATTGGTGAAAAGTTAGGGAATGGCTACGGACCGAGAGTGGACGTTGCTGTCGATCCAGTTGAAGGGACGAACATCGTTGCCGCAGGTACTTGGAATGCACTTGCTGTCCTCGCTGTCGCAGACAACGGCAGATTGTTGCATGCTCCGGATATGTACATGGACAAAATTGCCGTCGGTCCAGAGGCTGTGGGTGTTGTCAGTCTCGATGCTTCTGTGGAAGATAATTTGAAGGCGGTTGCAAAAGCGAAGAACAAAGATGTTGAAGACCTCGTCGTTAGCATTTTGAATCGCGATCGTCATGCCAAGCTTATTCAGGAAGTACGTGAAGCAGGTGCAAGAATCAAACTCATTCAAGACGGCGACGTGGCTGCAGCCATTAACACCGCATTCGATGAAACCGGTATGGATTTATTAATGGGAACAGGAGGTGCTCCTGAGGGAGTAATCTCGGCAGTTGCCCTCAAATGCTTAGGTGGAGAATTCCAAGGACGCCTGTTACCAAAAGATGCTGCTGAAGAAGAGCGTTGCAAGCAAATGGGCATCGATGATACGAGCCGTATTCTAGAGATGGATGACCTTGTTGGTGGCGATGATTGCATTTTTGCAGCGACTGGCGTAACCGACGGAGAACTACTAAAAGGTGTCCACTATAAAAGCACCAAGGCGACAACACAATCGCTCGTCATGCGTGCAAAATCAGGAACCGTCCGATTTATCGATGGAAAACATAACGTTGTGAAAAAGCCTGATTTTGTGATGAAAGACTAGAAAGACGAGGGGGAGCGTGATAAAAATTCGGTTTTCAATCGAAGAAGACTATGGTACGTTATTACCAAGAGTTACACGCACCCCCATCCTTCTATATGAACTTAGTATACAAGTACAAATCCCCTCATTGTTTTGCCTACCCGGTTTGAATCCAACAATTACAACTAGACACCAATGAAAATTAAATGAAAGCGGTGATGTAGATTGACTTTAGCTGAGCTAGAGCAAAAAACGCTACGTGATCTTTACAAACATGCAAAGGATTTGAAGATTTCTTACTATAGTAAGTTAACGAAACAAGAATTAATTTTTGCGATCTTAAAAGGGCAAGCAGAACAAGATGGGCACATGTTTATGGAAGGTGTATTAGAGATTATTCAGACAGAAGGCTACGGGTTTTTACGACCGATCAACTACATGGCTAGCTCTGAAGATATTTATATTTCAGCATCACAAATTCGTCGGTTTGACTTGCGCAATGGTGACCGTGTGTCTGGTAAAGTCCGAAAGCCAAAAGACAATGAACGTTACCACGGGTTATTGCAAGTTTCTGCAGTGAATGGTGATGAGCCAGATCTTGCGAAGGAACGACCACATTTCCCGGCGTTAACCCCACTATTCCCAGACAAACGAATCCAACTTGAAACGAACCCTGGGCGTCTGTCCGCTCGAATTATCGACATTGTTACGCCAGTCGGCTTCGGTCAACGTGGATTAATCGTTGCACCACCAAAGGCGGGTAAGACGTCTTTATTAAAACAAGTCGCAAATAGCATTTCCGAAAATCATCCAGATGCAGAATTGATAGTTTTGTTAATTGACGAACGCCCCGAAGAAGTGACCGACATTCAACGTTCGGTACAGGGGGAAGTTGTGCATTCGACTTTCGATGAAGTGCCAGAGAATCACATTAAAGTGACGGAGCTCGTATTGGAACGGGCGATGCGCCTCGTTGAACAGAAGAAAGACGTTGTCATTTTGATGGACAGTCTTACTCGTCTTGCGCGGGCGTACAATCTCGTCATTCCACCAAGTGGTCGTACGTTATCCGGGGGGATTGATCCCGCTGCATTTCACCGGCCGAAACGTTTCTTCGGTGCAGCGCGAAACATTGAAGAAGGTGGCAGTATGACGATTCTCGCGACAGCTCTTGTGGACACAGGCTCTCGCATGGATGATGTCATTTATGAAGAATTTAAAGGAACGGGAAATATGGAATTGCACTTAGATCGTCGCCTAGCTGAGCGAAGAATCTTCCCGTCCATTGACATTCGTCGCTCATCTACTCGTAAAGAAGAACTTCTCATTCCAAAAGGGCATTTAGAGAGCCTCTGGGCGATGCGTAAAACGATGAATGATTCGCCGGAGTTCGTTGACCATTTCATTCGCAGAATTAAAGATACAAAAACGAATGATGAGTCTTTGAACGAATGGAACGAGAAAAAACGAGACAAAAGCAAAAGTCAAAAACCGGCGTGTAATGCCAAATTTTGAAAACTCATAAACAGATCCTTGTAAAAACACTGGCGTGTTGTTATAATCACGTTATGTGTGAAAATGACCTCTTTGTAAGAGGGAGGAGGGAAATACTTTATGAAAACGGAAATTCATCCGCAATATCAAAAAGTTGTTTTCTTAGATACAAGCACGGGCTTCAAGTTCCTAGGCGGTTCAACGAAATCATCAAAAGAAACTGCTGAATGGGAAGATGGAAACACTTATCCGTTAATCAAAGTGGAAATCAGCTCTGATTCCCACCCATTCTACACGGGTAAACAAAAACTTGCCGATGCTGGTGGTCGTATCGACCGCTTCAAGAAGAAATACAACATGTAAGAAAAAAGACAAGCTCGGGGAAACCCCACTTGTCTTTTTTTGTCTCCTTTCTGGGAGAATTGGGTGAGATTCTCATGATGAAGCCCGCTTCGTTAGGAGAAACTACGGGTGAGGACATGGGATCAAAATCGAAAGGAAAGCGAGTCGCTAATGGCGCAGCGACTCGCTTTTTACGATGTGTATGGGCGAAGGTTAGGATACATTTCGATATAGGGCAAGAAGGCGCGTTGCCAATGCCGATAATCGGTAATGTTTAACTTTCAATAAGCGCACATACTTGGTATACGTCTTCCAAGTATTCTTTGCAGCAGCCTTGCCATTCACATCTTGGTTACATGGTAAGATTTTAGCTAAATAAGCTTTCTAATTGGCGAATATCCTACCATAGCCATGAGCCACTCACCGAGTATCCTAAGTAAAAGCGCGAATCCACAAAAAAGCGTCTCACTTTCTACACACTCGTTCACGCTGACCAAGTTTTGGCTAGTGATGTTGCCCACTTATACTAAAGTGTAAAGAAAACACGATAGAGTATTTAGCCACCGTCGTTTACTTAATAACGCTTTCTGCGTCGGGCCGCTTGCTGAAGAGGGTCCCAAACCCCGTTGTATGGTGGAGCGTAGGATAGATCTAGATCTTCAAGATCTCTGCACGTAAGTTCTTGATAAAGTGCGGTCGCTGCGACATCAATCCGTTTATCCGCACCTGCACCGATGGCTTGAGCACCATACAATTGATCGCTCTTGCGGTCATATACGAGCTTCACATGTAAGGGCATTTTGTTTTCAAAATAACCAGCAATGTGCGTGCCGTCATAAGAAACGGTTTCAATGTCTAAATGAAGATCACGGGCAGCTTGCTCGGTCAGGCCGGTCATTGCAGCGGTCAAATTGAAAAAACGGAAAACAGCAGTCCCAACCATGCCAGGGTACTTGCGCAGCGGTTCTGTCTCGCTCATGTTCATGCCAGCAATACGCCCTTGTTTATTTGCGTGCGTACCGAGGGGCATGTAGTCCTGTTGTTTCTTCACTCGGTGATACTGAGTTGCACAGTCTCCTGCTGCGTACACGTCACGGACGGTCGTCTCCAAATAATCATTTACGCAAACGGCGCCATTTTCGTGCTGTTCGATCGGGCATTCATTAAGAAATTCTGTGTTCGGAGCAATACCGGTCGCAAACAGAACCAAGTCGGTTTCAAAGGTGCCACGGTCTGTTTCAACTCGGTGTACTCGTCCGTTATCGCCGGCATGTAACGCACTTACGTTTGTTTGAAAAAGCACATGGACGCCTTGAGCGGTTGCTTCTTCCTTTAAATGTGTAGCCATGTCAGCATCAAACGTTGACGCGAGCTGATGGCTCCGGGCAACCATGTGTACTTGTTTTCCTTGGGCGATGAGAGCCTCTGCCATCTCAAGCCCGATATATCCGGTACCGACAATGGTAATGTGTTTTGTACCGGATAATTCTGCTTGTATGGCTTCAAGGTCTGGGATCGTTTTTAGTGTATGTACACCAGGCAGGTCATTTCCAGGTAAATGAGGAATAAACGGCTTGGCACCTGAAGCGATGAGCAGTTTGTCATAAACGATTGTCTCTTCCGTTTGCTCCTCGGTTACGAATGTGACGGTTTTGTTTTCACAATCAATGGACGTGACTTCGGTATGAATGCGCGCGTCAATGCCGTGTTTTTCACGAAATGTGCTCACGTCTCTCGCAATGAGTTGCTTCGTGGAGCGGACGTCACCTTCAATTACATAGGGTAACCCGCACTGCGCGTAAGAATAAATTTCGCCCTTCTCTAGCGTTATAATCGCGGTCTCTTCGGGATCTCGTGCACGCACAATTTCCATAGCCGCGCTCATACCCGCAGCATCTCCGCCGATAATGACATATTGTTTTTTCATTTGTGCACCTCTTTTGTACTGAATAATCCTACCATTCCCGCGCGTGTTTCACATGAAACATGGCGCTTTGACCTCCTTACCTCCTTATACTATACTAAATAAAGATGAAAAATGAGGTGAAGCGCGTGCTTGAAAAACTTCAAACGCTGGAAGATCGCTACAATCAATTGAACGAATGGCTTAGTGATCCGGAAGTGATTAGCGATACAAACAAATTACGCGATTACTCGAAAGAGCAATCGAACTTAGAAGAGACGGTTGGAGCGTACCGAACGTATAAATCGACTTCAGAAGAGCTTAGCGATGCAAAGGCAATGCTTGATGACAAATTAGATCAAGACATGCTGGAAATGGTTAAGATGGAGATTGAAGAGTTGCAGGAGCGAAAAACAGAGATTGAAGAGAAGTTAAAGATTCTCTTAATCCCGAAAGACCCGAACGATGACAAAAACGTTATTATAGAAATTCGGGGAGCAGCCGGTGGTGACGAGGCGGCCTTGTTTGCAGGGGACTTGTTCAAAATGTACAGTCGATTTGCTGAACAAAACCGTTGGAAAACCGATATTATTGAATCTCACAGTACCGACATCGGTGGTTTCAAAGAAATTATTTTCTCCATTAATGGTGATGGCGCTTATTCAAAGATGAAGTATGAGAATGGGGCTCATCGCGTGCAACGTATTCCTTCAACAGAGTCTGGTGGAAGAATTCATACGTCTACGGCGACGGTTGCAGTTTTGCCTGAAGCAGAAGAGGTCGAAGTCGAGATTCACGACAAAGACTTGCGTGTTGATACATTCGCTTCAAGTGGTCCTGGAGGGCAGAGTGTAAACACGACTATGTCTGCGGTTCGGATTACTCATGAACCTACTGGGATTGTCGTCTCTTGCCAAGACGAAAAGTCACAAATTAAAAACCGCGATAAAGCGATGAAAGTTTTGCGTGCGAGAGTGTATGATAAGTTCCAAAAAGAAGCACAAGATGAATATGCTGAAAACCGGAAAGCAGCGGTCGGAACGGGTGACCGTTCTGAGCGGATTCGAACATACAATTTCCCACAAAGCCGTGTAACTGATCATAGAATTGGTCTCACTTTGCAAAAGCTTGAACAAATTTTACAAGGTGGCTTGGATGAAATTATTGACCAACTCATCGTTGAAGAACAAGCGAAGATGATGGAGAGCAATGAACAATGACAGAAGAACGTACACTACACGAAGCCCTCAAATGGGCTTCGTCTTTTTTGGAAGCACGAGGTGTTGAAGTAACCGGAGCAAAATGGCTGTTAGAAGATGTTGTTGGGAAATCAGGCGTTCTCTTTCAATTAGCGCTGCAAGAAAGATTACCTGAAAAGCAGTGGCAGCAATTTGAACAAATGATTCAAAGGTTTGCATCTGGGGAGCCTGCACAATACATTACCGGCGAGGCACATTTTTATGGACGAACGTTACTTGTGAATCCAGCTGTTCTCATTCCTCGCCCGGAGACAGAGGAACTTGTAGAGCTCATATTGGAACGGGGCGAAGAGCGGTTCCAGCACCCTAAGATTGTCGATATTGCCACAGGAAGCGGTGCGATTGCCCTTACACTCGCAAAAGAGTGGCCAGAAGCTGAAGTGAGTGCTTCTGATTTATCCGGTGATGCATTACACGTCGCCATGGCAAATGCTGAACGATTAGGCGTGAATGTGACATTGCGTGAAGGCGACTTGACCGAGCCCTTCCAAGGTGAGAAGTTTCACGTCATTATTTCTAACCCTCCATACATTCCTGAAAAGGATATTGAAGAGCTACAGACGAATGTACGGGCTCATGAGCACATATGGCACTTGTAGGTGGGACAGACGGGTTAGATTTTTACCGCCGGCTCAGTGTTGAAATCCAAGACATCATCCGAGCGGATGGGATGGCTTTTTTTGAAATTGGTTATGATCAAGGGTCTGCTGTTGCAGCGATTATGAAAAAAGCATTTCCACGTGCAAAAGTTTCGGTACATGCGGACCTGAATGGTAACGATCGCATTGTCGTTGTCGACCTTCAATAAGCAAAATTTGTCGGACGAATCATCGTTTAGAACCTTATCCTTTCTGACCACACTTTAGGTAGAGAGGATGAGGTGAAACGAAATGAAACAAGCCATTATTTATACGTTTATTTGTTTATTTATGGTCGTAAGTACATGGGAAAGTCAACAACAATACTGGATGGAAGAGGATGACGTGCCGGAAGAGGCCATTCGCCTGCGCATTTTCTCTCACTCAGACGCCCTCGTTCATCAACAAATTAAACGTGATGTCCGCGATGAAGTTGCGCTTTATACGAGAGAGATGCTTGAGGATACAAATACGAAACATGAGGCGCGAGAAGTATTTGAGAAAGAGCTCGGAAACCTCGAACAATTGGCAGTGACAGTCGTCGAGAATCACGGATACGATTTGCCTGTCGATGTGTCTTTAGATACCGATGTAGAATTTCCGACGAAAGTATATGGGCCACTCGTTTATCCAGCAGGATTATATGAAGCATTGGTCATTGAAATTGGTGAAGGAAATGGAGAGAACTGGTGGTGTGTCCTATTCCCGCCCCTCTGTCTCACCGATCTTGGTATCGGTACGGATGATGAAGAAGAGGAGTTATCAACAGAGGGTGTGAATAACTCTGAGGATAACGAGGAACCTGAATTTCGATTTTTCGTCGTCGATTTGTGGGAAGATTGGTTTGGAGAAAAATCGTAGATGTTATCCTCAAGCACCACGTGGTATGTGGATAACATGACGGTATATGTGGATAACTTATTAAGCATGTGTACATCTCTTAAACCCTTGATATAGAGGAGATCTGAGCGATAGAAGGAGAATTATTAGTGAGTTCTCAACATACGAAAATATTAAATGTGAATAACTTTGACGATGCGAACAGTGTGAAAGAGGCGGCCAAATTATTGAAAAATGGCGAGTTGGTCGCTTTTCCAACCGAAACGGTCTATGGTCTAGGGGCGAACGGGTTATCCACAGAAGCGGTACAGAACATTTTTACAGCAAAAGGGCGGCCGAGTGATAACCCGCTCATCTTACATATTGGTCAACTGGAGCAGCTTGATGCACTCGTCTTTGAACGAAGTGAGTTGGCAAATCAATTAATCGAATCGTTTTGGCCGGGGGCGCTGACGCTAGTGATGAAAAGAAGCCAGCTTGTCCCTGACATCGTGACCGCAAGGTTGGACACAGTAGCGATACGAATGCCCTCCCATCCAGTCGCAAGGCGCATCCTCAAAGAAGTGCAGTTACCGATTGCAGCACCGAGCGCGAACCGTTCCGGTCGTCCGAGTCCTACGCTTGCTGCGCATGTCATGAACGACTTGAATGGGCGTATTGCTGCAGTGGTAGACGGCGGGGCATGTGGGTACGGACTAGAATCAACCGTTGTCGACCTTTCAGGGGACGTTCCGGTTATCCTTCGACCTGGCGGTGTAACTGAAGAAATGATTGAAGACGCGGTCGGCACTACCATCATGCGACCCACAGCGAATACGGCTGAGCACACTCCGAAGTCACCGGGAATGAAATACCGTCATTATGCTCCCGATACGGCGCTCATCATTGGTGGTAAACAAGCCAATGAGGTTCAAGAGCTTATCGATCAATACCGAAACAAAGGAAAACGTGTGGCGGCGGCGGTAACCGATGATCTACAAAAAGAAATTCAAGCAGACCATCATCTCAATCTCGGTGAAAAAGACCGGCTCGACCGAGTTTCGCAAAGAGTGTACCAAGTATTACGGGAAGTGGATGCCTTGCAACCGGAAGTGGATGTGTGTATTATCCAGTCGTTTGAAGAAAAAGGTCTTGGCCGGGCGATTATGAATCGATTAAATAAGGCAGCGAATGTCTAAAAACCCCCTTGTCTGCATACGCTTGTACAACAGACAAGGGGGTTTTTTATGGTTGAGTTTATGAGTATGTTCGTCATTGCGCTTGCCCTCGGGATGGACGCCTTTTCTATAGCGCTTGTATTTGGCATTGGCCCTGGTTTAAGGAGAAGTGAAGTGTGGCGGATTGCTACAAGTGTAGGGTTGTTTCACATGATTATGCCGCTGGCGGGAATGGTGTTAGGTGCATGGATTAGTGGGTTCTTTGGACCACAAGTAGCGAGCTTTGTCGCGGGAATCATCTTGACCGTCATTGGAGTCCAAATGATATTCACAAGCCTCGGTGGCAAGAGTGAACAATCGTTTCGCCTTCGCGGAGCCGGAATTTTATTCTTTGCGTTTATCGTTAGTCTTGACAGCTTTTCTGTCGGAGTTTCATTTGGCGTATTCGGTGCAGAAGCGACGATGGTCATTTTGACATTTGGTATTGTAACGACGATCATGACAGCCGCCGGTTTTATGCTTGGCAACTTGTTTAGAAACCGGATTGGGGATTACGGGGAGCTACTCGCTGGTGTCGTATTGTCGGTATTTGGCTTGTATTCCGCGTACCCGTATATTGTTCAATTCCTTTAACTCTTTTTCGTTTGATGGTAAACTAAAAGAAGAGATGGTTAAAGGAGGATCTATCCTTGACGAGTGTATTATTTGTTTGTACAGGCAATACGTGCCGAAGCCCGATGGCAGAGGCACTGTTAAAAAAGGCAAAGCCGGAGCTCACGGTTCGTTCCGCAGGCATCCAAGCGATGGGCGGAGCGAGTGCAGCTGAGCATTCACGCAGGATTGTGCGCGAGAAAGGGCAAAGCTTAGACCAGCATACGTCAACGCAAATTAACGAACCTCTGCTCGACAAATCGGATGTTGTGTTAACGATGACGCGTTCTCACCGAGACGTGTTGCACCGGCTCTATCCCGAGTATAAAGAACGGATCTTCACGCTTTCAGAATTCGGGGAAACGGATGAAGAAGTAACAGATCCGATCGGTGGAGATTTGGATGAGTACCGGACGACGGCGGAGCAGTTGGAACGATTGTTGCAAAAGATCCAGCACAAATTAGTCTAGGAGAAAAAGGAGGAACGGATGATGAAAGTAATCATTGGTTCAGATCATGCCGGTCTTGCATTAAAGAAAGAGATTGTACCGTTACTTGAGGAGATGGGCATTGAGTATGAGGATGTGGGTGCTCATGAAACAGAGAGTGTCGATTATCCGGATTTCGCGCGCCCCGTCTCTGAAGCGGTTGCGGCGGGCACGTATGAGCGTGGCATTTTAATATGCGGGACAGGAATAGGCATGTCAATTAGTGCGAACAAGGTAAAGAATATCCGTTGTGCGCTCGTTCACGATGTGTTTAGTGCAGAAATGACGCGTCGTCACAATGATACGAACGTGCTCGCGATGGGTGAGCGTGTGATCGGGCCTGGACTTGCAAAAGCGATCGTTACAACATGGCTCGAAACGGAATATGAAGGTGGTCGTCACCAACGTAGAGTGGAAAAAATGATGGAGCTAGACTAATGCACATTCGCAGATTTAAAGACGATGCTCGATGAATTACAAGCAGTGGCTCGGCTTCGGCCAGGTCACATTCTCGTGATCGGCGCAAGTACGAGCGAGGTAGCTGGCAAACAAATTGGGAGCAGCGGTTCTTTCGAGATCGCTGCCGATTTGTATGCAGAGATTGAAGTATTTTGTGAAAAATACCAATTGTATCCTGCGTATCAAGGGTGTGAACACATCAACCGGGCGCTTGTCGTGCCTAAAGCGCTCGGCATGGAGGAAGTGAATGTCACCCCTGTTCGAACGGCTGGTGGGGCGTTGGCTTCTCATGCATTTTCACAAGGCGGAGAGCGGGTGATGGTCGAACACGTCAAAGCCGATGCAGGCATTGATATTGGACTCACACTCATTGGCATGCACCTTAAACATGTCGCTGTACCTGTCAGACCTTCGATTCACAAATTAGGAGGGGCAATCGTCACGATGGCGAAAACTCGTCCAAAATATATTGGTGGACCTCGTTCAAGTTACGGTCATTCATGATAGAATAGAGAAAAAGATAGGGAAGGGGATTTTCCGTACTATGAACCACGTTTCCAATCAAGACCCAGCCATTTTTGAAGCGATACAGAATGAACTTACCCGACAAAGAGAGAAGATTGAACTGATTGCATCAGAAAACTTCGTCAGTGAAGCGGTCATGGAAGCTCAAGGCTCAGTACTGACAAATAAGTATGCCGAAGGTTACCCTGGGCGTCGTTACTACGGGGGCTGTGAGCACGTCGATGTCGTTGAGAACCTCGCGCGTGATCGTGTGAAAGAAATTTTTGGTGGCGATCACGTTAACGTTCAACCGCACTCTGGCGCACAAGCAAACATGGGTGTGTACTTTACGATCTTGGATCACGGAGACACTGTTTTGGGAATGAACCTTTCTCACGGAGGTCACTTAACACACGGCAGTCCTGTGAACTTTAGTGGTGTGCAGTACAACTTCGTTGAGTACGGTGTGACCGATGGTGATCACCGCATTGACTATGACAAGGTGCTAGAAGCGGCCATTGAGCATAAACCTAAGCTTATTGTTGCTGGTGCGTCAGCGTATCCCCGTGAAATTGATTTCAAGAAATTCCGTGAAATTGCGGATAAAGTTGATGCTTATTTAATGGTAGACATGGCTCATATTGCTGGACTTGTGGCAGCAGGCGTTCATAATAACCCTGTTCCGCATGCTCATTTCGTCACGAGCACAACACATAAGACGTTGCGTGGTCCACGTGGTGGACTCATCATTTGTGAAGAACAATTTGCAAAAAAAATCGATAAAGCGATGTTCCCTGGACTGCAAGGTGGCCCACTCATGCACGTCATCGCTGCAAAGGCGGTATCGTTCCTTGAGGCGTTGCAACCTTCATTTACCGATTACGCAAAGCAAATTGTCAAGAACGCCAAACAGTTGGGCGAGTCATTAAAAGCACAAGGCATTGAACTTGTGTCTGGAGGTACCGACAACCACTTGCTACTGCTCGATCTAACGGGGCTAAACCTTACGGGTAAAGTAGCTGAAAAGGCACTTGATGATGTAGGTGTAACGACGAACAAAAATGCCATTCCATTTGACCCAGAAAGCCCGTTTGTAACGAGCGGCATTCGGATTGGGACAGCGGCTGTCACTTCTCGCGGTTTTAAGGAAGAAGATATGGTGGAAATCGCTGAAATTATTGGACTCGTCTTAAACAACATCGAAAACGAAGACAAGTTAAGCGAGGCAAAAGGGCGGGTGCATGCACTAACGAAGCGCTTCCCAATGTACGAGTAAGCAGGGGATTTCTCCTGCTTTTCTTACTGTATAAAAAACATCAAGCTGATGTGTATCGTTCATCATCGGAGCCGATGCTACATGATGAACGACCATAACTCTTCGTGAGATGTGACCAAAAATTGGACACAGATGAGCGCAAATTTCACTTGAATCGGGTGCGCTTTTTCTGTAGAATTTTGAAAGGCTGAATACGACAAGTTAAAGGAGTGCAGGCAATTATGGGAAAAGTATACGTTTTTGACCATCCACTTATCCAACATAAACTCACATACATTCGTGACGTATCTACGGGAACGAAAGAATTTCGTGAACTAACGGATGAAGTCGCCACGTTGATGGCATTTGAAATTACAAGAGACTTATCACTTGAGGAAGTGACGATTAACACACCAGTCGGTCCTGGTCAGTCCAAAGTAATTGCCGGCAAAAAGCTCGGCCTTGTGCCAATTCTACGCGCTGGCCTCGGTATGGTCGATGGGATCTTGGACTTGATCCCCGCAGCAAAAGTCGGTCATGTTGGGTTGTATCGTGACCCTGAGACATTCAAACCTGTTGAATACTACGTTAAGCTCCCGAAAGATGTGGAAGAGCGTGAACTTATCGTAATCGATCCGATGCTTGCCACAGGAGGATCCGCCGTCGAAGCGATCCACTCCTTGAAAAAACGGGGAGCGCAAAACATCAAGCTGATGTGCCTCATCGCCGCTCCAGAAGGCGTAGAACAAGTTCAAAATGAGCACCCAGACGTGGACATCTACTTGGCCGCACTCGATGAAAAATTGAATGAAAAAGGCTACATTGTTCCAGGACTCGGCGACGCCGGAGACCGTTTGTTTGGTACAAAATAGTGGCGCTAAAAACGTGAGGATGGTAATTATCCTTGCGTTTTTTTATTTGCTGCGCCTTGTGGGACGTGCTTTTTACTGTGTGCATGGCGTCGGGAAAATAGTCAAATTGATTGGATATGTATAAACACGGATCGAAGTACCGAAAAAGAGTGGATATCGGCATCAGGTGCCCAAAAACAGGAAACGCAATACCGAAGTCGGCATTATAGTGCCTTTATGCAGCAACCGTAGGAGGCGTTTACGACAAGATGTACCTATTTATTCTAGCTTACCTCCAAAGTGAAATGCATGATTAGCTGAAAGAAGACTGCCTGCTTTAACAAACGAGTTTACATAGTTTTTCACCCCTCATCTACGCCTAAAAAGCGACAACAACTCCCCGGTTGATTTTGATTTCTACTCCCCCCGACAACTGAGAAAAATCCTGTCGAGAAGTATTTCCTATATAAAAAGAATTAGTTATTGTCAATCTAATTCCATAGTTTTATGATAAATAGCGTAAACCATTAACAAAACATGCCATTTGGAGGGTAGCTGTGAAAAAGTTATGCGGTTTAAGTGTTGGGTTGTTGTTGCTCAGTGTGACGAGTGGAGTTCTTGCTGAAGATTCTGGAAGTACCGATGTGGACATTAACATTACGGAGGCGTTACCAGCACCAGGTGAGTTAACGTTAGACGAAGTTCCGAGCGCGTTTAACTTTGGGGAAAGAAAACAATCGTCAGACGGAACATATGATCTGGATGTCGGTGCACCGGTCACAGTTACAGATGAACGCTACAATGGAATGGGTTGGCAAGTTAAAGTGCAGGCAGATCCATTAAGGTCCTCTGATCGTCAAACCTATATTTTAAATGCTTCCCTTGATATCCATGCAAGTGAGCCAACCGGAGAAGGCACAGCACCAGTTAACAAAAATTATACGAAGGTAGTGTTCGGGGGAGAGTCACAAACGCTCATCAAGGCAGCTCCTGGCTCAGGTGAAGGGACATGGCGTTCAAATATTGATCGTGTAAGTTTAAATATTCCTGAGCGTGATAACAGCCCTAGACAACTAGAATCACGAATTACTTGGCAACTACAATCAACACCTCACTAAATGAGCTACGTCATGAAAGGCCCGCCCGGGCCTTTTTTCAATAAAAAGGAGGAAGGCTGGATGGAAAGGAAAACAATGGCTTGTGTGTGTATGCTCGTTGGGGTGTGGTTACCGATGACAGGTTATGCGAATGACGAGGACATTATGTTTCAAGTACAACCTGTCGTGTCTGATGCGCAAGTAGACACGCATGCGTCGTACTTTGATATGGAGCTCGAACCAGGTGAAGAGGAAACGGTACATATGATGCTTGTGAATAACGGAGCGGAGCAGATTGAATTAGTGATGAATTATCATCCGGCAACGACGACGAGTCATTTAGAAGTGGATTATTCTGAAGCGGGAACGAATCAATTAGAAAATCTCATTGAATATGATGAACATCATGTGCTCCAGCCGTTTGAAACGAAAGAAGTGCCAATTACGGTGACGATGCCTGATAACGTTCAAGTAGGAATTATACTTGGAGGCATGTACGTAGAGATGGATCAAGATGACGAGGCGTCGGGGTTGATCAACACGTACGCCTACATTATTGGCATGCAACTTATGAACGACCGAGACGAAGCAGAGGCGTTGCGACCGGATCTTAATTTGCAATCGGTTCGTACGGATTTGGTGTACGGTGAACCGGGATTGGTGGCCGAACTAGCTAATGATGTTGCGGTTGCAGCGACCCCTCTTCACGTACAAACGAACATCTACCGGGACGGGGAATTGTTTTTGGAGGATGAGCGCCAAGCCGGGAGCATCGCACCGAGCTCAGTGCAGATTTTTTTATTGCGTGGCCAGGCCCACAAGTGCACCGGGGAATTATGAAGTTAACTTGACGATCTCTGATGAAGAAGAGACGTGGCAATGGACCGATTCTTTTCACGTTGAGGCGGACGAAGCGGACGATCTAAATGAAGCATCGATTATTTCATCCGAGGATTCAATGACGTTGTGGCTAATCATGGGTGGTGCGATGATTGCGTTGCTCGTTGGCGGCGCCTATTTTGCAGGAAAACGCGGCTCCGCAAAACGGTCTGCATGATTCTCTTTAACAGGTGCAAAATAAAGAGAATGAAAAAGGGGGCCTGTTATGGGACATCGCAAACATCGAACACGATTGATGATCATTGCTGGATGCTGTTTTCTTTTTTTAGTAACGGGTCTTGTACGTACCGAAGCTATGGAAGTGAAGAGTTCATATATTGTGCAGTTTCATGAGGATGTGGAGGACGAGGAGGAGCTGCTCGCAGATGTGTTGCAAAATGTGACTCCAGATTTTGTGTATGACCAGAGTATTCGTGGTCTTGCTTACTCGTTAACTGCAGAACAAGCGCAGGCCGTGAAAGCGGTAAGAGGTGTAACATCTGTGGATGCGGGTGTGGATTATGAAGTGTCGCTCCGTGAAAGTGTTCCGTTTATCGGTGCTGACGATTTACGGTCTGAACTCGATCACCGTGGCGTTAAGTTAACGGGAAAAGGAGTGAAAGTCGGTGTAATTGACACAGGCATTGATTACACCCACCCTGATTTAAGCCTCAATTACAAAGGTGGATATGATGTCGTTGATGACGATGATGATCCAATGGAGTCGAAGGTAAAAGGAAAGGCGCAGACGTTTCACGGCACACATGTGTCAGGGATCATTGCGGCGAATGGCAGTGTAAAGGGTGTTGCACCGGATGCTGAGCTGTATGTGTACAGAGCACTTGGTCCGGAAGGACAAGGTTCCACGGCCTACATCTTAGACGCGATTGAGCGGGCAATTGATGATGGGGTTGATGTGTTGAATCTGTCTCTCGGCAGTCCGATTAACGGTCCAGACTGGCCGACGAGTACGGCGCTCGACCGAGCAACAGAAGCGGGTATTATTACTGTCACATCAAACGGAAACAGCGGTCCAGATTTGTGGAGTGTTGGCTCACCAGGAACGGCATCAAAAGCGATTTCAGTAGGTGCATCAACGCCGCCACTCAAAGCGCCACACTTAAAAATGGATGGTTCAGATGAGCATGTTCTTTTACAAGCTGTCCAAGGCACAAAACCGTGGGATCTAAAGCGGAAAAACCGTGTAATTGATGGAGGGATGGGGCTTCCTGAAGATTTGGAAGGTGCCGAAGGCCGTGTCGCGCTCATTGAGCGCGGTGGAATTCCAATTCGCGCAAAAATCGAAAATGCGAAAAATGCAGGAGCGGTTGCGGTGTTGCTCATGAACAACGTACCTGGAACGTTTATGGCCGGTGTCGAGGAACCATTGGCGTTTACAGCTGCAGCGATTGATCATAAAACCGGCAACCAACTGCGTGAGCAGATTCAAGCAAATGAAGACGATGAAACAATGATGGAAACAACATACATTGAAGAGACAGATCATATGGCGATTTTTAGTTCCCGCGGCCCGGTCACGCAAACGTGGGACATTAAACCAGATGTGGTCGCGCCAGGTGTGGACATTGACAGTACCGTTCCCGACGGATATTTGGCGCTAAACGGCACGAGTATGGCCGCCCCGCATATTGCAGGAGCAGCTGCCCTGATTAAACAAGCGAAACCCGATTGGGGACCTGAACAGGTGAAGGCGGCAATTATGAACACTGCGGTGCCGCTCGTAAGTGAGGATGGAGACCGGTACCCGCCGTTTGTACAAGGATCTGGAAGAGTGGATATTCAGGCAGCCGTTTTAAGTGACACGCTTGTATACCCAGGTGCCCTCTCATTTGGTGTGTGGGACGCAGATCCGGACCTTCAACTGTTCCAACGATTAGAAAAAGAATTGACGATTGAAAACCATAGTGATGAAAAACGAACATACACGTTTGACGTGCCTTCATCTATTGGCACAGGCTTAAGATGGCATTTGCCGATGGCGACGACCCTCCAACCTGGAGAGAAGAAAAATGTGAAGGTACGTGTTGAAATTGAACCAGACATCATTGACTTTAAGCGCGTGGATGGACTCATTCGCGTAAATGGTGGCACAGAACCGATCACTTTGCCGTTCCTTTTGTTCAGTGATGAACCGGACTATCCCCGTGTGAGTGCGTTTCAGTTTGGAAAATTACCTGGAAACGGAGATTGGATGTACGAAGTGTTTCTCCCGGTGGGGCTGAAGAACTTGAAATCACACTGTATGACCCGGACACATTTGCGTATATCGATACGCTCGATCATGAAACCGATTTGCCAGAGGGGCCGTTTGAAAAACGTATTGATCGCAATGAGCTCCAGCTAAAACCAGGTCTCTACCACGTTCTCGTGTATGCGAAGTTAAAAGATCGTGAAGATACGTTAGAATCAAAAATTCTATTGTTGGAGAGTAAGTAAGATAAGGACCAGAGGACGATATCGTTCTCTGGTCACTGTTGTTTAATCGCAGAACAAATACGCCCCGAAGAGTTGTCATTAAAGCCACCACTTTGTGAAAAACTGGAAAGTGTCAAGGAAAAGAGTAAGTTTCTATAGCGATTGTCAATGTTTTGACACATTGTTCATTTCGGAGGAACACTGTCACATCAGGTTTTTTTCATAGAAAACGTTCGTTGACATGTGAATGTCGCTATTGTACGATTACTGAGGGTATGCTGATTGTTTTTTCTTGTCCTAGTACAGAGAAAGCAATTTGCGCGCATTGTTCAAATAAAAAGGACCTTTTTCTTTTATTGAACAACGGCTTACAGTTGAAGGGAGTAGCCAAAATGGCCAATGACAACGGCAAACGCAATCCTTACAAAGGTGCAGCCGTCGTGTCGACCGTACTTTTTTCAATGGTTGGTTCGATGTTTGGTGGAATTTTGCTAGGCTATTGGGCTGATGGGCATTTCGGTACAACCCCGCTGTTATTAATTCTCGGCTTGCTAATTGGTATGACAGCAGGCTTTTACGGTGCGTATCAGGTCATTAAGTCTTTACTTGGAGACGATGAGTAATGCATACGCAATTGCAACAACGAATGAAGTATTATTTTCGCGTCGTCATGATCGTCGCCATTGTCTGTTTGATTGGCGTGTTCACGACAGCTTATCTCGCTTCATTCCTCGGATTTCTTTTAGGAATATTTTCCTCAATGATTAGCTTCACGTCGACCTACATTAAAACAGAGGTGATCGGGGCGGCGGCATCAGGTGAATCTTCGAATTTATTTTCTTATGTCGTTGCGGGATTCAGCTTATTGATCCGTTATGGTATGATAGCGGTTGCGGTAGTTGTCTCGCTTTTCAATCCAGAGTCATTTGCCTTGTGGGCAGTACTTACAGGATATGGAAGCCTTTACCTCTATATTATGGTGGACATGCTATTACAATTACGAAAAGTGAGGTGAAATTATGGATGCACAATCAATTTATTGGACCCCCTTTGAACTTTTCGGAGCTCCGATTACGTTTAACGTTACAACAATGATAACGTTTTCGATCGCCGGATTAATCGTTTTTCTCTTTACGTTCTTAGGTGCAAAAAAGATGGCGATGAGACCTACAGGCTTACAAAACTTTATTGAGTGGGTCATCGACTTCTGTCGTGGGATCATTAAAGCGAACATGGATTGGAAAACCGGAGGCCGCTTTATTGCACTCGCCTACACTTTACTTTTCGTGATTTTCGTATCAAACATGATGGGGATCCCCTTTGAAATGGCGACGAACGACACACATAGCGTAATTTGGAAGTCGCCAACGTCAGATCCGTTCTTGACACTGACGTTAGCAGCATTTGTTGTTATTCTAACGCACATTTACGGGATTAAATTAAGAGGTACAAAAGAATACTCGTTGGATTATTTCCGTCCAAAGTGGTTCTTGTTCCCATTCAAAATCATTGAGGAATTTGCCAACACGCTCACGCTTGGTATGCGACTATTCGGTAACGTATTTGCCAAAGAGGTACTTATGCTGCTTATCGTAGGTCTTGGTACAGCAGGTATTGGGTGGGGAATAGCAATGTTTGCGCCAACAATGGTTTGGCAAGCGTTCGGAATCTTTATCGGTTCCTTACAAGCGTACATCTTTGCAATGCTTGCGATGGTTTACATGTCGCATAAGGTTGAGTCACATTAAAGACTGGAATAACGCCTGCTCACATTACTGAGCATGTTATCAATAGTACCCGGGGAGAAATTCCTCAAAACATTTAACTACATTAAAGGAGGATGTCATTATGCATCTTGGAATTGGATTAGCAGCTGGACTAGCAGCCGTCGGTGGAGCGATCGGTGTTGCAATTATCGTTAAAGCAGTACTTGAAGGGGTTGCACGTCAACCAGAACTACGTGGTTCACTACAAACGCTTATGTTTATCGGGATCCCACTTGCAGAGGCCGTTCCGATTATCGCAATCGTTGTATCAATCCTAATGCTTTTCGGCGTTGGTGCGTAAATTTAGGCAATGGTAAGAAGCTGATGGGATGGCGATGATGTTCTTCGATGAGGATCTTCGCCATTCCTTATGTATCATGTATTGCGAAAGGAGCGTAAACGATGGAGATACTCGGTGAAGGTATTGAGTGGGGCACGATAATATATTCTGTAGCTGCCTTTTCAGTATTAATGTTTGTTATCGGTAAGTTCGCCCTCAAACCGTTAATGGGTGTAATGGAAAAGCGCCAGAATCAAGTGAATGATGACCTTGATAATGCTGAGAAGAGCCGTGTTGAAGCAGAAAAATACTTGGAGCAACAACGCGAAGAGTTAAAAGCAGCGCGCGTTCAAGCGCAAGAAACGCTCGAGCAAGCGAGCAAGATGAGCGAACAACAATCACGTGAAGTCCTTGAGAATGCAAAGCAAGAGGCAGAGCGTATTAAAGAAGCAGCCGTTCAAGATATTGAACGTGAAAAAGAGCAAGCTCTTGAGTCCGTTCGTGATCAAGTCGCCAGCCTTTCTGTTGCAATTGCAACGAAAGTGATTGAAAAAGAATTGGATGAAAAAGAGCAGCAGAAATTGATCGACAGCTACCTTGAAGAGGTTGAAGCGAAATGAGTAACGTCGCCGTAGCCGGCCGTTATGGAAGTGCACTCTTTCAACTGGCGAAAGAAAAAGACGTATTAAAGCGCGTAAGTGAAGAACTAAACGTCGTTTCATCCGTCTTCGAATCGCTTCCAGAGCTTCAGTCGATCCTCGCTCATCCACGGATTACTAAGTCCGAAAAACGAGCTTTGCTTCAAGACGGGTTTTCTGACGCACACGATTTTGTGAAGAATACATTACTTGTTCTTGTTGATCGGGACCGTATTTCCGCATTATCAGAAGTGATTTCTGCGTATCATGCATTAGCAAACGAAGCGATGGGCGTCGAAAAAGCAACGATCTACTCCGTTCAGCCGTTATCAGAGGCAGAACAAAAGGCCGTTACAGATCGATTCCAGAAAAAAATCGGGGACCGCACACTAGATGCGGTAAACAAAACCGATAAAGATATGCTTGGCGGGTTAATCGTACGTATCGGTGACACCGTCTACGATGGCAGCGTACGCAATCAGCTGCAAAAACTCGAAAGAAAGATTGTTAGTGTAAATCGTTAATTGATAGGGGTGAACAATATGAGCATTAAACCTGATGAGATCAGTGCGCTGATCAAAGAACAGATTGAAAACTTTCAGTCGACAGTAGAAGCGAGCGAAGTCGGTACAATCACTCAAATTGGTGATGGTACAGCTCGTGTTCACGGCTTAGAGAATGCCAAAGCCGGAGAACTTCTTGAGTTCTCAAACGGTGTAATGGGTCTTGCTCAGAACCTAGAAGAAAACAACGTCGGTGTTGTTATTTTAGGACCATACGATCAAATTCGTGAAGGCGACCAAGTGAAACGTACAGGTCGTATTATGGAAGTACCTGTCGGTGAAGAACTTCTTGGCCGTGTCGTTAACCCACTCGGTCAACCGATTGATGGTCAAGGACCAGCAGGAACGGTAAAAACACGTCCAATTGAAGCGCAAGCTCCTGGTGTAATGGATCGTAAGTCCGTTGATGAGCCACTTCAAACAGGAATCAAGTCTATTGACTCAATGGTTCCAATCGGTCGTGGACAGCGTGAGTTAATTATCGGAGACCGCCAAACAGGTAAAACCCAAGTAGCGATCGATACGATTCTTAACCAAAAAGAAGAAGACGTTATTTGTATTTATGTTGCTATTGGTCAAAAGCAATCAACCGTTGTAGGTTTGACGGAGACTCTTCGTCAAAAAGGTGCGCTTGACTACACAATCATCGTTGCTGCCAACGCTTCAGACCCAGCACCACTTTTATACCTCGCACCATATGCAGGGGTATCAATGGGTGAGGAGTTCATGTACAACGGCAAGCACGTACTGATTATTTATGATGACCTTACAAAGCAAGCAGCGGCTTACCGTGAGCTTTCATTACTCCTTCGTCGTCCTCCAGGTCGTGAAGCTTATCCAGGGGATGTTTTCTACCTACATTCACGTCTACTTGAGCGTGCGGCAAAGCTAAGTGATGCTAAAGGTGGCGGCTCAATTACAGCCCTACCGTTTATCGAAACACAAGCGGGAGACATTTCTGCATACATTCCGACAAACGTAATTTCAATTACGGACGGACAGATCTTCTTGCAGTCTGACCTTTTCTACTCAGGTGTACGACCTGCCGTTAACGCAGGTAGTTCCGTATCACGTGTTGGTGGTTCAGCTCAGATTAAAGCGATGAAGAAAGTTGCCGGTACACTTCGTCTTGACCTCGCGTCATTCCGTGAACTTGAGTCTTTCTCACAGTTCGGTTCTGACTTAGATGAGTCAACGAAAGCGAAGCTTGGCCGTGGACAACGTACTGTTGAAATGCTAAAGCAAGACTTGAACTCACCACTTCCGGTAGAGAAGCAAGTTGCGATTATTTATTCTCTTGTTAACGGATTCCTTGATGATATCCCTGTTAGTGACGTTCTTCGCTTCGAAAAAGAATTGTTCACGTACATGGATAACAATGCTGTAGAACTTCTCAAAGGCATCCGCGAAACAGGTAACCTTCCTGATAAAGAAGAATTCGACGGCGTCATTTCTGAGTTTAAGAAGAACTTTAGTCCTTCAGACGCAGAGTAACGTTTTCGATTCAGTGAAAAGGTGGTGAGACGACAGTGGCTTCTTTACGTGAGATAAAGTCAAGAATTACTTCGACGAAGAAGACGAAGCAAACGACGAAAGCGATGCAAATGGTAGCGGCTTCTAAGCAGCGCCGTGCCCTAGCAAAAGCACAAGCTTATCAGCCGTATATGGAGAAAATCCAAGAGGTTGTAGGCAGTATCGCAACTGGCGACACGGACATTAGCCATCCAATGATGGAAAATCGTGAAGTGAAAAAGACAGGTTATGTAGTCATTACTTCTGACCAAGGTCTAGCCGGCGGTTATAATGCAAGTCTCATTCGTGATTTGACGAAGAAACTCAAAGAGCGACACAAGTCTACAGACGAATATACAATAATCATGGTTGGGAAAATTGGCCGTGACAACGCAAGACGACTCGGGCTGCCTGTAAGTGAGGTTGTAACTGAACTCTCTGATTCACCATCATTTGATGAGATCAAAACGATTACTCGTAAAGCGATTGGCATGTATGAGAACGAGGAAATTGATGAGCTGTACATGTGGTATAACCACTTTGTCAGTGCGATCCGTCAAGATGTGACAGAGAACAAATTATTGCCGCTTACTGACTTGGCTGAGGATCTTGGAGAAAATGCAAGTGCTACACCAAGCTATGAGTATGAACCAAACGAAGCAGTCATCTTAGAAGGCTTACTTCCACAATACGGAGAAAGCTTAATCTACGGTGCATTGCTTGATGCAAAAGCTGCTGAATTTGGTGCGAGAATGACCGCGATGAGTGCTGCATCCGATAATGCAGATAACCTCGTAGGGGAATTAACGCTCGTCTACAACCGTGCTCGTCAAGCAGCAATTACACAAGAAATTAATGAGATTGTTAGTGGGGCAAACGCTGCTAACTAATCGACTCTGAAATACAACAGGATTACAAAGGAGGTCAAAAGGATGAGCAAAGGAAACATCACTCAAGTGATGGGTCCAGTTGTTGACGTTCGCTTTAACAGTGGCGAACTTCCAGAACTCAACAACGCCTTACTTGTTGAACAAAAAGCATCTTCAGACAACGATGCTGACATTAGCGTTACACTTGAAGTCGCTCTCCACCTTGGTGATGATACGGTTCGTACCGTAGCCATGGGTTCAACAGACGGTCTTCAACGCGGAACGTCTGCAGTTGACACTGGAGCGCCAATCTCAGTACCTGTAGGTGAAGCAACACTTGGTCGTGTATTTAACGTAACAGGTGATGCGATTGACTTGGACGGGCCCGTTGCGGCTGACGTACCAAGAGATCCGATTCACCGTCAACCACCAGAGTTTGATGACATGACAACAAAGACGGAGATCCTTGAAACAGGAATCAAAGTTGTAGACTTACTTGCTCCTTATGTTAAGGGTGGTAAGATCGGTCTATTTGGTGGTGCGGGTGTAGGTAAAACCGTACTCATTCAAGAGCTCATTAACAACATCGCACAAGAGCACGGCGGTATTTCGGTATTCGCCGGTGTAGGTGAGCGTACACGTGAAGGTAACGACCTTTATCACGAAATGACGGACTCTGGCGTTATTAAGAAAACGGCCATGGTGTTCGGTCAGATGAACGAGCCGCCTGGTGCTCGTATGCGTGTTGCACTTACGGGTCTTACGATGGCGGAGCACTTCCGTGATCGTGAAGGCGCCGACGTACTTCTTTTCGTTGACAACATTTTCCGTTTTACACAAGCAGGTCAAGAGGTTTCCGCCCTTCTCGGACGTATGCCTTCAGCGGTAGGTTATCAGCCGACACTTGCAACAGAGATGGGTCAACTTCAAGAGCGTATCACATCAACGAAAAAAGGTTCAGTTACGTCAATCCAAGCGATTTACGTACCTGCCGATGACTATACGGATCCGGCTCCAGCAACGACATTTGCTCACTTGGATGCAACAACGAACCTTGAGCGTCGTCTTTCTGACATGGGTATCTACCCTGCCGTGGATCCACTTGCATCAACTTCACGCGCACTTTCTTCTGAAATTGTTGGTGAAGAGCACTACAGCGTTGCAATGCGCGTACAGCAAACACTTCAAAAGTATCGTGAACTTCAAGATATCATCGCCATCCTCGGTATGGACGAGCTATCTGAAGACGATAAACTTGTCGTAGCGCGTGCACGTCGTATTCAATTCTTCTTGTCTCAAAACTTCCACGTAGCTGAGCAATTTACAGGTATGCAAGGATCATACGTACCTGTTCAAGATACAGTTCGCGGATTTAAAGAGATTCTTGAAGGCAAGCACGATGACATCCCTGAGGATGCATTCCGACTTGTTGGTGGAATTGATAAAGTGGTTGAAAAAGCTCAAAATATGTAAACCCGTTGGTGAAGGAGGACGATTACTTTGAAAACGATCAATGTTAGCGTCGTTACCCCCGACGGGAGCGTATATGAAGACGATGTACGTATGATTTCTGCGAGAACGGAAGTCGGAGAAATTGGCGTGCTTCCCGGCCATATTCCGCTCGTTACCCCACTCATTATCGGTACAATACGTATGAAAAAAGATAATGGGGAAGACACGGTTTCTGTAAGCGGGGGCTTCATGGAAGTTCGCCCCGACAAAGTAACCATCTTAGCAGAATCTGCTGAGCGCCCAGAAGATATCGATCGAGCTCGTGCCGAACAATCGAAATCACGCGCAGAGCAGCGTCTAAGTAACGACAGCGATGTCGACAAAAAGCGTGCAAAGGCCTCGCTAAAACGAGCAGAAACTCGCCTAAGCATCGCTTCAAAATAAGAAAAACCCTGCCATTCGGCGGGGTTTTTCTTATTTTACATAAGTAGCAAAAATGTAACCCTACCTGTGAGGTTCCTTCGAATGCTAAAAGCAATTCGCTCGGTTGCAAAAATGTCTTCATATGTTTGCGCGCAGTGGAATCAGTCTAAGGGTATTTTTACCGAGTGGGGCAAGGGAGCGTGGTTCGCATTGTGCGCGCTAGTTTACACTTTCTGCGCTCAAGTTTGCTCATTTAACCGATTTTAGCACCGTTTTCACCAAACTTGCGCGCAGTTTGTTCCAACTGGAGCGCAAATTCGATGCCCATAACCGAGCAACCTGTCGGCCCCAGCGAGGCCGAACGCAAACCGGTCCCGGTTCGCGCGACCCGCGCCGACGTCTTGCTAGGTTTTTGGCTTGAAATGCAAAGGATGGTTCTCTGAACCCGTTGCCGCAGGGATGGTGGCACATGCGGGCAAGACGAACGACCGTTCTGCGCGCGAGTTTCCCCCATCTGCGCGCAAGATTGCTCTTTTAACCGATTTTAG
>NZ_BAXB01000033.1 GCF_000698145.1 Geomicrobium sp. JCM 19039
CATTATTGTGACACTTGAGCAAGAAAATCATGATTTTAAACGTGAATGTGCACGGTTTGAGAGCTGAATGGTCACATAAGTAACAGGCCATAACATTCCTGGCGCCAGGTAGTGACCACCGGTCACGCCTTTATGCCCTTTGGCAAACATTTTCTGTGGTGCTCGCAACCCTTGCATTAACGACCAACGATCGTCAGCGAAGTTGTCGATTTATTCACATGAACCTCATGAGCTAGTAACCATCGGCACCTCAGGTGCCGAAGAAAAACCATAAAGTCTTTGGTATACCTCGTGCTGATGTGATGTTGGCTTTTGTGACCGAAAAGAGTAATGGAATTTCTTATGCCGAGCGTATAGGAGATAAAAATTTAATGCAGCATAACCACCTCAAGAATCAACGAATTTCTTTAGTGCATCGCATCTTTTCATCGAGTCAGTCGCACAAGACAAACGGTAGCTTGTCGGTTTTTGCACCAGCACTCAATGGTGGTATCATTGATTTTGACAGGCTTTTACTTTCACAAAAAACTGGTGGCATCGCGAATAGTTCAGTGGAATTTCTGATCAAACAATACTTCTGTACGTTGTGCGATTCAGTCATCACTTGCTGTTCTTTTTTCGGATAAATCGCCGTCCAACTCCTTATACTACAAAAAATGATTAGGGGGTTGGATATGAAACGCACGGGATTGTATGCATGCTTTATTATACTTTTCGCACTCATAACCGCTTGTAGTATGAATGGTGAAAACAACGCCATTTCAGAAGAAGAACTAGGAAGAATACAACATTTAGCGAACAACGATCCACAAGATGAGCAAATCAAAGAAGTTGATGAACTGCCAGACCTTTTGGCACATTTTATCGATGCGGGTCAAGGAGATGCGGTACTGTTGGAAACTGAAGAATTCAATATTCTTATTGATGCTGGTCGTCATGATGATACAGCTGTCGTAGATTTTCTACACGACCGAGATATTGAAGAGCTTGATTTGTTTATTGGTTCCGATGTTCATGACGACCATATCGGCCAGCTTCCAGAGATTCTGGAGGAATTTATGGTACACGAAGTATGGATGAACGGAGATGCTGAGACAACTGAAACGTTTGAACGAGCACTTGATGCAATTCAATCGTCTGGTGCGGTTTATCATGAACCAAAAGCAGGAGATAGCACACTGCTAGAAAGAGGGCAGTTAAGTGTGTTGCATCCAGAACAACGAGGAGAGAATAAATATAACAACGCTCTCGTTGTAAAGTTTAATTATGGGGATGTGAGCATGCTTTTTACTGGAGATATAGATGAACACGCAGAGGGTGAGCTTGTATCACGAGAGATGGACCTATCTTCACACATTCTAAAAGTCGCCGATCACGGATCAAATCGTTCAAGCTCAGAAAGCTTTCTCCAAGAAGTGCAGCCGGAAATAGCCATCTACTCAGCAGGTGAGGACAATTCGTTTGGTCATCCCCATGAAGAAGCACTACAGCGCCTCACAGCTACTGGAGCTGATGTGTACGGAACCGACACCGATGGGGTGGTGACAATTTATACAAATGGCCGGGACTACGTCGTGCGTACCGGGGACGGTGCGAAAGGACCCGAATCTCTTTGTGAAGCTGGGCAAGTCGCAGTAAACAATGCAAACGCCAAAGAACTTCAAGAGATCTCTCACATCGGACCGGAGCGTGCCGAGCAAATGATAGCTTTGCGTCCGTTTTCATCATATAATGATCTTATGCAAATTGACGGTATAGGAGAGCAACGACTAGAACAAATCGAATCAGAAAACAGTGTATGCTTTATTGAATAGGAGGCAATGATGCAAACCGTTCAAGCAGTAATCGACCGTATTGAAGACAGCATACATGCTGTGTTACTCGTAGGCGAAGACGAGAAAGAAAGAATTGTGTCTGTAGAAGCGCTTCCTGACGGTGTGAAAGAAGGGGAATGGCTTCAACTTACGATTGATGACGATCAAGTCACACACATTCAGCAAGACCGCGAGGAAACAGAACGAAGAGAGTCCCGAATCAAAAATAAAATGCAACAGCTTCAACAAAAGAAAGGGAACCGTTTCTAACTTGGAGAGCTAAACCAATAGCAAACGAAAAGAAGCAGGCAACAGCCTGCTTCTTTTCTAAAAAATGAGGGTTCGGAATGTTCGCACAAAGTGAATTGCAGTTAATAGATAAACAAACATTCCAATGGAAAACGGAATCGATACAGAAACCTAAACACGATGAAGTGCTCGTCCAAACGTTGGCATCAAGTATTAGCATTGGGGCAGAACTGTCTGCTTACTTTGGTGCTGTGAACGTGTACCCAATACAAACAGGGTATGAAAACGTCGCAGAAGTGGTTCAAATAGGTAACGAGGTTAACACAGTGCAGCCAGGAGATCGAGTTGTTGCCTTCTACGGACACAAGAATATCGAGATTTGTAAGGAGAACCAAGTCATCCTGCTGCCTGATCATGTGAACGAGAGAGCCGCACTCCTCGCCATACTTAGTTGCGATGCAGCAAAAGGGGTCAGAAAATTGGCACCGCGCAGAGAAGATCGTGTCGTTATTTCAGGCATGGGCGTAATCGGGCTTTGGGCGGTTTATTATTTGAAACAATTTTACGGTGTGAGGAACGTCGATGTAATCGAGCCGAACGCAGCTCGAATGCAACTCGCCAAAACATTCGGAGCAAAAGAACATGTCGATGAAGGTTCTCATAAGCTCGACGGTTATTACGATTACGGTCTTGAGTGTTCAGCTTCCAATCGCGCATTTGGTCAATTACAGCGGCTAATGTGCACTAACGGAAGCATTTGTTTGTTGTCTGATGGAAATAGCGACCCATTTGAGTTAACGGATGATTACTTTCGTAAAGAACTTACTCTTTTCCGTTCGAGTGATGGTTGGAATTATCGTGAACACTTTGAGTGGTTTTTCCAACAAGTAAGCGACACACCTTACGTTTATGAACTATTTGAGCAAACCATTGAACAATCTGAGCTGATTGAATGTTTTCACTGACTAGCTGCACAAAAAATTCGCCCCTTAAAAGTTTTCGTGCAGTATCGCTAAAAATAAGGAGACCGCATCAACAATGTTTGCGGTCTCCCTATTTTTTTAATCGATATCAATACGCCACTTTCCGTCAGCAAGAACCTCAAACGCATAAACATCATCATCATTAAACATAAACGTTTGGTTCCCTTCATAATGCCCAATCTCATTAACGAGTAAATTTTGCCCGTTTAATCGTACGACAAAGTTGCTATCACCGCTATGGGTGAAGGAAAGTCGTTTGTTACCGCTACTCATATCCACAAAGACGACGGAGTCTCCGGTTCCTTCAATCGAGTCATCTTCGTTAGTGACTTCTTCTGGAATCGTTTGCGTAACGGAAGCTTCCCAACTGCCATCCGCTTTAACTTCCAAATAAAAATCATCAGTTTGAGGAATAACAGCAAACGTTTCTCCGTCATAATTGCCAATCTCATTCACTAAAAGATCTTGGCCACCATATTCATCTTTTAAATACAAAGCAAAATTGCTTGACCCTTGATGTGTTGCATTGATAACCGCAAATCCAGCATTCAGACTAAATGAATCAGTAGCGGTATCACCACTTCCGCTCAATTCAACAGGGTGAGAGCGAACAAAGGTTTCTTCAAAACGAATTTCACCGAACTCATCAATATGATCGTGACCAATATACTCACCTTCAAAACCGTACTTCTCCGTAATATCTTCAGTTTGAGCAAACGGATAATACCCTAAAACAACATGAACTTCCCCATCCTGAAAGCTAGAAATATCTACTCTAGTAGCGAATTCACCATCTTGTACTTCGATATCTCCTTCAATAAATTCATCCATGTGATCTAAATTTGAAATCGTATATGTAAGAGTAACCCCATCTTCAAAGCTTGTGTCTCCAGATATGTGTATTTCGTCTTCAGTCGAACCAAAGTTTATACTTGCGTCTAACTCAACAGAGTGGACTTCAGACACAGACTCTTCCACCTCGTTAACCTCTTCTTCTTCAGCAGGCTCTTCATCTGCACGAGCGACGTCTTCCGACGAATCGTTAGGTAATAAAACCCCCATCATCACAAAAGATAAAACCATCGCACCAAAAGAACCAACACTTGCAATCATCGTCCTCTTAAAATATTCCCGCTTCGTAAAAAAGAGGATAAAAGAAACCATCAAATAGACCGAAAGAAGCAAATGCCGCAAAAAAAGCGAATAACCCAAACAAAATTGCCATCAAATCCCTCCAAATACTAAAGTAATGATTATATATTACTATAATATCGGAAACAATTATATAATATAGAAGAAATAGGAAAATATATTTTTCGGAAAAAGTATTTGATCTAGCTAGACGTAGATTGCGCAAATGTAGATATAAAAACATCAAAAAGGATCGAACCTAAAGGAACGACCCTGTCGTAATTATATTAAATGGTGTCCCGTACTGGGCTCGAACCAGTGACCTCCACCCTGTCAAGGTGGCGCTCTCCCAACTGAGCTAACGGAACGTATAAGTAATGGCGACAACAATATTATAGGCTGATTTGTTCGTTTTTGTCAATAATATTTTGTTGGTTTTTCCCTATCGAGCATGATCGATGTCCAGATTTATCGTCTTTTGTTACACTGTTTGAAAGGAGTGGTTATAAGTGAAAGCTTTTTATAATGGAACAATTTTTAATGGAGACGGTGAAAAATATGAAGGGCAAGCGCTATTAATTGAAGACGGAAAAGTGAAACAAATTGTAAAGGAAGGGGATATTCCTTCTCAGGCGGAGAAAGTCGATGTTCGCGGCGGGTATATAACCCCTGGATTTATTGATGTGCATACGCATCTAGGTGTAAGTGAAGAGGGGATCGGGCAAGCAGGGCAGATTTCAACGAAACGAGCGACCCGGTCACGCCAGAAGTCCGCGCTCTTGATGGCCTCAATCCTTTAGAGGAAGGGTTTCAAAATGCGATCCGGACGGGTGTAACGACGGTGCAGGTGTTGCCAGGAAGTGCGAATGTGATCGGTGGAGAAATGTGCACAGTGAAAACATCAGGAAGTATTGCTGATCATATGGCGATTGCAGCGCCGTCGGGTATGAAGGCGGCGTTTGGGGAAAACCCGAAACGTGTGTATGGTTCTCGTACGAAAAAGCCGATTACACGTATGGGCATTGCCTCAATCTTTCGTGAAGAAATGTATCGTACGAAAGAGTATATGGAAAAACGAAAAGCCGGGACGACAGATTTTAAGCTTGGTTATGAGCAGTTAGCGAAAGTATTGCGAAAAGAAATTCCATTCCGCATTCATGCGCACCGAGCAGATGACATTGTTACAGTCCTTCGATTAAAGAAGGAGTTTGATTTTGATTTAACGTTAGAACACGGGACGGAAGCCCATTTGATTGCTGATCATGTGGCGATGCACGATGTATCGGTGTCAGTTGGCCCAACGATGTCACCAAAATCAAAAATCGAAACGAGTCAAAAAAGTTGGCACACACTAATGGAGCTTGAGATGAGAGGAGTTAATATTGCGATTACGACGGATCATCCTGTCATTGCCATTGAGCATTTGCTCGTAAGTGCATCAAAAGCAATCACTGCTGGCCTAAGTGAAAAGACGGCCATGAAAGCTGTTACGTCAAATGCGGCTAAACATCTCGGGTTAGAGAATCGAATCGGTCACCTCGCTAGTGGGATGGACGCAGACTTTGCGATCTGGACAGACCACCCGTTCCATTATGCATCCACGCATTTGAGCACATGGATTAATGGAGAAAAAATCGAACCTACTGTGTAAAGTAAACGATCCCTACACCTATTTTTTGGAATGATCTTTCATGTATGAAAGAAGAAACATGTTGGCAAAACTAGCATGTAAATAGAAAAGAGGTGTAGGAATTGAGAAAGTATATGATCGTGGCAATGGTTGCGATTTTAGCTACGGGCTGTGCACAAGATGAGCAAACCCCTAGCGAGGATGAAGTAGAAGAAGTCAATGCCGTTCAACATGAGAATACGCCGTTGAAACCGTCAGCGATGGCAGAAATTATAAATGTAAATCAAGACGTCATTGGCGAGGCGAATTTCTACCAAGATAGTCAAGGGAAGACGGTTGTCCATACGAAAGTCGAAGGGTTAGAGCCTGCAGGATTTCATGGGTTCCATATTCATGAAAAAGGCATTTGTGAAGCGAATGGGGCTGACGGTCCGTTTACGACAGCGGGTGGACATTACTCTCCTGAAGATGTTTCTCATGATCATCATGCGGGAGACATGCCGTCCTTGTATGTGAATGAAGATGGCACTGCACAAGCGACCTTTATGATGGACCGATTTGGTGCAGAAGAGTTAATTGATGCGAATGTGTCTGTGATGATTCATGAAGGTGCCGATAACTTTGCGAACATTCCTGACCGTTATCAATCTTCAGAGTCAGACGCACCGGGCGCGGATGAAGAAACGAAGAAGGCAGGAGACGCTGGAGACCGAATTGGTTGTGGGGTTGTTGTTGTACCAGAGTAAGCAAAAAAGGGTGCCGCTGTATGCGGCATCCTTTTTTTGGATAAAGAAACAAGCTCAAGGGAACGATAATCATAAAACAGGAGGGATTCGATGACGACCCATTATGTATGCCCGGCATGCAAAACGAATAAAACACGTTTTCACATTATTGAACAGTCTCCGCATGCGGTGAAGCTGAATCCACAAACGGGGGATGTAGTAGAAGAATACCAGCAATCAGAATTAGACCCGTTTCACCTGCCTTATAGTGGACCGAGCAATCGCATCCAATGTGGGGCATGTGGGTTAAATGAAGATGAACGTCAATTCATAAGAACTGACCTCTCGGCCACATAGCAAAAAACGCAGATCGGTTTAAGATCTGCGTTTTTTGATTCATTACGTATCTTTTAGTTTGCCCTTTGTTTCTTGAGCTGTCCCTTTAACTTTATCGAATTTCCCTTTTGCTTGTAAATCAGGATCATTCGTTGCTTTACCTGCGGCATCTTCTGCAGAACCTTTAATCTTGTTGCCGAGTCCTTTTAGACGGTCTTTACTTCCTTTTCCCATTTTGAAGTCCTCCTCGTTGAAGGTTACTTCATATATACCACCCGTTGTGCAAATGAAACCGTCTCGCCTGTACTTATTTGGCGTATTGCTGAATGACTTTCATCAGTTCATCGATGGACTCTTGTTCTTTGCCGTTTTGGATGTCGTGTACGACGCACGTTTTCGTATGATGTTCAAGTAACGAGTAGCCGACTTTCTTTAATGCGGCTTGAACAGCTGTAATTTGAACGAGGATGTCGACGCAATATCGATCATCTTCAACCATGTTCTGCAAGCCGCGAATTTGACCTTCTACGCGACGCAGTCGTTTCAACAATCGTTCCTTATCGTCATTTGTGTGTGGAGAAACCGGTTTTTTGTCCGGCTGTTCAATCAGGGTATCCTCCTGCATATTATGAACCCCCTTACATGTATCGTTCACTCTCTCTAGTATAGCCTAGCAATGCCATATACGCTATAGTCATGTTTTCAGGCTTCCCGTCTATTTATTGAGCTATGCGCTAGTTTGCGTGTTTCACGTAACGCCCGTAGCTAAGCCAAGCGATAAATGCGCCAAGTATGCTAAACCCAAGAAGCATTGCAAGTGAGGGCCAAATGTCAACGATCGTAGCCCCACGTGACATCACATCAAGAAATGCTTGGTGCGCCCAATATTGGGGTAACCCGACACTGATGGTTTGAATAAAGGACGGCATAAATTCTAAAGGCATCCATAATCCAGCCACAATTGCGCCACCAAGAGCGATCACTTGTGTGAGTGCGATCCCCATATTCTCTGTACGTACAATAAGGCTAAGGCCAAGACCAAGACCTGTCGCGGTCAGTGCAAGGAGTAAGGAAACAACGGTAATTGCGGGCACATTTCCAAGGTTGATATCGTACACAAAGTAACCGAACAGGAGAAGAATGACGACTTGCAAAAAGACGATTGTGATAAAAGCGATCCACTTTCCACCTAGGTATTGTAGCGGGGCAAGCGGTGTTGCTGCCAGCCGTGAGAGCATACCTGATCGTTGATCTTTAATAAATGAGGTGACCATTGAAATCATAATAAAGAACGTGAACATGACGGCATAACCTGGGATAAGATGAGTAATTGCATCAACCTCTCCACCTGAATCTTGTGCTTCATAAAAAATAGTAAATGGTGGCGTGAAAAATTCAGCGACCATGGCAGCGTTTTCCCACTCTTCTTGTGCCAATGTGTACTGCTCTTCTGCTTGTAATCCGTATCGCAAATTTTCTAACATCGCAATCACTGGTGCAGCCACTTCTTCGCGCACTTGTTCGTAATATAAATGCGTACTCCCATCATTTGAGAAGCCTTCTGGGAGATGAAATAGCACATTCATCTGACCGGATTGGATTTGTTCTACACTGTTTGCGTAGCTTTCTTCTTTTACTAATTCGACATTTTTAAGTGTGGAAATTTCTTGCAAGAGTTCAGCAGACGCTTCGCTTTGATCGGTGTCAACGTAATGCAATGTTAATTCTTGATCTGTTGTGTCCGATCCGAAAATCGATGCGAACACAACGATAAAGGCAATCGGGAGAAGTAATGTCCAAAAAATTAATCCTTTGTCTTTGAGGTTTTTCTTCATTTCAAGTACATACATTGAAAACATTACTGAGCGTCCCCCTCTCGCAATGCAGTCCCAGTTAATTGGAGAAAGATGTCTTCCAATTTTGGCTGCGATACTTCAAGCCGAACAATCGGGATGTGATCTCGCTCAAATTGGTGGGCCATTTTCTCTAAAAGTTGCAATGGCTGTTCTGTAAGCATGCGATACCCGTTTCCTTTTTCCTCTACATGTTCAAATTGCTTCAATATGTCGAATTGCTCAGATTGGAATTCAACATAGACCCCAGATTTGGCATGTTGATTGGCAATCTGGGCAAGAGAACCGTACGCGACCACTTCACCGTGATCGATAAAGGCCACTCGATTGCAAAGCTGTTCGACTTCTTCCATGTAATGACTCGTATAGATGATCGTCTTGCCAAGACGTCTTAAACGATGAATAAGTGAATAGATATTGTAACGAGATTGGGGGTCAATTCCGACCGTTGGTTCATCCATAATGAGAACATCGGGGTCGTGTAAGAGTGCGCAGCCGATGTTAAGTCTACGCTTCATCCCTCCAGAAAACGTAGACACGACATCTTTTCTTTGATTCGTGAGGCTGATTTGTTCGAGAACAGCATCCATTCTTTCACGTCTTTCTTTTCCTTTTAAATGATGGATTCGAGCAAAAAAGGTTAAGTTATCCTCAGCAGTGAGTGTTTCTTCTAAACAAATGTCTTGAGGTACGTATCCAATCATATTTTGACTCGTCTTTTGGAGTGGTTGCTCTTGAATCGTAATGTTCCCCCGGTCATGTTGCAAAATCGACGATAATATTTTGATTAGTGTAGATTTTCCTGCACCATTTGGACCGACAAGACCGAAGCAGTCTCCTTGTTGAATATCGATGTCAATGGCTTGTAAGGCGTTTTTGTTCTTATATGATTTGGAAACCCCTGTTATTTGAATCATCTCTTATCTCCTCCAGCGTGTTGTTTATAGCTATAATGTATACTGAATGAAGACACGCATTTACATGTTTTGCATAAGGCGCACGAGCGGATGACCAACATGTAGGAAAAAGTGTATGAAGAGTTAAAAGCAGCAATAGCGTCGTCACTCAGTACTACTGGGTTGCACGTCAGCGCCGAGACGATGAGAAACAGGGTTGATTCTTAATTAATCTCCGCTACAGAACGCATTGCGTCTTTAAACGTTTGAAATGCTAAGCGAGGAGCATAAATCATTGTAAAACGAAACGTTATTTTCCGACTTCTCTATGTTAAGATCATACTTGAAGAATATGTAATAAAAATTCGAGAATCATCGCTTGAATGACGAGCATTTCATGGAGATGGAGCAGTGAACGAAGGAGGTGGATCGCAATGAATACAACACTAAATGTAACAGGTATGTCTTGTGGGCACTGTGTGAAGGCAATTGAATCAAGTGTTGGGGAAATGAACGGTGTAACGTCTGTCGTTGTACACCTTGACGAAAACAAAGTCGATGTAAATTTTAACGATAGCGAAGTAACATTGGATAAGATCAAAGAAGAAATTGAAGATCAAGGATATGACGTCGTGTAATCTGATGGTTTAAAACTCCCCAAACGTTCGTGTAAACAAACGTTTGGGGTGCTTGATTTTCTGCAGGTTTTGGCCAATTGGATGAATATACTTCATTGAAAGAAAACACGAACAACAAATCAAGAAATCTTTAAAAATCGTTAGGATGACGAGAGGATCCAAAGGAGAAAAAATGAAAATTATTGATTTAACGGCACCGATTGAATCCGGAATGCCGGTCTACCCTGGCGATCCGGAAGTAAACCTAGACGTTGCGACGACAATTGAGCAACAAGGATTCGAAGTCCGTCGTTTAAGTTTAGGATCTCATACCGGTACCCATGTGGATGCGTTCTCACACATGCATGCCGGAAAGCACACGATCGATCAGATCCCTCTTACGACTTTCGTGCACGTTGCGGTTCTCGTGGATGATGTTCATCATCTTCCAGAGCGAACAGGGCTTGTTTTTCGACAAGACGTCGGCATCGAGGACTTTGATGCGATTGTACAAGCCGCACCGCCGTTTGCCGCTGGTGAAATTGATGTTGACTTAGAAAAAGCGCTGTTAGGGCACGGGATTGTCACGTACACAAACCTTGTTAACTTAGGCCGTGTACCGGTCAGAAAGCCGTTTCTTTGGATAGGATTGCCACTACATATTAAAGGCGGAGATGGTTCGCCGGTTCGTGCGGTGGCCGTCTTTAACGAATAACTATTGAGCCTCCTGTAACTTGATTCATGCCACGCTTTTTGGAGAGGCGATCAATGAGAGACAAACAGGCGCGATCTTTAGCTTTAGCTTCAATCATAAAATCCACATTTTCTCGAATGGTTTTCAAACCGTCGAGCAGCGGCTCGAGAAACGTTTCATCGACATAATCCGCATGGCTCCGAAAAGCGGTTTTGCTTTTTGGCGAGGAAATGTGAATTTTAGCAGGTTGAGAAGTGGATTCCCAAGTCGCAAAAACCCGAGGAAGTAGCTCTGTTAGCTCTTCTTCGTCGGTATGGTTTGCCACGTAATGATGATAGTCAAACATCATCGGAATGCTGTGTTGCTCGGCGACAGCGAGTGTTTCCGTCGTCGTATACGTTTTATCGTCATTCTCAAGTGTGAGTTGTTTTAAGATGTGAGCGGGAACCTTGTTTATGTTGTTGTGAAACCGTTCGAGCGCTTTCTCTTTATCACCGTAAGCGCCTCCAACGTGGATGTTAATTCGAATCTCTTCATGTAAATCCATCGCTTTTGCGAGCTCATAATGATAAACCAAATCTTCAACGGCTTTTTCAGTAACGTGATCACGATCACTCGTAAACAGGGTGAACTGATTTGGATGAAAACTCGTTCGTAATTGATGGGTTTTAACAAGAGTGCCAATCTCTTTATATAAATGGGAAAAGGGCGTGATATAGTCCCACCGTGCATCAGGATGTGTGGCAAGTGGAACGAGTGAAGAGGAGAACCGATATAACGGAATTTCATGGGCGATTAAGTAATGGATAATCCGTTTCGTGCGTAATAAATTCATTTCGGTTACGTCATGCAATTTCTTTTTACCTTCTTTCTCGCCAAGCTGGCTATAACGAGAAAACGTAACCGTTTTTGCAGGTGATGCTTCATAAAGGTCAAGGGCATTGGCAACAAAACCAAAGCGGATGTGCATTGTGGGCCTCCCAAGGTAGTGAATAGACGTCTCAAAAAGCATACCCATTGCGCGTAATCTTAAACATCGAGGACAAATGGTTGACGGTTTGCGTATCATCCGATACACTAAGTTACATAATCTAATATAAATCTTCGGGGCAGGGTGAAATTCCCGACCGACGGTAAGTTACGCGCGTTGTAACAAGTCCGTGACCCACTTTATATTTAATAAGTGGTTGATCCGGTGTGATTCCGGAACCGACAGTATAGTCTGGATGGGAGAAGATTGCAGAGAATGTCGTTCCTACTCAATGGGTAGCATGTTTATCATGCGGCCGATTTGTTTAGGTGAACGCTTTGTTAATGATCGCTCAAGCCCCTCACGGTTTACTGTTGAGGGGCTTTTCCAATGAAAAACAACGAACATAACAAAGTGAACCACTCTGTTATCCCTTTTTTACCGGAGAAGGGAGGCAATTATAATGAACAACCAATCATCCAAAACGTTCAGAATGGTAAGTTACGCCATACTTGGTGCACTAGGTACCGCGTTTATGTTTCTAAGCTTTCCGTTGCCGTTTCTAACAGCTACACCGTTTTTAAGCATTGATTTTAGTGAAATTCCTGTGCTGTTAGCGGCCATTCTGTTCTCGCCTGTTGCAGGCATTGCCGTCGCAGGTATTAAAATCGCTCTTTATACACTATTTATGGGGGCGGGCGACCCGATCGGTATGGTGACGAATTTTACCGCAAGCTTGGCATTTGTGTTGCCGATTGCGTATATCTATCGTCGGTACCGGACAACGCGCAGCCTCGTTGTTGGCGTAGGTGTGGGAACATTTTCACTTACCGTTATTCTTAGCATACTCAATTATTTTGTTTTCTTACCCGCTTACGTATGGCTTGTGGAAATGCCATTTACCCCTGAAATTATGATGACAATGGTTCTCGCAGGGATATTGCCATTTAATTTAATGAAAGGCATTCTCGTCGGTGCGGTATTTGTTCCAGTATTTTTGAAACTATACCCACTTCTTCAAAAGCAAAAAATTGGTGCTGGTTTAAAGAAACAACCAGTGAATGAATAGAGATGAACCTTTCGCTTCATTGATTTATAATGAAGCGGAAGGTTTTTTGTGATGTCATCCTCAGTTCATACACGAGGGGTATACTGCAGAGGAAGGGCGGTGAAAGTATGACAACCATTCTTGTCGCTGACGACGATGCGAACATACGAAGACTCATCCGTTTGTACTTAGAAAATGATCAATTTCGTGTAATCGAAGCAGTAGATGGAGAAGAAGCGCTAGAAAAAATGAAGGAACAACCCGTTTCTTTAGCAATAATCGATGTGATGATGCCAAAAGTAAATGGTTGGGAAGTGACGAAATTCATTCGCCAATCTTATACATTGCCCATTCTCATCGTGACAGCAAAAGGCGAGTCAAGTGATAAAATTGAAGGATTTAACGCAGGTACCGATGATTATCTTGTGAAACCGTTTGATCCAGTAGAGCTCGTATTACGTGTCAAAGCATTACTAAACCGCTACGAGTTGTTCACTGCACAAGAAGTTCAAATCGGTCCGTACGTCATTCAAAAGGATAAACTTAAGGTGACGAGTGACAAGACGGAGGTTGCGTTAAAAAGAAAAGAATGCGAACTGCTGTTTCATCTTGCGAAATTCCCAGGCACGATTTTCACTCGAGATCAATTGATACAACTCATATGGGGACATGACTATGAAGGGGATGATCGGACGGTCGATGTGCATATTAAACGATTAAGGGAGAAAATCCGCCCGTTTGAAGGGCTATCGATTCGGACCATTCGAGGGTTGGGATATACGATGGAGGAGTATGGATAATGCTCATCTTTATTTTTCGAAAAAGCTTTCACGCGAGAATCGTCACGATGTTTATCGTCGTGCTGCTCATCAGTCTATGTGCAGCCTATATGTTTACATACGTTTTCTACCCAGAACATCATCGTTCTGAACAATCCCTTTCAACAGTTGAAGATGGCATCAATGCCTTGCTTCTTTCTGAAGAAGCAGCGTCGATCGCCGATTTAGAAGCGAATGCGAGAGAACATCAAGCAACATTGACTGTTTTGGATGAAGAGCAACAATTGCAATACAGAAGTGAAGCTGCACAACCCATTTCAGACGCTTCCATCCACAATTTCTCATCTCTAAGTGAAGGTGAATCTTCTTTTGTTTTTAAAGGGACGGAAGAGTTGTTTGAGATTGCCATCGCACGACCGATCAATGGAGAGTTACATACGCTCGTCTACCAAGTTGATTTGTCAGCAGAATCACAAGCTGTTCGTGATATTATCATTGCTTCATTGCTCGTCGTATTTATCGTAGGTAGCATACTGTTTCTCATCGCTTCCACACCGATCGTCTCGCCGATCAACTTGCTATCAAAAGCAGCAAAGAAAATGGCAACTGGAGATTTTTCGGTTTACATTCAGAAAAAAAGGGAAGATGAAATTGGCGAGCTAGTGGACAATTTCAATTACATGTCCAAAGAGTTGCAAAAAGTGGAGAATATGCGACAAGAGTTCGTGAGCAACGTATCCCACGAGTTTAAGTCACCGATGACGACGATCAATGGGTTCACTCAAGCGATTCGAGACGAGGTTGTGAAAGAAAATGAGCGGGAAGAGTACTTAGCGATTATTCAGTCGAGTACCCAACGTTTATCCCGGCTTAGTGATCACTTGCTGCAACTCGCTTCGTTAGAATCAGAACATCATCCACTGCAAATGACTTCATATGCTTTGGATGAGCAAATTCGTAGGGTTATTTTAGCGACTCGCTTACTTTGGGAAGAGAAGCATATCGATATTCAAGTTGATTTGCCTTCGATTACCATTGAAGCAGACCAAGATTTAATGGAACAAGTATGGATGAACTTGTTTACAAATGCGATTAAATTCTCGCACAGTCACGGCACTATATGGGTGAATGTCATCGTGCTTCCCCAACAGATTAAGTTGGTCGTCGAAGACGAAGGAATCGGAATTTCTGAAGAACACCTTCCTTATGTGTTTGACCGGTTTTATACGGTAGATGAAGCAAGAACGCCTGAAAAGAGTGGCAATGGTCTCGGACTTCCTCTCGTTCAACGAATTGTTGATGCACATGGATTTTCGATCGACGTTCAGAGTAAAATAACCGAAGGGTCGACGTTCACTGTGACGATCATGCCTTCCGTAAGTTATGACTAATTTGTGACAACAGTAAGAATGTGACGTTGGTTCATAATCAGTTCATCGTTCCGGTGTATGCTAATGAAGTGCATTTCCATACGTAAAAAATACATAAAAATTGATAGGGCATAGGGGTGGTTTACACATGACAAATTTCTCGATCAGACGTCCGGTTTTTACAATCGTCGTCATGATTTTGTTTTTAATTGTAGGTCTCGTTTCTTCTACGAGATTACCGCTACAATTAATTCCAGATATTGATCCTCCAGTAGCAGCGGTGATTGCATCGTATCCAGATGCAGGGCCAGAAGAAGTTCTAACCGAAGTGACTGAACCGCTAGAAGCGCAATTAGCGACGACAACGGGTTTAGATCTCATTCAGTCGAATACGTCTGAAGCACGTCAATGATCATTTTGCAATTTGATTGGGACACAAACATTGAAGATGTTGAACTGGACATCATGAATACGTTACGGCAGGTGAATCTGCCTGATAGTGTGGATGAACCGAGCTTCTTACAATTTGACCCATCCATGTTCCCGATGATGCAACTTGCCGTCACATCAGGAGATGACATCATTGATTTTCAAGATGACGTGCTAGACCTTGAACAAGAGTTGTTGAACATTCCAGGTGTAGCAAGCGTTGATGAATCAGGTAGTCTAACTGAAATTGTAGAAGTGAATCTTGATCGGGAACTCATGGATGATAACAACGTCGCACAAGACGACGTTAGTGGAGCCATTCAATCAAACAACGTTTCCATGCCTGGTGGTACCGTGCTCCAGGATGATCTGAGTTTAACGACAAGGGTCGTTAGCGAACTTACATCAGTGAATGACATTCGCGAGCTAGTCGTAGGTGTTGATCCAGAATCGGGCGATCAAATAACAATTGATGATGTCGGGGACGTAGACATTGTTACCGAAGATCAAACGGTCATTACAAGAGCCAACCAAGAAGATGCCATGATGTTATCGATCATGCAAGAATCTAGCGCCAATACGGCATCAACATCTGATGCAGTAAATGAGCGGTTGGACGAATTAATGAATGACAGTGATTTTGAAGACTTGAGTATTATCTCCCTTTATGATGAAGGGGACTTTATAAACCAAGCGATTAACAGTGTTGTTTCTGCACTCGTGCTTGGTGGTGTGCTAGCAATGACGGTGTTGTTCTTCTTCTTAAGAAACTTGAAAACACCATTTATCATTGGCTTGGCCATACCTTTCTCGGTGATCGTTACATTTGCGTTTATGTTCTTTTTGGACATTGGATTAAACATCATGACGCTAGGGGGTCTCGCCCTAGGAATTGGTCTTGTAATTGATAACGCGATTGTTGTTATTGAGAACATTTATCGCCACCTATCCAAAGGTAAAGACGCAAAAGAGGCAGCGAGAGAAGGTACGAAAGAAGTGATGGGGGCGATTACGGCCTCAACGCTAACGACCATTTCTGTTTTCTTACCAATCGTATTTATTACGGGTATTGTAGGAGACATTTTTGGTGAGCTAGCTTTAACCGTATCGTTTAGTTTATTGTCTTCGCTCCTCGTTGCGATTACGGTCGTTCCGATGGTTGCGAGCCGTGTATTAAAAGCACCTAAAGAAGACATTGAAGAAAAGCGCCGACAAGGCAAGACAATGAAATCACTTGAAAATATTACGCACTGGTCGCTCGGGCATCGCAAGTCTGTCATCGCGATTACGTTATTGCTTCTCTTTGGCGGTATTGGTGGACTGTTTACAGTCGGCACAGAGCTCCTCCCAGAAGCTGATCAATCGTCATTTAACGTCGATATTGAAATGGAATCTGGTACGAGTCTAGAGCGAACAGATGAAGCCGTAACGGCAATCGAAGATGTATTGGATGACTATCAAGAAATTGACAATTACTCGGCCTCCGTTGGAGGTACGTCAATGGATATGGGTGGAGAAGGTGAATCACATACTGCCCAGATCATCGTATCCATGGTTCCGATGGATGAGCGGACAATGACGGATGCGGAGTTTGTGGAATCAATTACGCGTGAACTGGAACGTGCAGATGACGGTGTTGAAGAGTTACGCGCCTATACAATGACCGCCGCGATGGGTGGGGAAGCCAATACGGTACCATTTATCGTGTCTCACTCAGAGCGTAGTGAGTTGTATGATTTCGCTGAAGAGCTACAAGATGAGTTGCTTGATTACTCCATCATTCAAGAGGTACAACTTAGTATCGAAGATACGGTGCCAGAAATCCTTATCGAAGTCGACGATGAGGCTGCATTAGACAACGGTCTAACACCAGCAGAAGTTGCGACACAAGTCAATGAAGCCACGCAAGGCGAGACCGTTGCAACTGTCCAAATTCCTGATGATGAAGAAGAGGATGCAAATGGCACGACAACGACGTATGAAGTTGTCGTTGGTCTCGATGCAAGTTTTACCGATTCAGTAGATGAACTTGAAGTCTTAACGATCAGAAATAACGAAGGTGAAACGGTAAACCTCAATGATATTGCTGAGATTACTGAAGGAGAAAGCCCTGCAGCCGTGCAACGAGCGGACCAAGAAGAAGCCGTTGAGTTTACGGTCGGTTATACGACAGCTGCTGTACTCAGTGATGTGTCAGATGCAATCGTCTCATCTGTTGATGAAGTTGAGTTGCCAGATGGAGCAAACTTCTCCTTTGGCGGAGAGCAAGAAATTCTTGATGATGCCATGATGAGCATGGTTCTTGCGCTTGTGCTTGCGGTTACCTTCATTTATCTCATTATGCTGCACAATTTGAGTCATTTAGCTGCCATTTATTATGATGCTAACGGTTCCTCTCGTTATTATCGGCGTTGCAATTGCCCTTACAGCAACGCAAACCGCTATCGGAATTACGACCTTTATCGGGGTAATCATTCTCGTAGGTATTGCTGTAAACAACGGAATTGTCATGCTTGACTTCGTGAATCAACAGAAGCGAAAAGGGTTGTCTACCTACGATGCGCTCGTTGAATCTGTGAAGTTAAGAACACGACCGATTGTGATGACATCTGTCACTGCAATTCTAGGTATGGTGCCGATTGCGATTGGTATGGGTGAAGGTGCAGAAATGCAGCAGCCAATGGCGATTGCTGTAATTGGTGGTCTCATTAGTAGTACAGTGCTTACACTCGTGTTTATTCCGGTCATGTACAGCTTGTTTGATAAAGAAACACGCTCACGCCGGACGCCGTATGTAGTCGTGAACGACTACGATGAATCAGGTGAAGAGCGACGCATGTATTTACCCGCACACGAAGCAGGGCGTCCGTCAGCGTACAAGTCGACACAAGCAGAGGACATTGAAGAAGTCGATGATGAAGAAGCGCCGGCTGATCCGGAGCCTAGAGACGCTGAAGACCGACACGAAGAAATGAGAGAAGAACAGAACGAAGAGTACCAAGAAGAAGAGAAACAAGAGAATAACACGTCCGCAGACCGTGAGACGAATGATTTAAGCAAAGATGAACTGCTCGACCTTCTCGAGTCGATTGTCAAGCGCAACAAGAACGACAATGAAAAATAAAAAAACTGAGCAGTTTGGTAAGATGACCGCCAGATTCCACACGTTGGAGTCTGGCGGTTTTTTTATGAGTAAGCGGAAGTTATCAGATTGCATACGTTGGATTTTAAGGTCGAGGACGATTAAAAAAGCACGCCCGCCCAACTTGGACGAACGTGTGATATCGGAAATGACAATTTACAGTCGCTTTAACAGTTGTCTTTTTGCCTCCGAATAATCGGAAGTGGATGCTCTGGCTGCGGCCTGTCTTTGCGTTCTCAGCCATTTGTGATAATGGGATTCAGATAGAATGCCACGCTTTTTTGCCGATCGCGCAGCGGCTTTTTTTAGCAGTTCTTTTCCTGACAAATTGCATCAACCTCCCTTGTTTCTATCGTATTCTGTCTCATTTAATTGTTGATCGACAAATTGATTATCAAGCGTCTGACTATATTCTATGAATGCCAGCTCAATAAATCTGCTGTATAGTGCGGCAATTGGAATTACTTCTTTTTGAAACGACGTCTGGGCATCAATGGTTAACACTCCCCATTCGGATAAAGGGAAGCAAAGAAGCGCTTTGGAATCGACTCTAAGCATCTCGGTTGGATAATAATCAACATCGGCGTAAATGTTCTGGACGTGTTCTCTTCTTTTTTTGCGAAAACAACGCCCTGCAATTGTTTCATGAATGGGAAGTTGGTCGTTCTGATCTCCTTCATCAAAACGGGTGTTACCTGCAAATAGGACGAGCCGATCAATTTCTTCTTCTTCGATCCAGATGGCGCAGTAATGTTCCTCTCCTGGTTTGAACTTAATATCGGTACTTAGTGTGTTCACGAGTTGAATCATTAAGCTTTCATACGCTTCTAATCGTTCAGTGACCGGTAACTCTTGTTCCTTTAATTGAGACAGCGACGCAAGAAATCGCTCTGCGTTTTGCATTGCATGTGTTGTTTGCAGCGAGATGTCTTTTTGTAAGGAAGCTTCAGATTTGGATGTAAACAATTCTTGTTGAATTTTTTGGAAGCCTAATTCTTTATCGATCTTCTCTGTATATTTCATCGCGGCGCGTCCGATTAACACAAAAAGAACGAGTACACCAGCAATGATGAGAAAACCAGTCACTCCGTATACCCAGTCCGGCTGATGTTCGAAGAGAACACGTAACAATTCTGTCATTCGCAGCACCTGCATTCCTTCATTAATACAATGTAATCCACATCAAGAGGATTTATGCACAGTGGATTTATGTTTTGCGATCCAGTGAAACTACCCAATTTCATAGACGTTTCCCTCTTTTTTATCGATAGCTAGGTTATGTCATTACAACGAATGTGAGAGCTGACATAGGATTTAATGTAAGACAATTTATGAGGAAAAAAGGAGAGTTTGAAATGTCATATAATCATTGGGACTATTTGTTTGGCTGTGGCGGTAACCGAGGTGGCGGCAACCGACGGGGCAAGCGCTTTGAGTGTGAGTGTAGAGAAGTACGTGACAGAGATCGCGGCTGTGGGTGTAAAGACAAGTATGATTATGATTACGACTACGATTATGATCATTGCTACAAGAAGAAAGAAAAATGTGACAAAGATCGTGGAGAGCGTTGCCGCATTAAGTTTGAAATTGAGTGCGACGACTAATAAGTACGTGAGGGAAGCAGTTTTATAACTGCTTCCCCTTTACAGGATAGAAAGAAAGGAAGTGAAAATATGAACCAATCAAGACACTACTGGACAGGATGTTCTTGTAGAAAGAAGCATTCGAATAAGGAAAGTTCTTGCTATCATAGTGGCTATCAAAAGCCTGCCCCGCCGTGGTATCCTTCGTGTTACAACGGCAATCCAGAGCCAAAACCAAAGGCAAAACCAGAGAAAAAACGGAAAACGAAAAGTCGATTAAAAGGGTCTATTATTGTTAAATGTGATTAGAGTGGTTGTATATGGAATTTCGCTAGATATAGGTAAGACCATTACTAGTTTTTCAAAGATAATCATAGAATGATAAGGCAAGCAAAAACGTCATCCGCCGGACGTCTTGCTTGTAAAGATTAGCTCTGTCATACCTCCCAGGTCTGTAATCATGGCATGTAATTCCCTCCAACACATTGAACGGAACTTTTGAAACGGGGTCATTGACTCCGTTCTTTTTATCTGTTGTATGACAAATGACATCCTTCCCATTGCAAGTGGAACGACAATCGATTACGATATTGATAAGTATCATTACATCATTACAACATGGATGGGGGAAGATGCTGTATATGGACGACCAGATTGACGATTATTTGGACCGCCTTGCCACAACGTTGCAATCATTGTTGAAAAAACAACTCACAGGGGTGTATTTGAGTGGATCGCTCGTTATGGACGATTGGATTCCGACGAATAGCGATGTGGATGTGATGTGCATAGTGGACCGTCCACTTAAAGATTCTGTGAAACTGAAATTGGTCGACCAATTAGCTGAAGAGAGGTTGGATCCTCCAGGATCAGGTTTGGAGCTTGTGTTCGTATTAGAAGATGAGGTTATTAAACCGCACTCACTACCATCTTACGAATACGTGCTTACATTTCAACAAAATATCGGTGTAAAGGTGAAAGAAGAAGGGATGGACGAAGGGTTATTGATGGACTTTACCATCTGTTATCAATCTGGAAAGACACTCATCGGAAAACCGATAGAAGAAGTATTTGGGGTTGTGCCAAAACCATGGTTGAATGAGGCTATGAAAGGGTCGCTTCGTTGGCATAAGGCACATGTTTTTCACCCATTTTATGATCCGTATGGTCACGAAGCCGTTTTGAATGCTTGTCGCACATGGTGCTTCAAAGAAAATGGCCGGATGACGTCAAAAACGAAGGGCGCGCTATGGGCGGTGTCGCGATGGTCTGACTCTGATGTTGTTTCTCACGCACTTTCCATTCGTGAAGGGTCACGAACCGATCGATTAGACGAAGAGCGGGTGCATGCGATTCTTGATCATGTAATGATGATGCAAAGTACCAAGTTAAAAGCATTCATTTAACATATAGGACAAATAAGTGAGAGGGTCTTTTGACTCTCTATTTTTCGTTTTAAAGACCGGAGGGATTTCGTTGTTAGATATGTACCACGACTGGCTAGCCATGTATCCATGGCTTCAATATGTCGTCGCATTTATAATCATTATGTTCTTTTTATTTCTTAGAAAAGTGTTCACCCGGTATGTGTTTGCCTTTATTTTACGACTATCACGAAAAAGCAAAAGTGAGCTACTTCCGAATATCTTGTTGTCTTTTCAACGACCGGTTCGCTTTTTCTTTGTGATTTTAGGTTTGTATCTTGCCATTCAATACCTAGTGCCGGATGATCCGACAGCAGCTGTTGAAAGGCGAATGGAAGTTGTGAACACGTTCTTTCGTTCCAGTGTGATCTTAATGTTCGGATGGGGGTTCTTTAACGTATCTGGAACATCATCAAATCTGTTTAAAAAGTTAAGCATGCGCCTCGATTCCGGGGAGGACAGTATGCTCGTACCTTTCCTTTCTAAGTTGTTGCGCGTATTGATCGTCGCGCTAACTGTCGTGGTCATTCTTGATACGTTTGGTTTTGATATTAACGGTTTTGTTGCCGGTCTAGGGCTTGGTGGTCTTGCTTTTGCCCTTGCAGCTCAAGACACGATTGGCAATTTGTTTGGCGGGATCATTATCGTTACAGAGAAGCCATTTAGAAAAGACGATTGGATTGAGACGCAACTGTTGAAGGAATTGTAGAAGACATCTCTTTTCGGAGTACAAAGGTCAGAACATTTTCTGAAGGGCTCGTTACAGTGCCAAACTCAACACTCGCTCACGAACCGATCACGAATTGGTCTGAGATGACGAAGAGGCAAATCGCTTTTGAAATCCAATTTCGATATGATACACCAATGGATTCGTTAAAAGTGGCTAGAGAGCGGATTGAAAGTGAATTGAAAGGAAATGAAGCGATCAATCAAGAAACGATCTTCGTCCGTTTACACGAGTTGCAAGAGTCTGGCATTGAACTGATGTTCTACTTGTTCACGAATACGACAAACTGGGAAGAATGGCTGAAAGTTAAAGAGCAGCTGAACTTGCGGATTTTGGAAATCCTTCGTGAAGAAAATGTCGACTTTGCAATGCCATCTCAAGACTTGTACATTAACGATGAGTTGCACTTACTCACAGAAGGTACTGATGACAATTTAGAGGACAAGCAGTCGTAATGCTTTTGTTCAATGCAGTGTTATGATAATCTAGAATAGGAAAAAATGATACGAATGATCGTTTGGAGGATGAACCATGAAAATGATGGATGGACATGAAATTGTAAAGTTTATTTCTGAGAGCGAGAAATCTACTCCGGTAAAAGTGTACATTAACGGAGATGTTCGTGATATGAATTTTGGTGAAGATGCAAAAGTCTTCCCTAATGAGTCAGGTGCAGTTGTTTTTGGAGAGTGGAAAGCAGTCCAAGAAGCTCTTTTAGGAAATGAAGCAAAAATTCAGGACTATGTGGTTGAGAATGATCGACGGAATTCGGCAATTCCTTTGCTTGATATGAAGAATATTAAAGCACGCATTGAGCCAGGTGCGATTATCCGCGACCAAGTCATTATCGGTGACAATTCCGTCATTATGATGGGGGCAAGCATTAACATCGGAGCCGTTGTAGGTGAAGGTACGATGATTGATATGAATGTCGTTATGGGCGGTCGTGCAACGGTCGGCAAAAACTGCCACATCGGAGCTGGAGCTGTACTCGCAGGTGTTGTTGAACCACCATCTGCACAGCCAGTGATCGTGGAAGATGAGGTTGTTGTTGGTGCGAACGCTGTGATTTTGGAAGGTGTTCGTGTTGGAAAAGGCGCTGTTGTTGCAGCAGGCGCAATTGTTACTGAAGATGTTCCAGAGAATGTTGTTGTTGCTGGAACACCTGCACGTGTCATCAAAGACATCGATGAAGGTACGCGTGGGAAAACAGAAATTAAAGCAGAGCTTCGTAAGCTTAAAGAAGACTAAACATGAGTTAAGACTCCCGATCAACATGAGCGGGAGTTTCTTTATAGGGGGAGCATTGCCATGTATACGAAGGAACAGATGTATCACATTCGCCAAGAACTTCATCAGATTCCTGAAGAAGGGTTTAAGGAGTGGGAAACGAGCAAAACGATCCGTCATTATCTTGATAACTTAGACCAGAAACATATGCGCATTACCGAATGGCAAACAGGATATTTTGTGAACATCGATGGGTATGCACCTGAACAAACGATTGGATACCGGACCGATATTGATGGTCTACCGATGACAGAACAAACGGGCTTGCCCTATTCATCTGTACATGAAGGGTTCATGCACGCTTGTGGACATGACTTGCATATGACGATCGCGCTTTCGCTCCTATCATACTTTAGTGAACGGCAACCCAAAGACAATCTCCTGTTTATTTTTCAGCCGGCAGAAGAAGGGCCAGGCGGGGCAGAACCGATGATTCAGAGTAAAGAATACGAAGCTTTGCGCCCGGATTGGATGATGGCACTTCACGTCCACCCTCATCTAGCGGTCGGGACAGTGGCCACGAAAGAAGGGTTATTGTTTGCGAATACGGCAGAGTTTAATCTCCATTTGCGCGGTAAAAGTGGACATGCCGCTTACCCTCATGAAGCGAATGATATGGTTGTGGCATCTAGTTACTTAATTACGCAGTTGCAGTCGGTCATCTCCCGTAGAATTGACCCGATTGATAGTGCGGTTATCTCGATTGGGAAGCTCGAAAGCGGTACGAAGGAGAACATTGTCGCCTCTCGCGCCAGCACAGAAGGGACGATTCGCACGCTTTCAAAAGACTCGATGGATCGTGTGCAAAAACATGTCACAAGCATGTGCAGAGGCATTGCTGAAAGTTTTAATTGTGAAGTTGTGATTGAGTGGGGTTCTGCATACAAACAAGTGTGGAACGATGCAACGAAAACGAATGATTTCATAAATTGGACGAAGAAGCAACCAAACGTTCAATTTGTTGAATCTGAGCGCGCCATGACCGGGGAAGATTTCGGCTTTTTCTTAGACGACGTGCCAGGTTTTATGTTTTGGCTCGGTGTTGATGGAGAAGCTGGATTACATGAGCCTACGCTAAATCCAAAAGAAGAAGCGATTCCAGTAGCAGTTGAGCATGTGATTGGTTATCTACAACAAGCGATGAACAAATAAGCGAACGATCGGGACACGTCCAATGATTGGCGTGTCCCGCATATCGCCCACATTGACAACTTTATAGAGGTTCACTAAAATTAACGTCATAGCAATTCTTGAAAGGAAGATTCATTTTGTATATAGCTCATCGCGGTTATTCAGCAAAAGCCCCAGAAAATACATTAGCTGCATTTCAACAAGCCATTCAAAAAGGAGCAGATGGCATTGAATTAGATGTGCACCGATCATTGGATGGGGAATTAATCGTCATTCATGATGAATCGATTAACCGTACAACGAATGGTGAAGGGAAAGTCGCGGATATGACGCTCGACCAATTAAAGACGCACGATGCTGGAAGTTGGTATAGCGAAGCCTACAGAGGTGAGAAGATCCCAACATTGTCAGAAGTGTTTGAATGCATGCCGAAAGAAACACTCATCAACGTTGAGATTAAAAACATCCCTTCCTTTTATGAAGGGATTGAAGACCTTGTCGTGCAAGCGATTCAAACCTACGAACGTATGGAACTACGATTGTTTCTTCCTTTGATCATCATTCTCTTGTTCGCGTGAAAGAAAGGGCTGCAAATGTTCACATCGGACTTTTGCTCAATTCCAGAATTGTGAAAATAGAAAATTATTTACGTTCCTTTCAGCCGCATTCGATCTATTCGGTACACCCACACTTTCGGACCATTCAAGCGGAGGATGTTCTAGACTTCAAATCCAACAACCTCAAGGTTTTTCCGTACACCGTAAATGAGCAGAATGATTTGTCAGCGATGAAGCAGCTCGGAGTAGATGGGATCATCTCAGACAGGATCATGTGCGAATCATGATTTTAGAGCCTTTTTCATACGCTCTAATAAGAGAGGTGGGCTCACATGTACAAAATGAAATATTTTCATCAAGAAATGAGAAAGATCGAAAAACAATTATACAAAATGGGATTGGCGACGAAAATGCAAATGGAGCGTGTTCCTACTGCACTATTTTCCAAAGACGAAAAGCACGCCATCCAGCTCATCTCTGAAGATGAAACGATTGATCGCTTTGATCAAAAAGTACACACCGATGTACTAAACTTGATTATGCTTCAGCCCCCTCTACCTCATGAGCTGCGTATTCTTACATCAATGATGAGGGTGGCTAGGGAACTAGAGCGAATGGGTGATCAAATTGTGAACATTGCCGAAATCGCTAAGGAACGACCGACCGACCCTAAAACGCAATACAATAGTGAAAAAGTTGAACAAGCTGTTCGTGAAATGAATCACATTAGTTTAGAGATGATGTCACATGCGCTTTCAATGATGAAAGAAAAAGACTATCAAGACTACGACGCGCTTGAACAGCAAGATGAACGCGTCGATGCGTTATTTTATACGACGCAAAAACAGTTATCTACAGAGATGAAACAAGACCCTTTACGAATTGATTCGCTAGCGCCTTTTTTTCTTGTTGCGAGATACCAAGAGCGAATTGCGGACCATGTTGTTAACATTGTTCGCAAGTTAAAGGAAAGTCAAGAAGAAGGTGTCGTGTATGGATTGGATTCAGATTAGTCTCCAACTGCTTGGGGGACTTGCGATCTTTTTGTATGGCATGTGGATTGCGAGTGACGGGTTAAAACAGTCCGCGTCTAACCACCTGAAAGTCTTTCTTCAAAAAGTTACGAAGAATCAATTTTATGGTGCGATTGCAGGCATTGTTTTAGCGGCTGTTATGCAGTCTTCAACAGCAGCGACCGTGATGACGGTCGCTTTGTCAATGCCGGCCTGATTAGCTTACGAAGAGCACTTGGCATCATGTTAGGCTCAGCCGTTGGAACAACCATTACCGTCCAGCTCATTGCATTTAGCATTACCGATTACGCCCTTGCGTTTGTGACGCTTGGGGTTTTGTTATTTCTTATGAATGTGAAGATGCGTGCATACGGGTCGATCGTTCTCGGTTTTGGTTTTGTGTTTTTTGGAATGGGAATTATGACTGCGGCGATGGAGCCGTTGCAAACGGACCCGGTATTTATGGAATACTTAGCTGCCATTTCTGAGCAACCCTTGCTAGCCATCGTTGTCGCTGCTTTATTTACCGCAATTGTTCAAAACAGCGCAGCCACCATTGCCCTTGCGATGGCCCTTGCTGCCAACGGTTCAATTAGTCTGGAAGCGGGTGTTGCAATCGTTTATGGTGCGAATTTTGGTACGGTATTTACTGCCCTCATCTCAAGCGTAACGGCTTCGAAAGATGCTCAACGTGCGGCAGTAGCCCATGCAATTTTTAAAGGAATCGGTGTGCTCATCTTCTTACCGTTAACGAGTATCTTTGTCGCGATTTTACCACTTTTTGGCGGGGAGATTGAACGGCAAATTGCGAATTCTCATACGTTATTTAATCTCGTGAACTTGTTTATACTACTGCCGTTTTGCGACCGATTTGCGGTGTGGATGACCAAGCTCATGCCGAAAAAAGAATTGCCTTCTAAATACGTAAAGCACCTTGATCGGGACGCAAGTGCAATACCGGCAGTCGGCTTGTTGCAGGCGAGAAAAGAGCTTGAAGTTGTGACCAAACGGGTGAGTGAGCATATGTTTCCCCATTTACTTAGCATGATTGAAGATGATAAAGCTCGGCAACAAGTCGTTCAACAAGAGCGAGTCATTGATGTTGTCTATAAAGCTACCTATCATCATTTGCAAAGAATTATGGAAAACAACTTAAATGATAAAGAATCTGAGGAAGCACTCAAATTATTATATGTAAACAATGATTTAGAACGTTTGACAAACGTGATGAAAGAGATGGCACGGGCAATGAATAAGCTGGAGAACAAACATAAGATGTTGAATGATTGGGAGCGTGAAAAAATTCAGCAGTTGTTTGAAGAAGTCGAACAAGGATTTTCCCATGCGTCAAAAGCCTTTTCAAACAATCGAGAAGAAGAGGCATTACAAGTGATTTATAACAATCCAAAAATCCAGCGCATGGAAAGAGAAATGCGGTATGAACATTTCTATTACGGTTCAGGTTCAAGCAGCACGGTAAGTGTTGTTTTCTCGGATCTAATGAACTTAATGCTTCGCATTCACCAGCATAGTGTGAACATGTCACATACGATGCTAGGGATGGTCTAACTTCTCGGAACAAAAGCTTACCCTGTTGAGTAAGATAATCGAAACACCGAGAAGGGGGAGCTTAAGATGGGTTTAAAAATTGGTTCATCTATGCCAGATCTAACAGCCAATGTAAAGTGGCTGAATCAGCTACCGCCTAGAGCGACTCATGACCAACCTTACCTCGTCCACTTTTGGACGTTAAGTTGTGATTCATGTTTAACGACATTGCCGGATGTGTCCGCGTTAATGAAGAAGTACGAATCTCACATACATGCCGTTTCTGTTAATTTAGAGCCAGAAGATGATGCGGAAGTGACGAAACAAGCAAAAAGGGCCGGTCTGGATGCACCTCTTGCTATTGATGAAGAAGCGCTGCTATCAGATGCATTTGGCTATAATTTCATTCCTGCATTTTATTTGTTTGATGCATCAGGACAGATGAGGTACTTTCAACAAGGTCAAGATCACCTCGGCACATTAGAACAAAGAATTAAACGGTTGTTACGATAAAAAACAGCGATTTCCAATTGGAAATCGCTGAACGTCGTTATACTTCCATGATGATTGGTAAAATCATCGGTTTGCGTTTTGTTTTCTCGTAAAGGAATGGAGAGAGAAGCTCGATAATCTCGTTCTTGATCTCTGACCACTGTGTTGTTTTTTGGTCCATAAGTTCACGAAGGTGCTTGTCTAACATCTTTTGAGCGTCGTGAATGAGGTGAGATGACTCACGCATATAAACAAACCCACGAGAAATAATGTCAGGGCCTGCAGATACTTTAAAGTTCGTCATGTCGAGTGATACGACGACGACGACGAGACCTTCTTCTGACAAGATTCTACGGTCACGTAAGACGATGTTGCCGATGTCACCAATGCCATTACCGTCGACATAAACAGAACCTGAAGGAACTTTACCGATCTTTTTCGCTTCATTTTGCTTCAGTGCTAGAACTTCACCAATATCCATAATAAAGATATTCTCTTCGGCAATGCCGCAATCAATCGCAAGTTTTTTGTGGCTGACGAGCATGCGGTATTCCCCGTGGATCGGGAAGAAGTATTTCGGCTTCATTAATCGAAGCATGAGCTTCTGCTCTTCTTGGCTACCGTGACCTGATGTATGAATATCATTTAATGACCCGTGAATGACATTCGCACCTGCACGGAACAGTTGATTAATAATCTTGTTCACACTTAGCGTATTACCAGGAATTGGCGAGCTCGAGAAGACAACGGTATCGCCAGGAATGATTTGAATCTGACGGTGTGTTCCGTGAGCAATTCGTGACAATGCTGCCATGGGCTCTCCTTGAGAACCGGTGCAAAGAATCGTAATTTCGTTGTCGGGAATTCGACTTAATTGATTCGTCTCGACAAACGTATCTTTAGGTGCTTGAATGTAGCCGAGTTCTTGTCCAATCGTAAGGGCGGACTCCATGCTACGTCCAAATACAGCGATCTTACGCCCGTGTTTCACCGCTGATTGTACGACTTGTTGCAATCGGTGAATGTTAGAGGCAAACGTCGCAAAAATGACACGGCCATCAACTTGTCTAAAGATGTTCTCGATGCTGTCGCCGACTTTTCTTTCTGACATCGTAAAACCGGGGACTTCTGAATTTGTGCTATCAGACAGTAAACAAAGCACACCTTCTGCACCAAGCTCAGCCATTTTTGTTAAGTTCGCAGGTTCACCAACAGGTGTAAAATCGAATTTAAAATCGCCGGTATGAACAATATTGCCTTCGGGCGTATTTACAACAATTCCTAGCGCGTCAGGAATACTGTGCGTCGTTCTAAAAAAGGATATTTTCAAGTGTTTGAAAGAAATTTCATCATCTTCGTTTAGCTCAATCATTTTCGTTCTTCGAAGCAAGCCGTGCTCTTCTAATTTCCCACGTAAAAGCCCATTGGCTAACTTTCCGCCATATACTGGAACGTTAATTTCACGTAATAAATACGGAATTCCTCCGATATGGTCTTCATGGCCGTGGGTGATGAAGAGCCCGACAATTTTGTCTTCGTTACGAGAGAGGTACGTATAATCAGGAATAACGTAGTCGATGCCGAGCAACTCATCTTCTGGGAACATTATTCCTGCATCAATAATAACAATCTCATCTTTATATTCAACTGCATATGTGTTCTTGCCGATTTCGCCAAGCCCTCCAAGAGCGAAAACAGCAACTTGGTCTTGTTGCAATTGTTTCATTAGCGTTTCTCCAACTTATAGTCAGGCTTACTCTGCTCATATTCAAGATGGGCGCCTGATAATGGTTGAATAAATTCAATGTTTAATTCGTCTTTTGCTAGTTTACGTCGAACGTCACGCTCATCATTTGCTTCTACATAGAGAGCTCCTGTTTTTTCACGTACAGGAACCTCTTTGGCGTTCGACTGGTACATTACTTTGTAGATCACTTTGTCAAATCTCTCCTTGTTTATTAATTTATTGCGTAAGGTATATGTGGATACTCAGATAAAAACGTTGCCCAATGGCAACGCTTCAAAAGAGCGACCATATTCATCCATACACCATACAAAAAAAGAAATCCGTTCACTTATCGAGCTTATACAGTAGTCGTGGTCCCTCAGTGATTAACAATGCTCGGCCGATGTTTTTCAAAGAGGGGAGGGCACTTCCACATCACAACAAGCTCAGCAGACAGTTACCTTATTTTAGCGTATTTTCATCCGTTTAGCAAACCGCATTGGCAATTTCTCCCGTTTTGATGCGTGTTACCTTATAATTTGCGATGATTGGCTCGTTCACATACAAGTGATGGATCGTTAATTGTTGGAAACAAAGCTAGGCGTTTTTTCTTTTCAGTAAGCGCACTTTCCTTCATAATGAAAGAAGCTTGGTTGATTTTAGAGTGGAGTGATGATATGAAAACAAAAGCGATTTTTCTCGACATTGATGGCACGATTTATAATGAAGATAAACAGATGTCGGATGTAACAGTTAGCGCAGTGAGAGCGCTTCAGGAAAAGGGGCATCATGTGTTAATTGCAACGGGACGGTCCCCGTTTATGTATACGTCATTAATGGAAAAGCTCGGAATCATTTCCCACATTGTTTAATGGCTCATACGTTGTCATTGATGGGGACGTTGTGTTAGCGAAGTCGCTTCATTCTTCTGCGTTAGAGAACATTTTCGAGATGGCACATCGTAATGACCATGCGATGGTGTTTATGGATCACACAGGGATGCGCACCGATCAATTATCACACCCTCGTATTAAAGAGTGTATGGAAAGCTTATTGTTGCCGTATCCTCCAATTCACAAAAATCCTATGGATGGCGAAGTGTATCAAGCACTATTGTTCTCAACAAAAGGTGAGAATCCAAGCGATTATGAACATGCATTTTCGGAATTTGATTTCGTCAGGTGGCATGATTTATCCGTTGATATCGTTCCTGCAGGTGGTTCAAAAGCGGTCGGCATACAAAAAGCAGCGGATCTGTTAAACATTCCAATGGAGGATACAATTGCGTTTGGAGACGGTTTAAACGACATTGAGATGTTACAAGCGGCAGGCGTTGGTGTTGCGATGGGCAATGGAACCGAGCAGACGAAACAAGCAGCGGATTTCATAACAAAAAGCGTTGATGAAGAAGGGATTCATGCCGGTTTAAAAGAATTAGGCCTAATCTAACTCATCATTTATACAAAGAACGGGCCTCCGAGGCCCGTTCTTTGTTATAGTGCGGTTCTAGGTACTTCCTTTTTATGAGGGCCTGCGTAGCCTTCAATTCGGTCATAAAACATAATTCCGTTTAGATGGTCCATTTCGTGTTGAACAACAATGGCCAAGTACCCTCTTAATCGAAGAGTTACTCGTTCGCCTTCGAGCGTGTCAGCTTGTAGTTTCACACGGGCGTAACGCGGAACTTCCCCTTCAACTTCGCGATCAACAGATAAACAACCTTCCCCATTTTCCAAACTCGTTTCTTCAATAGAATGGCTCACAATTTTAGGGTTAATAAAACCATAGCTATATAATTGATCTTTCTCATCGGTCGTATGAATGGCAAACATTCGTTTTGAAACACCGACTTGAGGTGCGGCAAGGCCACTGCCAGGACGTAGATCGTATTTTTCAGCGATTTCAGGGTCTTGACTGTTTTTTAGATAGTCAAGCATGTCTTGTAGTAATGCCAAATCTTCCTCGCTTGCGGGCATATCAACTTCTTTAGCCACTTCCCGGAGTACCGGGCTGCCCTCACGGACGATATTGTCCATCAGTATCATCAATTTATCCCCCTCGATATAAAACAAAGCCGTATCAATGATCACGGACTTGCATACGTTTTTACATACGGGCTAAGTATATCAGAAGACAACCACCATAGACAAAAAGGAAAAATAAAGACAGCCACCTAGTGACTGTCTCTTTGAGGAAACGCTTCTTTATTTCTTGTCACCGTAGCAAGCGCCAACGATGATCAACAAGATAAACAGTACGACAATTAACGCGAATCCGCGACCAGCGCCAAAACCGCCTCCGCCGCCGTAGTTTCCATAACATGGGTTGCCGCCATAACCATAACCGCCATAACCATAAGACATGGAGTGAACCCTCCTTTTGTTTTCGCCTGAAGCGATACTACTCTACAATGTATGCAACTGAATCGCTTTTGACTGGATAAATGCCTATTTTTTTAGAAGGACATATGTCTCTTAATATTTCCATATTTTTCTTTGCAAGGTTAACATCATCCTATATGATTATTGAAGATAAGTACGTAATGAGGTGGGGGACGTTCTTTGATGAGACGATTGCTTTATGTAGGACCATTTGTTTTGGGTACTTTACTTTTAGCTGGGTGCATGGAATCGGCTGAAGAAGAACTTATGATCAATATTGAAGATGCCATTGAACTTGAGAACGAATTTGAAGAGCAACAAACACCGTTAATTGAAGCTGAAGAACAGGAATACGAACTTTTTGAAGAGATGGTCAATCTTGGCCTTCAAGACATGGATGAAATTGAAGGGCTTGTTGCACAAGCTTCAGAGCTTGCAAACGAAAGAATCAGTCGTATGGAAACAGAGCGAGAAAGCATCGTCACTGCCTACGAGACTTTTATGGAAGAAGAATCGTTACTCGATGACTTGGAAGGTTCACTACGAGAAGATGCAGAAGCCGTTTTTGATGCGATGGAGCAGCGCTATCAAGTGCATACCGAATTATATGAAGGCTATACAGAGGCCGTGCAAATGGACCTCGACTTGTATGAAATGTTTCTAGATGAAGAGTTGTCTTTCGAAGAACTTGAAGGTCAAATTAACCTCGTCAATGAGCAGTATCAATCCGTGAACGAGTATAAAGAGCAATTCAACGATTACACAACAACATTTAATGAGCAAAAAGAACAATTTTACGATACGGCTGATTTCGTCATCGAAGCTGAAGAATAAAGAAATTTCTAAGAGCAAAAACACTGAAAGCCGGTTGCCCTATACAGGTAACCGGCTTTTTCTTGATCGAAATGTACCATTGTTTGCTTTTAGTTTAAAACGTTCGGCGCTCGCGAGACTTAGCATTTTGGATGATGTGCAATTGTGTAATTTACATCTGGTGAACATTAGATTTTCCAGATTTGTACTGTGGGTGCTTTAAGTGCAATACAAGAGCAACATCGGTGGTCAAAATACGATCACCGTGTTTTCTAGGCACTCCAGAGTACAAGAGCAACATCGGTGATCAAAATACGATCACCGTGTTTTCTAGGCACTGAAGGCAGGACGAGCGAGCTGAAAAAATAGTGTCCCGTTCTTATATTAATAAAATAAACAATATTTCATTTGGTCGTTAACACAGGGGATGAGGACGCTGAATGAGGTAGTAATCCGCTATGGTTGAGTTTTCTCGAACTTGCTTGCTTTTTAGGCTATATAAGTTGAGCTAAATAATTTCTTCAAGAACCAGTGGTAAGCTAGGTAAAGTGGAAACTGTGATCGAGTTGCCACTGAACTGTTCTCAAGTTGGGGGAAATCGCAAGAAAAGCGGTGCATTTTCCTAAACTAGGGAACAGAATAACTGAACTCGGTAACAGATTACAAAGTCACATGTACATCCTCGCCCTGAAGTATCCATATGATACCGGCGCGAGCCGCGCCGAACGAGTCCGGTTTGGTGTCGGCCCCGCTGGGGCCGACAAGTCGTTGGCACTTCAGCCTGGAATCTGCGCGCAAGTTTGGTGAAATTGGCGCTAAAATCGGTCAAAAGGCAAACTTGCGCGCAGATGGGGGAAACTAGCGCGTAGAACGGTCGTTCGTCTTGCCCGCATGTGCCGTCATCCCCTGCGGCAACGGGTTCAGAGAACCATCCCTTTCATTGCCAAGCCAAAAACCTAGCATGATATCGGCGCGAGCCGCGCCGAATCGAGTCCGATTTGGTTTCGGCCCCGCTGGGGCCGACATGTCGTTGGCACTTCAGCTTGGAATCTGCGCGCAAGTTGGAACAAACTGCGCGCAAGTTTGGCGAGATCGGCGCTAAAATCAGTGAAAAGCGCAAACTTGCGCGCAGATGGGGGGAACTAGCGCGCAAAATAGCAACCAGCACCGCGCTATCCCTCCAACCCAAA
>NZ_BAXB01000032.1 GCF_000698145.1 Geomicrobium sp. JCM 19039
AGTGGCACGGATGGTCACATAAATGAGCTCCCCCCAGCTCTCTGCGGCTCCCCCTACCCCGCCGCTACAGCCGAATATGCTCATAATGCGCACGGACGAACGCATAAATGCCGAAGGCGATGACACCGACGGCGACGATGCCGAGCCAGAAACCGCCGAACGGCTGGTCTTGTAAGGTGGCGAGGGCGTCATCGAAACCTTGGGCTTCATCGGGGTTAGAACGGATGGCGGTGATGGTGAAGAAGTAGCCGATAATGACGAAAATGATGCCGCGAGCACTGAAGCCGATTTTACCAGTGATGGCTGCGAAATGTTGTTCTTTTGGGGTCATTTCGTATACTTTAAAGCCGTCCATATGACGTTCTTTGAGCCCGGAATAGACTTGAAATAGGCCCGTGGCAATAATGATGAGGCCAATAATCACGACGACGATAGCGCCAAACGGCTGAGCGAGCAAGTATGATGACACGGTGGACTCGCTATATTCGCTATTTGTGTTTTGGCTCATCGTGATGCGGAAAGCTTGCACAGCGACAAATGTGTAAATGCCTGCGCTTAATAGGTGACTCCCACGCTGTACTAACCCACCTACAGCGGTTCCGTTACGGTCGATATCTTTAAACGTTTTTAAACACATGAGCATGATGAACCCAATGAGGCCAGTACCGATGGCAAAGAGTAGAAATTGACCAAATGGAAATTTTGCTAATGAATGCAAGGCGCCCGTTGTGTTTTCGGTGTCACCGCCGACGCCGGCGGCTGCCATGAAGGCAAGAATGCCAATAAGGATGAATACCGTTCCTTGACACATGTAACCTAACCGTGCGAAACGATCGACCCAGGAAATCATCTGCCTCACCTCTTGTACATATATATCAAAGAAATGAAAAAATAGAAGAGGGTTTAATGGAAAAAGACCACAATTCCAAAGGAATTATGGTCCCGGTTTATTCGCTTCGAAATGCTGCGCGTAAATAATACAGCTTCGTTATGATGTAATAGCCGTATTGGAGTGCGGCTCCTAGTGTGATGACGAGCAAGCTGTTCCAAAGCAATGCGGTTCCACCCATGCCTTCTAAGATGCTGTTTAACATGAGAAACGCAAACGAGGCGTGCAGCGTTCCGACGGCGTAGGGCACAAAGAACAAGAAACGGATTTTGGAACCAAGTATCTTGCCGGCTTCTTTACGAGTAATGCCCATTCGATGTAAAGAATGCAATTGTTTCTTCGTTTCGCCGAGTTCGGTAAATAGTTTCAAGTACAGCATACTGCCTTGCACGATAAAGAAGAGCAAGCTGACGAATAAGCCGATAAATAGTGTTAAGGAAAATGCTTGTTGCGTCGCTTGATAGTCTGGGGCAGCTGCTTGGATGAAATAGTGATTCACATCCGTGCTCCCGGCGTCACGAAGAGCGTTGCTCACGTCAATTTGATCTTGCCAATCTTCGAATTCATAGCCGTAGGCGTGCGCACGCTCAACCTCATCTGCTTCGTTCCATCGCTCATACACCGCGTCTGATACGACCGTTTGCACGAAACCGGCATCTACAGTAGCAACAATCGCCTGTGCTCCCCGATCGGTCACATCAAAAGATTCTCCGAATAGCTGAATCTCCTCGACCGTTTCTAGCGGATTCCCCGGCGTATTCTCAATTAACGGTGATGTGATAAACACTTCGTCTTCCGCGAGTGAAACAGCATCCTCACCCCGCTGTTCTGCGACCGTATTGTAATCACTTTCCTTGAGGATCACCGATGACGTTTCTGTATCCCCAACCGCAAACTGTGTAGTGAGCAGTTCCATATCGACCGTATATACGACGTCGGTTCCGTAATCAGAAATGATTTGTTCTGCTCGCTCTTGTTCAAGAATCGGTTCAGTATCATCGTCGAATTCCAGCCATGCAACGGACGTAGATAGTTGACCAACAGCAATTCGATTAAAGAAATCATACGTTAAATAGACCGTTCCCGATGCCGTTAACACGACAGCGATAATCGTTGACGTCAAAAACAACATGTTCGCATAATCCTTCAGACGAAATAAAATGTTCGTTCGCGTCACAAGGTTTGTGCCGTGGTATAGCGAAGGACGTTTGTATAACCGTTTATACACCGCCACAGTTCCTTGTCGGAACAACAAATACGAACCAAAAACGACAAAAAACAAAATGATCGGTATCAAAAACACAGCCGTCATAGCCGTCGCTGTCGCCGCAATCACGTATCCTGCTACGAGCGACAACACACCGAGAATCGAGAGAACGATCGACGATTTCGGCATCACCTTCGGCTTTTGAGCATCTCTTAACAAGTCTTGAACAGACAACTTCCGAATTCGCTGAAAAGATAGAAGTGTAAGAGTCTGGAACAGTATTAGGAAGCCTACGGCTGTCAATGCGTACGCCGATGGGACGAGTTGAAACTCAATCGGTACATCCATGTTCATCATCGAAGACATGAGCAATAGGAATAGATACGAAAATAACGTTCCAAGAGCAAGCCCTGCCCCGATGGCTAACACAGACGTGATCGTTTGCTCAATATAAATGAGCTTTCTAAGCTGAGATTTGCTCGTACCAAACAGTGATAACAGGCCAAACTCTTTTGAGCGCGTTTGTAAAAACGCCCGATTCGAGTAGGCGATAAAAAAGATGGAGAACAACACGATAATGACTTGTGCCATTATCATCCCGGTCCGAACGGCGTCAGCGCTACGAATGTCGCCACTCATCACATCCGGATGAAAGATGAATTGTGCATAAATAAAGAAGATCGATACGGCGAACACACAACTGAGGAAATACGCCGCGTACCGTTGGGCATTACCAGTAATGTTCCTACGAGCGAGAAGGCGAAGGGTCATGGAAGTCACCTCCAAGTACGGAGAGCGTATCCAAGATTTTTTGATAGAACGTTTGTTGACGTTCGCCTTTGCGAATTTCTGTGAAGAAATGCCCATCCTTAATAAATACGATGCGGTCACAATAGCTCGCAGCCGTTGCATCGTGGGTCACCATTAAGATTGTCGCCTCTTGTTTTTGATTCATCGTGGATAGCGTATCCATTACGTTTCTTGCCGCTTTAGAGTCGAGATTTCCCGTCGGTTCATCAGCAAGTACGAGCGTTGGCTCATGAATAACCGCACGAGCGCAAGCCGTTCGTTGCTGTTGTCCCCCTGAAATTTCAGTCACACGTTTATCGAGAATGTCGGTAATGCCAAGTTGTGAAGCGACATTCTCCAACCGGTCGGTCATCGTACGTTTGGAAACACGATCAAGTGCGAGGGGCAACAGTATGTTCTCGCGAACGGTAAGTGTATCCAAAAGGTTAAAGTCTTGGAACACAAATCCAAGTTGCTTTCGCCGAAAAATCGCCAGTTTGTTATCACTTAAATTCGTTGGATCTGTCCCACTAATCAACATCGTTCCGGCGGTTGGTTGATCGATGGTGGCAAGTAAGTTCAAAAGCGTCGTTTTTCCGCTACCTGAAGGGCCCATCACACCAACGAATTCACTCTTGTTCACCGTCAGGTCAAAATGGCTGAGCGCTCGATACGATAACCCTTCCTTTTTGGATAATACGTCTTTCCGAGTCCTTGCACTTGTAAAATCTGCATGCTAGCCTCTCCTTTAGCTGGGATCATATGTGTAGTATAGGAGAGGAGCACACCGCCTCCCATCGATTCTTCTTGCAACGTATCTTACAAACTTGTCACAATGTTCTTGTTTGGAACTCAAGACGCATCGTCGTCCCTTCCCCTTCCGTCGATTCGGCAGTAAGTGAGTGCCCGAGTTTGGAGGCGATCGTCCGTGCCAAATAGAGCCCCATACCTGTCGACTCCGACTTCTTTCGACCGTTGTCTCCCGTATAAAAAGGTTCAAAGATTCGTGGCGTGTCATGGGCGGGAATGCCAATCCCGTGATCTTCAACGAACAGCGTCGTATTTTCGCCCGTTCTGGATACGTGAAAGTGAATTTTGTTTCCTTCGTTTGCATGAGAGTACCGAAGCGCGTTGAGCAGTAGCTGATGTAAGATGACGCGCAGCCACTTTGAATCGCTGTACACCATCGGTTCATCAGCGGCGATCGTGACTTCAGGATAGAGTTTTTTACGAATAAATTGCCGTTTCTCTTCGTTGATCACATCACGCACAATAAGGTGCAAATCAACTTGCTCCGCATGCAGGTCGAGGGAAAAGTGATCAAGGCGAGCGAGGTGGAGCATCAGTTCCAGTCCGTGCCGGAACCGGTCGTTCTCATCGTGGATGTCATTTAATAATTCTTTCACTCTAGCATCGTTAAACTGATTTTTTCCTTCTTGCGTGAGCAATGAAATGACGCTCATCGGTGTTTTCATATGGTGTACCCACTGATTTATAAAGACGTCATGCTGCCGACGTTCGGCGTCATACGTCTCAATCTGCTGCTCGAAGTGATCCTCGGCACGCTGTATCAACGTGAGAAGGTGGGCCGTTTCATTATTAGGCGCTGGCGTGACAGAAAGCTTTCTCGCTTCATCTGAAATGTACGGTTGGTTTTTCATCTTCGCGATTCTTTTTAGCAGTGCCTTTCTTCTCATAAAATCAATGACCAATCCAATAAGCAAGAAAAAGGTCGTGAGGACGAGCAAGTAAATCATATTCGTTGCAACACTGTCGGCATCAGCAAAATGGATAGTGAGAACAGCGACGAGAATAATGAGGAAGCTGTTGCCGTAAAAGAGCAGGATCAAAGGGATGCGGTCATATAAATAATCTCGTATCATCTCACACCTCCGTTACCAGTTCACATTCAACCGGTAGCCTTGGCCACGTACCGTTTGAATGGCATCATGAATTCCGATCTCTTGCAACCGACGACGTACACGATTCACATTGACTGACAGTGTGTTGTCGTCCACAAAATCAACCTCATCCCAAAGTGCCTCAAGCAATCATCTCTGCTTACAATCCGATCATGTTGTTCAACCAACCGCGATAAAAGATAGAATTCTTTTTTCGACAATTCAATCCATTGACCATGGAAACTCACTTCGTTCTTTTCCATGAAAATCGTTAGACCTTGAAGTTCTTTCTTGTGCCCATCTTGAGGATGGGTCGCATATTCTCCGTAGGCGCGCCGCAAAGCACTTTTAATCTTCGCTGTCACTACATCCAAAGAAAAGGGTTTCGCAATGTAATCATCCCCACCGTTTTCAATGGCCATCACTTGGTTCATTTCATCGGTACGTGCGGAAATGAAAATTACCGGTACGTTTGATTGCGTGCGAATTTGCCTACACCAATGAAATCCATCAAAATATGGCAAATTAATATCCAATAGCACGAGGTCAGGGTCCAATCCCCCAAACTCTTGCTTGATGTTGTCCAGCTCTGTTGCCTGGTACACCGTATACCCATAGCGGCTCAAATGGTCATGCAAAATGCCAGCAATTTTCGCATCATCTTCGACTATGTAAATGGAATACATCGCCACGTCCCCCGTCGTCGTTTTTCTTGTATCGTACCAAATTGACGGGGGACGGGCAAAGGGGGCACCTAGGTTAATCAATAATTGATAACAAGTCTTCGTTTGCGGTTCGAAGTATTGGCGCAGCTTCTTGACTTAATGTGTAGCTAGATGCGGGTGTAGGGTGAAGAACGACGGTTTTTGAGACGATGTTGATTTCTTTCAATTCTTGGAGGCGAGTGGAAAGAATTCGCGGTGTTGCCGTATGAAGCAGTCCGCGAATTTCGTTAAAGCGAGAGCAATGATGATGGATGGCCATAAGAATGGGCCAATTCCATGCTTTTTGTGACAGTGAGCCAACGTTAAGCTGTTGCTCTGAGGCTGAGAGGATGTGTGCGGCTTCTTTTAAAAATCGCCCTTTATCCGTCAACGTGTATTCTGGGAACAACGGGTGATGGCGGTCTTCGGCTCGGATATGGTGCAAAACTCCTTCATTAATAAGTGACTGCAAATTGCTACTTAACCGAGATGGCGAGATTTGCAATCGTTTTTGTAAAGGTGAAAAGCGATCGCCTTCGGTACGAATGTGCAGGAGAATCGGGAGCGTCCAACGACCGGAAAGTTGTTTGGAAATTGTGACGATGCGGACTTCGGGTTTCATTCGGCTCCGTTTAATGTTTGTGACAATTCAAGGTCATGACCGTCAGGATCTTTAAACGTAGCAAGTTTAACTAACCCAGGGATTGTTGTCACGTCACTCGTGAAAGAAATGCCGGTCTCTTTGAGCTTGAGGACTGTTTCTTCAATGTTCGTTACTTCAAAAACCGCAGAAGCTTTTGACGGAATCACGTCGGTGGCTTCTGAAAAGCCAATAAAGCAGTCGGGTGTATTCGTATGAACACTCGCCATACCGTTGTCAGCATCATGAAAATCTAATTTAAAACCTAGACTTTCTGTATAAAACTTGAGTGTTTGTTCCACATTTGTGACGTTATACCAAATTGTAAAGCCAGAAGTAAACATTCGTATCCCTCCATGAGAACGATTTAATATCGAAAGTATATCTAGTATATTTTCGGAAGTCAACAATATTCAGAAAATTAATTTCCGCATATGTACTAGGTCATTGGTAAAGTCACCTTCTATCGTTCTGAGTAAGATATACAGAACACGCAGGAGGTGAATGAGATGGAAAACAATTTTAATTCTCGTCATTTTAGACATTGTGAGAATGGAATCGAAATTAATAACAACCTCATTAATGGGCCGGGCGTTGTTGGTTCAGGAATCATTCCAACGTCCCCAACCGTTCCGACAACACCGACCGTACCAACCATACCTGGGGACATTAGCTTTGGTGTATTTAATACGACAACAGCAACGGTAGCGGCAGGTGGAGATGTACCACTCGATACAAATACAACACTTATTGGAACAGCGATTAGCCATACGCCTGGGGATGCGGCGATCGTTCTTAACGAGCCTGGCACGTATTCGGTCACGTATACTGCAGTTGCAACAGGTCTCACTGTCGGTGACGCAGTTGGCCTACAGATTCTCCAAGATGCTGCTGTAGTTCCTGGAAGCACGACAGCTGGAACAAGTCCAGCAACATTAACGGGTTCGGCTACTGTTACAGTGACGACAGTGCCATCAACGATTGTGCTTAATAGCGTTAATGCTGCGACGTTAACTGACGTTACTGTAAACGTATCAAAAACAGCATAATGAGAGAGGAAGCTGGCACTTTGGGTGTCAGCTTTTTTTGCTTGTGTACGTGGCGGAATAAAAACTTCACTGGATAAACTGGCTTGCAACTGATGAAAATAATAGGTAAGGTACCGTGCTAGCTATATAGAGTGAACTTAACATTTTCTTGACACTCCAGAGCAGAAGGGCGACATCGGTGGCGAAACATCTTCACCGTGTTTTCTTTGCATTCCTCGCCGCTTCGGTGTGTGGAAAGAAGCCCAAATGCCCCATATATTCATTTTTGTGACACTTGAGAAAGAAAAATCATGATTTTAAACGTGAATGCGCACATAAACGGAGTCAACGGTCACAAATCGCGATCTATGTGACCGTTGAGGGCCGAAAGTGCCCGGTTTAAGGGCTAGATTGTCACATACGTGACAGGTCAACACACGCTTGCGACAGGTGGTGACCATCGGTCACGTCTTTTTACCTTTCGGCAAACGTTTTCCGTGTTGCCCCGCAACCCGTGCAGTGACGAACAACGATCGGTAACGAAGTGAGATGCACTTGAACAGACAATAGGAAGGCGTTTGCATGTAAAGACCGATCTCGGTCATACGGTTCAGTGCATGTTTTTCGTTCAACGTAGATAGATCACATTAGAACGCCGCAGTTCACCTCATACTGGGCGATCTATGGACGTTCGTTTCTATACCGAACATCGAGATTGTTTATTCATATAAACCTCTAGAGCTAGCAACCATCGGCACCCTAGGTGCCGAAGATACACTGAAAGGACCTCGGCATGACTCATGCCGAGGTCTCATTAGTCTTTGTGACAGAAAAGGGTCACAGAATTTTTTGCGCCGAGCGAATGGTACGGAGGGTTAGCTGCAGTTACATCCTGAAGAAACAATGATTATCTTTAGTGAAACATAAATAGATCGAAAAATCCCAGTATATACCAATTTGATTCGTGCGCAGAAACCGAACGAACCTTTGCCACACCTTGAGGTTCTCATGTTTAAGCCGTCCCCGTAGAGAGTCCTATGAGGGGATTAGTGCCAAATTTTTAATTGAATACGCAAAAATCCCTCATACATCGGGTATCCAGTAGTAAACAGCGACTGTGATGACAATGGATGCAATCGCTATGTGAAACATAGTATCCTTTTTTTAATGACAAATGTAACTACTCAATGTATGTCAATCCCATCATAATACAGATAATAACGAATGGATGGTGATTTGGATGACGATCGCGTCGATGAAAGGAATTGTAAAACGGTACAAAAATCAAATCGTACTTGATTATATTGATCTGGAAATCCATGAAGGTGAGATTGTCGGGCTTCTCGGTCCGAACGGTGCAGGTAAAACAACGCTCATTCACGGGCTGATGGGCATTATTCCTATTGACCAAGGAACGATTCATCTTTTTGGAGAAGGAGGTAAAGTTTTTCATAATAAAAATAAGGAGAAGATGGGGCTTGTCACCCAGGATCTAACGGTGTTTCATGAACTTACAGCGAAAGAAAATCTCGAATTTTTCGCCGGGGTGTATGGACTTAAAGGAGAAGATAAGAAAAAGAGGGTGCAAGAGGCGTTAGCGTTTGTCGGACTCTCTTCAAAGGCGAAGCAGTCACCCAATAAATTCTCTGGGGGCATGATGCGAAGGTTAAATATTGCTTGTGCCCTAACTCATCGCCCGAAATTTCTCGTCATGGATGAGCCAACGGTAGGGATTGATCCTCAGTCGAGAAATCACATTCTGGAGGCTGTGAAGAAGTTGAGAGATCAAGGTACGACAATTCTGTATACAACACATTACATGGAAGAAGTGCAGGCCATTGCTAGTCGAGTTGTCATTATGGACCAAGGTCAAATTATAACAGCAGGCTCAGTGGAAGAGCTAACTAAAAATATTCAGCATGAAGAAAAAATCCTCATTGATGTAAATGACGTAACAAATGTCCCGATTCCACGCCTTGAAAAACTTGATGGAGTAAAACGCATTCATATGCAAGGCTCTACGATTCAAATTATATCTAGCGTTGGTGCTGGCAATCTGGATCGTGTGCTTTCCATTGTGAAAGAAACGACCGGAGTGGTCGGTATCCAAACGGAAAAGCCGAATCTTGAAGATGTGTTTCTCACACTTACTGGGAAACAGCTCAGAGACGGGGAGGATGAGCGGGAATGAGAGAGCTTGTTACGATTCGATTTATTGGACTGCGAATGAGCCGTGATTGGCTTACGATGCTACTATTGCTCGTCATACCGATTGTGCTCGTCACAGTGTTTTCGATCGTACTTGGAGATGCACCTGGAAGTGATACGTTGTTGAGAAATGAGACGGTTGTTTTGCTCGTACTCGCTTTTCAGTTATTTGGCGGAGCAGTAACGATGAACTACGTGCATGGTGATCTCTTCTCAGAGTACAAATATCGACTACGTTCGTTACCGATGAATACAACGCTTTACGCCTTCACGATTATGTTAGCCGGCATCCTCTATTCAATCGTTCTAGGTGCCATCCTCATTGGGTACACGACCTTTATTTGGGACGTGAACTGGGGGAATTTTGCATGGTCAATGCTAGTCATTACACTCATGTCCGCGTTATCAAGTATTCTTTGTCTCGTGTTCACCTTCTCGGTGCGTAACTTTAAAATTGCTGAACGAATAAGTGAGATTTACGGTGTAGGGCTCATTTTACTAGCCGGCATGTTCTTCCCGATGCCAGACAATTCGCTCATTCATGGGTTTAATGAATACGTGAATCCGATTACGCTTGCCTATTCTTCCATTGATAATATGCGGAGTGGTTTAACGACGGAAGCGATCGTAGATTCAGGCCTTCTCTTTGGAATTATTGTACTTGTCTCAATTGCACTATTCCTGATTGGTCGGAGGCGAATGCCATGACAATTTTTACCTTCGCGCTTAAACGCACGTTAAGAGATCGAACGAACATTCTATTTTTGACACTGTTTCCCGTAGCTGCGATCTTTCTGCCCGACCAACAATATTGGCCATTGCTTCCACTTGGTTATCAGTACTTTGGGGTGTTGATGTTATTTGTGAGCATTCGTCTTACGGGCATTATGCTTGACGATCGGCAAAAAGGAGTCGTCAAAAGGCTTGCCGCTGCACCAGTTTCTCACTTTCAATACTTATGGCAAAACTTACTTGCATTTGCCATCATTATGTTCGTGCAAAACGCTATCTTCATTTATGGGGGATCCTTTATGGACATGAGCTCCACGATCCATGGCATTTGCTCCTGTTGTATACGGTGTTTACGTTCACATCGGTTAGCATTAGCCTCGCTTGGAACTCGTTTTATCGAAGCAAAGAATCGTCATTTCTTGTGTTTATGTCCGTCATTACGCTAATGGCAATATTGGGAGGCGTAATTTTTCCTGTAGAAATGTTACCCGACACCTTCCAAAAAGTAGCTGTAATCTTCCCGACATATTGGTTTGTAGAAGGCATTGAGTGGATTGTATTAGGGGAGAATACAGTGGATCTTCTTCTCATCTACAGCGTCTTAATGCTCTATGGGATGTTCTTTTTGATCATCGGCAGTGTTCGAAAAATTGGTTAGGCTTAACCCCGCAGCTATTGAGCTGGGGGGTTAGACTGGTTATAGTATTCAGCAAAGGGGTGATGCGAATGGTCAATGTTTGGCGCTTTATGAATATCTTTTTCTTAATTGCGTTATGGATTGGGCAAGGTGTTGATTTAAGTGGCTTTCTGTTCGTACTCATCTTTGCCGTTCTGATCAGCCTACGTTGGCGAATTGAACTGCCTGATTGGACAATCATGATTGACCTTTTACTATGTGTGGTGTTTATTCCTTTTTGGGATAGCAGTGCATACGGTCTTTTACTGCCCGCATTTGAAATGATGAGGCGGAAAAAAATATCGATATGTGATAATTGTTATGTTCATTTTAGTCGTCTATCAATTGGACTCTTTATTCTTATTATGGTTTCTGTTCCAAGCAGGTCTTTTTGGAGTGTGGACTGGTGAAGCGGATGTACAGCGTGCGGAATCGTTAAAAGAAGCAGATCAGGAGCGAAAAGCTCGTTATGAGTTAGAGGCAGTAAAAGAAGAATTGTTAAAGGCGAGTCGTGATGCCGCACACCTTGCAGAAGTGACGGAGAGAAATCGTATTGCCAGGGATCTACATGACCATGTCGGTCATGACTTAACGGGAGCCAACCTGGCGTTACAGGCATATGAGCAACTTGAAGGGCAACAAGCGAAAGACATGTTAAACGAAGTGAGGCAGAGGGTTGAAAGAAGCACAGTAATGCTAAGAGACACCGTTCACGACATGACCCCGGTGACAAGAATAGGTGCCGATCGTTTAGAACAAATTACGGCAGAGTATCCTCGTATTCCGGTTTCGTTCCAAAAGACTGGCAACACAGAACAAGTGCCGATTCATTTTTGGAGTTTGCTTGAACCGTGTTTAAAAGAAGCGCTCACCAACGTGTCTCGCCATAGTGATGCGACACGTGTTAATGTTCAGCTCGATGTGACGGAGCGTTTCGTAAGGTTAAGTATTCAAGATGATGGTCGTGGTACAGAGCCAGCGGCTGAAGGAAGTGGGATCCGTAATTTGAAGTTGCGCGCACGTTCTTTTGGAGGTAGCGTATCCGTAAATGTGACTGATGGATACTTGATCGTTTGTATCTTGCCGTTAGAGGAGGATAAACTGTGAAGCTCTTGCTCGTTGATGATGATCCGCTCGTTCGACAAAGCTTGCAACTCTTGCTAAGTAAAGAGTCTGATATTGAGGTTGTGAGTGTTGCTGCTGATGGGGAGGAAGCGATCGCTCATTGTAGGGTGGACGTGCCCGATGTGATTCTCATGGATATTCGTATGCCGAATATGGATGGAATTACATGCACAGAACACGTGAAATTGTTATGGTCCAATGTGCGAATTATGATGCTTACTACGTTTAAAGATGAACAGAACATTCGCCTTGCTCTAAACGCTGGCGCGGTTGGTTATATTTTAAAATCAACACCCGTCGATCAGATGGCTCAACAAGTCCGTGCGGTTGCCGCTGGTAGTTCGGTGTTAGACAACGATGTACTTAGAGAGATTATCGGGCCTAAACGAGCAGTTGGCGAATCGTTTACTCAACTCACAGTGCGGGAAAACGAGATTGTCCAGGCGATTGCCCAAGGATTATCCAATCAAGAGATTGCTGAATCTTTGTACTTAAGCGTTGGAACAGTGAGAAATACACTTTCCGTCATTTTAGATAAAATGGAGCTAAGAGATCGAACGCAGCTCGCCATTCATTATTGGAAGCTCCGGAGGCAGGGGTGAAGGTGGGCGCGCCTTACGCTCGCATTATGAGGTTTTCATGTTTAAGCCGTCCCACTCTACTTTCAATTTTCTTGCCAAAAATTCTCCCTCAATGTTTTCACTTTTTAGGTGTCTACTTTGGAGGGAGAATTTCAGAGTCTTACGTGGCGATTTCGATAGTAAGAATGAATAATTAACATGAAAATCCCTACATGAAAGGAATGAATCCCCCCGTAGAGTCTTTTTACGTTGGGATCCATGCCAGATTTAAACGTAAATGCACAAAAATCCCCTCATACAACAAAAACGAGACCCGAACGGGTCTCGTTTTTCTGTTTTATAATCCGAATACAACAGGCATCCAGTAGTAGACAGCGAGTGTGATGATGACGATGGATGCAAGGTTAAGCCAAACACCGGCTTTAGCCATATCGCCAATTTCGAGATAACCGGCACTGAATACGGCTGTGTTCGGTGGTGTTGCAACGGGCAGCATGTAACAAGACCCAGCCGAAAGTGCAGCGGCAGCCATAAGTGGCAATGGATCGATGCCGAGTGCGAGTCCCATCCCGAGTGTAAGTGGCAGAACAAGGTTGGCAACGGCAGTGTTGGATAAGATTTCTGTAATCGCAAGTACGATGACGACTAAGAGCAAGATGATAAAGAATACTTCAAGCCCTTGAAGCATGCCGAGCAAGTCTCCGATATGTTCGTTTAGTCCAGACGAACTAAACCCGGCGGCGATCGCCATACCCCCACCGAAGAGGATAAGTACGCCCCAAGGGAGGCGGGTCATATCTTGCCATTCAAGAATACGTTCGCCTTTTTTGTTACTTGGAATAAAGAACAATAGCAAAGCTCCAAACACAGCGACGGATCCGTATGAATGAAATCAAGGTCTTCAATAAACGGTAATGTTACCCATAGAAGAACGGTTAGACCGAAGGCAATGGATACCATAAACTCGTTGTAATTAAATTTGCCAAGTTTTTTCTTTTCTTCTTTAATAAAATCGATGTTTCCTGTGTTGCCTTCTTCATCATTTTTCGTAATTTTAAAGGCGATTCTCGTAAGGTAAAAGTAGAGAATGACAAGCATGAGAAGGGCAACAGGCCCTGCGAACATGAACCATTCAACAAAGGTAACGGTTCGACCTAATTGTTCATAGGCAATTCCGGCAAGAACAGCATTTGGAACGGCTGCGACGATTGTTGCTAGACCACCAATGGTCGCGGCATAAGCGACGGAGAGCAAGATGCTTTTTGAAAATGATCGCAAGTTATCTCCGCTTAAGATTTGCTTGTCCTTCACTTCTTTAATGAGGGCAACCGCAACGGGAAGCATCATGAGAGCAGTGGCCGCGTTCGATACAAACATTGAAATGGCAGCTGTCGAGATAATAATACCGAGAATGATTCGTTGGCTTTGTGAACCGATCATTCCGATAATACCCAGTGCAATACGGCGGTGCAAATTCCACTTTTCAATGGCGATGGCAATAACGAAACCACCGGCGTACATGAAAATAACCGGGTTAGCGTAAGCGGAAGCAATCGTTCCCATTTCTGCTCCTTGAAGGACAGGGATAAGCACAATCGGCACGAGGGAAGCAGCTGCCATCGGGATGGCTTCTGTAATCCAGAATGTCGCGACGAGCATCGTGACCGCAAGAACGACGCGGGGCTCATGGCCCATTATGCTATCAGGAATAAGGAAATATGTAAGTAAGAATAAAGCTGGACCTAAAAATAAGCCAATCCTATTTCGCTTAGAATAGCTGGAGGATGGTGGGTTTGTTGTCTCGTTCATAGAGCACCTCTTTCTTCGATTCAAACGATCGGTTCATGTTACAATGTTGGTAGTTCATGTTCACTGAAAACGTTTTCATTGAATAGTAAATCTTCAAGCATGAGAAGATCATAATGTATTGTTTTAAAGAAATCAACATCTTTTTAGTGGAATTTTTAATTGTGATAAATACTAACAGAGGAGGCCTGTCATGCAAGCGGATCTCAAAACCCAAGGTGAAGCTGAAGAAGTATTGAAAGAACATCAACAATTTTTCTACTCGGGTGCAACGAAAAGTATAGATTTTCGATTAGAACAGCTAAAGAAATTAAAGAAAATCATTCAAAATCAAGAAGAAGAAATCTATGAAGCGCTACAACTTGACCTTGGCAAAAACCAGTTTGAAACGTACTCGACAGAGATTGGCATCGTCCTTACAGATATTGAAGAAGCCATTCAGCAACTGCCGAAATGGGCAAAGCCTGAAAAAGTAAGAACACCGGCGTTTATGCAGCCGTCCAAAAACTACGTCGTGCACGAACCGTACGGAACTGTGCTTATTATTGGCCCCTTTAATTACCCGTTTCAATTGTTAATTGAGCCGTTAATTGGTGCAATTGCGTCAGGAAACTGTGCGGTGTTGAAGACGTCTGAGCATACGCCGGCAACGAGTCGACTCGTAAAAAGCATGGTGGAAAAGATTTTCTACAAAGAGTACATCCGCGTGATTGAAGGTGGCGTTGAGACGAATGCTTCTCTTATCCATGCCCCATTCGACTATATTTTTTTCACAGGCAGTACAGCTGTCGGCAAAATTGTTATGGAAGCGGCGGCGAAAAACCTCACCCCCGTTACGTTGGAGCTCGGTGGAAAAAGCCCAGCGGTCGTCCACCGAGATGCGAATTTGAAGCGAGCGGCAGAACGAATTGTGTGGGGGAAGCTGCTAAACAACGGTCAAACGTGTATTGCGCCTGATTATGTGCTCGTTCATGAGGATGTAAAAGAAAAGCTGGTTTTGCTTATGAAGAAGCGAATTGAAGCTTTTTATGGGACCGATATTCAGCATAATGCCGATTATGGCCGGATTGTGAATGACGGTCATTTTGACCGACTTGCTTCGCTCATTCATGAGGACGCAGACCATATTATCTACGGAGGTACAACTGAGCGAGGGGATCGTTATATCGAGCCGACGTTGCTTGACTTGCCATCACGGAAAGGCGCAAAGTCGATGGAAGATGAAATTTTTGGTCCGATCTTGCCGATTCTCACGTATCAAGACTTAGATGTTGAACTTCGAGAGTTTCAACAGTTGCCAAAGCCGCTTGCTTTTTATTTCTTCTCCGAAGATGACGGTCTTCAAGATGATGTGATGGCGCGGGCGTCATTTGGGGGTGGTTGTGTGAACGATACGATCATGCATGTCGCAAATCCGCATTTGCCGTTCGGTGGTGTCGGTGATTCGGGTATGGGTAATTATCACGGGGTGTATAGTTTTGAGACGTTTAGCCATAAGAAAAGCATTTCGAAGCGAAGTTCAAAAGTGAAAGTGTCGTTTATGTACCCACCGTACAAAAACAAGCTCGGTCTGATTAAGAAGTTCCTGAAATAAGGAGGCGAACAGATGGGCAATACGTATTTGATAACGGGTTATCCTGGATTTATTGCGAGCAGAATTGTAAAAGAGATCATTCGTACGGAGCACGTGGACCATCTCTATTTACTCGTGCTTCCTGATATGAAGGAACGGGCAAAAGCGGCTGCCGAGTCGCTTTTGCTCTTTGAAAACCAAGTGACGATCGTTGAAGGAGATATTACGAAACGAGACTTCGAATGGACACGGGAGCTTTCGCATAATTTAAAACGTTCGGTTACGCATGTGTTCCACCTTGCTGCCATCTACGACTTGGCTGTGAAAAAGAAACAAGCTGAAGCCGTGAATGTGGATGGAACTCGTAACGTTAATCGTTGGACAGAAGATGTTAAGCAGCTGAAACGGTATGTGTATTTTAGCACTGCCTACGTTTCAGGCGACCGGAGAGGTACGATTTTAGAGAGGGAACTCGTTCGAGGTCAATCCTTCAAAAATCATTATGAAAAAACGAAATACGACGCTGAAGTCCTTGTGGAAGAAGTGAGCAAAACGATTCCTGCAACAATCATACGGCCTGGTATCGTGCGTGGTGATTCTGTGACCGGAGAGACGGCAAAGTTCGACGGTGTGTATTTTTATTTGAACATTTTGGAGCGTTTCCGGCAGCTTCGTTTGCCACGTGTACCTCTCGTTGCAAGTAGCGAAGCGAAAGGGAATTTTGTGCCGGTTGACTACGTCGTCCGAGCGGCCGTGTATTTAGGGCATAAGGATGTTGGAACAGGCAAAACGTATCATCTTACCGACCCGAATCCGTTTAGTATGCGCGAAGTATTTCACATGCTTTCTGAAGCTTATTTAGGCAAGGCGCCAAAAGCGGGAATCGCTTCAAAGCTAGCTGGCAACCGTTTATCTAAACCGTTAGAGAAGTATTTTCGAGTGGAAAAAGAAGCACTTGCTTATGCGGCGGTCGACGCCAATTACGATACCGAGCAAGCGGAGCGTGATTTACAGGGCAGTGGAATTGTATGCACTCCATTTAATGAGACGGTCGGTGCGTTGGTTCACTATTATCACGAGCATAAAAACGATCGAGACAAGCATATTCAACGATAACGGGGGGAGACGATGAAGCGAAATAGGCTACGATTCATTCTCCCACTCGTGGTGGTGCTAGCATTGATTTTTGTTAGCTCTACGATGTCTTATGAGACGCAAGATATTCGGCCTTTACTTGCCAGCCTTCCTGGTCTAGGGTTGTTCAGTCAAACGTTTGGGTGGGTGTCGTTTACATATGGAGCAAGTGTGATTAGCATTGAAGCGTTAGGCGCGGCAGGGTTTATTGAATTTTTTGTCCGCAAAGGGACGCACGTTGTGGTCTTTGCCGTGCTCGCGTTTCTCGTCTACCGACTTTTTAAAGGGATCGGTTGGACAACAATGAAAAGTACTTCAATTACGATGCTCATCGGTGTTGGCGTTGCAACGTTTGATGAAACGAGACAAGCCTTTCATCCAGACCGAAGTGGGATGTGGCAAGATGTACTTCTAGATACAATCGGGGTCGTTATTGGTCTCGTGATTGCCATACAGTTTTATCGAAAAAGAGGGGGAAAACGATGAACTTGGGGCATTTTCAACAATATGTACGAGATTTTTGTAAAGAAAAGGGATTCGAAGATGTGACGGATGAACAGCGCTACCTCTATTTGATGAGTGAAGTGGGGGAAGTGAGTGATGCGCTTCTAAAACTTCAGTTCGCCGGTGAAGACAAAAAAACAGACATTCGTGAGAATCTAGGTCACGAGTTATTTGATGTGATCTGGAATGCTGTTGAGATTGCCAATCGTCATGACATTGATTTAACGAAATCGTTTGAAGAAAAAATGAAAATCAATCATGGGCGGGAATGGTAACGTCCAAGTATGGAGGTCACGGGTGGAAAAGCTTGTTGGAGACGTTGTGCAATATATGAATAAGAGGGAGGGTCGGTCAGTCATCGGTATTTCCGGTCACGGTGCTTCTGGCAAGACGACATTTGCCGAGCAACTCGTGGAGAGACTTGGCACGAGCGTGGACTATCTTAATACCGATCCGTATATCATCAGTTCAGCCGTCCGCAAATATGCAACCATTGCGTATGAGTATAAGGACGCGCAACATCAGTTTAAAATGACGGCGTGTCACCCGGATGCCCACCACACGTTGGCATTAGAGCGAGACGTTGTCCAGATTCGAGAAGGCATTCCCTTTAAAACGTTGGACACTCATTACATGCCGAGCACGCTCATCACATCAGAGGCAAACGTAAGCATCGTTGAAGGCATGAGTGTCGCGTTTACAAATCTGGATCTTTACGACATCCTCATCTATTTTTATACAGACGAAGCGACAGAGCTCGCGAGAAGAGGCGTTCGTGACGTCTCCGAACGAGGCAGCACCTATGAGTTTTTGGATCAATCCCATCATCAACGGCGCATTCAGTACGAATTGTTTATGCACCCGTACCGTGAGCATTTCGATATCGTAGTAAGGAATTCGGATGAGGACTGGGTCGTAGAGAAACATGACGTTAGGTAATAGAATTCCTCTTTGATTGGAGAATGTGATCCGGGCAGCTCTTGGTGTAAAGAGCCAGTAAGCTGTCGGCGCGAGCCGCGCCGAACCGAGTCCGATTTGGCTTCGGCCCCGCTGGGGCCGACGTGTCGTTGGCACTTCATCCTGGAATCTACGCGCAAGTTGGAACAAACTGCGCAGGAGTTTGGCGAAATCGGCGCTAAAATCAGTGAAAAGCGCAAACTTGCGCGCAGATGGGGGAAACTCGCGCACAAAATGACTCACCTAGCACAGCGCTACCCTTCCAACCCCACCCCCAACAGCGCAAATGTGGAAAATGTTACGTTCATACTATATAAATAATTTCCATCATTCCCCGGTCTTTAGCTCATTTTAAAGCAAGCCGTCCTTCATCATGCCAGCAAGCGGTGTATCTAGCTTTCCGCTAATCTTTCGTGCGGAGGCGGCAAGTTGGTCGGCGTGTTTTTGACCGTTTCTCATCGCTTCTTTTTCATCGACGGTTTGCACGACCCGGTCTTCAACAACCACGTTGCCATCAATCATCACAAATTCGACTTCTTGCCCGCTTGCCGAGAACACGAGGTTCGGCACGATGTTACGAATAGGGCCGTTGATGCGTGGAAAGAGTGCGGGAGAGTGGAGGTCGAGCATAATCAGGTCCGCTTTTTTCCCCGGCGTTAAGGATCCGATTTCATTGTCCATACCGATGGCCTTTGCTGCGTTAATCGTCGTTGCTTTTACCATTTGCCAAGCTGGAAATAATGTTGGGTCTTGGTATTTGCATTTATTTAAGATTGATGTGAATTTCATCTCGTTAAACATGTTGTTGCAATTGTTTCCTGGGGCTTGATCAGAGCCAAGGGCGAAGCGGTCGCTCGTCTCTAAGAATTCTTTCGCTGGCGGAACAATCCCATCAATAATGCCGATGCTACCTGAGCAAAGGATCATTGCTGCACCAGAGGAGGCGACGGTTTTCGTTTCTTTTGCGGTTGCTTCAGTTAAGTGTACAGCCATTAAACGCTCGTTTAAAAACCCATGTTCTTCTAAGTATGGAATGCTTCGTTTTCCGTAACGCAAAAGCATCTGATCGATTTCACGATCGCCTTGTGCAACGTGCATGTGAAGCCCCGTATTATATTTTTCTGCTAGCGATTGAATGTCGAGTAGCAGTTCTAGCGACATCATATCCGGGCCTTGCGGACCAAAAAGGCACGTAATTCTCCCGTTTTCTGTTTCGTGGTATTGTTCAAACAACTCTACGTTGGACTGTCGCTTACGCTCACCAACGGCAGGGTCAAATGCATACAATTCGCCGACTTCGCGCTCCTCACTCTTAGACTCTGTCATTTCATTAATCATGTCACACACGCGAGCGCGCGTACCGAGTTGAACATGGTTTTTGACAATATCTGTCATGCCTCCATCATAGTCGCAAATCGTCGTTGTTCCTGCTTTCACCGCTTCAATAAGGTTCACGAGTGAACCAGCGGTGCGTTGTTCGCCAGTGAGAAATTGCATAAACGGCCAAAGCCCTTTTTCCATCCAATGGTGGGTGTCTTGAGCAACACCGCGAAGGATGCCAAGCCCACTATGCATATGAGCGTCAATAAGCCCTGGCATTATCACCTTATTGTGCGCAGAGATCACACGATGTGCGGTATATGATTTTTTTACTTCAGCGGTTTCACCTACTGCGACAATTTTATCTTCTTTTACACAAACTGCCCCGTCAGCAATGATGCCTAAACCTGTACCTTCCATCGTAATCACCAGCGCGTGTTCAAATAAATAATCTCCAGTCATCAACGTGATTCACTCCTTTTTAATTCATTATAACGTAAAAATATGTCAGAAAAGAGGGTTAATTCTAACAGTGCTTATGGAACGTATGCTAGACTCTATAAAAAGAGGAGGCGGTTGGTATCGCACTGGAAATGGTTGTTCTGAACGAAACGGATGCACAAGTTGCCGAAGAGGGTGGCGCATCGCGGTTGGCACTAGCGACGTCGATGAATGAAGGCGGTAGAACCCCTGATATTGGAGTTATCGAAAGCGTTATAAACACGGTGGGTGTGCCAGTAAGGGTAATGATTCGTCCGAGCGGAGGTTCGTTTACATATTGTGATAAGGAACAAGTGAAGATCGCACAGACGGTCAAAGAAATTGCTGAGCTTGGTGGTGTAGATGGTATCGTCGTTGGTGCGCTAACCTCAAGTGGTCATGTAGATCGGGCATTTCTAGAGAAGATCATCCCCGTAACGAAGGGGATGAAACTAACATTTAATCGCGCGATCGATAATACGGTAGACATCCACGAAGCGTACGATACAATTTGTGACTATAAAGAATTTGTCACCCATGTGCTCACATCTGGAGGTAGACCGAAAGCTGAAGACGCACTGCTCGTCTTACGGGAGATGATGGCTCAGTCATGGGAGCGAAGAGGGCCGGTCATTATGCCTTGTTCAGGCATTACTGGTGATAACTTAGCGTACATTCATCAATTTCTCTATGCGAAATACTATCAGATTGGTACCGCAGCAAGGGTGGATCGTTCGTTCAACCAACCGCTTGAACTAGAACAGGTGCAACAGCTTAGCGCGTTATGCGAATAATGGAGTAAAGGATCGATCAATATGCCAACACTGTATATCATGAGACACGGGGAGACGGTATGGAACCGTGAGCACAGAATGCAAGGATGGTCGGACTCGGAACTTACGACTAACGGCGTGGAAAGTGCAAAGCGTATGCAAGGGCAATTAGCTCGTTTAAGTCTGGATGCGATTTACTCTAGCCCAAGCCTGAGAACGCGTACAACCGCTCAAATTGTTAGAGGCGACCACCTTGCCCCAGTTCAGTATGATGAACGTCTAAAAGAAATGAACATGGGTGAGTGGGAAGGGCAAACTCATGCAGAAATTAATGAGAAGTACCCGGAACAATCATTTGCATTTTGGAATACCCCTCATACGTTTACACCTGTTCATGGTGAACATTTTGCAGACGTAAGAACGAGAGTGGCGTTAATTTTGGAAGCAATTAAACACGTTTCAGAAAACATTCTTATTGTTACGCATGCGATTGTCATAAAAACTTTACTGCAAATGGCGAAAGGGAATTCGCTAGAACAGTTTTGGGATCCTCCATTTATCCATCACTCAACGATAACTCGCTTTGAGTTGAACGAGCAGTTGGGGTACATAGGTGTGGTGAACAATGATTAGAAAAGCAGTGGGTGCAATTATTTATCAACAGGACAACTATTTGCTCGTTTATAAATCAAACATCAATACAACGCTCGGCAAACAAACAATTGCTTCAACGTGGGATTTTGTGAAAGGCGGCGTGGAGGCGTGGGATGCTGACCTTGAGAGCGCCTTATTACGGGAACTAAAAGAAGAGACTGGTTCTACAAAATACCGAATCCATAAACAATTTGAGCGGCTACTCAGTTTTGAATTTGAAAAGTCAATTCAGGAAAAGATTGGCTTTGAGAAACAAGAAACGACGATGTTTCTTGTCGAGTTTTTAGGAAAGATTTCTCAACTCCAACCTGTTGATCAAGAGATTACGCGAGTGCGCTTTGTGAAGAAACATACACTTGTCGGGACGCTTTCCCATGCCGATACGAAATCTTACGTTTCTGATTTGTGTAGTGAATTGTAAAAGCCATCAAAAAGTGCATAAAATGCAATCTATAATAGTTCTCAAAAATGTGTCTTTTTTCCTTCATGTGAATATGCTATGTGTGGATTTACTTTTTTGGAGGTGTACACATTTATGAACTTTGAAAGACCATCCAATCGCCGCCGTCGGCGTGGAATTGAAGTGAATAACAACCTAATCAACGGTCCAGGCATCGTCCGGGGTGGCAGAAATGGGGGATTTCCAACGACCCCAACGACCCCGACGAGTCCAACAATCCCAACGTCTCCTACACAACCGACAGGTACGGGCATAACGGGAATCACTGGCCCAACTGGCCCAACGGGTCCAGGAGCAGGCGCTACCGGCCCGACAGGTCCTACCGGTGCAACCGGCCCAACAGGTGCCACAGGCGCCCCTGGAACCGGAGCAACTGGTGTGACGGGACCAACAGGTGTGACTGGGGTCACTGGAGCGACAGGCTTAACCGGAGTAACAGGAGCAACCGGCATTACTGGGGTGACCGGAGTAACAGGCGTTACGGGAGCGACAGGCATCACGGGTGTGACTGGAGCAACCGGCTTAACCGGAGCGACAGGCATTGGAATCACTGGAGTGACGGGAGCAACAGGCATCACGGGTGTGACCGGAGCAACCGGCTTAACTGGAGCGACAGGCATTGGAATCACTGGAGTGACGGGAGCAACAGGCATTACTGGAGTAACCGGAGCAACCGGTGTTACAGGGGTGACGGGCCCGACGGGAGTTACTGGTGTCACTGGAATTACTGGAGCGACAGGAACAGGACCTTCACCAACTACGACATTTGGGTTTGCTGCCAATACGACCGCTCCTACCATCGCGGTTGTTCTTGGCGGTACGAATGTGCCGTTGCCAAGCAACCAGTCACTCAATAACATTGCTGTAGGTGCTGCGAATGAACAGTTTACGATCAGTGAGGCGGGGACGTATCAGATTTCGTATAGCTTACGGTTCACTGCGGGTGTGTTAGTCAGTTCTCGGGTACTGCAAAACGGAGTAGCAATTCCACAGTCGGTTGTCTCACCAACAGTAGCGCTTACGAACGCATCAGCGAATTTCATTGTGACCTTAGCTGCAGGAGATACGATTACACTACAACTATTTGGATTGCTCGGCGCTGCAATATTGCAAGGCGGGCAAGGGGCTGCGTTGTCCATCGTTCGCATCGCTTAATATTAAAAGAAGGGGAGATTCTCCCTTTCTACATAAAAAGTTAGAATGTTTTTTCTTTTTCGTTTTTGGGTAACAATGAAATAGAGGTGATACCATGAGTCGGGTCAAACAGAAAGCGACGAAGCAAGATGGGTTCTCGGTTTTCGTTGAAATGACCGTTTATGTCGGTGCTTTCATTAGGGGATTTTTTAAGTGAAGTCATTGTCATTCGGCAGTGTCTTTTATCATATTGTTTTCGACAATAATATGAACGTATGTGCCGTTTGCAGGGGGCGGGTAAGTCGGTGAAGAACCTTTCATATATAGCAGGAAGGGGAATTCATCATGACGGGAGCGAGTGGGTGGAAAAACCCAAGCTTGTTGCTTTTTGCAATCGGCATTTCAAGCGTTGGTAACTTCGTCTATTTAGTAGCGATTAATATTATGGTACTACAGTTAACAGGTTCGGCGGCGGCTGTAGCTGGGCTATGGATCATTGGTCCGCTTACAAATATCGTTACGAAGTTTTGGACAGGAAGTTTTATAGATTATCGTAGCAAGAAAAATATTATGCTCGTTACATATGTTTTGCGTGCGTTGTTCATATTTATGATTCCGCTTGCCCCGAACATGGTCGTCATTTATGGGGTACTTGTCATTTTAAGTGTAGCTCAAGCGTTCCATACACCAGCATCAATGACATACATTGCGATGACGGTGCCCAAAGAAAAGAGAAAACGATTTAATGCGATCCGTTCGTTTTGTGATTCTAGCGCATTTATAATTGGGCCTGCTCTTGGCGGCACGCTTATCTATTTAAGTTCTGTGGAAGTGACGTTGTGGCTGAATGCTGCCTTCTTTATATTAGCAGCTCTATTTTTGCTGTTCCTACCGAAAGCCGAAGACATGAATCGTGAAGCGATTCCATCCTTAACAGTGCGGCAAGTCGTCCGTGATTTTGCTATCGTAAAGGAATTCATGGCAAATCACCGGTATGTGACCTTCATTTATCTTGGATTTATTGTCGTTATGACATTCACATTTGCAATGGATGCACAAGAAGTCGTGTTTGTTCAGCGAGTTATTGGTCTTTCCGAAGTGGATTATACTTTACTCATTAGTATTACAGGGATCGGTGCGGTTGTCGGTGCGTTGGCGCTCTCAATTTTTTCGAATCGGATATCAATTCGGTTGATGATTGCAATCGGCATTTTCATGACGGCGTGTGGATATGTGATCTATGCGTTTTCGTGGTCATTCACGTCGATTAGTGTCGGATTTATTCTATTAGGCTTTTTCAATGTGTTCTTGAATGCGGGCATCCTAACTTTTTATCAAAACAACATTCCTACCGTAGTGATGGGCAGGGTGACGAGTATTTTTCAGTTGATTCAAAGCGTGCTCCATGTTGGATTCATACTCGGTGTTGGGGTTTTTGCTGATCTCATATCACTTCGACTTATCATTGTACTACTTGCTGTCATTATGCTCGTTATGAGTGTACTATTTGCAATGTCAGTGTTGGCGCCTAAACGCAAGTCGTTCTTTCAAGAAGAAGGGGGGAAGCAGTAATGGTTGAATGGGTTCGTTCATTGCCGAGAAACCTCTATATAAACGTCATGATTGCATGTAGTGCATGTATTCTCGCAATGTTAATGGTCACGATACTTACCGGCGATATACGCTGGGTAAGCATTACAGGTATGGTGCTCGTGCCAATTCAACTCATCTGTTTATGGATTATCAATTTCGTAATCAATAACAAAAGCAGTTGATGTGGCTACATTTGCCACATCAACTGCTTTTTTAATAACTTCCTCATTGAGAAGAGTTTTTGCCAACCGGAGTCTTTTTACGGAGATTCGCCGTCTTCAATCGGTAAATGTATAGACACGGTCGTCCCTTTTCCAGGCTTGCTTGTCACATCAATTGATCCTCCGTGGTGGTGGACGAGCTCTTTTGTAATTGTCATTCCAAGTCCACTGCCCTCGGTTCGCTCTTGAGAAGATTTGCCCCGATAATAACGGTCAAATAGCTTCGTAAGTGTTTCTTCATTCATGCCTTTGCCGTTATCAATGATGTGAACGGTTAATGTGTTCTTCTCAACTCGTTCAGTACGCACGCGGACGTGTGTATCGGGGTTGTTATGTTTAATGGCATTATCAAGCACGTTTCCAATCATGCGGACGAACCATTTAGGATCAACATCAACGATCAAGTTCGTTGATTTATGATTTAAGACGATTGCTTTACCTGTATGTTCAAATGCCTCAATGCTCTTATTAAGAAGAGGTTCGAGGGGAACCGTTTTCTTCTGAAGAAACATCCGGTTGCTTTCAAGGTGGTACGTTAAGTTTAAATCTTCGATGAGCGTGCTCATGAAACTAGACCGCTCATTTAAGATCGCCCCCACCTCAATAATTTCCTCGCTGTCCCATTCGTATGCTTTGTTTGAAAGCATAATCGAGTACCCTTGTATCGAAGATAATGGTGTTTTCATGTCATGAGACAATCCGGCAATCCACGCTTCACGACTCGCTTCCAGTTCAATTCGTTTGGCTTTGTTGTGTTCCAGCTGTGCGGAAAGTTTTGAGAGTGAGTGGTACAATTCTTGATAAAAACGATACGGTCGTTTCCATTCTCCTTTTTTCGTTTTTCCGAACGCAGCAGGAGGAGTGAAATCACCGTCTCCGAGCTGGTCAAGCCAATTAATAGCGCCATAGATCGGCTTTGTGAACGTCCGTGTAAACCATAGGGACGCAACCGCAAATACAAGAATTGCAATGCCGAGAATGACGAGTGAGACGATGAGTAATGTAGACCCGATTTCATTCAATGGTCGAAAAGGCAACTCGGGAATGGGAGCATAGACGACATATGTGAGCCCGTCAGATTCTGCGATTTGGACATACGCATCCACGCTTTCAGGCTGTATTTGATGTAGCATCACTCCTCCAAATGAAGGTTGCCGTAACCACTCGGGTGCGCGCAATTGATTGACGAGCTCGTCATCATTGAATACATACCCCCAAGCATCGTGTTGATCAAACTGTTGGAGTACTTCAGAAGTGTTACCCTCTTCAATGAAAGTAGCAAGCAATTCGTTTGTGACGCGTTCTTCCCCATAAAGAAGGAAATAGGTGTTTTCAGCGACTTGAAAATAGGACGTATACATATGGTAATTACCTACAATTGGAGCGTCGACTATCGTTTGAAGTTCTTGCAATGTATACGACTGAGCAAATCCTTCACCGGCAGGATAGGTGTCCGCTACGGTTCCGTCCTCATTAACAATTTGAAACCAACCATTTCGAGCGTCAGCTTCCTCTTGCAATTCGTCAATGATGGATAGTTCCCCAGAAAATTCATACTCCGTAGAGACAGAGAAGGACAAACTCTCCAGACCAGCGTCATAAAAGTCTGAACGACGTTCTTGGGTAGTCAAGTAAAAGCCGAAGATCATAATAATTGTGAATAGTAGTGTTGAGGTGACGAACAAGATGATGGCATATTGCAGTGTGAATCGTCTCCATAATCGAAAACGAAATCCTTTCATGACCCGTCTCCATCAGGACGAACCGGTAACCGAGTCCACGAACCGTTTCGATATACTCGGGCTTACTTGGGTTCGCTTCAATCTTCTCCCGAATTCGACGAATGTGAACGGTCACAGTATGTGCATCGTAATAATGCTCATCTCCCATACCTTTTCGTAAAGCTGCTCTTTATGGAATACTTGGCCAGGGTGGCGACAAAAGAAAAGCAATAACTGAAAGACGAGGGCAGGGCAGCTCGTACGTTTACCGAGCACAGTAAGCGTTCCTGCTCGAGCATCAATCGTGAAGCGCTCGTATGCATGTGGGGAAGCGTCTGTTGATGGCGCAGAAGCGGGACGCAACAGGCGGGCCCGAATTCTGGCAACGATCTCTAACGGGTTAAAAGGTTTCGTAATATAATCGTCGCCACCAATGGCGAAACCTGACAGTTTATCAAAATCTGAATCTTTCGCTGTGACGAAGAAGATCGTCGCTCCAGATTGGTGACGAATTTGTCTGCAAATCTCAAACCCATCGCCATCCGGCAGCATCACGTCAAGAAGGATGAAATCATAGGTATGCGTGTGGCAAAGGTTAGTGCTTGTTTTTGAGTTGCGGCGCCATCAACGTCTTGAAAACCTTCTTTTTGAAGGACTTTGTGGAGCATCGTTCGTATAGCATTATCGTCTTCCACAAGTAAGATTTTTGGGCTAGTCATCGTTCTTCACTCCTAACTCTATATGAAAATAGTGTACCATCTGAACATTACGAGAAGCTCAACAAGTAGAATCATATTTAATCTAACAGTGAGGCAATGGTTCTCTTCTAGTAATCTTCGATTTGTATGCTAGCTACAGACTTAGGTTATGGAGGGAGTAAGGAACATGAATAGGAAACGTTGGGTTGCTTGTGGAATTGCTGTTCTTATCGTTGGCATTGCCATTCCAGTACAAATGTTTGTATCCGTCATGACGGCTGATTTTTCGGACGTATTTTCTTTGATCAGTACCGCGAGGAAGTGATGAAGACAGGATCAAACGGAGAAATTGTCGTACTTGAACTGGACGGCATGATTGAGGACACAGGTAGTGAATCAGGATTTTTTGCGTCGGGATACCAACATCGGCAATTTATGGAAATGTTAAATGATGCAGTGGAAGACCCTCTCATTGATGGGATCGTCATTACGATGAACACACCTGGAGGCAGTGTTGTCGCTAGCCATGCAATTTATGAACAAGTCGTTCGCGCCAAGGAAGAATTTGACACACCTGTATACGTTTCGATGGCTGAAATGGCCACATCTGGCGGGTATTACATTGCAGCAGGTGCTGATTATATTATGGCGCACCCGGCGACACTGACCGGTTCAATTGGAACAGTGATGAGTGCAGGGTTTAATATCGCTGATCTTGCAGATGAGTGGGGCATTTCCGAAACGACCTTCTCTTCTGGTGAGTTCAAACAGATGGGATCGCCCTTTGAATCCTTAACCGAAGAGGAATCTGAACTCATGCAAGCGATTGCTGATGATATGTACAATGATTTCACATCGATCGTTGCTGAAGGTAGAGGATTTAGCGAAGAAGAAGTCAACACGGTAGCACAAGGCCAGTTGTTCACGGGGAACCAGGCATTGCAAAATGGACTTGTTGATGAACTTGGTAATCTGGAAGACACGGTTTTGCATATGGAATTGATGCTCGACTTAGATGCGACTGTGACGCATTATACGAATGGTTCTACGGAAGGGTCAATGTGGAATGTTTTGGCGCCACTTGGCTTAGGAGCGTTCGCCTCTAATAAATTTGATGCAAATAGAGCGCCGAGTTTGCTCTATTTGCATCAATAGGAGGGAAGGCGATGCAAATGTATGCAGGTTTTTGGTTACGGTTTTGGGCATATGTCATGGATCTTTTAATCGTCGCTTCCTTGAATGTCATTTTCATTCGGCCTGTGTTTGCACTTTGGTTGCCTGATGAACCTGCGATTGGTGTATTTGCAATTGAAGCAATCATGGTGACGATTAGCTATTATGTATACTTCATTCTCTTAACGAAATGGCGACAGCAAACGATTGGAAAAATGGCATTTGGCTTGCGGGTCGAGAGTTTGGAGGGTGGTTCACTATTGTGGAAGGACGTATTTGTTCGTGAAGTGGCAGGGAGGATCCTTCACCGAGTGTTCGTGATTACAAACCTTTTCTACATCATGATTGCTGTGCACCCCGAAAAAGCAGGTGTGCATGACTTGTTGTCAGATACGAGAGTCGTCGTTAAGCGCGGCAGTATCGGGGTTCGCGAAAACGATATGCACTCGCACTGATAGGACGTGTAGTTCATCAGTAGCGAAACGCACATTTGGCAGGAGTGCAGTCATTATACGAGTAAAGGGAACTTGACAATGGGCTTTTTCGTGCGCTATCGTTTGTCCAAAGCACTAATGAGGAGAGATGCCGATGTCTAGTTCCCGTCTGCCGAGGATAAACGCATTCTCTGTCGCAGGAATTCTCATCGCTCTGTTTGTGACTCTTTTAATGCTCGGTACGGGGGCGGTGAGAGGATTTGAATTCATCTTTTTAGGCGTTGCAATCATGTGTTTTTGCCTAAGCTATATACACTCACAATTTAAGGAAAGTGATGAACGTGCTCGCAAGATTAAAGAACGGGCATGTTTTATAGCTTTTTCATTATGCTTGGTGTGGCTATCGTACTGATTACAATCGTCCTCTTCCACGTCATTCAAGTAGGCGTACTGCAAATCTTAGGCTTATTAGTGGGGATTATGATCGCAGTGACGTATGTATCTTTCGTTATATTGTCTCGAATCTATTAAGTGATTCGACTGAATATTATGGTAAAATAAATGCTATGAGGAAATAGAGTGACAATTGAATTGTGGATCACTGTTCTTGTCGTCGGTTTACTCATTGTCCTGTCCCCAGGCTCTCAATGGATGGTGACGATCAAAAATAGCTTGTCTTCTAAAACTCATGGAATGTTTACCGTTTGGGGCATGTGTTCGGGAAGCATGATTCATATCCTCTACTGTTTGTTAGGTATTGGAATTATCATTCCCCAGTCTGTTCTGTTATTTAACTTGATTAAATGGTTAGGTGCAGCGTACCTTATCTACTTAGGTGTGAAGGCACTGTTCTTTCAAAAAGAAGAACCAGGACTTTCCTTTCAACGAGTAACAAGCCCAGTCGGGCTGAGCAAATGGACCGCTTACCGAAATGGTTTTTTCACGAGTCTGTTGAACCCGAAAGCGACATTATTTTACTTGTCATTATTCACTCAAGTCATTCACCCAGAAGTTGCGATCGGTGTTTAAGTATTCTATGGATTATCTGTCATATGCATTGAATTGGTACACACTTATGGTCATGTTCATTACTCATTCTTTCATAAGAAAATGGCTGGACAAATGTACAGTCATGATTGAACGGGCATCTGGCGCATTCCTCATTCTGTTTGGCGTCCGTCTCACGTTCATGGATTCGGAAAACAAATAATTAAAACACTTTGCGAGCAAGGCGCCTGCAGAGTGTTTTTATTTTCAGTTATCTGATGTTTACATATGTAAACATCAGAGGTATGATGAAAAAAATACAATGATGACGAGGAGGTTGACATTGGACTATCGGAAGAAAATGTTTAGAGGGGCAAAGATCGAAGATGTATTGAAGACTTTATTCAGATGGAAAAAACGACACGGGAGCAAATGAACACCGACGAACAAAATTTGTACTTCGTCTCTAAAGGAATGAACGCGGCGTATCGATATGTTGTGAATCGCATGGTCCGTGATTTTGAATATGAAAAGGAGAGGTTATCGTTGGAAGAACAATTGGAGCGAATGAGGAATAGCTTTCATAAGCTTTCTAAAAATAATATTGAACAGAGCAAGGTTCCGTTAGGTGAAACGATTAAAGAAAGCTATTATCGGGATGATGTACCAGAAGAGGCGATCGAAGAAGTGAATAACTTGAATCAGCATTTCCAACAAGGGATGTTTGAAGGAATTGCGTTCGCATATGAACAAGTGGGGAATTATCTTTCCATCATGCTTCATCATTCAACGGCGCTCACTGAAAAAAGCATTACAGATCTCGTTCACCAAATTGAACAAAATCATTTTGCCACTGTAGCAATTTCAGAAACAGCTGAATCGTACCAAGACGGCTTCGCAAACGGAGCGAAATCCGGATTCAATATGGCTTCTTGGGAAATTAAGGATACATTTACCGCGTAGAATGCCTTGTTCGTCTGTATCCATGTTAATTCTCGATTTGCGCGTGACATGCGGTCACGCGCTTTTCCATTTTCGAATCACCCAATCAACAAACTGTTGAGACAAAAAGATGCTCACGATGAGGTTGACAACGAACATGGCTAAGCTCACAAATAAAACGAGGGCACGATGCTGAAAGATCAAGTCTAGCAGGTTGGCTCCAACAACTGTAAATCCTCCAAACAACAGGAAGAATGTCACAATGACCATCACGGTTCGCAAAAGAAGTCCCTCCTTAATTCACAGACAGTGAGTTTTGAATTTTTAGATAGGGGAAGGGATACATACGTTGACTTGCTCGAAGACAGTTGTTCGAATCAAGCATGACAAGCGTATCACAACAACGCATCCCTAGTAAAAGAAAGAGGTGATGCTTAGTGTTTAAACGAGAAAGGCGTTTGTTTGGATTCAAAAGACTTGCGAGAATTGTGTTGTTTTCGGCGTTAGGTGTAGCGCTCTTCGTCTATGTCCCCTTTTTGATTGGCGGAGAAGTGTTTGGCTATGATACTGAATGGCTTACGAATTTCATAGATACGATTGCATTCTGGAACGAACATCCCTTCGATGTTAAGGGTTATATCCCTGTTTAATATCAAGCGAATGGGGGTATCTTCAAACAGGTGATAAACATGAAAACATGCCATGTGTTCGTTTCCGGTGGAGGAGTTGGTGGGTTGACGCTTGCTTTAAAGCTCGGGCTTTGCGGTATTTCGGTTATTGTCGCAGAGCGGAACCGGAGAAGAAGCCCACTTTACAAAGGGGAGTTGCTCCAACCAAAGAGTATTGAAATTCTCCACCGACTTGGAATAGGGAAGCAACTAGATGCATCCTCATTTCCAGTTGAAACGTTGCGCACACAAGAGTGGAATTGGAATCATAATGACGGTTTTATCCGCAATGAAAGTCGCCTTAGCTACAAGATTTTGGCGCACCCGTTTAACGAAGCGCGGATGATTCCTCACGAAGAACTTCGCGACCTTCTCATTGCCCAGATTGAAAAGCTTCCTAGTGTGGAAGTAATTCGTCCCGCGAAATTTATGGGATTTCAAGATGATCAAGCAGTGATTACCACAGATGGTAAGGAAATGAAAATTGCGGCCCACTATTATGTTGGAGCCGAAGGCCGTGGGTCTAGGATGCGCAAAGCGATGGGCATTACAAGCGAAGAGAAGAAATACAACCATCATTTTTTAACCGCGTCTTTTCCTAGACCCGCGTCACTGACAGACGGCTTTGTCTTTGGGGCGGCGCACTCGTTCTTAGGATTATTTCCTTTACCCAACGAGCAAGTCCGTTCAGTATATATGATTCCTCCTGGCAGTTATCGACAATTTAAAGACCAGCCGATTACGGATTATTATGATTTGCACGGGCAATACGTCCCTGAACTTCGTGAAACGATGACGACGATTAAAGAGTGGCGTGACGTGCAACTGATGATTCCGTTTCGCTTTCAGTCTCCGCGATATACGAGAGGACGAATGGCCATTTTAGGAGATGCTGCACACTCGGTTCATCCAATGGCCGGTGAAGGTATGAACTTGGCGATTCAAGATGCTGACGTATTAAGTGAACTGTTTTGTTGGATGGACGAACAGGGGAAGTGGCGTGACGAACGTCAGCTCGGTTGGTACGAATCTGTTCGAAAACCGCGTGTAGACCAGATGATTGCATTGAGCCATCGCTCGGCATTAGCTACTCCTATCACAATCGGGCGTTTCGTCTGCTGCGTAAACGTGCGATCACGGCGATGGAAGAGCGACCGCTTTTGCATTTTCAACAAATGCTCAATGTTTCGGGTTTGGGATATGCAAAAGCCAATCTATTGGATTGGTCCAATCATTTAGATGTGTTACCTGCGCTTGACCGGGGCGGAATATACCCAACAAACAAACAGAATCCGTACTTTTATACCGACAAAGATGACTACCCTTTTAAGTATCAGTGAGGAGCTGAAGAGATGTTAGTAAATGAAATCGTACGGATGAACAATGCCCGCAAATGGATGAAGAGCAATGAATCGTTTTTGCCCACATGGCATGCGTATATTGGTTATCGATATGGGCTTTTTGATCGCCTAGAAAAGCCGATGCCCATATCAATGTTGGCAGCGGAAGATCAGTTAGATGAACAATTGCTGAACTGCTGGGTAGAGACAGGTATTGCAGTTGGGCACTTGAAAAAGAAAGGCAAAGGCCGAGTAAAGAGTGTGAAATCCATCCGTAGGCAAATGTCCAAATTCGATAAATCTTCTGTCGGTGTACTCGTCGAAGAAATGATGAGACTTCACATTCCGACGTTGTTGGCGTTTGATCAGAAACTGTCAAAAGATCCGCACCCTGATGAAGACGACTATGGCCATGTTGTCGCGGAAACGAGTGCCTTAATTGAAACCATTGCATATCCGAAACTGAACAGCGTCATTAAAGATACGAAGGCAAAACATATTCTTGATCTAGGGTCTGGGTACGGTGGCTACTTGAACCGGATTGCGGCTGACCACCCCGACTTATCGCTTACAGGTATAGAAATTAATGAAGCCGTCGTTCAAGAAGCGGCTCGTAGAGCCGACCACAAGCATATTCGTTTTAAACAAGAAGACATTTTGAGTGAAATTGAACACGACGAACGCCCAGACCTCATCATGATGAATAACGCTTTGTATTATTTTAATGAAGGAGAACGATCAAAGATCTTTGATTATATTTATCGTAGCCTCGTTTCAAAAGGAAGCTTCGTCATGATTACGCCCCTTGCTGATTCCGAAAAAGGGTTAGCATTTCCAGCGGCATTTAACAGTTTCATGAGCGGGCACGAAGACATGCATCCGCTGCCAACAAGAGAAGAAATTAAGCAACTTGCGGATACACACCGGTTCAAAATTAAAAACGAAACGGCTGTCGTAAAAGAAGGCGGTTGGCATTTTTTTCATCTCACAAAAAAAAGATTAAAAAAAGGGACTGCCTGAAAACGAGGCAGTCCCTTGTTGTATTCTTATATGATTACGTGTAAAATGGAATAGTGATTCATAAAATTCGTGAATCATTCATACTTGTTCATTATTATTATATCAGATTATATTGTCTAGTGTCAATGATGACTTTTTAAGGGGTGTTTGCATGGAATCGAAAGAAGAACAACAGGAACAACAACGACTCTCGCGAGTCATTGACGTCATTCAACGTCAAAAGCAAGCGCGAATTGACGAAGCGGGCTTATCGAAGCAAGAAGTCATTGACATGCGAAAGACGTTTTGGGACGAAGTGACCGTCAACTTAGATGAACCTGATGACATTATAGAGACAGAAGCGAGCATCCGACAACGAGCAGAACTATTAGGTGAGCATGAACGCTCTTATCAACGTTTCACGAAGCACATTCGAACGTTGGAACGACTGGAAACGTCCCCTTATTTCGGGCGATTAGACTTTAAGGAGATTGGTGAGTCGAAAGAAGAAGCCATATACATCGGCATTGCTTCATTAGAAGATGAACAACAACAAGAATTTCTCGTTTATGATTGGCGTGCCCCAATCTCTAGCATGTATTATGACTACGCCCCTGGAGCTGTGAAGTTTTTAAGTGGTGACGGAGAAGTGCATGGGGAGATGACGAAGAAGCGCCAATACTTGATTGAGCGCGGGCAATTAAAAGGAATGTTTGATACCGGGCTGACGATCGGCGATCAACTATTGCAACAGTTGCTCAGTCAGTCTTCCTCTGATGCAATGAAGAGCATTGTAAGTACGATTCAGCGAGAGCAAAATGCAATTATCCGAAATGAGCGCTCACGCATGTTAATCGTCCAAGGTGCAGCGGGCAGCGGGAAGACGTCTGCAGCGATGCAACGCGTCGCGTACTTGCTCTACAAATACCGAGAACAATTTGATAGTGCGAACATGTTGCTGTTATCGCCGAACCCTCTTTTCAACCGATATGTATCTGGTGTGTTACCGGAACTCGGGGAAGAGAACTTAAAGCAAACGACGTTCCAACATCATATTGCCGGCCGCCTGCCAGATGGATGGACATTGGAAAGTCCGTTTAGGCAAATTGAGCGTTTGCTCACTGAAGACGACGCTAATATTCGTTACGCCGAACCGGACTACATTCAAGAACTCGATCGTTTCATTGAGCATCTGAATGAAGAAGGGATGAAATTTACTCCACTCGTATTTCGCGGTGACGTATGGAAATCGGGCGAGGACATTACTGATCTTTTTTATTCATATGAAGATCACATCTCGACTCCGAACCGGCTTGAATTAATGGCGGAACAACTTGAAGCGACCTGAAAGCCTTTGAACGAAAAGAAGCGGATCAGCCGTGGGCAGAACAAGAAGCAGAGATGCAACCGAAAGATGTGTATAACATTGCGTCCAAAAAAGTAAGACGAAAATTAGGAGAAAACCCGTCAAAGAGTGATCAACTGGAAGAGGAGCGTCTCGTGCGTAGGTTTGTCGTTCGTCAGTCTGCCAAGCCCGTATTTAAGAAGATCGAAGCGTATGACTTTGTCGATATCACGTCATTATACGAGCAGTTTTCCGGGAGAGATTTAACGGACCGTACATGCTTTATGAAGACGCTGCTCCGTACTATTACTTGACCGATCAAGTGAAAGGTCGTCCGCACACAGCAGACATTCGTTTCCTTTTTATTGATGAGGCGCAAGATTACACGAACATGCAAATCGCATACTTGAAAAACCTTTTCCCGCAAGCGCGCATCACGTTGCTCGGTGATATTGATCAGGCCGTTCATCGTCATACAGCAGAGGGACTATCTATCCTCTCGACCGCTCAACACCAAGAAGAGAATGTTGAGCAAATCACATTGTTACAAAGCTATCGCTCGACAGCAACCATCATGAATTTCGCAAAAGAATTGCTCCCGAATGAGTCGAACGTCATTCCGTTTCAGCGTGAAGGGACATTGCCAACTGTCCGTCAATTCCAAGATCGCTACACTTATGAAGATGCACTAAAACAAGAGGTTGTCGCTTGGGAAGGGCGAGAAAAACTTGCCATTCTCACCAAGACGATGGATGAAGCCCAGCAGTTGCTTCATGATTTGCCAGGTGGGGTGCAGCTCATTCAAGAGCATACTGACAGCTTCCGGGAGAATGTGCTCGTCGCACCGGCGTACCTTGCCAAAGGCATTGAATTTGACCGTGTAATTATTGCAGAAGTGTCCGAGGAAAACTACCATACCGCCCGTGATCGCCACATGCTCTACACGAGCGCTACCCGGGCCATGCACCAATTGGATGTATTCGTAATTGGCGAGCCGCCAAAATTTATCGAACATGTTCCGAGTGATCGCTTCCAACGTATAGCCGAGTAAAATGAAACAAAGCGACTGCTTCGGCAGTCGCTTTTTGCTTCGATTGGGCAGGAGTGGAAGGGGTGCCATCAGCTTCATTCGGTTTGAATATTTTGTTCAAAACCGACGGATAATGAAGCAGAATAATCGATTTGAATAGAATTAGCTTCCGTCTAAATAATATGAACTTTAGATTTTCCAGACATGGGCCGTGGTTTGTTGCTTTCCACTACAGGTGGGTGATTGTACTCCAGAGCATAAGTGCAACATCGGAGGCCAAAGTACGCCCTCCGTGTTTTCTTTACACTCCAGAGCATAAGGGCAACATGGTTCACTTTTTTGTCTACTGGCTAGGGGTGTGGAGAGAAGTCCAAATGCCCCATATATTCATTTACGTGACACTTGAGAAAGAAAAATCATCATTTTAAACGTGGATTCGCACATAAACGGAGTCAACGGTCACAAATTCCGATATATGTGACCGTTGAGGGCCTAAAGTGCACGATTTGAGCGCTGGGTTGTCACATAAACGAGTGAGAGGTCATAACGGTTCTGGCGCCAGGTAACGTTTATCGGTCATGTCTTTTTAGCCTTCTGCCAACGCTTTCTGTTTTGTCCGCAATCCTTGTAGTGACGAACAATGATTGGAACCGAAGGCAGTGGAAGTGAAACAAGGTGAATTTCGACAGACAATATGTAGGCGTTCATCCTCAAATCGCCATCATACGACTCACTGAAATTCATATGTTCAACTTATCTCGTATCAAACAGGCCTTCAACACTCGCCAGCTCCACACCGGGTGCACTTCCTCCATTTCCGTTCCGGCTAGGGGCGCTGTCCGGAACAACATGCGCTCTTCCCTTGTTTTTGTTCCGGCTAGGGGCGCTGTCCGGAACAACATGCGCTCTTCCCTCGTTTTTGTTCCGGCTAGGG
>NZ_BAXB01000031.1 GCF_000698145.1 Geomicrobium sp. JCM 19039
TGAGTCTGTTTCCAATGTAAGCTCTTTGGAAGCAAAAAACGTTTTCAGGCTACCTCCAGCGCCTTTGGAGAACTTCAACCGGTTCTCCGCCCTTGGAAAGACGCTCGAAATCAAGTGCAAACAACGCGAGTAAAGAAAAACTAAAGTTCACACTATATAACTCACTCTGCACTGGTCACAACTGAAACCTGGCACCAGCTTCTCTGTAACGTCATTGTTTGGCTTCATCTCAAAGCTTTCTATTCCGAATGTTCTCCCATCATGTTGTGAATGAGTTGTTCGATGATGAAGGGAACTTCAACAAAGGCGCTATGCGCGTGTAGACGCTCGGTTTTTTTGTGGGCATCTCTTCCTCTAGGGCCGATATTAAGGACAGGTGCTTGTAGCTGACTCATCTCGTGAAACGGGATGGTATAGCTCGTTCCGAACACGGGGGTGTTGGCTTCGTATGCTCGCCAGCCGTCTCCGCCTGCATCCCGATAAGCGACATAACTTAGGTCAGAAATGCCGTTGAAGTATTGGATGTTTGTGACGGGCAACTGATGGGCGCGTTCGGATTCGGCTTTAATAAAATCAATCATCTTCATAAACTCGTCCGTTTTCTCTGAATAGACGGCCGGATAATAGGGGGGCGCGAAGAACGAAATGATCGCTGGGCTCAAATCATTGCAGTGTCTTGCAAGTTTGTCTGTCGTTAAGATGGATTTCTCGCGGTCATTAAGGTCTTTGCGAGTATAAATTTCCTCTTTCCAGTCGGCAACTTTCGCTTCACCGTGGTGCTTGATGGCGTGGGCTTCGAGTTGCTCATAATCAAGAATTTGAACGTTTCCGACCCCTTCGACTTGTTCTCGTTCGCATAAATTCCGATACGTTTCATTAAGTCGTGCGGTCGCGACGTGTACTTCCTTTTGAAAAATATCAAACATCTCATTGGCTGAACGTTTGAATAGAAATACATTGAATAAGGAGCAGTTCGGTAAGGTGTTTTCACCGAATACTCTTGCTTTAAATCTTTCTGATACAGAGAAACTGGAAGCGGTGTTTTCTCCGCGCCAACGACTTCTCGCAATGCGTCATTTAGTTCCAGATGATTCATTAAAAACGAAGCCATATAATTTGAAGAAATTCCGGCAAGTGGCTCGCCGACATGAGTTTCTTTTCCGTAAAATAAAAGGCCAGGCATAATCTTGCCGATCGATCCTGAATAGATATAGTAGTTTTCGTCATCAGGTTTTTGAGTAAACACAGGTTCAGAGTTTAGGAACAATGAATACACCCATTTGTATTTGTCTTTGAGGTGATTTAAGTAGCCTACAGCGGCTCTCATGCCCGAAGAATTGACTTCTTCATCCGGCACGGTGACGAGAACAATATTCATTGGCCAACGGTTCGCGATGGCTTTCTCTAAAAGACTTATATGGACAGTAAGACCGGCTTTCATGTCCATCGTGCCGCGCCCAAATAGGTAATCGCCAGATTGGATGTCTTTTTGGACAGCGTGAGAAAACTGCTGAGCATCGCGGGCGAACGCTTCTGTTAACTCATCAACCGAAAAAGCTAACGGTTCATACTCGCCATAATCTTCAATACCTACGACATCAAAATGGCTAATGAAAACGAGCGTTTTGGCGTGCGAAGAATGATAGTAGTGAGCAGAAAGAAACGGCTCATCTCCTGACCGCCCCCCGTGATATAAGTGTGAAGGGTTTGTTTTATAGTATTCCCATTGGGAAAGTAAACTGTGAACAGCATCTGGAAAGTGTTTCTCACCCTCGCTTTCGGAAATGCTAGCGATGGCTACGAGATCGGTGAGTAACCTTTTTCTTTGCTCGGCTGTTCCGTAATGTTGAATGGTCATTATAACGTTGCTCCTTTATTTCTCAAACGTGAGCGCAATCTGCATGAATGATTCAATGGCGTCTTTCATTACCCTCTCATCAATGTCGAATTTCGGATGATGGTGACCGTAGGCGCTCTTCTCTCCGCCCATTCCGATGAGAAAGTAGGATCCTTTCGCGACGTCAAGATAGTGAGAGAAATCTTCGCTACCCATCATCGGGGTCATTTCTGTAATTCGCTCTTTGGAAAATGTCTCCCCGAGGATCTTCTCCAATTCATCGGTCATACTGGGGTCGTTCACGACAGCTGGCGCGCCCCACCCAATCTGAACCGTGCCTGTCCCGCCAAAAGACGTGCAAATGCCTTCGACAACGGTTTTCATGCGATCGGCGAGGCGCGTACGTGTGTCTTCGGAAAACGTTCGAAACGTCCCGCCAATCGTGACTGTGGATGGAATCACATTGTACGCTTGCCCTGCGGCTAAATGGCCAATGGAAATGACGGACGGTTCCCTAGGGTCCATTTGTCGACTAGGTATGGCTTGTAACGCTTGAATTACATGGCTTGCGATATATGTAGGATCTACCGCTTCGTGAGGCATTGAGCCGTGTCCGCCTTTTCCGTGTATCGTAATCGTAAAATCGTCGGCAGTCGACATGAGCGGGCCATGAGCAATCCCGATTTTCCCTTTCTCTAACGGCTGGTACAGATGAAGACCAAAGACGGCGTCAACCCCATCCATGACACCTTGTTCAACGAGAATTTGGGCACCGCTCGGTAAATCCTCTTCCGAAGATTGAAAAATGAAGAGGAGGTTGTGACGCACACGATCACGGTTTTCCGACAACCATTTCGCCGCGGCGAGCAAGACGGCTGTATGGCCATCGTGACCGCACATGTGCGAAACACCCGAAACGGTCGACATATAGCTCTTCTCTCCCTCTTCTTGAATGGGAAGAGCATCAATGTCTGCGCGTAATGCAATCGTTTGTTCCCCAACCGTCCCTTTCAGTCGAGCGACGACACCAGGTTCTTTATACTCAAGGATTTCAAGATCTAACGCTTTTAACTGTTCTTTTAAGTAAGTCTCGTTTCATATTCCTCTCCGGAAAGCTCGGGATGTTGATGAAAGTGCCGACGTTTTTGAATTGCCCAATGCTCTAAATGTTCTGAAACAAATGTTGTCATCTATAGTCGTCCTCCTTATTTTGTGTTATTATTCCGTATATCGGAAATTGATTTCTTTATTAGGAAATATATGCGCTTGATTTTAAAGAAAATTGTCGAAAATGTCAATGAAATTGGAGGATGTTCGGATGCAAACGATTGACCGCGCGATGAAGGTCGCGCACATGTTATCATCTGCAGATACGAAAAAGTGGATGTCGATTTCTGATCTTGCGGGTGCTTGTAAGTTGCCGATCAGCTCGATGCATCGCTTGCTCGCATCGATGACGCTTCACGGGTTGGTCGTCCAGGATGCGGTGACGAAGCATTATGCACTCGGCAACAAATGGTTGGAGTACGGTTTGCAGCTGTACGATACGATGGATGTGGTCTCGTATGTCCGTCCTGAGCTTGAGCGACTCATGCAAGTGACTGAAGAAAGTGTTTATTTTAGCCAACCTGTAGGCACGGAGGCGCTTGTTATTGAAAGAATTGATTGCCCGAGCAATACGATCCGCATTCATGATCAGCTAGGAATTCGGATTCCGTTGAACATTGGCGCCGCGAATAAAACGATGCTTGCTTTTATGCCAGATGAGCAAACGAGTCGTTTCGTGGAGCAGCTCGTGCACGAAGATGATCGGAAGGCATTTTTTGAACAGTTGGCGCTCATTAAAGCACAAGGGTATGCGGTAAGCCACGGTGAACGAACGGCGGGGACGACATCTTTTGCGGCACCGATCGTAACGGCTGCAACGGGGTTGGTCGGAGCGATTAGTATTGGGATTGTTAGCTTTCAATTGACGAAAGAACGGGAACGGTTTCTCATTCATCACGTTCAACAAACAGCAAAAACAATATCGAGTAAAATTGGAGGGCGCGTGTAGTGCGAAAAAGCGCAAAGGAGCCAGGGGATAGTCCCCTGGCTCCACTGTTTAATTATCGCTCAGCCAATCATGAGCGGTGTTGGCCGCATGTTGAAGGTCAGTGAAAAACGTCGCGGCATGATAGCCGTCTGCAACCCCGTGATGCACTTGCAAGGAAACGGGCATGAACAGTTGGTGCTCGCGTTCTTCGTATCGTCCTGCCGTTACAATCGGGGCGAGGTAATTTCCACCGTTTCCAACATGAAGTTGAAACGATGAGTAGGTTACCCACGGAATCATTGATAGAGGAAATACATTTTCCGGGATCGGCGTTTTCGGGAACATGACTCCTTTTTTGCTGTACGCGTACACGTCTTGGACATAGGCTTCGTGAAACGAAGGGAATGACCGAGCGCGCCGCCATGTCCAGATGTTAGAAAACGAATGCTCGTGCTCATCAAACACCGTATACATCGGCTCGACCGTATCCCAATACCCAAGCTCTCCTTCTTGCATTGTCATACGAAACGCTTGCTGCTTGTTTATTGCCTTCGTTACGGCGTAAATGAACGCCGGATAAAACTGAAAGCCATGTTGTTTTGCTACTGTTCGTAGCGTTTGCACATTCACATCTACCGTCATGCTAAAGGATGTTTGTTGCTTTGTGTAATGGTTGAAGTACTCTTTTCTATGCCACTGTTCCATATCAATGGGATGGAAATTCATTGAGAACGCCTCCTAAAAAAGTTGTTTTCTATAGTTTGTTAGGAGGCTGTTTTCTCTGCTTTTTTCATCATTCACCTCGGTTTGAGCAGCGTAATTTTTCGCTTGCCGTGTTTGAGTGCTTTCACACGTTCGTAGTATCGGTGCTCGGTCTGTTGTTTCTTGTCACTGATCAACGCGACTACAGATTGGTCGGGATCTAACGTTTCATATATGTTTTGGAGCATCTGGTGAAGGGGCTCGTCCTCTGTGGTTTGCCAGTCGACTGTATTGCCATACGGAAGGTCAGCAATGATGATGTTCACACCCTCGACACTCGGTGGGGACGTTGTAATATCATGGTCGAATGCTTGAAGGGAATGAAACGGCCCCGCCTTTTGCTGGAGTTGTTCCAGTCGTTCTATACTTTCCAAAGCTTCACGGTGAGCGCTCTTCTGGAACTCATCGAAAAATGCTTGCAGTTGCTGTTTTCGGTCCTCAAGGCCTTCACGTGTGAGCAGAGACACGTTTGATTTAGCGATTGGAACGACGGACGAGTTCACATCTGAGCCAACGATTGTCGTTATCGATCGGCCGTGCAAAAACCCCGCTGCCGTCAACATGTGCGCTCCGCCGCAACAAGGATCATAGATGGTAAGCTCAGTTTTTTTGCCAATTAAGGCCCGGCAACGAAATAAAATCTCACTCGTCAGACGTACAGGAAACGCTGTCGTCCCTGGTGCATTGCGCAGCACACGACCACTCGCAAAATCGCGATAATCGCCTGCCTCCGTTTCATATAAAAATTGCATACTACCCCTCGTTTACATGATTTGCTCTCTCTATTATAAACCGCACCGTCTTGATTTAGTAGGGCAGGTAACTTGTCTGTTTGAAACGACGGCCACATACGAAAAAACACGATCCGGGGATCGTGTGTGCTTACGATAAAAACGGCTTCACGTGTGCTAAAAAAGCTGTCGGGTGTTGCGCATGGACGTGATGCCCGGCCTCTTCCACGGTCACAATCTCACAATTAGGCATTTGCCCGGCGGTGTCGTGCAGTTGACTCGTGGCAACGTGGCTCGTCTCGCCACCTCCGATGATGAGTGTGGGCATCGTGAGTCGGCTCAAGTTTCCCCACCACTCGGGGTCTGGCTCGTTTAATTGCTGAAGAATTTGCGGGATGACGCGCCAATCGAACGGGAGCGGCTCGTCAGGCGGGCTCGTTGGAATGTTTATCGGTTTACTAGGCTTCGTCGGAACGGGCGTATCCTCTATCACCAATCGCTCAACCATATGAGGATGTTGTTGTGCGAACAAGTACGCGACCGTTCCGCCCATCGAATGGCCAATAAGAATGAACCGTTCGAGTTTCAAATGACTGACGAAAGCAAACACATCGGCCTGCATCTTCTGGAAAGAGTACTCGTCCGCATGTGAACTTTCTCCATGACCGCGTTGATCTAGTGCGATGACGTAAAATTCATCGCTTAACGCTGCAGCAACACCGTCCCATGACGAGGCGTTTTGTCCGAGTGCATGAAGCAAAACAACAGGTGGGGCGGATGGATCACCGGCTGTACGGTAATGAAAGGTCTGTTCATTAATGTGAATCGTCGGCACAGAAATCACTCCTTATGTAAAGAATACATTCCCGTCTGGATGCCCGTATTCCTGCCAGGCACTTGCTGGAGCTATGGACATTACGTGAACATTTTCACCTGTGTTACGATAAGGACATGAAGATACTACGAAAAGTGCCAAGATTTGTATATGTTATTTTGCTTTGGGTCATCGTCCTCTTTCAACTCAGTCTCACATCTGTCGTTTTGTTCTTCGACGGACGTGCGGGGAGTGGGGGACTTACACAAATCATGATGGTCTTGCTCGTGCTGGCAATGATTGTCGGCGTGTTGGCCGGTCACAAAACGACACGCTCCCCGTGAAAAAAGCCACGAAGTAGCTGAGCCTGTACAGGGGAAAAGCAGAGGTATTCAGGTTCAGGATAAGGTTGGTTGCGGATGTAGGCTTCTAACGGTATTCGGCTTTGCCAATACGCTTTCATTAACGTTTCTTTCGGTGGGAGGTCATGGGTGAACATGCCGGGGCGATATTCATCACTGCCGAACTCCATTTCTTCTTCAATGTATCCGAACAGGTCTGTGACGATTTCCCGGTTGAATACATAAACGTTGTCGGTCTCAAGTGGAAATTGTAGATATTTCGCGAAGTTGTAAGGGCGTGGATACACAGAAAAAGATGTATGGAAATCCATCCACTCATCAGAGCTGCCTCGTTGTAACTCTTGAACGAGCTCCGGATAAAGGTTGCCGCCGCCTCTTGACGCCCACCCAGACATCGTGCTGCGAGACAAACCGCGGCGAAGGGCGTCGGTCAACACTTCGTCTTCTCGATACATATGATAGAAAAGCATCAGTTCACCTCTCCAACTTGTTATGAGAAACCATCAATCAAATACTCTTTTTCTTTTCGATAATGAAGAAGAAACGGTTGAATGAAAAAATGATTAAGTATGACGAAGACGACGATAAAAATAATCGAGTAATAAAACGGGTCATCAAAAAAGGGACGCCAAGAAACAGAAAGTAAAAAGATCGGTACGTAAGGAAAAAACATTCGCCATTGTCCTTTTGACGAAAGGAAATTCTCTTCACCGCACAAGTCACAAACGAGTCGGTCATACTTGCCGATACATTGTCGCCAACGAAACGTCTTCGTACAGTTCCAACATGTAGGTAATCGCAAAACTTTTCCCTTCTTTTACATGGACGTCTCTTTCTGAGGTTTCCACTCGAACAACAAATACCCGAAGAAAAAGCCGAAGCCACTGCCTAGCGTAAGCACGGTTCCCATTGAAACAGGAAGGAACATACCGAGTAATATCCCACACTCGTGCCGATCAGCATTCCAAAAGGCATAAACAGTGCTCGTTGGTTGTCTGCATGAGTAAAGCTCTCTTCTTTTGCTTTTTTCGCGAGGCGTTTGATGACGAACACGACGAGGACGGCTACGATCAGTAGTGGCAACACCGTCATAATAATGCCGAGCAATGTTTCCAAAGTAATCCCTCCTATGCGAACACCATTAAGTGATCAGAGTCTAAGTTAGGTTGATGACAGAGCCCAAGACGCTCCGCTAGCCGGATCGACGGTTTGTTAATAGGCTGAATTCGAGCGACGACGGGAACATGCGGGACGTGTTTTTTGCCGAGTTCCAAAGCGGTTTCCGCCATTTCTTGTGCATACCCACGGCCCCATACGTCAGGGGAAAAGCCGTAATAAAGGTTTAAGACGGGTGACCCTTGCCAGTTTTCTTTGCGAATGCCCCCGAAACCAACAATCTCAGAAGTAATAGATTCGACAACTGCCCAATACCCGAACTTCGATTCAAGCCAGTTGTTTCGCCAAGTGTGTAACGTTTCCTTTGCTTCTTGTTCGTTCGTGACCGGGATTTTCACCCGAAATTGGTTCGTATCCGGGTGTCCTTCAATCGCAAGAACCGAGGCAACATCGTCTAGTTGTGGCATTCTCAATATCAAATGCTCTGTGTTCACCTGTAGAAACTTTTCGTGCAATCCATTCACCTCTTTGATTTGACTAGAAAAAATATTCCGGCAATGATAATGAAGACGAAACCCGCGGGAATAAAAAAAAGAGATTAATTATGCCCATAATAATGACGGTTTCCATCCAACTTGCAAAGTGATTCATCGCCTGAACAATGCGAATCGGAACGAGCATGGCGACGATCACAATCGTTAGAAAACCAACTGCGACATACAATACACGAGCCGGCTTCGCCCGCCAATACACGGACAACAAAATCGCAATGGCTAGCAGCAAATAAGGAAACAAAAGCATGACCCAAAACAACATGATGGACCTCCAACATTTGCGTATGTCAAGCCGGAAAGCGATAAACCATTCTACTGTTAGACTACCAGAAAAGGGCAGTGAACCTCAAAGGTGAATGGCAAATTAACGTAGGATTCTTTTCGATTTTGTCCGGGCTACGTTCACTCCTTTGCATGAGATTAACTGGAATAAATTGGGTGTTGGTGATCTAGGTAGAAAGAACTTAAGATTTTCCTCGTTGCGCAGTTTGTTTTTGCTTTCCACTGCAGGCGGATGCTTGTACTCCGGAGGAGAAGTGCAACATCGGAGGTCAAAAGGCGACACCGTGTTTTCTATACACACCGTAGCACAATGGCGATATTGGACCGATGCTGCCTCCTTGCTACGGTGTGTGGGAAGAAGTCCAAATGCCCCATATATTCATATTTGTGACAGTTGAGAAAGAAAAATCATGATTTTAAACGTGAATGCGCACATAAACGAAGTCAACTGTCACAAATCGTGCACTTTGTGACAGTTGCGTGCCGAAAGTGCCCGGTTTGAGGGCTGGATTGTCACATACGTGACAGGTCATCTCACCCTTGCACCAAGTGGCGACCCTAGGCCTTAACTTTTTACCCTTCGGCAAACGTTTTTCGTTTTGCCAGCAACCCTTGCAGTGACGAACAATGATCGGCAACGAAATGAATTTCAACAGACAATATGCAAGCACTCACCCGCAAAGACCCATCTCGGTCATCTGATTTAATGAAGTTCTTTTGTTTAACTTATATAGATCGTTTTTAGGAGAGTGCACCCATTCGACACAGAAGTACTCGCTTTCGGCAAAATTCGCCACGCCTCCGCCAACGAAAAAGCAAGGAGCTTGGCTCCTTGCTTTTTCGTTATACATTTTTATACGTCCATTTTCGCCAAAGCCATTCCATCGGTCCTTGATTGAATTTCTTCAAGTAGAGTGTACTTAGTCCAATTTGGATGATAAAGACGGAAACGGACAGTATGACGCCAGCAAAGCTGCCGACTTGGTTAAACAGGCCGAACCCATATCCGTGGAAAATGATGACGAAAATGAGTGTCTGCATAAGGTAATTCGTCAATGCCATGCGCCCGACAGAAGCGATCGGCTGCAGCATTTTTTGTCGTGATTCTTTCGTTAGAAGCAGTACGAGTGCGGAAAGGTAAAACAGCATTAAAATCGGCCCGGTGAATGTACGTATGCTAAAAGCTAAACCGTACGCAACGCCTCCGGGTATGGCGGTGAAGTCATGCAGGAGCGCTGTCGTTAAGATCGAGAATAAAAAGCCAATCCACGCGCTATGGATGCAAATCTTTTTCCACGTGTGCAAATGGTCCCGGACGTTGTGGAACATGCCAGTCTTACCCATGTACAAACCGATCAAAAAGAGTGGCAGAATGGACGGAATGACGACGAAAACATTTAATAATGTAATGATAGATTCAGGCAGACGATGCAAAAGAATGTCAAGATAACTTCCGTTTGCCATGACCTCATTTGCTTGGGCATTCATTGTGGCCATTTCTTCAGTAAAATCGCCTCCAAACATGGTGCCGAGACTCATTAACCAGCTGTTAACACCCATCATTACAGCCAAAATAATGCTGTAGATGAAAAGGAGTAACGTTGCCCAAATTAAAATGGTTTTCGGTTGTCTAGAAATAAAGAAAAGTAATAGAAATCCAGTCACACCGTACGTGAATAAAATGTCGCCGTGCCAGAAGAAGAACAGGTGGACGATCCCTACAATCATAAGAAACGTAAGTCGCCGGGAGAATAAGCGATTCGCTCGTAAGTTTTTCTCCGCTGCCCGTGAGTAGAATATGTAGAAGCCTAATCCAAACAATAGCGAGAACATCGGATAAAATTTACCTTCGACAAAAAATGATATAAATAAAGTGCTCAGTGCGTTTAACGTGTCGTCTGGTAAAGGAAACCCTTCTATGAAAATGGTGAAATCGAGCTGTGCCAATGACTTGAAGTGCATCATGTTCGCCAGAGCGATGCCCAAAATGGCAAACCCTCGCACAATATCAAGCGTATGAATCCGTTCGTTTGAAGAAATTCCTTGATGTTTCAAATAAAAACCCTCCTTATGTATCCATTATAAGGAGAGTTCACTACATTTATCAAAATATTTTTATAGCAATTGTGTCTAAAATGTGTCTGAAAATAATTATGCATTTTCGAGCATGCGCCGTAGAGCCATACGTGCATTCTCAGCGATATGTTCTGGAACAGAAATCTCAAATTGGTATACATCTTCACGTAACAGATCCAACGTCCATGCTAAATGTTCCAAGTCAATTCGGTTCATCGTCAAGCACGGGCACATGTTACTGTTCAATGAAAAGACCCGTTTATCAACGTGTTGTGCGGCTAGCCGTTTCACGAGATTCATTTCTGTGCCAATTGCCCAAGACGTTCCCGGGGCAGCGGCATGTAGACGTTCGATAATGTGATGGGTGCTGCCTGCGTAATCTGCTGCTTGCACAACCTCATACGTGCACTCGGGGTGGACGAGTACGTTCGTTTCCGGCTCTGTTTGCCGCAGTTCTTCAATTTGCCCGACCGTAAATTTCTCGTGCACCGAACAGTGACCTTTCCAAAGAATGATTTGGATGTCATCAATATGAGCACCATCTGCCAGCTCCAACTCATGCGTAATTGGATTCCATACTGCCATATCTTGCAACGGGATGCCAAGATCTGCCGCTGTATTTCGACCGAGGTGCTGATCGGGAAGAAAGAGCAGCCGCTGTTTTTGCGCGAGCGCCCACCGCACCATCTTGCCTGCATTGGAACTCGTCACACACGCGCCGCCGCGCTCGCCACAAAACGCTTTTATCGCGGCGGTGCTGTTCACGTACGTGAGTGGAAGAATCGCATCCCCAAATTGGTCGGTTAGCGTCTCCCACGCTCGCTCCGTTTGTGAAATATTTGCCATGTCCGCCATCGAACAACCGGCATTCAAGTCCGGTAGCATCACACGTTGCTCGGTGTCAGTCAGAATATCCGCCGTCTCCGCCATAAAATGGACACCGCAAAACACAATATACGGACTCGACCGTGTCTCGCAAACTTGCGCCAACTGCAAAGAGTCTCCCGTCACATCCGCAAACTGAATCACCTCATCACGTTGATAATGGTGCCCAGGAATGAACAGATCGCTCCCGAACGCCCGCTTTGCTTCAACAATACGCGATATTTTTTCCTCATTACTCATCTCTCGATATTGTACGGGTAACCTACGAATCGCTGTGAACGTCATACCGAACACTCCTTTCGTACGAGCATACTAAAATCAAGCGCTTGAACCGAATGCGTCAAAAAGCCAAGCGAAAGATAATCAACCCCCGAGCCTCGAAACGTCGCAATCGTCTTCATGGATATGCCTCCTGACGCTTCCATTAAGATTTCCTCGGGAACAAGCGGAACGTAGCGAGCAATATCAGCTGGCGTCGCGTTATCAAACATAATCACATCTGCCCCCGCGCGTACCGCCTCCTCGACTTCCGCACCGTTCGTCGTTTCCACTTCAACCTTCACCATGTGACCAACCGCCGCCCGCGTCCGCGCCACCGCCTCAGAAATCGACCCACATGCCGCAATATGATTCTCCTTTAACATCACCGCATCATCCAAGCCATAACGATGATTAAACCGCCCCCCGCGCGTACCGCAGCCTTCTCCAACAGACGAAGCCCCGGCGTCGTCTTCCGCGTATCGCACACCCGAATCGACCGATCCCCGAGCGCGTCCACCGCTAACCGCGTCATCGACGCAATTCCACTCATCCGTTGCAATACATTCAGTGCAACCCTCTCTCCTGTCAAAAGAGAAGCAGCCGGACCACGCATCGACAAGACGTGGTCACCCTCGGTAACAGCATCCCCGTCACGAAGGGTCGTTTTCATAGAAACAGACGGGTCTAGAAGCTGATAGATTCGCTCAAAAACAGCCAGTCCGGCAACAACCCCGTCCGCTTTGGCGACAACGTACGCCTCTGTTTTCTCATCTTGAAAAATGGATTCGCTCGTCAAGTCCCCGGTACCGATATCTTCAAGTAAGAAGCGGTGTAACTGTTCGTCCAGTAGCAGTGTGTTCATCGTTTTCCTCCTTCAATTGGAATGTGATTTGTTTGCCTTGCCAGTTCGGATCTGGGTGGGGGAAGTCTGTTCGTATGTGTGCTCCGCGTGTTTCGTGTCGCAACTGTGCGGCGGTGGTGACGAGTTTGGCCACGGTGAAAAGGTGATCGTCTTCGCTGTACGTTGTGTTGTCAGCAGGCAACGATTCAAAGCTTTTGAGATACGCTTGCATCTCGTTCAGGTCGTCTTGATGGCGTTCGACACCGACCGATGCGCTCATTTTCTGTTGCAGTTCAGCGCGGTCAGGTAAACGGTGATGCACCGGCGGTGATGAGGAGAAGGATGAGCGTTTGCGCCATTCTTTGCCACTCGCGATATGCGCACTCGTCTTTTCCGCGAAAACGAGCGCTTCAAGTAATGAATTGCTCGCCAATCGGTTCGCGCCGTGAACAGATGTGCAGGCGACTTCTCCGATCGCATACAACCTTTCAATGTTCGTTTGCCCCCACGCATTCGTTTGCACGCCCCCGCACATAAAGTGAGCAGCTGGTGCAACAGGAAGCGGATCAACGGTTGGATCGTATCCCGAGGTTAAGCAATGATGAGTAATGGACGGAAAACGTTTTGTGAAGTTCTTCACATGGCGCGCGTCAAGAAAGACAGGGGTGTCGGAACGATGAATGGCACGTGCGACAACATCTCGGCTAGCGAGATCGTTGCGGAGTATGCGTTCACCGTCACTGTTCACGAGCATCGCTCCTTCACCCCGTACGGCCTCACTAATGAGTCCGCCACCTGGCGCTTTGAGCATCGTAGGTGAAATTGGACGAACTCCACGTCGGTAACGGAGGCCCCCGCTCGATACGCGAGGGCGATGCCGTCACCGGTCGCAGTGGCTACGTTTGACGTGCGTGCGTATAGTTGACCGGCTCCTCCGGTAGCAAGGATGACGGCTTTTGGGTGTTCGAATCGTTGTTTGGTCGTGTGTACAGCTGTAATTTGTCCCCTTTCGGTTACAAGTTCTATGACGGTTTCATGTTCATAAAGGCTTACGCGGTTTTTCACATGTTGCAATAGCGTCGTTGTAATTGCTTGACCGGTTTGATCTCCATTGGCGTGTAGAATTCGCCGTCTGGAGTGGGCGCCTTCATGTCCGAGAGTCGGCGCAAATGGCACACCGAGATTTTTGAGTGTTCGAGCAATTTTTGGTGCAGATCGGGTCATCATCTGAATGTATGTAACGTTACCGTGGCCGTAGCCCGCTTGCATTGTGTCGGTCGCGTGAATCGACGTGTCGTCGTTAGCGGTGACAGCGGCAGCCATCCCTCCTTGTGCGCGAGTGGAGTTGTTCACTGTTGCCTCAGTTTTTGAGATGAGGACGACGTCTTCCGTTTCTGAAAGTTGTAAAGCTGCCATGAGCCCTGCAACTCCTGTCCCAATGATCACAATCATAATTTCACCAACTTTACAGTTGTCTTGTCACCTATATTTACATAGAATAAAAGAAAAAACAATGGGGAGATTGAGATGATTTATTTAGATTACAGTGCAACGACGCCAATGTCTGACACGTGCTTGCGTGTGTACAATGATGTATCTCAAGCGGCGTTTGGCAATACGAACAGCGTTCATACGCGAGGGCTAGAGGCGACGGATGTATACCGAGTTGCCAAGCAGCGGTTTGCACACTGCTTAAACATTAAGGCTGACGGTGTACATTTTACCGGTTCAGGGTCGGAAGCCAATTTCTTGTCGATCGTCACGCTCGCAAAAGCGGCTCGTAAAAGAGGGAATCATATTCTTTCTGTAAAGACCGAGCATCCGTCTGTGTTGGACACGCTCGATTATTTGTCTGGACAAGGATATGAAGTAACGTTTGTGGACGTCGACGGTGAAGGAAACATTGACCCGGCACAAGTAGAAAAGGCGATCAGGCGAGAAACGATTTTGGCGACATTTGCGGTTGCTTCAAGTGAGATTGGCACTGTGCAAAAGGTTGATGAACTGAGCGAGTTGCTCCGGTCCCGTGATATACTGTTTCATAGTGATGCTGTCCAAGCTGTCGGACGCGTTGACGTGAACTGGCAACTTTTCGATGCGATTAGCATGTCCGCACATAAGCTATACGCACCGAAAGGAGTAGGGGTGGCGTACATCGCTCCCCACGTCCCGTGGCAAACGTTTTACAGTCGTTCGTCGTTTCGACCGGGCACCGTCGATGTGGCAGGAGCGGCAGCGTTTGCCGTTGGGATTGAAGAAGCGATCGAGCAGTTGCCGAAGGTCGAGCAGCTGGCGTTATGGCGGGATGAAGCGATGGGTCGTTTGACAACGAATGGGCGCTTTTCCCTTGTTGGAGCGAAACAGCGTTTGCCGTTTCATCTTGGGTTTCTCGTACACGGCTGGAGCGGACAGCAGTTCATGCTCGAATGTGACCGTCAAGGCATACAAATCGCAGTCGGATCTGCTTGTCGGGCAGGGCAAACGAATACACCTGAATCTTTGCTTGCAATTGGGCTTAAACAACATGAGGCTGAACAGTTTATTCGCGTGACGTTCGGTGTCCCAACGACCCGAGCAGATGTTGAGAAAATGATCACTACTTTTGAACAAATAAGTGAGGAAAACGATGTCACCAAAAAAATTATTAGCAAGTGAGCGCCGGGAAGCGATCGTTCAATGGCTGAAAGAGGAAGGCGCACCGCTAAAGGGTGGTGAGCTTGCGGAGCGTGCAGGCGTCAGTCGTCAAGTGATTGTCCAAGACATGTCCATATTACGGGCAAAGGAAGAACCTGTGCTCGCGACAGCGCACGGGTACATGTACATGGGTGAAGGGCAAGCAAACAACGAACGGGAATGGGTTGCGGTTCGTCATGCGCCAGATGAAATGAAAGACGAATTGTATACGTTTGTTGATTACGGGTTAACCGTAAACACGGTCGTCATTGAACATGAAGTGTATGGTGAACTTTCTGGACGCATCGATGTGTCCAACCGCCGTGATGTGGATGCGTTTTGTGAGCGGGTGACAGATTCAGGAAGTGCGCTGCTCTCTCAGCTTACAGACGGTGTACATCTCCATCTCGTGGAAGCAAGCCGAAAAGAGCAGATCACCAATGCGAAAGCGGCGTTACGAGAAAAAGGCTTTCTCATCGAATGAATTATTTGAGCTTCTCTAGAAAGTTCCGCACACGTGAACTGTACGGTTCAAGATTATAGTCGAGGCAAAGCCCGGATTGAAGCCGGATCGGATCTCCGTAGAAATAACGCTCAAATTGCGTTTGTCTTGAACCGAAGTCACCCATCGTTAAATCTTTTGCAAGTCGAAATAAACGGATCCGATCTTTTGCTGATGCTTCGTAGCCACCCATAAATCGTTCAAGCAACGGAGCAATTTCCGAGTTAAAGTCTTTTTCGTTTGGTGTCGCAATAAAATTGCTCGCTCCGATGAGCTGGATAATTTCCACAAGTCTCCCGTACGTGTTTTGATAATAGGAAACGGCCGTCTTCAGCGGAGCGGCCTTCGGGACCATCATGCCATAAGGGTTTATTTCTGCTTGCATTTCCGAAGAGTATACAAAGCCGCGCATCGCTTCGAGCGCTGTAATAATTTCAGATACTTTCTGCTGAATGTGTTGAAACTGACCAATTTTTAACGTATTGACCATTTCATTGGCAATGCCTAAAATCCATTCGGTTTTTACGATTTGCCGGTTGGACGCATGAAAGAGAAGCGCAGATTCAAGACCGGTGTCGAAGAAGAGTCGCTTGGCGAGTTCTTCATTTTTATATAAAAACACACGCTCCCACGGAACGAACACCGAATCAAAAACGACGATCGCATCGCCTTCTTCAAATTGAGAAGAATACGGTTCATCGTAGAGTGAATCTTTCGAATATGAGGGTCTCGCTAAAAAGGTCAATCCTTTTGTGTCAGATGGAATGGAGAAAGCGAACAAGTAATCCTTCTCTAATCCTGCGGGCAGAACGATCACTTCATCAGTAATTCCACCTTGAGTGGCGAGTAAGCGCGCGCCTTCAATCACAATGCCCGTGTCCGTCTCTTCCACAACTTTTGCTGCAATCGGCTGCTCTTCTTCTTTCGAGAAAAAGGACGTTGATCTTTTTGCTTTCGGATTCACAAAGGTATGTGTAAATGTTAGATCTGCCTGTTTCGCGTTTTCGTATAGTTGCTCAATCGCGTCACCGTATTGTTCACCGGCAGTCGCAAAATAATCTTTCGCACAAGCAAGTGTTGTCACGATCGTATTCCCATATTCAGGAGAACGTCCGAGTAGGCCGGCATTTTCATTTGCCCATAGTTGCGTTGCCAATCGGCGTTTCGCCAAGCGTTCTCGGGTCGTCATCGGCTCCCAGGAGAAATTCGATGACCCATCATCCGCTTGTAAAATCGCTCGGTATTCTGGTTTATGAACGAGGTCATACAAATTCGCTTTACTTTTAATGACGGATGTAAAGGCCGGGTGCTTTGTCACAGGCCCACGGATCTTTTCTCCATCCAGCCAAACGGTGCTGTTCATCGCAGCGATCCGTTCCATATATTCATTAGCGGTAACCATACCCATGTCAGTCGCCCTCCTCGCAATTACATTATGCAAACCGGTCCAGTCCGGTAACTGAAAGGAGTAGAAAACATGCAAATTCGAAAAGCTAATCTCCTTGATACGGAGCGCCTTATCAAGATGCGCTGGGATTTTACAATTGAGGATCATCCCGAAAAAGAGCAAGCAGATGTACACGCGTACGAAAAGGAATGCCGCCGATTTCTTGAGGAGGCAATCGCGGGGGATCGTTGGCACATTTGGTAGCTGAACAAGCAGGCGTTATTGTGAGTCACATGTATATCCAGCTCGTCGATAAAGTTCCTCGTCCAGGAAGAGTTACTCGTCCTTTTGCGTATATGACGAATGTGTATACCGTTCCGTCTCACCGGGGGATGGGCATTGGCAGTCAATTGCTCGAACATATTCATCAATGGGTAAAAGAACACGAGTATGAATTTATTCTCGTTTGGCCAAGTGAGGCAGGAGAGCCGTATTATAAGAAAAATGGATATGCACGCGTTGAAGAACCGATGGAATACATTCCCGAATAAAAATGAGTTATACTAATTAAAAATATGATATACTTATTTTATTCGAATAATGTTTACTGGCGGAGGGACGTATGGATAGAGAACTAGCATTAGAAGTAACCCGTGTGACAGAAGGAGCTGCGTTGGCAGCAGCAAAGTGGCTTGGACGTGGGGACAAGATCAAGGCAGACGGAGCAGCAACAAACGCCATGAGAGAAATTTTTGACTCGGTGAACATGAAAGGACGCGTCGTCATCGGTGAAGGTGAAATGGACGAAGCACCCATGCTGTATATCGGTGAAGAACTAGGAACAGGCAATGGTCCAGAAGTAGACATCGCTGTTGACCCTATTGAAGGGACAACCATTGTTGCCAAAGGCTATACGAATGCGATGACCGTGCTTGCCATCGCAGACCGAGGAAAACTGCTACACGCACCGGACATGTACATGGAAAAACTAGCTGTCGGTCCACATGCGGCCGGTAAAGTAAGCCTTAGCGATCCGATCGAGAAAACGATTGAAATCGTTGCCGAAGCAAGTAATAAAAACGTTGAAGACGTCACGGTTATGGTGTTAGAACGCCCGCGTCATGAAGAGTTAATCGATCAGATTCGGAAAAAAGGCGCACGTGTAAAAATGTTCTCAGACAATGACATTAGTGCATCAATTGCAACAGCGCTTCCAGGCACTGGTGTCGACCTATTCGTAGGCATCGGCGGCGCCCCAGAAGGTGTCGTTGCTGCAGCCGGTCTCAAATGCCTCGGCGGCGAAATGCAAGGCCGACTCAAACCACAGAACGATGCAGAAATCGAGCGTTGTAAAGAAATGGGCATTGAAGACCCGCACCGCATTCTCCAACTCGATGACCTCGTAGCCGGAGATGACGCGATTTTTTCCGCGACAGGCGTCACGTCAGGCACAATTCTCGGGGAAGCCAAGTTTCTCGGCGGAGGACTTGTCGAAACAGACTCCATTGTCATGCGCGCCAAAACGAAGACCGTTCGCTATATTAAAACCGTGCATAACCTCGAACACAAACCGTACATTATCCAAGACAACGATTAATCAACACCCACGGTCACTAAAAACCGGATGTCCCGCTATGGGCATCCGTTTTTTACATGGTGCGGGGCAGAGGGTGTCGCCATGATCGCTCGGTATTGCGATCTAGATCACCGATCTCCTAGAAAATGCCAAAGTCGAGCTCCCCTCGCCACCTCCGGTGCCGAAAACCGTCAAAAACGATCTAGATAAGTTGCACTAAAGAAATTCACTGAATCGGATGACCGAGGAGATGGGTCTTTGCGGGAGAGTGCTTGCATATTGTCTGTTGAAATTCATCTCGTTGCACTTCGACAACTTCGTTGCCGAACGTTGTTCGTCACTGCAAGGGTTGAGGCAACACGAAAAACGTTTGCCGAAGGGTAAAAAGTCGTGACCGAGTCTCACCACCTGGCACAAGCATGTGATGGCCGGTCGCGTCTGTGACAATCCAACCCTCAAACCGAGCACTTTCGGCACGCAACTGTCACAAATCGCAATATTTGTGACAGTTGACACCGTTTATGTGCGCATTCACGTTTAAAAACATGATTTTTCTTTCTCAAGTGTCACATTAATAAATATATGGGGCATTTGGACTTCTTTCCACACACCGTAGCCAGGAGGCAGCACCGAACCGATGTTGCCCCTATAGTCTGGACTGTCAAGTAGACACAGCGAGCACAAGCGGAGCGCAGTGAGAGGTGATGTCGTACTTATGCTCTGGAGTTCATAGAAAACACGGCGGGCGATTTATGGATGCCAACCCTCACCTGAGATTTCAGAAAAATCCGCACCCATCGGCTCGATTCTTTGCTACAATATCATGGTAAAGGAATAAAGAGATAAAGCGTCAAGGAGATGGGGAGATCATGAAAAACGTTGCAATCATCGGTAGTAGCGGTGGGAACTTGTTCAATCATGGTGGGCAAGATGCGGAGAAGCTTTTACAGGAACTGCTCGTACAGTGTGAAGCTGCACATATGCAAGTGAATCACGTACAGTTTATTGGCGCAGATGCGAGCATGGACCGGGCAAAACAGACGACAGGTGCAACGCTATACACGATCGTAGAAGGGGACATTCGACCAATCGAAACGGGGCAGTTGCAACAAATAAACGAAGCGGCCGCCCAGTGGGATGCGCAAATGGCAAACCACATACATAGCGGAGAAGTAGACGGTCTCATCGTAATGAGTGCTGATCCAAAGAACGCGAACCGAGCGGCCCTCCGCGCAGCTATCGAGCGTCAAATACCGATTGTCGGAACCGGTGGCACAGCGATGGCCGATATTCAGGCGAGTGGGGCGAATGTCATCGCAAGCTCTGGGACAACAGGAACGACAAATCGGACGAGAGCGATTTCATTCGTCGCTGCCTTAGCGAAACACGGAGGCGTCAAGTTCCGCCCGCAACTATCGAAAGATTTTAATAACAAAAATCAGAAAAACCCTCTAAAGAATATTAATATTAAAGGAATCATGATGACTTCTTTGCCGGCGTTCATTGCGATGGCACTCATTTTGGCATTGAGCAAAGTCCCGCTTTTTTCTGGCCTTGCGGTGGTCTTTGATGTCTTAATTGCGGCGCTACCCGTTGTTATCGCCGTCGTTGCCGCCAAGCAAGTGTCGGATTTAGATGAAGTGTCGATTGTGGCAGGGGTCATTGCCGGAACATTATCGATTGAAGGCGGCATTATCGGGGGAATGATTGGTGGAATTCTTGCTGGTATCTCTGTAAACGTATTGTTCATGCAAATGATTCGCTGGCGCTTTCCGATGACAACGGTGAATATCTTTGCTGGAGGTCTGGCTGGACTGGCTTCGGGGCTTGTCGTCTTTTTCGTGCTAGGTCCGATAGCTTTGCAAGCCGGTGAGCTCGTTCGTTCAGGCATAGAAGGTGCAATTGCGTTCAATCCAATGTTAGCCGGTACGCTTGCAGGCCTGCTCATCTGGCCAGCGATACTAGGCGGCGTGTACCATGCCGCCATCTTGCCGATCGTCTTATTTGAAATGGAAAGAACCGGCGCGAGCTTTTTGGGTGCTGTTGACCTTGTGTCACTTGTCATGGTTGCTGCAGGTATTAATCTCGCTCATGTGTTCTTCCCGAAGCAGCGAGGTCAAGCGGCGCTCGCTGCACCAGGTGTCACGATTAACCTTGGTTTCGGGACGTTCGTGGAATCAGCGTATCCGTTCATGTTTTCCAGCAAAATCATCTTTGCTGGGGCGATTGTTTCGGCAGGGCTCGGCGGCATGATGGTCGGATTGTTCGATGTTCGAGGTACGGCTTATTTACCGACCTTTATGGCGCCATTTGCGTCTACAGATGCTGTCGGGTTAGTCGTCAGTATGATGGTTGCGTTCGTGTGCGCGTTTGTCGTGACCGTCGTAGCCAACCGCGTTCTCGGACGAGCCGCGCGATGATTATTCAAAACGATGCTCTAGCACACGATCCTTTCGCCATTCCTGTTGCTTTGCAAAAAATCGGACCCGGGCGACGATATTCTCTTCATTGTCGTGCTTCATCGTTTCAACGCGGGCAGAGGCGGTGTTGAAATAATGGTAAATGGCGTGGGGAGCGTGAGCGGTAAGCAAAATCGCCAAGTCATAATGAACATGGAGGAGCCTATGATAATTCTCTTCATAAGGATTAATGACCGTGACCTGTAGCCCGTGCTCCTCCAACCGCGCCTTGTAACGATTCAGTCTCTTTGAACCGACGAGCAGCACGTGAAAGCTTCCGATGTGTTGCCCCGCTACCAGGGGGCGCCGACCGTACGCTGTTTTCTTTTTTCGAGCTAGCTTTTTCGTTTTTCGGACATTTAAATGCAGCACTTGATTTACGTAAGCGATTTTGTTCCGAATCGTTGCGTTCACTGGCGTGCCGTCGGTGACGTCCGTGTTGCTCTCTGCCTGAAAGGCTTCGTTACTCAGTGTGATAAAAAACAATCGCCCGTTCTTCTTCTCAATGTGACCATAATGCGTATGCGGGTTGGGAGAACTGGGGGATGTCCTCGATACGTGTCGATGTCTTGCTTTCTTCAGCTCTTCAGCGGTTTCTGCCAGCCGTGCCAGTTGATTCTCCCCATTCGTGAACAATTGATCGATATTCTGTGCATTCATCCCAAGACGCAGTTTTGAAACGAGTGACTCGGGCGTGTGCTTTACATCTTTTAACTCGTGTAATTCATGGATTTTACGATTGAGTTGCGCAATTTCCTTCTTCGCATGTGCAGAAAAAGTCGAAGGTTGACTTTTCAACTGCCAGAGCGCTTCCTTTTGCCTTTGGTTATGCTGTTTTAGGTCGCGAATTCGTTGCGATTGTTTTTGATGCAGTTCCTTTATTTGGTTCATATGAACGAGTTCAGTTCGTTGTACTTCGAGTTGTGCTTGTAATGCGGATATGCGCTTTTCGGCGTGATGAAGTGTCTCTTTCGTTTCAGAATGCGACGCCCGTTCATCAGCCAATTGTACTGATTGTTCTGATATTTTTTGTTTGAAATGGTGTTGTTTTCGTTTTAATGAATCCCGTTCTGAGCGCAAGTCTTCATTTTTTTTACGCTCGCGTTTCAAATTGTTTTCGAGCTGTTTCATTTTTTTCGTTCGGTCTTTCGTTGGCTGCTCCGTTGCACGATTGACGTTGTGAATGTTGGAACGGGCAGCTACACGTTGCTCGTTTTTCTCGCGGTACTTTTGGAGTAGTTCGGCTTTGTCCATGCTCGCCCTCCTAGATAAAAGTCTTAGGTACAAGTATACCAGTCTCTAAAGATGTATGACAGGACAAGACAAAAAAATACATTGGGGATTTTAGTTAACTGAATTATAATAATGATAAGAAAATGATGAGGAGTGAAAACATGAATCCGACAATGTCCATCGATCAAACCGTGCAACGAGTCCGAAGACAAACGTTAATCGACTTGCTCCAAAGAACCCGTCGACGGATGCCAGAAAAAGTGGCGATCATTTATGAGGGCGAAGAATACACGTATGAACAGTTAACTTATCTCGTAAATCAAACCGCTCATACGTTCATTGCCGGAGGCATGAAGAGAGGTGACCGGGTCGCCATCATGTCAAAAAACAGCCTCGATTTTGTGGTCGGTCAGTATGCGTTAGCAAGCATCGGTGCGGTGATGGTTCCGATTAACTACATGTTGACAGTGACCGATGTTCGCTATATTCTCCAACACGCCAAAGTAAATACCGTGCTTAGCTCCACAGAGTATGCACCAGTACTCGACGTAGCCTCAGCAGAAATCACGGTCGCGAACCGGTATTTGCTAGATACAGAGACTGAGCGAGATGGGTGGTTAACTCTCGATCAGTTGCGGAAAGACCAACCGTCAACATTGGTTGAGGCGCTTATTGAAGACGATGATTTGGCACAAGTGTTGTATACGAGCGGAACCGAATCCCGACCAAAAGGGGTTATGCTCACGCATAAAAGTTTAATTAGCGAATATGTAAGCGTTATCGTAGAAGGGAAGATGGAACCCCGTGACGTTATGATTCATGCGTTGCCTCTTTACCATTGTGCACAGCTTCACGTTTTTCTCGGGCCAAGCATTTATCTCGGTAGTACGAACATCATTTTAGGTGCGCCGAAGCCAGAAGCGATCTTTGATGCGATTGAAAAGGGAGGGGCGACACAACTGTTCTGCCCGCCGACCGTTTGGATCGCCCTTTTGCGCCACCCGGAATTTGCGTCTAGAGATTTAGTCGCTCTTGAGAAGTGCTACTACGGAGCGGCGAGCATGCCAAGAGAAGTGTTAAAAGAATTGTCCAATCGTTTGCCGAATGCACGCTTCTGGAATTTCTACGGTCAGACCGAAGTGGCCCCACTAGCAACAGCTTTGCAGCCTGAAGATCAACTGAAAAAGCTTGGTTCCGCCGGCGTGGCATCATTAAATGTAGACACTCGAATTGTTGATGAAAACGATGAGGAAGTCCCTCGGGGCGAAGTGGGAGAAATTGTACACCGAACTCCGCATGCGATGACCGGCTACCTTGATGATCCTGAGAAAACGGCAGAAGCGTTTAAAGGCGGTTGGTTCCACAGTGGCGATCTCGGATTTATGGATGAGGAAGGCTACCTCACCATCGTTGACCGCAAGAAGGATATGATCAATACCGGCGGGGTGAATGTGTCCAGTCGCGAAGTGGAAGAAACATTGTACGAGCTTGAGGCGTCTCGGAAGTCGCTGTTATCGGAACACCCGACGCGTATTGGATTGAAGCCGTTACTGCACTTGTCGTCGTTAAGCCTGAATCAGATTTGCAAGAAGAAGCAATTTCACAGTTTTGCAGAGAGCGATTGTCCAAGTTCAAAGTTCCAAAGCAAATAAAAGTGGTACCATCCCTACCGAAAAATCCAAGCGGCAAAGTATTAAAAAGAACCCTTCGTGACGAGCATAGCAATGGATCATAAAGAGGGGCTGTCAGGTATGGTTGTATGTAGGGATCCGATTCATTTATGATGGGACTTTAGAAAAGATGGTTGGCAAAATCCCCCATAGAGAGGTCTATGGGGGATTTTGTAAATTACGCTTCATAAACCGAACGATCTTCGGTTTTTACGTTTATAAAGGTGAGAATAAGGCCGAAAGTAATCATAGCTCCCGCTACATACGTAATCGTCGTGTAAGAAAAGCCGGCTCCCAGTAGGAAAGAACCTAAAGCAGCACCAATCGCATTCGCCAAGTTAAACACCGAAGCGGCAATCGTACCGGATAGGGACGGCGCTTCTTTAGCCGCAAGAATGATCTTCGCATTCAGGAGCGGTGTCGTTCCGAACGTTCCCGCTCCGAAGAGAAAGCTCATCACAATGGCCATAGGTGCAAACGCCAATAAGTGTGTGAACGAAACGAGCACGACCGCTAATGCGGCGAGTGCGAGTAGCAACCGACTCGTCAAGCGGCTCGGTCTCACCGAGCCGGAGACGAAGTTGCCGATCACCGCACCGAGTCCGAAGAAAAACAGCCCGAGTGTAATGCCTGTCACATCAAAGCCGGCAAACTCCCGGTACATCGGCTCCTTAAACGTATATGCGGTAAACACACCAGAAAACCCAAGTACGATAATGGCGATCGTCATGAGGGCATTTTTATTTTTGAGCATCTGCAATTCATCTTTCACTTTCGGTACTTCTGATGGCCTGATGTTTGGCGTTGTCACCATAATCCCAATGAGCGTGAGCAATCCGAGAGCCGCCATGAACCAAAAGACGAGTCGCCAATCAAACATTCCGCCGAGAAAAGATCCGAACGGTACACCAATCATGATGGCGATCGTCAGGCCTCCTTGCACAGCGGCAATTGCCCCGGTCCGCTTCGTTGGGTCAGATATGCTGATGGCGATGTACATGCAAATCCCAAAGAACGGTGCATGCATCGCAGCAGAAAACAGTCTCGATAGTAATAACACGTCAAAATTGGGAGCGGTCGCTGCCAAAATATTACTCAGAATGAACAGGATCATTAGTGCCAACAACAGTGGTTTAGGTGAGAATCTGAGCGTCACGATTCGCAGTATCGGTCCAAAAATGGCGACGCTAATTGCATACACGGTTAACAGCAAACCTGTAGTGGATACTTCCACGTTTAAATCTTCGGCAAATTGAGTTAGCAACCCAGTAACGACATATTCCGTCATGCCGACGGCAAACGTCCCTAACATAAAAACAGCCAGAATCATGTTTCTAGAGAAGTTCATACGCATGTTCAACCGCTCCCTTCGTTTTTTAATCACGAATGAACATACTAATACAAATGAAATACCGTGTCTAGTCTTTTTTTTGTTAGTTGGAAATTTAAATCCACTGCAATAACATTTGCGAAAATTAAATGAATGATCCAATGTCATTTTTGGAAGCAGGTGTTACTCAGATCGTTGTTTCACCTATACCGTCGGTATGCTAGATTGATGAGACAGGAGGTTTTTCATGATTCAAATTTCTAAGAAAAGATTTTGGCTGTTTATCGGTTTGGTGATGGTGCTCGTTCTTTACGCCGGTTCACTTCAGCAAACGAACAATGAGCAACAGAATTACCTGAGCCTACAAATCAATACGTACCAAAATCAGATGCAAAATGAGGTTTATCTGCTCGCTGAGATTCTCCAAACGGTGACCGAAGACGCGGAGATCTCGGTTTCACAATGGGAACAAGTCGTTCGTGCGGTGGAGACGATCAAAGAAAACAGCCATGAGCTGGAGCGGATGGCGTTTGAGTTTCATGCAAACGTATCGTCTCCCTTGAGTCAGACGACAACGGTTACAGCCGATCTTATGCTTCAAGAATTGCAGGAGATTGAACATCGAGAAGTTGACGATAACCTTGAACGAGAAGATCGGATCGAGTTTTCTGACCGAGCGCTCGCAGAACTTGATTTGATTCACGAAACCGCGACGGCTTGGTACGAGGAAATCGGTGGATATCTATCGTATAGCCAAAGTGTTGGGCGTACACATTGGGTTGAGATGATGGAGCGGATGCACGAACTCTGTGCAGTACCAGCAGGAAAGATTTTGGTGAGGGGAGCAGATGTGATATGGAAGAGATTGTCATCAGTGCGCCGTTTCAAGTGACAGATGAACAAATCGAGATGATTGAAAAGCAATTGAGTGAGCGGCCGTATCGCGTAACGTTCATCTGCGCAGAGAATGATTGGAGAGACACACTTGCACACATTCCACCTACAGCGAAACTGATCGTTTCTCGTGGAGGTTTGGGGGCGTTTTTACACGAGCAAACGGAATTGCCTTATGTACAAATTCCGATTACGCCGTATGACTTGTTACGTGAAGTGGCGGTTGCCACCCAAGAAGGCGATCAAACGATTGTCGTTTTGCTTTACGCATCGCTGATCGAACAAACCGAGGCGTATACATTGTCGCTGAACGACCGGGCGGTCCACGTGCTGCGCTATCATCAAAAAGATGAGCTAGAGAGAATGTTAGATGAACATCGCGGTGAGTTCTTGATCGGGGATCGTAGGGCGGTCGCCGCTGCGGGACAAAAAGGGCTACGAGCAACATTGCTACGCTCGGGTCATGAAGCGTTGGAGCAAGCAATCGAACAAGCGGTCCGTACGTTAGAGATCCAACACCGTGAACGAGCGAAGCGAAAAGAGCTCGAACTTATCATCGGTTCGATGACGCAAGCGGTGATCGTCATCGACGAGTTGGAGCATATCAAGACGTATAACGAGCATGCGGTAACGTTATTTCCTTCTCTAAAAAAATCGAATGCATACCGTGAGGTCGTTCGACATGAAGCGCTCCAAAAGCAAGTGGAAACGATGGAGGAGAAGCGCAAGGTTGTGACGGTTGGGGGTCAGCAGTTGATCGTGACGACTGTGCCGACGATGAGCGGTGCGATTCAATGGTTTGAAGCGATTCAAGATGTGCAGCAGTTGGAGCTTAAGATCCGAAAGGAACTTTATGATAAAGGGCTTGTGGCGAAGCATACGTTTGCCGATGTTCTGACAGTGAATGCTGAACTGCAACAAACGATTGAAGAGGCGAAACTTTTTGCTCGTTCTGAAGGGACGGTGCTCATTTATGGGGAGACAGGGACGGGTAAAGAGTTATTCGCTCAGAGCATTCATAATGCGAGCAAACGTCAACATCAACCGTTCGTATCTGTGAACTGCGGTGCCTTGAACGAAGCGTTACTTGAAAGTGAACTGTTCGGCTACGAGGAAGGGGCGTTCACAGGTGCGAGAAAGGGTGGCCGGTCAGGATTATTGGAGCTCGCTCACGAAGGTACATTGTTTCTCGATGAGATTAATGAAATGTCCCGGTCGTTTCAAACGAAGATGCTTAGAGTGCTACAAGAACAAGAAGTACGAAGGGTGGGCGGGGAGCGCAACATCCCGATTAACGTCCGCCTCATTTGTGCGACGAACGTACCCATTGCCGACTTGATTGAGGAAGGCGAATTTAAAGCGGACTTTTATTACCGGATTGCGACGTTGCCTCTCAATATATCGCCTTTACGTGACCGAAAGGAAGATATTGCTGTTTTAGCGGAACATTTTCTTCATATAGAAATGAGACGGGAGAACAGACAGATTACGTTGGCGGACAGTTCTGTGCTCGAACCATTAATCGCTTATCCGTGGTATGGGAATAGTCGAGAGCTACAAAACTGGATCCGGCGCCTCGTCATTACTTATCCTGAACAAACGTTGACACGCGCTGGGGTGGAAGCATTTCTTGAGCGGTCTACCGAACGAACCGAAGAAGTGACGGTCCGGGTGTCCGAGTCTTACAAACAGATGGAAAAAGAATTGTGGCAAAAGCTATATGCTCAGTTTCAAGGAACAAAAGAGGAATTTTGCAAAACGTATGGGATTAGTTTGACGACACTTTGGAGAAGGATTTCAGAATAGAAAAGATAGATTTCATATTTGAAAGATGTGAATGCGAAAATCCTTATAGCGGCGCTTTTACGATTTGGCACGGTATTTGCATTATATACGGTCGAACATTCAAAACAAGGAGTGGAGAACCTATGAGAATTGTGTCAGTAGAAGAGCGTGCGGTACCGATTAAAAGTAACATTAGCAACGCGTATATTGATTTTAGTAAAATGACGGCTTCAATCGTTGCGGTGAAGACGGATGTGATTCGTGATGGTAAGCGGGTCGTCGGGTATGGATTCAATTCGAACGGTCGCTACGCACCGAGTGGGTTGTTGCGTGAGCGCTTTATTCCTCGGCTTATTGAAGCGAATCCTGATGATATTGTCAATGCGGAAGGGACAAACCTCTCTCCTGAAAATATCCATCGTATTCTCATGAGCAATGAGAAGCCAGGGGGGCACGGTGAGCGAACTGTAGCGGTAGGAACGTTAGATATGGCGATTTGGGATGCGGTCGCTAAAATTGAAGAAGTGCCTCTCTACCGATGGCTTGCTGATCAGTACGGCGATGGCACTGCTGATGAACGGGTATTTGTGTATGCAGCAGGCGGATATTATTATCCAGGTAAAGGGATTGGTGAGCTGCAAGATGAAATGAAATCGTATTTGGATATGGGCTATTCAACCGTGAAAATGAAAGTCGGCGGCGTACCCATTGCTGAAGATTTGAAACGAATTGAAGCGGCGATTGATGTAGTTGGTTCTGGACGCAATCTTATGGTCGATGCGAACGGGCGCTTTACGCTTGAGCAAGCCATTGAATTCGGACGAGCGGTTGAACCGTATGAACTGTTTTGGTACGAAGAAGCTGGAGACCCTCTCGACTATCATCTGCAATCAGAGCTCTCAAAAGTGTACCCCCAAGCGATAGCAACGGGTGAGAATTTGTTTTCCGTACAAGATGCAGAGAACTTGATCCGCTACGGTGGGATGAACCCGAACACCGATTTCTTACAGTTTGACTGTGCGTTAAGCTACGGACTTGTTGAATATATGAAAATACTCGACATGCTCGAACGTCACGGGTGGTCATCCAGAAATTGCATCCCGCACGGCGGCCATCAAATGTCGTTAAACATCGCCGCAGGGTTAAAGTTATACGGCAACGAATCTTATCCTGGTGTATTCCAACCATTTGGGGGATTTGCGGACACATTGGCGGTGAGCGATGGCTACGTTGCATTACCCGAGGCGCCAGGGGTTGGTTTTGAAGCAAAAAATAACTTGTACGAACTGTTGAAAACGTTGTAGAGTGTGGGTTTTGCCGATGGATTCCATCGGCTTTTTATTATTGGAAGACCATCAGCGCCAAGTATGGGTATAATGAAAGCGACTGATGAATGACTAGAATAACGACAGGATGGTGTGGATCATGGTTGTAAAGCGTCCTTTTGCGAAAGGAAATACGGCAGATCTCTATCGGTGTGAACATCACGTAGTCAAAGTATTCAAAGAATATTTACCAAAAACGGAAGCTTTGTATGAGGCGCAGAAACAGCGATTAGCTTATTCAACGGGGTTGCGTGTTCCAAGAGTAGCAGACGTTATTGAAGTAGAAGGTAGACAAGCGATCGTTATGGAGTATATCCAAGGAAAGCCGATAGGCCCGCTATTACAGAAAAATGAACAACAAGATGAATTTTACATCCGGGTTTGTGTGGATGTGCACGTGGAAATCCATCAGATCCAACCTGAATTCGACGCCCTTGAACCGATGACAGGCAAATTACGGCGGCAACTAAATGCTTCTGACCTAGAAAGAAACATTGTCGATTTGTTGTTGAACCGATTAAGCACCTTTCAGTTTGAACCGAGGTTATGTCATGGAGATTTTCACCCGAACAATGTGTTGATTGATCAGGAAGACGTTACGATCATTGATTGGGTCGATGCAAGTGTTGGCGACAGGAGAGCCGATGTTGCAAGAACATACATATTAATTGCCCAGTCTTCACTGCCCTTAGCTAAGCAGTATTTGACCATCTACTGTGAACAAGCAGGAGTCATTGAAGAAGAGATTTATCAATGGATTCCTATTATTGCCGCAGCAAGATTGACTGAGCATTTGGAATCAGAAGATTCAGGAATTCTGAAAGAAATCCTTTATAAACATCTAAAATATTTGAGTTGAACGCGTATTATGGTAAAGCTTCTGCCTGGCTGGTAAAAAATTGAACGGTGAGTTCCTTCGTTACTAAAGAAGTCAAAGGGGTTGCACGATTCAACTCTTTTATGTGACCGTTCAGGTGAGTAATGATGACTTTTCCTTGAGCAACAGTCACAAACGGATTTCTGCGGCAATTGGCGTCTTATTATAAACCCCAAGTGAGCTGTGGGTGGAAATCTTACCGTAGAACCCTTTATGGTAAGATTCTCCTAGTTTTACAAGATCTATTGTTGGAAATCTACCCATAGAAACGAGAAATCCTTCCATATAAAGCCCAATGGTAAAATTTTAGTCTAGTATGCTATCAAATTTTAGAAAATCCACCCATAGTGGGTAACCAACGAATTAAAATCACGACAAAGATCAGGCCCCCTCGTTCGTGTTAACGAGTAGATTAACGTTCTACTTCTTAAGTGAAGGAACGAGACGCTAATGTTCAGTCACCCCTATTCTATGGTCGACATGTCCCCGGCTGTAGTGGAGATTAAAAACGAGCAGATTTTCAACTTTCAATCTTCCCACCCGTAACTATCAAACCAGGTGTCACTTCTAAAGTTGGCGAGCGCTTTTTGCACATAGTCGATCGTGTTTTCAGGTAGTTGATCGAGTGCAAACCATGCGAGCTCGTCACATTTTTCAGGCTCCATATTTTCGATTTCTCCTTCCCAAGTGTCACTGGAAACGAAAAAGTCAATTCGCTCATCATTCGCTTTTCTGTGCATGACGCCAGCAATGTGTAGATCTTTTTCTTCAATTGTAATGCCTGCTTATTCTTTGGCTTCTCGAGCAATTGCTTCTTTAACCCTCTCATCGCCGTCTAGATGACCGGCAACGACGCTAAACTTGCCGTCTTCATAACCAGTGTTATACCTTCTTAATAGCAAAACGTGATCATCCTTTAAAAGAAATAAGTGTACGGCAACGACCATTTTGAATCGTGGCAAATGATCTCCTCCTGAAACTGAATTTTTAATTATCTAAACATACAAACGATTCATTAGCAAAGGATGTGATTACATTGACCAATCCAGAGACAATTCCTGGTTGGGTACCTGCTCACTCGAAAGCGTGGTATGAACAGCTCAGTCTTCAAAAAGGGAAGTATGAGTATGAATGGCAAAGTACGGTTACAGAGCCGAATGGAGAAACGGTCTTTGATAAGCTTGTGCTAGACCACTCGGCAGGTCAGCGTGTTGTCGACATCGGCTGCGGGCATGGGGCCTTTGCACGTCGCTGTAGTCAGGTTGCGGCGAAGGTAACAGGGTACGACCGAGTAGAGCGTTTTATCGAACAAGCGTGGGAGGGGGCACGAGCCAATGTACATTTTGTAGTGGGCAGTGGTGACACGCGTCAGCTTCCTTTTAAGGGTGGCGAATTTCAGCTGGCGTACATTCGAAAAGGACCAACTTCTGCTTACCTTGACATTGCCCGTGTCGTAGAGAAAGGTGGGTTTGTGTTTGGGCTGCATCCTGGAGACCGTCTCGGACAGGAGCTCCCAATACTTTTTCCTAACCTGTATGAGCCAGTAAAGGGAACACCGATACTAAGTAAGTTGCAGCAACGGCTCGCGGAAAGTGGTTTTTCAGAGAGTCATTGCGAAGAAATCTTGAGTGTGGAATACATAAAGCGACCGATCGATGTGATCAAAATGAAAGCGTTTGGGCAGAGCAGTGAAGTGCTTGCCACGTTAACCCGACGTGCTTTACCGGAAGTCGAGCGAGTATTTGCGGCAAAGGCAACCTCTCGTGGACTGGCGCTTACCCACGCCCGCTACCTCGTCCGCGCCCGTGTATAAGGGGTTGCTCCCATAATGAAATGTGCGCGCAAGTTGGGATAAACTGCGCGCAAGTTCGCCTAAATCAGGGGCAAATCTACAAAAATAAGCAAACTAGAGCGCAGATGAGCTGAACTAAAGCGCAGAATGCCCCCTAGCGTTTATACCAGCAAAAATTGTAAACGAAAGAAAAGTCCGTATGTGCAGATACCCCTTTACCCTCGCTCTGCTCGCTCATAGATTTGTTCTATTACCTCGGTTACTTGCATCGCTTCTTCTGGCTGAACGACGAGTGTTTCTTGACCGAGGCACGCCCCAATGAAATTCTGAGCTTGTGCGATTTCATAAGAAGCGTTGGACAGAGCCTCACCTTGCTCAGCAGCGTCTTGGTACAGCTCAAGAGGGAACACGCTTATGCCGCCATCGCTGCCAGAAATCGAGATTTCTTCGGTATCTTCCTTAATGTTGGCGGCCCAGGAGCATTCCAACAATAAGGAAGCGCCGCCTTCGAAACGAATGTAGGCGGTGGCGTGGTCCTCGACATCAAATGTCTCATAGTCAACGACGCCCCAATCGTTTACGAGATGTGGGCTCTTGCTCAACCGATTGTACGTTGCGCCTGTCACTTCAACAGCTTTTGGGTTATCGATGAGCCAAAGTGCTGTGTCGAGCAAATGGCAGCCGTAATCAATGAGACTGCCGCCGCCTTGGAGCGATTTGTTCGTAAACACACCCCAACCGGGTACTTTGCGGCGGCGCATCGCGCGAACCCTAACGACGAGCGGATCACCGATGCTTGCCATTTGCTTTTTGGCTACCTGTACGTTGTGCATGAATCGGTAGTGAAAGCCAATGGCAAGCACATACCCTGAACGTCTGGCAGCGTCGTTCATACGCGCGGCATCTGTTGAAGAGATTGCCATCGGTTTCTCGCAGAACACGTGAACGCCAGCCTCGAAGGCGGCAACGGCTAAGTCGGCATGAAATGCGTTTGGCGTACAAATGCAGACCGCATCCACGTGCTTGAGCATGTCTGCATAACTTGAATACACATTTGCCCCAATGGCTTCCCCAACGCGTGCCGCTTTTTCGACGTCTACATCGTACACGGCTGAGACGTCACACTTCTCATGAAGCTGCATGAAAGTTGGGATGTGTCGATCGGTTGCGATTCCTCCTGTGCCAACAATTCCAATCTGTATTTTCATGGGTGAACCGACTTCTCAAGAGGTGAGCAGTTGCCGCGCACCGGTTGAGTTATATTGATCGGTCGTGCCCACTCGACCCCGTTTTGGATGACGCGCTGTACGTTCGTTTTATAATACGTCGGGTACGTTTCATGACCGGGCCTGAAGTAAAAGATCTTGCCGAGACCACGCGTGAACGTGCAACCGCTACGAAATACTTCTCCACCTTGGAACCAGCTAACAAAGATGAGCTGTTCGGGCGTCGGGATGTCAAAGTGCTCCCCGTACATCTCTTCTTGTTCCAATTCGAAATACTCAGGAATCCCTGAGGCAATCGGGTGCGTCGGGTCAACGGTCCATATCCGCTCTTTTTCCCCGGCTTCGCGCCACTTTAAGTCACAGCTCGTCCCCATCAACCTTTTGAACACTTTCGAATGATGACCCGAGTGCAACACGACGAGCCCCATGCCTTGACGCACACGCTCGGCAACCCGTTCTGCGACCTGATCATCCACTTCATCGTGAGCTTTATGACCCCACCAGACGAGAACGTCCGTCTCATCAAGCACCTGTGCAGACAATCCGTGCTCCTCTTCATCTAAAGTTGCGGTTTTCACCGTGTAACCCGCTTCAGAAATGACGTCCTTTAGGACGTTGTGGATTCCGTTCGGATAGAGCCGAGCGACTTGGTCATCTTCTTTTTCATGACGAAATTCATTCCATATTGTAATCAACGTTTGCACCTCCGCCCCTATCATAAATCACACGATCAGGTGCGGGAATCTCTAATCCTGTTAAAATATGAACGATCTTGCTATTATTTAGAAAAAGAATGAGGTGAATGTATGCATCCCCACGTCGTTATTTGCGGCTATTCTCATCACGCTGCACCATTTCAGACGACAAATAATTTTGGGAAAGAAGCCTACTTGTTACGTTTACAGACCGAGGGCAAGAGTGTCGTCGTTGTGAATGGAGAAACCGTTCATCAACGAGAAGGGGATCTTTTGGTCATTGCTCCGGGGGACTCGTATGAACTATATACCGGTGACGTGCCGAGTGGAGATTATCATCTGGCCGTGGAGGGGGATGAGTTTGTAGGTTGGGATGAGCGTTTGGTTCATACCGGTGTAGACGTTCAAGTGACGACGATTTGGCAATATATTATTCTTGAGCGGAGACGGCCGGGGGATGAGTGGAATGAAGAGGTGATCGCTCATTTACTGAAGACGCTCTCGCTATTTATTGACCGAGCGAGGCAGCGGGAAGTGGCTGAGCATACTCCGTACGTCGTGAGGGAGATGATGCGGTATGTGGAGCAGAATGCAACGGAAACGTTTGCGGTAGCGGATGTGGCCGTTCACGTCGGTTTGAGTACGTCACGTACGCTTCATCTGTTTAAAGCGCATACAGGCCAGACGATTGTTGGGTACACCCATCACGTCCAGGTCGGGATTGCGAAGGAGCGGATGATGCGCACAGACCATACGCTTCAACAAATTGCTGGATCAGCAGGTTTCAGTAGTTATACGTACTTTTATAAGATATTTAAACGGTACACCGGGATGGCTCCCGGTGCGTATCGTTTAGGCCAGAAATTGGCCGCTCACTAGAGCAAACGACTGAGCGGCCCGTCATCCGGGATTGCTTCTTGCAACGCATATAATGGAATGGGGAAGTACGTAATTCCAAATACGTACGGCAAGATGTCGTACTGATTAAAAAAGATGACGAGTGTTTTGTCAGCGACGTAAAATTGAACATCGTCTGGGATTGTGTCAAAAGGTTTAAACAGATCCTCCGTTAGATTCCGTTTTTGCAATTGTGCTTTTATGTTGTTATTGATGAGCTTTTTGTAGTTGCTATTAGGTTTGAATAGTTCTTGCAACGTGTACGGATGCCCGGTGTCGCTATCAAACGTTAACCCGTGTTCGAGTGTTGTCCCGTGCGCGCCGCCGGAAAACTGATACATCGTTAACGTGAGGCTAAGCACACGCGCTTGATTGTTCTTTAACGCAAACCGTCCAGTCAAATGGGTTTCTTCTTGCCCGTACTTGTGTGAGCATGAGCTGCCATACTTCGTCTTGGATAGAACGATTCAATTTTTCTTCTGTTGATGTGGTCGTATATCCTTCGACTTCAGGAACTAACACGTCCGTTCGTGGCTCTTCGATCTGCCCTGCAGCAATGGCAAGCGGTAAATCAGCTTTATTAACCATCTTTAATCCCTCCTGCATTAGCCTATGTTTAACCAATAGAAAGGGGAATCTTCATAATGAAAAAACGCGCAAGAGAGTATGGGTTTACGTTTGGTACGATGGAAACCGGTGAGAGGAATGCAATTACGGATGTACCCGGTGTACGTGTCGGTCACGTGACATTAAATCGCGGCGAAAGCATAAGAACGGGTGTGACAGCGATCCTTCCGCATTCGGGTAACTTGTTTCGTGAGAAAGTATTGGCAGGTGCGGCTGTAATTAATGGGTTTGGAAAAACGACCGGCTTAGTCCAACTCGAAGAGTTAGGGCTGCTGGAAAGCCCGATTATGTTAACGAATACGTTTGGCGTTCCTGCTGTCACAGAAGGCGTGTTGCAACATTTGTTTGAGCAGTGCCCTGAAATTGGCAAAACAACCGGTACGGCAAATGTTGTCGTGGGGGAGTGTAACGACGGCTATTTAAATGATATTCGTGGCTTGCACGTGCGGCCTGATCAAGCAATATCAGCCATTGATGCAGCGAGTGACGTTGTGTTGGAAGGGGCAGTCGGTGCAGGAACAGGCATGAGTTGTCTTGGCTTCAAAGGGGGCGTCGGGACGAGCTCGCGGCGAGTCGCAGGTGGCATGCTCGGTGTGCTCGTGCTATCTAATTATGGAGCGAGGAACGATACCGATGTTCCTCCAGGGTCGATTATGATGATTGTTGCGACCGATCTACCCGTCAATGAACGGCAATTACAGCGGATCGCAAAACGGACCGCATTTGGGCTTGCGCGCACGGGGTCCACGGCACATAACGGGAGTGGCGACGTAGCCATTGCTTTTTCAACCGCACATCAAGTGACGCATAATGGAGACCAGGTGGAGCAGTTCGAATTTCTGCGCGATGACACGTCAGAAATGAATGATCTATTTGATGCAACGGCAAGTGCTGTAGAAGAGGCAATTTGGAATTCACTCGTAATGGCAGAGACGACAACAGGCCGTGATGGGCATACACGCCGAGGGCTGACTGGAGAAGAAGCAAAAGAGTTACGTGCGGAGTTACGCGGCTAAGTCGAGAACGTGTCGCCTCAAATTGAGGCGACTGGTTCGTGTCGTCCTTAATCCAATCCTGTTAGGGCAAGGATGAGCGCAACGATTGAAATAATGGGTACGCTGTTCGCGAGTGGAATTGCAGTGAAAGCAAGGGTACGGATCGCACCGTGATGCGTTTTGTCAATCACTTGCAACGTTTGTCTCGTGCTAATAAATATAAATACAAATGATGCCACAATCGAAGCTACCGCAATAATTGCAGGAATGGTAATGGCAGAAACAACAGCGGTTCCTGCATCATTGAATAAAAAGAACATCCCGACGACGAGGAGAATAATGGCAGGCGCTTCAAAGAGAGGAACTTTAATAAAGAAGTTCGTCTGTTCTTTTTGTAGTACTTGTAATGCATCGGATTCATGGCGTTTTGCATCATCGAGCTTGTGCTCCATTTTACGTAGCGTCATTCGAAATGCGATAATAACACCAGCTGAGCCGATGAGACTCGCAATCGCGAATAGCCAAACAAATTGATCTTCCATCAATAAACCTCCCAACAGATTTTGGACACTAATCATCAATGTATCAAACCGTATGCAATAAATCTAGGGAATATATGGAATGGACGAAGGAGAGAGAAACACATGGGTTTCCTCTGGTTACTCTTGCCAGCATTACTACTTACTGCTGGTCTAATCTATTTGATTACGAAGCGAATGGACGGGATGCAAATTGTTTATACCGGACTAGGTTTTCTAGGTGTATCAGGTCTCGCCACATTACTACTATTTGCAGTCACCACGCCAGTGATCGGTTGGATCGCGCTCATTATCACGTTTCCGCTTAGTGTATTATTTGTCATATACGGATATTTAGTGCGCTATATTAACATCCAATAATTTAGGATACAATAAAGAAAAAATAAGGAAAGGTGTTGTGCCTCACAACATGGTCGCAATTACTCAATTTATGTACGTGGCGCCGTTTATCCTCGTTTTAGCTGGCTTTGCTTACGTTGGAATTAATGAATACCAAACGCGTCATTTAAAAATTACAGGACTTTCACTCGTCGCCGTAGCTCTCCTATCGTTTTTGACAATTTCACTCACTGTTGACAGCTCAATGGCGGGTACGTGGGTGCTTGCTCTCGTAAGTGCTGCTGGAATTATTATGACCGTTGTCGGCTTTGCTAAGCATGCGATAAGGTACAAACAAACCGCATAGTGGAGGGATGGGTGTGAGCGTAACCTTTCAGGATATTTCTACAAATGGTGTCCGTTTACATGTGGCCCGGGCGGGTGATGAGAACGGAAAACTCGTCATCTTATTGCACGGATTTCCCGATTTTTGGTACGGGTGGCGCGAGCAAATCGACCCCCTAGTTGCTGCTGGTTTTCACGTGCTCATCCCGAACCAAAGAGGGTATGACCGGAGTGAGAAGCCGCACGGCGTAAACGCTATCATATTGACGCCCTTCGAGATGATGTGATCGGTTTGATCGGAGCACTAGGAAGAGAACGAGCGATCATCATCGGTCACGACTGGGGCGGCGCGGTTGGGTGGCATCTAGCAACTACCCGCCCGGAATTCGTTGAGAAATTCATTCCGATTAACATCCCGCATCCGGTCGTGCTCCCTCGAGGCATGGTGAAAAACCCTACCCAACTGTTCAGAAGTTGGTATATCGCTTTTTTTCAAATGCGCAATCTTCCTGAAAAAGCATTGCAAACCGATGATTACACGTATATGAAGCTCGCCTTACAAGTATCTAGTGAACAACCGGTATTCAGTGAGCAAGAAACAGAGGCGTATGAACAAAGTTGGCAGCATCCCGGTGCGTTGACGGGAATGATCAACTGGTATCGTGCGATTCCGCTAAGCATACAAAGCATGGCGACTAATGAGCTAGTTCGAGTCCCTATACAGATTATTTGGGGCATGAATGATCGTTTCCTCGCCCGTACTCTTGCAAAAGAAAGCCTCGAGCAGACGGTCGGTGGCAGAGGTGTTTGGGTCAGTGATGCCGGCCATTGGGTGCATATGGAACAACCAGAGATTGTAAACCGGCATATCATAGCGTTTATTACGTGACGGGGGTTGGAGCGGGCCGGTGAACGCCAATCCTGCGCGGCAGAATCCGCCCATACAATTTTCTATGGACGGATTTTGGCAAGTAAATCGCCGTAATCGCTCAAAAATCATACCTTAAACGCTCGATCCATTGTTCAATAAAAGGATCGAGTTTTTTAATGCCGGAATCTAAATGTGTTGAACAAAAGAAAATACTTCAAGAACGAACGGTAAACTTGGTAAGTGCAAATTGTGCTCGAGTTGGGAAGAGTCACAGGAAAAGCGGTCTATTCTCATAAACTAGGGAACAGAGTGAGCAAACTCGGGAACAGATTACCGGAGCACCAGTACAATCCCCTCCCCGAAGTACCCACAAGACGTCGGCGCGAGCAGCGCCGAACCGAGTCCGATTTGGCTTCGGCCCGTTGGGGCCGACGTGTCGTTGGCACTTCATCTTGGAATCTGCGCGCAAGTTGGAACAAACTGCGCAGGAGTTTGGCGAAATCGGCGCTAAAATCA
>NZ_BAXB01000030.1 GCF_000698145.1 Geomicrobium sp. JCM 19039
AAATATCAATATATGAGGCATTTGGCGTCATAAAATGACCGGTTTGTAGGGTGAATGGTCACATAAAAAGGGATAGGCCGCCCCTTTTTTATGCCCAGCTTCAGAAAACATCGAAAACTTGAAACTCCAACCTAATCGCTGTGGGAACTTGTTGTAACAAGTTGTAGATTTTCACCATTTCATAGACCGATCCCGCCCCCAACTTATTAAATTTTTTATTAACAACGCAAACAATTTGTCGCTAGATTACGAATATAAGAGTAGGAGAAGCAAAAGGTAGGGTGAGAAGTTTGTCGCGTGAAAGAAAGCTCATTAAGAGAATACGTAAAAAAGGGCATCATGACGCGGCGAATGAGCTCGTCTCGATGTATTATACGGATCTGCTCAGGTATGTAAAATTGAAGGTTGCCGATGAGGAGCTTGCCCGAGACCTTACGCAAGAGATCTTTATCCATATGCTAGAATCGATCCGTTCATTTGATGAAAAAAAGGCAAGCTTTCGTACGTGGCTTTATACAATTGCTTCCCACCGAGTGATTGATTATTTTCGCTCGAAAGCGTATCAACAGGCGAAGAAAACACGAGCGATTGACGTTGACGATCGCCAAAGTGAGGATTTCACAGCACAGTTGTTTCGTTCCTTTGAGGTCGATCGGATTCTTGAATTTTTGCAAACATTCCAAGAGTCTGAGCAGCAAATTGTGCGAGGTAAATTGCTACAAGGTGAACGTTTTGTCGACTTGGCAAAAAAAATGAACATGCCAGAATCAACGGTTAAAACGAAGTATTATACAACCATTAAGCGAATCCGGGACGCATGGGAGGTAGATGGTCATGATGAGTGATCACAGAAACGAAGAGGAGATTCAAACCATTGTCAGAAAAGGTATGAGTGACAATGACCGATTTTACCGGCGATTGTTCAAGCTGTATCAAATGATTGGGTTTCGCCATCTGTTCTATGACGCTCGCGAAGCGCTGTTTCTCGTCTTATCTGTCCTATTGTTCATGCCGCTCGTCGCTGTATTGTTTGCTTTTATGCAAGAAGCGAGCGCAACGCAAACCCTTCCTACCTTTAGTTTGCTGTTTATGGGTACGCCTTTTTACTTTTATGCCCATATGCTTTTGTTCGTCGCTTTAAAGATGGAGCAACCTGGCGTTGAAGTGGAACAAGCGACGCGTTTCAGTCTCGTGCAACTCATTGCATTGCGTACACTCGTCATTGCGATTTTCTCTCTCATCGGCATTATCTTGTTCGTTGTGTTTGCTAATGAACTTGGTGTACACATCCCCGTACTACAAGGGTTAGCCATCGCCTCCAGTGGCTTGTTTCTATTTGCCTCGATCTATTTGACGTTAATGACGACGAATCAGAAAAATGGCTTTGGCATTGGGGGTTTCCAATTTTATGGATCGCCATGACTGTTGGCTTGTACTTGTTGCCAGGCGTGCCGCTCGAAGGCATTATCCAATTGGTTCCTACGGGTGTATATACCGTTCTTGCCATCACTAGCTTTTATTATTTTTATTCACAAATTCAGGAGCTTTTTGACGATACAAAACAAAAGGGTGAGGCCTAATTGTTAACGATTGAGAACGTGACGAAGAAGTACGGTTCATTTACTGCACTAAAGGAGCTTTCGCTGGAATTTGATACGGGTGTGTATGGACTGCTTGCACCAAACGGTGCCGGCAAAACGACGCTCATAAAAATGATGGCCACGTTATTGTTCCCAACGAGTGGCAGCATCCGTTTTGACGGTAAAGACATTTATGGGATGGGCGCGACGTATCGCGATGTGATCGGTTATTTGCCCCAGCAGTTTGGCTACTACAAAAACGATACACCGACGCGCTATTTGCACTATATTGCCGCCTTAAAAGGGCTGGACCGTAAAAAAACGAAAGTTAAAGTCGAGGAACTGTTAGAGACGGTTGCACTCACGGAAGTGGCTCATAAAAAAATGAAGAAATTTTCCGGGGGCATGATTCAACGGGTCGGCATTGCCCAAGCGCTATTGAATGACCCCCAATTGCTCATTCTTGATGAACCGACCGCCGGCCTGGATCCGAAAGAGCGTGCTCGGTTTCGCAACTTATTGTCCCGACTCGCCAAAGAGCGCACGATTATTTTAAGTACGCACATCGTCGCTGACGTGGAATCGATCGCTAATGAAATTGTGATGATTAAAGACCGGGAACTTCTTTATAAAGAGTCCATCCATACGCTTTGCGGTCGCATCCAAGGACAAGTATATGAAACGTTGGTCGCCCATGAAGAGATGGATTGGTTTCGGGAGACGTATGCGATTCTTGGTGAACGACAGGAACAAGAGCATGTGCTCACCCGTTTTCACACAACTTCCCGTGCCGAACCCGGTTGGGAAATGGTATCCCCTCGTCTTGAGGATGTGTTCTTAACGGTGTATCAGGATGAGCGGCAATGAGTGTGTTCGGTTATGAACTGGGGAAATTGTTGCGCTCACCCGTTCTTCTATCGCTTACCGGTCTGCTTATCCTACTCAATGTTCTCATCATTTCTTCGGCATGGTACGACACGTCTGCCGCCGAAAGAAACGCAACCACATCGCTTGTGCAGACCCACGGGAATGCGCTCGATGAGAATTGGGTGTTTGACGTTGCCGCTGACAATGAAGAGCGGTTAGCGGCTTTTAATGAAACGCACAACAAAGCAATCACTTCAGCAAGCGATCAGTTGGCTCACGGCATCGACATCACCGCCCCCTACGCTTTGGACCTCATTGAGCTTGCCGTTCGCGATGCCTATATCGAAGAAGCACCCCTCATCGATGAGGGGTATGAACAAATAACGATGACCGGGCTCGCTGAAGAAGCGATTGATCAATACGCACTCGAAGGAAATCAAGCCAAGTGGATGCACAATCAGTACGCCGAATACAGTGAGCGTTACGAAACACTCCTCCAGGAAGAAGAACACAAAACCATCTTTTACCTCGGTCAGCAAACGCACGCAAGCCTTTATGAAGACGTCTTTCGTTACTCGTTAATTGGGCTTTCCATCATTCTCACGTTGCTCACCGCTCATAGTGTGAATTATGAGCACGCGTACGGCACTGCACAGCATGTATATAGCACTGCGCGGGGTCGCCGTTTGCTGTTCACGAAATGGTTAGCGGTGAACGCCAGCAGTTTTCTCATCATTACGGCGGTGTTGGCTATTTCTTTAACGGTCTTCTTTCTCACCTATTCCTTCTCTGGGATGTGGAGTACGTATGTGAGCTCGTATTTCAATACGGATGGACCTCTTCCGTATTTGACGTGGTGGCCGCTCACGATGTTGACGTTTCTGATCGGGGCATTAATCGTCACGTACACGGTGCTCTTTATCATCGTGCAAACGGTCTTTTTTACGAGTGTGTTTATTCGTAACAGTTATGCCGTCTTTTTCGTTGTCTTGATCGTCGCTGGTGGCTTCGTGTTACTCCCTTTGCTCGCCCCAGCCGGTTCCAATTTCCTGTTTTACGGGATGTATACGCCTGCGACGCTAATCATGAATCCGCACATGTGGTTCACTGCGACTGCACCACTCACTGCAGCGAAAATGCATGAGGTCGTTACACTGCTCGTTTGGGGTGCGATTGCCTCGATTATGGTCACTGTCGCGTTTCGATGCTTCTCTAAACAATCGATTCATTAACAGAAAGGAAGAACACGATGCGTTTATTCATAAAAGAAGTTCGACGCCTGCTGCAATGGCGGATGTGGCTTCTCTTTCTCCCAATCGCTGCTATACTTTATGTCATGAATATTGAATTCCATTTTCAACACTTCCCTAACGGTAGCGATGCGTATTATTACGAAACGGCTGAGAATCTCGTTCACGAATACGGGGTCGAGGTGACCGATGCGAACATGGCTGAATTTGCCGAGCATCACGAACAGCAGCTCGTAGCGGCAGACGCGTTCATCGCCAATCACCCTAAGGCAAACGCTCTGAACGTTAGCACGTACGACGAGGTGTTTGCGAGCGCCATCGACGAACGAGAGATGAGAGACCTCCGTAACACGCTCATGGACAGTGCGGATGGGTTGTTTTGGTTCATCCAGATGGAACGGAGTATCCTTGACCAGTACCGCTCCGACACCGAACATCCTTCCTACACAGCAGCGGCTAATGAACGAATTACTGAAGGTAATGCACGAGGTGAACACCAGGCAATCTTACCCGCACAAGTGATGGATAATTTTCATTCGTTGCTCTTTAACGGGAGCATGCTCGTGTTGGTTGCGATTGTCGTGTTCATTAGCCCCGCTTTCTACCGAGACCATCATGTCCGGCCGCTTCAATACGTCACAAAAAAAGGAAGACGCGTATTCAGCTTGAAACTGTGGGCGGCTCTATTTGTCGGCCTACTGCTCACGACACTCATTCTCGGAAGTTTATTTGCCGGGTATGTGGTGCTAAACGACACGACCTTGTTCTGGGAAGCGAGCATTAACTCGTTCATGTCGCCAGCATTCTTCTGGTATGGCCTTTCCTTTCAAGCATACATGCTCGTCTCCGGTGCCATCGTCTATAGCATCGTCGTGCTTATGGTCATCGTTACAAGTATCGTCTCAAGGTTTGCGGGCAGCTACTTGTCATTGCTCGGCCTGCTTGTGCCAGGTACGTTGCTGTTTATTATCTTCGCCTTACAAGACATCACAAGCTTTTTGTTCATCGTAACCGACGCCGCGACACTTCCATTTTTCGTGAGCGGTGCTGCTTTACTACTCGCAGCAATTCTATTCATGTACCGCACACGCCGTGAGGCTCGGATGGAGATTGTATAGAAGTTTGATGTCGCCCGTAGATGTTAGATGTACGGATGGTTAGGGAATGGGGATTTTTAGGAGTTTGGTGATCTAGATCGCTTTTCATTGGTTTCGGCACCGCAGGTGGCGATGGTTGCCTGGTTTTTTGGGGGGGTTTAGGAGATCCGCGATCTAGATCGCGGCCTTAACGATCTAGATCTCTTTAATGAATCATCGATAAGCCCTCTACCGCTCATATTTCATTTTCTGAAGAATATTTAAGCATCTACTTAAAACATTGTTACTTCCGGCTATTTAGCACATCTCACATCTAAACTGGACGTTCTACAACTAATAACTGCACCTAATTTTAAGTCTTTGGTAATCAAAGTAGATATGAGTTTTCTATCTATCTTTGTTGAGTCAAATTACTTTAAAAAGCACTTTTATTAATTTTTCGACGAATATATTCTAGAAGATTATCGCCCCAAGTCACTGTAGTATTAATATGTTTGTGTATGTGTCCATTTTCTACTGTCGCAAACAGCTCCCCATCTTTCTCAGAATTATCCACTATCATAAGTGTATCAATTAAATCAAAGTGTTCAATAAGGTTCTCACGACTGACCGTATGTCGGCGTACAACATCCTGCTCTGGGATATCGTGTCCCCCGTTTTCAACTCTTTTGGCTATTCGTCTTAAATTTATGGCAACGTGGGTTGTACCTACATAAATAACTACAATTTTATATCCTCGAGATTTGGCTTGTTTTATTTGTCGTATCGATACTTTGCTTGCTAATGTTGTTTCAATAGAGAAGTCTTGTTTGGATTCAATACATTCGTTTACGATAGCTAAAGCTTCTTTACCCGCACTAAGTGTAGGGTTTTTAGATGTTCGTTTCTCGTGTTTTTTAATTAGAGCATCCGGGTCTATATTAACCACCGACCCTAGATGGTCATAAAACATCCCCGAATAGTGCTCTTTCCAGAACCATTGTTCCCTGCAAAAACATACATAAAGGGGCTTAGACTCATGATAAAATCTCAGGATCTGAATCTTTTTCAATTCGTCCATCAGGATATTCCCGAACCAACCATTTACCTTCTTGATAGACGATATACGTGTTGTTCATTTTGGCATCGAGCATTGCTCGTTCACCTGTCATCCTCACGATTTTGCGAAACCGTTCTACATCAAATGTCATTCTCTTACCCTCCTAATTATCGGTACATAAATATATACAATAGCAAAATTCACTTATTCATCCACTATGCCCAAAAAAGGATCTTTCATATGATTTACGTTTAAACGTGCCCCACTATTTTTCATACTCAGTCCTGTTAAATGTCTGAAATTCACCGGTACACCTTTTTTATTAAGCTTGATCGAAAGTGTCTTCTATAATTTCATGGCGGTCTTTCTTGTACAAAATCACCATAAGTTAGATTGATAGGGAACACGTATGTTAATGATGCACCCTCTTCACGATTTCGCTTCGACTTTCACCCAGTCTGTGCGCCCGTCTGCAGCTACTTTGAGGCCGTTTAGTTGCCCGCCGAATACGAGACCGCCGTCGATGCCGATTTTCGTTCCGCATTCGGAAAACCACGGGTTGAAGCTTTTGTCCCGGTTTAAAATCTTTACCGGGGTATGGCCAAAAACAATCTGTTTTCCGGTTTGATTCGAGCCTGTATGAAAGGGTTCACGAATCCACAAGAAATCGTCGTCTGTCCCGTCTCGCCAGTTCTCTTTCAACAAGTCGACGCCAGCGTGTACGAACAGGAATTGGTTCCATTCATAATAGAGGGGGCGTTCATTAAGAAACGTAACTTCCTCAGAGAATTCGGTTAAGAGCACTGAGCGAAATTCCGCAAAACTCAAGTCATTTGCTCCACGACTAGCTGTCATAAAAGATTGCAGCGTCTCTTCTCCTCCATTTCTTAAGTATCTTGCTTCATGTTCACCCCTCGTCCATTCCATCATCATTTCTTCGTGATTTCCTTTTAAGGCGATGGCTCCTTCTTCGACAAGTTGCATGACGTGGCGGACGACTTGTAAGGAGTCGGGCCCACGGTCGATGTAGTCGCCAAGAAAGATCAGTGTCTCGGTTTCGGGGTCCCAATGTGTTAACAGTTGCAAAAGCTCGTCATAATTTCCATGGATGTCTCCAATGATGAATGCCCGGTCCATCTGATCAGCTCGCTTTTTCTTTTTAGTATAGCAAAAAGGGGAGGGTTCATAAATCAAGCCTCCTGCATCATAAGAATAACCATTGATTGTTATAGGAGTGATGGTGTGAAATATTCTAGATCAGACGGCATTCACGTGCGTGGGCTCAAGCAAAAGCGAGAGGCTCCTGTTTCTTATCCTAGCGACTTACCTGCGGAATTTCATTCACAAACGATCGGCAACGACGGACCGGTACTCGAACAAGACAGTGTTCTTCACGAAACGATGGAAACGTTTGTTCACGAAAAAATCATTGATCGTCCCGTGCATGTGAAAGGGTTTGGCGCGTTTGGATACTTTGAAACGTTTTATTCCCAAGCTGATGATACAGCGTTATGCTTTCTGCAAGAGCCTGGACAACAAGTGCCAGTCAGTGTCCGCTTTTCTCTTGCGGTTAGCAATCAAGGAACACCGGACACGTCGCGAAATGTGCGCGGATTTGCGACGAAATTCTATACGGATGAAGGCATCTTTGATCTCATATGCAATCACCTCCCATCTTCTCGGTTCGAGACCCGATTCGCTTTCCCGAAGCCATCCGCGCGTTTTTGCCTTCACCTACGAATAATTTGATGGACCCGAATCGTTTTTGGGAATTTGTGGCGAGAGCTCCAGAGTCGCTTCATTTTGTCGTACAACTCTACTCCGATCGTGGGACGGTGAAGAGTTTGCGTCATATTCCTGGGCATAGTGTGAATACGTACGTATGGAAAAATCGGGCGGGAAAGCGAAAGTATGTAAAGTACCAGTGGCTTCCGTTTGCTGGAGAGCAATACATTAATGCGAAAGAAGCGGCTGAGCTCAGTGCACAAAACCCCGATTATGCAGGAAGAGATTTGTACGATACGATCGCTTCCGGAGAGCCGGTAGAGTACGGGCTTTACGTACAACTAATTGATCCAGACGACGTTCATCAATTATCGTTTGACCCACTAGATGATACGAAAGTGTGGGATGAAAACGTATTCCCGCTTATCCCCGTTGGAAAAATGGTGCTGGACACGAATCCAGGTTCTTTTAAAGAAGAAGTCGAAAAAATTGCATTTTCTCCTTCAAACCTTATCGATGGGGCTGAACTGTCTGATGATAAAATGTTGCAAGGACGCGCGAATATTTATTCAGATTCACAGCGCAGACGTATCGGCCCTGACTTCCGAAGTGTACGTGTGAATGATCAAGCAAACTGGACACCAGATGAACTCGTGACCAGTGGAGACGGCCGTTATGTTGAAGGAGAGCTTCAACGTTCAGAGATATCCGATCCGGATAACTTCTCTCAAGCGGGGACGTATTACGACCATCTATCGCAAACAGGCAAACAACACTTGGTTGAAAATTTAGCCGCTGATTTGAAAACCATTCACTCGAACACTGCCCGTAGTGTGATTGACCTTTTTGAAAAAGCGTCACCTGAACTTGCCGAGTCGATACGCGCACAGCTTCGCTAATCGTTTTTCTGAGCGACGTTTCATAAACCCTCTCTTTCGGGAACAAGATAGTTGTGAGAGAGGGGGTCATAACGATGCACTTAGGAATTCTAGATCAAATTCCCGCTCCGAAAGGATGAGCGCCGAAGAGACGGTTGCGAAAACATTAGAACTCGTCGCCCATGCGGAACAGTTGGGGTATGAGCGCTATTGGTTTGCGGAGCACCACGCCACCCGAGGCATGACCTCAAGTTCACCGGAAATTATGATGAGTGCCGCAGCTGCGCGTACCGAGCGAATACACGTCGGAAGTGGCGGCATTCTTCTCCCCCAATACAGTCCATACAAAGTCGCGGCACAACTTCTGCAACTAGAGGCACTGTTTCCAGGCCGAGTCGAAGGTGGGGTTGGCCGCTCACCTGGAGGCGGGGAATCCATTCGCCAACTGCTCGCCGATGGCAAAGACAATCAGTTGGACGAGTATCCCGACAAGCTTCGGTTGTTGCGGAATTTCTTGAGAGGAGAGGAGCGATTTCGGGCTACACCACGAACTCGTGAAGCACCTGCCTTATATTCTTTAGGACTTGGAGAGAACAGCGCAAAGCTCGCGGCTGAGCTAGGTGTCGGCTATGTGTACGGGCATTTTATTCAACCTGGAAGAGGACAAGCGTCCCACACTATTTACCGAACGAACAACACCTCCAACGCACCCGCACTCACTGCCATTTTTGTCATTTGCGGAAAGGACAGAGAACATGCTGAAGAGCTTGCTTTAAGCCAAGACTTGTGGCTGTTAAATGTCGAGCGTGGTTTGGACAGTCGCATCCCTTCTGTCGAAGAAGTGAAAAATACGCCGTTATCCTCAAAATCGAAACAGCGCATCGCCGAAAATCGTCACCGAATGATTATTGGTGGTCCAAAGGAAGTGAAAGAACAGCTAGAGCGACTGACCGAGAAATACGGGAGCGACCATTGGCTACTTTTAACCAATGTCCATTCAATCAAAGAAAAGACCCGTTCTTTTGAACGGATCTCTGCTTTATTTTAGAGGTGAGTACCGGTAACCGTCTCGAAACGCGAAAGGTTCCTTGCTCGTGTGTGTCGATCTCGCTTTTTTCAAGGAACGACTAAGCAATGATTCATAAACAGGCGGGCTGCTTTTCGGCTCTTGTATACTAGCAAGCATGTTTTGACTGCGTTTATACTCGTTTTGTTGATCATAAGCGCCAAAAGAGATATGTAAAGCTTCATTAAACTGAGTTTTGGCGAGCTTGTCTTGACCAAGCTGCAATAAATTTTCTCCCAATTGCAGAAAGAGTGCCGCTCTCTTCTTTCCACGAATGTTCTTCATATATAACTTTGCCGTTTGATAATGCAGGAGGGAAGCATGATAGTTTCTCTCCTCATAATTCACGTTGCCTTCCATATAATGATACAAAAAATCAAGCGCTTCACTTGTCTCTTCCATTGCGTCTCTTTGTGGTTTTTCTTTCAAGAGCGTGTTCCGGAGAAGATCGTTTTTTATCATGTCATGTTTAAAGCGAATGATTTCGTAGTATTGTTTCGCTTCGTCAGTCAACTTGCAATGTCGGAGCATATGTTCCACATCACGTTGTTCATCGTCTGAGCGTTCGACATCTTCGTTCTGCACACTTTGACACCATTTCCCTAATTTCCTTATAATTCTCCTATCAAAAGCCACTCGCTCGGCACCTCCCAGTGATAATGAATGGCTCATCATTCAAACACACCCGATTCATCACGCTATTCATAAACGAATCCAGGCAGAAACCCTGGATTTTTTGCTTATAAATCATATATCTCCTCTTCAATATAATATATCTCTTATATTATCTCTATAACAGACGCTAAATAAGAGATTATTTATTGTTTTTCGACAACATCCGCTCCCTCCCGTTGGCAAATTGAGGATGAATTCATTACAATGAAGATAGACTCTGGCTTGGAAAGGGATTTTGCCAAGTGTTTAATGAATTTTTTTCGCAACTGATTTCGATTGTACTTATTATTAATATTTTATTGGCGTTTTTCGTAGTGTTTGTGGAGCGTCGTGACGTTGGCGCAACATGGGCATGGCTTATGATTTTATTTTTTATTCCAATCGGTGGGTTTATTCTCTATTTACTATTCGGTCGGCATTTAAAACATCGAAATTTTTATAACCTTTCGGTGGAAGAGCGCAACTACTTGAGAAATGCCGTAGAGGAGCAAGTCGAGCAACTAAAAGACCATCAGGAGTTTTTGTTAGACCGAGACATTCACCATAAGTATGAACAGCTTATGCTCATTAACTTGCAATCTTCTACTTCGATTATTACGTCGGATAACAACGTCGAATTGTTTCACGAAGGGACCGATAAGTTTCGAACCTTGTTTGATGACATTCGAGAAGCAAAAAGAGAAATTAACCTCCAATACTACATTATTCAACGTGATGATCTTGGTCGTAAACTCCGCGACGTGCTCGTTGAAAAGGCAAAAGAAGGCGTCAAAGTGCGGCTACTGTATGATGCCATCGGTTCACGGACGATGAGTAAATCGTTCTTTAAGGAACTGCTCGAACATGGCGGCGAAGCCGAAGCTTTCTTCCCTTCATTTTTAAAGATCATTAACCCCAGAATTAACAATCGAAACCACCGTAAACTTTGCATTATTGATGGGAAAATCGGCTACATCGGTGGTTTCAATATCGGCAATGAATATTTAGGCAAAAAAAAGAAGTTCGGTTACTGGCGAGATACCCATTTTAAGATTACCGGTTCTGCTGTCGATCATATTCAAGGTCGTTTTATTTTAGATTGGAAACAAGCAACCAAACAAGATGAGATTGACATTACCAACATTGTGTTTGGGGATTATGAACATTCTGGAACGAGCGCCGTGCAAATTGTTGATAGCGGACCAAACTCTGAAACCGAGCACATTAAAAATATGTACATCAAACTTATTATGAGCGCTCGAAACACCATTAAGATTCAAACACCTTACTTCATACCCGATGCAAGTTTTATGGACGCCCTAAAGATCGCGCTTCTTAGTAACATTGACGTTCATATTATGATTCCGAACAAACCTGATCATCCGTTCGTCTATTGGGCAACCCTCGCTCATGCAGGAGAGCTGTTAAAATACGGCGCCAACATCTGGATTTATGAAAAAGGATTTATGCATGCGAAAACGATTGTTGTGGATGAAGAGGTCTCCTCTGTCGGTACGACGAACATCGACCCAAGGAGCTTCAAATTAAACTTTGAAGTGAACGCGGTTGTTTATGATAAGGAAGTCGCCAAAGAACTTCACGAACTTTTCCTACTTGATATGGAAGACAGCAGCTTGCTCACCGAAGAACGCTATGCAGAGCGCTCCTTATGGATCAAAACGAAAGAATCCGTATCACGGTTATTATCTCCGATCCTTTAAAACGAAGCACACCGAACGCAAGACCATTGAAAAGTCCCATAACCTTCTACGAACCTCTACTATATAACTTGAACGAAAGAATCTCTTCAAAAACCGGTGGTAGGCTTGTAAAAGTGGAAACTGTGCTCGAGTTAGAGGAAATTGCAGGAAAAGCGATATATCCTCATAAACTAGGGTGTACATCCCCGCTCCGAATTGCGAGCAACCTGTCGGCGCGGCTCGCTTATGGGCATTGAATCTGCGCTCCAGTTGGAACAAACTGCGCAGGAGCTTAATGGAATGAGAACCAAAGTCGTTAAACTAGGCAAACCTGCGCGCAGAATGGCTCCTAGCACGGGGCTACCTCTCCCACCCAACACCCATCAGCGCAAATCAGGAGAATCTTACGTTCAACATGTCTATATAAGTTGAACGTAAGATTTTCACTGAATCCGTTGACCGAGATCGGTCTTTACAGGCAAACGCCTACAGATTGTCTGGTGAAATGAACCTCACTTCGACAACGTCGGTGCCGATTGTTGTTCGTCACTCCAAGGGTTGCGGGCAACACGGAAAACGTTTGCCGAAGGGTAAAAAGTTGGGACCTAGGGTCACCACCTGGTGCAAGCATGTGATGACCTGTCACGTATGTGACAATCCAGCCCTTAAACCGAGCACTTTCGGCCCTCAACAGTCACATATATCGCGATTTGTGACCGTTGACTTCGTTTATGTGCGCATCCACGTTTAAAATCATGATTTTTCTTTCTCAAATGTCACTTAAATGAATATATGGGGCATTTGGACTTCTTTCCACACCGTGACTAGTAGCCAGAAACATGAACCGTGTCGCCCTTGTGCTCTGGAGTGTAAAGAAAACACGGTGGGCGTCTTTAGACCACCGATGTTGCACTTATAGTCCGGACTGCATAGAAAACACGGTGGCAGATGTTTCGCCACCGATGTTGCACTTATAGTCCGGACTACATAGAAAACACGGTGGGCGATCTTTGACCACCGATGTTGCGCTTGTGCTCTGGAGTACAACCATCCGCCTGAAGTGGAAAGCAACTTCCACCAGCGCAAATCAGGAGAATCTTACGTTCATTCTATATAGATCAAGTTCTAACAGCTCCACCTTCACTAAAATTTAGTACCCCCCGCCAAACATCGGCGGGGTTTTTAAGACCCCCAAGCTACGCTCTAACCGCTTGTCTAGTACTCGTGTGAATGGCTTTTTTTGATAGACTAATGACGAGAGAGCATACAAATATGTTCACGATCGTTAAAAATCCATTTTGAACGCCTAAGAGGAGAAATGAAATGCTCGCGACCATCAGGTCAAAGCCAAAGATGACTTTTCCTGGATCAATGGCGTTCCTTTGCTGTAAGTATACGGCAAGTATCGTCGCCCCACCCATCGATGATTGGCTTAGGAAAATGACAACTGCCCCAGCACCGACGAGGAATCCCCCGAGTATGGATCCGCTATACACTGATATGTCTTGAATCGGGATGGTTTGCAACCCTGCACTGATCCCCGTAACGAGCGTGACAGAGAGCAACGAATGAAGCGTGTAAAAGACTCCTAATTTCCAAAGAGCTAAGATGAAAAACGGCAAATTAATTATGAAAAACATGACTGTAAAAGGTAGATTAATGAGCTCAATTAGCGTCAATGACAAGCCTGCAGCTCCAGATGTTGCCAGGTCTGCTAGGTTCGTAAGCTGAATGCCCACGGCAAGAACGAAGCACCCGATCAGGTTTAGTCCGAATCTTTTCATAGATGTTCCCACGGTACTCCCCCTTCTATAACATCTTATCAAAAGAACCGAAAAGAGCGATGGCCGTTGTTGGATTACCTATCAAAAAGACAATGTTATAAAATCTTTCAAAAATTCATACCGTCATGAATATATTTCGTGTATAATGCTTTATAAACCTATACTTGTACAGGAGGGATGGACAAATGTCCACTCTAGTCGGAGATTTTCAAGCGTTCTTAGGTTCGTCTCAAGTAACGACGAATGAAACAGTGCTTGAGTTACATAGCAAAGATGAATCCTATCATACACCGGTTAACCCAGAAATTGTCGTGTTCCCCCGTAATGCTGATGAGATTTCAAAGATTATGCATGTCGCCAAAAAACATGATCGACCTGTCTACCCATTTGGTTTAGGGTCAAGTCTAGAAGGTTTGGTAATACCGACTAGCGACGGCATTTGCATTGATTTTTCAGAAATGAATGCCATCTTAGATGTGAAACAAGACGATATGCTCGTCACCGTACAACCTGGTGTCACACGGACACAACTAAACAAAGAATTGAAAAAGTACGGTTTATTTTTTTCGGTAGATCCTGGGGCTGATGCAACGATTGGCGGCATGGCTGCAACCAACGCGAGCGGCACAAGTTCGGTCCGGTACGGCATTATGCGTGACAAAGTTCGTGATCTAGAGGTCGTTCTCGCCGATGGGTCCATCATTCATACGGGAAATCGAGCAGCGAAATCTTCCTCTGGGTACCATTTGAATGGCCTATTTGTCGGTTCTGAAGGAACCCTCGGCTGCTTTTCTGAAATTACACTCGAAGTGAATGGCATTCCTGAACAAATCGTCGCAGGAAGAGCGGAATTCTCGACGATTGATGACGCTGTTAACGCCGTTGTGTCCATTCTTCATGCCGGCATCCCTATTGCGAGATGTGAGCTCGTTGATGAGCCTTCGATTGAAAAAGTAAATCAGTTCAGTGACACGAACTATGCGCTCACACCGACTCTTTTTCTTGAACTTCATGGAAATGAAGCGGGACTCGAACAAGACCTCACATTCACGAAAGAGATTGTACGGGATTTCGGATGTGAAGAAATTGAATTCGAGCTAGACACCGCCGCCCGCAACAAGCTCTGGGAAGCACGACATACGCTTGCTTATGCGTTCACACATAGCACACCGGGCAAGAAGATGATGGTCACAGATGTATGCGTGCCAATCTCAAGCCTCGCGAGTGCGATTAAACACGCACGGCAACTTGTTGATGACTCCGGGTTTGAAGGCGGTATTGCCGGTCATGTTGGCGATGGCAATTATCATATCCTTCTCATGATTAATCCCGAAGATCCTGACGATATTAGAAAAGCACAAGCATTAAACGAAGAAATCGTAGAATTTGCATTAGAAGCCGGCGGGACGTGCACAGGAGAGCACGGCGTAGGAATCGGAAAACAGAAATACCAAAAGAAAGAACACGGAGAAGCATTCTTCGTTATGGAGAAGATCAAACAAGCACTTGATCCAGATAGCCGGTTGAACCCGATGAAGCTGATTCAAGTAAAGGAGTAAATAAACGATGAGGGTACTTAGTGGGGTTAGTTCATTCGCAGGGAGATTTTTTGCACTTTTCGTTATTGCTGCAGCAATCATTGCATTTCTTATTCCCGAACCTTTCATGCCAATTAATAGTTATGTTCCAATTTTATTAGGAATCGTCATGTTTGGCATGGGAATGACGTTGAAGCCCGTGGACTTTAAGCGAGTCGCCAAACAGCCGATCCCTGTCGCGCTAGGACTCGTTTTTCAATATACAATTATGCCGTTAACGCACTTGCGATTGCCTACCTACTGAGCTTACCTCCAGAGCTAGCCATCGGTCTCGTGCTGCTCGGCTCAGTACCAGGGGGAACATCCTCAAATGTGATGGTCTACCTTGCTAAAGGGGATTTACCTTTATCAATCTCCATGACATCGCTGTCCACCCTCGTTGCGCCAATCGCAACGCCGGCTATCCTATATCTTTTAGCGAGTCAATGGATGCCTGTCGAATTCTGGGCGATGTTTACGATGATTGTCCAAGTGATTATTATTCCGGTAGCACTTGGTCTCCTCCTTCGCCGCTTCTTACCGTTGATTGTTGAGAAAACGGTAACGGTAATGCCGCTCGTCAGTGTACTAGCCATCCTTGCTATCATTACTGGGGCTGTAAGCTCGAATGCAGAAACACTCGCAACTGCAGGGTTTATTTCTTTTGTCGCAGTGATGTTGCATAACGGCGCAGGCTTGGCTTTAGGTTATACCGCTGCCTATCTCGCCCGCTTGACACCAAGTCAACGAAGAGCGGTTTCCATCGAGATCGGCATGCAAAATACAGGACTCGGTGTGACACTAGCGACCGCGCACTTGTCTCCACTTTCAGTCATTCCAAGTGTCATTGGTACCGCTTGGCATAACATCACGGGACCAATTATGGCCACGTATTGGGCCAAGCGTCCGCTAAAAGAAGGAGACGCACCACCGCAACAGAGCGCAGACATTAACGTGAGTAAATAGCTGCTCGGCAAGCAGGTTAAGAACCTTGTTGAGCCCCTTGCAAAAACAGACGGTTCAGGCTAGTTACCCTGAGCCGTCTATTTTATTGAGAAGTAGCCTGAGAATATGTTCACGCGCCGCCTCCGAAAGGGGCACTGCTTTGTTACTCCACTTCTATTTTTTGGAAGAGCGATGCCGATAACACTCGGTTTCGGCACTTTGATTCCAGTTTCTGGAATATCAATGCCGTTACCCTTTCTTTTCGGTACTTCAACCCCAGTTTTTGGAAGCCTGATGCCGATACTCTCACTTTTTCGGCACATCAATCCCAGTTTCTAGAAGCCTAATGCCGATACTCTCATTTTTTCGATACTTCGATTCCAATTTCTGGAACACTAATGCCGACACCCTCCCTTTTTCGATACTTCGATTCCAATTTCTAGTAGACTAATGCCGACGCCTCCCTTTTTCCGGCACTTGAATCCCAGTTTCTGGAACACCAATGCCGTTACCCTCCTTTTTTCGGTACTTCGATTCCAATTTTCTAGTAGACTAATACCGATACTCTCCCTCTTTCGGTACTCTAAATCCAGTTTCTAGAAAACTCATACCGATACCCCATCACCGAAAGTACTTCACTCTTTTAGACAGGGATGCTCCGACCCCGAACGCAATACAGCGCCCAATCGCGACTAGCGAATGGGCGCTGCTGGCACGGTGTGTCTATTCACCGAGTGCAGCTTCTGGATTAATAATGCCTGCACCGTACTCAAACGGATCACCTATTGAGTTGGCTGTATCAACAATGGTAGATTTTATTTCCTCAGGGGATGCTGTTGGATTTTGGGCAACTAATAATGCTGCAAGACCGGCAACGTGCGGCGCGGCCATTGACGTTCCGTCTAAGGAATCATACGAGTTTGTTGGATACGTACTATATATATTCGCTCCTGGAGCCATGACGTCCAGCTCATTTCCTACGCTTGAGAAGCTTGCTCTTTGATCATTTGCGTCGGTTGCACCGACTGCGAGTACAGAGTCAAAAGCTGCTGGAAAACCGACGGTGCTTCCTCCGCCCCAGCCTGTTCCTTCATTCCCTGCTGCCGCAACGACAACGACGCCAGAACGTTCAGCATGGTCTACGGCCAATTCCATCGCTTCTGATCCTTGCGGTGAACCTAAACTCATATTGATCACATCCATGTTGTTATCAACAGACCAGTCGATGCCATCGATAATTCCACTCAAACTACCACTTCCGTTTGCGGCGAGTACTTTCACAGCATGCAAGTTCACATCCGGGGAAACACCTAATACGCCTTCATCGTTATCAAGTGCTGCAATCGTGCCTGCCACGTGAGTACCGTGCCCATTCGTATCAACGAGTGGGTCTTCATTGACGAAGCTCTCTCCTCCGACAACTTCCAAATCAGGATGGGCTTCATGAATCCCCGTGTCTAACACGGCGACGTCAACCCCTGTACCAGTATGACCATTTGCATGTACGGCTGGGGCTGAAATCCGGTCAATACCCCAAGGAACTTCTTGTTGATAGTGAGTGACCGTATGGTCCCTTTCCACAAAGGCAATGTTCTCTTCGTCTAGCAATGCCTCATATTCTTCTTCTGTTAGTTCGGCATGAAGCACATGAATGTGTTCAAATTCTTGAAGGACCTCAATGTCATAATTGTCTTCTAGATTGTTTGCATCCATCGTTGAAAACTGTTCTAAACCGATTAGAAATTCCCCTGCTTCTTCACTGTTCGCTTGTACCCCACCAGCGGCACCAACAGCGAGAGCAACTGTCATAAAAGATGCTGTACCTATTCGACTTTTACTGTAACCCATTAGAATCCCTCCTATTGATTTGAACGTGCCTCTCGAGTATATGTACAAATTAGAAATTTTTCAATATTACATATATAGTTATTTTGTAGTGGGATACCACTAGATTTTGCATATTTAGTGGCTTGTCCATCCATTTCACCAAGACTTATAGATGAAATACGGGCACCAAAATAAAAACGGGAGCATCGGCTCCCGTTCGTAATGATCTTTATTGCTGAAACGAAGATGACGGATTAATCATACCGTTTCCAAATTCAAACGAATCTCCTAAAGGATTGGCCGTATTTTTAATAATTGCGCGTATCTCTTCAGGGCTTCTTTCTGGGTTTTGTTGGAGCAAAAGCGCAGCAAATCCAGCAACTTGGGGTGACGCCATCGACGTTCCGCTCAACGTTTGGTAACCGCCATTCAAGTCGGTGCTATAAATCCCATCACCAGGCGCCATGACATCAAGTTCATAACCTACGCTAGAAAAATGGGCTCGTGCATCTTGTTGGTCAGTTGCGCCTACCGCAAGGACGCTATCATAAGCGGCCGGATAGCCAACCGTACTCTCGTTTCCATACGATGCTCCCGCATTTCCAGCAGCCGCTACCACAACCACACCTGCAGTTTCAGCGCTCGTGATCGCTTGTTCCAATACAAGGGATCCCATGGATGAACCGAGGCTTAAATTAATCACATCCATGCCTTGTTCTACAGACCAATCGATGCCTTGCACGATGCTATGCATGCTTCCTCCACCATTTGATGTGAGTACTTTGACGCCGTAAAGGTTAACGTCTGGTGCAATACCAACAACCCCATAATCGTTATCTAATGCAGCAATTGTACCGGCGACATGCGTGCCGTGTCCGTTATAATCGGTATGCGAATCTTCATGCACAAAGCTCGCACCATCAATGACATTTAAGTCGGGATGATTCACCTCTACACCTGTGTCTAACACTGCAACATCCACCCCTGCACCTGTAAAACCGGTCTGATGAATGGTCGGTGCCCCAACGTGCTCAATGCTCACGGTACCGTTTGTTGTTCCACCGTCACTTCTTGGTCTGCTTCAACATACTCGATTGCAGACTCAGTTGTTAACGTTTGTACTTCTTCTTCACTAAGCGTTGCATACAGCACATTCATAGATTCATACTCATGAGAAATCTCGATGTTGAATGTCTCTTCAACCCATTCCTCTGAATGCTCCGTCCCGATAAAATAGTCGTCACGCTGTTCACTTGCTTTTGTATCATTTATCCATACGAGTGATCCAGCAATCGTAACACCAATCATTACCCCAGTATGTAAAATTTTCATGTTAACCTTCTCCTCCTTGTGTAGCCCATTACACAAAGATTGTAAAACGCTAACCCTACAATATCTATATATAATATTTAGCAATCTTGTAGACTTTTTCTAATTATCCATTCACTTTGGCAATGTCATGCTTTTTGTACATAAATCTGGGATCAATGGTAAAGATAAATCCACTGAAGAATGCAAAGGTGGCTTCATTTTTATGGAAAGCAAATTTTTACAGCCGATCCATTTGTACATACTTATAATCATATCGACAGGATTTATGGTACACGTACTCATTATCCCTAGCCTTTTATCGGTTGCAGGTCGTGATGCTTGGCTCAGCGTGATGGCTAGCTCAGTATTGGTTGCCGTTACAATCATTCTTGTGTCATCAATGAACAAAACGTTAGATGGACGTAGTTTATTTACATTTTTAAACGATCACTACCCACATTTTCTCGTACAAATGCTGGCGCTCATTTTTGCATTCGTATTTATTGTCGAAGCGTTTATCTCTCTGAAGTTCTCGATCGGCTGGACGTCATCTAACTATTCATATGAAACACCGAACCTCGTCATTTTAATTGGCTACATCCTCGTCTTCATTTACGCGGCGAGTAAAGGTTGGTTTGTGCTTGGCATTATTGCTCTTTTGCTTTTTCCAATCGTTTCGTCATTTGGGCTTCTCGTCGGTATCGGCAACATCCCGAACAAAGAATACGCCTTGATGTTCCCCGTGCTTCAAGAAGGCTTTGGACCGATGTTGCAAGGATTAGTGTACACACAAGCAGGGTTTCTTGAAATCTTTTATATACTATTTATTGTTCAATTCACGAAGAAACGACTCTCCACCAAAGGCCTCTTTATCTCTGGTGCGATCCTTCTCATCTTGTTGCTCGGTCCACTCACTGGAGCCATTTCAGAATTTGGTTATGTTGAAGCGACGAATTTAAGCAATCCAGCTTATGAACAATGGCGCCTACTCACGCTTGGTCGCTACATTACCCGCCTTGATTTTTTATCCATGTTTCAGTGGAATAGTGGGGCGCTCGTACGTGTCGTCTTATTTACGATTGTAGCGAGCATGCTGCTCCCACTTCGTAACCGACGCATCTCGCTTCTACTCATATACGCGGTTTTATTTTTGGCGAATCTCATCCCCATTCCGATTCATCAATTTCGAGTCTGGTTAACGGACTATTATTTTCCGTTTATTTTTGTGTTCCTATCTGCTTCATTGCTCGTTTTCTTTATTCTAATCAAAAGTAAAAAGGAGGGAACAAAAGCATGAGCCGCCGCTCTTCTACGAAAGTTTTGAAAGATAATTTGCTCGAACACTTCCAAAATGTCGAAGATGTACACATTGTTGAACAACGTTTTTTATCTGGACGACAACATTATGATTGCTCCTTCGTATACTGCAAAGGAATGATCAACCATGATTTTATGGTGGATACCATTCTTCCGAATTTGCAAAAAATGGTAGAAATTGAGACGCGCATTGACGAAACTCATCTTAAAAGTATGTTTGACGTCACTGTTATGGAACCGACAACATCATTGCTTGATAACATTGAAAAACAAATCTTCACGGGTAGTTTAATCCTTATTGACCATGCTTACAAACATGTTTATTCCATTTCAATTGCAAAATCTCCACAACGAAATGTTGAAGATTCCAATATGGAAGTCTCCATTCGTGGACCACGAGATGGGTTTATTGAAGACGTTACGACAAATGTCGCTCTTATTCGCAAACGGCTAAAAACAAGTTCCTTAAAGGTAAAGTCTTATACGGTTGGGTCGCGTAGTCAAACAGAAATCAAACTAGTTTATTTGGGCGATGTCTTAAATCCAAAGATTCTTAAACAAGTCGAACACCGCCTGAAGAATATTGATACGAGTGTTGTGACGAGCAGCTATCATATCGAAGAACAATTGTATGATCAGACGCACTCGCTCATCCCACTCGTTGAATATAGCGGTCGACCTGATTTTGTCGTTGAAGCGATCAATGAAGGACGTTTTGCCATTATCGTGGATGGTAACCCGAGTGTCCTTCTCGCCCCAACAAACTTCTCGCTGCTCATACGGGCAGCTGAAGATAATCAAGCGAGTTACATGTATGTAAATACTGAAAGAATGATTCGTATCGGTGCGCTATTAACGAGTATATTGTTGCCAGGCTTCTGGTTAGCGATTACCTCTTTTCAAATTGAACAGATTCCTTTTCCACTCGTGGCAACCATTGCGGAGTCACGTTTAGGATTGCCGATGTCTTCAGCGTTAGAAATGTTTCTCATCTTGTTATTTTTCGAGTTGTTCAAGGAGGCTGGTATCCGACTGCCAAGTGCGGTCGGACAAACGATCGCCGTACTCGGTGGTCTCATCGTTGGGGACGCCGCCATTCGAGCAGGGCTCACGTCTCCAGCGACGCTCGTCATCGGAGCCGTCTCCATTATCTCGAGTTATACATTGACAGACCAAAGCCTTGCCGGCAACTTACTCATCATTCGCTTTTTTGTATTAGCGCTGTCTGCATATTTAGGGCTATTTGGCTTTTTTTTCAGCTTGTTCATCCTCCTTACCTATTTTGCGTCAGTCACAAGCTTTGGCCATCATTTTATTACGCCAATCGATCGAGGCAAAATGGAAGACACGATCAAAGGGTTGTTTCGTTTTTCTGTTCGTAAAGACAAGAAGCGTACTCTTGCATACCGACCAACCGATTCAGATAAATAAAAGGGGCGACAATTTATGAAGTTTTTCACAAAACTAACCATCTGCTTGCTCGCTTTCCTTTTACTTACGAGTTGTTGGGGGGCAAAAGAAATTCAACATCAATCGTATGTTACTGCAATTGGCATTGATTTTGAGGACGATGAATATGTGCTCTATTACGAGTTTCTCAACTATAGTACTGTGGCCAAATCGGAAGCCCCTGGTCTTGGTGAAGGAAAATCGGAAATTGCGATCGCCCAAGCGAGCGGCTATACATTGGAATGGATCATTGGTGAGATCGAACGTGCCGCCGCCACCCCAATTAGTTATAGTCACATCAATACGATCTACCTGTCCCCTAACGTGCTAGAGGCTGAGCACATAAATGTTGTCATCGACTTTCTCGGTCGTTGGCCATCTGTTCGGTATAATACGTGGCTTTTCGCTTCCAACTCTTCAGTTGAAGATACAATGGCAAACAATAATTTTTTTTGACCGTGCACCGATTTACACATTTACGTTTGACCCTGAAGAAATGCTGAACAACAACTCGTTTATCTCGGTAACGACATTGCAAGAGCTCGTGCAATATTATTATGAGCCAGCGAGTACAGTGCTCATTCCATCGATTAATCTTGATAGCGAAACATGGCGCGATGAAGATGAACCAGATGAAGCACTCGCCGTTGACGGCGGCTATTTCATTGCTGGCCAAGAGTGCAAAGGATTTTTGAATTGGGAGCAATTAAAAGGGATGGATTGGTTTGTGGAGCAGACGCGCTTGTTGCACGTCGTTCTGCCAGAAGGTCGTATCTCTGCGGCCATTCAAGACCCGACGAGCAAAGTGGAGATCCTACGAAATGATGATACTCCAGCATTTGACGTTACCATTACAGCTAATGCCGATGTGTTAGCCAACCCAGAAGAAAAACCACTTCAAGAAATTAAAAAAGAGCTTGAAGATACCATCGAAGAAGATATAAGAAGAACGTTTACTTATGGTGTAGAAATGGGGGCAGACATCTTACACCTAACCGAAAAACCATTTCGCTTCCATCCCGGTCTGTGGAGTGTTGAGCAGTTGCAAAACCTTGAAGAAAACGCCCTGCAAAATGTAAACATTGACGTGCGCATTCAAACCGAAGGAGACTATCAATAGGGGTAGACGGTTTGGATTACTTGCTATTGTTTTTAGCAAAGTTGCGCGGTTGTGTCAAAAGTGTGCAGTTCAGTGTCGAATCCGTGCACTCTCATGTCAAAGCCGTGCACTTTGTTGTCGAACGCGTGCACATATCGTTTGCACATCCCCACAGCGACGAGTGACAAATATACAACCAGTATGTGTCTACCTCATAGGGACAATACCAGCTCTCGTGTCGATTACGTGCGCCTAGTTGTCAAAAAATGTGCACTTACATGCTGAAACGGTGCACTCCTATGCCGTTTGCGTGCACTTCCCCACAACCAACGTATTTAACGTCGCTTTACGCAGACTTCCATATAGAATGAACTTAAGATTTTCCTGATTTGCTCTGTTGGAAGTTGCTTTCCACTTCAGGCGGATGCTTGCACTCCAGAGCACAAGCGCAACATCGGTGGTCAAAGATCCACCGTGTTTTCTTGACACTCCAGAGCATAAGGCGACGCGGTTCACTTTTCCGCCTACTGGTTAGGGTCTAGAAAAAGAAGCCCAAATGCCTCATAAGTTCATATTTGTGACAGTTTGGAAAGGAAAAATCATCGTTTTAAACGTGGATGCGCACATAAACGGAGTCAACGGTCACAAATCGTGATCTATGTGACCGTTGAGGCCGTAATTGGCCGGTTTAAGGGTTGGATTGTCACATACGTGACAGGTCATCACATGTTTGTGCCAAGTGGTGACCCTAGGTCACGTCTTTTTACCCTTCGGCAAACGTTTTCTGTGTTACCCCCAGCCTTGCAGTGGAAAACAACGATCGGCAACGAAGTTGTCGATGTGAGCTGCACTTCACCAGACAATCGGTAGGCGTTTGCATGTAAAGACCGATCTCGGTCCTCGGATTCAGTGAATTTCTTTCATTCAACTTATATAGCCCCGAAATGTCAACCACATCAAAAAAGCCGGAAGTAAAGGCGTCTGCCCATCTTCCGGCTTTTTGACAAGACATTAAGATTCCAACAACGTGACGGACACGCTCACATCAAGGTTCTGATTCCCACCTCGATACACGCCTTGGACTGGGCTCACATCTGCATAGTCGCGTCCAACTCCGACACGGATATGATTTTCTAGTGCTTCTACGTTATTCGTCGGATCCAGACCAATCCACCCGATGCCTGGTGCCATAAATTCAATCCATGCGTGGCTGGCCGCATCCCCGACGAGTGCTGAATCTTCTCCTACGTAAAGATAGCCACTTAAATAACGTGCCGGAATGCCTTGTGCTCGAAGTACGCCAATCATGACGTGAGCAATGTCTTGACACACTCCCGATTTCAGTTCGATAGCGTCTTTAGCGACGGTGTTGACATCGGTCGTTGTCGGATCATACGTGAACTGATTGTATAGGTATTCCATGAGTGATTTCGCAAATTGAACCGGGTTCGGGATATTTCCAATCTCGCTCCATACCAGCTGTACTTGCTCCATCGTCACATACGTATAGTTTGTTTGGCTGAGGAACGGCAAATATTGCGCTCGAAAGAGCTGAGAATTAAAAATACTTTGCATCGCCCCTGAATAGGTCAACTGGTCGACAAAAGGACTTCTTTGGATGCTTACTGTAGATGTTGTTTTCACTTCTAAATGCGTGTGTGTTTCCGCAATATAAAACGTCTCGACCAAATTCCCCCAAAGATCTGTATGCTGTGCGGTAAGCGAGTGCGGTGTGATTTCTGTATGATACGCAAGCAGCCGCTGACACTCATCCGTTTTCGGCATCAATCGGATGGTGTTCATGCTTTGATCTACCTGCGTATCATAATCAAAGCGGTTTAGGTGCACAATTTCGTATTTCACAACAAGCACTCCTCATCCCGTAATCGATTGTTACCTATTGTATTCACCCACTTGTAGAGGGGTGTAATAGGCCTTTAATTGGTCAATCTCTTCGGTTAGATCAATGTCCTCAAACGCTAACTGCTCTACACGTTCTATCATGACATTAATCTCTTGAAAAAGAAACTGAGTATAATTGGATCCTTGTGGGCCCTGCATTTTTTCAATTGCTTCGTTCGCACGCCTTACACAGTAATGAATGGAACCCGGGAAATCTGGATGACCGATAATAAACGAAAGAATCGGTTTAGGATCCATCGTCGGATTCTTTTGCGTCATAAACGCTTCGGTCCCGTTTACGAGTTGCAATGCTTGCCGCATATAATAACGGATCGAGCTAGGATCGCCTTCCAGTCGCTCGCTTATCGCTTGCAACGTCCGCTGCGTATACTCCGCCCGCTCCATCCACTTGCCAACCTTCATCATCTGATAAGGCATGCCCCGCATGGTCGTCGATTCAATGACCCCTTGTACCGATAAAGAAGTCATTTTTACACGTCGAAGCAAATTCTGCATCTGGTAATCGGTAAAGTCTTCAAACTTGGCAAACTTCACGTCTAAATAGAAAACATTAATCACTTGCCATAAATCGTGGTTAATGTGGTCCCTCACACTTCGTGCATTCTCTCTCGCGGTACGCACACAATTTAGGACAGCATTCGGATTGTCTTGCTCAAATAGTAGATACTCCAACACTTGGTACATTGCAATGTTTCCGTTTTTTCTAATCTTCTCAGCTTCACCAGAAGAAGCTGCAATATTTAATGCAGTGTCAAATTCTTGCTGGACGAGTAGATCATCTTCAGATGTCTCGAGAACCTGCACGAGCTGTACCGACAATAGCCCAGCTGTTTTCTCAGCTCGCTCTATATTTCTAGACATCCAGTACAACGCATCAGCAACGCGTATGAGCATCTATACTTCCTCCTTTAGCACCCAAGTGTCCTTGCCTCCACCGCCTTGAGAGGAATTCACAACGAGTGAACCTTTTTTCAATGCCACTCGTGACAACCCTCCAGGTATGACTTGAATGTCTTTCCCACTCATCGCATATACCCGTAAATCAACGTGGCATGGGTAGAACTCATTGCCTTGAAAAGCTGGGGCACGACTTAGTTTAATCGTCGGTTGAGCGATATATTGGTGTGGCTCAGAAATGATCTTCTCTCTAAACTTGTTAATCTTCTCGGTTGTAGAATGAGGGCCAATTAACATGTCGTATCCTCCAGAAGCACCCACATTTTTGACGACGAGCTCATCTAATCGTTCCAACACCCAATCTCGGTGTTCCGGCTTTCGTAACGAGTACGTGTCCACATTCCGAAGGATTGGCTCTTCATTTAAATAGTATTGAATCATATCCGGAACGTATGCATACATCGCCTTGTCATCCGCGACACCGTTTCCTAATGCATTTACAATTGCAACGTTCCCTTGTGAAAATGAGCGATACAATCCTTCAACCCCGAGTAAGGAATCGGGTCTAAAATGGGCAGGGTCCAAATATTCATCATCAATGCGGCGATAAATAACATCTACTTGCTTAAGACCATAAATCGTTCGCATGAACACATGGTCATCTTTCACGACCAGATCCGGACTTTCTACTAATTGTATGCCCATTTGTTGGGCCAAAAAGACATGATCATAATACGCAGAATTAAATACACCAGGTGTGAGCAGAACAGCCGTTGACGCTGAACCGTTCGTACTATACTCCATTAGAGCTTTGCGCATATCATCCATCTGCTCTTCTAATGTGTACAACGCGTGTTGCTTAAAAAACTCCGGATACACTTGTCTCATTACATACCGGTTTTGGAACATGTAACTTAGCCCACTCGGATTTCGTAAATTATCTTCAAGCACACGATATTCCCCGTGCTCATCACGAATTAGGTCAATGCCTGATAAAAATAAATGGTTTCCTAGCGGGAAAGACGTTTCTTTCAACTCTTTCAAATAGTATGGATTGTCATACACCAAATTCTTCGGAATCACTTCGTCATGCAGAATCTTTTGCTCGCTGTATATGTCATCGAGAAAAGCATTTAACGCCTTTAACCGTTGCTTTATGCCCCGTTCTATCTCTTGCCATTCCTCACTGGAAATGATAATCGGAATAAAGTCAAACGGCATCGTTCTCTCTGTGCCTGCGTTATCTTTATAAACTGTAAATGTGATACCTTGTCGCAAGAAAGAGGCTTGTGCTTGTTCGTGTTTGAGTTGAAGCTCTGCTGATTCAAACGAATCAATTGTTCGATGCAACAAACGGTAGTGGGATTTCACTTCACCTTGTGACGTGAACATTTCATCAAAATATGCATCTGTGTTATACGGCTGTAGTTTCTTCACGCTCAATCATTCACCCCTTTATTTTTATTTCCTCTTTCTACAATTCCCTGATTTTTGATAATTGAAACAATTATGGTCTTGATTATGAATAAAACCAGCACATCCGTGTAATAATATGGGTACCTTTGGATCAATTGCTTCGAAAAATGTTTTTGATTCCGGTGATGAGGGTAATGATTAGTAAAATGCTTATAGAATGGTGGTGTGACGATGGATCTGTTACTTGTGTCGCTTATCTTTATTGCGTATTTGTGCATGATCTTTCCGATGACCCATATGCTTATTTCGAGACACACTGATCCACATATTTATTATGTGTTACTTCCTACGCTCGTTGGCTTGCCGGTATTCTTTATGAGCCAACCTTTTTTACATGAAGCATCGACCCCCATTTTATTCGCCGCATCAATGTTGCCATTTACAGCGGTTGCTTCATCAGCAATGATCGGTATTTATTACATGAAACTTCGGAGAGCTGCATAGCCCTCTTTTTTTTATCCATAATAAAGACATAAGGAGTTGAGCTTATGTCTAAAAATAATAAAGAACAAAAGCATGACCATCAGTTCAGAGAAACGAAAAACCACGGGGAGCATCGTAACGGAAGACTAAGTCAGTTTAAAAATCATACATCCGGTGATGGGGATGAGCATAACGAATATCTAAGCAAAGAAGACGGAGAATAGTGGCATACCGTTAGAACAAGAGGTCCGTACTCTTGTTCTTTTTGAAGAGATCAACTAAAATAGCATTAGCGTTGCCGATAATCAAAGTCATCATTCACGACGTAGAAAACCAAGTTATTGTTCAACTTTTCTACACGAATGCCTGACTGATCTAGATAAGTTGAACGAAAGAGTTTCTTCACGAACGAATGGTAGACCAACCGTTAAAGCCTAAAGCTTAACGACTTTGAAGATCGATCTTAATCGTTCACAATAGACGTAGCAATAAATGGTATCCACTGCTATTGACTTCCAAAGTGTACCGATAGCGTTGAATGCAAATATTGACCAACCCCAGCTTAACAACGTCGCCGATCCCGTCCTGTTGATTGGAACGAAAGGTGGTGACACCTGTGGAAGCCGCCTGCAGTGGAAAGCAACAACGAACTGTGCAATTAGGAAAATGTTAAGTTCATTCTATATAGCACAAAATAAAAGAACGTTTTTGTACAGCCTAGAGAGGCGATTGTAAACGCAATTAGCCCGTGCATAAGAAAAAAACAAGCATGATATCTTGCACATATGAGCCAGTTGGTTTTATCTTAAAGATACTCGAAACGATTATGGTGGTAGCTTGGATTTTTTTCCGATCTGTCATAAAAAGAGGGCTCTTGAGAAAAATTCCCTCCTTTTGGGCTGACCAGGTTTTATAACTTCCTTTCTTTATTTTTTCTATATTGATATGATCAAACTATCAATCTATTATTATGAGCTAAACGATGCGTTACGCATTATTCATAGTAGACGACGCAGTCTTTTTAATAGCCGTATTGGAAATCTTTTATTCATCATTTATAGATAAGGAGAAAGCTATGACTAAACACCAATCTCTTCTCGACACTTCCAACAAACTTTTTGCGATTCTTACAAAAGAGTTAAATGTCAACACTGTATATATTGCTCGACGAGACGAGAAGGTGATGACTGTCATTAATGCCCGCAATGAAGACCGGACCATTGTGACACCATCCATGCAAGTGAGTTACGACGATTCCAATTGCCGATATGTTCACGAGAACCCGTCAGGCACACGATCATTTAAAAATCTGATGACTGATTCTGAAACGAAAGATCGCCCCATCACCGAACAGCTCCAAGTGAAAACATTTTTGGGCATCACGATACAACGCATGAACGGGGTACCGTTTGGAACCCTTTGTATTATGGACCCTGAAGAAAAGACGTTTACCGATGATCAGGTCGCCTTTGTCGAATCGTTTGCTTACGTGTTGTCTTACATGATTGAACTCGATGAGACGATTCACGACTTAGAGCTCATTAGCGTTCCAATCATGCCCCTCACACCGGAGTTAGCCATTCTTGCTCTCCAAGGAAACATTAATGATCGACGTGCGAGCAAGATTATGGAAGATACGCTACACTATGCATCTGAAAAGCGGATTCGCCATTTCGTCATTGACCTCTCAGAAATGCTTCACACGGAGCAAAGCTCAGTAGACTTGTTGAAACGGCTCGTATCGGCATTACGGTTAATGGGCGTACGGGTCATCCTGTCAGGCATTCCTGTGTCTTTAGCCAAAGACAGCACGACGATTGAACTTTTAAACAAACTTGATGTTGACTATGTGAGTCGCTTAGAGAACGCCCTTCCGCGCTTAGGATTTGAAATTACGAAAGTTGGTACACCATCGTAATATTGGTGAAAACATATACGTAATATCGTTCTTTAGTAAGGGCGGAGTGGCGCAAAAATCTTAATGTAAAAATCCCGCTCATCTGCTTCCATATTCACCGGTTTGGAAGCAGAATGATACCGGTCACTCACTTTTTAGTAAATCTGTTTCCAATAGGCTCCCTTTGGAAACAAATCGCCAATTTAATGACTCTATAACATCACAGCGCCTAAGTTCATCTCCAATAACTCGTCTTTCAATTTCTCCAAGTAGAAAGTACCTCGGTCATATTGATTCCCCTGTTCATAATTTTCTTGGCGAAAACATTGTAACAAGGGATTAATATTTCCTTTTTTCTTTTTCGTATTCCTCCTTAAACTAAGGAGGCGCTTCCCCATCTCGCCTCTTTTATTCGAACTATTCCTTCAATTATAGTAGACTAGTATAAAAAGAAAGGTGGATTCCCCTATGACTACTCTCCAGTCGTTGTACCCGAACATCGTCGATTGGCGCAGGCACTTACATATGCACCCTGAACTCAGTTTTGAGGAAGTGAATACACCCGCATGGATTGCTGACAAATTAGAAGAGCTCGGTCTAGAAGTAACCCGAAATGTCGGTGGCCGTGGCGTCGTTGCCAAGCTACACGGTACAGCTGCAGGTCCGACACTCGCACTTCGTGCCGACTTTGACGCATTGCCAATTGACGAAGAGAACACTACCTCGTATCGCTCCAAAACCCCTGGTGTAATGCATGCGTGTGGGCATGATGGGCATACCGCCGCACTACTTGGCGTAGCAACAGTGCTTGCTGACCAAAAAGAAAAACTATCCGGCACGCTCGTGTTCATTTTCCAACACGCCGAAGAATTACCACCTGGTGGCGCTATTGAAATGATTCAAGACGGATGTCTCGAAGACGTGGATGTTATATATGGCGCCCATATCGCATCTGAAATGCCACTTGGCACCGTCAATGTACGCTCGGGACCAGTCATGGCTGCGGTGGACCGTTTCAAGATTCATATCCAAGGTCGAGGCGGTCACGGCGCGAAGCCACAAACAACTGTCGACTCCATCGTTGCAGGCTCCAAACTTGTGACTGACCTCCAACAAATTGTCGCAAGACGCGTGGACCCAATGGATAACGCAGTCGTCACTGTCGGTGTATTCCAAGCAGGGAAAGCCTTTAACGTCATCGCTGACTCCGCGGTAATTGAAGGGACAGTACGTACTTTCAAACCAGAAACACGAGCAGCGATTGAAAAAGAAATTCGCGCCATCATTCAAGGTACAGAGGAGAGTACACACGTTTCTTGCACGGTTGATTACATTAACGGCTACCCAACTCTCGTTAATCATGAGTCAGAAACAGCCCTCGTCGGAAGCATCGCAAAAGAGTTGTTCGGTGAAACGTCTGTCATTAGCGGCCCCCCGATTCTCGGTGGCGAAGACTTCGCCTATTATCTTGAGCACAAACCCGGAAACTTCTTCCACGTCGGTAGCCGCACAGACGAAGAATACACACAATATCCACATCACCACCCCCGATTCGATTTCGATGAACGCGTATTGGAGCGCATTGGTGAGATGTTCTTACTACTCGTCGGTCACTATTTGCGAAAATAAATCCGCAGCACTGCGGATACAAAAGGTGGCGATTCTATCAATAGAATCGCCACCTTTTCTCATAATTTCAACTTACATTTATCCAGGCAAAATTACCGTAACAATAATTGGCATATAGAAAAAAGTAATCGGTGAAGTCGCATTACTGACTGTATACCAAATAACGGGAGACATCGACGTGAATTATGCCGACGACCGTTCAGTCTACCTTCGGCACCTCCGGTGCCGTTGGTTGCTAGCTCTTTTCGGCGCGATCTAGATCGTTTCGGGGGTGATCTAGATCAAGAATCTCCTAATCATTCCCAGTTGCTATACTGCTAGACATTTATGTGAGCTAAGCCTCACTTCTTCGGATACTTGGATGTCGGAAGTTCCCGCTAGCATAGCTCAATGAAATAGCAAACGTCCCGGGTTGTGTAACTTTGATTATTTGGCTATAGAGACGATCATCAATCGAACAAAGAACACAGCATCCTTGCTAGGACGAAAAGAAACCCATTCTTTTCAAGAATGGGTTTCTTACCTTTATCATCTACTTTTCTTGTTCTAAACGTTTTTTCACCAAGGCGGCTAGTGGGTGTTCACCGTCTAAGCCTGATACGTGAAGAAAAGTCTCATACGCACCGTATTGTTGCACGAGCTGCTCGAGTTCTTCACTTTCAGCATCTCCCTCTGCCCTGAAGAAAAGCGCCTGACAAATTGAGGCAATTAATCGATGTGGCACTTCGCCTTTCTCAGCTAGAAAACGGGCAGGTTTTACAAGTCGATCATTGCTACCCAATTTACGGATCGGTCCTCTGCCGACTCGAGCAACCGTGTCTTCTAAAAATGGATTTTTGAACCGTTCAATAATCCGCTCAACATACTGCATATGGGCTTCTTTTTCAAACCCATAGTCTTCAACGAGAACTTGGGCAGTTTCGTGCAAAGCTGCCCGTACGTGCGACTCAATCGCTTCGACTTGAAGCGCATCGAGAATCCGTTCTTTTCCAGCGTGAAATCCTGCATACGCGGCAACCGCATGCCCCGTATTAACAGTGAAAAGTTTCCGGTCAATGTATGAGTCGAGATCTGGGACGAGTAGCGCTTCGCCGAGTTCAACGTCATCTCCTACGAGCGCGCGGTCTTCAACGACCCATTCAAAAAACGGTTCAACCGTGACAGCCAGCGCATCTTTTTGTTGTACATTAGGAACAATCCGATCAACGGCAGCATCTAGAAATCCGACAGTGCCTGCAAGTGTACGCCGCTCCCCTTCGGACAAATGCTCAACAACATGCCCTTTTAACGTCGATGTCGCGCGGATCGCATTTTCACAGGCGATGATGTTCACTGGCGTGTGTCCGTCTCTTTGCCCAAGACCTTTTGCAATTAAAGGGGCAATGTGAGGGAGAACTGTTGGTCCTACAGCTGTCGTAATGATCTGGGCATTGGCGATCGCTTCAATCACTTGCTCTTGCTCATCACGCTATTCAGCTGTTACACCTTGAACGTCAAAAGACTGATCAACGGCAGAAGCAATTCGCACAGTATAACTGCCCCGCTCTTTTAAAGCGGAGATCACTTCATGATTTACATCAACAAACGTCACGCGATACCCTGCATCACTGAGTACGGCTCCGATAAACCCTCTTCCAATATTCCCTGCACCAAAATGAACGGCTTGCATTTACTCGTTCACCTGCGAAAAGAACTCGAGCACATCTTCGGCAGTTTCGGATTGCAACAATCGATGTACATTCTCTTCTTCAGAACATGCAATGGCGATCTTAGAGAGAATATCCAAATGTTCTCCGTCCTTACCGGCAATGCCAATCACGAGTTGCGCTTTGTTGCCATCCCAATCAATTGGATCTTTCAAGAGCAGTACGGAAAGCCCAGACTGTTGCACTTCATCACGAGAATCTTCCGTTCCGTGAGGAATGGCAAGCAAATTCCCCATATACGTTGATGTAATCTCCTCGCGAGCATGCATCTTCTCAATATAACTTTCGGTCACGTAACCTTCACGTACAAGAACGTCTCCTGCTCCAGTAATGGCTTCTTCACGTGTTGCGGCAGTTGCGTTTAGTTGAATGTTTTCTTTTTTTAAGATCATGGTGATTCGTCTCCTTTTGCAATGGCTTCGGCTAAATACTCTCGACACGCCTCTTCTAGCCATTTTTTTAATTCGAATTGTGAGCCGATTCTTAGGTGTTCGGTTTGTTCTGGTGAGTCGATAAACAGTGTACTCAAGAAACTCATAAATCGAAGGTCGGACTGTGACATGTGTAGCGGGGCGACCATGACGTATACACGGTTGACCCGCTCTTCTTCGTCCCCCATCGATCGTAACGACGTCTCTTGTTCCAAGTCAAACGCTTGAAGGGAGGGGTGAAGGACCGCCTCGTCTCTCGCATGGTAGAGAGCAAGACCCGTGCCAGGGATCGCCAATCCGCCTTTCGACTCTCGAGCATTGAGTGCTTCCACCCAACGTACGGCATTAGCGATACTTCCTTCACGCTCCAATTGTTCCGCATTTTGCCAAAGGCCGGACTCTACGTCTTTTGCCTGAAAAATTGTAAACGATCCGGTCACATGAAACATCACTGTCGCCAAATCTGCATATTGGGCGAATGGAACATTCCCTTTAGGTTGCGGTTTGCGAACGTCACGACCGACCGTTAATAACGTATTGTCAATATAGTGACGAATGGTTTGCACTTCACTTTCTGTGAGTACAGGACTTACATGAAACACTTGCTCATTATTCATTTCCATATTGACAGTGGAAATGATCAAGTCATACACCTTTCCCGTCGCTTCGTTCAAATCAAACATCGATGCATTTTCGATCTTTGCGATTTCTGGAAACTCCTGTTGCAAACGGCTGGCAAGCATCTTCGCAGACCCGATGCCACTCGGACATATGACGAGCGCTGACAACTCTTGCCACCGTTTTCTACGCTCTAATACCGAGCCAAAATGCAACACAAGAAACCCAATTTCCTCATTTGGAATGTGAAGAGGTTCAAATACACGGTTCGCTTCCCGATCAACTGCCTGAAATAAGTCAGAATAATCGCCTCGAAGTCGTTCGAGCAACGGATTCGTAATCTTCATATCTTGGCGGATTCGATACAGTGCAGGCTTCAAGTGCGCCAACAAATCTTGCAGGAGGACATGTTCATGGAACTGCACGCCAAGCGCATCTTCCACTCCGGAGATGAGCCGTTTAATCCGGGAAATAAGCTCACCGTTCGACTCCTCAAACGGTTGATCCGGCATGCCCCCTACCCTTGCTCCTCGTAAATGCATGACGAGGTAGCCAAACTCTTCTCGGGGAAGGGATATATCAAACTCATCTTGGAGAGCTAAACCGAGCTCATACGCATGGACGTACTCGTCGGTTTGCTCGAGCGCTTCCAACTGGTCGGTATCCATTTGAATCGCTTCTCCCATGCCGAGCCGTTCAATTGCAAGCGTCGTATGGACGACGAGGGCAATCAGTGACTGGTCAACCATATGCGGGAAGTGTTCAGCTTTGACACTTCTTACCGCCCCTAGCACTCGCTTCACCCGGCCAATATCGACCACATGAAGAAGCCGCTCCGTCACCTTTTCTTCCATCTGTTCATCGTGAACCGCCGCAAACAACGTCTCTTCCGTCAAGCGGCTCGATAAAATGCCACTCAGCGCCCGCCGCTTGTTCGTTTCCGACCCTTCAACCTCAATGCCATATCCACGGCGACGAATGAGTGACAATCCGTACTCGTTCAACCATTCCGCAGTTTTGTCCAAGTCACTGCTCACCGTCGACGCCGTCACCCCAAGATGGTGCGATAGCGTGAACAACTTCACCGGTTCCCCGGCGGTAAGTAACTGAACGAGCAACACCCCTTGCCGCTCTTCCGACGTAAAATCCGCCGAAGACATCGACTGAAGGTACGTGCGTAAAGCTTCTAGATTTCCTTGTAAGAAAACCGTACGGTCCCGATTGCGAATCAACGTCAAGCCAAAAGGTTGGACGGTCCGCTCCAACGCCTTCAAATCCCTCTGAATCGTTCGAAGGCTAACCGAGGCATCTTCAGCCAATCGTGACAAACCGACCGGGTCTCCTGCAGTCACAAGTGTCGTGAGCAGAATACGTTCTCTTGCCGTCATGTGCATGAAGATCACCTCCGAATACTAGGATTGGTTTTTCAAACGCTCCACAAGGTCATTGTATTTTGGGCTATTTAAGAAATTATCGACAGAAATGTGCTCGGCGTCCGGCTGCTTCTCTTTCGCCCGAGCAGTCAAATCTTTATGCGTAATCACAAGGTCCACATCATCAGGAATCGCACTTACCGCCGTATTGGAGACATCAACACCTTCAATCCCTGCCTTTTTGAACTTGTCTTTGAGCATCGATGCACCCATCGCACTGGAACCCATCCCAGCGTCACAAGCAAAAATAACTTTTTCGACCTTTGCAGTAACGCGTTGTTCATCATTAGTTTTACCCGTTTGCAAGCCATCAATAACTTCTTGATAACGTGGGCTGTTCATAAAGTTATCGACCGATACGTGAATCGCATCTGGATGTTGTTCCTTCGCACGAGCCGTTAAATCTTTATGCGTGATCACAAGGTCTGCATCGGTTGGAATGTTGCTAATCGACGTATTCGACACATCCACCCTTCGATGCCTGCCTTTTTCACACGATCTTTCATGACCGATGCACCCATCGCACTCGACCCCATACCTGCGTCGCAAGCAAAGATAATCGTTGAAACATCCGCATAACTTCTGCTCGTTCCATCGGACGATGCCTTCGCATTGCCCTTCATCGCAGCCATTTTCTCTTTCGCCTCGTCAAGGTTTTCTTCTTCACCTTTTCGGTCGAATTTAAGAATTGGTGCAGCAATCGCGAATGTGACACCGGCGGCGACGAGTACAGCAAGCAGTGCGCCTAATGTGCTGCCACTTGCAGCAAACCCGAGGATCATAAAGATACTTCCTGGTGCGGGTACACCTGTGAGTCCGACTTCAAGCAACTGGACGATAAACACACCACTCATTCCCCCTGCAATTAGGGCAATGATGAGTTGTGGTTTCATCAACACGTACGGGAAGTAAATTTCGTGGATCCCCCCGAAAAAGTGAATAATCCCTGCGCCGTAAGAAGATGCCCGGGCCGCGCCTTTACCGAAGAACATGAACGCAAGAAGAATGCCAATACCTGGCCCTGGGTTCGCTTCGAGCATGAGGAGCATCGATTCGCCGAACTCTGAAATTTGACTAGAGGCGATTGGCGTAATGATGCCGTGGTTAATCGCGTTATTCAAAAAGAGGATTTTAGCGGGCTCAATGAAGATCGAGACGAGTGGCAACGCACCAATTCCAATCATCGCATCAACACCGGCACCAAGCGCTGCGGTAAACCCTACGACGACAGGGCTTATCGCTAGTGAACCAAGAATCGCAAAGACAGCGCCGATAATTCCGGCAGAGAAATTGTTAATGAGCATCTCAAAACCTGACGGGATTTTTCCGTCCATCCATTGGTCAAATTTCTTAATCGCATAACCACCGAGAGGACCCATAATCATTGCACCGATAAACATCGGTATGTCTGCAGCGACTATTACACCCATTGCAGCGGTGGCACCGACAACCCCCCCACGAAAATCATGCAACATCCGACCACCGGCAAATGCGATGAGCAGCGGCAATAAGTAGATGACCATCGGGTCAACGAAAGCTTCCAAAAACAGGTGAACATCCGATGTTTCAGGTAAGCTCATCGCAATGGCGGTAATAATCCCCCACGCAATGAATGCGCCGATGTTCGGCATGATCATGCTGCTTAGGTTACTACCAAAGCGCTGAATCCGCGCGCGTACACTCTTCTTCTCAGCCATATAAAATACCCCCTTAATTTATTTGTTATTTATAGTGTAAGACGCCAAAACCGTTGCTACAACAAAATGAAAGCACAATTCTGTCGTTTCTGTCGCGACAAAATTGAAGATCGGCGTTGACAAATACATCGGTGTGCTATATGGTTAGTTACATAACCAACTAACCATTTAACTATAAAGGTGGTGAACTTCATTTGCGCCCAACATTGGATGACAAACGCCCGATTTTCCAACAGATACGAGAAATGATTGAAGATGAAATCGTTGATGGACGCTTGCTAGAAGAATCGCAAGCGCCGTCCACAAATCAATTGGTTGCCTACTACAAAATCAACCCGGCTACGGTTTTAAAAGGATTAAACGAGCTTGTAGACGCGGGAATCTTATACAAAAAGCGAGGGGTCGGTATGTTCGTTGCAAAAGGAGCAAAAGCAACACTGCTCAATGAGCGAAAACAAGTATTTCAAGAAGATTACGTGGCACGCATGCTACAGGAAGCCAACCGCCTTGGCCTTTCTGTTGAAGACGTGCAGCAGATGATTGACAGCATGAAAAAGAGAGGAGACGCAAAATGACCATTCAAGTAAAAGCCGAAGCCATTTCGCTTCGAAAGAAAAATAAACAGATTGTGCAAAATATTAATTTTACGATAGAAGGCAATAAGATCGTCGGCTTGCTCGGTCGAAACGGCGCAGGAAAAACGAGCCTTTTATCCATCCTTGCCGCTTTCCGCCCAGCAACAAACGGTCGCTTTCTATTAAATGGGGAAGATGTGTTTGAAAATCCACGAGCAATGGAACAAATCATTTTCGTCCGTGAACGCAATGTGGAATACGAAACGGATAAAGTGAGCCGCTGGATGGATGCCGCGCAACAGTCTCGCCCGAACTTTGACCGAGCGTATGCCGATGAACTCGCAAAGCGGTTCAGGCTGCCCCAGGATTCACAAGTCGCCAAGTTGTCTCGGGGGATGCAATCCGCCTTGCACGTTATCATCGGCCTGGCGAGCCGCGCACCTGTGACGCTGTTCGACGAAGCCTATTTAGGGATGGACGCACCCGCCAGAGAGATCTTTTACGAAGAAGTGCTCCGAGACTTCGTTGAGCACCCGCGCCTCATCATCTTAAGCACCCACCTGATTTCTGAAATGGATGGGTTGTTTGAAGAAGTGGCCATCCTTCATGAAGGCGAACTGCTCCTCCACGAAGGAAAGGAAGAAGTATTGGAGCGTGGCTACCGATTAACAGGTGATGCCGAGGCGGTTGATCAGTTGGCCGAAAACAAACGCGTTCTCAAAACCGAATCACTCGGTGGAACGAAAAGTGTGATGGTTTATGGGGAGCTCGTGGAAAAGGATGAGCGGTTAGCGCGCTCGCACGGCCTCGAGATCGGCACGTTATCGTTACAGGAACTGTTTATTCATTTAACGGAGGTGGACGATCATGAGTAATCATAACAAGCTCGGTCTCGTATACCGAAACAGCTCCGTGATTACGTGACGTGGAGTGCGTGGTTTGTTGGGATATTGTTTCTCATCTATATTGTCACAAACGCCTTTTCAATTGCCATCAATGATTCCATTTCGTGGACATTCATTGAAGGCGGGTTATCTTCCGCTACGATTTTCATGCTCATCACTGGAATTCTTTCAATGGGAGGGTTTCTCACTCATTACGTATCGCACGGCATTACTAGACGTGATTATTTTTATGGAACGATGCTTGCCGGGTTCTCAGCAGCGTTTGTTATGACCGTTATCGTCTCCCTATGGAACTTACTATTAAACAGCGCAATATCTTGGTTAAACTTGGAGCAGAACCTTACAACGAGAATTATTGATGGCGGGCTCTCAACCGTTGATGGCAGCTTTTCAATCATTAAATTGTTCTTGCTTCTCAACTTATTCTTCTTCCTAGGCTGGTTCATTAGTGCAGGATTTAATCGTCATTGGACTCTCGGCGTGGTTTTGGTAATCGCCTCTGTGTTTGTTGTCATTGTTGAAGCTCACTTAATGACCACACTACTCGCGACATCGGTATTTGTTGTAGCCAGTACAGCAGTAGTCATTTTATTGCTACGAAAAATGACTAAGCGAATAGAAGTGAAACCATAGAGCTCGGTCGCATGTTACACTAGTGGACGGACATTACTCGTATAGATAAGTGTGGAACATGCTAGTCCTACTCTTTTTCATCGTGATTATCTGTCAATTGGCAGTTGTGATCGTACAAAGCAAAAAGCTCATCGCACAGAACACCCACATTATCCAAAAACAAAATATGGACATTATCGATCAAAACGTAGAAATCCTCTCTCGACTCGAGTCAGAGAAACACGACTAAACCCCCTGCCGTCATGCGGCAGGGGGTTAGCTTTTGCCCATACGGGGCCGATTGACGTCCAATCTGTTCCCGAGGTAGGGAGCAACTGTTACTTCGTTTGCTAAAATCACTAGTAACATCTCGTTTTCACTGAAACTAGGGTACAGATTCATTCAACTTGAGAACAGATTACTCTCTCGCACAAAACCGAAAATATACCGACCGATGTTTAGTTAGGGCGCTGGAAAAAAGGATTTTCAGAGGGCCTCTTTTGTTCCGGCTAGGGGGCTGTTCGGAACTAAAAGGAGAACCCCGCAATTCTGTGCCGGCTAGAGGGGCTGTACGGAACCAAAAGGAGAACCTCCGCAATTTTGTTCCGGCTAGAGGGGCTGTACGGAACCAAAAGGAGAACCTCCGCAATTT
>NZ_BAXB01000029.1 GCF_000698145.1 Geomicrobium sp. JCM 19039
AAACAAACTGCGCAGGAGTTTGGTGATTTCGGCGCTAAAATCGGTGGAAAGCGCAAACTTGCGCGCAGATGGGGGAAACTTGCGCGTAGAATGTCACCTAGCACCGCGCTCCCCCTCCCACCCAACAGTGCAAGTCAAGAAAATGTTACGTTCATTCTATATAGATCGTTTTTCACGACTTTCGACATCGGAGATGAGGAGGGTAGCTTGATTTTGGGATTTTCTAGGAGATTGGCGATCTAGGTCGCCCCCCTACCCCGTACGATCTAGATCCCTCGATAAAACAGCTTTCCTACTTACGCTCGGGGCGAGGATACGGAGTGGGGGTGCCTTCTGTGGCAATCGGCGTTATTCATGATCGCTTTAAAAATCGCCTTGCCCCAATTATGCGATTGGGACAAGGCGATTTTTTTCAAATGCGTTACGTTCGTTATACTCTCGTGGCGCTCTTTTCTTTTTCAAAGGTGATGATGCGTTGCCACTACCTGAAGACTGAGCGTAGCTTTGAAGTCAGGCTTATACTCTTCGTCAATGATGCCGAGCATCATCGCTAAGTGTCGGCCACCCCCTTCGACGCCTGCGGTGTTTGCGTATTGTGGGAGCATCGTTTGCATAGATTGCAAGTCACGTTGCATCGTGTAATCGATAAATTGTTTATCCAACGCTTGCTCAGAGATGGTCGGCATGTTAATGCGCCCTCTCACGAGGTTGTGGGCAAGTGCTCCACTGAAGATGAATACGGTCTTCTTTCCAGATTCATCAATAACCGAGCGAATGACTTCTCCCCATTGCCTCGTTTCATCCAATCCAGCCGCTTCGGCAATGGACAAACTAATGACGGGTACGTCAAGCTTCGGCAACAAGTAGCGCAGCGGCACAACCGTGCCATAATCCCAGACGTACGTCGGGTCGTCGACTGCAGTAACAGGGATCCGTGCACTTTTCCCAGCACGAACCATCTCGTTTGCAATCTCTCGATCACCCTTATATTCATACGCCACATCTGAAATGATGTCCGGGCATTCAAAAGCGGTTAAAATCCCCTTATGCTCAGGTGCAACGTCTACATAATGGTTGAATGTTGAGATCCAATGGCAAGACACGATGCAAATGAGTTCAGGATTGATCTCTTCGATATCTTTTGCAATCTGATCCATTTCCTTAACGAGATTCTCTTGGAATGGAGGAATGTTTTCTCGATGGCAAATGCTAGGTACGTGAGCCGCGAGCACACCTAATTCAACTGACATCTAGTTCGCCTCCTTGGATTTCTTCTTGGCCACACTTTCACCCGCAATGCCCCAATGTGTCGTCGGCATCTCATTGACGAGAACCCGAACGTTTTCAATCGGAGACCCGAGTGTTTCGGCCGTTGTTTTCGTTAGTTCATGAATGAGCTTTTCGATTTTTTCTTCACTGCGCCCTTCCATGATCGATACTTGAATCAATGGCATATGATCCCTCCTAGTCTATGAAAGAGAACTTTACTTCACCTAGTTGATCAATGGATACACCAATTTGATCTCCGGTTTCGGCTAAGATGGCTTCAGTAATTGCCCTGATAGTATGATTTGGCCTTTTTTCAATTTCTCGCCTTTTTTCGCTAGCATGTTCACAAGCATAGCGATGGCATTCGCAGGATGACCTAATACCGCGGCGCCTGCTCCTCCTGCTTTCACTTCGTCATTGATCGTAATGGTTGCTCCTAGAAGATCAAGTTCCAAGTCTTGTTGATTCGGGACACGCTCCCCAAATACAACCTTTGATGACGATGCGTTATCCGCAATCACATCCGGAAGGGTGAATTCAAAATTTTTGTAGCGACTGTCGATAATTTCTACCGCAGGAATGAACGCGGCTGTCGCTCGCATAACGTCTGCAGCAGGTACACCTGGTCCTTCAATATCTTCTCCAAGTTCAAAGGCGATTTCTGCTTCGACTTTTGGATGGATGAGTTCTTTCATCGAGACTTCACTCTTGTTGTCATGAACCATATTGGAGAATACATACCCGTAAATCGGCTCGTCAACGTTCATTTGCGTCAATTTCGCCTTACTCGTCAGTCCCATTTTAGGACCGACAATGGTGAGTCCTTTGTCAAGTTTCATTTGTACAAGTTGTTCTTGTACAAGATAGGCCTCTTCAATCGTTAAATCAGGTGCCATCTCTTTTGTTACTTTTACTGTATCTTGAACATTCTCTTCACATGCCAACAGATGGCTTGCTAGATCTTTTTGTAAAGTTGTCGTCATCGTATGATCCTCCTAAGATTTCGCAAAGCGAACGTTTACCTCGCCTAGATGCGCTAGTTTCGCAGTGAAATGATCACCTGGAGCTGCTTCAACGGCCGCGGATAGGGCGCCCGATAAAATCGTTTCCCCAGCTTTTAGCTCTTCGCCATACTCTGAAAGTTTGTTTGCAAGCCAGGCAACACACGTTGCGGGGTCGCCCATTGCCAGTGCGCCGACACCCGTTCCAACAATTTCGCCATTTTTGTAGAGCACCATGCCTACAGATTTGGCATCCACATCACGTGGTGCTGTCACTTTATTGCCGAGCACATACAGACCCGAAGAAGCGTTATCCGCGATCGTGTCAGGAAGGGTAATCTTCCAATCTTTGATCCGGCTGTCGACAATTTCGATGGAAGGAACGAGATAATCTGTCGCTTCAATCACATCGGCTGCTGTAACATTTGGACCTTGCAAGTTTCGCTTCAGTACGAACGCAATTTCTGCTTCAACTTTCGGTTGCATCGTTTGATTGGTTTCGACTACACCATCATTTTGAATGAGCATATCTGAGAACAACACACCGTAATCTGGCTCATTCACACCGAGAAGCTGTTGCATTGGCTTGGAGGTAAGACCGATCTTGCGACCAGTCTGTCTCGTTTCTTTTGAATCTTTTAACTGAAGAAACTCGGTTTGAATTTGATACGCATCCTCAACCGTTAAGCCTTCATGAGTCGCGGTTAGAGGTGGGATCGACACTCTCGATGTGGCTGCTTGATGCAGATCCTTAGCAATTTGTGCATGCATGTTGACCCGTTCCTCTCTATAATTTAATCGTTACGTTCTTTAACTCTGAGTAGAATTCAAAGCTATGAATACCACCTTCACGACCGACACCACTTTGCTTCATGCCACCAAAAGGCGTTCGTAGGTCACGTAAGAACCACGTGTTCACCCAAATAATTCCAGCTTCCACAGCATCGGCAACCCGGTGGGCACGTCTTAAGTCATTCGTCCAAATGCTCGCCGCCAAACCGTAATGCGTATCATTCACTTGACCGATGACCTCATCTTCAAGATCAAATGGAATGACCGTCACGACCGGTCCGAAGATCTCTTCTCTTACACAACGTGAGCTACGGTCTAGACCGGTAATGATCGTCGGATTGATGTAATACCTTTATCCATTCCTTCAGTCACTTGCCCACCTGTCAAAAACTCGCCGCCTTCTTCTTTTGCAAGTTCGATATAAGAGAGCACACGCTCATAGTGCTCTTTCGAGATCATTGCACCGAGGTTCACGTCCGCGTCAAACGGATTACCGACTTTAAGCTCTTTCGTTTTCGCAGCGAACTTCTCTAAAAACTCATCGTACGCTCCGCGCTCCACATAAATTCTTGAACCACATAAACAAACTTGGCCTTGGTTAATGAAGCTTGATTTAATCGTTGTCTCCACGACTTCATCAAGATCAGAATCTGCAAAAATAATGTTCGGGTTCTTTCCACCAAGTTCATAGGACAACTTCTTCAACGTTGGTGCAGCTGCTTTCATAATTGCTGTTCCCGTTGATGTTTCCCCAGTGAACGTAATCGCATCGACATCTTCATGTGCCGAAATTGCTTCCCCTGCTGATCCTGGACCAAACCCATGAACGACGTTAACGACACCGTCTGGAACACCTGCTTCTTTGCAAATTTCTGCAAGTACTGTCGCGGTCATTGGCGTCCACTCTGCAGGCTTCATTACGGTTGTATTTCCTGCTGCAAGACAAGGCGCGAGCTTCCACGTCAATAACAGGAGTGGCAAGTTCCACGTTGATCATTCCGATCACACCGACTGGCTTACGCAAAGCATAATGCAACGCTTCCTGGTCTTGTTGGTAAGCTTCAGTCCCGAGCGTCGTCATATAATCTGCAAAAAAGTGGAAGTTGTACGCTGCACGCGGAATATCTATCTTATTCGCTAACCATAACGGTTTTCCTGTATCAAGCGCTTCCAATTTCGCCAATTCTTCTTGTCGTTCTAGAATTAAATCACCGATACGTCTTAAAATTGCTGAGCGCTCATTGGTGGTCATCTCTTTCCAACGACCATTTAACGCTCTTCTTGCTGATTGTACGGCTAGGTCTACATCTTCTTTCGTACCTTCGGCTACCGTGCCAATGACTTCTTCTGTTGCTGAATCTATATTGTTGAAAGTTTTGTTGGAAACGGACGGTTGATACTTGCCATTAATAAATAGCTGACAATCAATTCCTTGTACTTTTACATCTGTTGACGTTGTACTCATGTGATAACCTCCTAGTTATTCTCTTCTTACTTCGTAGGTTACGTTATAAAAGTACCTTATAAAACATCTTTGTTCTTTCTATGCGGAACTATTTTTAATTTTTTTGAATTTCTTGCCTTTATTCTTTAAACTTCTATGCTATAGTCTAGTTACAATTACTCGAGGAAGGAGTTCACCCGATGGAAACGGTTATAAATAAAAAGCGAGATTACACACTTTCTTCTGTGCGCAACGCGTTGCGTATTATGCATTGCTTTTCCATGGATGAGCCAGAACTTAAACTTACTGACATTTCGAAACGTTTGAATCTTGGGAAGAGTACCGTGAGTCGGATGATGGCCACATTGCAGCAAGAAGGATTTATTGAAAAAAATCCAGACAACCAACGCTTTCGTCTCGGATTGTCGATCCTCTCTCTTGCGAGCGTATGTACGTCAACGTATGACATCCATCAAGAGGCAGGACCTGTTTTGCATGAATTGACCGAGCGGACGCAAGAGACCTCTCATCTCGCGATTTTGGACCAGCATGAGGTGATCTATTTGCAAAAGGTCGAAAGCAAACATCAAGTCCGAGCGTTCACCCATATCGGAAAGAGAAACCCGGCCTATTGCACAAGCTCAGGAAAAATCTTGCTCGCGTATCACGATCATGAAGAACGTCTATTACAAGCTGTTGAAGGTGACGGTTTTGTCGCCCATACAAAAAATACAATCACAACAGTTGATGAACTCCGCGACGAGCTTCGTGATGTCCGCGCTAAAGGCTACGCAATTAGTTTGGAGGAACTGTCTGAAGGCGTTGCTACAATCGCTGCGCCGATTCGAGATTATACAGGCAAAGTGATTGCTTCAGTCAATCTCATCGGACCGGTTCAACGTGTGAACCAATATACGATTCATACGCATACACGCAGAGTGGTTGACGCCGGCAAACAGATTAGTCGAAAACTAGGATTTAGACAATAACCATTACATTTAGGAGCTGTCCGTCATGATTGATTCTCATACACATTTTATACCAGAACAAGTACAACAATGGATTGAAGAGAACAAAACACTCATCAATGCGAAGTGGATCAAAAAAAACGAACAAACAACCTTACTTTCCATTAACGACAAATGGGCATTTCCATTAAATGAAAATTTCACACGCACACAGTCGTTTACAGCGGCGTACTCATCCTTTCGTAAAGCACTCGTTTCCCCTGTACCTCAACTGTTTCTTTATGATCAACCCGTTGATGTGACGAGTGAGCTTGTTCAAGTGTACAACGACGCGCTCGTTCATTTAAAAGCGAAAGATGCCACGTTCGAAGGATTGGCTACGTTATCTTTACAGTCACCTGAGCAAGCGGCCAAAGAATTGGAACAAGCGATCCAACAAGGTTGAAGGGAGCCATTGTCGGCCCAGGGTTTGGGGAACGAACGTTGGCTGACTCTTTCTTTGATCCATTGTTCGAAGCGGCGAATGCAACTCAAGCTGTTCTGTTCGTTCACCCCCTTCTGCATAGCGATCCACGTCTTAACCATTCAAAACTGCCGAACCTCATCGGCGTGCCGTGGGAAACGACCATTGCTGCTGCGAACCTTATTGTGCAAGGCGTTCTTGACCGCTATCCGAACATCACCTTTCTATTGGCTCACGGTGGTGGGTTTCTTCCTTACCAAATCGGGAGAATGTCCAAAGGGTTCCAATCATGGGAAAATGAATTCGCAAAGCTCCAGCGAACACCACTTGAATATGCGGCTTCCTTCTATTATGACAGCGTCCTTTGGGATGAGCGCACATTAGACTATTTGCTCGAAATTGCCGGAAAAAACCAAGTGATCCCTGGTTCAGACTTTCCGTTTGAATTGAATGATTGGAAAATCGATCAACATAAATTAAATCAAACACCAAGTTTCCTTTAACAAAAGCTGGGTTGTTACGCACATAACATGCATAACAACCCTTTTTAGTTATGAATATTGCGGAGCTAGCGCGCGACCCCATTCAATCGGCAAACCTGTATAGTTTTCCGCTAATGAGCGTTTCGCGGCTTCCGATGATACTAAATAATGAAATTCACTCTCTTGAATTTTTCGTTCAAACTTCGTCTTTTTCACGTCTGTATGAAGAAGGGTCGTCATGAACGATGAGAAACGTTGAGCTTTCCAAATTCTTTGCAAAGCGATTTCTTCATAACGATCCAATAAATTTTCACTGCCATTGTGATACCGCTCTTTTAAACCTTCGGCAAGAATTTGGATATCACTAATCGCTAGATTCAAGCCCTTTGCACCGGTAGGAGGAACGATGTGCGCAGCATCACCAGCAAGGAACAAATTGCCTTTGCGCATCGTCTCGCACACATAACTTCTCATGGAAACGATGTTTTTCGAAACGATTGGACCATCCTTTAATTCTTTTCCGTCACCAATATCTGAACGCTTCTTCAGTTCTGTCCAAATCCGATCATCTGACCAAAGATTGATGTCGTCTTTTCGATCCACTTGCAAATAAAAACGTTGCAGTGTAGGCGTGCGGGTACTTAATAGCGCAAACCCATTTTCATGATTCGCATACACCAGTTCATCACTTGCGACCTCTGTTTCGGCTAGAACGCCTAGCCAACCGTAATCATACAGCTTCTCATACTCTGAACAGTCCGACTCGGTTACCGTTTCACGGCACGGTCCGTGAAAACCATCACACCCTGCAATATAGTCACACGTAATGGTTTCTTCTGAAGCACCCTTTTCCGGAGTGTATGTTACGTACGGTTCATTTGAATGAATGGCGTGGGTTTTCACTTCATCGACTTCAAAATGAATCGCTGCCCCATCTTCAATCCGCGCTTTGAGCAGATCTTTCAATACTTCGTGCTGCGGATAAACAACGACCTTCTTCCCACCCGTCAACGACGGAAAGTCAATGCGTTCGCGTTTTTGACCGAACTGTAGATAAATGCCTTCATGCTCAAATCCTTCATGCTCAATTCGGGTACCCACACCGGTTTCTTTCAATAAATCAACGGTCCCTTGTTCTAAAACGCCCGCTCTGACCGTCTCCTCAATTTCTTTGCGTGATCGTTTTTCCAATATGATGGAGTCAATTCCATTTTGAGATAATAAATGTGAGAGCATTAACCCTGCCGGGCCCGCACCAATAATGACAACATTCGTATGCATCCTTCTACACTCCTATCTTTTTTATCTGTTTTAGAATGGATATTTACGCGTTTCTTCTTGAACGGTGACCCATTTTGGGTTTGTGTACTCTTCAACAACCCATGGGTTTCCAAATCTCCCAAGGCCACTTGCTTTGTTCCCACCAAACGGTACATTTGGGGCATCGTTCACTGTTTGATCGTTAATGTGGGTCATCCCCGCATCCAGTTCTAGTGCAAGTGTTTCTGCTCGTTCAAAATCACTCGTAAAGATGGCTGAACTTAAGCCGTACGACGTATCGTTTGCCAAAGAAATCGCCTCTTCATCAGACTTGGCGCGAATCATCGTAGCAACAGGGCCGAACACTTCGCTTTGGGCGAGTTCAGAGTCGTTTTGAACGTCAGTAAACACATAAGGAGTGATGACATTTCCAATCTGCTCTCCTTCTAAAGCGAGTGTAGCTCCTTCTTTTTTCCCTTGTTCAATAAGTGCATTCACTTTCTTTAACTGATCTTTATTAATGATTGGCCCGATAATCGTCTCAGGGTTCGTTTGGTCACCGTATGGAATCTTTTTCGCCCGCTCGACAAACTTCTCAACAAACGAATCGTAGACCGCGTCGTGAATGATCATACGGTTAATGATCATGCAAATCTGTCCTTGGTGAATGAACTTCCCAAAAATTGCGGCATTCACTGCTTGGTCAACATCTGCATCTTCGAGAACGACGAATGGGCTATTTCCACCTAGTTCTAATGCGACTTTTTTCAAATTGCGTCCAGCCGTTTCGCCAATTTTCTTACCTACTGCCGTTGAACCGGTGAAGCTAACCAACTCAGCAAGGGGATGGTCAATCATCCCGTTCCCTATTTCCTCGATATCTGTGAGCAACATGTTAAAAACACCTTTAGGTAATCCAGCATAATCAAACGCTTTTGCAATCATAACACCACCGCTAAAAGCAACTTGAATATCCGGCTTGTGAACAACCGTATTTCCAAGGGCAATTGCTGGAATGATGCTTCTCATCGACAAATTCATTGGGAAATTAAACGGTGAAATGGACGCCACAACACCGAGAGGTGTCCGGTATATTTTGCTCTTTTTTCCCGGTACATGATTAGACACTTCGTGCACATGCTCCAATTCGTGTACATAGTTTAATGACTCTTCGAGAATTTCCATCGTGAGGCCGAATTCTACATTCGCTTTTAAGACAGAACCTCCGGTATCCTTGGAAAGCATAAGTACAATTTCGTCTTTATTGTCTTTGAAGTATTCAATTGCCTTTTCGATGTATGCTTTTCGTTCGTCTGCTGGCGTTTTGGCCCAAGATTTTTGTGCATGTTTCGCCGCCTCAAAAGCTTGCTCTAGTTGTTGTTTTGTTGCTAGTGGAATGCTAGCAATCACTTCATCGTTATAAGGGTTTACGTTATCAAACGAGCGGTCACTACCCCCGACTATCCATTCTCCGTTCGTGTAAGTTTTCGCATACTGTTCGTAATTTTCCATTGGCTAATCCCGCCTCTCTTTTCATTAGCTACTGCATTAGATTCGGTAGTGTAAGTACTATTTGTGGGAACATAACGAGAACCGCTGTAAATATAACCATCGCAATTAACATCGGTACGACACCTCGGAAGATTGTTTGCACAGGAATATCGCGAACGACACCGTTAATGACAAACACGCTAATTCCAAGCGGTGGTGTGATGACACCCATGTTAAAGACCATCACCATAATGATGCCAAACCAAACCCCGTCAAACCCAAGTCCCGTCACGATTGGATACACAATCGGCAACGTCAAAACGAGGATCGCAATACCTTCAAGAAATAACCCGAGCAAGAAATAGACAACGAGCAATATCGCGATAATGACAAATGGGGAAACGTCTAGTCCGGTTACGAATGACGTTGCCGCTGCAGGGATTTGACTCATTGCTAGAAACTGACTAAACAAGCCCGCGCCAATCAAAATTAAGAAAATCATCGCCGTTAATCGTAACGTCTCATCAACAGACTCTAGCAATTTTTTAAAGTTTAACTTTCTTGTAAGTAAAGCGACAACGAGTGCACTAATGGCCCCAACGCCACCAGCTTCGGTCGGCGTAAAGAACCCCATATAGATCCCGCCCATACTAATGAGGAAAATAATCGCAAACGGCCAGATTTCTGAAAGTGAGAGAAACTTTTCTTTCCAGCTCACCTCATGGTCCGTACTCGGAGCAAGTTCTGGTTTTCTTTTCACTTGAATGTAGACGACTGCCATAAACGTAATTGTGAGCAGAAGCCCCGGTACGACGCCCGCGATGAGTAATTCACCGACCGGCTCCATCGTTAAGATGCCATATAATATGAGAATGACACTTGGCGGAATTAGAACACCGAGCGTCCCGCCTGCTGCGACACATGCGGAGGCTAACCCCGGATGATACTTATACGATTTCATTTCAGGGATGGCGACTTTTGCGAGTGTTGCGGTTGTCGCATTCACCGAACCGGAAATGGAGGAGAAGATCGCCGATGCGCCGATCGTCGCCATGCCAAGCCCGCCGTTCACTTTCCCGCCCCAATTGTTTACTGCTTTGAAAAGTCTTTCGCCAAACCACTATAGGAAAGAAACATTCCCATCAAAATAAACATCGGCATCACACTTAAGCCGTAGTTGCTTGCCGTACCGAATGCACTCATGCCTAATTGCGCTAGGGCAACATCCAAGTCGAGTAACTGCCAAAATCCGAAGAATCCGACAAGAAGTAGCGAAACCCCTACCGGTACGCGCAACAATAACAAGACGAACAAACCAACGATGGCAATCACACCAATAAACTCAGGACTCATCTTGACCGACCACCTCTCGGACAGATTTCAAGAAATCAAGAACGATGGTGAGCACAAATATCGCAAGTCCTATGCCCCCGGTAATAATAAAGACAGATACCTTCAACCCTAGATCCCCCGTAACTGTAGAAGAAATTTGCACAGAGTACGTGAACGTCTTCCACGTCATCAACGCTAAAATGACGAGCATCACGCCGTAAGTAATGAGTGATAACCATGCTTGAAATCGTCTCGGGAAACGCTCCACGAGAAAATCTATAGAAATATGTCCTTTTTTCACTTGCGTAAACCCAAGGCTCAAAAATACGATCAATGCTAGTGCCATATACGTTAACTCATGTGCACCAGTAATCGGTTGCCAAAAGAACCTGCCTACAACATCTAAAAACGTGAGCGTCATCATCGCAAGCAGGATCACGCCTGCGATGATCGCTGCAAATTTATTAATTTGTAATACTACGGTTTCAAAACTAGAAATTGTCCGGTTGAGCACCTTACTCTGCCCCCTCATCTCTTAAACGAATCGCATCATCAAGAATTCCTTGACCATCATATCCGTCCGCTTCCATATCTTCGACCCATGCTTCATAGAGCGGAAGCACTGGTTCTTCCCAGACACCCATTTCCTCTTCTGGTATGGTATAAATCTCAACACCCGCTTCCTCTGCGGCAATAAAGCCTTCAACTCCATCATGGTCATACACTTCAGCCGCTTTCATCGCCATGTTTTCTCCCATAATTTCGTCGAGCGAGTCCTGATCTTCAGCTGACAGTTCATCCATGTTCCAGGGTTAATGACGACAAACAAACTGCTCGTGTAGAAGTTCCCTTCCGTAATGTATCCGGTTACATCTGCAAGCTGAAAGTTTGTCACAACCGAGGCCGGTGCCAACGCACCATCAATGACCCCACGCTGCATGCCTTCATATACATCACCCATCGGCATAGACACTGGAATGGCACCGTACGCCTCCAGAATATCCCGAGCCGCCGGGGACGGTGTCCGTATTTTTAACCCTTTAAGGTCTTCAGGTGAATGGATGGGTGTATCGGTCGTAAAAATCTGCGCAGGATCATTTTTGAAAAGCCAACCTACCCGCGCCCCTTCATGCTCAGCTTCGATTTCAGGGTACTTTTCATACAGTGACCACAAAATCTCTGTTCCTTTTGTACCATCCTCACCCATGAATGGAAGTTCAGTGACACCGGTTACAGGAAACCGCCCTGGCGTATAGCCGTGCAGGGCAATGGACATATCAGCCACACCATTGACAACTAAGTCATAATGATGATCCGCTTTCGACAACGCATTGCCCGCGTACAACGTGCCCGTCACCCTGCCGTCGGTAGCTTCTTCTACTTCTTCAATAAATGGATAAAACACATCCGTATGCTGCGGGTGAGGACCTGGCATAAATGATGAAAACGCAAGATCAACCTCATTCACCGTCTCCCCACTCGTTTCTGCTGTTTGACAGCCAGCTAACAAAACAAGTGATGCAAAACTAGAAATAGCTAGTAAGCGGTTACATTTCATACCCTTCACCTGAATGCCCCCTTTCTTCGTTGATTTTAGTGTAGCGAAGTCTTGTACAACATCAAACACTATTGTTCCCCTATGCGCAACAATCTGAATTTTTTAACGTCCCGTCACACGCACATCGACAACGGCTGACCTTCCACCCTTCACAACGTTAATCGCTTCAGTTAATGCTTGGCTTAGTTCGTCTGCATCGTTGACACATACCGCATAGGCGCCTCCAGCTGCTTCTGCAACTCCTGATAAATTGGAACTCGGGTCGAACATCGTCCAGAATTGATTTGTTTCATGAGCAACACCTTCAGGATGAACACCTAATGTGGAGAACTTCGGTGCATTCCACTGTTCATTGTTGAAAATAACCGTCAAAAACGGCGCGTCATACTTTCTCGACATCCAATGCACTGGCGTTGGATTGCTAAATACATACGAACCATCTCCAGTTAAGCTCACGACGAGACGGTTTGGTGAAGCAAGTTTCGCACCGACTGCCGCACCACCGTTCCAACCTAAAGAACTGGCGCCTAGGCTATAGTACGACCCAGGGAGTGAACGTGGAATATGCTGATTCACAGTCGTAAAGTTGGTAATCGCTTCACTCATGACGATGGCATCGTCATCTAGAGCTTCGCGCAGCTTTGCTGATAAGAGTTCAGGTGTAATTCTTCCATCATTTGAAACGACTTCTTTTTGTTTCCAAGTCTCGCGCGTTGTCTCATGGTGTTTCATAACGGCTTCATGTCGAGCAGTGATTCTATCATAGTTTAATTCTATCCGTGCAATTTGCTCATTCAACTGCTTTAAGAATACAAGACTGTCCGCTTTGATAAATTCATTGGACGGAAAATACCATAAAGGTGTCGTTTCCTTTAGCGGATCCATATCAATATAATAAATATCAGCTTCTTTTTGAGGACGGTTCGTTAAAGGAATCCACGGTACGTCGCTATCAATAACGAGAATCACATCCGCTGTCGTAACATAAGGGTCTTCAAAACTTTCATTCCAACGATAACCTACGTGTAGCGGGTGCTCTGCTGGAAAATTCATACGACTCGGTGCAGATTCAAGAACAGGAATGCTAAGCGCTTCTGCTAGTTTCACGAGTTCATGCACTGACTCTTCTTGTCGACCAATATAAGAAGTTACAATAAGCGGCCGTTCTGCGGCCGTTAATTTCTCTATTATGTCATTGAGCTTTTCTTTAGCGACTGCTTGGGGAGCGAGTCCCTTCCACTTTGAATGATTAAGGCTCACCGGTTCGCTTGATTCTTCTAATACTTCTCTCGCCGCTGTTAGGTAGACTGGACCTTGCGGATCACTCACAGCCAACTGCTTCGCACGGTGCATCACTTGTTTAATATTTTTCCCAGTGCGAATTTCGTAAGCGTGCTTTGCATAGTTTCGCACAATCCCTGACTGATCATGGGCATCTTGGAGCCAATGAATGTATTCATTGCGGCTACCAGGCAACTCGCCTTCTTGTGTAAGCGGTGACATTCCCGCAAAAATAATGACCGGTATTCTTCCTTTAGCTGCATTATGTACGGCTCCACCAAGATTTTGTGTCCCGCAATCCACATGTATAATGACGGCTTGTGGCTCACCTGTCACTTGGGCGTACCCATGAGCGGCACTGAGTGCCACCATCTCATGCTGACAGATAATGACTTCAGGCATTGAGATGCCTTGTTGCTTAAAATGAGCAAGACTTTCAATAATGGCTGGATGATCGCTTCCAAAGTTTCCAAAAATATAGGAAACACCCATCTCTTTGAACGCTTCGAGCATTGCATCCGCACTCGTATATAATTTTTCTGTTTTCGTAATTTCCATCGTGGAATCTCCTCCTTACGTTTGTGTTCAGAATTGTATCACAGCTATACAAACTTTTATAATATAATTATAATAATCAAATATATTAATAACATATAGGATGGGATAATATGGAAATTAGGCACGTCCGCTATTTCGTCACTGTCGTCCAAGAAGGCCAAATTACGACCGCTGCACAAAAACTCAACATGGCGCAACCGCCCCTTAGTCAACAAATCCGACGTTTAGAAAAAGAATTGGGCACACAACTGCTCGTCCGTGTCGGGAAAAAATTTCTGCCAACAGAGGCAGGGGAACTATTGTACGAGCGGGGCATTGAACTGCTCAAAGAATTCGATGACGTCGTCGACATCGTCAAAGATACAGGCGAAGGATTACGAGGTACACTTCAAATTGGGTGCGTAAAATCATGCTTCATCATTTACCAGCGACCATTCGCTCCTTTCATGAACAGTGGCCAAATGTACATATTCAGATCCTGTCAGGAGATCCTTTTCAGTTAGCCGCTTCCATACATGATCGAGAGATCGACGTCGCTCTCGTCCGTTCTCCTCATCCACAAGACCAGCTACATTTCACCTCATTGGATGAAGAAGAACCCTTTTATTTTATCACAGCAAAGCATCAATGGATTGCGACAAACAGACAAACCGTGACAATGAAAGAAATTGCCGGATTGCCGCTTTTCGCCCTGCATCGCGTAAAAGGCATTGGCATATATGAGCTCGTACACGAAGCCTTCAAACATCACGGACTCACTCCAAATTACATTTGCGAATCCCCCGATGCGACAACATTACTCACGCTCGTCGAAAGTGGATTAGGCGGAATCATGCTTCCAGAAGCTGTCTTGTCCACATTTTCAAAAGAGAACTTCTCCATCTACCGAATTACAGATTGCCATGTGACGACCACCACCGCATTAATCACCCCGAAAGATCGCCACATCTCCCGGGCCGCGCAACACTTTAAAGACCTTTTAGTGCAGTGAGTTAGGTTGAAGCGATGGGGGCAGAAAACGGTCTATATGATTACTTACCAATATATGACAATAGTGCGCGGCGAAAGAAAGTCACTCACCCTTCACATTCAAATGACAATTATGCAGTCGCATGAGTCATGCCGATGCGAGTTCGGTTTATCTTCGGAACCTCGGGAGCCGATGGTTGCTAGCTCTTGAGGTTTATTTGGGTAAACAGGGGGGAGTTCGGTGGAGAAACGAACGTTCATAGATTGGCTAGTCTGAGGTAAACTGCGGTGTTCTAAAGCGATTTAGATCGTTTGGGGCGTGGTCTAGATAAGTTGACCGAAAGAATTTCTTCAAGAACTAATGGTACGCTTAGAAAAGTGGAAACTGTGCTCGAGTTGCGACCGAACTGTTCTGGAGTTGGGGGAAATCGTAGGATAAGCGATCTATTCTCATAAACGAGGGAACAGAATGAGCAAACTCGGGAACTGATTACAAGGTACCTGTACATCCTCGCCCTGAAGTACCCACAAGACGTCGGCGCGAGCCGCGCCGAACCGAGTACGGTTTCGTTTCGGCCCCGGCCGGGCCGACGTGTCGTTGGCACTACAGCTTGGAATCTGCGCGCAAGTTGGAACAAACTGCGCAGAAGTTTGGTGATATCAGCGCTAAAATCGGTGAAAAGCGCAAACTTGCGCGCAGAATGGCACCCAGCACCACGCTACCCTCCAACCCAACAGTGCAAGTCAAGAGAATGTTACGTTCATTCTATATAGAACGCGAATCTCCTAGGTATTACCAAAAATGATGCAACGTAATGTTCGGGTGAGCAATCTCCACCTCAACCTCGGATGAAAACAGATGCAAACTTCTTTGTATTTTTACATGTCCAGGCTCCCCTAATCTAAAAAACGGATGTCCATGATTGGACATCCGTTAGATGGTCAACTTTACTACTTGGCCACTTTGACGAGTTGTTTCCCGATGTTCTCGCCTTCAAAGAGACCGAGGAAGGCGCGGGGTACGTTTTCGAAACCTTCATGAATGGTCTCTTCAAACTGGATATCCCCGTTTTTTAGCCCTTCGGCTAGTGCTTGGTAAGCTTCTTTATATTTGTCAGCGAAGTCAGCAACGAGGAATCCTTGCATCTTCACTCTCGACTTAATTAGGAAGGGTTGGACACGAGGTCCGAAGTTTTCTTCTTTTTTTGTGTTGTTGTAGGCGGATATAGCACCGCAAACGGGTACTCTGGCAAAGGGGTTTAATCTTGGCCAGATATGATCACTGATTTCTCCACCGACATTTTCAAAGTAGACGTCAATGCCATCTGGACATTGTTCATCGAGCGCGTGCTCCAAGTTGTCTTCTTTATAATTGATGGTCGCATCAAAACCGATGGAGCTTAGGTAGTCTTGCTTCTTTTTGGAACCGGTAATGCCAATGACGCGAGCGCCTTTTTTCTTGGCTAATTGGCCAGCTACAGAGCCGACTGCCCCAGCAGCACCAGAGATGACGACGGTTTCGCCAGATTTGGGTGCGCCGATTTCATACATGCCAAAATAGGCGGTGAGTCCTGGCATCCCGAGCACGCCAAGGGCATGTGAAGCAGGGGCGCCGGCAAGTTGTAGCTTGCGTACATTCTTTCCTGCTGTTGTGTTGTATTCTGCCCAATCGAGGGAACCTGTGACGACGTCACCTTCGGCTAACCCTTCTGACTTTGACTCCACGACTTCAGCTACGATGCCACCGTTAAGCGGTTCGTCAACTTGAAAAGGTTCAACGTAAGACTTGGCTGACGACATTCTTCCACGCATATATGGATCGACGGAAAGATACAGTGTTTTGAGTAACACTTCTCCGTCCTTTGGCTTTGGAACGTCCGCTTCATGAAAATAAAATGTATCTTCGGTTGGAACACCAACCGGTCGTTCTTTTAGTCGTATTTGTTTCATTGTGAGCACCTCCGTCCAATCACTATTCCTTCAAATACGTAAGTTTAAACCATACCTACTTGTTGGGTTATGCTTGGATGCTTCTTGTCATACATTTTGTAATGCAATAGTATAAAAAGTAATAAAAGATGTACGGTGATCTCGCTAAACTTACCACATATTAATATCTATATAAGTTGAACGGAAAAATTCACTGAATGCGATGACCGAGATCGATCTATACAGGCAAACGCCTACCGATTGTCTGTTGAGGTGCATCTCACTTCGACAACGTCGTTGCCGATCGTTGTTCATCACTGGAAAGGTTGCGGGCTACACGGAAAACGTTTGCCGAAGGGTAAAAAGTCATGACCTAGGGTCACCACCTTCCACAACCATGTGAAGACCTCTTACTTATGTGACAATCCATCCCTCAAACCGGGCACTTTTGGTCCTCAACGGTCACATATATCGCGATTTGTGACCGTTGACTCCGTTTATGTGCGCATCCACATTTAAAACGATGACTTTCCTTTCCAAATTGTCACAAATATGAACTTATGAGGCATTTGGGCTTCTTTTTCTACACCCTAGCCAGTAGGCAGAAAGTTAACCGCGTCGCCTTATGCTCTGGAGTGTCAAGAAAACACGGTGGCTGTCTTTTGGCCACCGATGTTGCACTTGTGCTCTGGAGTGCATAGAAAACACGGTGAGCGTACTTTGGCCACCGATGTTGCACTTGTGCTCTGGAGTGCATAGAAAACACGGTGGGCGTACTTTGACCATCGATGTTGCACTTGTGCTCTGGAGTACAATCATCCGCATGAAGTGGAAAGCAAAAGATACTGCGCAATTAGGAAAATGTTAAGTTCATTTTATATCGTTCTGAATATAACTGAATTAAGGGAATGTTTTAATAATGCTAATTGGTAGAAAGCCCATGGTTTTTATACTCAGTATGTCCCTTTTATTAATCTTGATAGTAGGTTACTTTGTCGTAACACACCAGGATGAACCATCCTTGTCTGAATTAAATGTAGACATCTACAATGTTGAACAAACTGATGAGGGAACGTACACGTTTAATGTATTAATAAAGAATGAAACAAACTTCACAATTCATAGACCTAGTTTAATTTTGTTTGAGGAAAAGATTCTAACTGAACCCTCAGGGAGTTCACATCGTGTTGGAAATAAGACCTGGGCAAGCTCTACAGTGAGTCAAAGCGATTTAATTCAGCATACGACAGAGCTTAAGTCAGATGAATTTGACATTATTAATCATGGTCAAACCATCAAGCCTGAGTTCTCATATTCCTTAGAAGAAGAGGATAGCGACGAGCTTTATATCCTATTTACATTTGAGTCTTTTAGCCATCCACATACAGGGGAAGAGTTCAACACCATCTATTTAAAGGAAGAATATGTGAAACAATAGTGTCTAATCGTAAATGAGAAAAATGTTTTTCAATGGCCTTATCCGACGGCGTCTAGGGTGAAAATCTCACCATTGAATCAATTGTGGTAAGATTTCTCTCTGTTTATGAGGGATATGACTGCAAATCATACCATAGAAACTCGAAAATCTTACCATAGAAACCCCAATGGTACGATTTCAGACTAACATGCGGGCAATGAGGAGAGAATCTTACCATAGAACGCGCCTTCCTAATTGAACCCCCGCCCGTCCGTGTTAAATGACATCGTACAAAAGCGACACCCCCATTCATGAACAATGAATGGGGGTGTCGCTTTTGATATTTTCCATCGTGCTTATTTCTTACTTCCACCTTTGCTTCCGCCTTTTCCACCACCGCCGCCTTGTAAGGAGAACAGGTTGGAATCAATAGAAAAGGTAAGGCGTTCGCGATCGCGCTGGCGCTTTAATGCTAGCTGGATCATGTCATGTGTGAGTGTCTGAAAGTCTTTGCCGGCAGGTTCCCATAAGTAGAAGGAAAGGGACCCTGGAATCGTATTAATTTCATTCACGTAGACGGAGTCGTTCGTTTCATCAATCATGAAATCGATGCGCGAGACGCCACCACAACCGAGGGCTTTGAATGTGCGCACTCCTAGTGATTGGATTTCTTCTGTGCGTTCATCAGAAACCGGAGCAGGGATGATGCGATCGGTGCTTTCCATTCCGCCACTCGTCCCTTTTGAACCTCCACTTGATTTGCTGCCGCCGTTTGAACTGCCTTGATATTTATCGGCATAGCTAAGGATTTCTTCTGTCTTTAATACTTCTTCGAGTACAGATGCTTCAGCGTGCTCTGTGTCTCCGAGAACTGAGCAGTTAATCTCCTTTAGTTCCCCGATGAGTGGTTCAATGACGAGCTTACTAGCGTATTCTAACGCTTCTTCTACGGCAGTCTCTAGCGATGTGCGGTTTCTAGCAATTCCAATGCCAACACTGGAACCGAGGTTCGCGGGTTTGACAATCGCCGGGTATCCCAACTTCTCTTCGACTTGGGTAACAACAGCCTCCATGTCTTCATCCATTCGCGCCCATAAAACCATACGTCATCGAGCACAGGCAATCCTTCATTACGAAGAACTTGCTTCATCGTGATTTTGTCCATACCCGCGGCAGAAGCCCCAACGTCACAACCGGTATATGGGATGTTCATGAGTTCAAATAACCCTTGCAAACCCCATCTTCGCCGAAGGTTCCGTGGAGAACTGGAAACGCGACATCAATTTGACCAGCTTCGCGTTTGCCAAATCGTGGTACAGGCAACTTTTGCAAAATGATGCCACCATTTTCTGCGGCAATCGGTGTGACGACCGTTGATTCTTGCAAAAGGTTCTTCAAGTCTTTGTACGCTTCAATATCAAGCAGTGATTCCCCTGTGTACCACGTGCGGTCTTTACTAATATAGATCGGAACCGGTTCATAACGGTCCGTGTCCATCGCATGAATGGCCTGGAGTCCTGAAATGACCGACACTTCATGCTCTACAGAAATCCCGCCGAAAAAAACACCTACTCTAGTTTTCATCGCATTCATCTCCGTTCAGTCTTACTCCTCAAATGTGTCCGGCAAGTCATTCTCTAACAGAACGACGGAAGGTTCCGTGGCCGTCACGTCTCGCATCTTCGCGAGTGCATCTTGCAAATTCGACGCGACATAATACTTGTCTTCTGAATACCCCGCTTCTTCAAGTCCATCTTGTAGCGGGATGGTCTGCTTTTTACCGACAAGTATAATGTAATCACACACTTCTGCAGCATGCGTTGCCAAACGTTTATTCAATTCATATTCACGATCGCCAAGTTCGATCATCCCTGGCGTAATCAATATTTTCTTCTCCGGCATGTATCCGAGAACTTCTACTGCCATCTTTGATCCTGATGGGTTCGAGTTGAAACTGTCATCAATAATCGTGAGTGTATCGCTCGTTCGTTTCAGTTCAAGTCGATGCGCAACAGGGGCAACACCTTTAATCGCGCGGGCAATGACGTCAAGCGGAATATTCTTCTCCGCACCAATGGCAACCGCAGCAAGGATATTATAAATGTTGTGACGACCGAGCAGTTTCGTTTGAATCTCAACACTCGTGCCGTCATATTTTTCGACAGTAAACGTCGTTCCTTTACCTGAATACGTGATATTCGTCGCCCGGTAGTGTAAGTCTTCAGCATCGATTCCGTAATACATCGTGCGTACACTATTCACTTGCGGATAGGCACGAATGTTGTCGTCGTCCTTGTTTAAGAACGCCGTCCCGTCGTGCGGCAGTGTTTCAACAAGCTCAAACTTCGTTTTCTTAATTGTTTCCAACGTCTTAAATGTCTCAAGATGCTGTTCACCGATCGCCGTCACAATCCCGTATTTCTGGTTAACGAGTGTACAGATTTCTTCAATATCGTGCTCTTGCTTGGCACCCATCTCAGCAATAAAAAGGTCGTGGTATGGCTTTAATTGTTCACGAATGGTCCGCGTGACGCCCATCTTCGTGTTGTAACTTTCAGGTGTCATTAACACATTATATTTGCTTGCGAGCACCGCTTTTAGGATATGCTTCGTACTCGTTTTCCCGTAACTTCCAGTGACCCCAATGACTTCTAAGCTCGGCATGTCACGTACGATCCGCTCGGCATCGTGGAAGTAATATTGGTTAATTTGTAACTCAATCGGCATCGTAATGACGTTTGCGACCATGACGATAAAGTACGTAAGAAATGTTGCAGCCGCAAGGATTGCAATGAATAGACCATCGCAAACGTGCCACCAGCGCTCCACCAGAACGCACCTAAAAAGATGAGCAAGTAAACGAGACCAATGGTCGTTAACAGTCGCTTCACTCTTGACGTATAAACGAGCTTCTTTTTCTCTTCCGTCTGAGGGCGCAGTGCAGTCAATGATGCAAACACGATAATTGCCCAAGCAGCAATCACGTAGAAGGATATGTTTTCAGAGAGCGGCAGTGCGATCAAAGACAAGAATGGCAACAAATCCCATAAGCGAAATGCTTTCTTTGTATTTCCTTTCATCCAGCGGAAATAACGTTCATTACGATATGAGTTGAGCTGCAACATATGGACATTCCGTTTCACACGGATGATTGTGTATAATGCCCAGGCAATGGCAAGTAGTAGGATGAGCAGACTTTCCATATGTTTAGATGGCCTCCTTGTCTTTTTCGAGGAAATGATTAATGACAATCAAAAATTCTTGGAGGTTATCGAGGTATGAAAAATGCCCTGCACCTTTAAGGACGACCAGTCCAGCATTAGGAATTAACTTCTCCATCTTTTCACCGTCGGAAACAGGAGTGTCATCATCCTCCTCCCCCATACGAGTAGAGTTGGGACCGTGACCTTTGGCATAAGATGCTGCAAATCTTCATTGACAACCCGCACGAGTGTCTGTTGCATCACCCCGGATGCGTTTTGATAATCTGTTGAGCCGACCTTTTTCTTCATATTAGAAAGAATTTCTTCTTTACGTGATCGAAGACCCGGTAAGCTCAGTATTTTCTTTGCCGTTTTAAATGAATAGACTTTCATATAGTAGTTCAGTTTACGTTTCGGTTTCACACCGGCACTGTCAACGAGAATGACTTTGTTTACCGGATGTTCAGACGCATAGCGAATCGATACACGCCCACCATTGGAATGACCGATCAAAATTGGATCTTCTATGTTTTGTTTCAGTATAAATTCTCTAAGCATTTTCGCAAAGTCATCTGAACCCCAAGGCTTTGGTGGCTCTTCACTTTCTCCAAATCCGGGAAGGTCGATGGACCATACTTTAAAATGTTGTTCAAGGTTTCGATGAACTGGGCCAAAGGCTTGAATATTGGCTCCCCAACCGTGAAGGAGCAGGACGTCTTTTCCTTCGCCCGAGCAATGGAAATGAACCTGCTTTCCATGAATATCTATAAACACGTTAATACGCCCCATTCTATTGTTAAAGCATGCGTGCAGACGACGCTCATTCTCCTATCATAACACAGCACACACTTCGTTGGCTTTTTATTTTATTTTACATGATGCCAGTGAGTAAAAAAAGAAAATTTGACTTACTTTCAGCGTATGTCACGAATCGTTCACTGTTGAACGATTGTGATTCACTTTATCAAAAAAATAAGCCCCGCCAAAGATGCGGAAGGCTTATTTCTATCGGGATAGTGTCTGGAAAAACGTATAACGGTCGCCTCTGTACACAGAATCGACAAACTCAAAAGCTTCCCCTGTTCCAAGATATGACGTTTGTTTCATTCTCATCACGACGCTGCCTTCAGAAATACCGAGCCGTTTCGCTTCCTGTTTTGTAGCTACACTCGCTTCGAACGATTGCTCTGCAGAGACAATTTCGAAACCTGCACGCTCTACCGCCGAATAAAATGACGACTCGACGTCGGTTTTTTTTAGTGTAGGAAAGAGGGATCGCGGAATCCACACCGTTTCGATGCACATCGGTTCTTCATTTGCGAGGCGGACCCGTTTAATTTGAACAACTTTTGCATCTTCTGACACACTAAGTTGTGTGGCCACCTCGCTCGGAGCGCTCACCTCTTCAAAAGCAAGAAAGTGGCTGCCTGGTGAGAAGCCCCGTTCGCGCATCTCTTCGGTAAAACTCGTTAAATCCTTCATCACGTGCGTCATTTTTTTGGCACTCACAAACGTGCCTTTTCCTTGTTGCCGGTACAAGATGCCTTCTTGGACGAGGTTGTTTAACGCTTGGCGAACGGTCATGCGACTAATGCTATAACGCTCAGCGATCTCTCTTTCAGGAGGTAAAACTTCGTGTTCTTCTAACTCACCTTCCTGAATTTGCTCTTTCATGCTTTGTTCGAGTTGATAATAGATGGGGATTTTCGACTGTTTATCAATCATCACTTCGTTGCCATACTTTCATCCAACTCCACAGCGGCTGCTTCGTCAATAAATAGCGTCACATTAGGGTGGTTTTGCAATACTGTCGCTGGGTGGTTTGGATTTGGCGCCTCGCTGATCATTTTTCGCACTGCTTCTGCTTTATCCGACCCAGAGACGAGAACGAGAATTTCTTTTGCTTCTAATATTGTCGAGATTCCCATCGTAATTGCTTCGCTTGGCACCTCTTCTAATGTGTTAAAATAACGGGCATTCGCTTCTCGCGTCTGTTCATCGAGTTCGATGCGATGCGTACGGGAATTAAAAGACGTATTCGGTTCATTAAAACCGATATGTCCGTTGTGACCGAGACCGAGTATTTGCAAGTCAATCCCTCCACTCAACTGAATCTGCTGCTCATAGTTCAGACATTCTTGTTCAATGTCGCAAGCCTCTCCATTTGGCAGATGGGTGTTGTGTGCACGCACATCCACATGGTCAAACAAGTGCTTCTTCATATACGCATGATAGCTTAGTGGGTGGTCGTCGTTAAGACCGATATACTCATCGAGATTAAACGTCATCGCATGTTGAAAAGATAACTCTTTCCGGTTATATTTTTCAACTAAATAGCGGTACATCCCTTCAGGTGTGCCGCCAGTGGCTAAACCTAAAACAATTTCAGGATTGTGGAGCATTTTGTTTGCGATTTGTTCGGCAGCTGCTCCGCTCATTTCTTCATAATCTTTCATCACACAAACTTTCATTTTGACCCCTCCTCAAATCGCAATTGTCCCGCGCACCAAGTTTCTTGCAGCACGTCTTGCCCAAACAGCACGACATCGGCATCAAAGCCCGCCGCAACGTTTCCTTTTCGATCCGAGATGTTCAGCGCTTTTGCTTGGTTCCAAGACGTCATCTTGGCAACGTCTTCCCACGATGCATCTGTAAACGTGCGCATGAGCCGAACGGCATCGTTCATTCGCAGAACACTGCCTGCCAACGTACCATCTTCAAGCGTCGCTTTCTCCCCGTGCACACGAACCGTTTGCCCCCCTAAATCATAATCGCCGTCTGGCATTCCTTTCGCGCGCATCGAATCGGTAATTAAGAGCAAACGGTCCGAGCCGATCGCTTGAAATGCGCTCCTCACCGCTCCTGCCTTGCTATGCATCCCGTCAACAATCAATTCACTTTTTAATGAAGGGATCGTAAATGCTGCCCCGACGACACCGGGCGCCGGTGGTGCAGTCCTGGCATGGCATTGTACAAATGAGTCACGTGCATCGGTTCATCTTGAACAAGTTGCTCCAACGTTTCGTACTCAACGGTCGTATGTCCAATGGATGTGATCACTCGTTCATCGATGCATTTTTGCAAAAGTTTGTTTGCGCCTTCGATTTCGGGGGCGAGCGTAACGATCCGGATTGTACCGTCGGCAGCTCGTTGGAACTCTGCAAACATCTCTACGTTTGCAGGTTCTATATGCTCGAGCGGTTGAGCGCCACGCTTGTCAGGGTGAATAAACGGGCCCTCTAAATGCACACCCAGTAATTCAGCAGACCCAAGCTTTTTCACCGACTGAGCACACTGCTGGAGCGCTTGTACAGTTCGATCCTTACTGCTCGTTATCGTTGTCGCTAAATAGGCGGTCGTTCCTTCCGTCGGCAATTTCTCTCCGAGGGTTGTGAACACGTCTTCGTTGGCGTCCATCACATCCACACCGTAGCCACCGTGAATGTGTACGTCAATGAATCCTGGCAACGCTGTCGTATCCTTATCATACGTGCGGATCGGGACATGTGCAGGGAAACTCGTGTTGTCATTCTTACCGACAGCAACAATCTTGCCGTTACGCATGTGAATATACGCGTTATCCATAAACAAACCATCCGAAACAACATTCAATCCAGCTAGAATTACCTCCCGCAACGCTCTCACCTCTTTTCTTGTAACATATCACTATGACCTCTAGTTGTCTAGACCAATATTTTTATGTTTTAACGATGGACATGCCGGGAACACTCCTTGTAGCGACAATGAAGGAGGAAACAATTTATGAAAGTAGATGAACTATATATGGATGGTGGCAAAGCCATTACATTTCGCACAGGAGAATTAAACGTAACAGAAAATGATCAATGGAACGGCGTATTTCACGCAGTTGATGAGCAGAATTTGATCTTTGATGCCGTCAGCTCTAAGAAAACCTTTGATTTTCATTTTGAAACGAGCGAAGGTACGTTCGAAGGACCTGCCTTTGTTTCTGATATTGATAGTGAGAAAACAGAGAACATCGTTTATATTCAAAGCACAGGCAACCTGAAACAGAAATAATGATGAACCCCGTCAACGCAAGCGTTTGGACGGGGTTTTTGTATGGAACAGGGCAAATCTCTGCTCTAGTTGAACAAACCTGCGCTAAACCTTTTCCTGATTTGCACAGTTGATTGTTGCTTCCCACTGCAGGCGGATGGTTGCACTCCAGAGCACAAGGGCAACATCGGTGGTCAAATGACAGCCACCGTGTTTTCTATGCACTCCAGAGCACAAGGGCAACATCGGTGGTCTAAAGACGCCCACCGTGTTTTCTATGCACTCCAGAGCACAAGGGCAACATCGGTGGTCTAAAGACGCCCACCGTGTTTTCTATGCAGTCCCGATCATAAGAGCATTACGGTTCACGTTTCTGGCTACTGTTTACGGTGTATGGAAAGAAGTCCAAATGCCCCATATATTCATTTTTGTGACACTTGGGAAAGAAAAATCATCATTTTAAACGTGGATGCGCACATAAACGGAGTCAATGGTCACAAAACGCGATATATGTGACCGTTGAGGGCCGAAAGTGCCCGTTTTGAGGGCTGGATTGTCACATAAGTAAGAGGTCATCACATACTTAAACCAGGTGGTGACCATCAGTCACGTCTTTTTACTTTTGGCAAACGTTTTCCGTGTTGCCCGCAACCCTTGCAGTGTCGAAGTGAGATGAACTTCAACAGACGATAGGTAGGCGTTTGCCGGTAAAGACCGATCTCGGTTATCGGATTCAGTGAATTTCTTTAAGAACCAATGGTAAACTTGGTGAAGTGGAAACTGTGCTCGAATTGCGATCGAACGGTTCTCAAGTTAGGGAAAATCGCCGGAAAAGCGGTCTATTCTCATAAACTTGGTAACAGATTGCCGGGTCACGTGTACAATCCCCGCCCCGAAGTACCTGCAAGACGTCGGCGCGGTTCGCGCCGAACCAGGGCCGACTTGGTTTCGACCCCGCCGGGGCCGACAAGTTGCTCGCTTATAGGCATTCAATCTGCGCTCCAGTTGGAGCAAACTGCGCGCAAGTTTAGTGGAATGAGCACCAAAATCGTTAAACTAGACAAACTTGCGCGCAGAACGTGGAAACTTGCGCGCAAAATGGCACCCAACAATGGGCTCCCCCTCCCACCCAACGCCCAACAGCGCAAATCAAGAAAATCTTACGTTCATTCTATATAGTTTCATTAAATCCACTGTTTTTAAGCGTAAAAACGAGGAACTAAAGCGCAGATCGGGCACACTTGCGCGCAGACGACAGGGCGGGCATAGCAACGCTTCTGTGTTTTATTTTGGTTTACGAAATGTTTTCCGTGTTCTTCTCTTCAGAAAGCGGTATCATGATGATGGAGAGGTGGAATTATGGATAGTCAAAGAAAGAAAAAACTTGTACTCTTACTCGCGATTTTACTTACATTTACTGTAATTAATGGAACGATGTTTAACGTAACCATTCCCGATATAGCCGAAACGTTCGGGCTCTTGCCTTCGCAAGTCAGTTGGGTAATGACTGGTTACATTCTCGTATATGCGATTGGGTCGGTCATGTACGGAAAGCTTGCGGACATGGTGCCGTTAAAGACGTTACTTACGGTTGGAATTCTTCTATTCTCGCTCGGATCCGTCCTCGGGTTTTTATCGCCCAACTACGGAACACTACTCGCCGCTCGCATTCTCCAAGCTCTAGGTGGCGCCGCTATCCCAGCCCTTGGCTTTATCATTCCGTCTCGCTATTTTGATACCGATCGAGGGAAAGTGTTCGGGATTATTTCGTCAACGGTGGCCTTCGCTTCAGGGGTTGGTCCCATTGCTGGTGGCATGATTGGCGGGGTGCTTGAATGGCGATACTTGTTCCTCGTGCCGGCGACTGCCTGCTTGGCCATCCCGTTATTCCGCAAATGGTTGCCTGACGAGCGTGTACACTTCCAAAAAATTGATTACATTGGCGCGATCCTCGTCTCGGTATTTGTCTCGACGTTATTGCTATTTGTCACGTTGTTCGTCTGGTCATTACTGTTTGTATCGATCTTGTCTTTTTGGTACTCGCTTTTCATCTTAATCGAAGCGACGTGCCGTTTATCGACCCGGCATTACTCAAAAATCGAAAATACGCCATTACCATACTCACAAGTTTTTTCGGTACGAGTGTGATGTTTGGCCTCATCTTTGTATTGCCAATTATGATGCGTGACCTTTACGACACAACTACGATTGGCATCGGCATGGTGCTGTTCCCAGGGGCAATGGCTGCAGGAATTCTCGGTCGCTACGGAGGTATGGTCATTGACCGGCGCGGAAGTGTGTATGTACTAAGGATCGCCCTCATCGTCATTTCCATCGGCGTATTTCTAATCAGCGTGTTTACCGGCTTCTCATTATGGCTCGTTGCAGCAGCTGTATTTGTCGCATACATCGGTTTTCCACTGCTGCAAAGTGCAACCGCAAACCTACTATCCACATTGCTTGATCGGCAAACGACAGGCATTGGCATGGGGTTGTTCAACTTATGTAACTTCATATCTGGTGCGTTTAGCAGTGCAATTTTCGGGAGCTTGCTTGACACAACGAGCGTGACGTATTCAATTAACCCGTTGAATCCTCACGGACCTCATTCGATTTATAGCAACCTTTACTTTGCGCTCTCCCTCATTGCCGTCGTTGCACTCGTCTTGTTTCTTTGGATTTATTATTATCGATCTAAAAAAACGACTACGACTAGCGCTCCGCTGTCGTAATCGTCAATTCCCGTGCACCGAGCGATTGGGCGAATTTCTCAAGGGCGGAAACGACCATGTCGTTTTCGCCCACACCTTCATACGTCGTCATATAAAGTCGACCGTTTTCCCGGTCAAAATAAGGATCAACCTTGCCAATGAGCGCGTCTCCGACGAGAACCGGCATCGTATAGGGACCGTACATTCTTTTCGTTTTCGGAACATAGATTTCCCATCGGTAGAAAAAGTCAAATAACTCCTCCACCCGTTCCCTTCGCCACAACAAGTTGTCCAATGGGGATAGGAAACTTACTTGTTCATGAACGTCCGCGTGTTCACAAGCGACAAGTTGCTCAGCGTCTGCTTCCAGCACATAATACGGGCGGTCTACCCCCTCGATCTGCACTTCAAAGAGCTCACGCTTTCTTTTGCGTTCGGCTAACGTTTCTTTACGCGCCTGCGCATTTAACTTTTGCCAACCTAGTCGCGGATCTCTCGCGTCAAACAACCGGTACGCCCGCAAATATTTGTCCATAAGTAAGGCGTCTGCTTCTTCGATGTTTATCATGTCTGCTTCTTTTTGAATCGCTTCGGGAATCCACTGATCTGTTCGGGCATAATGCCGAATTGACTTTTCCCGGCCACTCACTTGAATGTCACCACATTCAAATAAAATGCGTAACGCATGGGTCGTTTCTTTCGTTGACGCACGTGTTGGATGGTCCCAACCGCCGACGACTTTTCGCTCCGCCAAAAATGCCGTTGCGGGAAGAGGCCCTTCCTGCTGGAGTCGATCCAAAATATCTGCAATCGCTTCGCGGTAGTTTCCCCGCTCTCCCCGCCACTGTTCTTGTAAACGCACCCGCTTGCCTTTTAACAACGGGTAATCTTTCATCGGTAAAAGGCACGCTGCATTTGCGAAGTATTCAAACGCACGCTTTTCACTCAAAGCATCTGTATAATTCGTCACACTGTATTCTTTTATTCGATTCATTAATACAAGATGATGGTTCTTTTCAACGACACTGACAGGGTCCAATTGTACCGCTTCGAGTTGATCCAATACGTCATTAACGCTTTCGAGTGGTTTCGGAAGAAGCGACTGTACTAAAAAACGCCTTGCTGCGCGCTTACTTACTCCAATGTCTGCCATCACGCTTCCTCATTTCTTCCCAGCGATGTCCCCAATGATTGGTCGGCCCTTGACCTTGTCCGAGCTCCAACGGATTGGAAATAGCACTCGTAATAAAGGTTTTCCCACGAGTGATACTCTCTTCCATGTCTAAGCCTTCAGCAAGGCCAGCTGCAATCGCAGCTGCATACGTACAGCCACTTCCGTGTGTATGCACCGTATCAAACCGTTTCGCCGTATATTTTTTGAATGCGTGCCCATCATACAAATAGTCATCGGCTTCTCCTTTATAGTGCCCCCCTTTAATGAGAGCAGCGCGACAGCCGTATTCTTCAACGAGCATTTTCCCTGCTCGCTTCATGTCTTCTACGGTTGTAATTGTAAGTCCTGTTAACGCTTCAGCTTCTGGCAAGTTCGGAGTCACAACTGTTGCAAGAGGCAATAGCTGTTCTCTAACCGCCTTTCTGGCGTCTTGAGAAATAAGCTCATGGCCACTTGAAGCAACCATGACGGGATCAAGCACGAAATGATTGACATCATATTCTTGGAGCTTCTTTGCGACAAGCGCGATCACCTCTGGGTTTGATAGCATTCCTGTTTTCACAGCGTCAGGGCGAATATCGTCAAACACGACATCAATTTGGCTTTCGACGAAATCAAGATCCATATCGACAAATGAAAACACACCGGTCGTATTTTGGCTCACAACGGACGTAATGACGCTCATGCCAAATACACCAAGCTCCTGAAAGGTTTTCAGGTCCGCTTGAATCCCCGCTCCACCTGTTGGGTCTGTTCCTGCAATCGTTAATGCTTTTGAAATCATTCGTTATCCTCCAATACTATAGATGCGCAAAAAAGAAAAAGCCCCTGAACGCACAGGAGGCTTGACACATACTACACAATCGTCAGCCACTTTCCTCCGCCGTTTTTCGGATCAGGTTCAAAGGGTTTCCGTTTAAACATCTCTCAGCGCTTACTCGCGCACCCCTAGTGGTATATTTTCATCCATTTTAGCATACATCTTTTAGGATGTGGCAATCATTACATGGTACGATATGGATGAACATTGGCTCATAAGGAGGTTGTTAATGGATATACTGCCGATTATTCTTAGTTTACTCGTTTTTTTGAATATGATTCTTGCAGCAATCATTGTATTTATGGAGCGCAAAGACATCCATGCAACATGGGCCTGGTTATTAATCTTGATGTTTCTTCCTTTTATCGGATTTGTTCTCTACCTTATACTCGGCCAAAACTTGAGCCGAAAACGGCTTTTCAATTGGGATGGCATTGAGAAGATTGGCCTTAAAGACAGTATCGATGCACAGCTTCGCACACTTGAGGACAACACGTTTGCCTTTCGTAATGAAACCGAACAAAACAACAGCAACTTAATTACGATGCTCTTGCGCAGTGACGGGGCATTGCTTACACAAAACAATGATATTGACGTATTTACTGATGGCGTTGACAAGTTCTCTGAACTTCTAGCAGACATTGCGACCGCCAAAAACCATGTGCACATGCAGTATTACATCTTCCGAAATGACCTGATCGGGAAGCGGATCATTCATTTGCTCACCGAAAAGGCTCAAGCTGGCGTGCGTGTGCGCATTCTGTACGACGATATGGGTTCAAGAAAATTAGCACGAAAACATTTTCAGGAACTGATCGACGCAGGTGGCGAAGTTGGGGTATTCTTTCCTTCGCGTATTCCCTATATGAATTCCCGCCTAAATTATAGAAATCACCGAAAAATCGTGGTCATTGACGGGAGTATCGGTTACGTCGGTGGATTTAACGTTGGTGACGAATACCTAGGCCGCACGAAAAAATTCGGGTATTGGCGTGACAGTCATCTTCGGATCCGAGGCTCCTCAGTTAAAGCCTTGCAGACCCGGTTCATTCTTGACTGGAACCAAGCATCAAAGGCTCATGAAATTCATTATGATGATCTTTATTTTCCTCCCGTCAAATCAAGGGGTGACATTGCCGCACAAATTGTTTCTAGCGGTCCAGATACAGAAGCTGAGGAGATTAAAAATGGTTACATTAAGCTCATCACTTCTGCACGAGAATCGGTTTACATTCAGACGCCTTACTTAATCCCTGATTCAAGCCTGCTTGATGCGCTTCGGATTGCGGCTCTTGCTGGGAAAGACGTTCGCATTATGATCCCAAATAAGCCGGACCATATCTTCGTCTATTGGGCAACGTACTCTTACATGGGTGAACTATTAAAAACAGGCGTCCGCTTTTTCATCTACGATGCTGGGTTTATTCATGCCAAGATGATTGTCGTTGACCGAAGTGTCGGCTCAATCGGAACCGCAAACATCGATGTGCGCAGCTTCCGATTGAATTTCGAAGTGAATGCTTTCATGTATCACGCAGCTTTAGGTGAGAAACTGGCCGCCATCTTTGAGAACGACCTCCTTCACTGCTCAGAAATGACCGCTCAACGTTATCATGATCGTAGCCTTTATATTCGCTTTAAAGAATCTGTCAGTCGTCTGTTGTCTCCAATTCTTTAAAACGCTTCTTTATTTATAGTGACCGCCCAGTTTTTGTGAACGAATTAATGCTTGCCCGCCTTCGGTCAACGATACTGCCCGTAATACAGTCGCGGACCCGTAGCGGTTTTTCAACCCGTCGATCGTGAAGTTCAAACGTTCGCGGTCGACATCGTCGGTAAACAAGCTGAGCTGTCTCGCCTCATCGCTCACGAGCCCATCTAACCCAATACCTAAGCTACGAATGGCGTCACGATTCCAATGGGTCAAAAACAGTTGTTTGGCGGCCCGGTAAATGACACCTCCGTCATTCGTAAGCTCAGGCAACTTCACTTGACGGTGAAATCCAGACGGCATTTGAAAATGGTTGTGCCCACGGGCACCCATCGTCACCGTTCCTCCAAGACACCCGTTCGCCCTCACGCGCCGCGCGACTTCATCCGCAAGTTCCATAAGCACCGTATTGATATCATCCCAACTTCGATAGTCTTTCGGCAACGTCATATGATGACCAATCGCCTTTCTTCGGACGTGCGTATCCAGCTTGACCGGTGATTCGTCTTCACCATGCGCGGTGCGCCAAAGGAGCTCCCCATTAATGCCCCACCGTTTCTTCATATCCGTAAGCTCAGCACTCGCAAGCTGCCCAATTGTGCGGATGCCTATATCGCGAAAGTGCTTCCCCATTCGCTTTCCTACGCCAAATAGTGAATCGATTGGTAGCGGCCACAGCCGTTGCTGCAAGTTCTCAGTATGCAAAAAGAAAATTCCGCCCGGTTGCTTTTTGGAAAAATGGTCGCACGCCATCTTCGCCATCACTTTATTCGGACCGATTCCTACTCTTGCAACCATTCCGGATTCTCTCCTCACCTTTGTGATCACTTCTTCGGCAAGATCTTCCGGGCTGCAATTGTGACGGTGAATCGCATCCGTCATATCGACAAAAATCTCGTCAATGCTGTACGGTTCCACTAAATCTGTGTACATTTCAAGCGAACTGGCGATGGCGACGGACACATCTAAGTACAGTTGCATGCGTGGCTTGAGCACAACTAAATGAGGACATTTCATCTCCGCCTCCCAGAGCGCCTCGGCAGTCTGAACGCCCCATTTCTTCGCAATCGGACAGGCCGCAAGAATAACCCCACTGCGGATCTTCGGGTCACCAGCAACGACGACCGGCTTGTCATCCAAATCTGGGCGAGACAGCTTCTCCATGTTGGCAAAAAACGATTGCATATCGATGAGAAATACGACACGATCTTTCATGATGACTCACCCCACCTTTGATATACACAGTATACCAAACGTACGTTCTTATCACACTAGAAAATTTTATGCGATCATACACCGACAAATTGGGGGGGGAGAAGGCGTTCGGGCGGAGGGAGCGGGTGCACATCGGTTGACCTGCGCGCAAGTTTGCTACGGATGGCAGGGAAAGAATAAAGAAAACGAAAGCTGGAGAGCTGATCACAGACTGGGCGGAAGGGCGAACGACTGATCTCGCCACGCGCATGGAGAGCCAGCTTTGGAGCTTTGAAACTGTTACCGAGTTCAGGCGAAACGGCAATAATTGTAGTTGAAATGAGATATTTGAGCACAGGTGGCACAAACTAGGGCACAGATTCCGGGCGTGTGAAGCGACGCTGAAAGGGTGACGTGCAATCGAGCTGACGACCGTCGCACCAAAGGTGCCGAAGCCGGACCGCCGTGAGCAAAGTGTACGGTCGGTTGGGCAATAAATCTGCGCGCAAGTTGAAGCAAACTGCGATCAAGTTTGCGAGAAACGATAGAAATTGACCTGAAAACGAGTAAACTTGCGCGCAAAATGTAAAAACTAGCGCGCAGTTTGCGCGTCCAGACGTAGTGATGCCGCCCGCCTCCTAGCAGGCAACCGAACGCCCTCATCCTGGAAATGCCAAACCCCATCATAAGGCGGGCTACGGGGGAGTTTCTAAGCAAAAGTGGCCACGATACTACTTGAATCCCCACATAGAAGTCCAAAAATCCAACATAGGCGGGTTTATGTTGGATTTTGGTACGTTTCGACTTATCATCCTTTAAAAAACCCACATACAAAGCAAGCCCACCCTCTTGGTCGGGTGGACTTGCTTCATTAACGTTACACATGACCAAGAGCGTACCGGTCTTTTTGAAACATTTTAATTGCGATCCATAGCACAATTACGGTTGCCACCAAGTTCGAGCCAATTGTGGCCGCGTACTCTGGCAAACCAATGACAGATGTGCCCGCCGTGATGCCGTAAATTAAGGCACTCACGTTCAATGCAGGTACGAAGAACATCCAGATCGACCAGCTAGACAACGGCGCTGTGAGTAAATAGATCGGTGCGGCAAGCCAGGCGAATGTCACAGGTGTAGACATGTTTTGCGCATCTTTGTACGAAGCAGTCGACACGCTGATGACGATGAGCAAGGCGGCATTAAGTGCAGCAAAAGTTAGCAATGATAACGTAAAGAAAAGACCAATCTTCAGCAGTTGATCATCTGCAATGATGACCCCGCTTTGGTGAAATGCGTTTGCGAATAGCAACGACCCCGCAAACACAATCACACCACTAACAAAATTTATAATGGTGATAACCACCCATTTTGATATGACGATTTGTGACCTGCGTAGCGGTGCCATGAGCAGTGATTCCATTGTCTGCTTCTCTTTTTCGCCAGCAAACAAATCAACCGCTGCTGGAAAACCTGCCATCAAAACTGTAATAAGCAAAATGAAAGTGAAAAAGTAAGCAACGGAAGGAACCGAACGCTCATCAACCCGATCGGCTCACTGTTCCAATTGTAGACCGTCAACTGCTCCTCACTTAGCCCGGCAGACTGCAGAACGTCACTCCGATGAGTTGCTTCATACTGTTCCCAAACATCCATCAGCTCTCGTTCCACATGAGAAACAAGCGGACTCGCATAATCCCCTTTCGCGGTGAGCTGCTCATCATCGGCTTCAACCCACAGGTCAATATCCCCATCTTCTAGCAACGCTTCACCACGCGCTGTTTGTAAGAAGTGCCAATCTTCATGGGACTGCTGCAAAGCTTCAGAAAGTTCATCATCCAACTCCGGATCGAGACCGACAATCACATCATCTGACCCTGCGCCACCTAAAAAAAAGATCATGACAAATACGAGAAGTACCGGGGCAAAAACACTCAGCAGCAACGTACGCTGATCGCGGAGCGCATCCTTCATTTCTTTTTTTATAATCGCGATCATTTCACACGCCCCCCTCTAGCCAAGGTCGCCATCATGATCATATTCAAATTATCTGTTTCTTCGTGAGCGTATAATTCCTCCATCGATCCGTGGAAAAGCAACGACCCTCGATGTAGAATCATGACACGATCACAAAGCATTTGTACTTCTTCCATGAGATGGGTGGAAAACACGATCGTCCGTTGCTCACTTTTAAGCTGTAGCACCTTCTCACGGAACATGTTTGCGGACGTGATGTCCAGCCCTGTCGTCGGTTCATCAAACAGATAGATAGACGGGCTGTGTATCATTGCCCGGGCAATCGCCACTTTCTGACGCATGCCTTTGGATAGCTTTTCCACACGCACATCAAGAAAATCGCGCATTCCAAGTTCATTGCTCAACTTCTCAATTCGTTGCTTTGTTTCTTGGTTCGGGATTTTGAAAAGAGCCGCATAGTATTCTAAATGCTCACGGGCGGTCATGCGGTTGTATAAGCCTGTGTCACTTCCAAAGTGGACACCGATTGATTTACGCAACTCGATATGGTCCGGCGATTGCACGTGACCGTCAATTTTCACTTCGCCATTCGAAGGCACATAAAGACCCGATATTATCCGAAGCAACGTCGTCTTTCCAGCCCCGTTTTCACCAAGTAAAGCGGTCACTTTGCCAGGTTCAATAGTAGCTGTAATTTCCCGAAGTGCTCGGTAACTTTGTCGTTTTCGTTCTTGAAACACTTTATCGACTGATGACAACTCAATCATATGAAAGCTCCTTTAGGTTCTACTTTCTTTATTCTAGTATATCCGAAAACAGGTTGCACTCTGCAATTCCGTCGTTAAACGGGCATATGATGTCATGTTTCTGCTATACTAATGAAAAAAAGATAAAGTAGGGGTAGCATGATTCGAATCGGCCTGCTTGACGATAATCCGAATGACCTACAAAAGGTTGAGGATTGGCTGAAAACACAACCAGACTGTCACGTCGAGTGGCGTTGCCATACAGCTTTGGAAGCGTATCAATTGTTGAAACATTCCAGCATTGATCTTCTCATTGCCGATATTGAAATGGAAGGATTGACCGGATACGAACTCGCCGAACGTTTGCGGGCTCGCGGGGTAAAAGTTGAAATTATTTTCGTCACCGGTCACTCAGGCTTTGCCGTTCATGCCTTTGATTTGGACGTGTGTGATTATGTACTGAAGCCTCTCACACCTACGAGAATGGAGAAAGCGTTGAATCGTTATCGTAGCCTTTCCCACCAAACCGACGGTCACCGAATGACCATTCAATTACAAGGGGAGATCCGTGTCGTAAACGAAAATGACATTTTGTTTATCGAACGGACCGGTCGGTCTTCGACCGTACACCTTACCGATGATGAGATTGTCACCTACCAATCATTGCAGGAACTAGAGGCCGAATTGCAAAGCTCTACCTTTTTTAGAACACATCGTTCCTTTATTACGAACCTCTCAAAGATTACTCAATTCGTACCTTATACGAAGCATTCACTAGAAATTCAATTTCAGAACAGTGACAAGCATGCACTCGTCACGAAAAAAAATCTAAAAACGATTCAAGATCAATTTCCGATCTTATCCTGAGGTGTCGACGATGGCTGCTATTTTAAGTATACTTCTCGTTGCGGCTTTGCTACTCATCGTATTCCTTTGGCGACAAAAGAAACGCATCTTCCAAGATGCAACCGAGTTTCAACAGCACGTCCAAGCTTTGCACGAGTCATTAAAGCAAGAACAGCATGACCAACGCACGCACCTTGAAGTGCTGGCGAGACTTGCGAAAGAACATGAGTTCCAACAGATCGTTGATTACCTTCACCTACTCCAAAATAATGACGAGGACCGTGCCAGTGCGTCTGCGGGTGGGGCCATCGGTGCCGCCCTCGCTTATGTGAAAACGAAAGGAAACGAAGATAACATTCGCGTAAACGCGTCCATCAAGGCGGATCTCTCGCAAACACTGCTGAGCCCAGGCAAGGAAATGCAACTCATGGTCAACATCTTCAGCAATGCGTTGGAAGGGGCGCGACTAAGTAAAGAATACGTGAGCGAGCCCTACATTGAGATCGAAGTACGCAAGCAGTTTGGCATTATCATCGTTGATGTGAGCAACAGCTCTGCCCCGATTCCCATTGATGTTCGGGAACAATTATTTCCTAAAAGGCATCCGACCATCAAAAAGCGGGGACTAGGTACATACTTAATCCAAAACGCTGTCAAAACTGCAGAAGGTTCCCTCCATTTTCATGTCGACGATCACACCTTTCATCTCGCCATCCGCCTGCCGAGTGTGCAATCAAAGTAACCTTTCTTCAGTAAGAGTCGGCACGGTGGCGCTTCTTTTAGCGTAGGAGCATGACCAGGCTTAATGGTTACTGAAGATTCAAATGCCACCATTATACACTCTCCAAAAAAGCCTTCTGGGACAGGTCCCAGAAGGCTTTGCACTTACTCATCGATGAGTCCATTTTCAATTAAGAAGTCACGTGCGACAACTTCTTCAAGTTCTGCGTTAATGTCTACTTCGGCGTTTAGTTCAGCCATTGTTTCTTCCGTTAACAATGGACCGAGTTGAGCCAATAAGTCTTCTAATTCAGGGTGAGCTTCAAGCGTGTCGTTCATAATGATCGGTGCCGCATAATATGGCGGGAAGTAGTTGAGGTCATCAGCAATAACTTCAAGGTCATAAGCCGGAATACGCCCGTCTGTTGTGAATGCGGCAATTACGTCAACTTCTTCGTTACGCAAAGCATCGTACATGAGACCGTCATCCATCTGCGCTGTGTCTCCCCATGAATACCCGTACATGTCGTTCATCGGTCCAATCCGTCCGGACGTTCACCGAAATTGGCGTTATGTCCAAGGGTTAGCTCATCCGTTTGATCAGCAAGGGCGCTCATATCCGCGACATCCGCAGCGTCTGCACCACGCATGACTAAGGAATAACGATTTTCAAAATCAAACTCATCCAACCAAGCGATATCGTACTCCGCGTCATATTCTTCTTGAACCGTGTTGTAAACTTCCTCTGCAGTTGGCGGGTTTTCTGGGTCGATTTCATGGTTTAAGACAGTGATGTACGACGTCCCTGTGTATTCAATATACAAGTCAATGTCCCCGTCCATCATGCCTTGCGTAAGAATTTCCGTATTGCCGAGATTCTCTTCTCGCTCAACGTTCAACTCTGTATTCTCTTCAATCAGTTCTGCAACCATATGCGTGAGAATGATCTGCTCGGTAAAGTCCTTACCGCCGACAACGACTGTGTCTTCATCACTGCCCCCTCCGCAAGCGGCCAAAACGAGTGTGGAGCCTAAAACGACTGGAAAAAACTTTTTCATAGATGAAACATCCTTTCACTGGTTATTTTTTCAAGCCTTTTGGTGTGGCTAGAATTTCAATTCGTTTAAGAATGAAGTCTGCGATAATCGCAAGAATTGCCGCCGGGATTGCTCCGAGTAGGGTAAGGCACTATTTTGCATTGCAAGTCCACGCATAATAATGTCTCCGAGCCCTCCGGCCCCAACAAAGGTCGCAAGCGTCGCGACACCAATGACGATAACAGTCGACGTACGGATCCCCGCCATAATAACTGGCAGTGCAAGTGGCAATTGGATTTTTGTTAAGATTTGACTTCTTGTCATCCCAAGCCCCCGCCCGGCATCAACGGTGGCTTTGTCCACTTCTAAAATTCCGGTGTACGTATTTCTAAGAATCGGCAATAAAGCGTAAACAGTTAACGCAAAGATGGCGTTGTTCGTACCAATCCCGAGCACCGGCAACATAAATCCTAAGAGCGCGAGACTTGGAATCGTTTGTGCAACGGCAGCAATACCAATGATTGGTTCAGATAATCGCTTCAAACTCGTCAGAAGAACCCCAAGTGGAACCGCGATTAAGACGGCGAGTGTCATCGAAACGGCGACGAGGAAAAAATGTTCTTGCAAGGCGTCCCATACTGCGCCTTGTCGGACTTGGAACAGTTCCCATAGATCAAGAAAAAGTTGCATCACCCTTCGCCTCCTTCTTGATGATTCACTTCTGCAATGCCGCGAATCATGCTCGTCCTCGTAACAACACCGACAAGTTTTCCATCATCAATGACCGGCAATGTAAATACGTCTTGCTGACTGAGCAGTCCAGCAACTTCTGTTAGTGATGTCGTTGGATTTACGGTGTGCTTGATCTCGGTTTGCATCACGTCGGCAACCGTTTTCGACTCATCGTCATAATGCTTTTCAATCAGTTCAAGCGTCACCATACCGACAAGCGCACCTTCACGATCGCGAACAAACAACTGATCTACCCGGTCTTTTTTCATGTAATTAAATGCTTCTGCAAGCCCGCGGCTACCACGAACCATTGCGGTCTCTTTCGTCATGAGTTGCTTTGCGACAGGCTGATCCGCATTTTGATTTAACCGTTCCGTTCCAATAAAGTCACGGACAAAGTCATCTTTCGGGTTTCTAAGAATCCGATCAGGGGTATCCACTTGAACAATCTCCCGTCGCGCATGATGACGATACGATTGGCAATCTTAATCGCCTCATCCATGTCATGGGTAACAAAGACAATTGTCTTCTTAATCTCTTCTTGCAACTTAATCAATTCGTCTTGAAGCTGCTCACGACTAATCGGATCAAGAGCACTAAAAGGCTCATCCATAAGAATAACCGGTGGGTCAGCTGCCAATCCTCGGATCACACCGATTCGTTGCTGCTGTCCACCGGAAAGTTCAGACGGGTACCGCTTTCTAAACGTATCAGGATCTAACCCGACGAGTTTCAATAGCTCATCCACTCGCGTGAGATAACGTTGTTTTTCCCATTTTTTGAGCTTCGGCACAATAGATATGTTATCTTGGATGGTCATGTGCGGAAGCAGACCGATTTGTTGGATCACATACCCGCTGTTTCGCCGTAATTGAACAGGGTCTTTTTTCTTTATATTTTCACCATCAATGAGAATTTCGCCTTCGGACGGATCAATTAAGCGATTGATCATCCGCATCGTCGTCGTTTTCCCACAACCTGAAGGACCGATCAGCGCAATGAGTTCGCCTTCTTCAATCTTTAAGTTTATGTTTTTCAGCGCTTGAAATCCGTCAGCATATGTTTTACTTACATTTTTGAATTCAATCACAACTACATCACCTTCTTAACTAAAATGCTTTACGCTAAATATATAAGAATAGGAGTACAGACTTACATTACATGATTTCTCACACAAAATAAAGATTTTTAGACAATACCCATGAAAATCCAGCTTATTTTTCCCACGAATGTTTGGTTCTGTAGTTCACGAGAAAGCTTTAAATGCGTGGCTCCATTGCACTGTCGGTTCCTACAGCTGTCGCACTCGCTTGTAACTACTGTGCAGTTTTTGTTCCGGACAGCACTCCTAGCCGGAACAAAAACGAGGGAAGTGGGCATGCTGTTCCGGACAGCGCCCTAGCCGGAACGGAAACGGGGGAAGAATGGGTTTTGTTCCGGACAACGCTTCTAGCCGGAACAAAAACGAGGGAAGAGCGCATGTTGTTCCG
>NZ_BAXB01000028.1 GCF_000698145.1 Geomicrobium sp. JCM 19039
CAACCCAACTGTGCAATGAGGAAAATATTAAGTTCTTTCTATATAGAATCTTACCATTGGTCAATCTATGGTAAGATTTCTCTTCTCTATGGGAGGATTTTCAACAATACACCTCGTAAAACAAGTGAAATCTTACCTTAGGACCATCTAAGGTAAGATTTCTGTCCCGCGCCCATGCTCAGTCCGTGGATGTGGCAAGTTTATGTACGGCCAATTATCATTGCAAATCCTGATCTTTTAGCCGAATGAATCTCTTTAATTTCACTCGTGTACATCGCTGTATTTCAATAAACGCTGGAACAGTCGAGGTGAAACGCATGATCACTCATTCATTCCTATAACGTGAACAAGTCGTGTTATAACGACATGTTCATTAGAAGGTCGCACGAGATTCAACGGCTTCGGCATGGGCGATGTGGGATTTCCTTTTTTCAGTAAGTTAAGCAAAGCTATAGGGGTGTCTTATTACAGCATTTAAAATTACACAAGTAATGCACACTGCAGCCGAGTGTCTACCACTGGCGACCGCAAATGATCTGTGACACGATGGGGATGGAGCGTGTCTCATTATGAAGCGGGCGAATAAGTAAATGTTCTTCCTCACAAACGGTCGGCAAAAAGATCGACTTCCTAGTTCAAGTGTTACAAAGATTTAGGGTCGCACGTACTTCAAAGCAGCATTTTATGTAGAAACCTACAAACTATAGATTGTTCTTAAATGTGTCCATCTTCTTTTTATTACGTGACAACCGCTTTACCCCCGCTACCTGACCGAGCATAATTAAAAACCTCCCTCACATAGTAAGAAGCTCATGATTGATGAATACGTAAACGAATGTTCCTCTGATGATGACCGGGTGACGCAAAGACTGGAAAGCACAAGTTTATCGAATGTTGTCGGCTCGGTAAAACAGGAAATTGATACATCTGTATTACTATTATGAAACAATTATTGGAGTATGATATATAACAGGGTAAATTTTTTAGTATATTTAAAATATTATTCTGGCTAAACAATAGAACTGGTTATAATACATTGACGAATGAATTAAAGATCATGTATGCTGAAATGGAGTGATTGTGTATTAGTTTTTTAGCGTGATGAATTGAAACAGAATTCCCCAAAGAAAAAGGTTGAAATCTGTTTGTTGAGGGTACGTTACAAGTAGTAACTTTTCGTACGTTCAACGATTCACGTGTGTGATAATAAATGAAAGAGGTGAGCCGTTTTGGCTGAAAAGACAATTGATGCAGTAGAGAATAAGTTCGAAACTTTTCAGATTCTAAACGAGGACGGTAAAATCGTAAATGAAGACGCTGTTCCTGAACTAAGTGATGACGAGCTAAAAGAACTCATGAAACGCATGGTTTATACGAGAGTTGCTGACCAACGTGCGGTTTCGTTAGGCCGTCAAGGAAGACTCGGTTTTTATGCCCCAGTTGCTGGGCAAGAAGCTTCAATGCTCGGATCACATTTTGCGTTGGATAAAGAAGACTGGATTGCACCGGGATATCGTGACATTCCACAACTCATTTGGCATGGCTACCCGCTTTCAAAAGCATATCTCTTCTCTAGAGGGCATTACAAAGGCGGGCAAATGGAAGGCATTAACGTCCTTATGCCACAGATTATTATCGGGGCACAAATCGTACAAGCAGCAGGAATTGCCCTAGGTCTTAAGAAAAAGAATAAAGAAAACGTCGTCATTACGTATACAGGTGATGGTGGTGCTTCGCAAGGCGATTTCTACGAAGGAATGAACTTTGCAGGTGCATTTAACGCACCAGCGATTTTCGTCGTGCAAAACAATCAATACGCAATTTCTGTACCTGTTGAAAAGCAAAGTGCCGCATCAACAGTTGCTCAAAAAGCTGTTGCAGCAGGTATCGAAGGCATTCAAGTAGACGGAATGGACGTGCTAGCTGTGTATTCGGCCACGAAAAAAGCGCGTGACAATGCAGTTTCAGGCAATGGGCCGACACTCATTGAAACGCTTTGCTATCGTTATGGTCCACACTCCCTATCTGGTGACGACCCGACGAGGTACCGTACCGATGATGAGAACGACCCATGGGAGAAAAAAGATCCACTCGTTCGCTTCCGTAAGTACTTGGAAGAAAAAGGGATCTGGTCTGAAGATCAAGAGAATGAAATTGTGGAGCAAGCGAAAGCGGATGTAAAAGCGGCGATTAAAGAAGCAGATGAAACGCCACGTCAAAAAGTAAGCGAACTTATTGAGATTATGGGCAATGATCTCGGACAAAACTTAGAAGAACAACTTGAATACTATCGTGCGAAGGAGTCGAAATAATTATGGCGGAAATGACAATGATTCAAGCAATTACTGAAGCCATGCGCACGGAGCTTAAAAATGACGAAAATGTCCTCCTTTTCGGTGAGGATGTGGGTCATTACGGTGGTGTATTCCGTGCCACGTCAGGTCTACAAGAAGAATTTGGTGAAGACCGCGTTTTTGATACGCCACTCGCTGAGTCTGGTATCGGTGGTCTCGCAATTGGTCTTGGCCTTACAGGTTTTCGCCCAATTATGGAGATCCAGTTTTTCGGATTCTTATTTGAAGTGATGGACGGTGTAGCGGGGCAAATGTCTCGTACGCACTATCGTTCTGGCGGTCATTACAGCAGTCCGATTACCATTCGTGCACCATTTGGTGGGGGAGTGAAGACGCCAGAGTTACACTCCGACAGCCTCGAAGGCTTAATTGCACAAACACCAGGAATCTCAGTCGTCATTCCATCAACTCCTTATGATGCAAAAGGGCTTCTCATCTCAGCGATTCGTAGCAACGACCCTGTCGTTTTCCTTGAGCACATGAAGTTGTACCGCTCATTTAAAGGAGAAGTTCCGGATGAGGAATATACGATTGAAATTGGAAAAGCAGATATTAAGCGTGAAGGAACAGACATTACGATTGTGAGCTACGGAGCAATGGTTCATGAAGCGCTAAAAGCTGCAGACAAGCTCGCTGAAGAAGACATCAATGCTGAAGTCATCGACCTGCGCACAGTAAGTCCACTCGACTTAGAAACAATCATTGAGTCCGTTAAAAAGACAAATCGTGCCATGGTCGTACAAGAAGCACAGCGTCAAGCAGGCGTTGCCGCAACCGTTTCTGCTGAAATCAGTGAGCGTGCAATTCTTCACTTAGAAGCACCTGTTGGTCGTATTGCTGCTCCAGATACGGTGTATGCATTTGCTTCAGATGAAGATGCTTGGCTACCGAATGCTGAAGACATCTATGAAAAAGCGAAAGAAACGATCGAGTTTTAGTGAGCGGTAAAGAAAAGGAGGTACGAAACGATGGCATATAAATTTAAACTGCCGGATATCGGCGAAGGCATTCATGAAGGCGAAATTGTAAAATGGTTCGTCAAAGCCGGTGACAAAGTAGAAGAAGATGATGTGCTTTGTGAAGTACAAAACGATAAAGCTGTTGTGGAGATTCCATCTCCTGTCGACGGTACCGTTCTTGAAATAAAAGTAGACGAAAACACGACAACTACGGTTGGTGAAGTGATTTTGACCATTGATGACGGCAGTGGCGATGATGACGAAGATGAGGGCGAGAACGACCAAAAGCAAGAACAAAAGCAAGAGAAAAAAGAAGAGTCTTCAGATGCTAAGTCAGATGAAACGAAGTCAGAGTCAAAAGAAGAAACGTCTACTGAAGATGAGTCGAAGCGTGTTATTGCGATGCCTACGGTTCGTAAATACGCAAGAGAGAACGACGTAACGATCCAACAAGTAACCGGTAGCGGAAAAAATGGTCGTATTCTAAAAGAAGACATTGATGCCCACCTTTCTGGTGATGGTACTTCGGCTTCTGAAGAAACAACAGAAGCAAAAGAAGAGTCTTCCGCAACGCAGACGACGACTTCGACGGTTACGGAAGAACGTGAACCGCTAAAAGGTGTTCGTAAAGCGATTGCCAAAGCAATGGTTAACAGTAAGCATACAGCTCCACATGTTACGCACATGGATGAAGTTGAAGTAAGTGCGCTCGTGGCAAACCGTAAAAAATTCAAGCCGATTGCTGCTGACCAAGACATTAAGCTAACGTACTTGCCATATGTCGTAAAAGCATATACGTCTGCTCTGCGTGCGTATCCAGCACTCAACGCGTCGATTGACGACGAGAACGAAGAAATTGTGTACAAAAAGCAATATAATGTAGGTATTGCTGCAGACACGGATCGTGGTCTCGTTGTACCCGTCGTTCGCGAAGCAGATCGTAAGTCTGTGTTTATGCTCGCATCCGAAATTTCAGAGCTTGCGGTGAAAGCAAGAGACGGTAAACTTACAAGCGGCGATATGCAAGGAGGAACAAGCACAATTTCGAATGTTGGTTCTGCCAGCGGGGCATGGTTCACTCCAGTCATTAATCACCCTGAAGTAGCGATTCTTGGTATCGGAAGAATTGAAGAAAAAGCAGTTGTTGAAGACGGGGAAGTTGTCGTTCGACCAATGCTTGCTTTATCATTAAGTTATGACCACCGTTTGATTGACGGTGTGACTGCACAAAATGCTTTAAACCACGTGAAGCGTTTGCTTAACGATCCAGAACGCATAATAATGGAGGGGTAATAAATGGTAGTAGGGGATTTAGCAGAAGAAGTAGATACACTCATTATCGGATCCGGACCGGGTGGCTATGTAGCCGCCATCCGTGCCGCTCAACTTGGGCAAAAAGTGACGATCGTAGAAAAAGAAGATATGGGTGGCGTTTGCTTGAACGTCGGTTGCATTCCTTCGAAAGCGTTAATCGAAGCCGGTCACCGTTTTGAAAAGGCGCATGGTACCGATGAGTTAGGCATTACAACTGAAAACGTTTCTTTAGATTTCTCTAAAGTTCAAGAGTGGAAGTCTGGCGTCGTTAAAAAGCTTACGGGTGGCGTTGAAGGACTTCTTAAAGGGAACAAAGTGAATATCGTTAAAGGTGAAGCGTATTTCTCTGCTAAGGACACGGTGCGTGTCTCTGGAGAAAACTACAATTCTCAATCGTACAAATTTAAGAACTGTATCATTGCAACGGGCTCACGTCCAATCGAATTACCAGCGTTTCCTTTAAGCGACCGTGTAGGTACTTCTACAGGCGCACTTGCTCTTAAAGAAGTTCCAAAGCGTCTTGTCGTTATTGGCGGTGGCTATATCGGTGTAGAACTCGCTGGTGCTTATGCAAACCTTGGCAGTGAAGTTACCGTTCTTGAAGGTGAGAAGCGTATTCTTGGCGGTTTTGAAAAGCAAATGGCTCAACTTGTACAACGTCGACTTAAGAGCAAAGGCGTTGAGTTCATTACACAAGCAAAAGCCTCAGGTGTAGAAGAAACAGATGAAGGCATTACCGTTTCTGTAGACGTAAAAGGCGAAGAGCAGAAGATTGAAGCAGACTACTTGCTCGTATCTGTTGGCCGTCGTCCGAACACTGATGAACTTGGTCTTGAGCAAATTGGTGTTGACCTTACAGATCGTGGACTCATCAAAACAGACAAGAAGCTTCGCTCCAGCGTGGACAACATTTTCGCAATCGGCGATATTGTAGACGGTCCACAACTCGCTCACAAAGCGTCTTATGAAGGTAAAATTGCTGCGGAAGTCATTTCAGGTGAAGCGAGTGAAATTGATTATCTTGGTATTCCACTCGTTGCGTTCACAGAGCCTGAATTGGCATCTGTTGGTTATTCTGAAGAAGAAGCGAAAGAAGCAGGTTTTGATGCGAAAGCATCGAAATTCCCATTCCAAGCGAATGGTCGTGCCCTTTCGCTTAACGATTCAGACGGTTTCATGAAGCTCATTACGCGCAGTGAAGATGGCCTTGTCATTGGTGCGCAAATTGCCGGACCTAGTGCATCAGATATGATCGCAGAAATTGGTCTTGCGATTGAAGCAGGCATGACCGCAGAAGATGTGGCGATGACGATCCATGCTCACCCAACACTAGGTGAGATTACAATGGAAGCAGCGGAAGTTGCCATCGGAACACCCATTCATATTAAATAGTTTGATCGATATAAAAATCACCGTGCCAATCTGTTGGCACAGTGACTTTTGCAAATGACGAAACAAAGAGGGGAGTTGCCGATCGGCAACTCCCCTCTTTGTTAGGATTACTCATAATGGTTTCTTAAGATATACATCAAGTCTTCATTCGCTAAATCACCATTCACTTGTTCGTGCGGAGGTTGACCTGCGACGAGGATAAGCGTAGGGAAACTATCGACTTCATGGTCTTCAATAAATGTACGATGGTCATCTGCGTTTAAAATGTTAACGGCTGTTTCATTGACCCGTTCATTTTGTATGGTTAGGAGTGCTTCGTAATATTGCTTTTCAGTATCTATGTTTTCATCGTTAGAGACGAGCACAACAAATGGTTCATCATGACCCGTGTCTTCATCACTTGCGATTGCATCAAGTTCATGTATGGAACCGTGGGTACAAGAAGCAAGAACTAAGCTAAGAAGAAGTAACGAACCGAAGCGGACGAACGGTAATGTATATTGTCTCATAAAAGAGTCCTCACTCCTTATTTCTTCTCTTTATATTTATGATAGCATGTGTGAATTCCCAATTTGCTGGAATAAACAAACTGTAACACGATCGAAAGCATCGAGATGTATTTGTAACGATTAAGGAAACTTTTACTAGTAAACACAGTTATAGCGTCATCCTTATAACTTCTCTATACCCATTTTTTGCAAGTGATAATCCGGACTGAAAAAAGTTTCGGTGTTTTCCTTAAAAAATGGTGTTACAATATTCGTCGATTAGTGTAAGATGGAGACGGGTATTGTAAAATCTTGGAGGTGTCAACATGAGAAAGCCAAAGCGTATGCTTGCACTCGGGGCAGCATCAGCACTACTGCTCGCGGCGTGTGCAGATGATACGGAACAAGCAGGCGATGAGAATGTAGAGGCGGAAGGAACTGAAGAACCTACATTTGAGGATGATGATGAAGCCGCTGATGACGAAGAGGACGAGCTTCCGGAAGAGGACGACGAAGATGAAACCGAAGATGATGAAGAAGACATAGAAGAAGATGTAGAAATACGATATGAAGTGAACCCAACGATGTATTCCATTGATCCGATTGACGATGCACCCGAAGACGTTGTACTTATTACGATTGACGATGGTCCGAAAGAATATAGCTTAGAAATGGCAGAATTATTGCATGAGCATGACATTCAAGCGATTTTCTTTGTGAATGGAATGAGGTTAACAGAACCAGAAGAACAAGAAGAGCTTCTCCAAATTGAAGAGCTCGGTCATGCCATTGGAAATCATACGTATGGTCACCCAAGTCTCCCGGAATTGTCTGAAGAAGAACAACGAGAAGAGATTGTAGGAGTTAACGATCAGATTGAGGAAATTACAGGGGAACGACCTGACTTCTTTAGAGCCCCTTTTGGCCAGAATACAGAGTATAGCTGGCAACTATTGGAAGAAGAAGGTATGGTTGGCATGAATTGGACGTTTGGGTTTGATTGGGAAGCTGACTATATTGGAAACGCTGAGAAATTTTCAGAAGACACACTTAATGCACCTGAACTTGGCGCTGGGGCCAATATTCTAATGCACGACTTAGAACATACGAATGATGCTTTAGAAGATATTATTATAGGTTTAGAAGAGCAAGGCTACGGGTTTGTTAATCCTCACGAAATTAAAATTGAAAATATCGATGAAGACTAACAGAACCTAACTTTGGATGTACTCACTAAAAGCCTAACAGATTCATATCTGTTAGGCTTTTTTTTCTTCGGCCAGGGCGTTTCAGAAGACAGCCTATTATTAGCGCGTGCTTTGTGCTACATTTTTCACTAGCTTTTTAGGAAGAAAGACAAAATCAATATGAGCGAATTACATAACCCATGTTCTTAAAGGAGCATAAGGAATTCTCGGTAAACGACGACATGTTTCATGCCTATAACCACGTTTCGTACCATCAAACAAACGCCTCTTCATTGAACAAGAACGCGGAGAAGAACCATTATCATACCATCAACCTTTTATGTCCGGAACCAAACGGCATAGATGTGAGTTTTCCGTTCCGCCCAGACCCTTTGTCCGGAACTAAAATGCATAGATGTGAGTTTTCCGTTCCGGACAGATCCTTTGTCCGGAACTAAATGGCGTAGATGTAAGTTTTCTGTTCCGGACAGGCCCTTCGGATTGAACAAGCAGTTCGTTTTGAACTCATTCCCGAGTTATTTTAAAGTGACTCCCCATAAAAGCACGGTTGGCTACAGAGAATCGGTATGAATTTTTTTCAAATGGATTTAATTTTGATATGCGAGCCAATTCCATAGCCTCTAATCAAAATCCCACGTCCATGATGAGATTTTTTGAATGAGAGACCATTTTTAGTCGGACCCCCCACATAGATCGGACGCCATCATTCACATTCATATGTAACATAGATTGGACACTTGTGCTCGGGTGTATTGTGGCCACGGATGTCGCCCTTGTGCTCTGGAGTATAAAGAAAACACGGTGGGCGTCTTTTGACCACCGATGTTGCCCTTATAGTCTGGACTACAAGCATCCGCCTGTAATGGAAAGAACAACCAATAGCACAAATTAGGAAAATCTAAGGTTCTTCCTATATAGAACGCGGCAAGGAACTTCCATAATCATCGTACATTTACAAAAAAGTGAACCACCATGGAACGATATCGCCTGATGAATTTTGTATATCAGCACAAAAATGACGATCTTCTCCTCGCTATATCTGTTACACATTTTGCATTGACGCAAGTACTAAAGCAATGACGATAAAAAGTTATGCTAATCAAATATATAGCCTTATTGTGTTATACAATTAGCCGTTGACAAATCAATTGTGACATCATATTATAAATGTAAGGAGATTACAAACGCTTTCATAAGGGGTGCTTAAAATGGCAATGATTATTTGTCAAACGTGTGATTGTACGATCGAACATTATAAAAGTGATAAAGTGGCAACGCTTTATAGTAGTTGTACAGCTTGCAAAAATAAACGTAAGAAGAAATAGCACGAGACGGATGGTTTCCATCCGTTTCTTTTTTTTGTATGATGGGAATTATGGAAAGGAGACGATCATATGGACGAACGTTCGGTCTCGATTCCGTTATCCGTGGATTGGAATCAAGATGAAATTGTAACTGTAGCCAACTTTTTTACACAGATTGAATATGCGTACGGATCAGGTGTGAAAGCAGGTGACGTTAAAGACGCATATGAAGCATTTAAGGTTGTCGTTCCTTCAAAGAGTGAAGAGAAAACCCATTTTAAAGCGTATGATGACCAAGCGAATACGAACACATGGAATGTCGTTAAACGAGCGCTAGACGAAGAACGTGAATACCGAATCACGATGTAAAAAAAGACTGTGCAGCGCACAGTCTTTTTTAGCGGGTTAGGCTCATACGGTATAAAGGAAGTAACGTTTCGTACGTGTCGATGGCTGTTTTTATGAGTTCTCCCTCATCTTGTACACGGCTATCACTAGGGGCGAGCTGCTGACCGATAAGAAATTCGCCTTTTTTTACATCGCGGAACCGTATAACTTTTTTCTCGAGATCTGATTCTGTATGGTCACCGATTTGTTCGGCAGATTTCTTCGTATGATCGGTTGAAATTGCAAAGTCATTCGGTAAAGTCTTTATCGTGTTCAAATCATTCAAAAAGGCTTCGCCGATCTCTTTTTTGTTCGGCAATTCATAAATAAATGCCAACCAGATGAACAGGTGATCATCAAATAAGCCGAGTTGGAAATGTGGGTGCTTTTTATACCCTCTTTTATCTGGGGCGATGGCTAGCCATGAATCATCAGGGGGATTGGTCGTTCTTCTTAAATGTTTGGCGATGTGTAAAAACATTTCTTCTCCAGTTAAGGAAGATATTTCAGAAACTAAACGTTCGCCAATGTTTCTGAATTTCGGTTGGATTTGCTCCTGTAGTGCTTCCATTCGAGGCTCTAGTCCAGGGATGGTAAAGACGTTAAAATCTTTTGTTGTAAAGCCAGTGTTTGACATGGTTGGTACTCCTTTCAAAGCTTGTCTACCTTGATGATAGCGCCCTTTATGCCTGAGATCAAATGTAAGCTAGGGGGACACCTAAAAGTGATAAATATAAGGACATTTAATTTGTAAAGCGCATATGATATAATTATCAAAATCAGAATTTTTAATCATATTACTTTTGACTAGAGAAACTTGGCTTACCGCTAAGTAGGATGGTGGGAGTCCCAAAAAATGAGGGGTGTTTGTGATGGAACAAGTCATTCAGACGCTGAAGAGAACAGATGCAGAGAAACGCATACCGGTAGTTCGACTTGAAATTGATTATGAGCTCGTTACCCTCCACGACTACATGATGAATAATGATTCTGATGGAATCACGAAAGCAAAGAACAAACTCAAAGAACTGGCAAAAGAATTACTCAGACTTGAGGGTTGATTGACGGAAGCGAGCAGAAGCTCGCTTTTTTACATTCTAGGTTTTGTGAGATAAAATGAAGGGAAAAGATATGGTCAATCAAACGTGTTTCACATGAATGTACATACTATTAGGAGGGGCTATCCGTTGTTGTCACCAGAGAAATTATGGGAAGACGTATTAGGTGTCATCCAAAAAGAAATCAGTAAGCCTAGTTATGAGACGTGGCTCGTGCACCTAAAGCCCATCGCATACAAAAACGACACGTTTTACATACAAGCGAAAGATTCACGTACAAAAGCATGGATTGAGGATCACTACACGAATGTTATAAGTAAAGAGATGGAGCGTATCACCGGTCGTGCAGTGAATGTCGCGGTGACGCTAACAGACGACAGTGCAGCCGTTGACGCGATTAACTGGTCTGAGCTAAAAGACGAGGCGATTTCTTTCGTAATGGAGGCTGCTGAGCGTATTCGCACGGTTGAACGGGAGCAGCTGCACATTGATACGAAACAAGATGCCGACGATTTGGTGACAGATAAAGATATTGAAGTTCAACGAATATTAACCGAGAAGATTACTCGCAATTATCCCAATCACCACATCGTCGGTGAAGAAGGTGACGAAGCGTATGTCGACCCGCATGCGGTAACATGGTTTATTGATCCGATCGATGGGACGACGAATTTCGTACATCAAGCGATGAACTATGCGATCTCTATAGGCATTTATCAAGGAGGCGTCGGTCATATTGGCATCATTTATGATGTGCGGGCGAACGAATGGTTTACTGCTGTTCGTGGACAAGGGGCATATGTGAATGGTAAGCGGCTACCAAAGAGACGCCCGGTTCGCTTTGACCAAGCGATCATTGGGTTTAATGCACGCTGGCTCGTCGGTCGGGCAGATGAGAAGATGAAGGATGCCTTCGCAAACATTGTCCGAGAAGTGCGGGCGGTTCGTTCCTATGGATCCGCAGCACTTGAAAGTGCATACGTAGCTGCAGGTAGGTTAGACGCCTACGTCAGCCTTAGGCTGTCGCCGTGGGACTATGCGGCAGCAGCGGTACTTCTTGAAGAGACGGGGGGCGCTTGTTGCCAATTGGATGGTGGGGTGCTTCACTTCGACCGAGAGTGTACGTATTTAGCAGCAGATGAACAAGTGAAAACGAAAATGTTGGCGTATTTAAATGAAACTTAAAAAGAACTCGGGTTCAGCTAGAAGATGCTGAGTCCGAGTTCTTGACGTTAAGAGACCGTTTTACTTTGTCGGTATTTTGAAGAGCCGATAAAAGCAAACGCAATCATAACTAAGGCAAGCAGTGCAATCCAGACGCTTCGTTCTGCAACCGCGACGCCGATCGTTGAAATACCTAAAACAGCAAGCACTGCCATAAATAATACGGGCCATTGGATGTTTTTCATTGTCTCACCTGCTTTTTCATTCAATACGTTTAGTGTAAAGCAATTCCTCACAAAATGAAAGAGGAGCGTGTATAGAGTTGAGAGAACATTTATGGTAGAATAGAAAAGTTGAACAGTTCAAGTAACGGTATATAAGGAGAGTACGCCTAGTGAAAACACAAAGCGATTTGCGTAATATCGCAATTATTGCCCATGTTGACCATGGAAAAACAACGCTTGTCGATGAGATGCTGAAGCAATCTGGAACGTTTGAAGCACATGAACAAGTATCTGAACGTGCGATGGACCGAAATGACCTTGAGAAAGAACGCGGAATTACCATACTTGCAAAAAATACCGCGATTAAATATAACGACACGAAGATTAATATCCTTGATACGCCAGGTCACGCTGATTTTGGTGGAGAGGTGGAGCGCATTCTTAAAATGGTGGATGGCGTTTTGCTTGTCGTAGACGCCTACGAAGGGTGCATGCCGCAAACACGTTTTGTATTGAAGAAAGCATTGGCCCAGGAACTAACGCCTGTTGTTGTCGTAAATAAAATTGATCGTGATGCTGCTCGTCCTGAAGAAGTCGTTGACGAGGTACTAGACTTATTCATTGAACTCGGTGCCAACGACGATCAGATTGATTTCCCTGTTGTGTATACGTCTGCGGTCCAAGGAACCGCTAAGTTACCTGAGGACACTGATACAAAAGGGATGGAAGTACTCTTTGATGCGATTGTAAACAAAGTACCTTCACCAAAAGATAACATTGAAGATTCATTGCAGTTTCAAGTGACGATGCTTGAATATAATGATTTTCTTGGAAGAATTGGTGTCGGCCGAATTTTCCGTGGAGAAGTGTCTAAAGGGGATCGTTGTGTCGTCGTCAAACGCGACGGAAGTGAGCATACGTTCCGTGTAAGTAAGATGTTTGGTTTCCACGGCTTAGAGAAAGTCGAGGTTGAGCATGCCTCTGCGGGAGATATTATTGCCCTTGCAGGTGTGGATGATATTAACGTTGGGGAAACCATCTGTTTAGAAGGAAAGATAGAAGCACTTGCTCCTGTCCGAATTGACGAGCCGACGTTACAAATGACGTTTCTTGCGAACAACAGTCCGTTTGCTGGTCGTGAAGGAGATCATGTGACGAGCCGTAAGCTTGAAGAGCGTTTATATCGTCAACTAGAAACAGATGTGAGTTTGAAAGTTGAAGAAACAGATTCTCCAGATGCGTGGACCGTATCAGGTCGCGGGGAGTTACACTTGTCGATTTTAATTGAAAATATGCGACGTGAAGGTTTTGAACTACAAGTTTCTAAACCTCAAGTCATCATTAAAGAAATCGACGGCGTAAAATGTGAACCGTATGAGCACGTTCAAGTCGATGTGCCTGAAGCTTACACTGGGTCTGTCATGGAGTCGCTCGGTGAACGAAAAGGTGAAATGCTTAACATGGAACAACAAGGCGATGGACAAGTACGTCTTGAATTTAAGATTCCTTCCAGAGGACTCGTTGGGTATTCCACGGAGTTTATGAGCCAAACAAAAGGATACGGCATTATTAACCATTCATTTGACTCGTATCAACAAGCTTTTGACGGTCAGATTGCAGGTCGACGTCAAGGGGTGCTGATTGCGAATGAAAAAGGCAAAGCGACGACGTATAGCATGTTGCAATTAGAAGATCGTGGAGTTATGTTCATTGAGCCAGGGACAGAAGTGTATGAAGGCATGATTTGTGGTGAGCACAATCGTGACAACGACCTTGCCGTGAACATTACGAAGGAAAAAGCGGCGAACAACATTCGTTCTGCCACGAAAGAACAAACAACCACACTAAAGCGCCCGCGCATTCACACGCTTGAAGAAGCGCTTGAGTATTTAGGTGATGATGAATACTGCGAGTTGACACCGGCATCAATTCGTCTGCGAAAGAAAACGTTAGATACCTCCATGAGAGAACGTGAAACGAAACGAAAAAAGAAAATCTCAACGTAATTAGCAAAAGGAGGATTCGCCATGCAAGGACCGGAAATGACGATTGATGATGTTTCTTGGGCTGCTGGCATTATGAATATTCATGAGAACGCAGCGATGGGGTTTTGGCTATTATACTTGGCCGTCGTCGTCATGAGCATTCTCGTGTTTAACTTAGGATTTGCAAGAAAGCTGTCGTTGATGAAAAACATCATTGTGTACGGAGCTTTACTGTTTGGAGCGATCATGCTCACATTTTTCGCCATCTTTATGCCGATTGTAGAATCGTTAATTGCCGCCGCGCTAGTGCTCGGGATTTATCGACTTCGACTGAGAATGCACAAAAAGCAAAAAGCTGCGCAAGAACAAACCGAATCATAAAATGAAGCAACCGATCAACCTCAATGTAACCATTGGGTTGATCGGTTTTTTTGTCGGTCTGATGTGAATATCAGTCTACAGGCGTAGACGAAATCCGCCTCCAGCTCATTTGTTGAGGCGCTGCGTCTTCGTACAATGTAAATAAGAAGAAAAGGAGGTGAACGCTGTTGAGTAGGCATATACTTGCGATAATTGCCGCGATCGTATTAATTCTTGTCGTTATCGCTACACTTGGACCGATGATTGGTTTTTCTGTTGGTGCTCTTTTCATGTATGTCGGTTACCGTCAAGCGGGCATTCAAGAAAAATCTTGGGTGAAATTGTTGTGCTGGACGCTCGTCGTCGTTGGATTTTTCATTGGCATTAGCAATCTCTTTGGGGCACTCGGTTTTCTAGCTGTCTATTTGCTCGTTCGTTTATATGAGCGTTGGACACTGCACTCCCATTCGACATTGGACACAAAATACTCTCGGTAAGGATGATGAACATGACATTTTTTCAAGATCTAAAAGATCAAATTACACAAGACTTAGACCAGTTGTTTGAAAAAAGGGAACCGAAGGTCACTTCAAATCTTCCGGTAGAGCAAGAACTTAAAAAATTAGATAAACAGATGCGGCAACTCGAGAAAAGCTTAGATGAACAACAGCAACTAGAAGCATATTTCTTGCAAGAGCTCGACCAATCAAGAGAGATGATGGCAAAGAGAGCGAAGCAAAAGCAAATGGCCGTATCTGCTGGAGAGGAAGAACTTATTGCACTCGCTCATCAAGAAGTGGTGCGTTACGAGGAGCTCGTTACCGAATATGAGGTGACGGTTGAAGAACAAAAAACACGGGTGAAAAACATTGAAAAACGTGTAAGAGAGCTCCATTTTCTGAAGAAAAATTTAAAAAGAAAGCACCTTTCTGAACATGCACGTACAGAGGAAGAAAAAGCTGAGAAAATGATTCGTCATTGGTTTAAAGAAAGCGATGAGCGAGAAGATGAAAAAGACACAACATCTACGGAGTATGTTGACCTTACAGCCGAAAACAGTGAACTGGATGAGAAATTTCGATTGCTAGAGGAGCAGAACGAGCATTCTAAGCAATGATTCGATATACTAATAGCGGGGGAGAGGGATGCTAGATTCGTTCCCCGCTTCCGACTACATAAAGAGAAGGTGAATGATGATGAGTTCTTCAAATAATCCACTGCTTGCCTATATCCTTTTCGGACTCATCATTTTAATTCTTCTTGAACTGATTTTTCGTTTTCAACCGATCCTCTTCCTAATCGGTGCGATTTTGCTCGTTTATTTTGGGCTTAGTTCTAAACGGATTAGGCACGGAAAATGGCTTGTCCTTCTCGGCCTCATTATTGCGGCTTTAAGTGTGTTCTCTTCTTATGTGTTTCGTATTGCGATCTTTCTTATCGCCATCTACCTTTTGTATGCGTTTTGGAAAAATAGGACCAGCAATAAAAACGTTCAAGTGACGTTGGATACCGAAGGTGACATCGAGGATGCTCGTCGGCAACCGTATTTCCAAACGATGCTCGTCGGTTCACAACAAATTAATGAAGAAAACTTTCACTCGGAAGACATCAATATCCTTCTCGGTTTAGGGGAGACGACCATTCACTTTGAGAATACCGTTCTTCCTTCTGGCGACACGGTCGTTATCGTCCGTGGATTCATTGGAAAAGTGACCGTATATTTGCCTTATGATGTAGGTGTAATGGTCCATCATTCATCTTTCTTTGGAGAAACGCGGCTCTTGGAACATTATGAAACAGGATTCAATCAAAGTGTAACGAAACACTCTAAGCAATATGAAAGCACTACGAGGCGAGTCAGAATCTACACGTCCCTCGTTGCAGGAGATGTGGAGGTGAAGCAACGATGAAAGCCATTGGGCGATTACGCGTTTATCATCTGCTCATCATTTTGCTGCTCATGACTAGTTTTTTCTTCATTGTTGAGTTTTACATTGAAACACCGAATTGGGGTTGGTTGATTGAGATTGAACGCTCACATCTATATATCCCACCGCTTTTTTATATTATTATAGGCATCGTTATCTCGATCTGGCTTATGAACGTTACGACATCTTGGAGTTGGAGGCGTAATGTAGACGTGATGGCGAGTGCGTTGCAACGAACCGAAGAAGGTCGGCTCGATCAGGCAAAGCAAGAGATTAAGCGAGTTGATGCCGATTTTAATATCGTGGTTGATCGTTTTACACAAGTAAACGAACGTTTAAAAGAGCAAGCGAAACGCTCACAACGGCTCGTTGACGATTGGTCTGAAAACGAAAAGGCACTGAAACAAGAAATTGTAGAACAAGAGCGTAATCGACTTGCGCGTGAATTACATGATTCCGTTTCTCAACAATTGTATGCCGCTTCCATGCTGTTATCGGCTCACGTTGAACAGCAAAAAGGGAAAAACGAAGCGCTAGCACTACAACAAATCGAAAAAACGATTACAGATGCACAATCAGACTTACGTTCGATGCTCTTTCAATTGCGTCCGATTCAGTTGGAAAACAAGAGCTTTTCTGAAGGGATCCGGCAGTTCACGGAGCGATTAAGGCAATATCATGCGCTTCATTTTCATGTGTCTGTTACAGACGAAGCAGGACTTCTAACTGGGATTGAAGATCAGCTGTTTCGCATTGCCCAAGAAGCAGTCGCGAATGTTGTTCGTCATGCCAATGCGTCGACAGTTGATATTTTCTATCAGCATGTTGACGGGATTGCCCTTTTAAAAGTGACCGATGACGGGGTAGGGTTTATTGTCCATGAACAATCTTTAGGATACGGTCTTGCGAGTATGAAAGAAAGAGCAGAAGAAATGGGAGGAACGCTTAAACTGATGAGTGTGCCAAATCGTGGAACGAGCATCGAAGTGCGTGTGCCATTAATAGAAAAGGAGGAGGGGATGAATGATATCTGTAGTACTCGTTGACGATCACGAGACGGTACGTCTAGGTGTGTCAGCTTATTTATCGACCCAGACAGACATTGAAGTTATAGGCGAAGCGAGTGACGGGCGTGAAGGTGTTGAACGCGCACTCGAACTATTGCCGAATGTTATTATTATGGACTTGGTGATGAGTCCAATGAATGGGGTTGACGCTACGAAGGAAATTAAAGAGAAGTGGCCGGAAGCCAAAGTACTCGTTGTGACGAGTTTCGTTGACGAGGAGATGCTAACACCGGCATTACAAGCCGGTGCTTCTAGTTATGTGTTGAAAACGAGTAGTGCAAAAGAAATTGCCGATGCGATTCGCAAAACGTACGCTGGGGAGTCGGTTCTTGATCCGAAAGTGCAAGGAAAAATGCTCTCTTTATACAAAACCCCACAAGTTGCTCTTCATGAGCAGCTCACAACGAGAGAAAGAGAAATTCTAAAGCTCATGGCTGAAGGAAAATCGAACCGGACCATTGCTGAAGAATTATTCATAACGATTAAAACTGTGAAAACACACGTCAGTCATGTACTGCAGAAATTGGAAGTAGAAGATCGGACGCAGGCAGTTGTGTATGCGTTTGATTACAAGTTGTTTTCTTGACGATGAGGGACGTGGTAATGACCGTTTGCCCGTCTCTCTTTTGTTCGTTTTTCAATTCGGTCATAACAGTCCGGGCACGTATACGTGTGAATCGGACGGTTTTTTAGTTTCTTTGTAAAGGGGTCATCATCAGAAAGCCGATCAATTCGGTCACATAGCAAGCATTTTGCTCTCATTGTTTTACTCCTTTTTGTTCAATAGACATACCTCTATTCTACTAATCCCGGACAGAAATTGAAAGACTTGTCAACATTGAACTTCTCTTTGCATAAAAAGAAGTAAGGCAGAAGTTTGCTGAGAGGTTTGCCCAAACCTCAATGCCGGGAGGTAATCGATTGAAGAATATTTATGTTCTTGATACAAATGTGCTTTTACAAGATCCCTATGCACTATTCTCTTTTAAAGATCATGATGTCATCATTCCAGCCGTTGTTCTTGAAGAACTTGACGGCAAGAAAAAGAACATGGATGAGCTTGGAAAAAACGCAAGAGAAGTGGCACGAATTCTAGATAAGCTAAGGGACAAAGGGCCATTGCACAAAGGTATTACCGTTAGTAAAAATAGCCATTTACGCGTCGAACTTAATCACAGCTCTTATCAAGCAGTGAAAGAAACGTTGCCGCTAGCAACGAATGACAATCGAATTATTGCTCTAGCTTTAAATCTGCAAACTGAACAGAACACGTACGATGAACCAAAGCGTGTGATTGTTGTGAGCAAAGATGCGCTCGTCAGAATTAAATCTGAAGCATTTGGGATTGAAGCTGAAGATTTCTTGTTTGATCGTGTCATCGCGCATGACGACTTATTCAAAGGGTATCGCCAACTCGATGTTGATCCGCAACTGTTGGAACGGTTTTACCAGTTAGGGGATGTGAAAACCCGTGACGTTGGCGTTGAAGGAGCGGAGCCGAACACGTTTTTTATTCTGAAAAATACGGTGAAACCATCGGTATCTGGGCTTGCTAAAGTGAGTGAGGACGGACGAATGTTGGCACCTTTACGGTTTGAGCGTGAGCACATATGGGGAGTAAAACCGAGAAATGTTCAGCAAAAGATGGCGGTTGAGTTGTTGCTAGATCCTTCGATTGCGCTCATTACGCTTGCAGGTAAGGCCGGCACGGGAAAAACGTTACTATCCATTGCAGCAGGGCTTTATCAGACCGAAGATTTGGCGCGGTACAACAAATTGTTAGTGGCAAGACCGGTCGTACCTATGGGGAAAGACATTGGATATTTGCCCGGTGAAAAAGAAGAGAAATTACGTCCGTGGATGCAGCCGATTTATGACAATTTGGAGTATTTGTTCAATACGAATAAACAAGAAGAGCTGGATCATATTCTAGCAGGAATGGGATCCATTCAAGTAGAGGCACTCACGTATATTCGCGGTCGTAGCTTACCAGGGCAATTTATTATTATTGATGAAGCGCAAAACTTAACAAAGCATGAAGTGAAAACGATATTGACGAGAGTTGGAGAGAATAGCAAAATCGTTCTCGTCGGAGATCCTGAACAAATTGATCACCCGTATTTAGATGCGTACAACAATGGATTAAACGTACGTGATTGAATGTTTTAAAAATGAGCGGTTAAGCGGGCATGCGACATTAGAAAAAGGCGAGCGCTCTGCACTCGCCCAACTGGCTGCGGACTTGCTGTAATTAATCAATTCGTAGAGCAGTGACGTGCGTGATCGGGGCATGTTGGTTGGAACCATCCCCGAAGTAGATGTGGAGAGGCCCCGTTTCTTTTATCGCCTTTCCGTCTTCAGAAAAGCAGGCAATCCAATCTTTACCCACGTCTAGAGATGATTGATGCTCTTCTCCGTCTTTTGTGACAGCGGTAATCGTAGTTGCACCGGCTGATGGTTCAGCGTTGTCAATAAAAGGAGACAGCTTCATTCCATAGGAGCCTTCAATGGAGGCTTCTTTCTTTGTACGGATCTGATTGGTTTGCCATCTTCTCGGACCAAATTCTGGTTCGTTATTCTCTTCGCTTATCGATTCCTCATGAAAGTATGTATCTAAATCAACTTTACGGTTGTCGAAGATCCATACGGTAGGATCGAGTGTAATGGTGAATTTCGTATTTCCAGATAAGGTAAGTATGTGAGCGTCCATTCATTGTCCTCCTTCGAGCATTTCATTCTCATGTTAACAGCTTCTTGCTTTTCTGCCACTCGATTGTTTTAGGTTATTTGGATGAGGGAAGGTTAGAATAAAGAAAGTAGAAGGAGGCGCTTACGATCGATATTCATGCTTTACAAACCGCAACAGATATTGAAGAGATGATCGAAAAAGCAAGACCGTTAAGCCGGACAGGGAAAGTAGCGGATTACATACCGGCTTTAAAAGAGGCAGATCCAAATTTAGTAGCATGCTCTGTGTTTACGAAAGAAGGGGCTTGTCACCGCTTTGGAGACGTCGGCACGACCTTTACGATTCAAAGTGTTTCAAAGATCTTGACGCTCGCGTTAGCATTATGGATCACGGGGAAGAGGAAGTTTTCAAACGTGTCGGAATGGAACCTACAGGAGATCCTTACTATTCAATGGCGAGGTTAGAACTCACCCGCCAAGCAAAACCGTTAAATCCAATGATTAACGCAGGTGCGCTTGCGATTACGTCTATGATTAAGGGGCGTACCGTTGAAGAAAGATGTGAGCGCATTCTATCATTCGTTCAGACAGTGGCTGGGGACACAAGCATTCGCATCAATCAAGAAGTTGCTAATTCAGAATATGAGACGACGGATAAGAACCGAGCTTTGGCATTTTATTTAAAAGGGGAGGGGATTATTGAGAATGACATTGATGACTTAATCCGTGTTTATACCCAGCAATGTTCCATCGAAGTGTCCTGTTGTCATCTCGCCCGCATCGGACTCATTATGGGAACTAGAGGGTATGCTATGGATGACCAGAGACAGATCATTCCAAAGGAAGTGGCCAAGCTCGTAAAGACATTCATGGTGACGTGTGGAATGTATAACAGTTCAGGTGAACTCGCAATTAAATCAGGCATTCCTGCAAAAAGTGGTGTGTCGGGTGCAATCTTAGGCTCATTGCCTCAAGGCGTAGGCATTGGAATCTACAGTCCGCCGCTAGATGAGAAGGGGAATAGTAAAGTCGGGATTGAACTTTTGAAAAATCTGTCACAAAAATATGATTTAAGCATATTTTAAAGGCAGGTTTTTCGAATCTTACTTGCATTTTTATCGCTCAGCCGATATGATGAGAGAAGAGTTCAAACTGGAGGGATGCATGTGCATATGGAGACTGTGATGGACAGCAGAGAGCAGGCCTTCGCCATCCTAAAAGCAGATGCTGAGAAAATCAGACAGCTGATTGAAGTGCAGATGGATAACTTAACGATGCCGCAATGCCCGCTTTATGAAGAAGTACTTGATACACAGATGTTTGGCTTATCCCGCGAGATCGATTTTGCAATACGTTTACAGCTCATTGACGAAGCAAGCGGAAAGCAGATTTTAGCAGAGCTTGAACGACAGTTGGCTGCTCTCCATGAAGCGACTGTAGTGAATAAATGATTCCATTCTATACATAAATAGAATGGTTTTTTTGTTGTTATTTTGCCCGATTTCAAGATGTTAGGTCGTTCGTTTAACGTCACTAAACGGTTTCGTTCTAGCCGTTTGGCCGCCTCACATGCTATGATAAGTGAAACATATAGAAAATGAGGTGGAGACATAACTATGAGCAAGCTCAAGAACATCAAGAAAGTTCTCGTTGCTAATCGTGCGAGATCGCCATTAGAATTTTTCGCGCATGTACGGAGTTGAACATTCGCACCGTTGCTGTGTATTCCAAAGAGGATTCAGGCGCTTTTCATCGCTATAAAGCAGATGAAGCCTATCTTGTCGGTGAAGGAAAAAAGCCGATTGATGCTTACTTAGATATTGAGAATATCCTTTCTTTAGCCAAAAGAATTGGTGTTGATGCCATCCATCCAGGTTACGGTTTTTTGGCAGAAAATACTCAATTTGCGGAGCGCTGTGAACAAGAAGGGATTGTGTTCATTGGTCCGAAGTCGAAACATTTGAATATGTTCGGCGATAAGATTAAAGCAAGAACGACAGCAATCCAAGCGGGTATACCTGTTATACCAGGCAGTGACGGAGCAGTTGAAGGCATCGGAGAAGTGGAAGCGTTTGCGGATGAACATGGATTTCCATTTATTATAAAAGCAAGTCTTGGCGGTGGTGGCCGAGGAATGAGAATTGTTCGGGAATCATCCGAACTCGCTCAGAACTTCGAGCGTGCCCGATCAGAAGCGAAATCTGCTTTCGGTAGTGATGAGGTATACGTTGAGAAACTAATAGAAAATCCTAAGCATATTGAAGTACAGATTATTGGTGACCACGCAGGAAACTTGTTGCATTTGTACGAGCGAGACTGTTCTGTCCAGCGCAGACACCAAAAAGTCGTAGAGGTCGCACCAAGCATTGGGCTTAGCAATGATTTGCGAGAGCGGATTTGCCAATCTGCGCTGGACCTTGCTAAAAGCATTGAATATGTGAATGCCGGCACGGTCGAGTTTTTACTCGGACAAGATGGTGAGTTTTATTTCATCGAAGTTAATCCTCGAATCCAAGTGGAGCATACGATTACCGAAATGGTAACCGGTGTAGATATCGTACACGCCCAACTGTATGTTGCCGACGGATCGACTTTGTTCGGTCCAGAATTGCGATTACCAAAACAAGAAGATGTAAGTTTGCACGGCTATGCAATTCAATCACGAGTCACAACAGAAGACCCAGAAAATCAGTTTATGCCAGACACGGGACGAATTATGGCTTATCGCTCTAGCGGCGGCTTTGGCGTGCGTTTAGATGCCGGGAACGGATTCCAAGGAGCGGTCATTAGCCTCATTATGACTCGTTACTCGTTAAAGTATCGACGTGGGCGCTTTCGTTCGATGTAGCAGCTGAGAAGATGATTCGGAACTTGCGAGAGTTTCGAATTCGAGGGATCAAAACGAACATCTCGTTTCTAGAGAATGTTGTTCGTCACCCGTCGTTCTTAAATGGAGAATACAATACATCGTTTATTGATGATACGCCAGAATTGTTTGTGTTCCCGAGAAGGAAAGACCGGGGAACGAAGATGTTAAGCTTTATCGGTGAAACGATCGTGAACGGCTATCCTGACTTGGAAAAACAAGACAAGCCGCTGTTTAGCAAACCTCGTATACCAGATGTGGATCTCACCAAACCGTTTCCAAGCGGTACGAAACAAGTGCTTGAACAACACGGCCCAGACGGATTGGCGAAGTGGCTAAAAGACCAAGAAAAGACGATGATCACAGACACGACATTCCGTGACGCTCATCAATCACTTTTAGCTACGCGCATCCGTACGAAAGATTTAACGTCAATTGCTGAAGAAACGGCACACTTGCTTCCTGATTTGTTCTCGATGGAAATGTGGGGCGGGGCAACGTATGATGTATCAATGCGCTTTCTCCATGAAGACCCGTGGGAGCGTTTAATCCATCTAAGAGAGAAGATGCCGAACGTACTGTTCCAAATGCTGCTTCGCGGAGCAAATGCTGTCGGATATAAGAATTATCCAGACAATGTGATTGAGGAGTTCGTGAAGCGTTCAGCGGATGCAGGAATTGATGTGTTCCGTGTGTTTGATTCGTTGAACTGGGTTGAAGGGATGCGACAAGCCATTCATGCGGTGCGCTCAGCAGATAAAGTCGCTGAAGCTGCCATTTGTTATACGGGTGACATTCTTGACCCGAACCGTTCGAAATACAATCTCGAGTACTATAAACAGTTAGCTAAGACACTGCAGAGTGAAGGGGCGCATATTCTAGCGATTAAAGATATGGCCGGGCTATTAAAGCCGGAAGCCGCTTTTGAGTTGATTGGTGAACTAAAAGCTACCGTTGATTTACCGATTCACTTGCACATGCATGACACGAGTGGTAACGGGGTGTATACGTACAGCCGAGCCATCGATGCAGGAGTAGACGTTATCGATACAGCGATTAGTTCAATGGCGGGTTCGACTTCGCAACCGAGTATGGAAAGCTTATATTATGCGTTAAGCGGAACGGGCAAAGAGCCTAACTTGAACATTCAATCCGCACGTAAGCTTACAGGCTATTGGGAAGATGTTCGCGGTTTTTACCAAGGGTTTGAAAATGGATTGCTCTCGCCACACCCTGAGATTTATGAGCATGAAATGCCAGGGGGACAATACAGCAATTTGCTTCAACAAGCGAAGGCAGTTGGTTTGAAAGAACAATGGGACGACGTCAAGGATATGTATCAACGAGTGAATCAATTGTTTGGAGATATCGTGAAAGTAACGCCATCATCCAAAGTTGTTGGTGATATGGCGTTATACATGGTGAAAAATGAACTTACAGAAGAAGACATTTTTGAAAAAGGTGAATCACTTGATTTTCCTGAATCGGTCATTGAATTGTTTGCCGGTGAAATTGGTCAGCCACCTGGTGGATTTCCAAAGGAGCTTCAAAACATCATTATCAAAAATCGCAAACCGTTAACCGGTCGCCCAGGCAGTCATATGTCAGCAGTAGACTTTGATGAAGTCGGTAAGCAGTTGTATGAAGAACTAAACCGAGAAGTGACTGCTCACGATATTCTAAACTACACGATGTACCCGAAAGTGTACGAAGAATATGAGCAGTTTAGAAATCGATTTGGCGATGTGTCTGTCCTTGACACCCCGACATTTTTCTATGGCCTTCGCTTAGGTGAGGAAATTGAAGTCGTGATTGAAGAAGGAAAAACGTTGATCGTAAAACTGATCTCCATCTCAGAAGCTGATGAAAAAGCGGATCGCATCGTATACTTTGAATTGAATGGGCAACCTCGTGAGGTCGTCATTAAAGATCGAAGTATTAAAACAGACATTCGAGAAAAAGTAAAAGCAGATAAAAAGAACGCTGCGCATATCGGAGCAACAATGCCAGGAACGATCTTAAAAGTACTCGTCAGTGATGGAGAAGAAGTGAAGAAAGGAGATCACTTGCTCATTACTGAGGCAATGAAAATGGAAACAACCGTACAAGCGCCTAAGGATGGCACGGTAAAATCCATACATGTACAAGCCCAAGATACAATAGAAGCCGGTGATCTTTTAGTGGAGTTCTCCGAGTAAGAAAGTGGCTGAAGGGAGCCAAGTTGTGGAGTTTCGAACATTACAACCAGAGGAAAAAGAACAAGCAATACAATTAGGAGAATTTGCCTTTCAACATCGGTTTACAGATGAGGATCGTGATTACCTGCGGGAGAATACTCAACCTGAAAATGTATGGGGAGCGTTTGATGGCGAGAGACTCGCTTCAAAAGTATCCTTGCTGCCGCTTAACGTGTGGTTGCATGGCATTTCCGTACAAGGGTGTGGCGTGACAGGAGTTTCCACGTGGCCAGAAGAGCGTCGAGGAGGTTTAGTTCGTGAATTATTGCAACGAGGGCTCGAAGATATGAAAGAGCGTGGAGCCTCGTCTCCTTGCTCGATCCATTTTCTGTTGGTTATTATCGCAAGTTTGGCTGGGAGCTGTATTGCGATGAAACGATCGCCGAACTCAAAAAAGACGAGTTCCCAACGCCTGTAAAAGAAGGCAACGGTTCCTTTCGCAGTGTTAATCAAGAAGATTGGCAAGCACTTCAGCATATTTACGCGACATACGCCCCGCGATTTACCGGGATGATCGACCGGGATGAATGGTGGTGGACGCGCCGCAAGTTTAGACATTGGACGAAACAGCGAAGAAATATCATTTTTACCAACGCTGAGGGCGAAGACCGTGGGTATGTGCTTTATTCAATGAAAGATAGGCAGTTAAAAGTGTCAGAATTTGTTGCTGTAGATGACGAAGCCGAGCGCCAGCTATGGCGATTTCTTGCAAACCATGATTCAATGGCAGACAGTATGAATGTGAAGGTGGCAAACAATGAGTCATGGCGTTTTTTCATGGAAAACCCAAAGGCTTTAGAAAAGAAACGAGCGTTTTTTATGGGAAGAATTGTAAATGTAGAAGCAATCTTCTCTATATTTCCGTTCCAATTCAAAGATGATCAGGCGTTCGTATTAAAGATTACTGACCAGTTTGCCGCGTGGAATGACGGGATTTTTGAAGTGAGTTCTGAAGGTGTGAAACGGATGGATGATGGCCCGCATCCTATCGAGATGGATGTGTCCACACTTGTTCCTTTGTTGTTCGGATATGTCAACGGCGAACATTTATACGCTGATGGACGGATAAAAGGTGAGGCTCAAGATGTTCGAGATCTATGTTTAGCCATCCCGTCGACACGCCCGAACTTGTTTGATGCATTCTAGAGCGAACTAAAAAGGAAGTGCCCTTGGCACTTCCTTTTTAGTTAATACGCCGGTTTTCTTACTGAAATCATTGCCATGTAGCAAAGGATCGTAAACATCATCGATACGACGAGCGAGTGTGTCAGAGCGGTTGCCATATAGTATTGTGGTAACATGACAATCAACACACCAGCAGTCGCTTGAATGAAGACGAGTACAACGCTGAGCCATGCACATACAGTCAATGCTTTACTTTCTCGATAATAACGGATCGCTTTAATCGCAAGTATGATAAGAAGTACGACGAGCAAAATTGCTGCTGAGCGATGGACGATTTGTACGATCGTTTGCAACGTCATGCTTGATGCTACCGGGTCACAGAACGGAAAGCTCGTACATGCGTATGTTGACCCTGTATGTTTCACGTATGCTCCAGTGTAAATAACAAGATAGGCATACACGAGAACAAAAAATAAATAGTTACGAAACCCTTTACGAACACGCGGGGCTGGCGGGTTGTGACCATCTTCAAAGGCGAGGATCGTTAGGATGACAACAGTCGCTAACGAGATGGCTGAAATCCCAAAATGCAAGGCTAAGACGATGTTTGAATGCCCAAACACGACAGCGGCGGCTCCCATCATGCCTTGGAAAATAATGAATAACACAGCCATAAGTGCCCAGAAATTCGTCTCTTTTACGTGGCTTAACTTCTTCCAAGACCAAATGGCGAGAATAATAACGAGTAAGCCAACAAAGCCAGAAACCAACCGGTGGCTATACTCAATAAGTGTGGCGAGTGCGGTTGAACTAGGGATCACTTCGCCAAAACAAAGTGGCCATGTGTCTCCGCAGCCATCACCGGAGTCGGTTTTCGTCACAATCGCCCCTTGTAACAAAACGAGAATCATTCCGAGTGATGTGACCACGCCAAAAAACTTTAAACCTCTATTCAAAGCAATCACCTTTTCTACCAAATTCAGATGGGTGTAGTAATATTTAGCATACCCAATTCTGTATATTCGACACAAGTTGACAAACCGTCGACGAGCGATTATTCTATGTAGGCTGTCTAGAACTCGACGCACAATAAACATGCCTTTATACTAAATAGTAAGAAGGAAATCAAAGGAAGTCAATTTTTCTCCAGTGAACATTTCGTGGCAATTCAGTTCAGGGAATTAAAACGATTACACCTTATGTAATGAAACCAATTCTATTTTAGGCTATAATAAGATTAAATCGATAACCCTTACGTTTTACACGTTATTTGTAGTAGAATAAGGTAGGGTTTGACTGGTCGCCGAACAAAGAATGGTGTTCACTGGTCTATTTCAAAAAGGGGGTGAAGACGGACAAAGGCGGACATGGCGTTAATGGTGTAGGATGAACAGTTAGAAGGAATGAATACAACGTGTATACCGTGCGAAGTATGACTTGTCTGTGACTCTTTTGTGAACGGAGGCACTCACCTCAGATGATCCGAGCTTTTTTCATACATAGGTCGTGAGAACCCACTTTCGTAAAGAGCTTGACGATCAAGCAATTGCTTTTGCCGCCAATTAAGCCGTTATCAATTCGTCTTACCTGTAACGTCGATGTGTGCATAATTAAGGCTGATGTGCACCGCGATTTTCTGAACACAAGTATTCATGCTTTGTTGCATGACAACGGACTGAACTTTGTTCGCGATGATGTTTGTCTGCCAGCCTAAACATTTGTAAGTTGCAGATGGTGCAGATGAATGCAAAAAGGCTGATGAAGAATTGTAATCTGTTGACTGTTCGGTGTAGAACTACAAATGTTTTCATTTGTATGCACACGCCGATGTTTTTACATGTTTTCATGTTGCAACGGATACACTTGTAATATCAGCGATAGAAAGAAAGTGGGGTTAAACACTCATGAATGGTTGGAGAAAACTTCTCAAGTTTGCGCCGTTTATGGCAGTCTTCCTGTTCCTAGCAGGCTGTGGTGAACGGAGATTGACGGCTCTTGATCCAATGGGACCTCAGTCACAATGGATTTATGACAACATGATCTTGAGCCTTTACGTAATGGCAATCGTAATTATTGTAGTCTTTGTGTTGTTCTTTATCGTTGTTATTCGATTCAGACATAAAGAAGGAGATAACGAATACCCTGAACAGGTACATGGAAGCACAAAGCTTGAAGTTGCCTGGACAGTGATTCCACTCTTCTTGCTTGCGATTCTTGCTGTTCCGACAGTGACCGGTCAATTTTATTTATCGAATACCGGCCTAGAAGATGCTGAAGCGCAAGAAGATGTAAATGAAGAAGAGTTGTCTGAAGAAGAATTAGAAGAACTGAATGATGACGTTCTTCAAATTACAGCAACAGGTCATCAGTTCTGGTGGCAATTTGATTACAACCATGGTGATGGATTCACTGCCGGAAATGAAGTATATGTTCCGGTTGGAGAGAAAGTCGCGTTCATCTTGGAAGCTGAAGATGTTATGCACTCGTTCTGGGTTCCTGCACTTGCAGGTAAGGTTGATAACATCCCTGGAATTGAAAACTACATGTGGCTACAAGCAGATGAACCAGGGGTTTATAAAGGGAAATGTGCTGAGCTTTGCGGACCTTCCCACGCGCTCATGGACTTCAGGTTAATCGCTTTGGAACAAGACGACTATGAAGAGTGGGCAGAATCAATGCAAGAAGAAGCAGAAGAGCCTGCGGATACACTCGCTAACCAAGGTCGTGAAATCTTTGAAGAGCAAGGGTGTATTAGTTGTCACGCTGTCGAAGGACAAGGGTCTGCGCAAGGACCAGCATTAACGAACTTCGGCGATCGCGAGACTATTGCGAACTACCTAGAAGTCACAGATGAGAACCTAAAAGAATGGATTCAAGACCCACAATCGTTAAAACAAGGCAATGAGATGCCGGCGTATCCAGAGCTCAGCGATGAAGAGCTCGACGCGATTGTTGCTTACTTGAATCAATTAGAGAAATTAGATCCAGAAACGAAAGAGGGACTTGAACGAGACTAATTGTTCAAGGTATGCATAAAGGAGGCTAATCCACGTGGTAAGAGAGGCTACGAATACGCTCAGAAAGAGCGTGCTTTGGGATTGGTTGACGACTGTTGACCATAAGAAGCTAGCCGTCTTATATCTCATTTCGGGTACGCTGTTCTTCTTGAAAGCCGGCCTTATGGCGGTTTTCATGAGGATACACTCATGCGCCCAATGAATGATTTTCTAAGCGGCCAAACATTTAATGAATTTGTTACGATGCATGGTACGATCATGCTGTTTTTAGCGGCAACACCGTTGTTATTTGCTTTTATGAACTATATTGTTCCTTTGCAAATTGGTGCTCGAGATGTTGCCTTCCCGTTTGTGAACGCACTCGGTTTTTGGTTGTTTTTCTTCGGGGGACTTCTCGTAAGTTTGAGCTGGTTCTTTGGCGGAGCACCTGATGCAGGTTGGACGTCTTATGTGCCGCTTGCAAGTCGAGAATACGGGGGCATAGGGATTGACTTCTATGTTCTTGGTCTACAAGTATCCGGGATTGGTACGCTCGTCTCGGGGATTAACTTTATCGTTACGATCATTAACATGCGTGCGCCAGGAATGACGATGATGCGTATGCCACTTTTCTGTTGGACAACGCTCGTAACGTCTATTCTTATCGTTTTCGCATTTACACCACTTGCAGCAGGTCTTGCACTATTAATGCTTGATCGGATGTTTGATGGGCAGTTCTTTATCCCAGGTGAGGGCGGAAACGTTGTCATTTGGCAACACATCTTCTGGATCTTTGGACACCCAGAAGTATACATTCTCGTATTGCCAGCTTTCGGTATGATTTCTGAAATCATTCCAACGTTCTCCAAGAAGCGCTTGTTTGGTTATACAGCGATGGTATTTGCAACACTTATCATCGGTTTCCTCGGTTTCATGGTATGGATGCACCACATGTTTACCGTAGGAATTGGGCCGATTGCAAACTCAGTCTTTGCGATTGCGACAATGGTGATCGGGATCCGACAGGGATTAAAATATTTAACTGGCTATTTACAATGTGGGGCGGTAAGCTCACATTCAACACAGCCATGCTTTGTGCATCTTCATTTGTACCGACATTCGTACTTGGTGGTGTAACTGGGGTTATGCTTGCAATGGCGCCTGTTGACCATTTGTATCACGATACGTATTTCGTTGTCGCTCACTTCCACTACATTATCCTCGGTGGTATTGTTCTTGGACTCATTGGTGCAACGTTCTACTGGTATCCGAAGATGTTCGGCCATAAGCTAAATGAAGGATTAGGGAAGCTCACGTTCTGGTTGTTCTACATTGGTTTCCATTTAACGTTCTTCGTACAGCACATTCTCGGTCTGATTGGTATGCCTCGTCGAGTGTATACATATCTCGAAGACCAAGGCATGGAAGCGATGAACATGGTCTCTACAATCGGTGCGTTTGTCATGAGTGTTGCAATTATTTTACTCGTTGTAAACGTCGTGTACTCTGCAATGAAATCACCGAAAGCGAGTAGCGACCCTTGGGATGGCCGTACACTTGAGTGGGCGACACACACACCAGTTCCAGAGTACAACTTTGCGCAAACGCCGCAAGTTCGATCTCTTGATCCACTATTCTATGAAAAGATTCATGGAGACGGCACGATGAAGCCTGCCGAACCTGTTGCAGATATTCATATGCCAAATGGATCGATCTATCCATTTACAATTAGTTTAGGTTTATTCTTTGTAGGTTTTGGTTTTATTATGCTCAACATGGAAGCCATCATTAGCCCATGGATTGTAATTGCTATCGGAGGTATTATTACCTTTGGTTCAATGGCCTTACATTCTGTGAAAGAAGACCACGGTTATCACATTACGAAAGAAACTGTAGAAGAAATTGAGAAAGAGGTGGGGACGAATGGCTGAAACGACTGATCTTTCGAAAGGACTTCCCTCCCATCCGGAACGAGCAACGCTAGAAGGTAAGAACAAGTTTCTTGGCTTCTGGGTTTTCCTCGCCGGGGAAACAACGATGTTTGCAACGTTTTTCGGTACGTATCTCGGTCTGAGAAACGGTACAGGATCTGGCCCAGAAGCAGCAGACATATTCTCTTTGCCACTCGTGTTCATCATGACGATGATTCTTTTGACGAGCTCATTGACAAGTGTGTTCGCGATGTTTGCAATGAAGAAGAACCAGTTCAAGAAGATGAAGGCTTGGATGTGGGTAACGGTTGCTCTAGGTGCTGCATTCTTAGGTTTTGAAATCTATGAGTTTGTGGAATATGTACACTATGGACTTGGATTCACGACAAGCGCATTTGCTTCATCATTTTATGCACTTGTTGGTTTGCACGGTGCTCACGTTCTCTTTGGACTTTTGTGGATCAGTTTGTTACTCATTCGCTATCGCAATTCCGGAATTACGTTAACGAATGCACCGAAATTCTATGTTTCGAGTCTGTACTGGCACTTTATTGATGTCGTGTGGATCTTTATCTTCACCGTCGTCTATCTAATGGGAATCGGAGGTTGATCATAAATGGGTGAAAATTTATCTCAACCCTTTGAGAAAAGTGCGATGACTCAAGAAGAGATGGTAAAGATAAACCGTGAGCAACGGATTCAAACGATTGCATTTGCATTCATGATTGCAATTACGTTGCTAGCGTTTATCGCTGTTGGCGCAGATGTTGTGCCTGGCGCCTTTGCAACACCATTTATCCTCGGACTTGCAGGGGTTCAACTCTTCTTGCAGCTGTTCTATTTTATGCACCTAAAGGATAAAGACCACGGTTGGCCGAATACGTTTATTGTATCCGGAATCGTGCTTGTTATTCCTACCATTGTTGCACTTATGCTTCTTATCGGTGTGACGAAGTACTAAATGTGAGTAAAGGAAAACCCATACGGTCATGACCGTATGGGTTTTTTCTCGGCTCTACACTAAATGTTAGGGTGGGAAAACAACTGAGGCAAAAAATACGCAGGCTCCTTTGTCCTCTATACTTGAATTTGCCGAGAAACTAGTCATAGACAAGGAGCTGCGTATCCATGCAATGTATCACGCTTTGGAGACTTCAATGCTGAAAGAGATGAAAAAGGCTGTAAAAATGTAGAAGAAGTGGCAACCAGAAATACTCAACAGCATTATTTTTGGTTACACGGGTGGTTCCATAGAAGACTAAACAACTAAATATCTTAATGAAATTGTGTAAAAAGGCAAGTAGGGTGTAAGGCTGAGAAACATACGGCGGCCTCCTTAGCAGGTTGGTGCGACATCATTATGATTCATAATGATGTCGAACTTCCTTATTCCATTTGCCAAAGATCCTCACGTGAAGCCAGGTAGCTGATGCAACGCGTAGCCATTACAACCCCTAGTCTTCTATAAAAACAATATCTATATAATTTCAACTATAGAATTTGTTCACGAACCAATGGTAAACCAATTGTTAGAGCTTAAAGGTAAAAGTCGTTGGAGATCGATGTTAATTGTTTACAATGGGAGTATTAATGAATGGTTTCTATGACTACCATTGACAGTCAAAGTGCATCGATAACTTTTCGTGTCACAATTAAGCACCTTTCGTGCAATAACGTTGCGTATTCAGTACCGTTGTTTGGAACGAAAGGCGGTGACGCCTGTAGAAGTTGGGCCGGGACGAGACCCCGCAGGGAACGGAGTGACCGAGGAGGCTCGCACGGTCCTCCGCGGTCAAGTAGACACAGCGAACACAAGCACCAGCGCAGGGTGAGGTGATGTCATACTTATACTCTGGAGTGCATAGAAAACACGATGGCAGAAGTTTCGCCATCGATGTTGCACTTGTGCTCTGGAGTGTATAGAAAACACGGCGGACGTATTTTGGCCGCCGATGTTGCCCTTATACTTTGGAGTGCAAGCATCCGCCTGCAGTGGAAAGCAACAACTAACTGAGCAAATCAGGTAAATGTTAAGTTCATTCGATATAGGTTTTTCAACTACCTCAGAAGCTTATTGCCTCTACGCTAACATTTGTCTCGGACGCATCTGACGATTCAGCACAGCTCAAGCGTTGTCATACAATCGTCAAGGTGTGGTTTTGTTTCTCGAGCGGCATTCACGTATAATGAAAGCGATAGGAGGTTGTCCAGCTTGGAAAATACGAATCAAATACCAAAAAGTAATAAAAATTACACGGGCTTAGTTGTCACGTTAACGATCGTGATTAACGGGTTAATCGCCGTGCTCTTTTTCATGGATGGTATTGGCGCAGAAGCTTCATTTGACGTTACGCTTTTGCCGATGCTTAACGCAATCTACAATAGTTTTACGACCGTTTTCCTGTTTGCAGCGCTCTATGCAATTTTAAAAAAAGAACGTGAAAGTTCATCGTCGATTCATCTATGCGGCGTTAACGACGACGACGTTGTTCCTCGTCACGTATGTGGCTCACCATCTGTTGGCTGACTCCACAACGTACGGAGGAGATGGAATCTTACAAACCGTGTATTACTTTATTTTACTCACACATATTCCGCTTGCGGCCATCATCGTCCCGCTCGTCCTTTTATCTGTAATTTGGGGATACACGAATCAAGTGAAAAAACATAAAAAGATTGTCCGGTGGACGATGCCACTATGGTTATACGTAAGTATTACCGGCGTACTCATTTACATTCTCATATCACCATATTATGGATAAAAAAGAAGGACGGGGGTTTGCACCCTCATCCTTCTTTTTTAGAAGCCTTTTAAGCCTTCTTCAATGCCTTTTAGTTTTGTTGCACATTTGTTAAGTACTTTGCTTGGCATTTCTTCGTCATATTCTACACCGTGAGGGTAGTAGTGGCGGCCAACGATAGGTGTCATTAGCTTCACAATGGTGTCCTCTCCAGGAATGTCACCTTCTACTGCATATGCCGGAACGCGAAGGTAATACGTAGCGTTCACACGGTCATCAAGCATTTTATAGTCAAACATGACTCTTTCATAGTCCCATTGTTCTGCATGAACAAAACCGAGCTCGTCCATTACCGGCAAGAGGTTGCCAAATTTCAATTCTTTTTCTGGAAAGTTATAGTCTGTTAGTTTCACTGCCGTTCCCTCCTCAAAGGATCAATCCACTCTTTATTTTATATGGAAATGCTTAGATTTGCAATTGTTCCAAGTGAACTTAACGACTGGAACGTAGACAAGAGTCTATACGTATAGTAGTTGTAAAAGGAGGGGGTTTTCATGTCGGATGAGCATATGGACCCTTCGGTGATTGAATTCAAAACGTTCGTTCAAAATCATCCAGGGTTAATCCAAGAAGTACGACACGGAAGATACTCATGGAATGATTTATATCAAGAATGGGCAATTATCGGAGGTGACCATGCTGACTGGACGTCTTATCAAACGAACCCTGGGCCAGAGCCTGTAGGTGAAGCATCGACGAATGACACACAGACGAGTGGAGAAACGTCAACGAACGCAGCTCAAAACTCGTTAAATCAATTTTTGGAAAGCAACCCGACCGTATCATCGGTCGTCAGTCGTCTCGGCCAGATGAATGTTAATGATCTCCAAGGGTATTTGTCGCAATTCAGTGGTGTAATGGGAAATGTTCAGCAACTCATGGGTCAATTTCAAAACACGGGTGGCCCTGTTCAAAACAGTACGAGAGAAAATCCTTTTTCGTTCCGTGGTTTCTAACATAAAGGAGAGGTTGTATGAGGAATGATCTGCTCGTATATATAACGAGTCGGCAAGATTTGAAAAGGTATTTGCGTGCCGAGCCTACATGGTATCGCATCCTGGCAAGACATCCTGAGCAGCTTCAGGAAATGGAGAAGGAAGCGAAAGTGTTTAATGGTCAGACGTGGCCACAACGTGTAGCTCGTGTTAATCAAGGGTTAGGGATGACAATGAGTTTGCTTAGCATGTTCAGAAAATAGCATAAACCGACCTTCCTTTGGCACATACTAGCCAAAGGAGGGTTTATATGTTGGTGTATTTCTTATTTGTGATTTGTTTCACGATGAATGCTGATGAAATTAAAATTGAGCCATTACCAGAAATACTCGAAGTAAGCCAAGATGTACAAGACGTGCGAATATCGGTTGAAGTGAGAGACGAAACCCTTTTTGTAGAGTCATACATTCCTGATTTTACATTTCGGACAGAAGCTAAGGATCATGAGCGAACAAAAGGTTATATGACCGTATCAGTAGATGGAGAACCTGCAGAAAGTGTGCATCAAGCGGCTTTTACAATTACAGGGTTAAGTGAAGGCGAACATCACGTTCACTTCCAGTTGTACGATCTCGAGCACACGTTGCTTTATGAGCACGAAGAGACCGTTCAAATGTCATAATGGACATGTTATACTGGTGATGATGGAGGTGATTGTGGTGCAAACGGTTGTTTCCACACCAATTGAACTGCTCGATCGCTCAGAAGAGCTCTCTCGTATGATGCTTCAATCTGAATTATATCAAGCATTTACAGACGCAAGAAGAGCGATGAATGAAGACGAAGAGGCGCAAACACTTATTCATACATTTAATCAAGAGAAAGAACGTTTTGAAGAAGTGCAACGGTTTGGTAAATATCATCCAGACTATCATGAAGTGACGAAAGCACTCCGATTAGCAAAAAGGGAAATGGATGTTTGTGAATTGGTGGCGAATTATAGAAAGACAGAACGGGAACTTGAGAAGTTGTTAACGGGCATTAGTGAGCTGTTAGCCTACTCTGTTTCGCCAAGTATTAAAATTCCTTCGTCGAATCCATACTTTGACTCATCCTCATGCAGTGGGGGTTGCGGTTCAGGCGGTAGTTGTAGTTGTAGTTAGACGATAAAAATCGAGATGAAGAGGTCGAATCTTCATCTCGATTTTTATTATTGTAGATAACGGTGGATGAGTGCCAAAATCGAACGGCGTGTGAGTATGCCTACAAAGGCGTCGTCATCATCAACAATACATATGAATGGATGGTTAATCGAGGTCGTTAGTGCTTTATGAAATGTTGCATCCATTCGTAAACGAGGCAGTTTCGTGTTCATGACCGTATCAACAGTAATGTCATGAAGTTTTTCCATTTCTAATTGTTCAAGACCTAAAATTGAATCGAGGATTTCATTTTTACTAATCTGACCGTGAACACGGTAATCCACATCCAATACGGGTATGGCAGTATAACCAGATTTAATCAAAACTAAGAGCGCATGATCCAGTCGGTTTTGTAATTGTACGTGGGCCACTTTTTCATGTGAAATGATCAGATCGTGTATTTCTTTATTTATGAGCTGGCGATTCTTTAAGGTGTCAATCGTCATGTCATCACGTCCCTTTCGCCTAAGCAAGACATCATACACCAGCATGAAACATTGTAGTACTATGTATAATCGTAGAAGTTTGCCATATTTTTGTCAAGAATTGTGTGATGCTTTCTGACATCGACAAAACGATTAGACTAACGGTAGACCCTCTGTGTAAATCCACGTATAATGAGGAGAGGTTGCATTATGGAAAGGAACATCGTATGAAAAAGAGGGACAAGAACATTATTACAGTGCTGTTATCGACGCTCGTGGTGCTCATTATTGCGGGAATGTTTATTCCGATAACCGTAAATGCCCCATCAGACACACGGACCATCTTGGACCACACGACACATACGTATGCCTCACCGTCTTGCTTTGATTCAGCAGACATGACGAATTTTTTGCAAGAAACGACGTATGGGCATGCGCAATCTCTTGATTACGAGGCAGAATCATCGTGTTCTCAAGAATTCTATACGCAAAATGATGTGCCTCTGCTATTAGCTGTGTTCCAGCTCGTCGGTATTGGCGAACAGAAGTGGACAGAAGAAGATCGTCTGTAACGGACGTTCACTATACAAAAGGGAGAGAACCATTCGAATGAAAGTCGTAAAATTTGGCGGGACTTCCGTGGCAAGCGGACCGCAAATTGAAAAAATCACGAATATCGTAAAAGATGATGAAACACGAAAGGTCATTGTTGTATCTGCTCCTGGCAAACGTTCATCGGACGATGTGAAAGTGACAGATATGCTCATTGATCTTGGGGAGAAATGTTTGAATAACGAGGATACTTCCGATGCACTTGCGGCAGTAACCGGTCGTTATCAGTCTATCGCCAAAGAATTGGCATTACCGATGACGGTCATTGAAGAAATCGAAGCAGATCTTAAAGAGCGCGTTCGGTACGACGCAGATAATGCAGGTCAGTTTATGGATCAGATGAAAGCCGCAGGGGAAGATAACAATGCTAAATTAATCGCGGCTCATTTTAACAACATTGGTTTTGATGCCGTGTACATGAATCCTAAAGATGCAGGCTTGCTCGTTACTGGCGAAGCAGGTGATGCCCAAGTCATTCCAAAAGCATACGATCAATTAAGTGAGCTGCAAAAAGAAGAAAGAATTATTGTGTTCCCAGGCTTTTTTGGATACACAGAAGCGGGCGTTCTCACTACTTTCCCACGCGGAGGTTCAGATATTACGGGCGCCATTGTCGCAGCAGGTGTAAATGCGACTTTATATGAGAATTTCACAGATGTCGATTCGGTTTGTGTGGCCAATCCAATGGTCATTGACCAGCCTGAAGAAATCCATCACATGACGTACCGAGAGATGCGGGAGCTTTCTTATGCTGGTTTTACAGTATTCCATGATGTTGCACTCATTCCAGCATTCCAACATGATATACCGGTAAGCATTAAAAATACGAACAACCCTTCTAGTGACGGTACGTTAATTACCGCGAGCAGAAGAAAAGAAGATACGTATTATCCGGTTACGGGAATTGCCGCAGATAAAGGATTTAGCATCATTTACGTGCGCAAATACTTAATGAACCGAGAAATTGGATTTGGACGTCGACTTCTTGAGATGGTTGAAGAAGAAGGCCTTTCCTATGAGCACTTGCCTTCAGGCATTGATGACACGTCGGTCATTTTAAGAACGTCTCAGTTTTCTTTAGATAGCGAAAACCGTCTTCTCACACGGATTCAAACAGAACTGGGTGTAGATGACGCTTATATTGAACATGGGTTTGCGATGGTAATGGTTGTTGGTGAAGGCATGCACGAAACCGTAGGTCTTGCCGCTCGCGCTACCGACGCTATTGCTGGAGCAGGTGTTAACCTCGAAATGGTGAATCAAGGCTCTTCCGAAGTATCATTAACGTTCGGTGTAAAAGAGCGAGACGCGGACAATGCATTAAAAGCCTTATATGAGGAATTCTTTGCTCGAGTTGCTAAGCAATAAACTTGAGAAGGCTCTCGTAAAACTTCGAGGCTATTGAACAAGTGCCCCCCAAAAGGTAGAGTTAACACTCACTTTTTGGGGTTTTTTGAGAGTGCATTAAAATGACAGTTGCAAGTAGAGGTGTGAAGAACCGATTGTACGAAATAGGGATTATTCACGATTGTCCATCTGCGGCTGTGACCAGCATGGCTAACTGCATTCCGTGTGGATCGCAGGTGCTGACATTGTCGTGTTTGCACCCCGAAGAGGCGATGCTGAGATGCTACCGGCAACTGACAACAAAAAGAGCTTAAGAACGAAACAGTCCTCAAGCTCAATCCATTACTAATTGTCGCTTTTCATATCTCGAAGCATCTTTTTAATTTCTTGGAGTTCATTTTGCAATGACTCGATGTCTTGATCTTTTTTATTTTTGCCTAGAAGTTGTTCGTCTTCTTCATTGGCTTTCTCGACGTTATTCACAATAACACCGATGAAGAGGTTGAAGATGATAAATGTACCGACGAGAACGAACGAAATAAAGTAGATCCAACTTAACGGCTCAATTTCGAGTATTGGACGCATCACAGCCTCTGTCCAAGAGTCCAGTGTGACAATTTGAAATAGCGTGAGCACTGAACGACCTAAAGACCCGAAGTATTCTGGTGAGATCGATGAGAAGAGCATTGTCCCAATGACTGCGAATATGTAGAAGACGAGACTCATGAGGAACATAATGTTGAATAGTGAAGGAATTGTCCTCATCAGCGCATCGACAAGCCTTCGCAATGATGGAATGACGGACACGGCTCGAAGTACACGCAATACACGAAGCACACGAAGAACTGTAACAAAGTGAGCGCCAGCAAACAAGTGACCTGCGGATATAATTAAAAAGTCAAACCAGTTCCAGCCACTTTTGAAAAAGGTAATCATCGGCTGCGCTGCGACCAACCGCATCGCAATTTCAACGGTAAAAATCCATAGAAGAATCCGATCCGCAATATAAAACCATTCTTTATATGGAACATACAATTCAGGATAGGTTTCCAAGCCTACGATAATGGCATTCACGCCGATAAGCAACATAACGACCACCGTAAAAAAGCGGTGGTCTGTAATTTCTTGAAGGGTTTGCCTCCAGTTTTTTCGTTGATTCACATCTACACTCCCCCTAATTAGGAACCGAGTTGTTTGGACCGTTCAATCGCTGCTTGAACGCTGCGTGAAAAATGGCGTTGCACTTCGTTTTCTTCGAGCGTAACAAAAGCAGCTTCGGTCGTACCTCCTGGGCTCATCACTTCTTTATATAAACTCTCTAATGAAGCATCTGTTTTCGTCCAACGCATCGCAGCACCAAGAACCGTTTGGACAATGAGTTTTTTCGCTTCATCCTTGTTTAATCCGTTTTGGAGGGCGGTTTGTTGAAGACCTTCCATCATGTAATACATGTAAGCAGGGCCGCTGCCAGAAATTCCAGTCACTGCATCCATCTGAGTTTCTTCAACGTGAATGACGGAACCAATCGTTTCAAATAGTGCGGTTGCGAGTGACAGGTCATATTCTGAGGCATAATCCCCTTTGCAAACGGCTGTAGCGGACTGCAATACATTCGCTGAAGTATTAGGCATCGCTCGAATGATCGGGTTGTTTTTCCCGAGGTGATTCGTTATTGTTTGCGTTGTAATGCCTGCTAGCACAGAGATAATCAAATGTCTTGGCTCCACATAAGGTTGAATTCGGTCGATTGCTGACGCCATATCTTTCGGTTTCGTAGCAAGAATAATCATGTCAGCTTCAGCGACGGCCAAATCCATTTCAATTCCTTTATCGATGTTATATTTTTCATTAAGTAAAGACAGGCGTGTTTCATCACTACGATTGATCACACGAATGTCAGATTGTTGTTGTTCGGCTAGGCGAATGCCTGAGATGATCGCCTCAGCCATCGCCCCTGCCCCGACAAAGAGTAAGCGCTTATTGTGCATCATGTGTACCTGACCCTTTCGTTTGACCTGTACCGGTAATGTAGTACTTATTCGCTGTAAGTGCTTCAAGTCCAAGCGGACCTCTGGCGTGTAATTTTTGTGTACTAATGCCAATCTCTGCACCAAATCCAAATTCAGCTCCGTCAGTGAAGCGAGTAGAGGCATTGTGATAGACTGCAGCGGCGTCGATCAAATGACGAAACTGCGCAACGTGCTCGTCATCTTCAGAAATAATGGCTTCTGAATGCTTAGTCCCGTACTTTTCAATATGCTGAGCTGCTTCTGCTACACTTGACACACATTTAATGGCGACAATCGGTCCAAGTATTCTTTTGCCCAATCTTCTTCGGTCGCTTGTTTTACACGGTTATCTAATCGTTGCACGGCCTCGTCTCCATAAATCGTAACCCCTTTGGAAAGCAAAGCTTGCAGTAATTGTTTTCCGTGGCGAGAAAGCCAGTCCTCGTTAACGAGGATCGTTTCGATGGCATTGCACACCGATGGGCGGTCAGTTTTTGCATCAATTGCGACGGAAATGGCCATGTCTTCACGTGCTGATTGATCAATAAAAAGGTGACAATTTCCTTCTCCAGTTTCCAATACAGGGACGGTTGAGTTTTGAACAACCGCTTGGATGAGTGCGGCACCTCCTCTTGGAATCATCACATCGACAATGCCACGAAGTTGGCCGAGCTCTTTCACATTTTCACGTGTATGAGGAGGGACGAGGATAATTGCATCCGCTGGTAGCCCAGCGTTTTTCAACCCTTCCTGCATACATTTGACGAGTACCCGGTTCGTTTTTTGTGCCGAGGAACTGCCGCGTAAAAGGACGCTATTTCCTGATTTTAAGCACAACCCAGCCGCATCTACAGTGACGTTTGGCCGGGCTTCATATACCATCGCAATGACACCGAAAGGAACCCGGTGATTTTCTATAACCAGGCCGTCATCACGAACATAGCGGCTTGGAGGCTGACTGAGCGGATCTGATAACGTTTTGACGTGCACGAGCCTTGTGAGATCGATTGTAAACGTTCTTCTGTTAACGTTAAGCGATCCAACATCTCCCGGCTTACATCATTTTTTTTTCGCCAGTTCAACATCTTCTTGATTGGCCGCGAGTATGTCAACTTTATGGTCGAGTAAGACATTGGCGATGGCTTGAAGCGCATCATTTCGCTCAGCAGCTGTAAATGATGATAGTGACTTTGACGCAGCTTTACTTTGTAATGCTAATTGTTTTGTGGTTGTCATATTATTCGCCTCCGTTTACGTAAGATACCCAGTGATTTCTATGAATGCACAACTGATTATAATGTGTTGTTTTAATTTGATCCGATGAAACCGCACTTCTTCCCCGTCCGATTGTATGACCATCTTGGTCACAAACGTCAATAACTGCTCCTTCAGGGAATGTCTTAATTACGTCAACGATGCCGACGGTTAGCAAACTTTTTTTTGTCGTGAAGAAGGGCTTGTTTCGCGCCGTTATCAATCATGATTGCACCTTCAACAGGAGAGTGAAGCCCGACCCATTGCTTCCCTTTCGTCCACGGCGTGTGCCCGGCGTCTACGTACGTGCCGTCTCCGTTTGAGTGAACAGCGTCTTCAAGAGAGCGAGTGTCCCTTGCTTGCCCGATAAACGTCCGGATACCGAGTTGCTGCGCCCGCTTAGCGGCTTCGAGTTTGGAGCGCATCCCTCCTGTGCCAAGCGTAGAACGAGTGGATGCGGTTTGTTCATACAAGTCATCGGTAACGTCTGTAATTGTCGAATAGCGAACGGCATCCGGGCTGGATGGGTGTTTGTTGTACACACCGTTCACGTCGGTGAGAAGAATGAGCATGTCTGCACGAATCAAGCCAGCAACAAGACTTGATAACCAATCGTTATCGCCGAACGTTAATTCTTCTATTGCAATCGAGTCATTTTCATTAATGATTGGCACGACTCCTCGCCGTAGTAATTCTTCAAGGGTCGCATACGCATTGTCATACTGTTCTTCCACAACAAAGCTTTCTCTCGTGAGTAATAATTGGGCGACCGCAATTGTATTCTTACTAAAGGCTTTCTCATAAGCTTCCATTAATAGACCTTGCCCGACAGCGGCAGCGGCTTGTTTCTTTACGGTTGTAATGGGTCTTGTGCGGTACCCGATTTTTTGAAACCCTGCGGCAACTGCACCGGAAGATATGAGGACGACTTCGTATCCTGATGCGTGCAAGTGGCTAACCGCATTTGCGTAATTGATTAATGATTTGTGGTCAATACTGCCGTTTCGCTTCGCTAACGAACTGCTTCCAATCTTTACGACCAATCTGCCTTTTTTCATCATCACGACTCCTATCCCATTTCTACATAAAAAACTCCTATTTCATCTGTTTTAAGGACGAAATAGGAGTTCCGCGGTACCACCTTGATTAATGGCATACGTGTACACCATTCACTCTTGACCCGTATCGCAGGTCAGACGCAAGGTTCGGCTTGGTTGTCTGCTGAGGT
>NZ_BAXB01000027.1 GCF_000698145.1 Geomicrobium sp. JCM 19039
TAGCCAGGAGACAAAAACGTGAACCGATGTTGCACTTATAGTTCGGACTGCAAGCATCCGCCTGCAGTGGAAAGCAACAACAAACTGCGCAATTAGGAAAATCTTAAGTTCATTCTATATAGATCGAGTTCGGTCGTTCGCGTTCACGAGTAACTTAGAGTGTGAGAAGCGATTTTTTCAGTGAGCTACATAATCGCTTTGATGGGACGGTGATATCCGAGAAAGGTTAAGAGTATCTAGAAAAGTATGCTACGTACATTTTTGAACTGATCTTTTTATATTATGATAAAATTATATCAATTCCGATATCTTTATTAGTAAATAAGGAGTGATGATCATGAATGACGTGTATATCGTAGATGCAAAAAGAACGGCTATTGCCACATTTTTGGGAACGTTAAAAGGACAATCAGCGGTTGATATCGCTGTGCCTGTTGCAGAATCGATACTAAAATCAACAGGAATCCCTTATGATGCAGTTGATGAAGTAATTGTTGGCAATGTGTTTAAAGCGGGCCTAAAGGGCAACCCTGCAAGGCAAATCGGTGTGCGCTCGGGGCTGAGTGTGGAAACGCCAGCAATGACCATTGATAAACAATGTGCTTCTGGGCTGAGGGCGCTGACGCTCGGTGCGACGCAAATTGCTGTTGGAGAAGCGGGACTCGTGTTAGCCGGCGGAACGGAGAGCATGACACGTGTTCCAAGACTGTTATTTGGTTCAAGAGATGGTCAGAAAATGGGCGACACGAAGCTCGTCGATGCGCTTACATACGACGGCTTGCACTGTGCGATGGAAAACTATCATATGGGTGTGACTGCTGAGAATCTCGTCGACCAGTACCGGATTTCACGTGAAGAGCAAGACGAGTTTGCGCTAAACAGTCAGAATAAAGCGCTAGCTGCTATTCAAGCAGGCAAGTTTGAAAAAGAGATTGTTCCGCTCGCGGTCCAACAGAGAAAAGAAACCCGCACATTTCACGTAGATGAAGGTCCTCGGGATACGACGCTCGAAAAGCTGTCGAGCTTATCACCGGTTTTTAAACAGGGAGGGTCAGTTACTGCAGGTAACGCCTCAGGCTTGAATGATGGAGCGGCGCTAACACTGCTTGCGTCTAAAGAAGCTGTCGAGCGTTACGGACTCACTCCGTTAGCGAAGATCACGTCGTATGCCAGTGCGGCTGTCGACCCAGCAATTATGGGAATTGGACCTGTACCAGCGACAAAGCGAGCATTGGAAAAAACGAAATTGAGCTTAGAAGACATTGATTTGTTCGAACTGAACGAGGCGTTTGCGGCACAGGTGATCGCTGTGAACCGTGAGCTTAAAATTCCTGATGAGAAGATTAACGTCAACGGTGGAGCGGTTGCACTGGGCCACCCTGTAGGCTGTTCGGGCGCAAGAATTGTCGTCTCTTTACTTCACGAGCTTCATCGGCAAAAGAAGTCACATGGGTTAGCTAGCCTTTGCGTCGGAGGTGGGCAAGGGGTTACCATCGTCGTGGAAGCTGTTTGATATCGAGCAGTGCTTGCTAAAAAACGGCAGGCACGCTTTTATCCGAAAATCATCATCATGACAACGAGCACTAACAGAAGTAAGTATATTTTGGAGAATAGACCATCTGGAAGTTTTTGCGCGATGATTCTCCCTAAAGGAACTCCTGCAAATCCACCAAGCGTGAAGCCGAGGAGCGCAGGCAAGTAAATAAAGCCGATCGTACTGCCAGGCATGCCTTCAGCTTGTAATCCTGTAATGAGGTACGTAATTGAACCTACAATGGCAATGGGTAAACCTAGCGGGGTTGCGAGTGCAACGGCGTGTAGCATTCGTAGCCCCCGCTTTCGTAGGTAGGGGATGGTCATTAAGCTGCCACCAATACCTAACAGTGTGGAAACAAAACCGATAACGATGCCGCTAATGGCGCCGGTGGATTTCTTCGGATAGGTGAAAGCATGTTCTGTAAAGGCATTTGTAAACGTCCGCTTTGCGACGTTTGAAATGATCACATAAATAAGAAATGCGATAAATACATAGCGTAATCCGTCACTCGGCACGTAACTGGCAATGACACCGCCAACGAATGCCCCCATTGAGATCGTCAACACGAAAAACCGAAAAATCGGCCATTTAACATTGTTTTGACGAGAATGATTAAGTGTTGAATTCAAGGAATTGATAATCATTACCGCGAGAGACGTTCCGATGGCTGTGTGCATGAGGTAAGATGCAGGGATTGATTCAGGTAATAATGCAAACAAAATCGGTACAACAATGAGTCCACCACCTAAACCAAACAGGCTAGAAAGCACCCCAATGAGTACGCCAATAATCGTAAAAATTAAAATGGACACCGGCCCCACTCCTTCCTACCCGAACGTTACAATACCCCTTGATTGTAACACGCCTATGATGAATAGCGATGGAGAATGAGCGGCTCACCTTGTGAGCGAACGAAACAAAAGTCGCGAGACAAAAGGTGATTCATATGTTGAGAGTCGTAGGACGAGTTGCGAAAAAAAACTTTTGCTGTCACGTATAAATGCTTCACGTTCATCCATTGAAAGTAGTGGACGATCTTTTTTAGAAATAACTCTCTCATCGTTAAGCTGTCAAAGCTCGTTTCGATATACATTTCTTCTACAACTGCGAAGTTTCCCCATTCCTTCACCCCATCATCTATTTGTGACAACACCTTCAATACTGAGGAAACATCTTTAGAAATTCCTTTAGAAGGCAATTTAGACATGCTCGTTTCATTGAACAAATAATACTGACAAGAGCCAATGGTAATCATTTCTTCAGCTCCGATGTCAAAATATTGCAATGTCAAATAGCCAATCATGTAATTGTCTTGAGGGTGAAGTGACATGGATCCGCTAATTTCAAGGTAATGGTCCATATTTGTCATCCTTCCCAATTTGGTACTGCCTGGACAGGCATAGATTACCTAGTTGTAAGAAAATACGATAAAACAATGCAAATGGATGCATCAATCGCACAAATTAAGCATTAAGACCTATTTTTCCGACAGTAATCGTCAGTACACTTCGGGGTGAGTTCGTGCATAGTTTAGCATCAAGGGGGCGTTTATCTGAGACATTCCAATGACTTTTTTTAATGATTTAAGACGCTCGTTAAAAACTTTTGAACGTGATTTTAATCATCGGTTCTCTGGAATGAACAAGAGAATTGATGAAGCAGACCGTCGCTTTCAACAAATCGATGAGCAGTTCGAAAAGGATACAGATGAACGATTTAAGCGAATAAATCGAGGGTTCGAACGGTCAACGGATTCTTGGTCAGATGAGTATAGGAACTAAAAGAACAAGCCGAGGTGAGTCCTCGGCTTGTTCTTTTTTAGCGTATTTCATCTAAGTGCTCGTAGATGTCGTCCATTGATGTTGCTTTGGACAAGTCTTCTCTGAATTCATCGTCCATTAGTTTTCGTGAGAGTAGTTGCAGGATTTTAAGATGGTCATCGCCTTCTCTTTCTTTTGGAACAGCAATCATAAAGATGAGTGTTGCATGCTCACCATCAAGACTGTTCCAATCGACACCGTCTCGTTGAATTCCAAAGGCAACAGCAGGTTCTTTTACGTGATCAGACTTTCCGTGTGGGATCGCAATCTGCATGCCTAACCCCGTTGATCCTTCAGCTTCACGATCAAGGATCACTTGTCTGAATGCTCCTACGTCAGTAATGACATCCTCTTCATGCAGTTTGTGGATGAGTTCATCAATGATCCCATCGCGTGTGTTGCTTTGGAGCGTAGGTACAATTAAATCTTTGTTGATCAGGTCTGTGAGTTTTTCGAAAGAGACCGTCGAAGGCTGAGCAGGTGCAATTTGTTCCTTCGCTTGATCATTAGACGCACTCCCAGCAGGGGCTGACCCGGTGTTCTCTGTTACGGTTTTCTTTATGAGGTTCACAAGTATAGCTGTAATGACAGAACCGATCAATATTGCCACAAAGAACATAATCACACCTTCGATTGCACCGAGCACACCGACGATCGGACCGCCGTGGGCAACGCTGCCGCCAACATCAGCAGCCATTGCAATCGCTGCTCCGGCCATCGAACCAATCATGATGGTAGGAATGACCCGAAATGGGTCTCTCGCAGCGAAAGGAATTGCACCTTCTGTAATTCCGAACAATCCCATCGTAAATGAGGCTTTTCCAGTTTCCCTCTCGGACTGGTCGTATTTTTTGCGGTTGATAAATGTTGCGAGACCGAGTCCGATCGGTGGGATTGCAATTGCAGTTGCTACAGCTCCCATAATGGCCAAGTTTCCTTCGGTAATCATCGCAGCACCGAATAAAAAGGCAACTTTATTGACCGGCCCCCCCATGTCAAAGGAAATCATTGCTCCAAGAATTAAGGCGAGTAATATGGCATTCGTTCCTTCTAATCCTTCTAGCCATTGGGTCAAACTATCAAAGACGAAGGCAACAGGCTCTCCGATGACAAAGACGAAGAGAAGTCCGACGATGAGTGAGGACAGAACAGGGATAAAAATAATCGGCATTACTGGCTGCACCGCTTTAGGTACAGGAATCTTCTTAATTAAGAGGGCAACATAGCCGGCGAGAAAACCGGCAATAATCCCACCGATAAACCCTGCTTCTGCTTCACTGCCGTAGATGGAACCGTCAGCTGCAAGCAAACCGCCGATCATTCCTGGCGCGAGTCCAGGCCGGTCGGCGATGCTCATTGCGATAAAACCGGCAAGAATTGGAACCATAAACGTAAAGGCACTTGCTCCGATGGCTTCGATAATGCTCCAGACGGAGTCTTCTGGAACAGCCATTCCATCTTCGGTAGGCACGCCACCTAGTGAGATGGATATGGCAATGAGTAACCCGCCGACGACGATAAACGGAATCATAAATGAAACACCGTTCATAAGGTGGCGGTAAATCGGGTTTTGTTGCTTGTCTTCATTCTTTGTTTCTTGTCCATTACCGGTTTGGATTGTCTTGGCATTACCTTGTAGAATTTGCTCGATAAGTTCTTTCGGTCGATGCACACCGTCTTGTACACCGACTTCCACGTAGGGGAGGCCTTGAAAACGGTCTTTCTCAATCGTTTTATCCGCTGCGAAGATAACGCCTTCTGCATTTTGAATATCGGAAGACGTGAGCACGTTTTCCGCACCGACAGAGCCTTGTGTTTCAACTTTAATTTCTACGCCGAGCTCAGCGGCTGCTTTTTGTAAGTTCTCAGCCGCCATGTATGTGTGGGCGATGCCAGTGGGGCATGCCGTTACAGCAACAATTTTCTTCATGTTTTCTCCCTCCTTGTTCCAATCATACTACTTCGTAAGAGGGAGAATGTAAGCGTTTTTTTACCGGAATGGTGTGCACTTACGGAAACTATTAAAGTAATTCAAAAATGGAAGAAGCATTTGTCATGACGGTAAATCGGTGAATACGGTCAGGGTGGTCACTCAATTGCGAGATCTCTCGGAACAACTGCTTCATGTCTTCACCGTATTGAAGATCAGCGGCGATCAAGAGAACGATACGGACTTGGTTGCCGTCCCAATCAATGGGTTCGGGTAAGATGCCCATTTTCACAGTAGGTGTAAACACGTGATCGGGACTTCCGTGAGGGATGGCGATGCCGCCGCCGATATATGTAGACGACCGCTGTTCTCGAGCGAATGTACTCTCCATGTAAACGGTATTAACTCTGTCCGTGTCTATGAGTGGTTGTACAAGGTCTTCTATTACTTGAAAACGATGAGTGGAAGATAAAAAATGGATATTATCGGCACTGCCTAACAACGTTTTGAGTGCAGACACTTCGGCTTTTGCGTGTTGACGATTGCCTGAGTTAGCATGTCATGCTCATGAGCTTTTAAAAATGGAGATACGACAATGACAGGTTTTTCAGCAGAGTTTATCGGTACGGTTGAGACAATCAGGTCGACTTCCGCGTACCGGATGTGCTCTGGCTCTGAATATGTTGAAACAATGGTGACAGAATGATTTAACTGTTTAATTTTTGCTTCTAATAGTTTGCTCATGCCGCGACCCTCTGGACATACAATCGTGATACGCACAGGGTCTTCAACCCGATCGTCCAAGTGCTCAAGCGCAACTTGGAAATGAATCGTTAAATACGCGACTTCATCATGATGCCAATTGAGGGACAGGTCTAATCGTTCTAGCGATTGCAAGATCATCTCAAACAAATACGGGTATTGTTTACGCACATCAAACACTAGCGGATTGTGCATACGGAAATTTTGCTGAATGCGGATTAAGCTTCCTTCTAAGTGGAGTGCAAGAGAACGAAATAGATTCTGGTCATTTCTGAATGGATACCCGGTTCGTTCGGTTACATCATCCATTAATTGGTTTGTAAATCGTAAGGTTGAATCACTCAAAGTGAGTGTTAGAAAGCTGTGCTCTGAAGAAGACTCATTCAATTCAATACGAGCACTTTGGAAATGGTAAAACAAATAGCGCTTCTCGGCACTTTTCCACCGAATGTTGAATAAAGATTCTAACTGGTGGATAAGGTCGTTCATGTAATCGGGGTAACAATTGTCATGTTTACCCATCATTATGAAGAATTTCTGTTTCATTCGTTTCTCTGATAAAAGAATATGAACGATGATCGAAGTTCTGGCTCGGTAGGTGAGCGTCCAATTCCGCTCTTTCTCAATAGACCGAATGACTCGTTCGACAGCGGCCCAGTCAAATGGGGAGAACCAGTCTCGAATCTGGCCCGAAGCCTGAAATGATCGATGGAACAGCTCGGCAAGAAAGGAGCGGTGATCTTTTTCTTCACCGGTGATGACAATGCCGACATTCGGTTTTCGTTCCAACCCGATGCCGAACTTCTGCATTTGAACGGCAACACCTGTTAAATCTTCACGAATAACGGAGCGGCTCACATAAAAATGGTCGGCAAGTTGTGTAACGGTCAGCGAATCACGCGTTGATACTAACATTCTCGCAAGTTCATCGTGACGGTTTGTTTGCTTAGGGGCTCGTTCAGATGAGAGTAACTCTCGTAAGCGATCGGCTTCTTCATCGGTTTGATCGAGGTACACGCCCTTACTCTGTTTTCTAACGACGCGTCCGAGCTGATGCGATTGAAAATATTCATCGATAGCCGACCACTCATTACGGACGGTTTTATCCGAGCAATTGATCGTCTCGGCAATTGCCTGAATGGATACAGGGCCGTTCTGGACGAATAGATAGAGAACAATGGCCACTTGTCTTGAAGTCATAGTGTCGCTCCTTAGTTTGGATGGCTACAAATGATCGTCATATCCCCGTCCATCACAATATTTCTCAAATCATTCGGTAGAAGAAAGTGGTCACCAGCCGCAAGAGAAAATGCTTGTTGATTCGTGTGACACGTTCCTTCCCCCTGGACGACCGTTGCGAGCAGATAAGATCCTGGGCGTTCAAATTGAAATTCTCCTCTGACCGATAATTCGTAAACGGAGAAGGATGGCGCTTGGACAAGTCGGTTGATAATGCCTCCAGCAGATGCAGAAATGGTCGTGTTATCTCGGCCTATCGCTTGTTTATCGGGTGTGTTCGTTACTTGAATGGCTTTGTCTAAATGTAATTCGCGTTTCTTGCCATCGGATTCAACTCGGTCAAAGTCATACACACGGTACGTCGTGTCGGAACTTTGCTGTGTCTCGAGAATGATAATCCCCTTGCCGATGGCGTGAATCGTGCCGCTCGGAACGTAGACGAAGTCTCCTTTTTGAACAGGCACTTTTTTCAATAAACCATGCCAGTCTTCTTCAGCAACTTTCTTCTGAAATTCTTCCGTTGTTTCGGCGTGATGACCGAGGATAAGTTCTGAACCAGGACGAGCATCGACGACGTACCAGCATTCTGTTTTTCCGTAGGCTTCATCGTTTTCGAGTTGTTTTGCTTCATCATCATTCGGGTGAACTTGCACAGACAGATCATCTGTAGCATCTAAGAGTTTAACGAGCAGTGGGAACTCCTCGCTCGTTAAGGATTCACCAAATAAGGCAGGTTCATCTCGGTATAAATCGCGAAGTGTCACGTTGTCATACCGCCCTCCCTTGACGATGCTCTCTCCATTTCGGTGCGCGGAAATTCCCCAGCACTCCCCTGTGCGTTCATAAGGGAGCGTATACCCGAAAGACTGCAAGTTGTTTCCTCCCCAAACACGGTATTTAAATACAGGTGTAAAAAATATTGGTTCATTCATGAGTTGGTCACTCCTCTGTTTAACAATCTATGTAGAAACTATCATATTTGTTTGGCAATTGCCTAATAGAAAACGTCCGAGTTGTTCTTGGAATCTCTGTTTGATATATTAAAACTCAAGGAACACGACGGCGGAGAGTGATGTGAATGGTTCGTATTGGTGGGTTAGAAGCAGGAGGAACGAAGATGGTCTGTGCGGTGGCAGACGCAAAAGGTCAGATTGTTGCACGGGAGACATATCCGACAAAAACACCGGAGGAGACACTTCCACAACTCGTTCAATTTTTCAAAGAGCAACAGATTGATGCGCTCGGAATTGGTTCATTTGGGCCCGTACATCTTCAAGACGACAATTACGGTGTGATCGGAAATACACCAAAAATTCCATGGATTGGAGTGTCGCTCTATCGAGTGTTTGCTGATGAATTGAACATTCCGGTCAAGATCACTACAGATGTGAACGCAGCCGCCTACGCTGAGCATCAAGAAGGAGCAGCCAAAGGGTTAGATAGTTGTCTATACATCACGGTAGGGACCGGAATTGGTGCAGGAGCGATTATGAACGGAAACGTTATGCAAGGGTTTTCTCACCCTGAAATGGGACATATTCAAGTGAAGAGAAACGTTGAAGATAATTTTGAGGGGATTTGTCCTTACCATAAAGATTGTCTTGAAGGTATGGCTTCTGGCCCTGCAATTGAAGCGAGATGGGGGAAAAAAGGGTCGGACTTGTCCGAAAGAGCAGATGTGTGGTCATTACAAAGTGATTACCTCGGACAAGCGCTCGCGCAATACACGTTCATGCTCATGCCAGAAAAGATTATCATCGGTGGCGGCGTGATGAACCAACCGGAAATTATGCCGAAGGTTCGTCAAGCGTTTCTTCGGCATTTAGGAGGGTATGTGGATATTCCTTCGGTGGCGTCGTTTATCGTTTCCCCTGGATTAAAAGGAGAGTCGGGGGCAAGAGGGGCAATTCTATTAGGAAACGAAGCGTATAACGAATAACGGAGGGATCCGAACATGTCGAGATTGGAAGGGCTAGCCGCCATCGTTACGGGAGCAGCGAGCGGCATCGGGCTAGGGACTGCCAGATTGTTTGCAGAAGAAGGGGCAAATGTTGTTCTAGCCGATATTGACGAGCAGCTACTGAAACAGGAAGTAGACAATTTGCAAAGCGAAGGATTGTCCGTCACACGGTCCACGTTAGATGTGACAAAAAAAGAAGCGTGGGCACACGCGGTGCAGTATGCGCTTAATACGTATCATCAAATCGATATTTTGGTCAACAATGCCGGTATTCATCGCCCGGATAAGCTGTTGGACACAGAGCTAGACGTGTGGCATAACGTAATGGATACGAATGCGACGAGTGTATTTCTCGGGATGCAGCAGACGATTCCACATATGCAACAATTAGGAAAAGGGTCAATCATTAACATCGTTTCAGTGGCGGCATTGACCGGCAGTGGTGCAGCTGCTGGAAACGGGACAGCGTACAGTGCTTCAAAAGGAGCTGTCCGTGCGCTAACGACACACGCCGCCAACCACTTTGCCAAAGATCAGATTCGTGTGAATGCGATTTTCCCAGGTCCTATAAAAACACCGATTATGGGAGAGCGCCAAAAAACGATCGCTGAACGGAATAAAGACGTTGTTCCTCTTCCACCTTACTACGGGGAAGCCCGAGATATTGCTTATGGTGCACTATATTTTGCTTCTGATGAGTCACGGTTTGTGACCGGAGATGAACTTGTGATTGACGGTGGTTCTGTTCGTTAAAAAAGAAGTCACTTTGCTACAACACTAGCGAAGTGGCTTGATTTTATTTAGGGATATGCTACAATGTTAAAATATTGATTTTTCAAACAATTAATAATTGAAAGCGCTTTACAAAGTAGTGAGGAGGAAAAGTATGCACACGATGCAGTTTCCAAAGGAACTTGTGTATGGCCAGGACTCGTTACAACAAGTAGGGCTTTTATCTAAGAAACTAGGAAATCGCGCATTGATCATTAGTGATGAAGTCATGAGAGAGTTAGGTGTCGTCGCTGAAGTTTCAGAATTATTATACGATCAAAACGTAGACTCGGTTGTGTATCTTGGGATTGTTGGTGAGCCTAAAGATACGTATGTGACAGATGCCTTACAACTTATTCGACAGCAACAGTGTGACCATATCGTTGCGGTTGGTGGGGGCAGTTGCATTGATACGGCGAAAGCTGCAGCTGTTGTGCATACGAACGGTGGTCAAATTCGTGACTATATGAATCAAGCGAAAATGGCTGTAGAGCCTGGACTTCCTTTGATTGCTGTTCCTACGACTGGGGGAACAGGTTCGGAAGTGACCGATGCTACGGTCATTACCGATGTTTCCGATGAAATGAAAATGATGATTAAGCAACCGGCATTTATGCCAGAAGTTGCGATCGTCGATCCGCGCCTAACGCTCACGACCTCTCCAGAGATTACAGCAGCAGTGGGTATTGATTCAGTTACGCATGCACTTGAAGCCTATTTATCAAAAGATGCCCATCCGTTTACTGATCAACTAGCCGTAAATGCATTATCGCTTTTGTTAGATAACCTTCGGGACGTCTATCACCACGGCGACCGTTATGAAGCGCGCCATCAGGTGATGTATGCAGCGATGCTTGCAGGTATGGCATTCTCCAACGCTTCTCTTTGTCTTGTGCACGGCATGTCTAGACCGATTGGCGCGAAATTCCATGTTCCTCACGGCATTTCAAATGCGATGTTACTTCCAGTTGTAGTAGAATATACGATGCCAGCGTGTGAACAACGACTATATGAGCTTGCCTGTAAGGTTAGTCCAGAAAGAAACAGCCTATCCCAAACAGATGGGGCGAAAGCACTCGTGAAAGATCTGTTGCGGTTATGCCAAGATTTAAATATCGGAAATTTTCAATCATACGGAATTTCTGAAGAAGATTACATGGGAGTGAGGGAGAGGATGGCAGAAGAAGCGCTATTGAGTGGCAGTCCAGGCAATAACCCGAGAGTTCCAGATAAAAAGGAAATCGTCACCCTCTACGAGCGAGCGTATGCTTATCAATACTTTGCATTGGAAGAAATAAACCGCTGAAGCCATTTGGCTTCAGCGGTTTATATTACATTGAGCGATAACCTAAGAAATGGTTTGGTAGTAGTTACTACTCAAGTTGTCTATACGAACTCCGCTAGAGCTTGCGTGAATAAATTCGTTGCCGCCAATGTAGATACCGGCATGTGTTGCCGTGTTAGACGTGTTATACGTTCCTTGGAAAAACACGAGGTCTCCAACAGCTGGAGCGGACACTGGCGTGCCTGCGTCATAGATCGCTTGTGTTGTTCTAGGTAATGATTGACCGTTTTGCGCGAATACGTAGTTTAAAAACCCACTACAATCAAATCCAGCTGGCGTCGTTCCGCCCCAAGAGTATGGAGTTCCTATTAACCCTTGTGCCGTGCCAATGACACCTGATGTACTCGATTCGGTTGAAGTAGACGTTTCCGTTGACACACTTTTCACTTCTGAACGACCTGTCAGCGCTTGGAACGTATTTGGCCCTGCAATGCCGTCGACAGAAAGACCTTGTGCTTGTTGGAAGCTCCGAACCGCTTCTTCAGTAATCGGTCCAAAAATACCATCGGCGTTTACGTGAGAATGACCGGAGTCTTGTAAAGCAGACTGAAGGTCTACTACTGATTGTCCACGATCTCCAATTTGGACAATGCCTGTAGCGCTCGCTTCCACAGCTACAGTTTCAACGGCTGCCGTGTCTCCTGCAGGAGCAGAAGCAGAAGCCGTTTCAGTGAACATAGAAGGTGAAAAAGCGAACAAACTAGCAGCAAAGCTAGTCGTAACGACAAATTTTGTTAGACGAGTATAACGCATGAATTAAACATCCTTTTTCTATGTATTTCCGTGACGAGGTAAATAAGCAACACCCTCATCATAAGGAAGATAGATTGCGAAAGAATGTCGGTTTCATGACATACGGATTACAATAATATTCCAATTTTAGTCAAAATATGACACAAAGTGACATTACTTTGTGCCTAGTCGCTCCCAAACCTGCGTGGCTGTTGGCATTCCTGCTTGCGCTCCGGTCTTTTCAATCGATAACGAGGCGGCAGCGTTCGCAAACGCGATACACTCTCGTAATGTCTGTTCAGTGTTTAGTGCAACAGCAAAGGCACCATTAAACGTATCACCTGCACCCGTACTATCCACCCCGTTTGTTCGGAAGCTAGACACGATAATCCGTTCGTTTCCATCGTGATACATTGCCCCATCTTTTCCCTTTGTGACGATGAGTTTATTCGGGTATTTTTCAACAGCTTCCTCAGCCGTTAGATCAAACAACGCTTTGCATTCCAACTCATTTGGCGTTAAATAATCAACACAATCAATCATCTTTTCGGACAGTCGTTGTGCTGGGGCAGGGTTTAAAATCGTCGTCGTCTTTTCTTCCCAAGCAACACGTACGACTTCTTCAACGAAAGGGAGAGGAACTTCAAGCTGAAGAAGGAGAGTCGTAGCGTTTTTAATCACACTTCGATAAGCTTCAGCGTCAGTTGCCGCCCAAGTAAAATTCGCTCCTGGGGCGACAATGATCGAATTGTCATTGTTTTGGACGGTAATCGACGCGATGCCTGTATGTTCTTCAACAGCACGAACGTTGTCCACGTTTACAAATTCTTGATGCAATTGTTCATATAAAGCGCGGCCGAACTCATCTTTGCCGATGCGTGCGACGAGTTGAACGTGTTCGCCAAGTCGTGCAACGGCTGTTGCTTGATTGGCCCCTTTTCCGCCAGGAGAGGTGGCGAACCGTTCGCCTAGAACGGTCTCGCCAATTGCGGGTTGTTGCTTTGTAGACGTAATCAAATCCATATTCACACTGCCAATAACGGTAATCATTATCCGTACCCCTTTTGAATGTTAAAGTCATGATTCCTTCTTTACCTGAATAGAAGAGAGTAGAGGAGTGGATCATTTGAAGAGATTCAGTTTTTTGTTTGTCTTACTCATACTTACGAGCTGTTCTTTTTCCTCACAAGCGGTTCGTGTGACAGAAAGAGATGTGATTGATTTTGAACAGCTCAACTTTTCGATGTATTTACCGACCGATGCGGTTACATTAAAATATGAAATGCACTATGAAGGGTCCAATGATCGAACGTTGAAAGAACGTAAAATCGAGCCGACAACAAGTATGCATTATACAATTACACAATCTGTGAATCAAGAAATGACGAGTCGCGGACAGTATGAATTGACGAAAGACTCGCTGCAAGGCAAGCGAACATTAAGGTCCGAAAAGGATGCTCCGCACACGTTACTTAAGTCTGAACCATGGGAAGATGAATTTTTTACATTTGAAGTAGACAAACATTTTTATGAAGTGAACATAAAAAACCAAAACTACGAAAAGTGTGTTGCCCAAGTACAGTCCAACGATACACATGTTGAAGTAGGCAGAACCTATTTCTGTCCAGGAGTCGGAGAAGTGTTCAGTGAAGTGAGATTAGAAGAATCCAAACCTAATTATATTACAGAGCTAGTTGATGTCGTGAGTTTTGGAGCGGAGAAAGGCAAGTAGATGGTGAAGGTAGTAGGGTGGGGCGTCCAGAGTGAGGGAAATGGACGTGTGATAAACGTTAAATTTTTCTGAATGGGACTGTCTTTCTAAGGGAGGCAAAACCAGTTGAAGTTCTCTCGGGTTTAACAATACCATTTTGTAAAACGTTTGTTTTCTATCTATAGATGATAATCGGGGATATGAGGGAATCTTATAACTGTTTTTTTAGCTGTTTCCAAAGTGCCTTGATTGCGAACCTAATCACCCACCCGTGCCCGGTTTGGCTGCGCTTTGTTCCCAATCGATGGCCGTCTAATTCCAAACAGGCGTTTATGAAAACAGATCAAGCACTTTAATGAGAATAACCGACAATCTATTTCCAAAGACTTGGACTATTCTCTCAAACACTTACACACTTTGCCTCACTCACGATGAGTGGGTCCAAAATCGTGAGAAATTCTGTAATCCAGCATATTTTAACAGTACTTAGTTGTTTTTAGCACGATCTAGATCATGATTCTCCTATAAATTCCCAGAAATGAGCAGCCATCGCCACCGCAGGTGCTTAAAACTGTGAAAAAACGATCTAGATCATCATGAAAACGATCTATATAAGTTGAACGAAAGAAATTCACTGAATCGGATGACCGAGAAGGGTCTTTGCGGGTGAGTGCTTGCATATTGTCTGTTGAAATTCATCTCGTTGCACTTCGACAACTTCGTTGCCGATCGTTGTTCGTCACTGCAAGGGTTGCGGGCAACACGAAAAACGTTTGCCGAAGGGTAAAAAGTCGTGACCGAGGCTCACTACTTGGCACAAGCATGTGATTGCCGGTCACGTATGTGACAATCCAGCCCTCAAACCGGGCACTTTCGGCACGCAACTGTCACAAATCGCACGATTTGTGACAGTTGACACCGTTTATGTGCGCATTCACGTTTAAAATCATGATTTTTCTTTCTCAAGTGTCACATTAATGAATATATGGGGCATTTGGACTTCTTTCCACACACCGTAGCCAGGAGGCAGAAACGTGTACCGATGTTGCCCTTGTACTCTGGAGTGTCAAGAAAACACGGTGGGCGTCTTTTGACCACCGATGTTGCCCTTATGCTGTGGAGTGTAAAGAAAACACGGTGGCTGTCTTTTAGCCACCGATGTTGCCCTTGTACTCCGGAGTGCAAGCATCCTCCTGCAGTGGAAGGCAACAACAAACTGCGCAATTAGGAAAATGTTAAGTTCATTCTATATAGATCGCAAAGTATCTGGAATAAACCATCGTTTTAACGCGATCTAGATCGTTCCGGGAGTGATCTAGATTGCCAATCTCCTAAAAAATCCCACACGATAAGCAAATCGCCGTTTGTGTGAGCAAACACCAATTCAACCGCTGTAGAGAGAGGTTGCACACTCAAACTTCTTCGTATGCTTGGATGTTTTGAGTTCTCGCTAGCATGGATTACCTAGCTAGATGCGAAAGCATGATCCTTCCACCATTACGCACGTTTAATGGGCAGCTAAATAACGATACGCCCATTCAGTGAGCAGGGCACTGCCGAGTGGCAAGGCATCCTCGTCGATATTGAAATCGGGGGAATGAAGAGAAGCATCAATGTTTTTGCTTTTGTTGCCAACACCGAGGCGAAACATCGTGCCTGGAATTTGCTCGGTATAATATGAGAAATCTTCTCCGCCCATGGACGGTTTTCCGTAATGAAGCGCTCCAGAACCGAGCACATTCTCGACCGATTGTTCAAGGACCGGGATGAGCTGTGGGTCGTTGTATACGGAAGGAAACCCGCGTCGGTAATCCATCTCATATTGCGCGTCAAATGCTTCGGTGATTCCTTTAACAATTCTGTGCATTTCCGACTCAACGAGGTCACGGGCGGAAGGTTCTAACGTTCGCACGGTACCACCAAAGACGACTTCGTTCGGAATGACGTTGTCTGCAGAGCCTCCGTGAATACGGGTAATTGACAAGACAGCAGAGGACAATGGGTCGACATGCCGGCTAACAATTTGTTGTAGCGAAGAGATGACCTCTGCCGTTATCGTGATTGGGTCCGTTGCAAGGTAAGGGTGGGCGGCGTGTCCACCCTTACCAATAATCTTTACAGAAAATACATCGACAGCTCCGGAGCTAAGTCCTTTTGTAACCGATGCCGTACCAATCTCATTTTTGGCATACACGTGTGTACCGGCAATCGCTTCAACTTTCGGGTTGTCGAGTGCCCCGTCTTGAATCATGCGCTCTGCCCCACGTAACCCTTCTTCTGCAGGTTGAAATAGCAACTTTACATTTCCGCGTTCAGGTGGCTCGTCTGCGAGAAGTTTCGCGGCCCCGAGCAACATTGCTGTATGCGCATCATGACCGCACATATGGGCGATGCCATCATGCTTAGAGCGATAGTCCAACTGCTCATTGGCTTCTTGCATCGGAAGTGCGTCCATGTCTGCGCGCAAGCCGACGGTCGGGCCGTTTGACTTTCCTGGAATGAATACAGTGAGCCCCGTCTTTGCAAGTCGCGTCGCGCTCAATCCAAACGATTGTAGCTGCTTCTCTACATAATTGCGCGTCTCAAACTCTTCAAAACCAAGCTCTGGATGTTGATGGAACTGTCTTCGCCACGTGATGAGTTCTCGTTTTATTGCTTCTGCGCGTGTACGTGTAGTCATGTTATTCCTCCGGATCGTTTGCGAATTCATGCACAATGGTTGCCATCATCTTAATGCCATCAATGTAGTCTTGGATGGCAATGTTCTCGTTTGGTGCATGATTTCTTGAGTTTTCATTGCCAACGCCGAGTGACACTGCTGGAATTCCTTGTTTTTGACAGATGTCATACATTGGACCGGTGCCTGGTGTGTTGCGAAGAACGACGGGTTTTTCACTGTATACTCGTTCGACATTGTTTACGATCGTTGAGACGAGTGGGTCACTCGGATCCGTCTTCGCAGGGTGGCATCCGGATAATTTCGTCACGTTGATGTCAGAAAACCCATTTTTATTCAAATGATTCTTCAGCAAATCAAGAATTTCATTCGGATCTTGGTCACCAACGAGTCGAAAATCTAGCTTTACTTTTGCTTTAGACGGAAGAACCGTTTTTGAGCCTTCCCCGGTATACCCTGACTCGATACCACAGATTGTACATGTCGGTTGGAATAACAACTTTTCTTTCAAACTCATACCAGATAAGCCTAGCAAGAAGCCGTCAAGGTCAAGAGCGGAGAGGGTAGCATCTTCTTCATAGTTCATGTCTTCGAGAATTTTCTTTTCAATCGGTGTTGGTGCATGCACACGGTCGTAAAAACCATCAATGAGGATTTCTTCTTGCGCATTTTTCAACGTGCTTAATGCCCATATTAATTTCCATGCTGGGTTCTCGATAACTGCGGCATTTGCCGAATGTAAATCGGTGTTTGCCCCTGTTGCTTCTAGTTCTACGTAGAGCATCCCTTTCACACCTAGAGAGACTTGCAACTGCCCGTTCGGATTTTTGTAGCCGAATTCCCAAATGCAACCATCGGACGCAAGTTTGTCCGGATAACGATCCGCGAATTCTTCGAGATGAACACTCCCGATTTCTTCCTCACCTTCAAAGATGAATTTCACATTCACAGGCGGTTTGCCATACACGTTCGTGTAGGCATGTACCGCACAAATTCTCGCCATCAAATTTCCTTTGTTGTCAGCGACCCCTCGTGCATACATTTTGCCATCGCGAATATCTGCAGAGAAAGGATCACTTTCCCACAACTCAATGGGGTCTTCTGGTTGGACGTCGTAATGATTGTAGAAAGAGAGCGTCTTTTCTGCACCGGTGTCTAGTTCACCAAAAACGACGGGAAAGCCACTCGTCTCCAATTGTTCTGATACGGCACCTGTCTTCTTTCGTAAGTAATCTTCAACCATAGTAGCGGTCGTCTCCATCCCACGGTTTTGGGCAGCGACGCTCGGTTGCCTACATAAATCGCGTAACCATTCAATGTACTCCTCACGATGATCGTCGATATACTGATACACTTCTTTCATATTATGAGCCTCCTAGTCTTTGTTTCGGACGGGAAAGTGACAAGCGACATAATGCCCAGCTTCTTTTTCTTCAAATTCTGGAATCTCGACTTTACATTTCTCCGCGGCCATAGGACAGCGAGTATGGAATCTGCAACCAGTTGGAAGGTTGATTGGACTTGGGATATCCCTTTAATTTCTGGCCGTTCGTGTTTCTTTCTTCTCGTTGGGTCAGCGATAGGGACGGCTTCTAGCAGTCCGATTGTGTACGGATGCATCGGCTGATCAAACAGCTGTTTCTTTGTCGTCATCTCTACAATTTTTCCAAGGTACATCACAGCGACACGGTCGCTGAAATGTTTAACTGCAGGCAGTCCGTGTGCGATAAATACAAACGTTAAGTCCATGTCTTTTTGCAGCTTTTTTAAAAGATTTAAGATTTGTGCTTGAATGGATACATCAAGTGCGGAGACGGGCTCGTCACAAACGATAATCTTCGGCTTTAAAGCAATGGCACGAGCAATACCGATTCGTTGTCTCTGACCGCCACTGAACTCGTGGGGAAAGCGATACGCTTGCGCTTCACTTAGTCCGACTTTTTCCATTAAATCAAGCACTTCGGATTTTAATTGTTTCGCTGAATACGAGTGATGAGTACGTAATGGTTCTGCAATGATGTCAAAAACTTTCATACGTGGATTAAGCGACGAGAACGGGTCTTGAAAGATCATTTGCATATCTTTTCGCTTTTCACGTAACGCCTTTGATGAAAGCTTACTAAAATCTTCACCATCGAAGAAGATTTCACCAGACGTTGGGGTGAGTAGACGCATGATCGCGTTGCCTGTTGTTGATTTCCCACAACCTGATTCTCCAACAATGCCAAGTGTTTCCCCGCGATTCACGAAAAAGCTTATGTCGTCAACCGCTTTTAATTGCTCGCTCTTTTGCCCGAACAGTCCTTTCTTAATGGTGAAATATTTCTTCAAGTTGTTCACTTCTAAGATTTTGTCTTCTGCGTTAGGCATTGGCAACCCCCTCACTTTCCTCCGCAAATAACCAGCAACGTACTTGCCCGTCTTCTTCGTCGAGCAGATGGGGTTCTTTTTGAGTGCAAATGTCCATCACTTGCGGACAGCGGGGAGCAAAACGACAACCCGTCGGCATTTCTAACGGATTCGGCACGACACCTGCGATGGATTCGAGCTCATCTTTTTCTTCATGTATTTTCGGGGTGCTATCAAGCAGCCCTTTCGTATACGGGTGCTTTGGCTTCGCAAAAATGCTGTACACATCAGCCATTTCAACGACTTGACCAGCATACATGACGACCACTTTATCAACCATTTCCGCAACGACCCCGAGGTCATGCGTAATAAAAAGGATCGACGTACCGAAGTTATTTGTCACTTCTCTCATGAGCTGCAAGATTTGTGACTGAATGGTCACATCAAGAGCCGTTGTCGGTTCATCGGCAATTAATAGCTTTGGATCACAAGAGAGTGCCATCGCAATCATCACTCGTTGGCGCATTCCGCCGCTCAGTGAATGTGGATAAGAATTGTAAATGTCACGAGCACGAGGAATTTCCACACGCTCGAGCATTTCAATCGCTTTTTCTTTTGCTTCACTTTTGGACATCTTTTTATGCAAGATGAGCATTTCAGAAAGTTGATTGCCGATTTTAAAAACAGGGTTTAATGAAGTAAGTGGTTCTTGAAAGATCATTGCGATGTCGTTGCCGCGAATTCGCCGCATTTTTCTTTCAGATTCTTTCACGAGGTCAGTGCCTTCAAATTCAATCTTCCCTCCGGCAATTTCACCAGGGTCTTCAATCAATTTCATAATGGACAGTGATGTAACGCTTTTCCCAGAGCCAGATTCACCGACGAGTGCAACGGTCTCTCCTTGTTTAATCGTAAAGGAAACCCCATCAACAGAAGGAACGATACCGTTTTCGGTATGAAAATGAGTACGCAAATCTTGGACTGTAAGTAAGGGCTGTTGTTCCATTTCTATCACCTTTCTTTCCTACCTTTTTGCTACTGATCGAGGGTCCAATACGTCTCGAAGCCAATCTCCTACGAAGATGACAGCAAGGACAGTAATGGTGATGGCAATGCCAGGGAAAGTCGCAAGCCACCAGCTCGTCGCAAGATAGTCTCTACCATCTGCTAAAATGCCGCCCCATGATACTTGTGGTGGTTGAATGCCCAAACCGAGGAAGCTAAGGGATGTTTCGAGTATGATCGTTGTCGCCACCGTAAGTGTTGATATGACGATAAACGAAGACATCACATTCGGTAAAAGGTGTCGGACGATAATTTTCCCTTTTCGCACCCCAATGGAAGTTGCAGCTTTTATAAATTCTCTCTCTTTTAATGTTAAGACTTCACCACGAATCAGTCTTGCATAATTCACCCAGTTTGTGACGCCGAGTACAACGATCAATGTCAACATGCCTGGACTAAATATACTCAAGATGACGAGGGCAAATAGAATATTAGGAATGGATAAAAATGAATCAACAATTCTCATAAACACATTGTCAATGAATCCACCGTAGTAGCCAGCGATTAAACCAACCGTTACGCCGATAAATCCTGCAACAACAACAGAACTAATGCCAACGAGTAAAGACACTTGAGCTCCATAAAATAACCGTGTAAGAATATCTCGTCCAAGGTGGTCGGTACCGAGAATATAAGTCATCGTCCCGCCTTCAAGCCAGACCGGAGGTTGGAGCCGATCGACGGCATTCACAGCGTCTGGCGCGTGTGGAGATAGAAGGGGGGCGAGTAGTGCAATGAGCGTAATAATCAGTAGCGTGAACACGCCCACGGTACCGGTCTTGCTTTTAAAGAGAAGGAATTTCCATCGTTTAAATGATTTTGAAAATCCGCTTGTCGGTTTTTTATCTATTTGGTTTGTTGCTTCTGATGTTTGCATTCGTGGACACCTCCTTCATGTCTAGTCATATTTCACACGCGGATCAAACAGTCGATAAAGAATATCTGCTACTAAGTTCATGAGAATAACAATGAGTGCAATAATGAACACACTCGCTTGGACGATCGCCATGTCACGCGTGTTGACAGCTTGAATAATGAGTTGTCCGATGCCTGGCCAAGCAAATACGGTTTCAGTAATGAGCGTACCACCTACAAGCGTAGACGTTTGTAAAAACGTGATCGTAATGACAGGAATAAGCGTATTTTTAAATGCATGTTTGAAAATAACGACTCGATTTTTCAGACCTTTGCTTTTGGCTGTTCGAATATAGTCTTGGTTAAGCGTGTCTAACATGCTCGAACGAATAAGACGAGTCATCTCTGCGAATATTCCGGTTCCAAGCGTGATCGCAGGCAAGATCAAATGGCTCATTGAATCCCGACCTGACACTGGCAACACACCGAGAGTGACGGAAAAGAAAAGAATGAGCATAATGCCTAGCCAGAAGTTTGGCATCGCTTTACCGAGTGCAGCAATTCCTGTTGCAACAAGGTCAATCGGGGAGTTTTTAACGGTAGCAGACCAAACACCGAGCGGGATGGCAATGATAATGGCAAAAGCGATGGCTGCGAGTGCGAGCTCGAATGTTGCGGGAAGTCGCTCAAGAACGATGCTCATGGCATCGCCACCGTAGTGGTAAGACGTCCCGAAGTCTCCTTGTAACATGCCCCACACGTAGTTTCCGTACTGAACGATAAACGGTTGATCCAGCCTAATGCTTCTCGGAGTACTTGTCGATCTTCTTCAGTTGCATCTTCTGGTAGCATCAACGAAACTGGATCTCCAGCTACATAGACGAGAAAGAATACAATGAAAGAGATGATGAACAGAACAGGAATGATCTGCAGGATCCTCCAAAATAAATACCGTGTCATCGGCTTCACCTCTTTTAGTATGTAGTAAATGAAGCACAAGGGAATACACACACCCTTGTGCTCTTCTTCGGTCAGGCAATTTTAGTTTCGTGTAATCGTATCTACGTAGAACATCTCATCAAACGTTGGGGTGTAATTTAGTCGATCGTTCACACCAACGTTTATGGACTCTTGATGAAGGTAAATATCAGGCGATCTTCAGCAATGATTTCTTGCACGCGCTGATGTTGCTCTGCTCGTTCATCTAAGTCCATATTTTGTCTAGCAGCGTCAAGTAGTTCGTCCACTTCGGCGTTCACATAATCATGTTCGCCTTCAGACTCGGTGGAGTAGTAGCGATCAAGTGCGTTATCAGCATCTGCCATTGAGTTTCCAAAGCCAATCATGAAGCTGTCATCGTGTGAACCGCTCTGTCTTAAATCAACGAAGTTGCTCCATTCCATAAATTCTAAGTTCACGTTCACGTTAATCGCTGCAAGCATTCCAGCGACAAGTTCTGCGACTTCAGTGTCTTGGAGGTAGCGTCCTCTTGGAGAGTGGAGAGTCATATCAAACCCATCTTCATAACCTGCTTCGGCCATGAGTTCTAGTGCTCGGTCGATGTCATACACATTCGTTTCGTAAAGGTCCTCATTGGCCCCATTATTTCCTGGTGTCACCCGCGTTCTCGTAGCGGTTCCAGCATCCATTAAAATGCTTTCAATAATGGCTTCGTTATCAATCGCAAGGTCAATGGCTTCTCTGACAAGCGGGTCAGAAGTTGGGTACCCTTCTGTATTTCGAAGCATGAGCATGAGTACACGGTTGGAAGATTCTGACATTAGCGATACGCCGTCTGCATCTTCTATTCTTTCCCATTCACTAGGGGGTACGTTTACCGCAATATCAACACCACCGGTTAAAAGTTCAGCGACACGCGTTGAGTTTTCTGGAATAATTCGGAATGTTAACGTATCCCATTCTTCGTTTTGGCCATCCCAATAATCTTCATAAGCTTCAAACACGACACGGTCGTCACGGGCCCACTCAACGAATTGGAATTCTCCAGTACCGACCGGGTTCTCTAGGAAATGATCCCAACCATTTTCTTCGATATAGTCACTTGGCAATATGCCAGACCCAATTCTCGAAAGTCGGTTAAGTAGAATCGGCTCTGGCTCAGCCGTAATTACGTTGAAATTTAGCTCGTCGATCACTTCAACTTCTTCAATGACGTTGTAGAGAGAATGTTCTTGAAGAGACTCATCGGTTGCCACTCGCTCCAATGTGTATTTCACATCCTCTGATGTTAGCGGGTCGCCGTTGTGAAAAGTAACCCCTTCACGCAAAGTGAAAGACCACGTATAATCATCGACGAGTTCGTAATCTTCTGCTAATTTAGGGATGAATTCTTCATTCTCATGATCATTTTGAACGAGGTAGTCAAACATGTTTACGTGAACAGCCTCGGTAGAAGTGTTGTTATGGTCATGAATGTCAAATGTGACAATGTCTGTACCAAGTGCGATCGTTAAGTCTCGACTATCTTCATCCACATCCATTTCAATATCTTCATCAATCTCACTTGAAGCGGCTTCATCTCCATCCCCACCATTACCACACGCAGCCATACTCAAAAGTGCAACAGGAGCAAACGCAACCATCCATGCATGTTTTTTCAATGTAATCCCCCCTAATAATTGTAAGAAAATCATAGAGCATTAATATTCACTAATAGCAGTGGGTTCTTTCGTCTCTGTAGTAATGAATGATGATTCTTTTCCCCTTGAGAAACACCGAATTTCGTTAGAATTTGCTGAAAATTCTTGCCAATACCCCCTCTAGTAAATCAAGTCTATACACTTTATTACGATTGTGTAATACTATATTAAAGTTAAAATATTCATTTTGCAATATTATATTTAGAAAATTATAATATCGCAGTAAGGAAATCTTACATATGGAGTGATTTTACATGAAAGCGTATATTCATTCACAAATTGAATTGATGATTGAGCAGTTAGAAACACTTGTGAACATTGACAGCGGTTCCCATGACAAAGAAGGAATTGACCGTGTCGGTAATCTTTTACAAGACTGGTTTAGCGAACTAGGATACCGTATTGAAGTGTTTGACGATGAGCAATACGGAAATAGTTTTTTGCTCTCCTATCCTGACGCAACACCTGACGTATTACTACTTGCGCATATGGATACTGTGTTTGCGAAAGGGACGGTTGCTGCCCGGCCATTTGGCATTTCTGGAGACCGGGCCTATGGACCTGGAGTCATTGATATGAAAGGCAGCCATATTTCCATGTTGTATGCATTAAAAGCGTTACTTGAGCATGGGGGAGAACAGGCGGTTAAACATACACAAATTTTATTTACGAGTGACGAAGAAATTGGTGCGCCTTCTTCGAGAAATATTATTGAACGCGTAGCCGAAGGGAAAAAGGCTGTTCTTGTGATGGAGCCGGCTAGAAAGGATGGATCACTCGTGACATTTCGTCGCGGAGGAGGTCGCTTCGTTTTAAATATCAAAGGAATCGCTGCGCATTCAGGCATCAATCCTGAAGAAGGAAGCAGTGCGATTGAAGCATTGGCGAGAAAAACGACTGAGCTTCATGCACTTTCCGACCATGAGAACGGTGTGAGTGTGAATGTCGGTATCATTTCAGGGGGGACGACAGTCAATACAGTCGCCGAGCACGCCCATGCAGAAATTGATTTACGAATTTCGAGCGCCGAGCAAGGTCCCGTACTCACGGACCAAATAACAGCAATCTGTAATAAACAGTCTTTAGATGGAACGAAAGCGACGGTCACAGGTGGGATTGGTAGACCGCCGATGGAACGTAATGAAAAGACCGTTCAATTGTTAACGCTCATCCAACAAGCGGGTGAAGAGATCGGATTACAAGTAACCGAGGTAGGGACAGGCGGAAGTTCTGATGCTTCTTTTACGAGTGCGATGGGGATCCCGACGATTGATGGTATGGGACCTGTTGGTGGAGGGGCCCATAGTAGTGAAGAGTATTTAGAGCTACCTACCTTGCCCGAGCGAACACATTTACTCGCTGAAGTGCTGCTGCGGTTGGCGAAAAAATAAAAAGACTATAGTACTGACCATCACCTTGCTCAGTGCCCAGCATCGGTGATGGGGAGGGGCTTAAAAGGCAAATTGGAAGACGAATACGAATCATTTTGCTTGTTTAAGATCAAAAATTAGCGATTAACGATTCGATGATGAAATTAGGCACATTCACAACGCGCCATGTTGCCTGAATCCTTGTATAGAGCAGACTCGTTAGCTGCGGTTAACGATTAACTTATAAAGTGATAAGTTAGTTTTTTTCTGAGTTATGGACCTTTACACTCCGAGCGAATGGGTCTGGTTCCTAAGCTCATCAATTGGTACCAGATTCACTCAGATGTGACCGTTTTGTCTCTTTCTAATTTCAATCAATGGGTATCTCCTTCCAAACATCTGTTTATGGAACCAGAATCAGCACGTTAAAGAAGATAACCGACATTCTATATAAGTTACACGAAAGAAATGCACTGAACTATGACCGAGATCGGTCTTTACGGGCAACACGGAAAACGTTTGCCGAGGGGTAAAAAGTTGGGATCTAGGGTCACCACCTGGCGCAAGCATGTGATGGCCTGTCACGTATGTGACAATCCAGCCCTCAAACCGGGCACTTTCGGCCCTTAACGGTCACATATATCGCGATATGTGACCGTTGACTGCGTTTATGTGCGCATCCACGTTTAAAATAATGATTTTTCTTTCCCAAGTGTCGCATAAATGAATATATGGGGCATTTGGATTTCTTTCCACACCGTAACCAATTAACAGAAAAGTAAACTATGTCGCCCTTGTGCTCTGGAGTGTAAAGAAAACACGGTGGACGACTTTTCGCCACCGATGTTGCACTTATAGTCTGGACTGTAAAGAAAACACGGTGGCTGTCTTTTCGCCGCCGATGTTGCCCTTATACTCTGGAGTACAAGCATCCGCCTGCAGTGGAAAGCAACAACAAACTGCGCAATTAGGAAAATGTTACGCTCATTCTATATAGACAAACTTGCGCGCAGAACGCGTAAAATGGCACCCAGCACCGCGCTACCCTCCAACCCAACAACTAACAGCACAAATTAGGAAGGTCTTAAGTTCATTCTATATAGTTCCAAAGCGCTGTACATGTCCATCCTCAAAGCCCTATGATGATTTGTCAACTGATGGCCGGGTCGATATTGAATAGCTAATCAATAAATCAAACCATCCGTAGATGGTTTGATTTATTGTCGAAAAAGCCAGGTTCACCTAACCTGGGCTTTTTCGATGCTTATTCCGCTGGATGATTAATGAGCCATCCCGTTTCCTGGAAGTTGGTTCGTCATGCCGGCATATTCTTGATGTGCTTGTTGAATGGCTTGACCTGGTGCAGTATCCAACGCATACCAGCCATTGGCGAACATTTGATTGTAAAGGTTGCGTTGACACTCAATGGTATCGTTGCAAATTGAAGAAATCTCATCATATAACGCTTTATGACTCGCTTCTGTCATCGCCGTTGTGTAGGACGATCCCATATATTTTTCAGTTGTTAACATGTCCGTCATAAAATCTTTGTCATTCATCTCTTTTGAGTTCGGTACTTCTGTTTTTGGGTTTTGGATTTTTGTCATTGTGTACCTCCTTGGCTATTGAGATGTGGAAGTAAGCGTTGGTAATGTTTTTCGTGCATCCCAGCCACTTGTTCGAGTGTTTCTTTGATTTTTGGGTCCATCGCATGTTGAGCATAAAAGCGTGCTTTCTTCGCGGCAGTTAAGTTCCAGTTCAACATATCGGACAAATACAGTTGATCTTTCGTTGAAATCATTGCAGGGGGTTGACTTATCGTTTCGTTTTGTTGGTTCATCGGTTGTTGATTGTGAAGATCCATCTTAGCCCTCCTAAAGAAAATCTAATCAACGTTTAGCATCACCGATATTAAAAAGGTGTATGCGCTTTACGCTAAAATTTTTTAGTTGTCAGACGGTTGAAAATCTTATATAGTGTAGATAGATAATATATTCGCAATTTAATCAATTTCGACGGATGAAGAGCATTTACAATCGTGAGTGCTCTTGTATTAGCGAATATAATGAATGAGGATTCATTCAAAAAAGGAGGCCGAACATGACTATTCACATTAGACGTGCTGCTGTACTTGGTTCAGGCGTGATGGGATCAGGAATTGCTGCACATTTGGCAAATCAAGGCATATCCGTTCTTCTCTTGGATTTACCAGTAGAAGACGTAACGGATGAAGAACGAGCAAAAGGGCTATCGGCTGAACATGCACCCATTCGCAATAAGCGTGCGATAGAGGCGAAGAAACAGCTATTCAAACAAAAACCAGCACCACTGGCGTCAAAGGTAAATGCTCATCGCATTGAAGTTGGAAACTTAGAAGACGATTTAGAGAAACTATCCGATGTTGACTGGATTATTGAAGTGGTCGTTGAGAACTTACAAGTGAAACAACAATTGTTTGAAAAAGTAGAAGCACATACAAAGCCTGGGACGATTGTAAGTTCCAACACGTCGGGAATCTCTGTGAATGCGATGGTAGAAGGTCGTTCAGAGACGTTCCGCAAACATTTTCTTGGGACGCACTTCTTCAACCCACCGAGGTATTTGCATTTGCTGGAGATCATTCCAACGAAAGATACCGATCCTGAAGTACTCGCTTCTATGAAAGCGTTTGCTGAGGATGCCCTCGGTAAAGGTGTTGTGGAAGCGAAGGACACGCCGAACTTTATTGGAAACCGGATCGGGACGTACGGTCTACTCGTATCCGTCGAGCAGATGGTTAAAAACGGCTTGTCGATTACAGAAGTTGATTCGATCACTGGACCGTTAATTGGTCGTCCGAAGAGCGCCACCTTCCGCACACTTGATGTTGTTGGACTAGATACATTCCTTCATGTCGCAAAAAATGTGTACGATCAAGTGGATGGCGAAGAGAAAAACATCTTTGATCCACCGAACTTTATGAAAGAGATTGCTGAAAAAGGCTGGATCGGCAGTAAAGCAGGGCAAGGGTTTTATTTGAAGAAGGGGAAAGGAAAAGATAAGCAAATTCTTGAACTTGATCCTGAAACCCTCGAGTACCGAGAAGGTAAGAAACTAAAAGCACCATCCGTTGAAATGGCGAAACAAGCGAAAGGCAAAGCCGCGAAGATTCAAGCGCTTGCTTACGCTGATGATAAAGCAGGAACATTTACGTGGGAGACACTTAAAGCAAGCTCCTATATTCAGCAGAGAAAACTTCCGAGATTGCAAATGACATCGTCGCTGTTGACAATGCGATGAAATGGGGATTCGGATGGGATCTTGGACCGTTTGAAGTATGGGATGCACTCGGTGTAAGAAAGTCTGTTGAAAAGATGGAAGCCGACGGTGAGACCGTTCCTACTTGGGTAAAAGACATGCTTGAAAGCGGATACGAGTCGTTTTATAAAGCGGGTGCTTTCTATCATAACGGTACGTATGTGGATATTCCGAAAAGCGAAAAGGAAATCGACATTAGCGTTCACATTAAAAACGAAACAAACGTCATTAAGAAAAATGCCGGAGCGGTTCTCACTGACTTAGGGGATGGTATTGCCGGGCTAACGTTTACATCACCAAACAACTCGATTGGTCTAGACGTTATTCAGATGGTGGAGAAATCCATCGATGAAGTGGAAAAAAACTATAACGGCCTAGTCATCTCGAATAAAGGTAAAAACTTCTGTGTTGGTGCGAACTTAATGATGATGCTCATGGAAGCACAAGACTTTGCTTTCGATGAGTTGGATCTTGTTATTCGTAAGTTCCAACAGATGACAGCGAAAATTCGCTATAGCAGTAAACCAGTTGTAACCGCACCATTCCAAATGTCTCTAGGTGGTGGTGCAGAGATTTGTATGCCATCAGCAAGTATTCAAGCGTCTGCAGAGACGTATATGGGTCTTGTAGAAGTCGGTGTCGGTCTCATTCCAGGTGGGGGTGGGAACAAAGAACTCTACCTGCGTGAAATTGAAAACGTTCCTAAAGGTACAGAATTGCAACCGATTGCGAATAAGGTCTTTGAACGTATTGCAATGGCAAAAGTCGGAACGTCTGCGCAAGAATCAGCTGAAAATGGTTATTTAGGTGAGCGTGACGACATTATTGCCAACCACCGTCATTTGACGTGGAGCGCGAAAAGAAAAGCGATGGAGCTTTCCGAGAAAGGATATGCCCCACCGGTTCGCAAGCCAATACCAGTCGTTGGTGAAACCGGATATGCAACAATGCTTCTTGGAGCAAAAGCCTTAAACTGTCGGGGCAAATTAGCGACCATGACCTAAAGATCGCAGAGAAACTTGCATTTGTCCTTGCCGGAGGCGTGTGGCGAAACATAGTGAAGTTGATGAGCAGTACTTGCTTGATCTTGAGCGTGAAGCATTCCTTAGCTTAATTGCTGAGCCAAAAACACAAATGCGCATGCAACACATGCTGAAAACCGGAAAGCCATTACGTAACTAGAGGAGGGAAAGCTGTGAGAGAAGCAGTTATCGTATCAGGAGCGAGAACAGCAGTTGGAAAAGCAAAAAAAGGGACGCTCGCACAAATGCGCCCAGATGATTACGCGGCAGAAACCATTAAAGAAACATTAAAGCGAGCAGGTGACTTTGACGCAAGTGAAATTGAAGATGTAATTATCGGATGTGCCATGCCGGAAGCGGAGCAAGGCATGAACATGGCGCGGAACATTTCCGGTTTAGCAGGCCTTCCGAATACAGCTGGAGCCGTAACAGTAAACAGGTATTGTGCTTCTGGTTTGCAAAGCATCGCGTACGCAGGCGAGAAGATTATGCTAGGGCATGCAAACACCATTCTTGCAGGTGGGGCAGAATCCATGAGTCTCATCCCAATGGGTGGGCATGTCATCGCCCCAAATGCGAAGCTTGTAGAAAACGCACCGGAATATTATATGGGTATGGGTCATACAGCAGAACAGGTGGCACAGGAATTTGGTGTGAGCCGTGAAGACCAAGATGCTTTTGCTGTAGAAAGCCACAAGCGTGCAGCAGCAGCTATCCAAGAAGGACGTTTTAAAGATGAAATCGTACCAATTGAAGTGACTCACCGCACGGTGGACACTAAGCACAAACTTCAAGAAAAGATCGTTACATTCGATACGGATGAAGGGGTAAGAGAAGGCACGACGAGTGAAACATTAGGCAAGCTTCGCCCTGCGTTTAACGTTCAGGGAAGTGTAACCGCCGGGAACGCATCGCAAATGAGTGATGGTGCCGCATCCGTGCTCGTTATGGATCGTGAGAAAGCTGAAGCAGACGGCCTTAAGCTATGGTGAAGTTTCTAGGTATGGCCGTTGCCGGTGTAAGACCTGAAGTCATGGGAATCGGTCCGGTTGAAGCGATACCTAAAGTATTAAAGAACGTTGGATTAAAAAAAGAAGACATTGGGTTGTTTGAATTAAATGAAGCGTTCGCATCCCAAGCGCTACAAGTCATTCGCTCATTAGACCTTGATTACGACCGTGTAAATGTAAACGGCGGAGCGATTGCTCTTGGCCATCCACTAGGCTGCACAGGAACAAGACTGACGTTGTCACTAATTCATGAAATGAAACGTCGTAACGAACAGTACGGCATTGTGACGATGTGCATTGGTGGCGGCATGGGTGCTGCTGGCGTATTTGAACTACTATAATTTAGGGGGAAATGATCATGACAGAAACGCTAAAAACAAGCATTAAAGGCGGAGGATTTTTACTTGAAGATGTGGAAACAACGGATGTATTCACACCAGAAGACTTCACATCAGAACACAAAATGATTTCTAAAACTACTCAAGATTTCGTTTTGAATGAAGTGTACCCATCATTGACAATATTGAAAATCACGAATTTGATTATTCTGTGAAGCTATTGAAAAAAGCTGGAGAGCTAGGTTTACTTGGCGCTGACGTACCCGAGCAATACGAAGGTCTTGGCCTTGATAAAATCAGTTCTACACTCATTACGGAAAGCATGGCAGTCGCAGGTGGATTTGGCTTGAGCCACGGCGCACACGTAGGGATCGGTTCCCTTCCAATCGTATTCTTTGGAAATGAAGAGCAGAAGAAGAAGTACCTTCCGAAGCTTTCATCTGGTGAATTGATTGCGGCCTATGCACTTACAGAGCCGAGCTCAGGATCCGATGCACTTGGTGCAAAAACAACGGCTGTCCTAAATGATGAAGGCACGCACTACATTTTAAATGGTGAGAAGCAATGGATTACAAACTCTGCGTTTGCTGATGTGTTTGTCGTGTATGCACAAGTGGACGGTGATAAATTCACAGCATTTATCGTTGATCGTGACTATGACGGCGTATCGACAGGCGTTGAAGAAAAGAAGATGGGAATCAAAGGTTCATCAACAAGAACCCTTCTCCTTGAAGACGCGAAAGTGCCAAAAGAAAACTTGCTCGGAGATATTGGTCGCGGACACATCATTGCGTTTAACATTTTAAACGTAGGTCGTTACAAGTTAGGTGTCGGTTGTCTCGGTGGGGTGAAACGTACGATTGAGCTTGCAGCAACGTATGCGAATGAGCGTAAGCAATTCAAAACACCAATTGCTAAGTTCACAGCAATCCAAGAGAAGATCGGCTCGATGGCGACGAAATCATTCTCACTTGAAAGTTCCATCTATCGTACAGGTGGCTTGTTTGAAAAGAACCTTGGTGACCTAACCGACGAAGAGCAAGCAGATGGAGAGAAAGTAGCAAAAGCCATTGCAGAATATGCGATTGAGTGTTCATTGAACAAATTCTACGGTTCAGAAGTGTTGGATTACTGTGCAGATGAAGCTGTACAAATTCATGGTGGATACGGCTTTATGGCTGAATATGAAGTCGAGCGCATTTACCGTGACTCCAGAATTAACCGAATTTTTGAAGGTACGAATGAGATTAACCGTATGCTCGTCCCGGGTACACTCATCCGAAAAACGATGAAAGGTGAACTTCCGTTCCTAGATAAGGCCATGGGGCTGCAAGATGAACTTATGTCAATGATGCCTGAAGAGCCAGGCGATGCGCCATTAGAAAAAGAAAAGTATATGCTGCAAAACGCAAAGAAACTCGTCATCATGGGCGCTGGCGCTGCCGTTCAGAAATACGGCAAAGCACTTAACGACGAGCAAGAATTGCTATTAAATGTCGCAGACATGGTGAGCGAGATCTACAACATGGAAGCTGCCATTGCAAGAACAGAGAAAGCCATCGAGAAAAACGGCGCCGATAAAGAAACGATGAAACTACTTTATACAGAAGTTATCGTTGAAGAAGGCCTACAAAACATCGAAGCAGATGCGAAAGAGTCCCTTATTCATATGGAAGAAGGCGACACCCTCCGCACGATGCTATCTATGGTAAGAAAACTGACACGTCGCACACCGGCAAACCTTATTAAAACAAAACGTGAAATTGCCGAGCGCGTTCTACAAGAGAAAAAGTATATCGTTTAATGAAAGAGGGGGATCTTCCCCTCTTTTTATTTTTCCCTATTGATGAGGATAATCATTGATCGGCTGTATAAAACAGTAGGATTTTATCGTATAATGTAAGGGAATGTTCGTACACATGAAGGAGGAAACAAGCAACATGCTTACACTTTATAGTTATCCGCCGTGTGGAACGTGCAAAAAGGCGAAAAACTGGCTGGATGCAAACGAGATTTCGTATCAGGAACGACATATTGTTAACGACCCACCTACGCGCAAAGAGCTTCAAGAAATTAAAGCGCTGAGTGGTTTAGAGTGGAAAAAGTTGTTCAATACGAGTGGCAAGAAGTACCGTGAACTTGGGCTTAAGGACAAGCTTCCAGATGCAAGTGAGGACACCATTATTGATTGGCTAGCATCAGATGGCATGTTGATTAAGCGACCAATTGTCACGGATGGTCATGCTGCAACAGTAGGATTTAAAGAAGACGAATTTGAAAAGCATTGGAAGCAGTACTTGGGGAATGTATCACCTGATATACTAGGTAAGTGGTAAGGTTACTTATACAACGTTTAATTAAAAATGGGAGGTAGTACAAAATGGGATCACCAAAAGAACTCAAATATTCAAAAGAACACGAGTGGGTTAAAGAAGAAACGGGCAACTTGCGAATTGGCATTACTTCTTTTGCCCAAGATGAGCTAGGAGATATCGTATTTGTGGAATTGCCAGAAGTTGGCGATGAAATTGCTGTAAATGAACCGTTTGGCAGTGTTGAGTCCGTAAAAACAGTTTCAGAGCTTTATGCACCGGTTAGTGGTAAGGTCGTCGAAATCAATGAAGAGCTTGAAGATTCTCCAGAGCTCGTCAAACGATTCCCCTTATGAGAAAGCTTGGATGATCGTTGTAGAACCAACAGATCGCGCTCAGCTTGATGACCTTCTTTCAGCAGATGACTATGACGAACTCATCAATCAAGAGTAAATGAAAAAGGCTGCCCAAAGTGGCAGCCTTTTTGTTATACTGTACCGGTTGGTAACGTAGGCAACGTTGGAAGGGTAGGCACAGTAGGTGTTGTAGGGACGGTTGGCAACGTACCTGTTCCAACGATTCCAGGTCCGTTAATGAGGTTGTTGTTAATTTCAATGCCTGTGCAATTCCCATCATTGTCATAAAGGTAACGATACGACACAAGATGACCTCCTTTAGCTTGTGTTCCTACTACAATATTCGACACCAGATCTTGGTGCTTGTATGATTGCCCTGCTTGTTTTGCTGATCTTTACATAGAGGGAACACATCCTTATTTCGACATGTATTTCCCGGGAAATGATGGATGAAGAAATCTATTGAATCTTTTTCGTAGTTTTTTCGTAAGTATGAGTTAGGAAACGGTGTAGGAGGAACGAAAGATGATGTACATTTGGATTTTGATACTAGGTTTAACTACTGTGGAGCTAAACCCAGTGGCTTGGAAACATGGAATGAAACGAAACACGAAAGCATGGCTCGCGTTCCAAGCGTTACGTTATGTGTTTGGGCTAGTGCTTAGCTTTTATATTGTTTATTTTCAATTGCTTGATCTATCTTGGTCAGGAATTCTGAACACGTTTGGATTTGTTGTAGCGATTAATTTAATTTTGTCAGGATTGTTTTTAGGTGCTGCGCGTGTACCTAAAACAGTAAAGAAGCTCAGCTGCAGGCAAAGAAAGCAATTAAAAACGTACCGAGTGCAATTGGGGGAACGTTACTTGTCGGGCTTCTTTTCATGAATTTTGTGTTTCCATTTACAGTGACCGAACAACTCTCTGAACTAGGAGATATTGAGACGAGCAGCGAGCAGATCGAATCTGTTACTGAAGAAGCGGTAAGAGCAGTTCCGTATACATATGCTCGTTATAAATCAGAAATTGTATTCGGGAACATTGACAACTTTTCATTCTATGATCTTGGGGAATCAACGATACAAAAGATTAATGACGAACTGTACTGGGTGTCACCCATTGAGTATGCAAACTTGTGGAGATGGTGGCGAGCGGATAGTGCGCCAGGTTACATTATGGTGAGTGCTGAAGATCCTAATGCAGAGGCGCAACTTGTGAGTGATCATGAGATGACGTATGTGCCAAGTGCTTTCTTTGGAGACAATTTGGAGCGACATGTGCGACAAGCATATGAAGATGTCATTCTTGTAGGTTATTCTTTTGAGCCTGATGATGATGGTCATCCATACTATGCTTATTCTTATGCGTATTACGACTATTACCGAACCGGGCCTCGTGCAGACGGTGTGATTGTCATTGATGCGGTCACTGGTGAGATGGAGAAATTTGCACTCGGCGACCAACCTGACTTTATTGACAATGCTATTGATTATCGCCTTGCTCTTCAATATGCCGATTGGTTTGGCCGATATAGCAATGGACTGTTGAACGCTTGGTTTGCAAAAGAAGGGGTGCACGAACCGACGAGTAATGAAGAGATGATTGGCGTGCTCGGACCAGACGATGAGATGTATTGGATGATTGACCATATGCGTCCGAATCAAGATTCAAACACGATGGTCGGCTTTACAATGGTCAATGCACAAACAGGTGAAGCAACGTATTACACCGGATCCTCAGGTCTTTTAAATGCAAGAGGAGCGCGAGAAGTCGTGAACAAATCATTTGTGCGTGAACAATGGAGCGGAACCCAACCGGTGTTATATTCGGTGTATGATCATTACACGTGGGTCGTCCCGGTCGTCGACCAAAATGGTCTCATGAGAGAAATGGCGATGGTTCATGCTGAAACGGGTAATATTGCGTACGCATCCTCTCGCGAAGAGGCATTTAATGAGTATCGTCAGCTTCTAGCTTCTAGTCTCGGCGCGGATGACTATGTTCCGACTGATATCTATGATGAGGAAACCGTAGAGGGCGAGATCTATCGCATTAGTGATACGTTCAACAACCAGTACATCCAAGCGCTCATGACCGGGGAGACGAGAGTGCTCGAATTTGATATTACCAGTGTATCCGATGCCGTCTTCATCCAAGAAGGTGATGAGATTGAAGCGACGGTTATTGATACAGATGAAAACATTTTGCAAGTAATTGATTTTAACAACCTAACCATCGACGATAATTTTGGAGAGATTGAAGAGTTTATTATAGATGAAGAAGATCTCGAAGAAGATTCGCCAGCAGAAAACGAAGAAGATGTCACGGAAGAATAGCATAACGCAAAAAGCGTACCGAGTTAGGTACGCTTTTCGCAGTATGTTCAGGCTACGCATGGACACTTTTTAACACAAGCGAACGTCCATCGTTTGATTTTTCCTCGAAACCGGCAGGGTTCTACGGTGGCACAGGAACTAAGCACATGGCTACACCGATGATTCGATCTGTTTTGTTAGCCTCTATGCCCGAGGAGCAAATGCTCAATAATGAGCCGGTCTCTAGGAGAGAAGGCACAAGTAAATTTACAATCGGATACGAATGTGGTTGAAGCTGCAACGATTTACTAGAACGGTCCGTATCCAAACCAGGCGGCAAACATGACAGCGATGACTGCGATTGTAAGTTGAATCAAGATAAAAGGCCAAATGAAACGAACCCATTTTGTCCACGGGATTCCTGCAAGTGCGAGTGCTGCCATGAAATACCCTGATGTCGGAAGAATAATGTTACCGATACCGTCAGCTAATGTAAAGGCAAGTACAGTCGTTTGCCTCGTGATGCCAAGCAAATCTGCAAGTGGGATCATAATTGGCATCGTGAGTGCTGCTTGACCGCTGCCTGACGGAATGAAAAAGTTAATGGCTCCTTGGATGAAAATCATCCCAACAGCATTTAATTCGGCAGGGATATTCTCCAAAAAACCAACGGCATAATAGAGCATCGTATCAATCGTGTTACCGTCTTCTAGAACAACTAAGATGGCACGAGCAAAACCGACGATGAGCGCACCAGCAAGTACACCAGATGCACCTTTTAGAAAGCTATCAACAACGTTGTGCACACCTAAGCGGGCAACAATGCCAATGATGACTCCGAGCAATAAGAACAATGATGCGATTTCAGTAATAAACCACTCAAATTGAATGACACCGAAAGCAAGAACAATAAAGTTTACACCAAACAGTCCTAATACAACTTTATGTGTACCGGTTAATGACTTTTCTGTTTTCATCTCACCCAGTTCGGTATTACCAGCATAATTGCCGTAATATCCGAGTTCAGGATTTCTTTTTACTTTCATTGCATACCGATAAACAAAGATGACGGCAATCGTATACATTAAAATGAAGAGAATGAGACGAAGCCACATGCCAGAATAAATATCTAACTCCGCAATTCCTTGAGCAACACCGACGTTAAATGGATTCATAATCGCGGTTGTAAATCCTATCGAACTACCAATCAGAACGATCGCAGTTCCTGTGATTGCGTCAAAACGTAATGCAAGGGCAAGTGGAATAAGAATGGGGATATATGCCAATGTTTCTTCGGCGAGACCCATAAGTGTTCCTCCAAGGGCGAAGATAAGCATCGTTATGGGGATAAACCACTTCTCTTGATTCACTAGTCTAAAAGAAGCGACGGTAACGAGTCGGTCAATGGCGCCTGTACGATTCAAGATCCCAAACGTACCGCCGATAATTAATATAAAGAAAATAATATCTGAGGCCTCGACGAGACCGGTATGTATAGAGGTGAAAATCTGAAACGGATGTACTGGATTTGATTCTACTTCGGTGTATGAACCAGGGTCTACCACTTCTCGACCATCCTGCTCTACTCTTTCATAGCTACCTGCTGGAATCAAGTAAGTCAGAATAGTTGCAAAAATAATCACGCCAAAAATTAAGGCGAAAACATTCATTCCCCGGTTATTTTTCTGTTCGGACATTTCTCATCCCCCTATTGTTGTATTTCATTATCGTATAGAATGATGGTCATAAACGCAAACCATTTCTTAGGAGGAACGACTGGAATGCAGACGATTCATGCCACACGAAACGACGCCGATATGATATGTACACTTATGCATGAAGCATTTGCTGAGTATAGAAACGCCACCCCACCATCAAGCGCTCTAAAAGAAACACCAGATACAATTGCTGAAGGATTTGATGCTGGAGAACAAGCCATAATTGCGTTTAAGAGTGGACAAGCTGTTGGAGTGATCCGTTTTCGGGAATTAGAGGATCATATCTATTTCTATCGCTTGTCAGTCCCCCCTAGTCATCAAGGAAAAGGTGTTGCCAAACAGCTAATCCATGCACTTGAAACGTATACACAGTCGGTCGGCTATGGAGAAATTCGCTGTCGAGTTCGAGCTTCTGTTTCTCGCAACATGCACTTGTACGAAAAGCTCCACTATGTAACAAAGAAAATTGAAGCTAAAGAAGTGAATCATCGCACCATTGACGTTGCAACCCTTTCTAAAAGTTTAGTATAGCTTTGCTCACTTCGCATAAACTAGCCTTTAATTCATTTAAAGGAGGATAAACTGTATGAATGATAAGAAAAGAGAAGATCATAAAGATCGACCAAAAGAAGTGCAGTACGAAACCGAACATCCAGGGCATGAAGAAGTAAAAATGAACGACCAAGTACACCGAACACAAGAAAACAGTCGTTTAAACGAATACATGAGCGCAGAGGATATCGAGGAATAAATCTAAAGCCTAGCCGCCCATTTATAAGACAAAAAGTGTATGACCCATAGCTGGTCATCCACTTTTTTTCCTATCCATTTATGGTGTAGCGCGGATCTCTATTTTTTGATCGTCGCCGTTACGTCCTGAACTAGATAGAATGAACTTAAGACTTTCCTGATTTGCGCTGTTGAGTGTTGGGTTGGAGGGGTAGCGCGGTGTCTGGTGCCATTTTGTTCCAACTGGAGCGCAGATTCAATGCCCATAAGCGAGCACCCTGTCGGCCCCAGCAGGCCGAATCCAAATCGGACTCGATTCGGCGCGGTTCGCGCAGCATGTTGGTACTTCAGGGCGAGGGTGTACACATGACCCGGTGATCTGTTACCGAGTTTGCTCATTCTGTTACCTAGTTTATGAAAATATATCGCTTTTCTTGTGATTTTCCCCAACTTGAGAACAGTTCGGTCGAAACTCGAGCACAGTTTCCACTTTCCCAAGTTTACCATTGGTTCTTGAAGAAATTCTTTCGTTCAACTTATTTAGATCGCCCAGTTTTTGATAAAGAGAGGTGATCTGGAGCGATCTAGATCACCAATCCCCTAGAAATTCCCCAAAATGAGTGACCGTCACCACCACCGGAGCTGAAACTCGTGAAAAACGATCTAGATCGTTTCGGGGGTGATCAAGATCGCTGAATTCCATTGTATGTAATATTATTAAGTCGCGTATGTGTGGTTTTAAAGTGAAACGAAATGGAAGTAAGTATATTCCCTGCACAATGACGTGTCGAACGTGTTTCGTGTTAACTCCGAATATACGCTAGCAGATTGTACCTCTACTTCGTCTGTCCACTGGATTTTTCAGGATGGTATGTTATATTCAAATTTATACGTACATAGGTTGAACGGGGGAGGCGAAGACATGATAACGAAAAATGATGTATTGCTTCTAATTGATATTCAGAAAGGGTTTCACAACCCGAAGCTGGGAACACCTCACGATTTGGGTGCTATTGAAAATATGAGAGGTTTACTGAAGCTATGGCGAAAGAACAAAAGCCGTGTGATTCATATCCAACATACTCCAAAAGAACGAACGTCTTTATTTCACTCGAGTAAAGAAGGGCACGACTTTATGGATGGATTTGTCCCGGAAAATGATGAAATTTGCATTCAGAAGCCGACGAACAGTGCGTTTATCGGCACTGATCTTGAACAGGTGCTCAACGATAACCATGCGGAAAGGGTGTATGTGATTGGACTAACGACCCCTCATTGCGTTTCAACGACGGTGCGCATGAGTGGGAATTTGGGCTTTTCAACGGTGATTATTGAAGATGCGACGGTTTCTTTTCCAATCGGAGAGTATGATGGGGAAACGGTTCAAAAGCTAACGATCGCTACACTTAAAGATGAATTTGCGAGTGTAAAAACAACTGAACAAATCAAGGAGTTGTTTATGATTGAAAACGAGACAGATGGCCGTCGCCCTCATCAACAATCAACAAGATGAATACTTATTTCTCAATAAAAGGAATGACCACGACTTTCTTGCCGGTTTCTATGTGCCGATCGGCGGTCATATTCGGCCCGAAGAGCTGATAAACGTGAAACAGGCGTGCCTTCGTGAAGTATATGAAGAAACTGGTTTGGAGCAAAAAGATTTACACGATATAAAATACAAATATTTGCTCGTCCGGCACGTTGATGATGAAATCCGTTTGCAATATGTTTTTACGATGTCGACGAGTGCGATTCCAACATCGAGTGAGGAAGGCGATCTTTACTGGCTCACTTCTGAGCAATTACTAACACGACGCGTGACGCCTCCGGTTAAAGCAATGGTCGAGCATTTTGAACGCGGTGGCAAGGAGACGAACGACATGTTTGTTGGTACGCTAGGAACTGGCGGGTTGATGCAGTGGTCGACATTAATTGATTGTTGAATGTTGTCAAATGACATGGAAATTCGATACAATTGGTAAGAGTTTTCAGTAATTGCGAAACCTTGCAGTAGAAAAGTACGTAATAAGAATAAAAAAGGAAGGTGATTATTTTGGACATCGTATTTATTTTCATTATTTTAGGTGTTGTCGCTGCACTTGTCCTAATCTTTGGACTTATCGGTTTTATCTATGTGAAGAGACGTTATAAAACAGCGACGTCCAATGAAGCACTTATTATTACAGGTCCGAATTTAGGTGACCCAGAAAAGGACAACCGCATTTTCCAAGACGATAATGGAAGAAGTATGAAGATTATTCGTGGTGGTGGGCAACGTTTAAAGTTTTTCCAAACGAGTACACCTGTTGATTTAAATTCATTTCAAATTAAACTCACGACACCAAAAGTGTACACTAGCCAAGGAGTACCTGTTGTTGCAGATGCGATTGCTTCCGTAAAGATTGCAGATTCTCTTCACGGTATTGCAAACTATGCAGAACAATTTCTCGGTAAGAAAGAAGGAGAAATTGAGCAAGAAGTTTCAAAAGTACTCGGTACGAACCTTCGTGCGATTTTATCAAAGCTCTCAGTTGAAGCGATTAACAATGATCGTGAATCTTTCTCTCATCAAGTTCAAGACATCGCTCAAGTTGAGCTCGATAACATGGGTTTTACGATTACATCATTCGGCCTTGATGATTTACGTGACGCCGATGAAGAGAACGGATACTTAGAAAATCTCGGTCGTCCGCGCATTGCTGAAATTCGTAAGAAAGCGGACATGGCAGAGTCAGATGCAGAAAAAGAAACGAGAATGTACAAAGCGAAAAACGATCAAGAAGCGAAAGAAGAAGAAAATACACGTGCGACGACCATTGCTGAATCACAAAAGAACAAAGACATTAAAGATGCAACATTTAAACAAGAAACCGAACGTGCGCGAGCGCAATCTGAGCAAGCGTACCAGTTAGAACAAGCTCGATTAAATCAAGAAGTGACAGAAGAAGAAATGCAAGTGCAATATATCGAACGCCAACGCCAAGTTTCGCTTGAAGAAGAGGAACAAAAGCGACGAAAGGCGCAAGCGGATGCGAATGCATATGACATTAAAGCCAAAGCTGAAGCAGAAGCCGACAAAGCAAGAATTGACGGTGAAGCAGAAGCCTCCATTCAACGTGCCGAAGGTTTGGCCCAAGCGGAAGTCATCCGTGAGAAAGGTCGCGCCGAAGCCGAAGCGAAAGAGCTTATGGCCGAAGCAATGGAGAAGTACGGGGAAGCCGCTATAATGGAAATGATGATTCGCTCGCTACCAGACATTGCAAAAGAAGTTGCTGCCCCACTTAGCAAAATTGACGGCTACAAAGTCATTGATATGGGTGGCTCCGACTCCAAAGGTGGTGCTCATAAAATTGCCGGCAATGTAACGCAAACGATGCTCGGTGTGCAGGAAAGTTTGAAAGAAGCAACGGGAATGGACTTAAAAGAGATGCTCGAAAGTTTCGTTGCTCGTGGCAATTCTAGCGTAGGCAATACCGTGCGTGAAGGCCAACCTCAGTTTGCTGCTGCTAAAGACGAAACTGCGGCAGAAGCCGATGCGAAAGCAGAAGAGTCGTCCGAACCGGAAGCGTCAGAAGACACGTATTCCACATCAGCAGAAGAAAACCTTGAATCCCTTTATGACCGTGACAAAAACGACTAGAAAGTCTCATGCCCGTGTTGAGGTTTGTTCTTAACACGGGCATTGTTATGAGCTTTCGAGAATGGAGAAATGTGTAATGAAGAAAGAGGATATTGAACAACTTATTAGTCAAGATGAATATATGGTGAAATGTTTACGCACAGTCCGAAAGCTAAACTTACCTGATTGTTGGATCAGTGCAGGCTTTGTTCGAGCAAAAGTGTGGGATCGTTTGCACCAATTCACAAAAAGAACAGAGACGGATGATGTGGATGTTATTTATTATGATCCCGATCACGTCACGGAGTCGTTTGAAAAGCAGATCGAACAGAAACTGCACGCCGCCTGTCCGGATGTCCCTTGGTCTGTCAAAAACCAAGCGCGTATGCATACGCTTAACGGTACAGACCCGTATGAATCATCGTTCGATGCTGTCAGCCAATATCCTGAAACCGCTACTGCCGTTATGGTAAGAATGACAAATGATGGCGCAATTGAGGTCGCTGCTCCTCATGGCATCTCTGATTTGGTCAACTGTGTAATAAAACCGACACCGATGGCAAAAGAACACCCCAGTGTGCAGTCGGCTTATAATCATCGGGTCAAACATAAACAATGGGACAAGCGTTGGCCACAAGTGCGAATAGAAAGGTAAGAGTCGACGAGGTTAATCATGGAATATATGAATGAATTTTTATAACTTGACTTCGGTACCCTTCTCTCGAAACGCTCGTACCCATTTCTCAATGAGCTCCTATGTTTCTTCGCCACATGTTAATACCCGTCGACGCCGACTAGATATTTTCGGGCGACGATCTCTTTCAGTTCATTACTATATTTAGCCATAAAAACACCCCAAAAGTAAGATTTAGCTCTAACTTTTGGGGTGCGGCTCCACACAGGTCTTTTTTCGTCTTATTTAATAATCATACTCGTCAATATTCTCTTTCGTAAAGATGACTCGCTCTGGCAAAAGAATAATGCCACTGTCATCGGCTTCATACTCATAGCCTTGTACGGCGTTTGACTCAATGGTGACTTCTCCGATATCAGGAACTTCAAAGCTGTCCCCGACACTCAACTCCTCTCCTTCTGCAGTCATCAGATAAGCTGTGTAAGCAGCAATCGCACCTTGCTGCTGAACATCCCAAAGTCCAAACTGTTCTACTGTACCGTTTTCAATATAATCCCGCATCACATTCGGTGTGGAGAAGCCAGTAATCACGACGTCTCCGTCGCGTCCGAGGTTTTCTGCTGCTTGTGCCATCGCCGGAAGAGCCGTGGCGTCAGGCGCTAGGACAGCGTCCAAATCAGGATATGTTTGTAGAATACTTTCACCAACATTTAAAGAGTTTTGCGCATCGGATTCTCCGTATTGAGTCGTGACGATTTCCCAGCCAGGGTGTTCTTCTTCAATATAAGCCGTTGCGGCCTCAACCCATTGGTTTTGGTCGGTCACAGTTGGACTTGCATAGAACAAAGCGATTTCAGCCTCATCAGTATCAATTTGCTCTGCAGCCATATCTACGAGCATCGTTCCTAATTGCTCCGGTGTTCCTTGGTTAATATAAAACGATCGATTTTCCGGATTCACATCGGAATCCCAAGTGAGCACCTTGACCCCTTGATTACGCGCACGATCAAGCGCTTGGTTCAATCCATCCGCAGACACGGATGAAACAATAATTGCGTCAAACCCTTGGTTGATGAAGTTATTTATATATTTCACTTGTTCACTGACAGAGGCTTCACTGGAACCGTCATAACGAACGTCGACGCCAAGGGCATTCCCCATCTCTTCGGCCCCCTTGCTCCAGCTGTAAAGAACCCGACACCGGTTTGTTTAGGAATGAATGCAATGGATACATCTTCCGCGCTTTCTACATCACTTTCCGCACCTTCCTGCTCACCACAAGCAGCAAGCAACAACATCGAAAGCATGACTGACATCCCAAGTTTTCTCACATTCATCGTATTTCCCCCTCAATTTTCTCCTTTTTACGGCGGTACAATTTGTGAAGATTGGATTGCCGCATAAATACAGCGAGTACCAATATGAATCCCACAATGAGTGTCGTCTGTTCTCCAGACATTCCGGACATTTGCAAGCCATAATTCATAAATCCGACAATGAGGCTGGCAAGCATCGTTCCTAGTACTGTTCCCCGTCCTCCTAATATACTTGTTCCGCCTAGAACGACGGCAGTAATAACGGGTAAGATCGCATCCGAGCCAAGATCTGAACGAGCTGAACTGAAGTAAGACGTTAGAATAACTCCGCTAATTCCACCCCCTAACCCGGCAATCATGTATGTGCTCATCATCGTCCACTTCGATTTAATGCCGCTGTAGATTGCGGCCTGTTTATTAATTCCTACTAAAAATACATGCCTGCCGTATTTCGTGTAATGAAGCAAAAAGCCAAAAACAACAAAAGAAGCAGCGATGAAATACAATTGGTTCGGAATGCCGAATGTAATCCCATTTGCAATTTGGACGAAAGCATCCGGAAAACCGCTAATTCCTTCGTATCCGCTCGTACTGGCATGACCTGACAGCACAAGAGCAATCCCCGAGTAGAGAAACATCGTACCTAAAGTGACAACTAACGCTTGCACTTTGATTAAAGCAACAATCATGCCGTTGAGTAAGCCGGCGATCGAACAAATGAACAAGGTAAGGAAAACCGCAAGCCATAGATCAACTCCATTCACCCATAGCACACCAATAAGAATGATGATAGTCCAATCATTGAACCTACAGATACATCAATGCCACCGGTGACAATGACAAACGTCATCGGAATAGCTGCAAGCGCAATAAAAGCAAAATCGTTGATGCTGAACATTAAGTTAGTTACATTTAAAAACCCGGGCGTAATTAAACCGAAAATTAGGATCTCCAACAGGAGAAATATGAACAAAAACAATTCCCAGCGAAGTAGTTTTTTAATAACTTTCATTCAGAATTCACCCCCTGTTTAAGGGAGGGAGATGGTTTGGGCACTCGTTTTTTTGCCCGTTGTCTTATAAAAGTTTGGAACTTCGTATCAGCGATGACAATAATGAGCAACAACAATCCTGAAATTGCATTTGTCCAATAGGCAGGAATCATCAAGTAAACGAGTGATTGATTAATAATAGTGAAAAATACCGCTCCTAGTGCCGCACCGACGACCGAACCGACGCCGCCTGTTAAGCTAACGCCACCTAACACAGCTGCTGCAATGACCTGAAGCTCTAAACCGCTGCCTGCTGTGTTTGGCACAAACCCAATATTCATGACGAAAATAAGGCCTGCAATGGAGGCAGAAACACTTGAAATCATAAATGCGATCAGCGTTACTCTTCGTACCGGTAAGCCAACTGACTTCGCTCCTTCGGCGTTATCTCCTACAGCATAAAAGTAGCGCCCTCGTTTCGTTTTGGTGAGTAGCAAGTAACTGATGAGTAGAATGGCTAAAGCGACCCATACGGGAAGTGGGAGGGTCATAAGTTCCACTCGGGCAAGTTGTTTATAACTATTCGGTATACCGTCAATCCACATCCCTTCTGTGTAAAGAAGCATTGCCCCCCTCGCCATTCCGAGCATCCCTAGTGTCATAATGATGGCTGGAATTTTTAAAAATGAAACGCCAATACCATTCAGCAAACCGATGGTTGCTCCGACTGCGATTACAGTAAGAAAGACAATCCATGTGCTGACGCCTTGCATGAGAAGCGTTCCACAAACAGCAGCTGACAGTCCCATGGTAGACCCAACCGACACATCTATGTTGGATGTGATGAGCACGAATGACTGACCAATCGCCATAATGAACAAGATAATACTGGCACTTAAAAGCAAACTCATCGAGTTAAGTTGTAAGAAATCATCGTTTACAGTGCCGACGAACAAGACAAAAATCACCATAAAGCAGACGATGGAGAGTTCGCGTCTTTGCAGAAGGTAGAGGAGGAATGTTTTCACATTTTCTCCTCCCTGCTTACGCCAAATGCTGCCGAAGTAATCGTATCAATGGAAATATCATGATTTTTTATTTCTTCAATAAGAACACCTTCGTGCATGACAAGAACACGATCGCTAAGTGAGACAATTTCTTCAATATCAGAAGAAATGAGTAAGACCGATAACCCCTCTTGTTTAAGATCCGAAATGAGCGCATAAATATCATCACGGGCATGAGCATCAATGCCTCTTGTCGGCTCATCCAAAATTAATACTTGAGGGATAACGCCAAATATTTACCGAGCACCACTTTTTGCTGGTTACCACCAGATAATTGCTGAACACGTTGCAAGGCATGTTCTGTTTTGATTTTAAGCTTGTCAATATAGTGCAGTCCCGATAACCGTTCTTTTCTTTTAGATATTAAAAATCGTGACAGCTGGTGAAGTTGGGCAGCATTCAGGTTTGATTGAACCGATTGAATAGAAAAAATTCCGTTTTTGTGACGATCCTCTGGTATATATACCATGCCTTCATTCATGCGTTTGCGAACCGACAGACGATTCATTTTTCGCTTATGAAATTGAATCGTTCCTTCCTTTACAGAAGTGATGCCAATCAGCGCTTCTGCCAATTCGGTGCGTCCGGCCCCGACGATACCGGCAAGACCGAGCACTTCTCCTTTAGATAAAGAAAAACTAATGTTATGAAAAGATTCATTGGATAGGTTTTGTACGTCTAAGATCCGATCTTCATTCTTAGGTGTCGTCTTCTGTGCAGGAGCATTGGAAAGCCCCATGCTCTGTTTCGCCGTAAGAGCATCTAATAGATCGGTATACTCAAAATCCCTTACCGGTCCTTTTAATGAGACCTTCCCGTCACGTAGTACAGCGACTGTATGAGCAATCTTAAAAATTTCAGAGAAGCGATGGGTAATGTATATAATACCGATGCCTTGCGTATTTAATTGTTTCATCGTTTCAAACAGCATACGCGTCTCATGAAACGTTAAGGTGGACGTCGGCTCATCTAATATTAATAATTTCGCTTTGCGAACTAATCCTCTTGTAACTTCAACGAGTTGTTGTTCTGCAATTGATAGCTCGATCGCTGTTTGTTGAAGATTAAAATCCCAACCGACATTTTTGATTACCTCACGGACATTCTTCTGAAGCGTCTTCTGGTGACCTTGAATGCCAATGGTGATATTTTCTTCTACTGTTAAATTTGGAAAGATCAAAGGTTCCTGTGGAACGAGATGAACGCCGTGCCTGTGAGCTTCATTAGGGCTTGAAAACGTGACAGGCACCTGGTTCATACGAATTTCACCGTGATCACTGTTCTCAAGTCCGCTAATGATTTTCATAAGTGTAGACTTTCCTGCACCGTTTCCTCCAATGAGAGCGAAGGTTTCCCCGTGGTGTATGTGTAACGTCACTCCTTTAAGAACTTTATGCTTTGAAAATGCCTTGTGCATATTCTCAACTTCTAGTAAAACATCCCTCACAATCCTCACTCCCTCCAACCTAATGAGTAAGCGTTTACATAATTTCGTCGCGATCAAAACTGTTAATCTCCGAATCAATATTTATTGTATTTAGTAACAATTAATCATATGACAAAACTTATAATTACTTTTTTATACAGGTGATAATCCAAATCCATTTAACATATGATCACTGCAAGTGCATATGTTGAAAGGGGTGGGAGTGATACCTCAGGAGATCTACTCGAATAGTAACCTTACGAAGGTAGCTTGGTATTACTACAAAGAGAACGTCACACAGAGTGATATTGCCAATTACATGGGTTTGTCGAGAAACCAAGTGGTAAGAATGTTGGAACGTGCCCGAGCAGAAGGGTTTGTTGAGTTCCAGATTCATGGCGTTGAATCAAACAGTATGAAATTGAAGGAAGAGTTAGTCCGAATATACGATCTGCAAGATGCCGTCATCGTTCCATCTCCCATGAATAAAGAGAATCAACGTGTAACGTTAGCAAAAGCGGCTGCACAATATCTTCAATCTCGCATTGAAGATAATGACTTGATTGGTGTGGGATGGGGAGAAACGATTTCTTTAACTATTGATGATTTGTCCATTCAAGAAGAGAAATGCTTCGGTTGTGACACTTACCGCGGAGTAAATCACTATTATCAGTATCAAC
>NZ_BAXB01000026.1 GCF_000698145.1 Geomicrobium sp. JCM 19039
TTTCTTTACACTCCAGACTACAAGTGCAACATCGGTGGCGAAACATCTGCCACCGTGTTTTCTATGCAGTCCAGACTACAAGTGCAACATCGGTATTCAAAATCGCCCCCCATGTTATCTTCACACTCCCGGTCATAAGAGCAACACGGTTCACGTTTCTGCCTACTGGTCACGGTATGAAAAAAAGTTCAAATGCCCCATATATTCATTAATGTGACACTTGAGAAAGAAAAATCATCACTTTAAACGTGGATGCGCACATAAACGGTGTCAACGGTCACAAATCGCGATATATATGACCGTTGAAGACCAAAAGTGATCGGTTAGAGGGCTGGATTGTCACATACGTGTTAGGAGACCACACGCTTGCATCAGGTGGTGGTCATCGGTCACGTCTTTTTACCATTCAGCAAACGTGTTCTGTGTTTCCCACAACCCTTGCAGTAACGAACAACGATCGACATCGAAGTGAGATGAACTTCAACAGACGATCGGTAGGTGTTTGCCTGTAAAGATCGATCTCGGTCATTGGATTCAGAGAAATTCTTTCGTTCAACTTATATAGAATACGATTAAACTAATATATCCGTTAGTTGGAGAAGAGTATTTTACAAAAAATTATGGAAATCTGTTTTTAAAGTAATAGCAACATCGAACGCTAACAGAGCTTTATTTTTATATGGAGGAAACGATCGATTAGAAGTGGACGAGAGCTCAATACCATTGAACCACTGCTTGGCAATGACCTCAGTTTGACGATGATGCGATAAGACACACGGTGGACGTGTAAAGTGAATCGAACACACCACACCTGGTCCCTGTGACAAAAAGGCAATTCAGCAGGTTGCCCAAGCTGCTTTAACTTGTAGAGAGAATAAGAAGAGGAGGTTAGTGGGCATCCCACTCTCCTCCTCTTCTTGAATCAGCTCCGCCAGTAATGATCCCGGCTTCGTCATCGACAACGATACTTTGCACGCTGCCAAAGTAAATGGCGCTTTTCGTGTGATCAACGGTATACCCTTCTTGTTCAAGTGATTCGGTGACGTCTGGAGGGATGCGACCTTCAACAGATATTGTTGGGGAGTGAAAATCATAGAATGATCGATTCGCTTCGATGGCATCTTCAATCGGTTCATCCATTAACAAGTGGCGGACGAGCACTTGCGTAAGTGTCGACGTAATGCGGCGGCCACCAGAGCTTCCAATGCCGATTTTTGGTTGTCCATCAGCTGCAATAATCGTCGGGGTAATATAGCTAATCGGTCGTTTGCCAGGTTCATAGCGATTCGGAGACGTTGTGCTCGCTGAAAAGTTATCCAACTGGTTGTTTAAGAAAAATCCGTCCATGTATATTCCCGACCCAAAAAAGCTACTCAGTGTATTCGTCGCTGAGACCATCATCCCTTCCTCATCAACGATCACAAAATGCGTCGTGTTGCCATCCGTTTCTCCGCCTTCCATATCTTCAGGAAGCGGATCTTTGCCGGTATCGTCAAGAAACTCCTTTGCAAGGTTATCCACGTAATCCGAATCCAAGATGTTCGTTAGCGGCACGTCTACAAATGCAGGGTCACCAATCGTTTGAACTCGGTCTTCGTAAGCGGTGCGGGCAATCCCCCCGACTCGTTTCATAAATTCGGATGGGTTATCCGCCCATTCATCAAGTGACAGCCGCTCCGCCATTTGCAAAGCGTGCACGAGCATCGTCCCCCCTGCAGGGGGTGGCGCCGCGTATACATCCATTCCAGCAAAAGTCGCACGCACCGGATGGCGAACTTGTACGTCATATCCTGCCAAATCTTCACGACCTAACCCGTCAATGCGTGTAATGATCCGGTCCCCAATCGGTCCATGATAAAACGCGCCAGGTCCTTCCTCTTGAATGGTTTTTAACGTTCGCCCTAACTCTTCTTGAACGAGGGGGTCTCCAGGCTCAATTGCTCGACCTCCTGGAAAGAAAACATCTGCGGTCTGAGGCTCTATATGGGAGTACGCATTTTGTAGGTGAGTATGAAGTGTATAAGAAACATCCACTCCGTCCATGGCGAGTTCGATTGCAGGCTCCATGAGGTCCTCGATCGGTTGTGATCCGTAGTTCGCGTTTACCTTTTCCATCCCACGGACGAACCCGGGCACACCAATGCCCGGGTCTGGTTTATTGTTTTGATTCGGTGCGGTCTCTCTGTAATCAAAAGCGACGGGTTCCTGTTCCTCAGGTGCGTGGACAAGCATCAGGCCGCCACCACCGATGCCTGATGCTTGAGGTTCAAGAACACTGATGGCATAAGAGATGGCAACAGCGGCGTCAGCTGCGTTCCCCCCTTGATCAAGAACTTCCATTCCAATCTCTGTCGCTACAGGGTGGTCGGTAGCGACCCCGACGCATCTACTAGTGAATTTGATGGGGTGTCTGTTTTCATTTCGGGTACTTCGGTCCGATCTTCTTCGTGATCTCGCTCATCGCTCGTGAAATTTAAACTCAAAAGAACGACCGCAACGAGGAGGAGAACGATGACGATGATTGTTTCGATTCGACTGCGATTCATTACGATCCCTTCCTTTTCTTACATGAACACGAGTAAAACGAGTAGAGAGGCGACAAACGCAATCATCGTCTGAACGGAAGCATCTTTTTTCTGGTATTTTACTGCACGCACGCACCGTTCTTTAAGTGGTAATGATTGTTGCATGGTATTCCCTCCTGTTTTTTAGACAAACAATAGTTGATACACAAGCAGAATCCCGAATGTAGCTACGCTTAATAGCGTTGTACTTGCCATCGTTGCCACAAATCCTTGTCGCTGAATGGTATTCGCGACAAGGCCTGGGACGATCAAGCCGATCGCTTGCAAATTCCCAACATCTTCAGGTGTGAAATTAAACACGGTGTCAAATGCTAGCTTGAGTATAATTCCGGTTAGGAGCATTGCCGCGAACTTTCTACGGCCATAGAGAATCGTGAAGCGATTGATAATGTGCATGACAACGAGGTACGTTGCAAAGCTAATAAATAAAATGGATGTTGCGTATAGCGGTGAGGTCAAGACGAGTGCAATGTACCCTGGGACAACGAGTCCGGCAGGTACAATACCTGTTTTCTCAGCGAAAAATAAACTGAGTGTCACACCGGCAACGAGGGCGACGGTTACTTCTGCGATATCCATGGTGAGTCTCCTTAATCAAACGTTTGTTTATTGTAGGACTGCGATTTTTTCTTCATTTGTTTTCTGCATGTTTCTAAGCTCTTGTGTTAGCGGCTCGGCAGCTCCGTGAATGTTGCCGACGCCATAAATGACGGTATCTTTTATATAAGGGCGTACTTCTTCAATAATGTCGGCGGTGTCGTAGCTTTCTAGGTTCAGGAACTGGTCTGCGGGAATCTCTCCACGATCAAACGCAGCAGCGATTGGATTCGTCGTTTCTCCGATAGTGACGAGTGTTCTGCACGGCAAGTGCGGCAAAACATCGCTTGCAAATTGTTCTGTGCGTTCGTAACGATCGCTTCGGCAATTCATAATAACAACCGCATCATCGGTTGGGTAACCGAGTGATTTTACCCGGTCCCATATATTAATGGTTGACGCCGCATCATTGGCAGCAAAGCCGTTTACGAGGTAAGAAGGGGTTGAATCGTCAAGGTCAATCGGCATGATTTGTAATGATCCTGGATCAGGCCAAGCATTGAGCATGCCTCGAAACGCTGTTTCGCGATCAATGTCGAGCGCTTCTGCGACGGCAAGAGCAAGTGCCGCGTTCTCTGGAAAGACCATATAGTCAAACTGAAGCAAGTAGGCTTCAGGAATTTTGGTTGTGTCACACACAATGACTCGGGTGTTCCTTTTCTCAGCAATTTCTTTATACATCGGAACGTAGGGGCTGTCGTTGACGATGAGGTGACCATCGTAAGGGATGGTGGCGGTAAAGGCGTGGGCCACTTCATCTAGAGTTGGCCCCATGAGGTCCATGTGATCTTCAAGTACGTTCACGATGACACCGATGTTCGCTTGGAGCATTCGCTCTTGAAAAACGACCTGGTAATCAGGAGTGACAGCCATGCATTCACTGACGATGGCTTCTGCATCTTGGTCGGCGACTTGTTTCATCACATGTTTTTGCTCTCCGATGTTTGGACCTTCTGGTCGGCGCACAATCGGTTCTTCTTGACCACTATACCAATAAAGCATTCTTGCTTGTGTTCCTGTCGTTTTTCCTACCGTTTTAAGCCCTGCTTCTGTAAGAACACCTGTCACGAGGCGAGTGACTGTAGACTTACCGCGTACACCATTTATATTGATGCGTATCGGAATTGAAGAAACATTTTTGTTGTGTTTACGGCTCTCTATAATGCCAAAGACCAGTAATGATAATAAGCAAGTTGCGACGATGAGTAGCATAGATGATCTCCTTTATTCTTTGTACAATTGACATCACTCGTCAGTATACCTACCAAAGATAAACGTGCCATCACAACAACATTAAAAACCATTACGTTTGGATTAAGCATTCGAATGTTTATTATTGGTGTATAATGAAAAACCGAGTAAAATAGGTTGCTCATCCTACTCTATCTGGACGATAAATATAGAAATATCTACCAATAACTGTTTGGCGTTAAGCATGAGCTTAAGAATAGTCCCGAATTCATCTAGAAAATCACGGTGTCATCTCACTGTGATATGGCTGTAACATAACTCAGGAGCTATGACCTAAAATTGTTTTTCTCTCTTGAAAGACGGGAATAGAACTGCAAATAGATCGAGTATTCGGTGTGAGGTGAGTGCAAATGAAAGAATATACAAACTTCGATGCGGTTGGGCTGGCATCTCTCGTCCAAACGGGGCAAGTAAAGGCAAATGAATTAGTAGAAGCGAGCATTGCACGTGCAGAAGTGGTGAACCCGAGTCTGAATGCAATTGTGAAGGAGCGATACGACGGGGCGCGAAAAGAAGCGAAGGAACGTCGTTTTCACAATGAAGCGTTTGCCGGAGTGCCGTTACTACTCAAAAATCTATCACATACAATACAAGGAGAACCAATAACGGCTGGGTCAGCGTTGCTTTCACACCGGGTCGCCCAAAGAGACAGTCACTTTGTCAGTCGACTCAAGAGAGCAGGGTTTATGATGACGGGCTTTACGAACACACCTGAATTCGGCTTAAAAAATATTACCGAGCCGAAGGTGTATGGACCGACCCGCAACCCGTGGGGAGAGGCATTCTCACCTGGGGGATCGAGCGGGGGTGCTGCAGCAGCTGTTGCGGCACGGATTGTACCGGTTGCTGCAGCGAGCGATGGGGGAGGATCGATTCGAATTCCAGCATCGTTTACAAACCTTGTTGGTTTGAAACCGACAAGAGGGAGAATACCCGTTGGTCCAGGGGTAGGAAGGCAATGGCAAGGGGCGGCCATTGATTTTGTTCTATCTCGTTCTATGAGAGATAGCGCACGAGTGTTGGATGAGCTTCAGGTGTATCAAAAAGAAGCCGCATTTCATACGCCCATATATGAAGAAAGTTTTGAGAAGCAAATGGCAACAGCCGAAAAGCATAAACTTCGGATCGCTTGGAGTGATCGTTCCCCTGTCGAGACACCGGTCTCGGAAGATGCGAAGCGGGCTGTGCGTCAAGTTGTACGTTGGTTGGAAACAGAAGGTCATTACATTGAAGAATGCGGTCCAGACATTGAAGGAAAAACGCTTATGGAACAATACTATACGATGAACGCTGGTGAGATGGCTGCCCTATTATCTTCAATAGAACGTGACCTAGGGCGATCAGTAACGCGAGAGGATGTTGAAGTAGAGACGTGGCTGTTGCGTCATTTAGGAGACAGACTTTCCGCGGCTCACTATGCCAGTAGCCTGTCGGCTTGGGATCAAGCGAAAGCCCGTATGGTCAGGTTTCAAGATACATTTGATTTGTACATCACACCAACAACGGCGTTTTCCGCACCGCGTGTTGGGGAGTTGACCCCCACTCACAAAGAAGTTGAACGCTTGTATGAATCTGTGGAGAAGTCAACGGAACAATTGTTTGAAACGGTTTATGAGATGTTTTTGCCAAGCTTAACGTATTCTCCGTTTACACAACTTGCGAACATGACGGGGTTACCGGCGATTTCATTGCCGGTGTACAAGACGTCTGAAGGAATGCCGCTCGGTGTACAAGTAATCACACAAGCAGGACAAGAACACCGTCTACTCCAACTTGGATGGCAACTCGAACAGTCGCCACTTTGGGAAGGAGGATAAGCGGTTTGAAAGGGGGGAAATTCTATGAGGAATCATTCACTAAACATTGTACCAGTTCCAACACAATTTCATGTGCCGATTAACGAAGACGCTGAGCCATTGAGTGTAGCTACACAACAGCAGGTGGATGCCTACTGGCAGCGGGTAAATGCCGATGGCAAGTTCTTTCGCGGTGAACTTTTCATTATTGATTCGATTCATCATACAAATGACGAACTCGTCATCGCAATGAAAGCGAGTGATTACGCCCACCACCTGTATGCAAAGTCCAGCACGTTACCCCCGCAAGAGGCATGCACGATATTAGCACCGGCAGCACTCATTCGAACGAAAGATAATTATTTAATTTTCGGGAGGATGGGTGAACATACAGCAAAACCACGTATGATCCAATGTGTCGGCGGTGGAATTGACGACGCGGATGTCGTGAACGGTGAAATCGACCTTGTTGGAAACGTTCAACGAGAAGTACTGGAAGAAGTCGGACTTTCTACACAAATGATGGAGCACGTGACGTCTATTGGACCTCTTTGCCTCGTGTATCCAGAAGCATATGTGTGGGTCGCGGTGATTTATGAAATTAACATACCGATGCGAAAAGACGAATTTGTATCCTTTTTTGAAGCGCATCAAATGAGACTACGAAGGCTGGTAATGAGCCCGAACTGATGGAGATCATATCGGTAAAGGCGGACCGGAAAAGTCTGCGCACGTTCGTATCAGACCAATCAGATGACTTGATTCGTTATTTGCCGCCTTTGTTAAATGCGATCAAATAGGGTTTTTCAAAGCTTTCACTGTGATTCACTGCCAGAGAGAGTTGCGTTTTCATACGACGTGTGCAAAAGTGAAGCATTAGCCAATTAGCGCATAAGTTGAAAGGTTAAGATTATGGATCAATTTTTATTTAGCTGAAGCGAGTGATTCTTCAGATCAGTGAAGCATCGCCCCCATTCTTATATTTGAAGTGAGCATTACTTCAACTGCTCGTTAACATAAACGCTGTAGGATTTGTATGAGGTAGTAATTCGCTATGGGAGGATATTCTCGAATTTGCTAGCGTTTTTGGATGAAATCTTACCACTGGTCATTCTATGGTAAGATTTTCGTCCCTCGGTCCCCTGGCAATGCTCCGTTCGTGGAAGTTATCGAAATCTTGTAGGCATATGAATCGCTTTAATTTACCTTATCTATAAAAGGAACGATACATTTGTGTGCGCATCGAGTTGAGAGAGCTGTGCAAGTGGGGTTTGGGAATATGTAAGTATGCAAAGAAGGTAAATTTGAATGGGTATCGGTTCTCTACGATGTTGAAGAACGATTTGGCTCATAAACACTTCTATTAGGTAAGCACATGGATATTTCTAGGAGAATGGCGATCTAGATAGAATGAACGTAAGGCTTTCCTGATTTGCGATGTTGGTTGCTGGGTGAAGGGGTAGTGCGGTGCCATTTTGTGCGCAGTTTGTTCCAACTGGATCGCAGGTTCCAGGCTGAAGTGCCAACGACACGTCTGCCCCGCCGGGGCCGAAACGAAACCGAACTCGGTTCGGCGCGGCTTGCGCCGACAGGATGCTAGGTTTATGGCTTGGAAATGCAAAGGATGGTTCTCTGAACCCGTTGCCGCAGGGATGGTGGCACATGCGGGCAAGACGAACGACCGTACTGCGCGCTAGTTTCCCCCATCTGCGCGCAAGTTTGCGGTTTTGACCAATTTTAGCGCCGAATTCGCCAAACTTGCGCGCAGTTTGTTCCAACTTGCGCGCAGATTCCAGGCTGAAGTGCCAACGACACGTCGGCCCCGCCGGGGCCGAAACGAAACCGCACTCGGTTCGGCGCGGCTCGCGCCGATATTATGTGGGTACTTCAGGGCGAGGATGTACATGTAACCTTGTAATCTGCTACCAAGCTTACCATCGGTTCTTGAAGAAATTCTTTCGTTCAACTTATATATATGGTTTTTCGCTGTTTTCGGCACCGTCCGTGTCGATACTCGCCCCAGTATTGGGGATTCCTAGGAGACCCGCGATCTAGATTGCTTCAAAACATCGCTTTTTTTTTCAGATACTGGGCGATCTAGATCGTTATTGAACAGTTTGTTGTTGCTTTCCGCTGCTGGGTGTACTCTGGAGTGAAAACATCTGCCATGAGTGTAATTTACTAAACGACACTTGTTCAAAACCTCTGTTTATTGTGTACGTAAATAAAGTTATGAAATTCATTTATCTACCCACACTACCCATTGGTTTATCTCTTTAGGACTAGGGGAATAGTATAGGCGTGTTATGAAGATGTCCCAGAGCTTTACAGCTCTGACTAATGCACGTACAATACTAAGTGGACGAAAAAAATAATGTTTTCGTCTACAGCTAAGGATGAGCACGATGGAGAAATCGATACAATCTGAACTATCCAGTTACATTGGAAGATTATTTCGTGATAATTTCGGTAAAGGACCGGCTTCGGTTTACGTATCAATAAAAGCCGATTATGTTGTCATTCATTTACGAGACTTTCTAGCACCGATGGAGCGGGTGCTCGTTTCGAAACATCAGAACTTGATGGTTGAAGAAACGAGAGACTTATTAATGGAAGAATTATTACCAGATATTAAAGCAACCCTTCGGGTGCGGCTAGATACTGAAATAGACGAATTGTATTATGACTGGTCTCTTTCAAATCGTTCAGGAATTATTTTGGCAAGGATTAACGCCAATGAATTAAAAGAAGAAGACGACTACCCTGAAAAAGATAATGTCCATGAGCCATTTGCAGAGTGACCGAAGAGGCGGAGAAACAACCGCGATCGGTTCAGTCGTTTTTTGCCAACGATCGCACGCTTGTCGTCTTTCGTGAAGGAATTCTTGTGACGATTGAAAAGGAACTGATTCGGACAGGTTTTGAAGAACATCTTAAGATTACAAAGAGACACCTTGAAAAGAAACTGCTACATGCGGCTGGTTTTGAAGAAATTCTAAAACGAGGTGTTGAGGATATCTTTGTGGATTGGGATTTTCAACGAGATAAAAGCTACATTATATTTACATTGAAACCATAGGTGGGAATGGGCCGGACGATAGTGTCGGACATAAGCCGAAGAGGAGGAGACTCCTTTTCGGCTTTTTTTGCAGTGTACAACGTTTTTTATTTGGAGGGAAGTATTGTGAATCCGTATCTTATCGACCATCACAACAAAATTATACACAAAACACGTTTTATTACCGATCAATGTAACCACAAACACATCCTACATGAAGATAAGCAGTTCACATCCATTGACCAAGAGTGTACGTCTTACGTGCAGCAAGGCTATACGTTTTGTACATACTGTAATCGATGACGAAAACGCGGCGGGGCACGTCGCCACCGCCGCTTTGTTAGGACCGTTTAATAAATAACCATAAGTTCCGTGCGCCGATGAACGCCACAACAAAGCTTGCGGCAAGCACCATCGCCCAGAGCCACAATGGATATTCAATTAATAATGTCGTGAATAATAAAACCATACCGATAAAAACCATAAGCATTCCATTTCGTAACTGTGGATCCATACGAGCCTCCGTGCGGGTTTTAGTGAGAAACGTAGTTGACGAGACGTTTCGCTGCTTCTAATAATACATGGTCAGAGGCGGCGTATGAAAGTCTCAAGTATCCTTCACCAGCGTCTCCAAAGGCGGTGCCCGGTACCGTCGCAACACCGGTATCCTCAAGCAAGCGCAACGCAAATTCGCGAATGTTCGCTTCTTGATGGTGGACGCGAACGAAAAGATAAAAAGCGCCGGCCGCTTCCATGACTTGTAACTGTTCAGTATTGGAAAGAGCATCGGCAAGCAAGGTTCGTCTTAGTGCGAATGAATGACGCATGTATTCAAGAACATCTCCTGCACGTTCCATTGCTGCAAGCGCAGCTTTTTGTGTGAATGCAGGCACGCAGGCTGTGTTAAATTGATGCACCCGGAAAATGCCTTGGTATAAAGGACTTGGAGCATGCAAGTAGCCGATGCGCCATCCGGTCATTGCATACGCTTTTGAAAATCCATTCACTGTAACGGTTCGCTCAGCCATGCCAGGTAAGCTGGCGATGCTCACGTGCTCAGTGCCGTCAGAGATGATTTTCTCATACATCTCGTCAGAAAGTACAATCAAGTTATGTTTCTTGGCGATATTGGCAAGCTGGTCGATTTCTTCTTTGGTCATCACGAGTCCCGTCGGGTTATGTGGCGAATTTACGATGAGCATTTTTGTCTTTGGTGTTATGTGCGCCTCAATCGTCTTGAAATCGACGCTTAGCCGATTGCCGTTTTTTGAGAGCGGGATGTGCACCGGTGTCGCACCAGCTAGGTGCGCAGCAGACTCGTAGTTCGGCCAAGCTGGCTCGGAATTAAGACTTCATCGCCTGGATTCAAAATGGCAAGTATGATGTTTAATACCGCCTCGCTACCCCCAGCTGTGACGATGATTTCATCGGCTTCTGCGCGAACGCCATTATCGTTAAGTAACTTTTGAGCAAGCGCTTCTCGAAGTGCAGGGATGCCGTGGTTCGGTGTATAGTGGGTGTCCCTATCACGCATTGCGTTGATGGCTGCTTGTTGTGCCGCTTCTGGGGTGTCAAAGTCTGGTTCACCGAGCGTCAAGCTGTACACAGGCACGCCGGAGGCGTCTAGCTGCCTTGCTTTTTCCGATAGTTCTCGAATTTTAGAAAATTGAACGTCGTTCATTCGCTTTGCAATCGTCGGTAACATCCGATCACCTCTTTTTGCATTTCTTATATCATATCATGTGGACAACATACACGTATAAATATCTGGGAATCATTACATACTAGTACTGTCTTGATGTGAGAACGTCGAGGCGACCACAAGGATTGGTCCCTTTATGGATGAATTTCTCTAATAATGACCTTCTTCAATGTTTGCGCGCATTGAGGAAGGTTATTTTTTGTTCTGTTCTTGTATGCATAATGGTTGTCGCTAGGGGCAAACTGTTGAAGACTTGCATGAAGGGAGCGAATCGAGTGGTTAGAGAGGCTGCAGAAACGCTGAAAAAGAGTGTTTTATGGGATTTACTGACGACAGTAGACCACAAAAAAATAGCAGTTTTATACTTATTAGCAGGAACGCTATTCTTTGGTAAGGCTGGTTGATGGCAATTATCTTCCGCATTCAGCTCATGTATCCAGAAAGTACAATTTTAAGTGGCCAAACGTACAACGAATTTATTACGATGCACGGAACCATTATGCTGTTTTTAGCAGCAACACCACTTTTGTTTGCATTTATGAACTACATGATTCCACTGCAAATCGGTGCCCGTGATGTGGCATTCCCATTTTTAAACGCATTAGGGTTTTGGTTTTTCTTCTTTGGAGGATTGTTATTAAGTCTTTCCTGGTTTTTTGGGGGTGGTCCTGATGCCGGTTGGACGGCTTACGTGCCCTTGTCGAGTCGAGACTACGCAGGCATAGGACTTGACTTTTATGTGCTCGGTTTACAAATATCCGGGCTCGGTACGCTCATATCAGGAATTAACTTTATTGTGACGATGATTACGATGCGAGCACCAGGGATGACGATGCTTCGTATGCCATTATTTTGCTGGACATCGTTTGTCACGAGCATGCTCATTGTATTCGCGTTCACTCCGCTTGCCGCCGGTCTTGCGTTATTAATGCTTGACCGTATGTTTGGTGGACAATTCTTTATTCCGAGTGAGGGCGGGAATGTTGTGATTTGGCCGCACATCTTTTGGATTTTCGGTCACCCGGAAGTATACATTCTTGTATTGCCTGCATTCGGCATGATATCAGAAATCATTCCTGTGTTTTCAAAGAAGCGATTATTCGGGTATACCGCGATGGTTTTTGCGACGATCATTATCGGGTTTCTCGGGTTTATGGTATGGGTTCACCACATGTTTACGTTGAACTTAGGGCCAATCACGAATTCAATCTTTGCATTGGCAACAATGATCATCGGGATTCCGACGGGGATCAAAATCTTTAACTGGTTGTTTACGATGTGGGGCGGGAAACTTTGGTTTACGACCGCGATGCTCTGTGCGTCCTCCTTTGTTCCGACCTTTGTTCTTGGTGGGGTCACCGGGGTAATGTTGGCAATGGCGCCAGTGACCCATCTATACCACGACACGTATTTCGTCGTTGCTCACTTTCACTACATTATTCTCGGAGGGATTGTTCTCGGTCTATTAGGCGCAACGTTTTATTGGTATCCGAAAATGTTCGGGCACTGTTTGAATGAAACCCTAGGGAAAATTATGTTCTGGATCTTTTATGTCGGTTTTCATTTGACGTTCTTCGTACAACACATTTTGGGTCTCATTGGGATGCCAAGACGGGTGAACGTATACCTTGCTGATCAAGGGTGGGACGGGATGAACCTTATCTCTTCCATCGGATCATACATGCAAGGAGTCGCGATTATCATCTTGCTGATCAACGTCGTTTACTCGGCAATAAAAGCACCAGACAAACCGGTGAATGATCCGTGGGACGGTCGAACATTAGAATGGGCGACCCATACACCTGTACCGGAATACAACTTTGCGCAAACGCCGCAAGTTCGGTCGCTAGACCCGTTGTTTTATGAGAAAGTGCACGGGGATGGAACGATGAAACCTGCAGAGCCAATCGGTGATGTGCATATGCCAAACGGATCGTTTTACCCGTTTCTCATCGCGCTAGGTTCATTCATCGTTGGATTTGGCTTAATTATGTTGCATATGGACGCCTGGATTAACCCGTATATCGTCGTCGGTATCGGTGCAGTTTTAATGTTTGGCTCTATGGCGATGCATTCATGGAAAGAAGATCACGGCTATTACATCACGAAAGAAAACATCGAAGCTATGGAACAGGAGGCGTTGGCAGATGAGCGAAACCGCTGATTTTTCGAAAGGGTTGCCCGCTCACCCGGAACGAGCAACGACCGAAGGTAAGAACAAGTTTGTTGGGTTTTGGGTATTTCTTTCTGGGGAAGTGACGATGTTTGCGACGTTTTTCGGGACGTATCTCGCCTTCGAAACGGTACGGCTTCAGGTCCTGAAGCCGCCGATATCTTCTCCATGCCCCTTGTTTTTATTATGACGATGATTTTATTAACGAGTTCATTGACGAGCGTAATTGCCATGTTTGCGATGAGAAAAAACGAATTTAAGAAAATGAAGCTGTGGTTGTGGATGACTACACTGTTAGGTCTTGCCTTCCTTGGCTTCGAGATATATGAGTTTGTTGAGTACGTGCACTACGGCTTAGGATTTACAACGAGTGCGTTTGCCTCATCGTTTTATTCTCTTGTCGGGCTGCACGGTGCTCACGTCGTATTTGGTCTCGGCTGGATTATTCTATTATTGATACGTTACAACAACGCTGGGATCACACTGACAAACGCACCGAAATTTTATACGTTTAGTCTCTACTGGCATTTCATTGACGTCGTCTGGGTGTTTATTTTTACAGTCGTCTATCTTATGGGAATGGGAGGTTAATCACTATGGCCGACAACTTATCGGAACCCTTTGAGAAAAGCGCCATGACTCAAGAGGATCAAAGAAAGAATCGTGAGGAACAACGCATTCAGTATATCGCTTTTGCGTTTATGATTGTCCTCACACTGCTTGCGTTTATCGCTGTTGGCGCCGACCTCTTGCCTGCTGCTTTTGCAGTTAGTTTTATCATCGTGCTTGCTGTCATTCAAATGTTCTTACAGTTGTACTACTTCATGCACCTAAGAGAGAAAGACCATGGGTGGGCAAACACCTTTATGGTGACAGGATTATTTCTCGTCATCCCAACGATCGTTGCACTCATGTTACTAATCGGTGTTGTCAAGTACTAAACGTCGTAGCGTCGGGGCTATTCCAAGGATTACCATTGGGATGTGCCCCTTTTTTGTTATGCGCCACTTGACGATCTTTCGATTTGTCCATGCTATACTGGAGGAAAAATCGAGAGGAGAGCAACGATGAGACTGTCTCATGGTCAAACTGCGCAACTGACGCGTGTATTTACCGAAGATGATGTGATTCGAAGTATGGAATTGACACAAGACCATTCGCCTGTATACACCGAGCAACACAATGAGTGGACCGACGTTTATCCAGAACCGATACTGCCCGCCCTACTGGCAGAAAGCTTAATTACACAACTGATTAGCACGAAGCTGCCTGGCGTTCCATGCATACTCGTCCAAAAAGATTTGGTCTATTATTCACCTGTACATATTCATGATTCGATTACTGTAGAGTTGATGGTCATTGACATTAATGAAGAACGCAAATGGATTACACAAAAAGTGACCTGTTGGAACTCCAAAAAGAAAGAAGTTATTAAAGGTCAAGTCGTCGTCTTTTTGCTTCCAGAGAAAGTGGAACAGTGATGAGTGTAATTCATGAAGGCGGGACGTTAGGAGCTGTTTACACGGACGCAAAAGGGAAGATTATTGATGTGAGTCAATCTTTTTGCGATCATTTTTTAGAAAATAAAGAGAGTTGGTTAGGGGGATTCATCCACCAATTCATTCATGAGCAAGAAGCCGATCGTGAGATCATTGCAGGCCAAATTGGCGACGTTGCTTGCTTATTTCGAATGGTGGAGCAATCAGAATGCCGTGTTTATTACGTGCTGCTTCGAATCGACGAAGTCGACAGACGCAACTTTAAAGACTGGGTAGCGAGAAACTATGCAGCGTTTCGAGCGAAGCGAGAGAAGAGCGCTTCGGCAATGAGTGAAATCATCGGGCGAAGCGAAGTGTTAGTCAACGTTAAAGAATTGGCTGCCAAAATTGCGACGAGTGATTCAACCGTGTTGTTAAGTGGAGAGAGCGGAACCGGGAAAGAACTGTTTGCTCAAGCGATTCACGAGAGCAGTTCGAGAAGTAATCACCCTTTTGTTGCGGTAAACTGTGTGGCCATCCCTGACGAGTTGTTCGAATCTGAAATTTTCGGGTATGAGGCCGGAGCGTTTAGTGGAGCGAAAAAGGGTGGAAAACCGGGAAAGGTCGAACTCGCCCAGCATGGAACACTATTCTTAGATGAAATCTCAGAACTAAGTTATTTGTCGCAAGGTAAGCTCATGCGTGTGCTACAAGAGCGAGAAGTTGAGCGACTAGGCGGTACGCACAGTGTGAATGTAGACATCCGCGTGATCGCCGCTACGAACAAAAACTTGCAGCAACTTGTGCAAGCCGGAAAGTTCCGTGAAGACTTGTTTTATCGACTGTACGTATTTGATCTGCACATCCCTTCGTTGCGCGAGCGAAAAGAAGATTTAATGACGCTCGCCTACACGTTCATTGAACACTTCAATCATATGCTCGGACGCGACGTTGAGAATATTACCCCGAAACTCGAATCACAAATGCTCGCATATGATTGGCCAGGCAACGTCAGGGAGCTACGTGCATTTATCGAGCGGGGGATGAACATTACAGAAGGAAGCTGGCTCGAGCACGAACATGTATCGTTCTCAACAGTGGCTAACCATCCGACGGCTGTTGGCGTTGTTGAGAGTTCAAACACTCACCAGCGTCTCGATGAAATCGTGCAAAGCGTCGAGAAAGAAGCGATACAGCGAGCGTTGAAAATTGCAGGTGGAGACCGCTCAAAGGCGGCTATTCAGCTTGGAATCCACCTCTCAAGCTTGTATCGCAAGATGACGAAGTACAAAATAGACTAAAACCAAGCATGGGGATCATTTCTTATGCTTGGTTTTTTTTGCCCTTTTGCACATCTGATTCTCACATTCGCGAAAAAGTTCGCAACTATGCGAATGGCTAATCGGGGAACGCCCGATTCCCCAAGGTGGAGAAACTGGCATGAACTTTGCAGTTTTTATGGGCAGCGATAAAAAGGAGGAAATGACGATGCTCGATTTTTCGTTTACAGAAGAACAAGATTATTTTAGAAGGATGCTCAAAGATTTGGCTAAAGATGAGCTCCTCCCCAATTATACAAAATGGGACCGCGAAGGGATTACACCGCGACATCTATGGAAGCGTCTCGGCGATGTTGGCATTACAGGACTGCGCATTCCTGCTGAATATGGAGGGAGTGAGGCAGACTGTGTGACGACAGGAATTGCCGCTGAAGAAATTGGTCGGGGAGATTTTAACTTAACGTATGCGGTGATGCTTAATGCGCTCATCGGGGAGATTATTGCGTCTCATGCGAGTGATAAGCTTAAAGATCAGTATTTGCCGCCGCTTGCTGAAGGGACGAGTATTTTTGGCATTGCGATTACGGAGCCTGATGCAGGTACAGACGCTGGCGGAATTAAATCGACGGCGCTACGAGACGGTGATGGTTATATTTTAAATGGCGAGAAATCAGGAATTTCCGTTGCGACGGAAGCGGATGCGTTTATCGTGTTTGCGAAGACCGATCCGTCTCTTGGGAACCGAGGAATTAGTGCGTTTATCGTGCCGTCCAACTTGAAAGGAGTGGATAGCAGAGGATACGAAGATATGGGCAATGTAGCAATTGGGCGTGGCTCCGTGTACTTTAATGATGTACGCGTACCGGAGAATCACCTCATTGGTGAGGAGAACAAAGGGTTTGCGCAAGTAATGAATGGATTTGACCTCAGTCGATTGCTCATTGGTCTCCAATGTGTGGGCGCCGCTTTCCAAAGTCTTGATGAGACGATAGAACATGTAAAAACGAGAAAAACGTTTGGTAAGGCGCTTGCGACGTATCAAGGCGTATCGTTTCCAATCGTGACGCATTATTCCAAACTAGAAATGCTCAAATGGCAAGCGTATCGCGGGTTATGGCTAAGAGATAACAATAAAAAGCATTCAAAAGAATCGGCTTCGGTAAAGTGGCTCGGACCCTTGTATAGCCAAGAGGCCATTCATGAATGTTTGCTATTAAATGGGCATTACGCATACACGAAAGAGATGCCGCTCGAACAGCGTTTGCGTGATGTGATTGGCCTTGAGATTGGCGACGGTACAGCTCAAGCCAACCAAATGGTCATCGCCAAAGACATCATTGGCAAAGAATACCGCTCGTACACACCTGCAGGAGCATCCACATAATAAGGAGAGATTGTCATGACGTATGAAGATATTGTATTTGAAAAGAACAACGGAATTGCAACGATAAAGATCAATCGCCCCCACGTATACAATGCATTCCGAGGTCAAACGATCCGCGAGTTAATTGCTGCGTTTCGGGAAGCATGGGATGACAACCGCATTGGCGCCGTCATCTTTACCGGTGAAGGCGAGAAGGCGTTTGTGTCGGTGGCGACCAAAAAGAAAAAGGAGACGAAGGCGGTTACGACTATGGTGGTGGGCTCGGAAACGGTATCGGTTTAGAGGTCGAGAACCTGCACAATACGATTCGCAACATTCCAAAACCCGTCATCGCTGCCGTAAATGGCTATGCGATTGGAGGCGGGCACGTGCTTCATGTCATTTGCGACCTCACTATTGCAGCATCAACGGCGAAGTTTGGTCAAAGTGGACCGAAAGTGGGAAGCTATGATGCCGGTTACGGTTCGGCTTATCTCGCAAGAATCGTCGGTGAGAAAAAGGCGCGGGAAATTTGGTATTTGTGTGAGCAATATACAGCAGAGGAGTGTAAAGAGATGGGGCTTGTGAACCGCGTCGTTGCACCAGAACAATTGCAAGGGGCCGCACAGGAATGGGCCGAAAAAATTCTCGAAAAAAGCCCAACAGCGATTAAGATGCTGAAATATTCATTCAATGCTGATTCAGCCAATATTGCTGGCATTTCGCAGCTTGCGATGGGAAGTCTCGCGATGTTCTATGACTCCAAAGAGTCCGAAGAGGGAAAGAATGCGTTTTTGGAAAAACGTCCGGTTGATTTTCACAAATTTCGCCAATAAGGAGGCGTGAGAATGGCATTTGAGACGCGGTTAACTGATGCATACATTGCCCAGTATGAGAACATTTGGCCGAACAAAACGATTCTCGATTATTTTGATCGAGCGGTCGATCGTTATCCGAACAAAGAAGCGATCATTGATAAACGAAGTCGGTTCACGTATGCGGAATTGGCCCAATCCGTCAATCGTGTTGCCCTCGGTTTGCTTGAAGCGGGCTTAAAAAAAGGGGATGTTATTTCGATCCAACTGCCAAATTGGAATGAGTTTGTCATTTTGCATCTCGCTGCTACGAAGATTGGGGCGATTACGAATCCGCTCATCCCGATTTACCGGGACCGAGAAATCGGCTATATGGTGAAGATGGCGGAAACGAAAATGATCGTCGTGCCTGATGAATTCCGGAGCTTTGATTACCCGGCCATGATCGATCGTCTAAAGGATGATTGGCCCCAGCTGGAGCACACGTATGTTGTGGGAGAGAACGTGCCGTCACATATGAAAGCGTTTACCGACCTCACGAATATTGCCTGGGAAGAGCGACTTGACGTGAAAGAACTCGAAGCAATGATCCACGACCCGAATGAGCTGACAGAAATTATCTTTACGTCTGGAACGACAGGTTCCCCTAAAGGAGTGATGCATACGCACAATACGCTCTGTGTATCAACCGACTATTGGATTGAGCGCCTGAAGCTGACCGATGACGATGTGATGTTTATGCCGTCCACGTTCGGGCACCAAACGGGTTTTGGCTACGGGCTACGATTGCCGATTCATTACGGTGGAACAGCGGTCTTCCAAGACGTTTGGAATCCAGAAGTATTTCTCGAGCAAATCAGTACTGAGCGCATTACGTTTACGGCGAGCGCGACCCCGTTTTTGCAAGATGTGGTTGAGTTTGAGGGGTTGGAGAACTATGACTTGCAAACTTTTAGAGCATTTATTGCGTTAGGTGCGCCGATTCCTCGGGCCATCGTGAAAGAGGCAAACGAGAAAGTTTCCTTTTCCATTCTCTCTGGTTGGGGGCAATCAGAGAATGGTCTTGTCACGCTAACGTTGCTCGATGATTCCATTGAGAAGCTGACGGGTACAGATGGAACGACATTTCCTCATATGGAAGTGAAAACGATTGATGAGTACGAAAACCCGTGCCCGCCAGATGTTGAAGGAGCATTGCTCGCAAAAGGGCCGGCACAATTTGTCGGGTATTTAAAGCAACCGGAAGTCACAGAAAGTGAGCATATTGACAATTGGTTTATTACAGGTGACCGGGCAACGATTGATGCGGACGGATACATTCGCATCACTGGTAGAAATAAAGACATTATCATACGCGGTGGAGAGAACATCCCGGTCGCCTACGTTGAGAATATGCTCTATGAACATCCAAGCATCCAGATTGCCCAAATTGTCGCCATGCCTGACGCACGTCTGCAAGAAAGAGCTTGTGCGATGATCGGCATGAAACCAAACGAGACACCCCTTACGCTAGAAGACATTAAGCACTTTTTAGAAGAGAAAGGTGTGGCTAAACAATATTGGCCCGAGCGCGTCGAAGTGCTTGAACAGTTTCCGAGAACACCGAGCAGAAAGATCCAGAAATTCCGCCTTCGAGACATGATTAAACAATAGAGAAACGTGGAGGAAACCAACATGAGCGAAGTAGCATTTATTACCGGAGCAGGACGAGGCATTGGTCGGGAGATTGCCAAGACACTCGCAAACAAAGGCATGAAGATCGTCGTGACCGATATTTCCATCGACTCAGCAAAAGAAACCGCCGAGCTGTTAAACACTGAAGCTTTACCCCTTGCATGCGACGTCACTTCATTAGAAGATGTAGGAGAAGCTGTAAAGAAGGCAGCGGATCACTTTGGCAAGATTTCCATTCTTGTGAACAATGCCGGATGGGATAAAATTGAGCCGTTTCTAAAAAGCGAACCGGACACTTGGCAGAAAGTCATCTCCATCAATTTAATGGGCCAAATTCATACGTGTAAAGCCGTATTGCCAGTCATGATTGACCAAGGGCACGGCAAAGTCGTGAACTTGGCGTCAGATTCGGCGCGCGTCGGTTCAAGCGGGGAGGCGGTGTATTCCGCAGCAAAAGGGGGCGTCGTGTCCTTTACAAAAACGCTCGCTCGTGAAATGGCGCGTCATAAGATCAATGTGAACTGCATTGCGCCTGGACCGAGTAACCCCCCCCTTCTTGCTGAGATTAGTGAGTACAATGACGGGATTGTCAAAGCATTAGAAAAAGCGATCCCATTCCGCAGGTTGGCAGAAGCTGAAGACATTGCCAATGCTGTTGCCTTCTTTGCATCCCAAGAAGCCGGTTATGTGACCGGACAAACGTTGTCTGTTAATGGCGGGTTAACGATGGCTTAGGAGGGATTTATATGGACGTACGGTTGGATGGCAACACCGTCCTCGTCACCGGTGCAGCAAAAGGAATTGGAAAAGCGATTGCACTTGAGGCGGCCGGAGCGGGGGCGAACATTGCCCTGCATTATCATCATTCCAAAGGGGAAGCCAAGCGTACCGCAGAGGAAATCCGCGAGATTGGTGTGGACGTACAGATGGTGAGTGGAGATGTCGGGGATTATGCGGATGTCGATGTGATGTATGAAACAACTGGACCGGTCGATGCGATCGTCAATAATGCTGGCTGGACACAGTTAAAGCCATTTTTCTCTTATGAACGTGGAGAGTGGCAAAAAGAGATCGACATTTGCTTACAAGCGGTCATGAACTTGGCGCACCGTTTCGTGCCTGACATGATGGAGCGGGGCAGCGGGAAGTTCATTAATCTGATTGGAGACTCCGCCCGTACGGGGGATCGCTACTTGAGCGTGTCTGGGGCTGCGCGGAGCGGGGCAACGAGCTTTGTGAAATCGCTCGCGCAAGAAGCCGGTCGCAGCGGCGTGCAATGCAATACCGTATCTCTTGGAATGATCAACCAAGGTGAGCTTGATGAGTCACTAAAAACGAAACTCGTCAAACACTATCCCCTCGGTACCTCGGGGATCGTACTGATGTTGCCAACATGACGACGTTTCTGTTGTCTGAACAGACGAACTGGGTGACCGGACAAGTGATCGCGGTAAACGGAGGCTACACGATGATTGGATAAAAGAGAAATCCACGTTGGACCTCTCTTTTATTGTTTCGTCGCCCGCACAATGAGCATCATCGGCCGGCGCATCTCGTCTTCCATCTCTAACGAAGCAGGGGGCATCGGCTCGACGAGGCGATCTAATCGAAACCCATTCGTAAGCAGTGCGTCTACGTACGTCGTGAGTGTCCGGTGATACTTCGTCACCGTTTCGCCGAGGAAAGTGGTATCTCGTTCTCCCTCATAGAAGTAGCGGTCAACGGGAAAATGTTGAATGTTCCCTTTATCATCGGTGTGCCACTGTTGACTTCCCTCTGCAGTGAAAACAGGGTGTTCAACGGAAAACACGAATTGTCCTCCAGTTGCGAGCATGCGATGTACGTTTTTCGCAACACGATCAAACGATTCAACATAATGAAAGGCGAGAGAACTCATTACAGCATCAAAACTCTCGTCGTCGAATCGAACGTCTTCGATTGCAGTCTGTACATACGACACATTGTCCATCCCCGCCGTTTTTTCTTTGGCGACCCCGATCATTTTCTCTGACACATCGATGCCAACGACTTGTTTCGCTCCTTGTTCTAACGCGTATACACAGTGCCAACCGTAGCCACAACCTAAATCAAGCACACGGTTATGCTGAAAGTCAGGTAACAATTGTTGCAGCGTTGACCACTCTCCGGCGCCTGAGAGTCCATACTTCGAGCGGTCCATCTGTTCGTATTTCTCAAAAAAAGCTTGTTGGTCGTAAGGGTTACGTTTCATACAATCAGCCTCTTTCATACGACTAGTATACTATAGATGTTGGAGGTGTTTCGAATGAGGGTTGCTTTTTTGATCGCGACGGAACGATCATTGAAGATGTTCCTGATGAGGAATGGGGGCGGTGGAATCGCCAGTGTGGATTCGAGGTGCGATGGATACGCTTGAGGCTGTGCGCGGGAAAGGGTATGAGGTCATCATCGTCACGAATCAATACATCATTAACGAAGGGTACATTACTGCCGAGCAATACGAGCATATGAATCGTCAAGTGCTGGCAACGCTCAGAGAGCGTGGCATTCGTATTTTGGACGTGTTTCATTGTCCTCACGCCCGAGACGCGGGGTGTTGTTGCATCAAGCCGAACACGGGAATGGTCGAGCAAGCGATCAAGCGGTATCCGGCGATGGAGCTGGGCGAATCCTTTATGATCGGAGATTCAGATGTCGACGTTCAATTAGCAACGAACGTAGGCATTCGAGGATTCGGCATTGGGGTGCAGTCAGACGACCCAGCGGTCACAACGCTCGAGCGGGTGGCGGATTTATTGGAATATATATAGCGAGTTGATGATGAGTATCCCTTTTTTGGCTGGGAGCCGTAGTCGGAACGGGGAAGCAAGGGTAAGAGGAATTTGTGTCCGGTAGACCATCTATTCCCCCTGTCAACGGACAATATCGCCAAGCCCCCGCCCTTTGACCAAACGTCTTAGTTATCGTCAGACGGATGTTGTATGCAAAAGTCAGTCAGTTCATCGATGTACCTTTGTTTAATGTTTGCGATGCTTTAGATGTATATCTTTAAAGGAGGCAGATCAATGAATTTAGGTCATGCGCTAATCTTCGGAGGGACGGGAATGCTAGCTGGCGCAACGAAATGTGTCGCGGAGCACGCAACACATGCCACCGCATTTGGGAGGAATGAACAACGGTTGCACAGGTTGGAACAGACGAGCGCGGCACTGGGTACTCGGCAACTTGACTACACTGATTCAGAACAGCTGAAACAGGAGGTTCAGAGGGCATACGATACGTTTGGACCGATTCATACGGTAGTCGCTTGGATTCATGGGACAGCGCCAGGGGCTCATTCTCTTATTGTTGAACATATTGACCAGATGCAAGCGGACGTCTGGCAGCTTGTGACGGTTCGTGGCAGTAGCCGTGATGTTCAGCAGATTAAGAAAGAGCAGAACATCATTTCTGAACAATGTCACTTCATTGACATTCAATTAGGCTTTATATATGATGGTCGTGTTTCCAGGTGGCTCACACACGATGAGATTTCTGCAGGGGTCATCCGAGGAATAAAAGATCAACAAGCTGTATCGGTCGTCGGTACGTTAGAACCTTGGAACGATTGACCTTAGACAAGCAATTAGACGAGAGGATATCAACTAGATGGCACAGAAAATATTACGCGGTTTACAACTGCCCGCCCCATTCGAAAAATCAGAGAAGATGTTTTGGCAAGATCCGCACATTGCTCCGTTTTTACTGGAAGCTCAATTGGAGCCAAGCCATGACGGGGCGAGTCGCTCGTTTACGTTTATAGACGAGTCCGTCGAGTTTATTACCGAAAAGATGGTAAATAATGATTCCGCAAAAATCATCGACTATGGCTCAGGGGCGGGTCTTTATTGTGAGCGGCTAGCGAAGAAAGGGTTACGCGTAACGGGCGTCGACTTCTCGTTGAATTCCATCAACTATGCGCGGGAGCAAGCGGCAAAACAACAGTTGCCCATCGAGTATCGGTATGAGAATTACTTAGAGTCCGCCGAGGTCGACCGGTATGACGCAGCGCTTTTAATCTATTGTGATTTAGGAGCTCTTAGCCAACCAGACCGGCAAACGTTGCTCACAAATATTCGCAGAAGTCTAAAGCCGGGCGGTCGCATCTTGTTGGATGTATTTAATGAACAGCAGTATCACGCGTTTGTGGAAACACGTACTTGGGAGGCTCATGAGAACGGAGGATTTTGGTCACCGGAACCGTATGTGGAGCTCGTACAAAATGTGAAATACAGTGCAAGAATTACGCTGGAACAAACAACGGTTATTACGGATGATCATGTGGAGACGTACAACATATGGCACCAATATTTCACTGAAGAACAGTTGGTTCAAGAGCTGGAAGAGGCAGGCTTTTCCGTCGAAAAATGTTATGAAGATGTGAGCGGTCGCCAACGATCACTTAATAGCAAGACCATTGCTGTCATTGCAAGGCGCGAATTTTAGTAGGTGCTTTATAAACTACTTAATGTAAGTGGTCAGAATTATAAGTTTTATTTCATGTTTGTTAGGGAATAGAGAACAGTAGAAACATCAACTTTAGTGATGAAGGAGAGATTAAGGTGAAAGGTTTTCAGCTTCTCCCTATTTTCGCATTTCCCTTTTTGATCGGCAGTGACATGGCGGACGAACCTGCTGTCGGTGGTCACTATATGAGCGATATTCATTGGGGCGTCGAGGCAGAAGAAGTCGCGCTTTCAAGTAACCGCTTTACGTTAGGACCAGAGTTTGTCATGCCGTTCTCGATTGAAGCAACTAACGAAGTGATGGTCGGGCTATACAACCACGATACCGATTCAATCGTTTGGCAATACGGTGAATCCTCCCATATCGATGGCCACCTTGTCACAGAAGAAACAGCGCTGTATAGCGTTGTCATCGGTAATCCGAATGATGAGAAAATTGAGGTGACGGGTGAATATGAAGTATAAACGGTTGTACACATGGGTTCCTCTATCGTTTCTTTTTGCTGTTTGTGCTGTCGGGTGTTCAGACAGCGATGAACAAACCGAGGAAGTGCTAGAATCTCAAACAACACCTGTATCAGAAAGTTTCTCAATTCATGACATTGACGCCAACTTCTCAGAAGGTTATCCAAACGGCAATCCATTGCCTGAGAACCCTTCGACTTTTCCGTTTCTTGATGAAGGGGTAGAACATGATGGGGGGAATTGATCGAGACTATGTGGTTGCTCCGAATGTCTGCTACAATAACAAAGGCAGAATAAAGGAGTGAAGGACTTTGAAGAAATGGTTAGTGTTGGGTCTAGCGGCAACGTTCTTCTTCGGTTGTGCTACCGATGAACAAGAGCAGCAGTCCGGTGAAGATATGGATGTGTCTGAAGAGGAGATGCTCGAAGCGACGATTCTTCTTACAGAAGATGGTGGTGAGGTCATCGAGGAAGAAGAGGTCATGTTTACGGAAGGCGATTCATTAATGGACATTATGGACGAGAATTTCGATCTTGTAACGGACGCTGACGGTGCTTTTATTGAAGGCATTAACGGCTATGATTCAAACGAAACAGACGGTTACTTTTGGACGTACACGATCAATGATGAAGAAGTGTTCGAAGGTGCCGAAGACGTTGAATTAGAAGAAGGCGATGATGTCCATTTCGATTTTGCCGAGTGGTAGGCAAGACTCGGGTCAGTCCATTTCATGGACTGTTCTTTTCATCTGAAAAGTGTGTTTATTTTGAATATATAAAGGTTATAGAGCCGTATACGACAAAAACTAAGTGGGGGGTCTTATGAAAGGAATTATCGTCGGCTCAACGCTCGTATTGGCTAGTGTTGTATTATACGGCTTTGTTTTAAATGCGGCATCGGTTTCAAATACGATTGCGAGTAGTGTATTTGGACGGGAACTCATTTATGATCAACTATGGATTGTGTACTCGGTGGAAGTGATTGTTGCGATTGCGTGTTTGTAATCGGCCTCATCTCTGTCGTGTGGGGCTTGTTTTCCAAACAGGAAAGGTACTAAGTGTGTGAAAAAACCTTTTCATTCAAGTTAGGAAAAAGGTAACATGTATGTAGATAATTTTTAAAATAAAGGGTGATGAGATGTTTAATGCTAAATTTGAATCGCAAGATGGGTATGACAAAGGAATCGGGGAGCTTGTGTATATGCTCCAACATACGCGAATGATGACGGAGTTTGAAGTAGCTGAGCTGACGGATAAACAGTTGGACTATTTGCTCGATCCGACGAGTAATTCAATTGGCATGTTGCTTCAACATATCGCCTCGATTGAGTTTTTGCACCAAGTGATGTCATTTGAAGAGCGGATGATGAACGAAGAGGAAGAGAAAGAGTGGATGGCGGCGATGCAGCTCGGCGAGCGTGGTCGAGAAGAGATTAAAAACGGCACCGTGACGATTATTTGCAAAAATTAAAACAAGTTCGAGAAGAAACCTACAATTTCCTAAAACAACAAGAGGATGAGTGGTTATACAAAGAACGACAGTTTCCAGATGGTACGCCGTACAATAACTATTTCCTATGGTTTCATGTTTTAGAAGATGAGATTAGCCACCGTGGGCAAATCAAATTGATAAAACGACACCTAGAAGCCAATGCCTAAACGATGCGTTTGCGTGTGAGGATAGTCATTTTTGTTAGCATTGGGGTAAGTATTTTCATAAGTATTCTGTTTGTAAGTTTCATCTATCACCAAGTGCAGTTGGTTCGAGAAGAAGCATGGATTCAGCCAATGGGAGAGATGGTGGATCGTCACGGTATCGCCATGCACGTGTACACAGAGGGAGCGGGGGAGCATACGCTCGTATTTATGGCAGGGGGAGGCACAAGTGCGCCAGTGTTTGACTTTTTGCCATTGTATAAAGAGCTTGCCGACCGGCATACGGTTGTCGTTATTGAAAAGGCAGGGTACGGATTTAGTGAAGTGACCGACCAGTCCCGAGACATTGACACGATACTAGCTGAGACGAGAGAAGCGCTGCGACAAGCGGGTGTCGATGGGCCATACGTGTTAGTGCCACATTCTATGTCAGGCATCGAAGCGATCTATTGGACAGAGCAATATCCAGAAGAAGTGACCGCACTGATTGGCTTGGATATGGCGACCCCTGAAGCCTACGAGAACATGGCGATTCCGATGCCCCTTGTCCACGCCGGCAGTGTGGCTGCCAATCTCGGATTAACGAGATGGATACCAAGTCTCGTATCCTACGAAGTGCTGGAATATGGAACGTTTACAGAGCATGAAGAAAAGGTGTACCGAGCGCTCCAACATCGCCGTACATCAACGACGAACATGGTCAATGAAGTGGGATTAATAAAGGAAAATGCACAAGTTGTTGCATCAGGCCAAAACCGGTCTGTCCCTACTCTTCAATTCGTCTCCAACGGCGAGGGGACTGCATGGGACGAGGCGACGTGGCTCGGATTTCAACAGACGTTTCAGCAAAATCAACACGATGCGACACTCGTGCACATCGACGCCGCTCACAATCTTCATTATACGAACTCGAAGCAAATTGCCGAGGAAGTCGATGTGTTTTTGGGTTCTGTCAGATGAGTCACGAATTTCGGGCATAAGGACATGTAGTGCGCAATCAGATAGGGTTTAGTTTTACTAGTCTATTCGTATAATGAATGTTTCGTAAAATTTAAAAAGTGGTACATAAGGAGTAGTAGCGATGCCCGCCTTTTTCGCAACAGTATATTCCGGCTTGATTATTATCATTACAGTCAGAGCGATTGTGATCGTGCTCAACATCGCGAGATCAAGAGGTGAAGTGTCACGTTTCACGTGGCGATTTGCAACAATATGTGCAGGGTGTGCAGGGGTTGCCGTATTCGTACTACTGCCTTTTGTTTATGACCGTTTGTTTGCTTATTTTTCTTAGTTGGAGGTGGATGGGTTGTCTTTTAAAGAACGAATGCGACATGCCCGGTACAAGCGAGTGATGGGGTCCATCTTCGTGTTGCCTATTATCGTCGTGTTATCGTTTCTCGACGTCGTACCATTATCAACAGGGGTCACATGGATGTTGCTGGCAGCATTTGTTGTCGCACTGATCGTATTTTTCACGACATTCAAAGGCACAGCAAAAGAAGGCTGAATAGAAAAAAGAACGAGGACGGTGCGGCAACCGTCCTCGTTTCATTTGTGCACTCAGTTCGCGAGGCTACAGACCGAATATTGGGGTGTAAAGAGAATCTCACCATAGATGATTCTATGGTGAGATTCTCTTTGATTTACGAGGTATATTGTCAAAAATCTTACCATAGAAAAGAGAAATTGTACCATAGATTGACCAATGGTGAGATATTAGCCTAGTACGCAGTCAACTTTCGGAAAATCATCCCATAGCGGATAACAACGCTTAGATCAATACCGTTCGTGTTGTTCATGGCAAATATAAAAGGACGAGGCAGGGCGTTAAAGGAATACACAAACCGCCACAAAAACGGTTATATGTGACGATTGGTCAAGTCAAATTCAACATTCTTAACCTGGATTGCCACATAAGCTTCGCGAACTGTCACTAAAATAAATTTATGAGGCGTTTGCTGCCCTAAAATACCGGGCTTGTGTGTTGGATTGTCACAAAGTATACGTCTTCAATCATGCTCAGCACCGAAGGGGCCGACGGGCAACTCGTACTTGGCATTTACGCTGTAAACTCAATTTGGGTGTATAAAAACGGATGTCCCCCTTTCGGGACATCCGTTTTTGCTCGCTTGGTTATTCATCTTCGTCTTCGATGTCTTCTTCAATGTCTTCGATTTCTGCTTCTAAGTGCTCGTCTTGATCGCGATCTTCGATGTCGACGTCGTCACCGATCACATCTTCGAGTTGGAAGAAGGCTTCATCGTATTCAATGTCTAGTTCGTATTCTACCAATTCAAAGGTGATGCGGAACGGGTTTTCGGCGTGTTCGTTTTCGAGACGGATGACCTCAAATGTATCTTGATCGATCCAGTAGTGTCGAACTTCTTCTTCGTCACTGAATGTTAAATGATACGTCATGTAGTCGTTGATTTCTTCTTCGCCTTCTAAAGCGACTTCGTAATCTTCCATCATCTGATCAAATTGATTTTCGCGGACATTGACGTCTGCGGGGTCACCCTCCATATCTACCTGTTCAACCCGGTAGGCAACGTCTTCCTCTTCGGTATAGGTGAGCGTATATTCACTGTCACCTGCGGTATACTCCGTCGGTTCACCGTCAATCATGCGCTCCATTCGATTGCTAATGGAACCGTCTTCGTGGTGGTAAATGTATTCAATCAGCTCTTCTTCTTGAGCGACGCCGGCTTCCTCTTCAGGTACATCGGCCTCTGTATCACCGTCTACGCCTGTCGTCATAACGGAGTGCGAGTAGATACTCTGGAAATCGTCTTCGGCAGCAATCGCGGCATCAATGATTTCTTCGGCAGTCATTTCCCCTTCGTCATCGGCTTCTGCCACGTCGTCGTCTTCTTCATCCGATTGTTCGGTCGTTTCTTCATCGGTTTCGTTGTCGGCTTCTTCAGTTGTGTCGGCGTCGCCGTTGCACGCGATCAGCACGAGCTTAAGCTAGTAACGCCAAGTAGTGAATAAAACTTCTTCATGGGTCAATCTCCTCTTTCTCTCTATAGCTACAAGTCTCATACCCGGAATTTTGCCATTTGTAACGTTTTTGTGAAAAAGTGATCCGTTTGCGTGTGTGTTGCGTTTAATATGTAGCATCTTTATTTGGCATTTCTCCAACAATCCATGTACAATCAGCAGAGAGTCAATATTCCGATTTTTACTCCCTAAATCGAGATCAGATCGAAAAGGAGATACCGATGCCCAAAAAAGATGTAGATGTGTATGTCAGGCTAAGGCAGGGCGATAAAGATGCTTTGGAATTGATGTATGATCGCTACGGCAAACTTCTTTATTCCTTTAGTTACAAGATGACCGAAGACCAGCAATTCTCAGAAGAAATTGTTCAAGAAGTATTTATAAAGATCTGGACGCAGAAAAGTTCATATGATGAGACGAAAGGTAAATTTTCGAGTTGGCTGTTGACGATTACCCGGAATACGGTAATTGACCATCTTCGTAAAAAGCGGGAAACAGCATCGGAGATTGCCACGAAAGAAATGGCGGAAGATCCTGATCCGAGTGTTGAGGACCAAGTCGAGTGGAATGAGAAGCGAGGCGTTGTCCGAGAAGCGATCGAGCAACTGAAGCCAGAGCAGCAAAACGTTATCGTTTTATTTTATTACCGAGGGTTGTCCCAACAAAAAATCGCCGATCAGTGTGATATCCCGTTAGGAACGGTAAAAGGCGTCTCAGGCTTGCCTTAAAGCATCTGAAAGAATCGATTGAGCAGATTGAACAGAAAGGAGGGGTTACTCATGAGTAAACGTTGTGATCATTTAATCGACTATATGAATGGGCATTTATCAGAAGAAGAGAAACAAGCGTTTGAAGTGCATCTAGAAACGTGTTCAGACTGCCAAGAAGAATTAAATGAACTCAAAGAGCTTACGAGTGATCTAGGATTTCTATCAGAACCTATTGATCCTCCTCCGTCAATGAAAGAGCGCGTGCTATCTGCGGCCTTTGAGGAAAAAGCACCAACGGAACCTGAAAAGGTGTCAGAACCAGTTGAATTCAAACCGAAGAAAAAGAATAGATGGATTATGCCAACGATGGCAGCGGCGTTGATGTTGTCACTCGTAGGGAATGCCTTTCTGTTTACCGAACTGGCTTCGTCTCCAGAAGAAGGGGAAGAAATTCCTTCTGTAAGTATAGACTCTCTCGTGCAACAACTGAGTTTACAGCCATCCGCAGAAGACATTCCGTTTGAAGCGAGAGCGTCTTTTGTTGACAAAGACCAGCACCAACAGTTGATCGTTGAAGCTGATCAACTGAGCCAGCCTGCAGATACAGAAGTGTATCAAGTGTGGCTACTCAAAGATGAAGAGCCGTATCGTGCGGGGACATTTACCCCAGGAGAAGACGGCAGCGGCATGTCCACTTTCGACATTGACCCAGAGATGGGCTTTGACACGATCGCAATTACGATCGAACCCGATGAAACGAGTGAGCAACCTGAAGGCGAAATCGTCTTGCTGCAAGAATTATAAAGTAGCTCCCGGTAGAGTGCGCAACACTCCGCCGGGTTTTTTTGTTTTTAGACGTTGCGAACTACATAAATGAACTTCCCCTTTTAGCTAAAATCTAAAACAACAAAAATCTTTTTTTCCAAAAAGTGATCCATTTGAGCATTCTGTGCGTTAGCTTAACAAACCAAAACATACAGAGGAGTGCTTGATTATGAATTTGAAAAAGGTATTAATTCCAGCATTAAGTGTCTCATTGCTTACACCAACGTTTATGCAGACGGTTCATGCGGAAGAAAATATGTCCGGAGTCATGACACCCGCAGTAGAACTTAGAGGAACATTGGATCATCTCTTATCGGAGCACTTTGCACTCGCAGTTCTATCGATGCAAAAGCAATACGATGGGGATGAAAGTGCCGAGGCAGCACAAGCGCGCTTGAACAAAACGCAGCCGATATGAAACCGGCAATCGCATCACTTTACGGTGATGAGGGCGCAGAAGAGTTTGACCGCATCTTCTCTGCACATAATGATTACACTGCAGACTATGTGCAAGCAGTGAAAGATGAAGACATGGCAGCACAAGAAGAAGCATCGGCGATGCTGGATGCGTTTTATGTAGAGTTCGGTGAATTCCTTGAAGGAGCAACAGAAGGCGAATTACCAAGTGACGCAGCCATTGAAGTGTTAGACGTTCATGAGCAACAAGTGAAGATGCGTTTACTGCCTATGTAGAAGGTGATTACGAAACAGCATACATGACGTACCGTGAAGGCTTGTCGCATATGTTTGATATTAGTGCAGCTCTATCTGGTGCGATTGTCGAGCAAAACCCAGAGATGTTTGATGGAACGGTGCCAAATACTGAAGCGGGCAACTTACGCTCTGATGTAAGCAATCTCGTCGCAGAACACTTTGCACTTGCCACGTTATCCATGTCTAAAGAATTTAAGGAACGCGAAGACTTGGACTTTGTAAGCTGGGCAGAAGATGAGAACACGGCTGACTTAAAAGCAACGATTGCTTCGGTTTATGGTGAAGAAGGCGGCGAGCAGTTTGAGCAAATTTGGCAAGGAAATCACATTCTTGCTCAAAGTGAATATGTCGTAGCAGCGAAAAACAATGATGATGCGGCAAAAGAAGAAGCGGAAAATAAATTGAGCACGTTTGCGGATGAATTTGGGATGTTTTTAGATACAGCCACGGAAGGTATCTTGCCAGCAGCGGAAGCAACTGAGCTTGTGAATGTGCACGAGAGCCAAGTACTCGGTACATTTGATTACTATGCAGCTGGTGACTACACAAGTTCATTCGATACGTTCAGAGAAGGTTATGCATTTACGTTTGATATTGGTGCAGGCCTAGCGGATGCGATTGTTACGCAGCACCCTGATATGTTTGAAGGTGGCGAAATGGTTCCAGAAATGCCACAAACAGGTATGGGTGGCGCCACTGCGAATGGAATCTCCCTTCAGTGGATGGCTTGGATCTTTGCTGGTGCAACGGCAGGTCTAGTTGGTTACTTTGGCGTACGAAGATACCGCACACGAGCATAACGAGATAGGAGAGTGAGAGCCGATGTGGAAAAGGCAAGTTATCTTTTTCATCATCAGTCCATTTGTCCTCATCGGCTGTAGCCTCACTGAGGATGCGGATGTGGGTAGTGTCGTGGAGGAAGAACGAGAGGAACAAGAAGAAGTGAGAGCTCAGGCGGAAGCATGGAGCTCCCGACGAAGATCAAACGATTGCTGAAGAATTCGGTATTGATGAAGCGCGCATCGATCAAGCGTATGAGGATGCGAATCAAGCGCAGGAAACGTACCCGACGGGCCTGACGATTCCTGCGCTCGATATTGATGCGCCAGTCATTGAAGTTGGGCAATTAGAAAACGGGCAGATGGGTGTGCCCGATAACGGAGAAGATGTGGGCTGGTATGAGCCAGGCACACAGCCAGGTGGTGCAGGCAACGCGGTATTGGCCGGTCACGTTGATGACCGTACGGGACCAGCAGTGTTTTTCGACTTGGGGGACTTAGAACCTGGTGACCAAATATTCGTAACGGGAGAAGATGGGGAAGAACTTGAATTCATCGTTGATGAGATGGAGCGCTATCCATTTGATGACTCTCCTGTAGAAGAAATATTTGGACCTTCGGATGAGAAACAGTTAAATCTGATTACATGTACAGGGGTATTCAACCAAGAAAACGGAACACATGAAGAACGACTCGTCGTTTACACATCGCTTGTCGAAGAAGAAGAGGAGGAGCCGGTATTACCTGTTCCTACAGAACTGACGATTCAAGGCGATTTGTTGACATGGCACTCTGTAAGAGATGAAGAGATTATCGGTTACCGAATCTACGAAATCGATGCAAGTGGCGAAGAGACTCACGTAGGAAGCGTATCGCAGCTAGAGAGAAAATCATTTCTTGTTAACGATCAAGATACGGACTATACCGTAAAAGCCGTCGATCACTTTGGAAATGAATCTGACCCAGCTGAAGAAGCGGACGCTTAAGTGTTGGGGTGGATATGACGTGCGGGTGCTGTAAGCACCCGCACGTTTTTTGGTGTGTGTCATGGCCTAAAGCATGGTAAGCGCAAACAGTATGATTCGTGCAGATGTCCCGGGCACGTTTGTGAGCCCCAGACTCGAAGCTCCGCGCGGCGAAGGTTGTTACGGGTAAGCGGGTCTGGGGAGATCAAGAATAGATGTAAAGGAGTAATGGAACGTCCCGCTTGCGCGAATGCTGAGCGGTCTAATTAGAAACGACTACCAATCTATAACCGCGTGAAAACATCAAAAGATTTGTATGATGGCGGCACATGCTGGCAAGACGAACGACTGTTCTGCGCGCAAGTTTGAGCTTTTCACCGATTTTAGCGCCGATTTCGCCAAACTCCTGCGCAGTTTGTTCCAACTTGCACGCAGATTCCAGGCTGAAGTGCCAACGACACGTCGGCCCCGCCGGGGCCGAAACGAAACCGAACTCGGTTCGGCGCGGCTCGCGCCGACAGGATGTGGGTACTTTGGGGCGGGGATGCATAGGTGATCCGGTAATCTGTTCCCAAGTTTGTTCATTCTGTTCCCTAGTTTATGAGAATAGACCGCTTTTCCTGCGATTTGCCCTAACTTGAGCACAGTTTCCACTTTCCCAAGCTTACCATTGGTTCTTAAAGAAATTCTTTCGTTCAACTTATTTAAATCGCCCAGTATCTCGAAAAACCTAATGTTTTGAAGCGATCTAGATCGCGGGTCTCCTAATCATTCCCAAAACCAGAGCAAACCCCGCCTCAACCTCGATTGAAACCTGCTGCAAACATCAACGCATCATGTACATTACCCAAAAACTGGACCGCTTTTCAATACCGCGCGGCTTTGCGCTATAATGATACTGTCCAACGGGCGCACATCTTGACCAGATGGTACAACAAAAGGGCGGTAGGATGATTATAGGGGGGTGAGTACAATGACGTGGGTCCAGTCGTTGCAAGTCGCGATTGATTATATGGAAGATCATTTGCTGGAAGAGTTATCGGTGGAAAGTATTGCGAAAGAAGCCAACTTCTCTTCCTTTCATTTTCAGCGTGTGTTCTCGGTACTAACGGACATGTCTGTCGGTGAGTACCTCAGACGGCGGCGCTTAACGCTAGCTGCCCATGAGTTGACAAGGGAGAACACGAAAGTGATCGACATCGCCTACAAATATGGCTACGAAACCCCCGAAGCTTTCTCTAAAGCTTTTCGTAAGCATCACGGAATTTCGCCTACGAAAGCACGCGCGTACAAGGGAAAGTTAACATCCTATAACCGCCTGGTCATCCAGGTGAGCCTGAAAGGGGCAGAACCAATGAATGTGAAGATGGTTGAGAAGGAAGCATTTGATGTGGTCGGCGTGAACGAGACGTTTTCATTAGAGAACGGAGAGAACTTCAAGGAGATTCCGAAAAGATGGGATCGATTAATTAACGAAGGTACGACCGATCAGCTGTTTGCGCTGAACGACGGGCCGATAGCCGGTTTACTCGGTTTATGCGTAGGGAAGAATGAAAAATCGGTCGAGTATTGGATTGGAACGGCGAGTGGTGCTGGTCGTTCCGACAGCTTTAATCACATCCAGATTCCAGCATCAACATGGGCGGTCTTTGAAGTGCATGGCCCGATGCCTGGTGCGATGCAAGCGGTATGGAAAAAGATCTATTCCGAGTGGCTACCATCCAGCGGTTATGAGCACACCGGTACCCCTGAGCTAGAAGTGTATTCAAAAGATGATCCCTATCGTGAAGATTTATATTCCGAAATTTGGGTTCCGGTAAAATAAGTAAGGGCAGTGTCTGTGCGTCCACACAGATGCTGCTTTTTTGTAAAGGGATTTGCAATGATGTGTCGAATTGTATGGCTTGGGAAGTTTCACAGATTGGAGGAGGGAACATGTTGACACGAGGAATGCTTCATCATATTGAATTGTACGTCTCTGATTTACATACAGCGTCACAGTTTTGGGGGTGGTTTCTCGAAGGGCTCGGCTATGAACCATTTCAGCAATGGGCGGAAGGGGCAAGTTGGAAGTTGGGGGACACGTACATCGTGTTTGTGCAAACCGAAGACAAATACTTGGATGTTCCGTATCACCGTAAACGGACGGGATTGAATCATTTAGCTTTCCACGCGGATTCTCATCGGCATGTAGATGAGATGACCGAGGAGTTAAAAGCTCGAGGGTTTAACGTTTTGTATGAGGACAAGCATCCGTACGCGGGAGGGCCCGATTATTATGCGGTTTACTTTGAAGGGCCTGATCGCATGAAAGTGGAACTCGTTGCACCGTAAAGAATGGAGAGAAGCCGATGAATGAGAAGTTTGAACAGTTTACAATCATTTGCAAGGCGTTAAATGAGCAGGGGATTACCCCGCTACTCATGGGCAGTGTTGGCTTGGAAGTGCTCACCGAGCGGAGTTGGCAGGCACGAGATTTGGATATTCATGTGCCTGGAGATGCCAGGGGGTGGGATGTTCCAGCAGAGAAGTCCATTGATGAGTGGTCAGAGATTATGAAACGGATGGAAGGGCTCGGCTATCGACTCGTCGACTTGCATGAACATCAATTTCTAAAAGACGGAGAAGAAGTTGAATTTGGGATTATTGATACACTTCCTGCGTTTGCGGGGATTCCTATCGAGCAGTTGAAGCTCCAAGAACGAGCCGGTGTGTGTTTCTATTTGCCAACAGCCGAACAATACTTACGCATCTATGAAGCTTCTTCCAAAGACAGTTACCGGTCAAATAAGAACAACAATAAAGATCAAGAGAAGATCATGTATTTACTAGAGTTGCAACAGAACAACCCCGGAAATCTTTCTTTTTGAGCGTCGCTCGTTTGTTGTGCAATATGAACTGAAAACAAGTAATTTGCTGGATTTGACCGAGGCCCCACCCTCGTGATCAAGTAGGCATCTTCACCGTGCATCACGAGAAAAAGTGGGTGTCGGCGAGCATGAACGCTTTTTTAAAAGAAGTACATATACTGAATTAATTCGAGAAGGTGAACGTCTTGAATCGACGAATGTTACATATTGAAGGGATAGCTGTTTTTGTTGTGTCACTTTATTTGTACGCTACAACAGGGTTTAGTTGGTGGTGGTTCTTCCTTCTCTTGCTCGCCCCGGATTTATCTGCGCTCGGGTATTTGAAAGACCGTCGAGTCGGCGCGGTCGTCTATAACGTATTTCATACGTATAGTTTTCCGCTCCTTCTTATGCTCGTTAGCAAGATGACCGGGTGGAATGTCGTGTTTGCGGCAGCGGTCATATGGCTCGCACATATTGGCATGGACCGAGCGCTAGGGTATGGATTGAAGTACCCGTCTGACTTTAAGCATACTCATCTGCAGCGGGTGTGAAGTATGAAGAGGTATATCGTCGTCATCACGGCTATGATCGTATTTTTCGTCATAGAACTTAACATGTCGACCATTCATTATACGAGCGAACAGGAAGCCGATGAAATTGAACGGATTCTTGACCGGGCATGGGGCGAGTTCGCCGTAAATGCTTATCAAGTTGACGGGGAAGAAAATTGGATCTTTGTTCAAGTAGGATATAAAGAAAACATAGAACAAGTCAAGGAGAAAATCATCGCAGATCTTGATGAACGTGATTTAAATGAATACCGAGTGAAAGTCACGGAAGGTAAATAAAAGCAGTGTAGAGGGTATACTCATTGATCGTACAACCTGTTGTTCAGCCACTAATGGTCACAGCAGGTTGTGGGCCTTCTTATTCTCTCTTTTTTCGAGACAGTTATATTTTCTCTCGGTATTTCGACTTTCATGTATCTGCTAACAAAAGATGGCAGTTCGAGCAGAAAAAAGGAACAGTGAACCTGAGTCAAGTATGAATTTACAGAGACAATCCTCAATGATAAAATACGGGAAATAACTACCATGGGGGAGATAAAATGAAAAGTTATTTCCTAGCAATTCTAATCTATTCTTTTCTAGGCTACTTGTGGTATATCTTTTCACATAATCTTATCAACTTTGTGAACGAAAATGACATAAACATTATACTGTCGTTCGCAATACTTCTCATAGGCTTCACATTATTTTTCGAAATTTGTCGAAGAATATCACCTTTTTACTCACTCAAATTTAATCATCCACTAAGAATTACAGGGATCTTAAGTTTTTTAATCTGTGTAATTCTTATAGTAGTGATAGACTATATATGATTGTTAATATCTAAAAATATAATTTTTGTAAAATTATATTTTTATTATGCATATGGATGTACACCCTCAAGCTTACCAAGCGACTCTCGTAAGCATCTTGATGAAAAGGGCTGCGTTCTGCGGCTGCCTTTAAGTCTATGGATGATGTGCATTCGATAAAACACAACCACACGTGTTTTGGCTTTTATGGGTGTTCTATTGAGAGTTGTAGTGAAACAATTGCCCGTGAAAGATCTTAATAAATAGAAGTTTCTTATAACAATTATTTACAATTGGAAATAGCAATTACAGTTAAGTGAAATATTTTTAATATGACGAATTGTGGATTTGAAATTGGTAATAACTTTGGGGATATTACACAGTGGAGAATTAAAGTGAATTTGAAAGGAGAAGAAGTATGTCTGAAAACATAATCATAAGAAGGGTTGAAGCCCCCGGAAAACACTTGTGTGGATTATCTTGGGATGGTAAGAGGATCTGGCATTCAGACGGTAAGGAAAACTATATTTACAGCTTAATGAATAATCAATTTATAGAACAAATAAAGATGACGAATATAAGAACCGATTTAACAGTTCATGGAAATAGAATTTTTCAGATCGCTGGATTGCACAAAAAAGAAATATGCGTATTAACTAAAACCGAAGGAAAACTGTTAACCAAATTAAGATTGGATCGTCATGATGGTTTATGTGGAATGGAGTATTATAACGAAGGCCTGTGGCTAGGGTATAAGGATCCTGGTGAGATTATATACTATTCGTTAAGAGAAAACAAAGTAATGGATAGATACTATGTAAATAAAAATATAGCAGGTTTAACTTACGATTCTGATAATGAAATTGTTGTATTTGCTGATTTTGATGAAAGTAGTATTAATTTTTTCCAACTAAATACGTGCAAGTTAATGACCGAAGAACTCGACTTTCAAGCTACTGGCCTAACTTTTGATGGGGAAAACTTTTGGATTGCAGATTTTTTTAATCATGAAGTAAAAGTTCTAAATGGTAAGTATTATATAGAAAAATGTAAAAAGTTTTTTTATGATAATGAATAAAAATCTTTAGGTGAGTGATTAAAGGCAAGAGCGTGAAATATCTTGTGTGAATTGATAAAATTAAAAAAATAAAATCCTTTTCTAGTGGAATTAAGTCACCACGACTAACCCAAAGAAAAGAGGACTTTCTAATGGCTCATCTTACTACAGATTCTGCTCAAGCCCTCGGTCAAAAGGAAGATTTAAACGACATGCTTCCTCACCAACGCGATAAAACCGAACGAAATACCCTTCACGAGAAGCTTTTCGTCCCAACCCTGTGGCTAAATGCGTCTTCCCTGTACCGGGTGCTCCTGTAAAAATGACATTTACCTGGCGTTCGATAAGGGATAGATCCATCAGTGTTCCTTGATCCACGTGGCGTGGAAACTGCACATTTTGTGTTAACTATTTGGCTTGCTTAATGTAACGCCCAACTTTGGCATTCTCTCGGTATTTCAATTTCTTTTTAAACAAGGCTTCTAAGTACGTTTATGTCTCAAACGGTACGTGTGAATACCGTTCTGCCACATACAGCAAGCGTAACGATTTACATAATAAGGTTAAGCGTTCCGACCTCTCCTTGCGAATGCTCTTAAGGCTGTAAGGTATCATACAACTGCCAGTCGATATTAAACCGATGCTACCTCACTCTTTGCTGAATTTCAGCGGCGAGTAGCCATTGGCCCTCTTCTTCAGTCCAATGTTCAATCGTAAACAGCTCAGCTAAAGAACGACCTTCATGAATAATGTGCATTCGATAAAACACAACCGCACGTGTTTCTGTTTTCATGGAGATGACGCGATCATCAAATCGTTTCTTCATCCCTTTCAGATCAGCAGCAGAAGATCGCATGCCTGCAATCGCTTCTGCTTTCGTGAACGTTGCAGGTTCTAGAACATTTTCATCATAAAATACGACGGTGTAATCGTCTGTCATGTTTTCTAGCTTCGTTGTGTCCCCCGAATGCATAGCTTCCTGCCAATCCTTAATAAAAGCGTCGTGCGTGCGTTCGAAATTCATCGTCTTCCTTCTCCTAATACGTGTTTTACCTTCACTCTCAACAGACAAATGTGTGTACTTAAATGATGAAACTTGAATGCAACTACCTACCCGAAAAACCCAACATAAATATAGACGATTGCATAGCTGGCGAGTAGCAGACTGAGGATCATTACCGTTTTGGCAGGTGCAAATTGCAAGGCCGCACTCGTGTCTCCTATAGGCATTCGCTTCACACGAGACCCAACTAAATCGCCTACAACGTAAACGAGGTTGAAAAGAAATGAGCCACCAACAATGAAGTTTGAGAGAACGGGCTCATTGAAGAACAAGTAGACGATGAAAAAAGCGATTAGAAGAAACGAAACACTCTGAAAAATGAAGCCGCCCATCACATAAATGAGTGAGTGCTTCCCGGCTGTGTCGTATTTAAAATAGGTATGTACATAGTTGCCGTGCTCATCACCAGGCTTTAACCATTGTCCGTGCTCATCTTTAAGCGCCACATGGGGCGGGTACTCTGTAAGTTTGATGCGAATATTCTCTTTTGGAATCTTTACGACATAACGGCCAACAAGATAGTGCCCAAGCTCGTGCACCCAAACGTGAAAAAATAGCAACACGTAGCCACTAATCATCCACACGATAAATTGCAAACAAACACCCCCTGGGGATAGTATATCGCAACAGCAGGAGGTGGGGGTGTTGTTAAGATATTTTATTGAATAAATTCTAAAGATGCTAGTGCTGAATAAAGTTCTTCCTCTGTTAGTCGTTCATTACTAATATTAAACAAATAATCTTCGCTAGGAATCCATACTTGGTCTCGCTGCCCGTCCCTTATGTCGGTATATACGATTTGGTCACCGATCATCTGTTTTTCAATATTTCTTGAATTTCCAATTTCCTCTTCTATATAAATTTGTTGATTTTGAATTGTAAATGATGCTGGCATTTCTTCTTGCATAACGGCAACGGCCCATTCCCCACTCCCTTTCTGTTCAACAGAACCGTATGTGGAATAGATCACACGATGCTCACTCTCTAAAATGGAAACATCTAGCAATATTTGCTTATTTTCAGGGAGATCTTTTAGTACTGCGAATGGCAAATCATTGATCTCTTTCAATTGATCCAAAGCAGTATCGGAGAAACTGATCGAATCGTTGCGATCATCCGTAGCTACAGAACGTTCGACCTCATGAAATGTGTCCGAATACTCATTGGAAACGTCATTGGTAAAATAGACAAACGTTCCGATGAATAGAAAGGCAAATATCGCGATGGAGCCAGCATATTTAAAAGAGCGATTCACAGTGAAATTTCTGCGTCTATTGTTTCTTATAGAGTGAATAATTCTATTTTTAACAGTAACGTTTCGTTTTTCATCCCAGTTCATATTCTTATTTATCTTAGAAAAAACATTAGAATCTCTAACTTTTCTTTTCATAGTACACCTCCTCGGCCCGAATATAGCTATCTTCTAGAGATTTCATCGCACGATGTAACGTCGTCTTTACTTTGCTTTCTGACCACTTTAAAATATCGGCTGTCTCTCTTATTGAAAATTCATGAACTTTCCGTAATAAGATTATTTTTCTATATCGATCTTTTAGATTGTTTATTCGATCTATGAGTTCTCGTGATTCTTCCATCGTTTGAATATATTTTTCAGGCTGAAGAGATGGATCAGGAACACTTTTAATAAACTTCTCAATAAGGTGAATTGGCTTTTTCTTTCGTAAATAATCCATGCTAGCGTTATGCGCAATCTTAAATAGCCATGCCCTTGAATTTTCTATCTCTTTCATTCGATGCACATTTTTCCATGCGCGAATAAACGTCTCCTGCAATAGATCTTCGCTTTGTAGTTCATCATTCACGAGCATATAAATATAGCGGATAAGTTCGTAAGAATGGATATCATAGAGCTCAACAATCAGCAACTCTTCGTCAGCTTCCGGAGTTATCAAACCATGCACCTCCTTGAATGAAAATTGTTATCCTTATGACGGATGAGAAATGAAAAAGTTACAATAAGATACAATAAATTGTTTGGGTTTATTAACTGGTCCATTGTTTTGCATAAACGGGCATTATAAACAAGTGGTAGTAGTTTTGATATATTTTTCTTAGAGGCCGAAGAATCCTAGGGTAGTATAATACATTGCGTCTGTAGGTTGTCACGCTACGCTACTCAAGAAGGCAATCGCAGCTTTTGTATCAAATTCCTAGAGAAGAACAGTTATTGAAGTATGTACCAGGTTTGGGTTCAGGCACAGAGATATATGTTAAACTCAACCAATTATCATTTTATATGATATTTTTTCATAACGTCTCATTGTCAATTAATTAATGCGTTGGCAATAAAAGTTTAAAGGAGCGTCCAGCTGTTATTAAAAATATTATGTTATAGAGTGATAGTATGACTTTTATCTGCTTGTTGTAGACATTCAGTTTCCTGCTCAGCTTTTAGTAGGTTATTGAAATCATTGAATAATTTCTAGGTTTCTCTTCTTTTGCAATTCATAGTCAACAGTTTCAAAATCAGTGGTGTTTAATGGTGATATAGTTATCAGTAATTAACACTTCTGTAAACGCTTAAGCAGCAAGGCCCACCTGATTAGAATTTGGAATTTTTGTGTGTTGAACTTTAGTGATTAATTGTGAAAAAGATGCTTCAATAGCACTGTCATACGACACGAAAAGTTTACATCTGAGCTAGATTTTTAAGTTATTTCATAACTGACAAACCTAAAATATAATCGTCAAATTTCGGTTCAGATTTCGGAAAAGGGAAGAGTGGGTCACATCTAAATAGTTTAGCTGTATGGGAGTACCATGATGATAGGTTTTTTACAAGCAAAGGTATCGGAAGGGTTTCAATCGCCGAAGATACCTCCTTAATTTGATAGGGAGGTTTAAATAATATAAATACTTTAGGTTAAAACAGCATCGTTAACAAGTATTGGCAACAAGGTAACCTTTATACAGACTAAGTATTGGTTATACTTAATATATTTGGTTACTTATAAAGGTTATCTTTAATTCGTTGTGTCAAAACTTGTAATAGTAAGACTGAAAATCCCTCAATTGATTAATATTATTAAATATTCTAAATTTAATGTTGATTAAGGTGTTTATATCTGATAGTCTTGAATTATAAAAAATTAGGAGGGATTTACCTTGAAATCTATTGTATTAGGGAGTGTGCTAGTATTGTCAATGTTACTTGTAATTCCTCAACAAGTGGGTGCTTACGATTTTCAAAACTGGAGAACTTGGGACACTATAAGTCAAGGATCTAGTGGTGGTTTTGTTGGAGCGGCGCAAATTAATCTTCATTCTTCTGGAATACAGTCAGCTACTGGTCCAATTGACGGTATATTTGGTGCAGGTACAAACTCAGGTGTTCGAATATACCAGGATGCAGAAGGCTTAGGAGTTGATGGAATCGTGGGTCCTAACACCTGGGTCATATGGAGGCATACGCATCTTCTGGCATCAATAACAGAGTGTATGATCATCCTGGAAGTGCAATATATACTGGTTATTATAGCATATATGGTGGCGGTGATCGCAGAGAGTATGTAGAGGCTAGGCTTTGGGAAAACGGAATACCTACGCAAACTTTATTTACAGTTTATGTTCAGAATTAACGCAATATAATTTATATTTAGTATTGGAGGTTTAAATAGTGAAGAAGACATTTTGCATTACTTCAACATTCATTTTGTCGATAGTTACTGGAGTATTATTAACCTCAAACTCTAGTGAAGCTAATGAAGATAATATTGATGGTCAGACAACACTCCCTGTTATAGAAGAAGCTAAGGTGAAAATTTCGTCAAATAATGAAAATGAAATAGGTCTTTTAACAAGTTTACCAGGGGATGATCCTCACCTTTTATCTTTAGCTCATGATACGGAAGGTGACGAAGATGTTTTTTATTCAAGATATGGAAGTCCGGATCAAGACTTGTCTAGTGATAGTTGGGAATGGGAAGCTACAGTTCTTCAAGAACAGCTTAGAGAAGGTGAAAGTCTAGAAGAGGTTAAAAATATAGTAGAAGAAGATTTTGGAGAAGTTGAAAAGCTTGACTATAGTGATAGGGTTGGATATGTGCAAATGAATGATTATGGATTAAGCTTCGTATATATTATTACTGATGAATATTTCTATAATATAGCTAGTGACAGTCTTAGCGAGATAGAATTAATTGAGGCTGGTAAAACATTGGAGTTCATAATATAATATCGATAGAGATATTTCTAAAAAAACACTAAAGAATATTTTATTAGACGAATTAGCTAATATAAACGGTGTTTTTATTATTTATGAAGAGATCATTACCGTTTTGGTAGGTGCAAATTGCAAGGCCGCACTCGTGTCCCCTATAGGCATTCGCTTCACACGAGACCCAATTAAATCGCCTACAACGTAAACGAGATTGAAAAGAAAAGAGCCACCAACAATGAAGTTTGAGATACCGGGCTCATTGAAGAGCAAGTAGACGATGAAAAAAGCGACGGTAAGAAACGAAACACTCTGAAAAATGAAGCCGCCCATCACATAAATGAGTGAGTGCTTCCCGGCTGTATCGTATTTAAAATAGGTATGTACATAGTTGCCGTGCTCATCACCAGGCTTTAACCACTGTCCGTGCTCATCTTTAAGCGCCACATGGGGCGGGTACTCCGTAAGTTTGATGCGAATATTCTCTTTTGGAATCTTTACGACATAACGACCAACAAGATAGTGCCCAAGCTCGTGCACCCAAACGTGAACAAATAGCAACACGTAGCCGCTAATCATCCACAAGATAAATTGCAAACAAACACCCCCTGGGGATAGTATATCGCAACAGCAAGAGGTGGGGGTGGTTTTTGAGTACATTGTATGAGATTCATCTGCAGGCCTAATCCCCTTTGAATTTCTAAAACGAAAAGCGCAAAAAAACGAACACATCCGGTACATATCATGTATAATATATGATATATAACATGTGTTATTTATCATGTGAAATTCGAAAGAGAGGTATCTATGCCACCGAAAAATAAGTTTTCTAAGGATCAAATTGTTGAAGCGGCTTTTGCGATTGCTGAAACAGAAGGAATTGATGGGATAACGATTCGCAAAGTGGCGGATCGGTTAGGTAGTTCCATTGCCCCGATTTATGTGAATTTCACTGATGTAGACGCATTAAAACAAGCGGTGATTGGGCAGGTTGTGAACGTGAGTCACCGCTTGTTGGCGGAAGAAACGAGTCGCTCGCCGTTTGCGAATATTGGGGTTGCAAGTCTCAGATTTGCCAAAGAGTATCCAGTCCTTTTTAAAGACTTTGTCATGAATCAAAATGATTATTTGCAAGACTATGATGAGGGGATGGGGGATGTTCTGATTGATCAGATGAGAGACGATCCTGAGCTACAAGAATTCAATGACGAAGAGCTTCAGGATATTTTGTTCAAAATGAGAACGTTCCAGACAGGCTTCTCAGTCATGGTTGCAAATGAGTTATTTCTGAAAGAATTCGATATGGATAAAATGATCGAGATGATGGACAGTACCGCTGAAGACGTGGTGCACGCTGCCCGACTTCGTAAAGGGAGGGACGCTTGATGGGCCGAGTTTTGGATGAATCGTTTCTTCAGAAAACCGTGGAGCAAATGGCGAACAAGAAAAATAACTGGGGAGCCATTTTGTGTGTCGAACAAGGCGACGGCGACTTTTCGTGGTCGGGCGCAGCTGGGAATCTGAAAGCGCACGACCAATATTTTATCGCAAGTGTCACGAAGTTATATGTGACCGCAGTTGTTCTCATGTTAAGGGCAGAAGGTAGATTGCAACTGAGTGATCCGATCAATACGTACTTATCAAATGATGTGATGACCGACCTTCATGTTCTAGATGGTGTTGATTATTCGAAGGATCTAACCATTCAACATCTCATCTCGAATACGTCAGGCATTCCGGATTACTTTGCATACAAACGAGCGGACGGTACGGCTGTTGCCGACGATCTGTTCACGGGCAAAGATCAACGCTGGCCGTTGGAGCAAGTGGTGAGGTTAACGAAACAAATGAAACCGAAATTCAAACCTGGCGAAAAAGGGAAAGTGAACTATTCAGATACGAACTATCAACTGTTAGGCAGAATCATAGAGAATCAGACAGACATGAGCATTGCCGAAGTGTTCAAACGTTATATTTTTGACCGGTTAGGGTTTACGAAAACATACGTATACACCGACATATATGATGAGAAGCCAGTTGCCCTTCATTACAAAGCTAGTACGGTCCGCCTGCCGCTTTACTTTTCTTCGGTTGGTGCCGAAGGCGGCATCGTGTCAGATGCAGAAGAAACGATGCAGTTTTTGCGCGCATTCGCAAACGGGTATTTCTTCCCGAAAGAGCAGCTGGAAGCGTTAAAAGAATGGCGTTTGATCTTTTTTCCAGGCTCTTTTTATTATGGGATTGGCTTGGAAAATTATGGGTGCCGCGCATCTACTCGCCATTCAAACGGATTCACGAAATAATCGGTTTCTGGGGACAAACGGGCGCGTTTGCCTTTTATAATCCAGAGAGGGATTTGTTCTTTACGGGTACGGTGAACCAAAGCAGTGGGTGGGGGCATAGTGCGGCGGTCAAGGCGATGATTCGGATTATTCAAGCCACTTGATGAATTCTGCTACAATAAAGGAAAAGATTTGCTTCAGGGGGATATGGATTTGATCTATTGGGTCTTAACCGCTGTCGTTCTCGTCGTACTGCTCGCGATTATAGGGTTATGGCGGTTACTCAGTTGGCAGCAAAAGCCAGATGCAAACTACGTCGAAACGTTCATTCGTAAACATCCAGCCCGTTCTTCACTGCTCGTGACGATAAATGGGGAGACGCTCGTTGAGGAGCAGGCTGATGAGCCGAGACACTTGGCGAGTACAGTGAAAATCATCGTCGCCATTGAATATGCAGAGCAGGCGGCAAACGGAGATGTTGATCCGTCGGAGCGCATCGCCATCGCCGATTTAGCCCGGTTTCATATTCCTCAGACGGATGGCGGCGCTCATCCGAGTTGGCTTACAGATGTGGAAGCAAACGACCGTTTGCAAGAAGGGGCAGTCTCATTGGAGGACGTTGCCAAAGGGATGATTTCTCACAGCTCCAACGCCAATACCGAATACTTACTCATGCGGTTAGGAATTGAGCAAGTGAACCGCCATCGCGAACGACTCGGATTGTCCAACCATGACCGGATCGTTCCATTCGTCTCTAGTATGATCATTCCGTACGAAGTGGCAAAGGCCAACGATCTGAAGATTTTTGATAAGGAAGACGCCAAGAGAATTCCAGCACTTATGGATGCCATGTCAAGCGAGGCCTATGAACAACAAGCGTTAACCATCCATGAAAAGTTAAAAAATGATCAGGATGGTTCGTACAAAGACAACGTGAAGTTGCACGCATGGCATAATCAGAAACTGGACCAGATCGTGTCCAAGCGCGATACACGTTCAACGGTGCGGGAATACGCGAGTATCATGCAGAAAATAAATTCAGATGGTTATTTTGCAAAAGAGGTTCAAGACCACTTGCAGCCGGTCTTGGAAGGGTGGCTTTTGAACAACTCGAAGAAGCGGTCGGCATTCACTCGTCTTGGTGGAAAAGGTGGTTCCACCTCTTACATCGTCACCTTCGCTCTTTACGCAGAAGACAAACAAGGAAATCGCACCGAAGTTGCGGCGTTCTTTAACGACGTGCTCGGATATGAAACGATCAAGCTCGAAAACAGCATCCTCGCTTTTCAGCTAGATGTCGTCGGTAACGATGCCAGGCGGGCAGAGCTTGTTCGGCAGTTTGGTGGGGAATAGTCTCTCGTTCTTATATAGTTGAACTGAACAACACTTCAGTTACTCGCTAACCCAAACGATGTGGGATTTGGTTAAGGTGGGGACTCACTATGGTGGGATTTTCTCAAATTTGCTAGTATTTTCGGCCGGAATCTTACCATTGGTCATTCTATGGTAAGATTTCTCGTCTCTATGGGAGGATTTTCAGCAATGCGCCTTGTAAAATAATGAAAATCTTACCATGAAACCATCTATGGTAAGATTCTCATCCCGCGGATGTTATCGAACAATATAAGTTGAACGAAAGAATTACATCAAGAACCAATGGTAAGCTTGGTAAAGTGGAAACTGTGCTCGAGTTACGACAGAACGGTTCTCAAGTTTGGGAAAATCGCAGAAAAAGCGGTCTAATCTCATAAACTAGGGAACAGAATGAACAAACTAGGGAACAGATTACCGGATTACCTATGCATCCTCGCCCCAAAGTACCAACAAGCTGTCGGCGCGAGCCGCGCCGAACCGAATTCGGTTTCGTTTCGGCCCCGGCGGGGCCGACGTGTCGTTGGCACTTAGCCTGGAATCTGCGCGCAAGTTGGAACAAACTGCGCGCCAGTTTGGCGAAATCGGCGCTAAAATCGTTCAAAAGGGCAAACTTGCGCGCAGCTGGGGGAGACTCGCGCGCAGAACAGTCGTTCGTCTTGCCCGCATGTGCCGCCACCCCCTGCGGCAACGGGTTCAGAGAACCCTCCTTTGCATTTCCAAGCCAAAAACCTAGCAAGACGTCGGCGCGAACCGCGCCGAACCGAGTTCGATTTGGCTTCGGCCCCGCTGGGGCCGACGTGTCGTTGGCATTTAGCCTGGAATCTGCGCTCCAGTTGGAACAAACTGACGCA
>NZ_BAXB01000025.1 GCF_000698145.1 Geomicrobium sp. JCM 19039
CTGTCTTTTAGCCACCGATGTTGCTCTTATAGTCTGGACTGCATAGAAAACACGGTGGCAGATGTTTCGCCACCGATGTTGCACTTGTAGTCTGGACTGCAAGCATCCGCCTGTAGTGAAAAGCAACAACTAACAGCGCAAATCAGGAAAACGAAAGCTTACACTATGTAGATAACGTAAGCCAAGTAATTTTCTTTAATAATCGTGCCCTAACGCCTCGTGACGAAACCTTTCACACACTGATGTTTTTTACATTCAATTCCGGCTGAGGTTGATCGACGTTTTATGACCATGATGGGGTACGCACAAACGCTAAACATGTGTGCAAATTTTGCTTCCATTTTTTCAACATCTAAAGAATTCATACGTGCTAAACTGTGAGGAAGGAGTGTTCAACATGACCGTATACCGAAGAGATCATCTTATTTATCTTGCCTCTGTTTTTTGTTTCTGGTTAGCTACTTATATTTATGTACCTGTGTTTAGCTTATATTTAGAAAATATTCGTTTTTCATATGAAGCCATCGGCATCATTCTCGGCAGCTACGGTGTGCTCCAAGTGGCATTACGCTTCCCCCTCGGCATCCTCGCTGATCGGCTGTTATTTTTACGCAAATGGTTGTATGTATCTAGCTTTGCGGTTGCGATTGTTAGCGGACTGATCCTCGTATTCTTTGAATCGTTTACGATGGTACTCATCGGTCGACTTTTAGCAGGCATGACCGCAGCGATGTGGGTTATGGCAACGATCATGTACGCTCAATATGTGAAAAAAGAGAATGCAGGAAGAGCAATGGGTGCTATGCAATTGTTTACCGTCCTGCCCCAGTTTGCAAGCATTTTAACTGCCGGCTTTCTCGTTGAAGCACTCGGATGGCTTTCGCCATTTCGGGTAGGGGTTGCCGCCTCTTTCATCGGACTGCTTTTAGCTGCATCAATAAAAGTATTCCCTGCTTCTAATGAAGAAAACGCTCGGTATTCAATTGGAGAGTATGTCACTCGTACACTGAAAACGAAACAACTATTCCCCATCAGCACAATTGCTCTCATTACACACGGACTCATGTTTATTTCCATCTTTGGTTTTACACCGAATTATGCAGCAACCCTCGGCATTTCAGAACAATCCATTGTCTTGTTAATGACAGCGTTCTTTCTACCACATGCCGTTGCTTCACTTATTGTGACCGCGTATCATTTGAACCCGCACACAGAACGTATTGTCATTTTATCTTGTATGGTATTAGCTGCTGTCATGTTCTTCCTTGTACCCTTTACGAATAGCTTATGGACACTGTCAGCAACCCATTTCTTGATCGGGCTAGCACTTGGGTTCGTTCTTCCAATTTGTCTTTCACAAGTTGCAAGACTTGCACCAGCTTCCTTAAAAACATCGGTGATGGGGTTTTTCCAATCGTATTATGCCGCAGGCATCTTTTTAGGACCGTGGATTGCCGGGATGGTCGCAGAAACGTTTCAACTACACGCGGTATTTGTTTTCGCAAGTATTGTTGCAGTATTAGGTAGTATGATTACCCTCTACCTTATTAACGATCAACGTCAACTTATTGCGAGAAACTAGTCTTAAAGACTCTTCTCCTGACGTGTAAATTCAGATAAAGTGATTCATCCGTCAAACAATTACTATTCAAAAGAGAAAACCTGTCCCATATGTCATTTGAAATACAAGGTTTCTCCTTTTGAAGTTGAGTATGATCCACAATTTCATAACGATATCTTCATCTTCATTTGTTGAGAGCATTTGAGGAGAACGAATCATGTTTAATGCAACAGACTGGATTCGCTTGTTTATGGCTGTGTTAATCATCCTACCACTTGCAACAACCATTCGAGAGATGGGCTACTATTTAGCGGCGACCCTTTTACGGAGTAAGAAAAAGAAACTCATTATCGGGAGCGGACCCGTATTATTCACGATCCCAACCGTAGAAGTCCGGCGATACTTCTTTATGTATTCATGGATGGAATACGAAGAACTAACGCTGAACAGCCGCTTTTGGCACGGCTTTATCTATGCTTCCCCTATTATCACGACAGGAGTTTGTGCCATAGTTTTGAATGCACTCGTACTGGAAGGAGTACTTGAAGAAAACATCTTTTGGAGCACATTTATCTTCTACTGTTTCTATTATGTTTTCTTTGACATCGTACCCGTCTATTTGCCCGACGGTCAGCCGACAAACGGCCGGGCAATCTACGATTTAATCCGGCACGGAGAACGATCGGATTTCAAAAAACAAGACGCCGAACGTTCTTATACAGCGTCGCAAGAAGAAACGATGCAAAATCGTGATCGCGATGAACAAATGCAAGGAGATCACACGAATCCAGAACAAAGCGATGCGCATCACGCGCACCGATCACACACCGAAACGCAGGAAAAAACGAAAATCAACCGCGACCGCGATGAAAGAAAGCGGTCCGATCATACGAATTGAACTACTCGGCACTAAAGTACCGAGATTCCTAGAAGTACAAACCTTGACCGAGAATCATTGATGCTGGACAGCGGGTTTCGTTCATGGCTAGGCGATCCCCGCAGTTCCTGCGGTTCTGAGTCTCTCTTGGAGGATGTTAACCGCTGCGTTGATGTCGCGATCGTGATGAGCGTGGCAGGCTGAGCAGGACCACTCACGAACGTGTAGTCCTTTCTTTCCGTCGTGGTGCCCACAGCTCGAGCAGAGCTGGGAAGATGGGAACCACCGGTCAACCTTAATGAGTTGTTTCCCATACCAGTCAGCTTTATATGTGAGCTGTGTCACAAACATCGACCAGGAGACATCACTAATGGCCGAAGCTAGTTTGCGGTTTCAAAGCATTCCTTTCGCATGGAGGTCTTCCACCACGATCCCATCGTGGTTTTTGATGAGATCGGTGGATCGCTTATGCAAAAAGTCCTTTCGTTGGTTGGCCACTTTTTCATGGAGGCGAGCGACAACACGTTTTTGCTTTTCATAGTTTTTCGCTTGGTGAAGTGGGACCCCAAGGCGTTTAGCTCCTTCGGCTCGACGTGACAATTTGCGTTGCTCTCGAGCGAGCTTTTGTCGCATCGCCTTTGTGAAGCGGTGATTGTCCTTTTTTTCACCGCTCGATAGGATGGCGAAGTCGGTGATCCCAAGGTCAACACCCACCGATAGCCCTGTGGACGGCAGGGGCTGTACACCGGCTTCGACCTTAAGCGATACGATATAACGACCGCTCGCTTTTCGAGTGATCGTGGCACTGACGATCCGTCCTTGAATGGTACGACTTCCGCGAATCTTCACCCAGCCGAGTTTCGGGAGCTTGATTCGGTTGTTCGTGACCGTGGTAGTAAATACCTGGGTGTTTCCTTGGATGGCCGTCGTGTACGATTGCACAGGATTCCGCTTACTTTTAAACCGTGGGTACTTGCCTAGCTTTGCGTAGAATCGTTGGTAGGCATCGGAAAGCGATCGCACCGATTTTTGCAAAGCGGTACTATCCACGTCCTTTAAAAATGGAAAATCGACCTTTAGCAATGGCAACTCATTCGCGCACGCCTTATAGGAAAGACCTTTACCTGTTTCGGTGTAGGTGTGCTCCCAGGAGGCACGGAAATGGTTGTAGACGTACCGGCAACAGCCGAATGTCTCAGCGATCTGCTTTTGTTGCTTCGCGTCGGGGTACAACCGAAACTGGATGCCTTTGTACGTCAACATAGCGAACCTCCATTCTGGGAACGTATATTCTTATGTTCAGTATACCATGAATGGATTGAAACGTCCGATAATTCAAAACCGAGAGCCATTCATCTCACGACTGAAGTCGCGAAATGTTCTGTCTCTCTGATCATAAAAACGATGAGAGGCGATTAGTGCCTCTCATCGTTTTTGCTTGAGCCGTTAATTCAAACGTATCAGCCTATTCTTAAACGATATAACCTCTCTACAGAGTATTTAAAAAAGTAATTAACGCATGTTTTTCTATTGTTATCATCCAATCATCAACATGATTGAAAGTCACTATTGAATCTCGGTATCGGAATTGCCCAAGCCACGAACCAGTAATCGTTAACGCGACTTCTTCGCTATCCTCTGAGAACGAAATGGATTGTTGTTGCCAAGCAACGCCCGCCATACCAACATTATAGGAATTTGCTTCATTAAGTAATGACCAATCTAGCGCTTCCTCATAATCATCGATCGCCGCCCATGCACTCTTCCCCCTTTCGCCTTCCCAACCGATGGAACCATCTATTATTCGACCGATCGCTGTTGAAGATTCACCAACTGCATCTAGTTCAAATATCAACGGCAATTCCCCTACAGCAAAATCAACCAATTCAACACCTTCAACAACGCTTTCGCCATCTGGAAATTGTGATACCTGCTGTACAAGTGCTTCGATTTGATCATACTCTAATTGTACAATTGAGTTATCCTGATCTTGAGGCTCATTGTAGGTAAAGGACACTCCATACTCTTCTTCTAATTGTGCTAAATCGTCTTGGGCACTTTGGCATGAAGCCATTACTATACATAAAGTGATGATGAATAAAGCTTTTATACGCATAACAGCTCCCCCTTTTTATTTAGAATACGAAAACAGCATAAGTCTTTACCTGGACCAACAATCCCAGCCAGTAAGCCAATTCAAACTCCTCCGAACCCTGCATGCACGAGACTCTCACCTTCTCATTTGGCAAAAGTAGACAGAGCGAGCTGGTGGGCGAAGCAAACACACCTAAATTAACCTTAACTCATCAAGAAAGTATACCGAAAAAACGATGAGAGGCTGTATGGTGCCCCTCATCGATTCCCCTCTTATCTCGTTATCACTTCTTTAACCTCTCACTTCAAGTACTTTCCGCATGTAAAACAACGCTCGTTCATGAGCTCGCTTCTTTTCATAATGATTAACGAGCATTTTCAGTGCATCGACATATGCATTTGTATCTGACACATCTTTCAGAGCATTAATGCCGTCATCAACGAGCGGTTCACTAGCGGGCTCGTACAGCCCACGAATAATTGAGCATACCGCTTTTGTTTCCGAACAACCGAGTTCGTCTGCTCTTGCTTCCGCCCCGAGCAAGCGCTCTTTAGCGACAATATGATCATCAACCATATAACAAACTTTTGCTAACATGGCTTCCGTATTCGCACCAGCTGCTGATTGACGATAGTGATCATCAACGAGGGCAAGTTCTAGGTGCGGTTTTGCTTTTTCGTAGTTTTGTATTCGAATCCAGTATAGAGCAATGGATCGTCTGACGATCGGTTTCGTATGAGGGAGCTTTTCAGCATCGATGAGCACTTCTTTTAAAACTTTACTTGCTTCTTCGTGCTCGTCCACATGTACGTGGCTATCCGCTAGACAAAGCTTTGACTCAATCGTCTTGCGTAAGTATGCTTTTTCTTGTTCAAAAGAGGCAACCGCGTGCTGAAAAGCCCGCTTGGCAAATCGATGCATTCCAAGAGCATCATACGATTTCCCTAACCGAAACTTAAATTCCGCCCGTTCAATCTTGTCTTCAACATACATGAGCATCCGCTCCGCATTGCGGTAACGGTCAAAAGCATCTTCAAATTGTTCTTTATAGTAGTAGAAGTCTGCCATCATAAATTCAGATAAGAATTTCAAAAAGTAATCCAGCTCTGAATGCTCAGCTATGGCGAAAGAATAGTATGGATTTTTTTCATGAAATTGTTTCACGAGCATTTCATGTTTGTACGAAACGAGCTGATAAAATGTAATAACCTTATGGTCTTGTTCCATCTGCTTTAGTAAAGGGGAAATCGTCGCTTTCCATTTAATCGATTTGTTTAGCTGGTACGAAGTAACGGCTTGATACCACTTGTTGATCTTTCCACCTACTTCTTGTGGTGCATATGCCTCTGGCATGTTCAGCCCTCCGAGAAAACACTAAAAGTTTAGAATAGTATAACACAATGTTCTTTCTCGTCCTATACCATTTTTTTCTCACTCATCACGCCGTCTACATACCGCTTTAATACTCTAGCACCAATGACACAGTCTTCTAGTGACGTCCATTCCTCAGGATGGTGGCTAATCCCTTTTAGACTCCGCACGAAAATCATCCCGACGGGCATCTTTGCACCCATGACCATTGCGTCGTGTCCAGCACCACTTGCAATTTCAATCGCTCGATACCCTTCCGATTCAATCGCTGACCCAATGTTTTCTTTTATTTCCTCGGCAACAGGAACTGGCGCAATGTTCAACGTTTCTGTAAACGTGACACGTACATCGAGCTCATCCCCTGCTTGTTGTGCAACCTCTTTTACAGCTTGAAACAGTTGGTCTCTTGGTTCACGGTGAATATCTCGGACATCAACAACAAGGGTAACTTCCCCAGGGATTACATTCGACCCATTCGGTGACACATCGAGCTTGCCGACAGTAGCCACAGCAGTATCACTCACTCTAGTAGGTAAATCATAAACGGCTCGTACAAACTGCGAAGCAGCAACTAAAGCATCTTGCCGATCAGTCATTGGCGTGTTGCCAGCATGTCCTGCTGTTCCTTGAAAAGAAATGCGCCAGTACCTCGGCCCGGCAATTCCAGAAACGATACCGACGGGGAGGTTTTCTCGCTCTAACACTTTTCCTTGTTCAATGTGAAGTTCAATGTAAGTCGTTCCGTCCTTGAAATCTCTTTTCGCTTGCACAAATTTTTCGATTGAACTTCCCCGCGCGTGTAACACTTCTTCAAATGATTGACCCGCCCCGTCTTTCAGTTGTTTTTGCACATCAAGATCTGTACCACCGATCATTGCTTGGCTGCCGAGCAAACCGCTTTGGAATCGACTTCCTTCCTCTTCTGTAAAGACGATAATTTCAAATGTGCGAAGAGGGGTAACCCCTGCCTCCACCCAAGACTCAGCGACTTCTAGTGCAGATAAAACACCAAGTGGTCCATCAAAGTGTCCGCCATTCGGGACACTATCCAAGTGGGCACCACTGAGCACCGCAGGAAGGGCCGGATTCTTCCCTACTACCTTTCCAATGACGTTTTCTGCTCCGTCAAAACGAACTTCCATACCAATTGCTTTCATCCATTCGGCAACTTGTTGCTTTGCCTCCCATTCCTCATCAGAAAATCCAGGTCGGTGACTGCCCCCTTCGTCTGTCTCACCAATCTTAGATAACGTGTGCAACCGATCCGCCATTCTCGTTCCTGATATACCATCACGACTGTCATTTTTGTTATAGTCTGATAACAATCTCTCCCGTAGTTTTCATAATACGTCTCCTTTAGCATTTATTGTAAGAATTTTCATACATCATACCCGTTTGCTCTTGCTTTTCTTTATCTATTACCTATTTTCTCAATTTTTTTGATTCTATTCTAATATAATGCTATGATAACAAATATTATGAAAGATTTCACAGAAAGGAGCTTTCCGAACATCTTAGAAGAAACTACTAGAGGGGATTGGATCCGATGAAAAAAACATACAAAACAATTGCTGGAGGATTTCTAGCCGTAACAATGCTCGCCGCTTGTTCAAGCGACCCAGAAGAAACGAGTAGCGATGCAAGTGAATCAGAAGGTTCAGAATCATCAAGCGAAGGTGGCGACGCCGTGCTTGCCATGGGATCTGATGCTGTCGACCTTGACCCGCATGGCTCTAACGACACGTCTTCCAGCCATATTCGCACAAACATATATGAACGATTAGTCATGCATGATGAAAATACAGAACTTCAGCCTCATTTGGCAGAAGAATTTGAACAAATTGACGATCATACTTGGGAATTCAAACTCGTGGAGGGAGTTACCTTTCATAACGGGGAAGAGTTTACTGCAGATGACGTAAAAGCAACGCTTGAGCGTGCGGTCGCACCAGAAACGGCCAACCCACGTGTGTTTCTATATGAAATGATTGAAGACGTAGAAGTTGTTGATGACTATACCGTTCACATTACAACTGAGTATCCATTTGCGCCATTACCTGCCACCTTGCCCATGACGGTGGTGGGATGATGAGTGCCGTTGCCATTGAAGAAGAAGAGAACGGCGAGCGTAACTTAGATATCGACCCAATTGGTACTGGACCGTTTGAATTAGAAAATTGGGACCAAGGAAATGAAGTTGTACTATCGAACTATGCAGATTATTGGGGCGGTTCTGTGCCACTTAATTCCGCAACCTATTCTGTCGTAAGTGAACAACTCACAAGAATCGGTATGCTAGAAACGAACGAGGCGCATATCGCTGACGATGTTGACCCAACAAACGCCGGCACACTAGAAACGACAGACGGAGCTTCACTCTCTACTGTTGAAAGCTTGCGGTTGGATTACTTGGGCATGAACAATGAGGTTGAACCATTTGATAACGTGGATGTGCGCCGTGCCATTACGAAAGCGATTGATAAATCGACCATTATTGAAGGGATTTTTCAAGGACACGGTACAGAAGCGGTCGGCCCAGTAAACCCGCTCGTAAATGGGTATAGCGAAGGCATTGAACCGTTGGAATATGACCTTGAAGAAGCACAATCGATTATGGAAGAAGCAGGCTACGAAGACGGATTCTCCGCGTCACTTTGGTATGAAGAAGGCGACCAAGTCAGCAACCAATTAGCGGTCGTCATTCAAGACCAATTGAGCGAAATTAATATCGATGTAGACCTTCAGACGGTAGAGTGGGGTTCCCTACTTGACGCTACAGCTAATGGCGAGCACGACATGGTGCTCCTCGGCTGGACAACCGTAACAGCCGATGCGGATTACGCGCTCTATTCAGTCTTCCACTCTGACATGCACGGCGGTTCAGGAAACCGTACGTTCTATACGAACGAAGACGTGAATGAGCTGCTTGAAGAAGGCAGGAGATCGACGGATGAAGACGAGCGCATGGACATTTATAAAGAAGCACAACAAATCATTATTGATGAAGCCACAATGGTTCCTACCGTACACGACGATTTCCGCGTAGGAGTCTCAGATACGATTGAAGGATTTATACACTATCCAAACGGCGTGTTCGACTTACGCGAAGCCCGTATTGTTGGCGACGGTGTCGAGAGCGGCTACTAATCACAAACCTAGAGGAGTACGAGGATGCAGAGCGTCCTGTGCTCCTCTTTTTTGGTCTAGTCTTGCATCATAAGAGATGGTAATAAAGTTGACATCCAAGGTGTGAATGTGATGACGAGCAGAGCCCCAATGAGGACAAGAATAAATGGAAGGGTTGCCCGAATGACGGTTGAAAGGGGTAATTTGCTAATCCCTGCACCAACAAACAGATTTAAACCGAATGGCGGCGTAAGCATTCCAATGGCCAAATTCACGATCATCACAACCCCAAAATGAACAGGACTCATACCAAACTCCAAAACAATGGGTAAAAACAATGGTGTCAAAATTAGGACGGCAGCACTTGCATCCATAAACATGCCGACAATAAGTAAAATGAGTGTGATAAGTAGGATTAAAACGATTGGATCGTTGGCATAAGACAAGATTTGCCCGGCTAGCTTAGAAGGAATCTGTTCCATTGTTAGATACCAACTAAATATTTGTGCACTTGATATGACCAACATAACCATAGAAGAAATTACAACCGATCGCTTAGCAACGACCATCAATGTTTTTATTGTTATTTCCTTATATACAAACATCCCAATGACTAAACTATATACAATCGCAACAGCAGCAGCTTCCGTAGGAGTAAAAACACCAAAATAGATGCCCCCTAAAACAATGACAGGCATGATGATTCCCCAAACCGCATCAATTGAAGCCATCCCCACTTCTTTTAAGGAATTCCTCTCCCCAGGTCTATGACCTTGACGCTTTGCTATGATATAACTCAACCCTATTAACACAAACCCAATAAAAATCCCTGGTATCACACCTGCAATGAATAGTTGACTTATTGACACTTGTGCGGTTACACCATACACAAGCAGTGTAATACTTGGTGGGATGATAATGCCTAATGATCCGGCTGCGCACATCAAACCGACCGAAAACTTTGCCGAATAGTTTGCTTCTCTTAGCGAAGGAATCATCACCCCTCCAACGGCTGCAACAGTCGCTGGACTGGAACCTGATAAAGCCGCAAAAAACATTGAGGAAAGGACCCCTGCAATTGGCAATCCTCCCGTTGTCCAACCAATCGCTTTTTTTGCCACATTAATAAGTCTTTTTGATGTACCACCTGAAAGCATTAGGTCGCCCGCAAAGATAAAGAAAGGTATTGCCATAAGAGTGAATGAATCTATACCTGAAAACATCGTTCTTGCCACATTGTCAAGAGAATGCCCTGAATCAAGAACTGCATAAATACTACTTAAACCGAGTGCTGCTGCTAGCGGGGTGCTGGTAAGCATGAGGAGGATAAACAATAGGATCGCGATCATTGCTCACTCACCTCTTCATTTTCTCCTTTAATATCTTCAATTATTAATTGGACAAAACGATATACCATAAGGGATGAGCCTACTGGCAGGGCAAGATAAGGAATATACATGGGTAAGTTTAGTGCTGGGGTGTAGTTAGAATAGATCATGGTGTTTTGAATCATCTGTATACCTGAAACAACAATGAAAAGACAGAAGATGATGGCAAACGTTGAGGCGATAATGGATAGGGCTCTTTTTATAGTAGCGGGTACATAGGAGATCACAATATCTACTTTTGCATGGGCTCGCTCTCTAACTGCAATACTACTCCCAATGAAAATAAACCAAATAATTAAATACCTTGCCAGTTCTCCAGACCATGATAATGATTCCCCAAAAAAATACCGTAGAACAACGCCAAAAAAGATGACCGCAGTAGCAATAAACAATGAAAAGATGGCAATGTATTCCTCCAGTTGATCGAGTACTCGATTCACTGGAATCCCCCCTTGTAATGTGCCATTTCTAATCAAAGAGTTGCAACATATCCTCCGCACCTTCAACTGAATTAACAAACTCATCATAAACAGTTTCACTGGCTTCTCTTAACTCAAACTTCACTTCCTCAGATAGCTCATTAATCTCGATCCGGTCTTCTTCTAACGTTTCAGCATAGGAGCATCCGACGCTAGCGATTGCTGGAACTGCCATTCTGTCGTTTCGTCAGCCACTTCCTCTATTATTACTTGTAAATCCCCAGGCAAATCTTGATAAAACGAATCACTAATCATGAGCACATAACCCATATATCCATGATCACTATAGGTGAGGAAAGACTGTGCTTCATATAAGTTTTGAGAAACAATATTGGACAACGGATTTTCTTGACCATCTACCGTTCCTTGTTGCAACGATGTGTACAACTCAGAAAAGTCAACAGATACACCCGTGGCACCCCAGGATTGGAATTGCGACATTAATAACGGGCTTTGTGACACCCGCATTGTTAACCCACTCAAGTCCTCGATACTTTCAATAGCATGTGTTGATGTGGTTAACTGCTTAAACCCTCCGTCCCAAAAACCAAGACCACGAAGACCTGCCTCTAGCAAGTAATCATCCATCATTTCTCCAAGTTCTCCGTTGGACATAGTATAGGCATCTTCCTTGTTTCAAATAGATAAGGCAAGTCATACACCTGATACTGTGGAACGAATGCTGGCATGACTCCAGTAAACGGGGCATTCATCTGGATTGTACCCGATTGTATTTGTTCCGTAATTTCGCGATCACTCCCAAGTTGCGAATCTGGGTAGACCGTAACAGCAATACGCCCATCTGTCTGTTCTTCTAGCCGCTCAGCAAAGTAATCAGCAGCCTGCCCCTTTGCGGTTGATGGATTAACGACGTGTGCGAATTGAATCGTGTATTCACTATCTATAGCAATTTCATCTGTAGTACCTTCTTGATTCCCTTGTGAATTCTCCTCAACCGTCTGATCACTCTCACTACTTAACCCACATGAACTCAACACCAGACAACCACTCGCGACCATCCCAATGATGACTGACTTTTTCATTCGAAAACCCCCTCTTCTCTCATTCAATATATTACGAGAGCGCTTGCAAAATGACGGTTTGTCTTTCTGATCGACAATCTTATACACACGTGGTAAACCGATCTTTCATCACTTGAAGCGTCTCATCTTCAGGTTGGTCCCATATGTGTTGGTTAATAATTTCCACCTCTATCGGGCCTCCATACCCGCTTTGTTCCACCGCCGCGCGTATGCGAGGAATATCAATGACCCCATCCCCCATCATTGCTCGCGCTTTAAACACATCCGGAAGTGGGACTTTCCAATCTGACACGTGGAACCCGAGAATCGAGCTAGCGGCACGTTGAATTTCTTCATACAAGTTCACATCCCACCAAACGTGAAACACATCCACGACGACACCGACTTGTTCGGAGCCAATACTTTGCTTTAGTGCGTTTGCCTCGCCAAGTGTCGTGATGACCGAGCGATCGGCCGCATACATCGGGTGGAGCGGCTCAATACCGAGCTTCACACCATGTTCCTCGGCGAAAGGTACAATTTGCTCAATCCCCTCTCGTACCCACTTTCGACTTTCACTAAGATTATGGCTACTCATACCTCCACAGACGAGGACGAGCACGTCTGTACCTAATTCTGCCGCTTCTTCAATTGCCCACTTGTTGTCTTCAATATTCGCCTTGCGCTCGCTAGTCGTCTCCGCCGGGAACATCCCACCTCGGCAAAGGCTGGACACGTTTACACCTGCATCTCGAAGCGAAGCTTTCGTTTCCGTAAGGCCAAACGCTTGCAGCTTGTGACGCCAAATCGAGATGTGCGAGATCTCATGGCGCTCACACCCTTTGATCGCTTCTTCAAGCCCCCAATTTTCCGTCGTAATTTGGTTTAAACTTAGCCTTTGAATCATGACGATCGCCCCCTCACGAAATGCCTGCCTGTTGCAACACCAACCTCATACGCCGAACAGCAAGCTCTGGATTTAACAGCACATCCCCTTCGTCTGCCAGTTCAAAGATCTTCGCCAAGTGCAACACCGAACGGTGACTCTCTGCACCTGCAATCATTCGAAAATGAGGCTGAAAACCGTTCAAATATGCCAAAAACACGACGCCTGTTTTATAAGAAAATGTTGGCGATTTGAAAATATGACGGGCGAGTGACACCGTTTTGTCCATCGTTTCACGGTACGCACTCGTATTTCCCGAATCCAAGTCAACAAGCGCACGACTCGCAGCCGGTGCAATCGCATCAAAAATCCCAAGCAAGGCGTCACTATAATGCCTGCCGTCTCCTTCAATCAATTCTGGATAATGAAAATCATCACCGGTATACATCCGAACAGAGTCTGGCAAACGCCTGCGCATATCCACTTCCTTCGAAGCATCTAAAAGCGAAAGCTTAATCCCATCCACTTTGCTCTCATGTTGACGAATAATGTTCAAACAACTTTCCATCGCTTCATCAAGCTGGTCACTGCCCCAATAGCCTTCTAAATTCGGATCAAACATATCCCCTAACCAGTGGAGGATGACCGGCTGTTCCACTTGTTCGAGCACCCGTTCATAAACTCGAGCATAATCGTCGGGAGACGATGCCGCACGCGCAAGCGCGCGGCTCGCCATCACAATAATTCTCCCTCCTTCTCGCTCGACGTGGGCGCACTGCTCTTCATACGCATGCACCACATCATCCAAGCCAATACCAGGCGCCGGTAGCAGTTGATCAGTGCCCGCACCACAAGCAATCTCACCCCCGACCGCACGCGCCTCCTTCACCGAACGCGTAATCAACTCCTTCGCATGCGGCCACCCGAGCCCCATGCCACGCTGCGCCGTATCCATCGCCTCGGCCACTGACAACCCTAACCGCCAAATATGATGGCGATACGCCAGCGTATGTTCCCAGTCAATGCCTACATCACGAAGCGGATCATCAACGGCCCACGGATCGGCCACAACATGAACCGCAGAAAACACCTTTCTTTTTTTGATAGAAATCGGAGCCGTCGGCGCTGCCCATCGTTGGCTTTTCACGGTGTACGTCTTCAGATGGCGACCTGCCGCAGGAAGTTGAATCGTTAGACTCACGTTAACGCTCACCTCCAGCACGTTCAATCGACGGTACCTCTATCCATCGTTGTTCCTTTGAAGATTGCAAACCTAAATCCGCTAGCTGCGTTCCTTTCGCCCCTTCATATAAATCCCAAGGAAAATCAGCATCTTCATACACATGTTGCAAAAACAATTCCCATTGATGCTTAAACGCATTCTCATACACCGTATTGCTCGGAACATCTTCCCATTGATCTTGGAACGTGAACGGATTTTCCAAATCCGGATTCCATACCGGCTTTGGTGTATTGACACGATGTTGTGTCTTACACCCTCGTAATCCTGCAACCGCACTTCCGTGCGTACCGTCCACTTGAATTGTGAGTAGATCATCACGGTTCACGCGCACCGCCCATGAAGAATTCACTTGAGCAACTACGTTGTTCGCCAACTTAAACGTTGCATACGCCGCATCTTCGGCCGTTGCTTTGTACGAGTTCCCATGCTCATCCACGCGCGTCGGAATATGCGTAGCCGCATACGCATTCACCGCTTCCACCGAACCAAACAATTCATCGAGCACATAGCGCCAATGCGGGAACATATCGACGATAATACCGCCACCTTCTTCCTGCTTGTAATTCCAGGAAGGACGCTGTGCCTCTTGCCAATCCCCTTCAAACACCCAATAGCCAAACTCCATGCGCACCGATAGAATATCGCCAAAGTAGCCCGAACGAATCAAATGACGAAGCTTTTGTACACCTGGAAGAAACAGTTTGTCTTGGACAACCCCGTTCTTCACACCGTTTCGATCCGCCAGCTTCGCAAGCGCCAATGATTCCTCAAACGAAGTTGACGTCGGTTTCTCACAATAAATATGTTTGCCTGCATTTATCGCCTTTTTTAATGCCTTTGCGCGAAGATTCGTCGTTTGCGCATCAAAATAGATGGTGTTGTTCACATCTTGCAACGCCACGTCCAAATCCGTTGTCCATTCCGTGAAGCCGTGCGACTTCGCCAAAGCCTCCAGCTTGTCTTCATTCCTACCTACAAGCACAGGCTCAGGCATCACGAAGCTTCCATCCTTTAACCGAACCCCACCTTGCTCACGGATCGCTTTAATTGATCGAATCAAATGCTGCCTCGTCCCCATCCTGCCTGTTACTCCGTTCATGATGATCTTGCACGTTTTTGTCGCCATTACGAAGCCTCCTCTCTACAGTACACCTACTGTATTCGATTCAGACGCCTGTGTCTTACTAATAGAGGAAAGCAGTTCTCAAAAAAGGAACTGGAACGCGTACTCGCAAAAAAAGAACTCCTCTAATCTTGGAGGAGCTCTTGTTGAACACGACGTCACACATTGCTTTCATGCTGCAAAATACAATACAATCCGGCTCCCGTTGACGTGCTGAACTTTTTCTCACTAAATAATACGTGAGCTTGATTGAATGGAATCGCTAACGCATTCTTCTCCATGTAACTCATACACCCACGAATAAATGGCTCGGTCATCGGATAACTGCTGTCAATTAGCAAATGGTCTGGATTAAACAGATGGATCACTTGAACAAGCGCTTTCCCTAGAAGTTGACCCGACCGGTGCATTCCTTTTTCTGAATGCTGATTTTTCATGGCTTCATGATTGATTAACACTTCAAGACAACCCGTCTGTCCACACCGACACAGCTCCCCATCTGGATCCACAGCGATATGACCGATTTCCCCAGCTGTTCCATTTGCACCGTTAACAATGTAGTGATCAATCATCATTGTCCCGCCAACACCATCGCCAATACTGACGTAGAACGTATACGGTCCCATTTCTTGAGGCGCATTTTCCATCGCATTAAGCGCACCCATATTAACATTATTTTGAATGTAAATTGGGAATGTAAAGGTATGTAGATCTATAAATGAGACATCTTTCCATCCTAAATGCGTTGAGCTGTACAATATGCTCTTTTCATCATTAACAACTCCAGGCATTCCAATGGCAGCCCCCAGTATATTGTTATACGAAGCTGCTACATATTCTAAAATTTTCATGATTTCTGCTTTCGTATCGTCTGGGTTATGATTAACGAATGAGAATACTTGGCTCTCTAACACCTCACCATAGTAATTTACAACTGCATATTCAATCGTTCGTTTACTAATCCCAATTCCAATTGCCCGGTAGCCGTCTTCATGCATTGCAATTGCAATCTTCGGTCTCCCTTTTGTTCCCGTTGGTTTTATTCCTTTTTCCTTAACTATCTTCTCTCGTAAGAATTCATCAACGATGAGAGAAATCGTATTCTTGCTTAGACCCGTTTGATCTGCTAAATCCTGACGTGTCGTCTCTCTTTGTTTTCGAATGAGCGATAGGATGGCTCGTTTATTTCGCTCCCTTAACATACCCGTACCTTTTGACATGTTGCACTCCCCCATCCATCAAAAAAGCTCACCTTATTGGTCAAGGCAAGCATATCGTACCATATCCCTATAAATGATGGATCTCTTTTTTAAAGCGTTCGATAAATTGAGCGTTCCACTCATCTCCACCTTCGGCATTTCCACTCTTCCAGATCGGCGGTTGTATCCCTTTGCTTGATAAGATTCCTGTTGCTTCAATCATTATTGCATTTAAAATAAACGCATTGGCAAAAGTTGACATTGCACCTACCTTCTGGTCTTGACCTTCAATACCAATTACGGCGTCTCCAACTTGCACTTTTGAGTCCACATGGTAATCCACGAGTTCATGCAGATTTCGCTCTGATGGATGTCTTGCTGGATGTGTAGCTGGTGTTCCTTTTTCATGGTCAATCGATGAAACACCGATCGTTTTAATGCCCTTTTCACGAGCGTATAATGCGGCATCGATCGTTGCCGCATTTATTCCATATGCATTGACAATGATGAGTAGATCTCCTGTCTGTAGGCGTTCATTCTCCATGACAATGCGACCGTAACCTGGAGTGCGTTCTATTGCCATAGAACGTAGAGCACCGCTACTAAGCAGTGTGCCTTCATCTAATATTGCACTGGCATGCATCAACCCGCCAGCCCGAAAGAAAATTTCTTGAGCTGCCAAATTCGAATGACCCCCTGGCCCGTACACATAGAATACTTTATCTTCCGTTACTTGATCAGCCACAGCGTGTGCTGCTTCTCGTATCGCTGTTTCTTCTGTTTCCAGTATCAGTGTAAGTATTTCATTAACTTTTGTGTAATACTGCGATGTTAGCATCATTTTCACTCTCCTTTTTTAAACACTTCTTCTCCACCTTTGTAAGTTTGCTCGACTTCCCAGCCATTGGTTACGGTTCGAAGAACAACAAGGTCCGCTGGCGCGCCAATTTGAATCCCTTTTTCCTGCGTGACTCCCATGTATTTGGCTGGTTGAACAGACGCTCTACACCAAGCTTCTGGGAATTCCATAATTCCTTTCTGAACGCAATGTTTTACGCCGTCCAAAAGATGACTGGCAGAACCAGCTAATAGTTCTTCATGTTCGCTAAGGTGTAATTTCCCATCGCTCGTCAACGTCACTTCCCCACCAACGGGTGTCTGGTATGTTCCAGGTTTCATACCTGCCAATGCAACACTGTCACTAATGAGAATCATCTTTCTCATCTTCATTCGGTGGACGGTTTTAACTACACTCTCAGGGAGGTGGTGACCATCTGCAATGACCGATGCCCATAGTTCATCTTCTGCCAGTTGGTCCCACAAATAATTTGGATGTCTCGGCAACTCTGGATGTGCACCGTTACCGAGATGAGTGGACAGCGTTGCTCCTGCATGAACCGCCTCTGCAATTTGCTCTGAGTTTGCTGCAGTATGACCGATGGCAATTTTCACTCCGCTTTGAACGGCTCTCTTAATAAAATCAGTCGCCTCTTGCCATTCTGGGGAGAGGGTGATCATTTTTATTTCACCCTCTGCGACTTCTTGCAACCGACAAAACTCATCCCAACTCGGTGGCCTGACGTGCTCCTTCGCATGCGCTCCCCGTGGTCCGTCTTGACAGCTGATGAACGGACCTTCCAAATGAAATCCCCCAACCACATGACGATGCTCTATACACTTCAGTTGTTGGATATTTCCAGAAAAAATCTCAGTTAAGGCTTCAGTTGAATTTGTAATGATTGTCGGATAAAAGCAAGTTACCCCAACTTCTGCAAGAGATTTGATGACTTGTGACCATTGTGTTTGATCTAATGGTTTATGATTAAAGTCAACGCCTTGATACCCGTTAACTTGAAGGTCTACAAGACCCGGTGCAATGATGGACTCATTAGATAGTTCATCGGATACTTCTTTGATAGCTGTGATAACCCCCCCTCGATTTCAACCTCAATCTGTACATTCGACTCAAAGTGCTTTCCCGTGATGACATGTTTATTGTGAGTCATTTTGACTTACCCTCCAAAAGCTTCACTATCTACAAACAACGTTGCATCGTCGTGAGTTCTTAAAATACTAGCTGGACACGATGCGTGTATTGGACCGTTTAACATCTTTTTTACAGCTTCCTTTTTGGGTGAACCTGGTACAGTACAAACAATTTTTGCACCGGAGAGTAGCGTTGGAATTGTAAGTGTCACAGCATGCGTCGGAACTGCCTGGATACGAGGAAAACATCCATCATTCACTTGCTGCTGTCTACTCACTGAATCCAACTCTACTTTTCTAACTGCCTCTGAGTCGTGGAAGTCTGCAATGGGTGGATCATTAAAAGCAATATGGCCGTTCTCACCTACGCCCATGCACACTAAGTCAATCGCTTCCTCCCCCAATAACGTTTGATACCGTTTTATTTCTGCCGAAGGATCGACCCCTCCATTAATAAAATGAAACTGTTTAAACTGTACTTGGGTTGTTAAGTGTGATTGTAGGTAGGATTTGAACCATTGATCTGAATCTGCAGGCAACCCGATGTATTCATCCATATGAAAACCTACAATTTTTGTCCAATCAATCGCTTCATCACGTGTTAGATAGGCAAGAAAAGTATCTTGTGATGGCGCAGATGCAAAAATGATTCGAATCTCTTTCTTTGTTTGCTGAAGTTGTTTAATATACTCGGCTGCATGAATGGCCGCCTTCTTTCCCATCGTGTCACGATCCGAACATACAGCAAATGCTAGTTTCTCAATTTTACCTTCCTTTAAAACCTCTACCATGATGACTCCTGCTCCTTTGTTTCATTTATTTTCACAATTAACGAGTGTAGCTTATCTTCAAAGCGGGATTGAATATCCGTCGTTAGGGGACCAGGATAGCCAAAGTAGTACACCGATTCGTCTGCTTCATACCCACCTGATCGAATTTGATTCGCTGTCGGAATGTACCCGACCATCCCATTTGCACAACCTAGCGGCAGAAGATTGGGCTTCAGTCGTTTTAAGAATAACCCATACTCGTGAACGACTTCTGCGTTGCAAGCTAGCCATTGAAACGAGCCGAAGTCTATATAATGTAATTCAATGTTGTACGCTGATTGATCTTGAACAATGTCCGGCCAATCTGGTACCTCAACGTCTTCTCTTGGTTGTCCAAACGTCATTGGCAGTGTCTCGTGGGCGGTATGTACATCTTGAATGTCACACGCCATCCCTTCTGATTCACAAATATTGATGACTTCTTGAAAAAATTGCTTCCCAAGATCTTGCATTTCTACAATTGTTCCTTTGACAAACTCTCCTTCGTCAACGAGGTTCGGGCGAATATCTCCGCTAAACCCTTGCAATATTGCTACAACAGCGTTAGGGAATTGCTCCTCCAATTTCTCGCAACAAACACCTGTATACTCTCCTGAAACAACATTCGCATCCGTTGATGTCGGGTGACACGTATGATGAATCCACATTGCTCGCGGTTTGCCATCCAACGTCTTGAATTGGGAAACGGTGAGGTCACGATCGATAGAGCCAGAATTGTTTGGCATCATACAAACTTCACCATCCACCGACCGTCGCCGATTCACACCAATATGCGACTCACCTGCATACGTATAAAGCTCTACTCGCTCACTGCAGAATTTCGCTTGTTGCACACATTGCATCGTCGTTCTCATGACTTGATTAATGTAGTCTAGAGATGCCCTTCCAAGGTCAATGCTGAACCGTTGACTTGTTTGAGGAGCTGAGTGATTATGTGTTGCAGAGAATACGATGGACGCTTGTGGAATGTTGTATTCTTCTTCAATTCTTCGCTTCAATGTTTTAACACCATTATCGTCCCACCATAAGAAATCTCCAACAATTAAAAGTACATCATTCGCTTTCGTCTCTAGCCAGAAAGCACGTATATAAATATCTTGGTAAACGTCATCATAATTCCCTAACCGATGAGCAAACCCAGCAAGTTCGAGTGGCGTTGTTGGCGTAATGTTTTTTTTACTTACCCCTAAACGCATAAGGCATCTCACCTTCCAATAATTGAATTACCAAAATATAAGCGCGAATAATATGAAACGGATCCTTTACCGGTAGCGCCACAACTTGGTCTAACGGTTCCCCGCCGCGATTACGAATTTGGATCCACTCTCCAATTGACTGATCAGGATGCGGAAACGTTTTGAACACATATGATTCTAATTTTTCATACCAATCTTTCCAAATACAATCACCGGAAAGGTTGCGGAGCAAAAGGGTTGTATACAACGCTTCTGCATGAGGCCACCATAATTTTGTATCCCAAGTAGCCGCGACTAACCATTCATAATGTGTATCATACTGTTCACCCTCCGGCTCTAAACCGTCCACATCGACAAAACGGAGCAACCCTCCAAACTCGGTATCCCAACCTTTTTTAAGTGCATGAAGACAGAGAGTTTCCAATTGTTCTAACGTCTCTATTCGTACATCTTCTTTTACGTATTTTAAACCGTGGATGATAAACCAAGTGCTTTCAAGCGTGTGGCCTGGGTTGACGTGACGACTCAGCAATGATTCGGGATTGGTTGAAGTCATCTCAACAATTCGATTCTCCTCTATTAAAGAAAGAATCTCATCAATAAACCGTTGAATATGAGAAAGGTAATGATCTTTTTTTGAAATCTTTAGAGAAGTGGCCGTCTCATAAATTTCCGTTACGACGTTCAACAGAATCATAGGAACAGAATGAGACCGACTGCCTTCAGGGATTGGATAAGGATCGGTTTGAAAATTTCCACTATCAATGCGAGTTAACAGTTTGGTGTATATCACTTCTACATCCGAAAAAATGGATGTGTCTTGCTTTAACCTTGCATAGGCATTGCATCCGAGCAACAGAAAACAATCGGCGAAAATACTCGTATCCATAAGATCATCAACTTTTGTTCCATTTTGCTCCACCGCAAAAACAGCGTGGCCGTTATCTAGAAAAGCATGCTCCATAAGAAATGTGAAGGTACTGTCTGCGTAGTCCTCCCACGCCTCAGATAACGAAATGGAACCTTCTCTTTTTAATTGTAGCAACCAGCAGCTCAGCCATAGAAACCTGCCTTGTGACCAAATGTATTTCCTTTTACTCACTAGCTGTTCTTGATCGTTCACAAAACAAGTAAACACACCGCCGTAGTCACGGTCTACAGCCCGCTCCCAAAAAGGAAGCATACGCTCAATCAGTTCTTCTTTATACTTTTTGATTAATTGCTCATCTTCCAATTTTCATTCACAACCTTTTACAACGATTTAGAATATGAATCGGAATGTTTCACAGATTTTGTATTCAAAAGCTCTGCCACTTCAGGCTTGATTGGCTGATTACGACTCAAAATCCCTAGACCAATAAATACGATTAGCGATGTAACAACCGGCGAGCCCACCGCAATTGATAAGGGAACGTCTACGATTTTTGTTACGACGAACATGCTTAATCCAGCAATAATAGAAGCAATCGCAGCTTTTGAGTTGCAATATCGAAATGCTGGAACCAAACCGAGAATCATCGGCACAGAAATCGGTCCAATTAGTGCACCGAACCATTCAATGATAAGTCCAAATACTCCACCGAATTGCTCATGTTGTATTCCTATAATTAATGTTGCAAATGTAAAGATAAATGTCGTAATTCGTGCTAAACGTAGAGATTTTTTTCGATCCATACCTCGGAATTTTTTTTGAGATCACAGGTAAAATATCTCTCGTAATTACCGCTGAAACCGTGTTCGCATCTGCAGATGTCATTGACATTGTCGCTGCAAACAAGCCCGACAACACCAATCCAACCAAACCAACCGGAAGTAACTCCATTGTTAGAAGTGCGTATGACTGCTGAGGATCTTCTAAGTTCGGTAATATTAGTGGTGCGGCCCACATTGGGAAAAACAAAATGAGCGGAATGACTAAATAAAGTCCTGCTGATAGCAATGCACTTTTCTTCGCGTCTTTAGGTGAAGGCGATGAAATATAGCGAGTGGCTAAGTTCCAAGTTCCCCCATTGTAGCTAAGGAAAACAACGAAGAAATACAAAAGAACATATAACAACGTATACGGTTCATTAAACGCCTGTGTGTGACCTTCTGGCAGTTCACTCCAAATACCAGTAATCGAACTCACGCCACCCATCATGCTCATGACAACGAAGAACATTGTAAGCGCTGCCACCATTTGAATGACCAATTGCGCAAGATCCGTCCACACATCTGCCCACAATCCTCCGATTGTGATGTAGATTAAAGAAACCACGCCCGAAATTAAGATGCCATACTCAATCGGAACTCCTGTAAATAAACTAAGTAAAATACCTATCGCTGCCCATTTAGCACCCACATCAAACAGCTTTAAGATAACCCCTGACCACGCCATCATTTGCTGAGAAGCAACATTATAGCGTAAAGCTAGATACTCGGTTGGTGACTCAATGTTATAATTCACACGTAATCTTGCCCACAACGGAGCAATCGTAAATGCACCAATAAGAACAGCCGCAACGATGACAAGCGCCCACCAGACATAAATTGTAAATCCGTGAGTGTATGCAATCCCTGCGTAAGCAACAAACACTGCCCCACTATACCCAGAGACATGATGAGAGATGCCCGATAACCACCAAGGTAACTTTCCCCCTGCTACAAAAAAATCTTTTGAGCCTTGCACTTTCCGAAACGACCATCCCCCAATGACGACCATGAGTACGAAGAAGAACACTACCACAACCCAATCCAATACATGCATGACAAATCCTCCCCTCGAATGAATTCTTAATTAGTCCTAGTTTATGACTAATTAAGAATTATCTTATAGCAGAGCAGGTTAGTTTGCAAACTATTTGTTAAATTTAATCACATAAAAAGCTGCTCAGCTCGTATAGCTGAACAGCCAATAATTAATCTACAGGACGTGGGCCTGCATCCAAACCTTCCGCACTCGCTGTGCGTATCGGTTTTACCGTCAAGTCTGACTGGACGCGAATTTGACAAGATAAGCGAATGTGATTTTCTTCAATCCCTCTTCGCTCTCGCACCTCTTGCTCTGCTTCACCAATCGGGCCGGGATCGCCTGCAAGCACCTCACATCGACACGTCGTGCATTTCGCATTTCCACCACAACGGTGCAAAATGTCTATGCCATTGTCTTCCAATGCTAAGACAAGCTTCTTTCCCTCTTCTACTTCAAACGTACCTTTTCCTTCGACTGTAATTTGTGGCACAACAACATCCCCTTTCTATCTATAGTTGAAAGTCTACCATTAGTTTCGGAAATTGTGTAGAATGACAAGGATTGACAATTCAGAATAGTTAATATAAAAATATAGAATACTCACATTTCAAAAGGAGAGATTCGATTGCCAAAAACATTGTTTAGCGTTGACTTATCAAAAAAGATGGACAAGCAAGCCGTTCCAGGCCACAACCGTTGGCATCCAGACATTCCAGCCGCATTCAGTGTTAACCCAGGCGAATCATTCCGAATGGAGTGCTTAGACTGGACAGATGGACAAATTTCAAATAATGACGACCCTTCTGACATTCAGCATGTAGACCTTGACCGCGTGCACGTATTAAGTGGCCCCGCCTATGTAAACGGCGTAGAACCAGGGGATTTACTCGTTGTCGACATTCTTAACGTAGGGGCATTTCAAGATCACGAATGGGGGTTCAATGGCATTTTCGCCAAGGAAAATGGCGGTAGCTTTCTCGTTGATCATTTTCCCGAAGCACAGAAGTCAATTTGGGATTTTGAGGGCATCTACGCTACAAGTCGGCACATTCCAGATGTGAAGTTTGCAGGCATCATTCACCCCGGTCTCATTGGCGTAGCCCTTCTCATGAACTACTTTCGGAATGGAACCGCAGAGAATCTGCACTCGTAGACGAAGATCCTAACCGCGTGCCACCGCTTGCGAACCTTCCAAACCCTGAAAGTGTCGTGCTCGGCACATTACAAGGGGAAGATTTTGACCGCGTCGCAAAAGAAGGAGCCCGAACAGTGCCACCGAGAGAGAACGGAGGAAACTGTGATATAAAGAATCTTTCTCGCGGTTCACGAATCTACTTCCCTGTATTTGTCGAAGGCGCAAAACTCTCCGTCGGAGACCTTCACTTTTCGCAAGGCGATGGCGAGATCACATTTTGTGGTGGTATTGAAATGCCTGGGTGGATTGAATTGCATGTCGATGTTATTAAAGGCGGGATGGATAAATATAGCATCCTAAAAAACCCCATCTTCCAACCAGGGCCTATGGATCCAAACTATAGCGAGTTTTTAACATTTGAAGGTGTAAGTGTAGATGACTCTTCAGGTAAACAAAGCTACCTTGATGTCAATATCGCTTATAAAAATGCATGTCTCAACGCCATTGAATACCTAAAAACCGTCGGCTACACCGCAGAGCAAGCCTACATGATTCTAGGCACTGCACCCGTTGAAGGGCGTGTCGCAGGTATTGTAGATATTCCAAATGCATGCTGCACAGTCTCAATTCCAACAGCGATTTTCAATAAGAACATCTTACCGCAAAAGGAATGATCCCATGATTTACTCTTTTTCGTGCCAACGTGTGGGCAATTTGAAGAAAGACACACAACTTCTACAGGCGACAAAACGAAATCATCATGTCCACAATGCCAGCAAACCGCCAAGCGAGTGTTCACTAAACCAAATACCTTTTCAATGAACCCACTCATTAAAAATAAAATTGATCGCGGCACAACACCAACCGTCACGAACACATCACAGCTTCAAGGAAAAAAGATTTCATCTTCAAAGCACAACCCACGACCATGGCAAATTTAATAAATCTGCGTTTTTCACGCAGATTTATTTTCTTAGAAAGTAGGGATTGTACTGATCTTAAAACCTCTCATTACACCACCCACGATTCAAACCCTCATCGCCCTGGAAGAACGCTTCAACTTCCACCACCCTGCCTATCCACTCGTTGAACGAGACCTTTCTCATGAACGAGCCGGCTTTGCTGGCGAACAGCACATGCAGTACTACTTCAGGCAGCAGAATACTTCGTCCCACGGTTACAGCCATCAACTTCGCCTCAACTCGTCCACTGACTTCTTTCAAATTGATACACTTCTTATTCACCCTCATGCCATGATCATCTTCGAAATTAAGAACATTACAGGTCAGCTGTCGTTTGACTTTGATCGTCAATAGCTGATTCGCTCAAAAGATGGACATACGGATATTTTCGCGGACCCCGTCCGGCAAGCATTTCAGCAAAAATCACAGCTCGAACATTGTCTTGGAAAACATAACATCACTCATCCACCAATTGAAGCCTATACCGTTTTGACGAACAGAAATGCAATGCTTGATCCTCTACCGCCCCACCCTTTTGCCAAGCATGTGCTCCGGCCGGTGGCGTCACTTGATCTTCTATTCAACCTTAAGCCTACTTCCGAACCCCTTTTCCCACATGCTGAGCAACTTGCTCACCTCTTAACATGTAGCCACCAACCTTATGTTCTGCAGCCATTTAAACGCTACGTCATCCAGCCTTCCAACCTTTATGCCGGAGTGCTATGTCCCCATTGCTCACGCGTAGTAATGCACTACTTCCACCGGACGTGGCACTGTCCGACGTGCGGGAAGCCCGACGCAAGTGCCCCCGTTCGCGTTCTCGAAGATTATGCTCGGTTATTCGCACCGTACATCCGTTTGAATGAACTCGTGGCATTTCTCAAGCTCCCTGACCGCTTTGCCGCAAGACGATTCGTAAAAAAATTCAACTTCGAAACGGCAGATAAGTGGGTGAAACTGCCAGTAAACTAGCCGGTACATGGGGAAGGAAGTGCAAGTGCACGCTTTCGACACGGGCGTGCACACAATCGACATGCAAGTGCACATTTTCGACAACCTCTCCTCTACCCCGAGGTGCTGCGACACCGGCACACTAATGTCGGTGTTTTATTCTGTGCAAAGACAGGGATAAGGGCGCTGTGGATAGGGAAGTGCACGTTTTCGACATGCAAGTGCACACTTTCGACACCGAACTGCACGCTTTCGACACCAAAACGCCCACTCTACTCTTCTTCGAGCTTCATATCTCCTGGCTTGATGAGTTTCATTTTGCGCATTAACTCGGAAAGGAGCAGTGCCACGAGGGCAGGCAATGTGATGTGGAACAGCAAGATGAGCATGAGCACTTCGAAGGTGAACCCCATCGATGTGAAGGTCATAATTTGGCCGACAAACCCGCTCGTCCCCATACCTGCGCCTTCGGCGTTATTGATCATGCCGAATTGAACGATGGCAACAGGGGCGATTAAGATCCCTGCTAACATCGGCGGAATGAGGATCCACGGGTTTTTGACGATGTTAGGCACTTGCAGCATCGAGGTTCCGACGCCCATGGATACGAGGCCACTGAGTTTGTTTTCGCGATAGCTACTCACGGCAAATCCAATCATTTGCGCGCAACAGCCGATCGTTGCCGCCCCTGCGGCAAGGCCGTCCAAATCAATCATGATGGCGATGGCGGCACTGGAAATGGGGGCGGTGAGGGCGAGCCCCATGAGGGCAGCAATAATCATGCTCATAAATAACGGTTCTTGTTCTGTTGCCCAGTTTACAACCGCACCGAACTCACGCATGGCACTATCGATCGGGGGACCGATGAGGGCGGCAACGGTATAACCAATGGCAATCGTCACAAATGGGGTGAGCAGGATATCAAATTTCGTCTCTTTGGATACGAGCTTTCCGAACTCGATTGCGATGAGTGATGCGACAAATGCCCCGGCAGGTCCACCGAGCTCAACCCCTGCTGCCCCGCATACAACTGCGGAGAACATGACGAGCGGAGGGGCGCCGAGGCCGTAGGCAACGGCGGCACCGATGGCAGGTCCTAATAAGCTCATGGCGAGCTGACCCATATCTTCGAGAAAACCGATCTCCAACTGTTCTCCGACGGTACTAATAATTAGACCGATAAGTAGCGTAGAAAACAGACCGAGCGTCATGTAACTGAAGGCGGTAATGATGTATGTACGCCACGATATTCGAATTCCTTTTCTCTTTAAAAACGCTCGCATGCTCTGCATCTACTCCTCAACCATTTGATGTATTACATATTAGGACGCGTGTAGACGTATTGCAACACGCGCAAAAAACCAATTACAGAAATTCCGACAAATTATGCAAATCATCAGCTTCAATGAGCATGATTGCCAATACTCGTGTGTTTGTTCACTTATTTCTAGAAATCATCGGAATTCTCAACGAAATCGTCTCCGAGTCGATTTGTACAATCTAGTATAGCATGATAACTTTTATAAAGACTTTAGACGCAAAACAACAGGAGGATAACGACGGATGAAGAAATTCGCAATCATGTGTGCAGCAGCAAGCACAGCGATGGTACTTACCGCTTGTGGAGACACCGATGAAGATAGTGAAGAATCGTCTGCAAGTATTGGCGAGCAAGTCGAATACGAGATTATTGGCATAGACCCTGGTTCAGTGATGATGGACACAACCGAGGAAGCACTTGATCATTATGGGTTGGATGAGTGGACGTTAACGAGTAGTTCGGAAGGCGCAATGGTCGCTGCTCTGGATTCTGCATATCAAGACGAAGAGCCGATCATTATTACGGCTTGGCAACCACACTGGAAATTTAATGCTTACGACCTTAAGTTCCTTGAAGACCCAGAGGAAGTCGTAACAGTTGAAAACGATGTACATACGCTTGTGCGTAACGGATTAGAGGAAGATCTTCCCTACGTTCATCAGTTTTTAGATCAATTCCAATTTGAATTGGACGAACAACAAGAAGTAATGGAAATGATGGACGTTGATGAGATGGCTGCGGAAGATGCGGCACGCACTTGGCTTGAAGACCACCCTGAACGTGTAGAAGAATGGACTGATGGTGTTGGCGAAGGTGACGGTGAAGAAGTTCGATTCGTACTTGAGGCTTGGTCAGACGCACAAGCAGCGACGAATATGGCCGCTGTAATGCTTGAAGACCTCGCTACACACCACACTTGAACGAAGTTGCAGTCAACATGATGTACGGCGGTCTTGCCACTGACTCAGCGGATGCGCTACTTGCCGCTTGGTACCCAAACCAAACACCGCTTTTCGAAGAGTTTGACGGCGATTTTGAAGACCTCGGCCCGAACTCGGTCGGAGCTGTGACAGGTGTTGCAGTGCCAACGTATATGGATATTGACTCTTTTGAAGAACTGCAAGACGAATAACAGATGGTTCATTGAGTAGGGGTGGTGACAAACCGCCTCCCTTTTGTTTCTCAAGTTTTGCGTAAACGTCTGAAAGAGTGTGCCATCTCCCTTTATAAGCCAAGTTGTCTTGCCCGAAAAACAGCGAAAGTAGCACCACAGCATCGTCTATGGAATGATTTTCGCTGTTTGTCTGTATAGGATGAACTTAAGATTTTCTTGATTTGCACTGTTGGATGTTGGGTTGGAGGGGGAGCGCGGTGCTATTTTACGCAGTTTGTTCCAACTGGGGCACAGATTCAATGCCCAAAAACGAGTAATCTGTCGGCCTGAGCGCGGCCGAAGCCAAATCGAACTCGGTTCGGCGCGGCTCGCGCCGACGTCTTGCTAGGTTTTTGGTTTGAAATGCAAAGGATGGTTCTCTGAACCCATTGCCGCAGGGGATGGCGACACATGCAGGCAAGATGAACGACCGTTCTGCGCTCAAGTTCCTCCCATCTGCGCGCAAGTTTGCGCTTTTCTCTGATTTTAGCGCCGATTTCTCCAAACTTGCGCGCAGTTTGTCCCAACTGGCGCGCAGATTCAATGCCCATTACTGAGCAACCTGTCAGCCTGAGCGCGGCCGAAGCCAAATTGGATTCGGTTCGGCGTGGCTCGCGCCGACAGCTTGTTGCTACTTCGGGGCCGGGATGTACACGTGACCCCGTAATCTGTTACCGAGTTTACTCATTCTGTTCCCTAGTTTATGAGAATAGACCGCTTTTCCTGCGATTTCCCCCAACTTGAGAACAGTTCGGTCGCAACTCGAGCACAGTTTTCACTTTACCAAGCTTACCATTGGTTCTTGATGAAATTTCTTTCGTTCAACTTATATAGATCACTACTTTAACGATCTAGATCGCGCACTATCAAGCGCTTTGGCCCTAAAATCTTCGATCTAGATCGTTTTCACTCCTGACGCCCGCGCTCGTCTCAACCAGCAGGCGTTTTTAGGAAATATTAGGAGTCTATTGCTCTATATAGGATGAATTTAGCATTTTCCTGATTGCACAGTTTGTTGTTGCTTTTCACTACAGGCGGATGGTTGCACTCCAGAGCACAAGGGCGACATCGGTGGCGAACCCCTGCCACCGTGTCTACTATGTAGTCCAGACTACAAGCGCGGTGGCCAAAAGACGTCCACCGTGTTTTCTTGGCACTCTAGAGCATAACGACGAAACGGTTCACGTTTCTGCCTACTGGTCATGGTATGGAAAGAAGCCGAAATGCCCCATATATTCATTTAAGTGACAATTGAGAAAGAAAAATCATCATTTCAAACGTGGATGCGCACATAAACGGAGTCAACGGTCACAAATCGAGATATATGTGATCGTTGACGGCCGAAAGTGCACGGTTTAAAGGCTGGATTGTCACATAAGTGCCAGGTCATCACACGATTGCGTCAGGTAGTGACCATCGGTCACATCTTTTTACCATTCAGCAAACGTGTTCCGTGTTTCCAACAACCCTTGCAGTAACGAACAACGATCGACATCGAAGTGAGATGCACTTCACCAGACAATCGGTAGGCGTTTGCCTGTAAAGACCGATTTCGGTCATCGGATTCAGTGAAGTTCTTTCGTTCAACTTATATCGTTACTTTCATGAAAATCACACCATAGAAGCTGAAAATAGGCTTAAATGAGGGAAAACCTGCCCGCCCGACGACGCCTCACGAGAAACGTATCCAGGCGCAAGGGTCACTTGGCCCTTGCGCCTGGACGTGTGTGGCTACCCAAAAAAGCTGGTAATGAACATGCCGACGATCGGTCCGATGATCGTAAAGCCTAGAATCACTGCACCAATAGCCAAAACGGGGGACAACCCTTTTTTCTTACGTTCTTCTGCAAGGTCTTGTCGTAGCCCGCGAATTTCTTCGAGTATTTCTTCTTCTTTGTCCAACGTTACACCCTCCCTTTTTGCCCGATATAAAGGAGATGAGACGAACTGCCAAGCATGTAAGGGTTCGTTGCTTCTTTAATGAGCCACTCTGTCACTTCTCGATCTTCTTTCCGTGCTCGCCAATACGCCCACTGCTCTTCGGTCATCATTGTCCCTACATTTGAACCGATCAATTCTTTCGTTTCGAACCCGAAAGATTCCATAAACGGAACAATGTTTTCAATGTCATAATAGTACGCCCCTGTAAACCGCCCGCTTTCAGCATGGTTGAACACACCGGTTTCATTAAATGACTTGATGGCCTCGAATTCATCATGTGGTGGCCATTTATGCGGGGCGGTAAGCGCATTTAATACGTGCCGTGTTCTCGGCATAAATGCCACGAAAATCACCCCTCCGATACGGGTCACACGAGCGAATTCTTGAACCGCTAACCGCCGATCGGCTTCTTCTTGCAAATGATAGAGAGGCCCAAGCATGAGCGCTGCATCAAAGCTGCCATCCCGAAAGCCAGACAAATCTCTCGCATCTTTCGTATAAAACCCGTCCATCGACGCATGTACACCTGCGTCCTTTGCGTGTTGCTCGGCTTGTACGACCAACCCGGGCGTCAAGTCCGTCACCGTCACAGTGTAACCACTGCCCGCAAGTGCGATTGCATACTTCCCAGGTCCAGCGCCATTATCCAAAATCGTTCCGGATTTCGGCAAGTGCTTTCTCATATAGTGAAGATTCACTTGAAACTCTACGGGTTCGCGGTCCAATCTGCCCCACTCGTCAAACTGTTCATAGTAAGACCGGATTTCCCTCATGGAAGCTGCTCCCATTCTTCTCGTAAAATCCCCATACGAATGGAGTCATAGTAGTGATTATTATAAAACCGAACGTTCCGAATCCGCGCCTCCATCTTCATGCCAAGCTTCTCGGCAACACGAACCATACGCTCATTCCCAGACCAAGTCGTCAGACCGACACGGACGAGCGGGAGCGTCGAAAAGAGGTGATCCATCCAGAGACGTAGCGCCTTTGAACCACTGCCCCCACCCCACCACTCTGGATCGTAAATGCCAATGCCCATTTCCAACCAATTCTTCATCTCGTCCTCATAATAGTACGTGACCGTGCCAATGACAATGCCATTTGCCTCAATGACCCAACCGTCATCGGAATTGACCCACTCGTCTCGCTTTTCCAAAAATCTATCAAGAGGCATTGTACGATGCGTGAAGTACGGTGCGTCCCACTTTTTCCATTCAGGGTTCTCCTCGCGATACAACAACTCCCATAGCCGTTCCATATCTTCATCACGAACCGGCCGAATCGTAATCTCTCCATCGGTGTACATTGAAATACCACTCCTTTTTATCAAATGATATCATTAATCTTTGAAAAATTGGGGAATAGGGACGATACATAGCAGGAGGTGGACAGTGTTGAAACTTATGAGTTATGGGTATTGGAGAAAGGGCCAAGTTCGGGCGATCTTTGATCGATTTCCTGACTCGACGGTGACGTTTCGACCGATTGCCTCATTTTATTTTGTGTATATGATTGATTGGTCAGAGCGCGATTTGTATGTAACACGTGAAGACCTTGCGCAAATGGAGACGCTCATGAATGACGAGTTAGGACTAGGTGACGCCTACCGAAAACGTAAACGTTTCTATTAAAGTAGAAAAAGTCATGATAGGCTTATGTAGACTGAACGTTGGGAGGCCTTTTCAATGACGCTCATCTTTTTTATCTGTTTAATCTTTGTGGCGTCGGTGTTGCAAACGAGCACAGGGTTTGGGTTTTCCATCATGGCTATGCCTCTACTTCTGCTCATCTTCCCCCCACAAGAAGCGATTCAAATTAATATCATCTTAACGATCTTCATTTCTCTATTTCTTATCGGCAAGATTCGCGAGTCGTTGCATGCGCCTTTGTTAAAACGAATCATTATCGGTAGCGTTCTCGGCGCGCCGCTTGGCTTCCTCTTATTTGTCACCGTGAACATTGACCTGTTTAAACTGGGCATTAGTGTCGTGTTGTTGTTGCTCACCGTATTACTCATCACACGTGTATCCATTCGTCCCACAAAAAATAGAGATTATATCATTGGCGGATTTTCTGGATTGTTTACGACGAGCATCGGAATGTCGGGTCCCCCGATGTTACTTTATTTTACTGGCGGTGACGCTGAGAAGAATCGGGTCCGGTCAACAACGATTGCGTTCTCGCTTTTCATCAATACGTTTAGCCTCATTGCCCACGTGTCACTCTTAGGAACGAACCGCATCGTTTGGGAAACGATCCTCTATTCCATTCCAGTTGTACTGATCGGCATCTTTGCCGGGCAAAAACTGTTTGATTGGCTTGACCAAAAAACATTCAAACGAATCTTATACGTGATACTCGGCGGAACCGGTCTATACTTACTCATTGAAAGCATTGTCACGATGATTTGATGAAACCTCATTCGCTCCTCGTAACAATATGCAGTTGTTTTCGAGGGGCCTGTTGGACAAAATGCTTCTCAATAAACTCGAGCACCTGATCATTGCCCGGCATTGTCGCCTGCTCTTTTGCCGCTTCAATCGTTAACCACCGGTATTCGCTATGTTCATCATTTAAAACAATGGGTGTTGCCTCTTTCACAAGTCCGACAAATACCGGGGCAATATAAATTTCATTTTGCTCCGGTGAATAGAACTGATCAAATGTATTGGACGTGTACAGAGAAACGTCTGTAACCCCCGTTTCCTCTTCAATTTCACGAAGAGCCGCTTCCCACGCCCGCTCTCCTTCCTCTATACCTCCACCAATGTAGCACCACGCGCCTTGAAGGGGTGCGTCGTTTCTTTTTAATAGCAATACGTGGTTGTTCTTTAGCAGCACAGCTGCGATTCCTGAACTGTTGATCGGCACATTCACGATGCTTTCAATCCTTTCTAAAGCTTTGCTCCATTCAGCAAATTTTCCATCGGCCTATGACGTTACCCTTCGACCTTCTGCTTATAATAGAAGTCTGCACATAGCCGTAGCGTTTCTTCCTAAGAAATGCCATCATTCACACAGAGGCTTGTTCGAGTGGCATTGCCTCAAACCCGTACGCCCCTTCTTCTCCTGCTACTTGAATGATTTCCACTTCAATTCGTGAATGGATATACCCAATAACGTTATATCAAGAGTAGCCTCCGCATCAGCTTTTCACTTCCCCTGTCATTCATCTCGCATCTGTTCGTCATTCTTATTGAAGAAATCAAACAAACCCATTGTCTTCCCCCTTGGCCATATTTTTTAGCATCTGTTCAGATGTTCGAATAACAGCAGGAACAAGTGTGGGCAGTTCGGTTAATACACGATTTAGCGCATGCTGGACACGCCCGCCCTCGAAAACATTCATTGCTACAGGAAGCTCCTCCTCATCAAGCACAGCCAACCTGCCAGCCGGACAAACCGCAACATCAATAATGCGATCTTCATACAAGACATAGGATTCAGTAATTTCAGTTTGACCGACAATGTTGATGTAGGTGCCGATAAGGCGGTTTCTTGTATCTCGAAATACATACACGTTGTACGGACGGTCGGTCCAATAAAAAGCACACGTACACCCACCTTTAGGAACGGTAAGTGTGAACGGATCCGACTGTATACGAAAAGGCTTCTCGATGTGATGGTACAATACTGCTTCTCGTTCAGGTCGCAACAAAAGCGGCACACACGTGTACTCTTCAATCACACCATCGTACCGCTCTTTTCTCTCAATCATCGAAGCACTATCTTGTAATTCTTATTGATGATGGGTATGCGAATCTCAAACCGCTCGGCATCTGTTTCATACTTCTCATGCTTAATCGGCAATGCATCATAATACGGTTGATCATCGCTTGTATACGGCACATACTCACTAAATTCAAGCCATTCGTTCACCTGCATATACGTGGCTTCAATGGACCCACCTTCATGGGCGGTTACGAGATAGGTCATTTCTGGTATAACGAACTCTACAAATCCTGGAGGTACCTCTTGTTCTTCACTCACATGAAACACTGAATAGTATACGAATCCGTCCGGTCGCGTATGGTAAGAGAGCCCGTATCTCACGTGTGGCTCTTTAATGTCCACAAGCTCCTTCTTTCTTTGTATGGACTGCTCGATAAGCGTGGGAATTTCTTCAATGCTTGTGAACAAGACGTCCAGTTTAAGGCCGATAACCCGATAGGCTGGTATGTTTTGAACGCGGAAAATCGATCTCACCTCTAATTATTTTACTATTCATTATAATGAGTGTAGTCCTAGAACTCAACTTTATCCTTGGATCGTTTGCTGGGGCACGATTCAGGAAAAAAATCTTACCGTAGATGATTCTAAGGTAAGATTCTCTTTGTTTTTTGAAACGTTTTATTAAAAATCCTACTATAGAAACGAGAAAACGTACCATAGAATGACCAATGGTAAGATCTCAGCCGAAAACGCTAGCAAATTCAAGAAAACCTTACCATAGCGGATGACCCCCACACCGTTACTGTTAACGAATAACTGAATAATTGTTGATTTCATATTTAAGGACCGTACGCTATTTTTCAGAGCCCTCAGCGTAGAAAAGTGCGGCGCCTTACAACCTCAGCCCGATCATTGAGGTGCTCCCTACTGAATCGCTTCCGGCATGTCATATACGCCACGTTCTTCAATGTGTAATCCCATGTCGAACCCGTCGTCTTCAAGTTCGTTCTTACGTTCTTCGGCTTCCTCAAAAGTCACATAGTACCCTTCTTCAACAAACACACTGCTGTCTTCAGCGTGCAAAATTCTGACTTGTTCTCCACCCATCTCCCGAAAGTCTGTTTCCGCTCTTTGAATGTCCTCGACGGTCTCACCTTCAGGTATGGAAGCTGTTCGGAGTGAGAAAACAGTTGCGTATTCTTCTTCTGTTTCCATAGGTCGCACATCGGTGACGATCTTCGCTGGATTGTGCATTTCAAATATTTCAAATTCAATTGCTTCTTGAACGTACACTGCATATTGAATCGAAGCATCATCAAAATAAGGTACGGTCTCCATCTGAGAAAACAAGTTCATATTCGATAAATCAGGGACATCTGCTGGCTGACCACGAATTCCACTTAATGTGTACACGAGTCGTGAAGGATACGTTTCTTTCGTTACTTCAAAGTCATTTGGGATGTCTACGGGATCTTCGATCTCGTCATAAACCCCTTCATATATATCAAACACAAGCCGTTCATACTCATCATGAATACCATAATCGATGTTCCCTACGACTCTTCCATCTGTCATTTCTCCACCAGTAAATGTTCCTGCCTGCACATACTGCTCCTCTTTCGTCGTGGCAGACGCATACTCTTCTCCTACGAGTTCTTTCACTGCTAGATCTGTATCTTCTCCATTCTCTTCAAACTCATCGTTTTCTTCGTTTGGATTCTCTTCTTCCTCATTCGCTTCTTGCTCCACGCTCGGTTCCGTCGATTCATCAAGATCCCCATCATTGTCAGATGCTGCTTCCTCTACATCATTTCCACAAGCGGTTAACAAAACGACACCTAAAACTAGTGCACCCCATCTTCCCATGCTGGTCCTCCTTAAGATTGTTCACAGACAAATAAAGAAGAAGGTCTCCCTTCTTCTTTGCTACCTTCGACCGGTAATTAATTGGAATACAAGCACAACGAGTGCAACGATCAGAAGTAAATGTATGAGACCTTCACCAAAGCCACTAATAAAACCGAGTAGCCAAAGTACAAGTATAACGATAAAAATCGTCCATAGCATGGTAGATTCCCTCCCGTTATTTTGAGGCATATGAATAACATGCCCGTATTACAGGGGAGTTAAACCGATAACTGTTCCAACCATTAATAAATGGGTCTATTGAATGAGTCATATTATTACTACCAACTGAATGAAAAGCTTTCCTTTACCGTTCTAACGGACAAATCACACACCGTTCTAAATCTTCTTTTTTATTTTCGATGCGATGAAATAAGCAGCATGTCTTGCGCATACACGATGTTCCGTAAATCGCTTCTTCTCGTAAGTAAGGGGACATTGGGTTATGTGCGAGCCCAAAGAGCGATCCGTCTGCTTCTTTTAGAAAAGTAAAGTCAGATTGGATTAGAATTTTCTCCTCTACTGTCAAAGGAAGTTGTAACAACTTCCTATACACCGAATGAATACGAATCGCTGTATTTTCCCAAAGGATCCTTGAAGAAATCCGGACTTTCGTTAACGCTTGAATGAGAGGGGTAAAATGCTCTGTAAAAAATTGCTGTAAAACGGTTTGTCTCCATGCTTCTCGGTTCTCTGAATGACACATCCGCCATACACATTCGTTTTCATGGACACACAGCTTTTTTCGGTCGCCATTAAACACACACCCTTTCAGCGGCATCGCAAGTGCACAATGGTAGTTGCCTAAGCTATACAGCAACGAGCCGACGGAAACACGAGCATAATATTTAATAAAGAGTGAGGCGGCAACTTTAATGTTCGGTGCTTCAATCCTCTCCATATACTCTGTTAGAAAATCACGACAACGTTGAGGATCGAGCATTTCGTCCATGCGAAAGCCAACCGTCGATTGGGTGGATCGTTCAATTCCGAATGAAGACAGGTTATCTATGGTTACGGTATGACTCATTTTGTCTCACCCTTTCGAATTCAGCGTGCAAGTGCACGTACATCATTACGTCTAATCGCCTTTTTCCCGTACGGAATTGTCATCGGCGTACCCGTAACTGGATCAGGAATCACCTCACACTCCAGGGAAAATACCGCTCTCATCATCTCTGGTGTCACAACTTGTTCTGGCTTACCTTCTGCATAAACGGTTTGATCTTTAAGTGCGATCATATGATCAGCATATCTCGCTGCCAGATTCAAGTCATGCAACACGATGACGACCGTTTTCCCTTCCATTTCATTTAGCGTGTGGCAAAGATCAAGAATCTCTATCTGATGGGCAACATCGAGAAAAGTCGTCGGTTCATCAAGGAGGAGAATCTCCGTCCGTTGTGCGAGAGTCATCGCGATCCACGCTCGTTGCCGCTGTCCACCTGAGAGCGATGCAATCGTCCGATCTGCAAGGTGTTTGACACCTGTTGAGGCCATCGCCTCGTTGACGACCTGCTCATCTTCAACAGACCATTGCTGCAATAAGCTCTGGTGAGGATAACGACCTTGTTTCACAAGCTGTTGAACGGTAATTCCCTCCGGGCTACTTGCGCTTTGCGGTAGAACGGCCAATTTCTTGGCAATTGTTTTCGTCGACAATTGCTGAAGTTCATCTTCCGCTAATCGAACAGTTCCTGCCATCGGTTTTAATAGTCTAGCTAACGAACGTAATAGTGTCGATTTACCACACCCATTTGCGCCCACAAATATTGTGATCTTACCCTTTGGAATTTCGATATTTAAGTGATTAATAATCACGTTGTCTCGATATCCGAGTGTCAGGGATTCTGTTTGAATCATGTTCTCACCTCATTATTGATGACGGTTCCGATAGAGCAAGTACAGGAAGAAAGGTGCACCAATCGCCGATACAAATACACCCACCGGTACATCCAAAGGCAAAAAGGCCGTTCTACCAATTACATCTGCACTAAAGACCATCATTCCTCCAATCAATGCAGCCGCGGGCACAAGAACGGCAAAGGACTTGCCAAACAACAACCTTGCAATATGGGGTGCCATCAATCCGACGAAGCTAATGCCACCTGCAAATGCGACGGCAACACCTGCCAACAATACACTTATACTAATCATCATGAACCGCTGCACTTGCATTCGCGCGCCGAGACTTGTCGCCACCTCTTCACCGAGCTGGTGGACGTGCATCGCTCGGGTCAAAAGCAAAGCGAGTGGAATGCAGACGATAACCCAAGGAAACATCTGCCCGACATCGGTCCACGAAGCGCCGTACACACTGCCTGTCATCCATACGTATGCCTGACTACTCGTGTTCAGTGGGCTGAACACAATCATGAGTGTCGTTAATGCACTCAATAGTGCATTAATTCCTATACCGATTAAAATGAGACGAATGGGAGAAATGCCATCTTTCCATGCGAGCATGTAGATGAACAGTGAAACGACTGCTGAACCACCCATAGCGGCCAGTGGTAACCAACTCAGAGACACGATGCCGCCTAACGTTGTGATAAAGAACACAGCCGCAAGTGTACCTCCGCCTGTAATCCCAATAATGTCAGGTGATGCAAGCGGATTTCTTACCATTTCTTGCAATATTAAGCCGGATACCCCTAAAGCCGCTCCGGCAAACAAGGCAACGAGCATTCGAGGCAAACGCAAACTTTCAATGATGAACGTTGCCGATCCGACATCCATCCCGATTACATATTGAAAAATCGTAATTGGGGATACCCAAGTGCTACCAAGCGCTAACCCAATAGTCATCAGGACAATCATCGAGCAAAACAACAACATCATCATGAGCCATGGCTTCAATTCAAGCTGTAAAGAGAGTGTGCCTGACGATGAACGTACGTTAACGACCTTTTTCATGATTGCTTAAATCCTTTTCTCGCAATATAGATAAAGAACGGTGTGCCGAGTAGCGCCGTAACGACACCGATCGGAATTTCTCTAGGCTGAATGGCTACTCTGCCAACAACGTCTGCACAAAGCATAAGAATTGCACCAATTACCATGCAATAGACGAGCAACCACTTGTGCCGATGACCTACAAGAAAACGAGCGATATGCGGGACAATTAATCCTATAAAACCAATCATGCCTCCCACAGCTACAGCACCACCAGCGAGTAACACAGCAACCACAATGATCATCAGCTTCACAACCCATACTCGTTGTCCAAGCCCTCGAGCTATATCATCTCCGGTATGCAACAAGTCCATCGGCTTGGCGATTAAAAATGCGAGTATAATGGCAATAAAAGCAATCGGCATAATTGGAAGAAGCATGTCAATTGATCGATTGGAAACCGTTCCTGCCATCCAAAGAAGAACGCGATCAAGGTTCGCTTCATTGGTGACGAGCAACCCTTGGGTTAATGAAACGAATAATGCCGTGATCGCTGTCCCTGCAAGTACGATGCGAACTGGTGATACATCTGGCTACCAACCGTTCCAAGAATATAAACCATAATGGCTGCAGCGAGGGCACCCGCAAAGGCAAACCAAAGAAGTGCCGGCAACGCTTGAATGGAGAAAAACGAAATGGCAGCCACAACAAAGAATAAAGCACCGGCATTGATGCCAAACACTCCAGGAGAGGCCAATGGATTCCGTGTTAATGCTTGGAGAAGTGCGCCAGCAACCGCAAGACTCACCCCTATAAAAATAGCGGATGCTGCTCGAGAAAGCCGGTGGTACAAAATGACATGATCCGCATTGGTAGCGTCGAAGCTACGTACAGCTTCAAATATCACCCCAGGGGCGACATATTGCTGGCCGACTTGTATGCTTGCATACATGGAAAGTACAAAAAGAACGATCAAGACGAAAAGCCCTAGCATTTTCGCCTTCGACGTTCGTAGCAACTCACGCATACTTTCCCTTATTCTCCGTCTTCAAGTTCAAAGATTTCATATAGGTCATCAAGCATTTCGTTCGCAGCTATAAAACCTGCACCCATGCTCCAAATCACTTCATCGACCATCTCTAGTTGTTCTTGATCCACGGCTTCAAGTTCATCCCAAAGTGGATGGCCAGTCCATAACTGCCAAGCTTCATCCAACTCGTCTGCTTCCTGGTTGCTTTGCAAATAGACAAAAAACATGTCACTTTCAAGCTCGGGTATGCTTTCCGTGTTCGTAAGCTCAATAAATGTTTCATCGTTTTCATACGCCTGTTGTTGATTGTCAGGCATTTCAAATCCTGCATCGCTTAATACACTTCCCGGAAACCCTTCAACAAACAGCCGCAACGAATCTGACCTAAAGTTAATCACAGAGCGTGTCATCGGCCACTCGTCTTGCGTCGATTCCATTTGCGATTGAAAGTCTTCAATACGTTCATCCCAATGATCCAACAACTGTTTTGCTTGATCTTCTTCCCCGAGCGTCTCTCCCATAATTTCTAACGTCGCCTTAAAGTCATTCAACTCTTCTAGCACAACCGTAGGAGCAATATCTGAGAGTTGCTCGTATACCTCTTCATGGCGGGATTGGGTTGCGATAATTACATCAGGTTCAAGTGCCGCAATTTCTTCTAAGTTTGGCTGAATCTCATCACCAACAATCGTACTCTCGCTCAAGTCATCTCGTAAGTATTCGTATACAGGTTGCTCTAACCAAGATTCGACAATGCCTACAGGCTCATATCCAAGTGCAACCGCTGTATCATTCGCACCTTGAAATAAGGTAACGACATTCTCTGGTGGTTCCTCAAACTCTGCAACGCCAAGTTGATGTTCTACTTCATACGCAGACATACTTTCTGCCTCTGTACTCACTGTAGAAGTTCCCTCATCTTCCCCGCAACCTGCAAGAAGTAAGTCCCACCGAAGATGATATATGGTGTTTTTTTCATAGTTTCCTCCACTTTCGTTGATAATGATTCTCATTACTGATTATATGACTATACGAACGAGAGAAACATAGACGAAAGCGACTTAACCCTGCATTATTCTGATTTAAGTGACGAAAAACTCGACCAACTTGTTGAGAAAAAGGTTATGAGAATAGGCATTATAACTTGTGTATAAATGCTTCGTATCATAAAGCGCGAATATGCGATCGTTTTGAACAGCCTTCAACAATTGCCATTGCTTGGTTTCCTTGAGTGTTCGCAATTGTCTTTCGATCGCATTCTGATCAGGCAAACGGTCATGGCTTCGATACAACGTAAGAATGATATAATCCGCATCCATTCGTAGCACATCTTCTAACCCTACTGGTCGTAAGTGGGCAATTCTTTCGACTTCTTTCGGTGCTTGAATATGAAGGTCATCGTAGAGCACGGTTCCCATATTTCTCATCCCATAGATGCAGTAGCCTTGTTCACCGACCCCAATAACAACGACCGTACCCTCTCCGATTTGAAGTTTGATGCGATCTCGAATGGTTTTTGCTTTCTCGTCATATTGCTTTAACCATTGCTTTGCATGCTCTTGCCGATGAACGATATCAGCCACTTGTTGAAAGTGATCTCTCCACGTCGATGTATACGGTAAGTTAACAACCGGAGCAATGTTGTTCATTACATCAAGCCGGTTGCCGCTCTCTTGCATAATGGAAGCCTTTTGTATAATCACATCAGGTTGAGCATCTAAAATTTTATTCACATCCGCTCGTTCCCGACCGATGTCTAGTACACCGGCTTCTTTGAGCGAAATCGGATAAGAATCGTTCATGATTGCCGCATATGGAAAACAATCCAACGCTAAAAGGTGACCGGTAACGAGATGATGAAGCGAGGCTACTTTCGTTGTTCTATCCCTCGTTTTCATATAATGATTTGGAGAGTAGCCTGTTAGTTGTTTAAACTGTCGACTGAAATAGAATTCATCGTTATAACCAACTTTAAGGGCCACTTCCCGAATCGTTGCTCGGTTTTGTACTAAGAGCCGTTTCGCATGTGTGAGACGAACATGATTTAAATATGAAATCGGACTCTGTGCATAACGTTCTTTGAATACTCTCGAAAAATAGTCTCGGTTTAGACCAGCTTTTTGCGCAAGTTGTGTTCGCGTCAAGGAGGTTGAGAAATATTGGTCAATGTATTGTTTAACCCCGTCGAGCCGTTTTGACAATGTGTCATCATTGCCATCATTTATTTCTCCATAAATGATATATAAAATTTCATAAAAAGTGTATGTGGGTCTGTATCCATGAACTTCTTTCATATGAGCCAATGCAATCAATTGCTGAATCTTATGGACAAACTGCTCATTCTTTTGAAATGTCAGGCTGATTTTTTCCAATGGAACTTTTAACATCGATGCATTGTGTTTATCTTTATCATACGCTTCACAAACCAATACATAATGAGCAGATCGACTGCCTAATTGATCTACCGTCGTTACGCTACACGTATCTCGGTCGATCGTTATGTAAAAACCGTCCTCGTTACTGACTTGTCCCTTTTTTAAATGGACCGCCGTTACAAAATGAAATGTATATGCGTTTACCATCTGTAGAAAAGTCGTTTTGCTCATAAGATTCTCCTTTCCATTGAAAATGAAAATCATTATCAACATAATACCATGAACAAATTCCGATCTCAAATGCTCATCTTCGTGGAGAACGACGCATCCACCTGGGCTGGAGCATGTGAACAAATGCGACCAACCACAGGCAAAACGTTAAGGCAAAGCAATGATTCGAAGTGCATAGTCTCCAGAGGGAACATACGAATGACTTGTTGTTGATTCATGTCGATTACATCGACAAATTTACTGTTTTTGTGTGCCAGATACGCGCGTCTCGTATACGGATTGAGTGCAACACTTATGATTGTACGTTTTGTCATCACCGTGTTTGCAATTGTGTTCGTGACTACATCTAAAACGGTAATGTATCCTTCACCATTCGTCACATACACTTCATTACCCACAGGTCCAACTCCATTTGTTTTGGGCTGCCTCCAACGAGTATTTCATCTAGAAACTCCATTGTCTCGCCATCATAGATTGAGACCGTTCCCCCGTCATGATTTGATACATACACAAAATTTGTCCGTTCATCGACCAACACGTCACTCGGATTGGCGAGCCCTTCAGTAAAGGGACCTATCACTTCATTCGTCGTGCCGTTTACGATATTCAGTTCATTAGAAAGCTGCCCTCCACTAACGACATAAACGACATTCGATTTTGCATTGACAGCTAATGCTGTTAATCGACACGGGAGCTGCCCTGTCCCGATGAGCTTCTCTTGTGTAAACGTGTGACCGTTAATGACAAACAGTTGTCCCGTTAACGTTCCAATATAGACACGGTTTGTCTTGAGGTTAAGGGCAATTGCCTCAGGACTTGGGAAAAGCGATTTAACCGTGATATGCTTGATCACCTTTTCCGTCTCAGCACAATATACAGAGACCATATTGGGCGCTTCCCCTGGGGCGACGTACACAACGTTTCGAACTGGATCTACGGCAATTGCACGTGATAAAAAGGTCGCGGGTAGCGTTCCAACACGTGTTTCTGTATGCCCTGCAAATACTGAAGCATTTCCTGTGGTTGGCATAAGCGTATACACTTTATTTAAGCCTGTGGGAACAGTTGGAGTGGTTGGTAACAGCGGGGAAGTGGGACGAGGCGGACCATTAATCACATTGTTGTAAAGCACAATCCAGCGCCGACCATCTTTCATCCTATTCCTCCTTACATTCAAACTCTTATATAATATGTCGAAACGCTGATCGCCCGTGTAGGTCACAACCCTAAAAAAAGCTCCCGGTTTTTTAAGAAAACCGGGAGCTTTTGTATTGTGATTCCAACGTTTTTTTATCGATTTTACCGACGTTTGTGTACGGAAGCGCGTCCACTGAAATGAGCTGCCTTGGGCGCTTCGACGTTTGCAACCGTTCTTCCAAAAACGTGTGCACGTCATCTACCGTGTTCTTTGTGTGGTCAGCCATCTCCACAAATCCGATGAGGCGCTCTCCATACTCATCATCTGAAGCCCCAATTACAGCTGCAGCCTTTATCGCCTCATGTTGCAATAACACCTGTTCCAACTCAATGGGATATACGTTCACACCACCAACAATGACGAGGTCATCCTTTCGCCCTAAAAGATAAAAGCGACCGTGTTCGTCAAACCAACCGACATCACCCGTGCCACTCGTCGACGATTGACTAGACCATGTGTTTACAATATGAATCTCACCCGTACTACCCACTGGTTGCTGCTTATCACCATCCATGACAACAGCACGCATACCGCGGATTGGTCGACCGATTGTACCCGGTGACTCCTGTAAATCCTTCGGCGTAGCATGAAGTTTAGCCCCGTTTCTGAAGTTCCATACAAATTGTAGAGAACCATACCGAGCGTTTTTTTCTGTTCTTCTAACGACTGAATCGTCTAGTCTTGCCCCACCAGAAGCCATGCAACGGAGCGTTGTTAACTGCTCTGGGAGACACGTATCAAGTAAACGCTGAACGATCATCGGGACGACTGTCATCACATCCACGCGGTGATCGGAAATGAGCTTCCCAGCTGTTGTTGCGTCAAATCGCTTCGTAAAATAAAGCGGTTTACCTGTGATTAGAAACAGGATCAACACCGCAATGCCGTACCCATGATAAAGAGGCGTGGCCACGTATGCCCGCTCCCTATTCATAATCTCTAGCTTGGATATGAAATCAAGAAACGGGTCGAGAAAGCGAAAAAGCGACGGCGAATGAGCAGCTGACTTCGGCGTCCCCGTCGTCCCACCTGTAAATAACACTAACCGTCCACTTGATTTGCGGCCGACTGAAGGCCGACCTGGTGCGGTTTCGTTCAACTGATTCTCACAATTCCAAACTGTAACGCCCGCGATTGTTGGCGCCGTAGTATGGTCATGAACAATAAGGGTAAAGCTTTGTTTTTCATGCAAATCTTGTAACTCCGGCTCCCTTAAACGAGATGGTAATAAATAGACATCAGCACCGAGCCTGGACACCGCAAACACCGTTGCCACAAAATCGATATGATTGGCACACATAAACGCCACCCGGTCATTGTCCCGCACACGTTCGTTTAATGCTCGTAACTTCCTTCTCGAAAGGTTGAGCAGTTGATTGTACGTAACCGTCTGCCCATCATCGGTCATCGCCTCGCGATGTTTATACTTTACTGCGGCGATTTCCAGAAGTGTCATGAGATTCGATCCTGAACGAAACATGGTGATGACTAAATGAACGATCGTTATTGGCGATCGCATTCCGAGATGACGGAGTACGTTAAATAATTTAACGATCTGCATCGTTTCCCCTCCGTCCCGCTGAGTAATCTCGTAAATTCCTGCGATGAAGTGTGATGTACTGCAGTGGGGATAACCACCACGGGCGCACAAACGTCTGGCGCTTGTAGATTGCCCGTCCAACCCGGACAGCGACTTGGTCAACACTCATCGCCAGTGCTTTACCGTACGCTTTCGTTGGTTCAATCATCGGGGTGCGAACGAGTGGCAAATACATCGTTGTCACAGCAACGCCTACACCTTCCAATTCTTCAGCTGCACTTCTAAGCCAAGCGTCGAATGCGGACTTTGACGCCTGATAAGCAGAGAAATGAGGCATCGGCGGCAAACATGCGTTAATGGTAGACATACTAATCACGTGCCCCCACTCTCCTCAAGTTCAGGGAGGAATGACAGCGTCAGGTGAACCGGCGCAAAGTAGTTGATCGCCATCGTCCTCGTAAAGTCGTGCATGCGGGACGTGGATTCTCGAACCGGTCGCCGAATGGAGTGCCCCGCACAGTGCACCAACACGTCAATTTGTGGAGAAACGTTACGAGCAAAATCAACAAACTGCTCCCGTGACACCTCCTCGCGAAGGTCGACGCCGTATACGTCTATGTGTGCTCGTTCTTTATGTAATGATTGTTGGAGCGACGCTAACCGTTCTAGTCTTCTTGCTGCAAGAATGAGGTGGCAATCTGATTTGGCGAGAACCTTGACGAGTTGTTCTCCAATTCCCGAACTCGCCCCTGTAATGACAATGGTTTTTCCCGTCACCTCGTCATAAAGTTTCTGGTCATTTAGCTCGAGTCGCGGATATAATAATCGTTCGATCAACCGCATCGTATCTCCTCCACATCGAATATTCCCATTGTATAATAAGAAAACGGCTTTTGGATATTTTAAACAAATAAGAACGTCTATAAAAATGAGGGGTTAGCGATGGACAAAAATGAGATTTATACGTTAGCAAAAAACAAGGGCCTAGACATTGAATCGTCAACAATTACACTTAATCAATCTGGTGTCGATTTTCTGGTCGCCCATGCCAATGACAATCATGGGCGTCATTGGATTCTAAGGATACCGAGAAAAATTGAATCGATGCGACACGCCGAGCAAGAGAAAATGGCGTTGGACGTTATTTCAGAACATGTCCCGTTTCAAGTTCCTGTTTGGTCAATATTTTCAGATGAACTCATTGCTTACGAGCAGTTAAGCGGTACCCCTGCTGGCACCATTGATATGGAAAAACAAGCGTATGTGTGGGAGATTGATACCGCACAAATCCCTCCTGCTTTTACCGACTCATTAGGAAGATCACTCGCAGCACTACACGCCGTACCGACAGGATCACTAAATAACACTGGCGTAGCCATTGTTGAAACTGGGCAACTGAGATGCTCAATGAAAGAAAGAATGATGACGGTGAAAGAACATTTCTCCATTCATCCTGGACGGTGGGAGTATTGGCAAGCTTGGCTCGCCAATGATGCGATATGGCCTGAACATACAGGCGTGAAACACGGGGACCTTCATCCAGGTCACCTTCTTATTAACCCGGATAAACAAGTGACAGGAATGATCGATTGGACAGAAACCGGTGTCGGTGATGTGAGCATTGACTTCGTTGGGCATTATAAACTCTTTGGTAATTCCGCGCTTCAAGACGTACTCGCTGCTTACGATAACGCTGGTGGCAAAACTTGGATGCAAATGGACGAGCACATTCGTCAATTGCATCAGGCAGAAGCGATCGTCGTCGCTGAATACGCCCTTGCTTCTGAGAGTAAGGACATGCACGAGATGACCGCCCAGTTACTTCAAGTAGACCCATATGAACATGACGGAAACGAGGCATAATATGAGACTAGCGTGCATACACATGTATCACAAATCGACGCGAAACAGGCCATTTTACACTTGTTTTGTGTCGATCGATTCGCCCCTTAATATTTTCGGTACATTCCTTGAGACCGGGGAGCCGTAAATTGAAACCCGTACTGCTCATACAAGTCACTCGCCCGCCCGTCTGCAATTAAACTCACATACGAGCCTGGATATGTATGAGCATCAAGATAATTCGTAATCTCCGTCATGATCACTTTTGCTAGCCCTTGTCCTTGATGAGTCGGCTTCACAACAATGTCGACAACTTGGAAAAACGTCGCCCCGTCACCGATCACCCTGCCCATTCCGATAAACGCCTCGTGATCATACAGACAGACGACAAACTGTGAATTCTCCAGCCCAATTTCTGCCGCTTCAATTGACTTTCCGCTCAATCCCCCATCAAGACGCAACTCGTTGTATTGTTCTGGACGTGGTGCAGCGTAGCTGACTTCATATTTATTTTTCATTACTCACTCATCCTTTCTCTCCTAAAAAAATCGGTGTTATGCTTTTCTCAGCATTTAATGACACGTGATAAGCGGATGCATCGGGTCGAGAAGAAACTACTTTTGATAACGTGTGATCTGTATAATGCAGGGCAACGCCGTCATCAGCGGCGACACCGGCGATGAGCTGATGGTCGTTGATGAACTTCTGATAACTCGGCCGACGTTTCTCTTCCCCATCGTAATGGGGGCAATGACTACCAGCTAACCAACCAAGCCCTTCAATAACCTCTAATCCATCCCCATAAGAATCGGTCACTCCTTGTTCAAACCAGCAGATTGACCCGGCACTAAGGCCTGCCATTACAATTCCTTGTTCCCATGCTTCATATAAAATCTTATCAAAGCCCCATTCTCTCCACAAAGCAAGTAAGTTTTTCGTATTTCCACCTCCGACATAGACAATATCTTTGTCTAAAATCCACGCTCTTAAGTCTCTCGTCGGCGGTCGAAACAACGACAAATGCGACGGCTCACAGTGTAAACGTTCAAAGGCAGCATAAAACCGGGCAACATAATCTTCTGAGTCCCCACTTGCCGTCGGAACAAGACAAATTTTCGGCCTCTCTTTATCCGACTGGTTCAAAATATACTCATCGAGCAACGGATTGTCAGGCTCCATAGAGAATCCCCCACCGCCAAGAGCAATAATTTGCTTCATGTTCAAAACCTTCTTTATCCAAAGATTTGCGCCGCAATGGCGTAACGCGTGCTCGGTTCTTCTTTACTACTTAGACCATTTCTCACCATCATTTGCGCAGTGGCGTACAATTTGAAATGATTGTTGTGTAGCCAGTGATCAAGTTCAGGTTCAAAATGCGGTGTATCCATTCGAAAAGATCCCGTTTCTCCATGAACGAGGGAACAAATCATATCTGTCACTTGGCGCACGTTTTGGCAAACAATCGGTCCAAGCATGACATTTTTTCTCGCACTTACCGACAGTCCATACCCTACAACTTTTTCATCTTCGATCCACACGAACGCCCGCTTTGCTGCAGCGATCCTTCTCTTTAGAAATTCATGTCGTGAGTCCCCAAAGGCTCGTTCGTCAACACGCACTACCGCTTCGAAGTCATCGGCATCATACGCACGAATATTCGGATGATTGCGTTCGTCAACACGCCCCCACACACCAACGTCCTGGCATACGTAGCTCGACACTTCAGATACCGGAACAAATCCTAATTTTTCATAAAGCGGTTGCCCTTGCCCTGTCGCAATCAATATCGTAGACGCACTTTCTGGCACAGCGTCCACACAAGCGACAGTTAACTGTCGTCCCAGGCCTCTCCCTCGCTCCGTCGGGTCGACCATCACAAGACCGAGCGTCGCAATGTTTTCTTTTTCATATGTAATGAGTGCTGCACACCCTAACAGAACACCCTTTTCGTCCTTACACCCAAACACATGACCCGTAGTGAGAATTTGCCGCACGTCACTTTCACTATAGTCCCAATCAAAATCACGGATAAACGCGTGAATCGCTTTCACATCGGTTTCAGTTAAACGCTCAACTTTGTATGAATTGTTCACGCAAAGTGCTCCATATGTTGACGGTACAACATCCACCCCGCTTGCTCCTTTTTGAACACTTCGACAGCAAGCACCGTCGTTAACAACTGACTATCTAAATGAAAATCAATCGTTGCAGTTAAAATCAGCTCATCCGGCTTTCTTAGGCTAGTTTTCAAATCAGTATACCGAAATTCGACACGTTTCCCTTCATATGATTGAAAGGTTTGAATATTATCACTCCGATATTCCTCACCGTTGTAAATGCGATAAGCCACATCATCGTAATAACCGAAATACCCAACAAAAGCGTCCGAAACCCAAGCATTGATCCGTTCAACATCACCACTATTCATATCTTTACGAAACGCCTCTACCGCTTGCCAAACCTCTTCCATCTGCTTTCCCCCTCTTGTCGTTATTATACCTCATCCACCAGTTACAGAAAAACGATACGGAGAGGTAGCGACTGTCTATTCGGATGCTGGAACTTTGCAACATGATAAAGGACAGGGTGCGCTCGATCGTGCGTTGTTGCTTTGTCGGAAGTGGGCGCTCCGGTGTCGGTGATGTGCACTTCCCTGTCGATTGCGTGCACTTCCTCGAAAAGGCCATGATCTAGATCGCCGAAACCCTAAAATCTTCCAAATCTAATTATCCTGTCGGCGCGGGCCGCACTCGGTTCGGCCCCGAAGGGGCCGACGAGTCGTCGGTACTTCAGCCTTGAATCTGCGCGCAAGTTGGAACAATC
>NZ_BAXB01000024.1 GCF_000698145.1 Geomicrobium sp. JCM 19039
TCGGTTGTGACACTTACCGGCGGAGTAAATCACTATTATCAGTATCGAAATCAAACAAAGGAGGGGGCTTTCGAGGGAAAATTTATGCAATTCCTTCACCATTTGTTGTGTCCACAGTTGATCAAGCAGACCGGTTCCTTACAGAACCTTCCATTCAAGAGATGATGGAACTTGCTCAACTTACGAAATATGCGGTTGTCGGTATAGGAGGAGTGTCTTCAGAAGCCACGTTTGTTCAAAGAGAGAATCTGACGATGAATGAATTGGCCTATATTCGAAAGGAAAACGGGGTGGGGGATATTCTTGGTCAATTTTATAATCAGAGCGGGGAACGCCTTGATCTCTCCTTGCATCGACGGTTGATCGGCATATCCATTGAGAATCTAAAGACGATGTACACCATTGGTGTGGCAGGTGGCGCTGAAAAGCTTGAAGCGATCCATGGGGCGCTCCGAGGGCAGTACTTGGCAGTGTTGGTGACTGACGAAGAAACTGCACAATCATTACTATCGATGGGAAGGTGATTACTTGGACTATTATCTGGCTTTGGATGCCGGCACAGGCAGCTTTCGGGCTGTTCTATTTGATGGAAAAGGGCGGCATGTAAAGGTCGTACAAAAGGAATGGTACCATCTTGAAGATCCAGAGGTAGAAGGGTCGATGAATTTCGATTACGAAGAGAATTGGCTGCTCGTCAAACGATGCATTAAAGAGGTTAGTCGTGAGGTAGAACGTGCGCATATCCGAACAGTTAGTGCAACGAGTATGAGAGAGGGTTTTGTGCTGTTAGATCAACAAGGGAAAGAACTATGGGCTTGCGCAAATGTAGACGCCAGAGCGGCAAAAGAGGTGCGAGAGTTAAAAGAGAAGCACCGCACATTTGAAGAAGAGGTTTATAAGACATCAGGTCAGACGTTCGCGCTCGGTGCGCTGCCGAGGCTGCTATGGTTGGAAGTGCATGAACCGCTCATCTATAACCGTATGGACTGTTTATTAATGATCAATGATTGGATTCTTTACAAATTATGTGGCGTGAAGCAAACAGATCCATCGAACGGCTGTACGACGGGGATATTCAGTCTTGAAAAACGAAGCTGGTCAAAAGAGATTGCAAACCGATCCGGTATGGAGCGTAATATTTTTCCTGAAGTCAATGAACCCGGCACATGCATTGGATATGTAGAATCTTCCTTATGCGAAGAAATTGGACTCGATTCTTGCACGAAAGTGATTAGCGGAGGTGGTGATGCTCAAGTCGCTTCAATTGGTGTTGGCGCGGTGCATCATGGAGATACGGTCATTTCAGGAGGGTCGTTTTGGCAGCAGGAAGTAAACGTATCAACGCTTCCTCCAAGAATGGAAGCAAACGTGCGTGTGAACTGTCATGCGACATGTGATCTCTGGCAAATCGAAACCATTGTCTTTACCCCGGGACTCGTCATGCGTTGGTTTAAAAATACGTTTTGCCACAATGAAGAGCTTGAGGCAGGACGTTTAAAGAAAAATGTTTATGAACTGATGGAAGAGAAAGCGCGTCATGTTCCGGTCGGTTCATATGGTGTGATCCCTATTTTTTCTGATGTGATGAATTTTATTGAATGGCGTCACGCCGCTCCTTCATTTTTAAACCTAAGCACGGATCCAAAGAAATCCGGTCATGTTGTGTTGTACCGATCACTGCTGGAGAACACAGCGCTAGCCACCTATGGCAATTTAAAACGTATTGAGCAGGAAGTGAATTACTACCCAACTCAAGTGATTTTCGCGGGGGGAGCAGCAAAAGGCAAGTTATGGTGTCAAATTTTGGCTGATGTATTAGGTGTTCCGGTGAAAGTGCCTGCTGAAAAAGAGGCAGCCGCATTAGGTACTGCACTGCTGTCTGCGACTGCTGTCGGTGCCCATCGCACATTGCAAGACGCCGTGCATGAATGGGTTGAGTGGGAGCAGACGTATACACCGAACAGGAACCATCACGAACAATACATGAAGCTGTATGAAACGTGGCGCTCAGCGTATGCAGTACAACTTCAATTGGCCGATGAAGGCACGACCAAGCATATGTGGAAGGCACCAGGGTTGTAATGAAAAGGAGGGGGCACGTGAAGAAAGTAAACGAAGGCGACTTTGAATATCGTTTCAGCGATCACGGACCGAAATATTTAACAAAAGGTCCAAACGTTGATGTGGGCGTTGTGGTACTCAAGCCATCACAGGAATTCCAGAACCATTATCATACGACGTGCGAAGAAATTTTCTATATTTTAGAAGGAGAAATTGATTTTTACATTAATAATAAGAGAGTTCCAGTCAAGGAGGGGGACTTGATTCAGTGTGCGAAGGGAGATTCACATTATTTAATTAATACATCAAGCAATGACTTTAAAGCGATGTTTATTAAATCGCCTCATATTGCGGTCAAAGATTCGGTGATGATCAGCAACCCAACTACAGAGGAGGACAATACATGAGCTGGGGCTTTGAAAATCGAATGAATACGCTAATACCAAATGGTCGTTCTGTCATGTTGGCCATTGACCATGGTTATTTCCTCGGTCCAATCACCGGTTTGTCAAATCCTTATCAAACCGTCGAGAAGCTTCTCCCATATACGGATTCACTGTTTTTAACAAGAGGTGCGCTAAAATGTATGCCTAAGGAGCTGACCACGCCGATTTCCCTGAGAATTTCAGGAGGGCCGAGTGTTCTCAATGATCTAGCCAATGAAGAACTTGTCACCTCTGTAAAAGATGCAGTACGTCAAAATGCTGTGGCAGTAGGTGTGAGTACTTTCATAGGCTCACAGTTTGAAACCAAAACCGTAAACAACTTAGCACGGGCAGTGACCGAAGCTCACGAATATGATCTTCCAGTGTTAGGAATTACAGCAGTTGGGAAAGAGTTGGAAAAACGTGACGCGCGGTTTTTGTCTTTGGCATCACGCATTCTTGCAGAAATCGGAGCAGATATTGTAAAAACTTACTATTGTGATGAATTCGAGAAAGTAACGAGCACGTGCCCAGTGCCGATTGTGATTGCGGGAGGTCCAAAGTTTGACACGATTGAAGAAGCTTTTGAGATTGCCTATCGCGCTTTGCAAGAAGGAGCAGTCGGTGTAGATATGGGCAGAAACATTTGGCAGTCTAACAATCCGCTCGGTATGATAAAAGGAATTAATGGAATCGTACATGGTGGCTTGACAGTGAAGGAAGCAACGGAGCTGTATGAGAGTACGTCTTGAACAAAAGCAAGCTGCCGAACCGGCAGCTTGCTTTTTACTTAGATTTTTTACTGCGAATAAACAGAGCGATCACCAGTGCAATGCAGGCAAAGATAAACCCGAATGAGAAGCTTTGTTGAGCACCGATTGTGAGTGCTTCAATTTGCTGTGCAGCAGTCGGATCTTCAATGCCTGAGAGTGCATTACTTCTGCCTGTTTCCATAATGGAAATAAAGATGGCAGCACCAATCGCACCAGAAACTTGCATGAGTGTATTAAAGATCGCTGTACCATGCGGGTACAAATGACGTGGTAAGTGGTTGAGTCCGTTCGTTTGCGCAGGCATCATAATCATCGCGACGGAAACCATCACAAAAATGTGCTGGATCGCAAGGATCCACTCGTCTACACCTGGGGTGGAGAATCGATACGTGAATACGGTGATGACGAGTAAAATGGCTCCTGGAATAATGATTGGGCGCGGACCAACCTTATCAAAGATTCGCCCCATGATTGGAGACATCGCCCCGTTTATAATCCCACCTGGCAACATAATGAGTCCGGTAGCAATGGCGGTGAACAGTAACGCAGATTGCATATAAATCGGCAGAACGAGCATGAGTGCAAACATCGTCATCATGACGAGCATGACAATAATTAAACCAAAGGCAAACATCGGGTAGCGGAATACACGTAAGTCCAGAAGCGGATCTTTCATTTTAATCTGACGGAACGCGAACGCGGCAAGCCCGATAAACCCTGCAGCAAGCGAGGCGATGACAATTGGGTCTGCAAGTGAGGAATCGCCTTTTCCAGCGGTGCTAAATCCGTATACAATTCCTCCAAAGCCGATCGTAGACAACAAGAATGAAAAGAGATCAAGTTTTGGTCTTGACGTTTTCGTGACGTTCTTTAAGACGAAGTAACCGAACACTAGAGAAAACAGGGCGATTGGGATCACGAGAAAGAAGATCCAGCGCCACGATAATCCTTCAATAATAAACCCGGAGACAGTAGGCCCGATTGCTGGAGCAAACATGATGACAAGTCCCATCATACCCATTGCTGCCCCACGTCTTTCTTGGGGAATAACAGCAAGAATGACATTCATGAGTAACGGAATCATAATCGCAGTCCCGACCGCTTGCACTATTCGTCCTATAAGAAGGAAGGCAAAGGTTGGGCTAAAACCTGCGACAATCGTACCGAGCGTAAACAGTGTCATCGCCGTAATAAATAGTTGTCTAGTTGTGAATCGTTGAATGAAATATGCAGAAATCGGAATCAAGATTCCGATGACGAGCATATAGCTAGTCACGAGCCATTGAGCTGTACTTGAGTTCACGCCCAAGTCCCCCATAATGGCTTGTAGAGCCACGTTCAGAATCGTTTCATTTAAGATCGCAACAAAGGCGCCTGAAAGAAGAACGGCTAATATTGGTATCGGTTTTACATTAGGTAAGTCTTCTTTTATTTCTGCAGTTGTTGGTGCATGTGCCATAGCCGTCCCTCCTAAAAATATTTATGGCTTGAATCAGCAAGATGAATCGTACCATGATTATTTACGAAACGCAATCGTTTCGAAACAGTTTCGTTTCGTAAATTTGCACTCTGTATATCCTGGTGATACGATGAAATGACTATGGGAAGAAGGGGGCTTGTCATGAGTGCGGTTGAAAAGAAGAAGGGGCGCCCTTTGGACAAGAGTCGGGATCGCATCATCATGCAGTCGGCACTAGAGCTCATCGGAGAACACGGATATGAACGTGTGTCGATGGACCGTATTGCTCAGCACGCAGGCGTAGGAAAAGCGACGATCTATCGAAGGTGGACGTCAAAAACACATCTCGTTATTCAGGCAATTTCCGACGTGAAGCCGTTTGAAGAGATTTTACAAGAAGTGGAGCAATTTGCTAGCTTACGGGATCAATTGTTTCATTTAATGGCGTCTAGTTTTCGAATTGAAGATGAATCGATTCAACGTGCATATGCAGCAATTGGAAGTGCAGCTTCACAAAATAAAGAATTAGAACTTGGGTTACAGCAAGGATATTATCACAAGTTTCGGCTTGCTTTCTTCGCGATACTCGACCCTTACATGTACCCAACCCCAACGCTCACGCTGGAACAACTGGATTTAGTCGCAGATATCGGACCTTCAATGATTCATTACCGAACGATTGTGACGAAGAAAACGGTTGATGCGAATTATATTTATCAGATTATTGATGAGTTGATTTTGCCTAAATTATGCCATTGAAAGAATAGTTGACAACATCGGTGTAGGGTGCTAAGATTCAAACATCAACTAAATATCCTTATCTGGAGTGGTGGAGGGACTGGCCCTGTGAAACCCGGCAACCGGCAAGCAATTGCAATGGTGCCAATTCCTGCAAGGTTGTAAATGCCTTGGGAGATGAGATGGAATGTACGATTAACCTTTCTGCTCATCTTCTAGCAAAAAGGTTATTTTTGTTTTATCAAAACGAAACGGATGCTTGTTTATTTTTTTTCGAACTTAAAATACAGTGAATAGATAAGGATACTTGGAAAAGAACGAATAGGGGGTGCATCAATTGATTCAAATGAACAATGTGTCAAAGTCTTTTGTGACGAAAGATGCACACATTCATGCAGTAAAAGACGTGAACTTAACGATAGAATCTGGAGAGATCTTTGGCATAATTGGCTATAGTGGTGCTGGTAAAAGTACACTTATACGTCTTCTTAACCTTTTAGAGGCGCCTTCATCTGGAACGGTGAAAATTGCCGATTACGACATGCTTAATTTAAAAGGACGTGCGCTTCGAAAGGCGAGGCAAGAGATTAGCATGATTTTTCAACACTTTAATCTCCTCTGGTCGCGGACGGTACGGGAAAACATTGCGTACCCGCTAGAAATTGCCGGTGTACCAAAAAAGAAAAGAAATGAACGAGTAGACGAACTCATTTCGCTTGTCGGCTTGGACGGTAGAGGCGGTGCCTATCCTTCTCAACTGAGTGGCGGACAAAAACAACGCGTTGGCATTGCCAGAGCACTTGCGAATGACCCAAAAGTATTGCTATGCGATGAAGCGACATCTGCGCTTGATCCAAAAACGACGTCTTCGATTCTCGAGCTTCTTTACGAAATCAATCAGAAGCTAGGATTGACGATTGTCTCATCACTCATGAAATGCATGTCATTCACAAAATTTGTGGGCGAGTTGCAGTCATGGAAGATGGAGAAGTGGTCGAGCAAGGGGCAGTGCTTGATGTGTTTAAACATCCAAAGAAAGAAATTACTCAAGCGTTCGTGAAGCAAATTACAGAAACCGATGGTTCATTAGAAGTTATTGAGGAGCAATTGCACGATGAAAAAGGTACAGTCGTGAAGCTGACTTTTGTTGGTGATGAAACGGAGAAGCCAATTGTATCTGATCTCATTCGCAACGTAAACGTTGATGTGAATATTTTGCAAGGGAATATTGCTCGTACGAAAGATGGGAGTTATGGTTCTTTGTTCATCTCCCTTGAAGGAACCTCTGACGCAGTAACAGAAGCACTTGCCTATATTGAAAAGCACCATGTTCAGGCGGAGGTGATGAATGATGGGTGATGAATTCCTCAGTAATGTCAATTGGGATAATATGCTCGATGCCACGTGGGAAACAGTTTACATGAGCGTCATCGCTATTTTCTTTACTTTTATTCTCGGCATTGCCCTTGGTTTATTGTTATTTTTAACATCAAAGAAACAGATATGGGCGAACCCCATTATTAATTGGATTGTCGCGGCGTTTGTCAATGTGTTTCGTTCCATTCCTTTTATCATTTTAATTATCTTACTCATACCGTTTACGGTTGCGGTACTCAACACAATGCTCGGGCCACAAGCTGCACTACCGGCCTTGATTATTGGAGCCGCTCCCTTCTACGCAAGGCTCGTTGAGATTGGTCTGCGTGAAGTGGATAAAGGGGTTATTGAAGCCGCAAGATCAATGGGCAGTAACCAGCTTCAGATTATATTCAAAGTGTTACTCCCAGAATCAATGCCGGCGCTCGTTTCAGGGATTACCGTCACATCCATCGCACTTGTTGGTTATACAGCGATGGCTGGAGTTATCGGTGCTGGTGGCTTAGGGGATCTTGCGTTTCGAGATGGTTTCCAAAGAAATAACCCTGAAATAACATTAATTGCAACGATTATTACACTCGTTATCGTCTTCATCTTTCAAGGTATTGGAGACGTTCTAACTAGAAAATTAGATAAAAGATAGGGGAGAGTTTGATGAAAAAGTTTTACACCGCCATTGCAGCAGGATCGTTAACGTTAGCCTTAACGGCATGTGGCACTTCTGATGAAGAAGGAACTGACGAATCAGCAGGAGATGCACCAGAAGAGACGGAAGAAACTGGGGATGAAGACGATGATGAAGCAGCCCAAGATGGCGAAGCACAGTCACTTGTTGTTGGTGCATCAAACGTTCCTCATGCAGAAATTTTAGAGTACGCCACAGACCTACTAGAAGAAGAAGGCATTGAATTAGAAATTCAGACATTCAATGACTATGTAATGCCAAACCAAGCCCTTGACCTTGACGAGTTGGATGCCAACTACTTCCAACATATTCCGTATTTAGAGAGTCAAATTGAAGAACACGGATACGACTTTGAGAACGTCGGTGGTGTTCATATCGAACCGATGGGGGGATACAGCCAAGAGTACGCATCATTGGCAGACCTTCCTGAAGACGCACATGTCATTATGAGCGACTCTGTCGCTGACCACGGCCGCGTATTAAGCTTGTTTGAAGCCGAAGGCTTAATTACAATTGCTGATGGCATCGATCCAATCTATGCAACGATTGATGATATTGATGAAAACCCGAATAACTTTGACTTTGATCCGTCGTACGAAGCTGCTTTACTTCCACAAGCGTTCGATGTCGGCGAGGGCGACGTCGTGTTCATTAACTCTAACTACGCCATTGATAACGACCTAAACCCTGTCGATGACTCCATCGTTGTCGAGAGTGGTGAAGACAACCCATATGTGAATGTAATCGCAGTGAAAGCTGAAAATCAAGATGACGAGAACATTCAAACGCTCGTTGACATTCTACAATCTGATGATGTGAAACAATTTATTGAAGATCAGTATGAAGGTGCCGTCCTTCCGGCTGAATAATGAGAACCCCTCCAAGCTTGGCAGCTTGGAGGGGTTTAGTTGTGTCGAAGAAGATTCAAAACGATTCTGGCAGTCTTTAGGTTGCGGATAGGCATAGCAAGGTACCTGCCAATACAATCTGAGCCGTGCTTGTTTTGGCACGATCAGTGGTTGCTTTTTGTCTCACTAGTAGCAATTATGTGGGTTAACGCCCAAATATCCCTCTTTGATATTGTTGGGGTTTCTCTTACTTTTTGTTGCGGTACAAATACATCGTTAAAGGTGCGAAGATTACGATGAAAATTGCCGATGTCAGGAGAACGAGGCCAATCTGTTCAAAGGACCCAGTTCCATGCATCCAACTCCGTACGGCATTTGCTAAAACGGAGATGGGGTTTACCTCTACAAAACCTTGGAGCCATCCTGGCAGCGTGTCTGGATCTACGAAAACGTTACTTACAAATGTTAGTGGAAACAGAATCATCATACTGACCATCATTAACGATTTATCTGAGCGCATGATTAGACCGAGCGTTGTCCATAGCCATGATAAGCTGAATGAGAAGAATAAGATGAGGACGAGAGCAACCATTACACCCGATACGCCCCCTTCCGGTCGAAATCCTAAGATGAGACCGAGACCGATCATAATGAGAGAAGCTAAGGAGTATCTCACAACGTCAACGAGCAGCGCACCAATCAAAGCGGATGGCAGCCAGATTGGCAAGGTGCGGAAGCGGTCAAAAATCCCTTTTCGAATATCATTATTTAGATCTAAACCTGTATACATCGTAATCTGAGCAACAGTCATGACGAGAATACCCGGCAACAGAAATTGCAAATACTCGGTTGTTGAACCGGCGATTGCCCCGCCAAACAAGTAGGTGAACATGAGCAAGAAGATAATCGGAAATAGCGTTACGTCGAACATTTGCTCTGGAACATGCTTAATTCGTAAAAGTGTACGTGATGCAAAGGTGAGCGTTGAAGATAAAGGACTCGGTCGACGGGGACGCTTACCAGAAGCAATCGCATGATGCAGACGTTCTTCATTCATTTGTTTCGTCATTGATCTTCTCCTCATCTGGTGTTTTGGAACCTGTAAGCGTAAGAAATACTTCGTCTAAACTCGGTTGACCTAAAGAAAAGCTACTCATTTGGATATGTTCATTCGCGAGTTCACTAAATGTTTCAGGAATCTTGGAAGGCTGGTTGACTTGTATAGAGAGGGAATGAGCATCAGTAATTTGAACGACATTGTTTAATTTACTTTCGATGATTTGCTTTGCCCGAGATAAATCATTCTCATCAACGAATTGAACATGCAAAGTGTTTCGTCCGATTGATGCTTTCAGTTCTGCACTCGTGCCTTCTGCAATCAATTTTCCTTGATTAATGACTGCAATTCGATCCGCTAATTGATCGGCTTCTTCTAGGTATTGCGTCGTAAGTAATACGGTCGTTCCTGCGCGGACGAGTGAACGAACAATGCCCCACACTTCGATCCGGCTTTCTGGGTCAAGTCCGGTCGTTGGTTCATCAAGGAATAATAGGTCGGGGGTCACAACGATACTAGCGGCGATGTCCATTCTCCTCCGCATCCCCCCTGAGTAGTTCTTTACTTGTTTTTTGGCGGCATCGTCAAGCCGGAATGCGACGAGAAGTTCGTCAGCTCGCTTTTTCGCTTCCTTCTTTGAGTAGCCCATCAGTCGCGAGATCATGACAAGGTTCTCCTTGCCTGTCAAGTCTTCGTCTAAAGAAGCATATTGTCCGGTTAGGCTAATTCTCGAACGAACCGCACTCGTTTCGCTTGAAATGTCGTGACCAAAAACTTTTGCACTTCCTCCGTCTGGTTTTAATAGCGTAGCGAGCATGCGAATGGTCGTCGTCTTCCCTGCACATTTGGACCGAGGAACCCGTACACCATTCCTTTTGGAATCGTAAGATCGATGCCATCAACAGCCCTTTGCTCACCAAATGTCTTCACGAGACCTTTTGCTTCAATTGCAATACTGCTCATCTTGTCACCCTTTCTGTTCATCTAAATTGATTCTTATTCTCTTTCACCCATTGACTGAACCTTTTTGGCGGGCGTTTTAAAATCTTTTCAACGGTTGGTAAGAGTGTGGTGCTAATTTCAGGCGGCTGAGTGCCCATCTCGACGAAAAACTGGATACTTTCATCGTCATACCCTGCGTCTTTCCAGCGTTTCTGAGCTTCATCTAAAGACAGCTCTTTAAACGAAATGGATGTTCCTAGCACATGACTAATCATATCCACGCATTCTTTATGCGATCGCAATTCAGGTCCTGTGAGTGTGTAAAATTGTCCACAGTGATTCTCATTCACCAATGTCTCTGCGACCACTGCTCCGATATCACCTTCGTGAATGATTGCCGTCTTGATATGGCCTCCAAACGCTTCAATCACTCCACCATTACGAATGGTGTCCTGCCAGTCATCGAGCAGTTTGCCATAAATCCGACCGGTTGAACAAACGTTGAAGTCATTGTGCTGTTTCGTAACGCTTGCTCCACTAATCCATCTCCGTAAACTGTGAGCAGCGACACTTGCTTAACGCCCGCTTCCTCTGCAAGCGTAATGATCTGTGCATCGGTTTCCAAATCGGCACCAGCTACATCGCTTGATAAGATCAAGTACATGGCATCGATGTTGTGAAGAGCTTGGCGCATCGTTTCCGGTTGCATCAGATCACCGTAAACGACCTCTGCACGGTGGGGCAGTTGTGCGCTTCTCGGGTTTCTCGATACTGCACGAACAGACAACTTCTTATCTATCAGCTGCTGAACTACGTGTTTGCCTACTGTGCCAGTGGCCCCTGTAACTAGGATGTTCATCATTTGTCTCCTTCATTGTAAATTTCGGTTATTTTTTTGATTTCTTCAAGCACTTCTTTTCGCAATGATAACGGGGAGATCACTTCTACATTTGATCCATAGCTAAGAACAATCGATAATGCATACGTCGGATGGTAATATGCTGTGTGGACGTAGAGGTGGTCTTTACATGATTCAGTTTGTTCAGGGAATTGCTCAAGCACTCGTTGTTTAACGTCTTGCGAAAAGCGTAAATGCAATGGTGTTGGAGAAATAGAATGAGGGGTGCTTTCTCTAGGTTTCGGCGTGAAGTTCGTCACAAGAACTACGAGTGATTTCATGCGTGAAAGTCGAAACAACCGATCAGCTTGGCGAGTTAAACAAAATGCTTCAGCGTACCACGTTCCGTAATCAAAATGTAGGTTTCTCGGTTCAACTGTACGCGTCGTAACCTCACCAGTTCCACTCGTATACGTAAACGAGACTTGTTTCATTTGGTGAATGGCTTCTGTCCATTTTTGGATGTACGTGCGTTCTTCTTCAGATGAACTAAGTGAAAATATGACGGAATGATTATCTGATGTAAGTAGCAATGGCTGTACAGATGCCAGCTTTTCGGAAATCGCTTGAAAAGGTGATGCATCAAAACTTTGCAGGAGGTGGTAAACGGTTCTCATATCTTCTAATGAAAAATGCTGTTTGGATAAATAAAAGCCATCCATAATTTCGTAACCGCCGTCCGTCCCAGGAAAAGAAACGATCGGAATGCCAGACTGGTTGATGAGGTCGAGATCCCGATAGATTGTTCTAACAGAAACTTCAAAACGGTCGGCAAGCGTTGTTGCCGTCACGCGCCCTTTCGTCATTAACATCGTCGTAATTCCGAGTAATCGTTCTAACTTCAAAATAGGTGCCTCCCCATACAGTACACTTTAGGTCATCATACATGACATCTTACGTGTCAGGGTTATAAAAAAATTGAGCAACTTCGTTACGAAGTTGCTCAGTTTGTTGGAACTGTCTACTTTCATATACAAGATCTGCACGCTCAGGCAAAGCCATTTTAGTAAGGTAGCGCCTTTGATACTCAACCATTCGATTAGTTGCTCGTCCCCACATTATCCATCAAGTCAATGTACACACCTTCGTCTTGTTTCCATTCAAGGAAAAACACATCTTCTGCTGAGGCGATGTTTCTTTCGCGAAGCTGTTGGTACAGCCACTCTCTACTTAAGCCTGCTTGTTCAAGGTTATCATCATCTATTTGACCGTCACTAATGAGGGTGATTGGTAAGTAAACAGCTTTAGAAGGAACACTCAAATCTTTGTTCGTCGGCTGGTCGTATTGTGATTTCTTTAATACGGTTACGCTTCCATCGGTCTCAATGATGGCGTAAGCCACTTCTCGCATAGAAAACACGGATTGCTGCCGAAGAAGGTTTTGTAGTTCATTTAGGTCAACTTTATTCTTTTTCATCTGTTCTCGATCAATTCGTCCATTCCTGATGACGACGGACGGATTTCCTTCAAGCATTCCTCTCGTTTTCCTGAACTTCTGTGTCAAGAATTCAATAAGAAATACTAAAAGCCCCCAAAAAGCAACAGAGTAAAGAATTGTCCCTAAACGACTTCGTCATCATAAATTGCATTCCCAACCAGTTCACCGAGAATTAAAGCAGAGATAAAATCAAAGGGTGTTACTTGTGCTAGAGATGTTTTCCCAAGAAGTTTAGTCATAATAAGAAGAGCAAGAAAACCAACGCTTAGTTCTACGGATGTCGACAATAAATCACTCACCGATATCCCTCCTTCTCGTGTTAAGTTGCACCGAAAAGAAACAAAATATCAGCGGAATGTTGAACAGGTGCAAATGGAAGCCCTTTCGCGCAAAGAAGACCCTAAATTTTACATTTGCGCGTGAATCATTGTGTGCTATAATTCGTTGCTTAAGTTTAAATGTAGTTCACAACTTCGTCACGATGGTTTATCGCCCCAAGAGATGGGCAGGAAGGAATAATTAAATATATGGATAAGCTTGTTGGGAAAATTGATTGGCCCGTATTTGTACTGAGTGGGGGTGCTCTTGTCCTATTCGTGTTGGCTTCTTTCATTAACGTAGAGGCTGTCGGGGACATTGTTAACTTGCTGTTTGGTTGGTCCGTTGACTATTTCGGGGCATTTTGGCAAGTATTACTTTTACTCATGCTCGGTGTTTCAATCGTCCTCGCATTTTCAAAATATGGGAATGTACGCTTAGGAGAACAAAGTGAAAAAGAGCTAAGCACATTTCGATGGGTATCTGTCATATGTATTTCACTGCTAGGGGCAGGTGGGGTATTCTGGGCAGCGGCCGAACCGATGTATTACTTCATGGAAGTGCCCCCTGTACACGACGGAATTGAACCAGGATCACCACAAGCCGTCATCCCGGCGATGGCGCAAGCCTATGTAAGTTGGGGGATGGCAGCTTGGCTGCACTCGGTACGACGGGGGCAATCGTCCTCATGTATGCCGTTTATCATAAAGGAATGCCGATGAAGCCAAGGTCAATGTTGTATCCTTTTTTCGGTGAAAAATTGCCACGCACAAACTTGGAACGGTGATCGACGCGTTTTGTATTATTGCTGTGGCTGCTGGAACGATTGGTCCAATTGGCATTTTAGGTTTACAAGTAAGTTACGGGCTAAACGCTTTATTTGGATTACCTGACATTTTTGGTATCCAGCTTGTCATTATTGGTTTTTTGTTACTCATCGTTACGATTTCCGCGATTACTGGTGTTCATAAAGGGATTCAATGGTTAAGTAAATGGAACATTATTTTAGTGTTTATCCTTGCAGGGATTATCCTTATATTTGGACCCGGTGCTTTTATTATCGATACGTTTGTTTCTTCATTCGGGTATCATCTGAATCATTTTATAACACTTCATACGTATCGAGGAGACAATGATTGGCTCGGTGCGTGGATGCTTTTCTTCTTTGCATGGTTCATTGGGTTTGCCCCGATGATGATTATGTTAATTGCACGTATTTCTAGAGGGAGAACGATTCGTGAGATTATTCTTGCGGTGGCGGTCATTTCTCCTCTTATCACGAACTTCTGGTTTACGGTTGTTGGTGGCTCTGGCATCTATTATGAACAACAGCAACCTGGCATTATCTCACAGCCATTGGGCGAAGGTGGTTTGCCTGCAGCAATTATCGCTGTTGCTGGACAAATGCCATTTAGTGTCGTCATGCCGTTTATCTTTTTAGTCTTGGCCATTTTATTTGTCATTACAACAGCCGACTCGATGACGTATTCGATTTCAATGAGCATGACTGGTGAAGGTAATCCGCCAAAGCCGATGCGTGTTTTCTGGGCAGCGATTATGGCTACAGTTGCAGCCATTTTAATCTTTATTGGAGAAGGAAGTATTGATGCGCTTCAATCGTTTATCGTTGTTACCGCAGTTCCCGTATCGATCTTGTTGCTTCCGACGATTTGGCAAGCACCAAAGATCGCAAAACGACTTGCGCGAGACCAAGGTTTGATACGCAAGCCATAACTGGAAGATTTATGCATAGCTTGCCCCCTTTTCTTGCATAATAGATGAGTAAGGAGGGTATGCTGTGCCGAAAGAAGAAGGATATGTCGAAGATGCGATGCTTGACTATGAAGAAGGAACGCAATTCATTGCACAAAAGCTGCCGCGGCTAATGAGGAAATACCAAACGTTTACAGACACGTGTTTTTCAAAAGGAAAACTGGCTGTAAAAGACAAGCAATTAATGGCACTCGCCGTTAGTGTCGCCTTGCGGGATGAATATTGCATTTTATCTTATACGAAAGCATGCATTGATGAAAATTGTACCGACAGCGAAATATTAGAGGCCGTTAGTGTGGCAGCAGCATTTTGCCCTGCGCCTGCAATGAGCCAAGCAGCGACGCTCATAAGAGATGCACTGGACACATTTGAATCTCAAGACAAAGAAGAAGCTTCCGAATAACCACGGCATGTATGCACGTGGTTATTCTTATGATCAAGGGAGAAGGATTGAATCTTCGTCCTCAACACGTCATAATGAGTGGAGAATTCTTGTTAACATTCAATCGCTACGCTGAATGTGCGTCCCCTTGATGGAAGATTGAATTTGTTATAAAATAAGAATGATAATAGATTGAGAATACGCTACACATGATCTGTAGCTATAATAAATGGAGGTAGGAAAATGACAGCATCAACGTTGACGATTAAAGATTTGCACGTTGAAATCGAAGGCAAAGAAATTGTAAAAGGCTTTAACCTAGAAATTTCTGGTGGTGAAATCCACGCCATTATGGGACCGAACGGTACCGGTAAATCAACATTAGCCTCTGCGATTATGGGACACCCAAGCTATGAGATTACGAAAGGGTCAGTCATCCTCGATGGTGAAGATGTACTTGAGATGGAAGTGGACGAGCGTGCGCGTGCAGGAATGTTTCTTGCAATGCAGTACCCAAGTGAAGTAACAGGCGTTACAACATCTGATTTCCTTCGTACAGCGATGAATGCTCATCGTGAAGAAGGCGACGAGATCTCCTTAATGAAGTTCATTAAGACAATGGATAAAAACATGGAAACATTAGATATGAATGAAGCGTTTTCTACTCGTTACTTGAACGAAGGTTTCTCAGGTGGAGAGAAGAAGCGTAATGAAATTCTCCAATTGCTTATGCTTCAACCAAAAATTGCGATCTTAGATGAGATTGACTCGGGTCTAGATATTGACGCACTTAAAGTGGTATCTAAAGGGATTAACGACCTTCGTGGAGAAAGCTTCGGTTGCCTGATCATCACGCACTATCAGCGTCTATTGAACTACATTACCCCAGATCACGTTCACGTAATGATGCAAGGACGTATCGTTAAGTCAGGGGATGCTTCCCTTGCACAACGTCTTGAAGCAGAAGGTTATGACTGGATTAAAGAAGAACTCGGCATCGAAGATGAGCGTGTCGGGCAAGAAGCATAAGAGACGGAGGTGGAGCTAGATGGCTGTTGAAACGAAATGGGCATTTGACCGTGAAACGGTAAAAGCTTTTTCTGAGAAGCGAAATGAGCCAGCTTGGTTGGCAGAGAAGCGACTTGAAGCTCTCACACAAGCGGCATCATTACCAATGCCAAATCCAGATAAAACAAAGTTAACGAGATGGAACTTCTCGACGTTTGAGACAATTGAAGCGGGCGGAAGAGCCATTGCTGAGTACAGTGATTTACCAAGTGATATTACGCGTCTTGCAGGAGAAGAAAGCAGTGTAACGAGCGCGCTTATTCAACGCGATGGTGAAACAGTTTATCATCAAGCAGCGAAGGAACTTGCGGACCAAGGTGTCATTTTTACTGATTTAGCAACAGCAGCAGTCGAGCATAGTGATTTGCTTGAGAAGTACTTTATGGGTGAAGCGGTACCGACAGAAGAGAGCCAATTGACGGCGCTCCATACAGCGCTTGTTAACGGTGGGGTATTCATCTACGTGCCTAAGAATGTTGAAGTGGAAGTGCCTCTTCAAAGCATTTTCTGGCAAGAAGATACGAAGACAGGGTTATTTAACCACGTCATCATCGTAGCTGAAGACCAAAGTCGCGTCACTTATGTAGAGAACTATGTGTCTTTCTCTAAAGAAGAAGCCGCAGCCAATATTATTGCCGAAGTGTACGTTGGCCAAGGTGCTGAAGTGAAGTTCGGGGCTGTTGATAACTTGGAGAGTGGTGTTACGAGCTACATTACGCGTCGTGCACACGTTCAAAAAGACGGTCGAATTGAGTGGGCCCTCGGTCAAATGAACGAAGGGAACACGATTTCTGATAATACGACTCACTTGCTCGGTGACGGTTCATACGGTGATACGAAAACAGTTGTTGTAGGTCGAGGAGAACAACTCCAAAACTTTACAAGCAACATGATCGGTCACGGAAAGCATTCAGAAGGTACATTTTGACTCACGGTGTTATGAAAGACTCTTCTTCTGCCATTTTCAACGGGGTAAACAAAATTGAAAAAGGCGGAACGAAAGCACACAGTGAACAGACTGGGCGTGTATTGATGCTTTCTTCAAAAGCAAGAGGAGATGCGAACCCAATTCTCTTGATTGATGAAGACGATGTAACAGCAGGCCACGCTGCCTCTGTTGGTAAAATTGATCCGATGCAAATGTTTTATATGCAAAGCCGCGGATTGTCTAAAGTGGAAGCAGAGCGTCTCATTATTCATGGTTTCCTTGAGCCAGTGGTTGGTGAATTGCCGATCGAATCTGTGAAGTCGAGACTCACAGAGGTTATCGAAGGGAAAGTATACTAATGTACGATGTTCAGAAGGTGCGCGAGCAGTTTCCGATCCTTCACCAAGAAGTAAATGGACATCCGCTCGTATACTTGGACAATTCTGCCACATCACAAAAACCTGTACACGTCATTGAGGCGTTGGAGTCGTACTATAAAGGCTACAATTCCAACGTCCATCGAGGCGTTCATACGCTTGGTTCAAGAGCAACTGATGGATATGAAGGCGCAAGGGATACCGTCCAATCATTCATCAATGCGAAACATCGTGAAGAGATCATTTTTACAAGGGGAACGACAACCGCTTTGAATATGATTGCATCAAGCTATGGACGTGCGAATCTTTCCGAAGGGGATGAGATTGTACTCACTCCAATGGAACATCACAGTAACATCATTCCGTGGCAACAAACTGCAAAAGCGACTGGAGCTGTGTTAAAATATATACCACTCCAGCCAGATGGTACGATCTCGCTTTCGGATGTCGAAGCGACGATTACGGAGCGAACACGCATTGTTTCCATGATGCATGTTTCTAACGTACTCGGGACGATCAATCCGGTAAAAGAAGTCGGTGAAATTGCACACGCAAATGGAGCGATTATGGTTGTAGACGGTGCACAAAGTGCGCCTCACAAAAAAGTAGACGTTCAAGAGTTGAACTGTGATTTCTTTGCATTTTCTGCACATAAGATGTGCGGACCTACGGGCATCGGTGCTCTTTACGGCAAAAAAGAATTGCTCGAAGAGATGGAGCCGTTTGAGTTTGGTGGAGAGATGATTGACGAAGTCGGTCTCTACGAATCAACGTGGAAAGAGCTTCCTTATAAATTCGAAGGTGGAACGCCGATTATTGCTGGAGCAATTGGTTTGGCGGCAGCCATTGATTATTTAGAGGAGCTAGGTCTACACAACGTTGAAGCTCACGAAAAAATGCTCGTTCGGTATGCGATGGAGCGGTTGCGAGAACATGAAGATGTTGACGTATATGGGCCTCCAGCAGACGAACGTGCAGGCATCCTCACATTTAATATAAAAGGCGTACACCCGCATGATGTCGCTACTGTACTGGACTCGCAAGGTGTGGCCGTTCGTGCTGGACATCATTGCGCGAGACCGTTAATGAATTGGCTGGAATGCACAGCAACCGCACGAGCCAGTTTTTATTTGTATAATACCGAAAGCGATGTAGATGCATTTGTCGATGCGCTTGTAACCGCAAAGGAGTACTTTGGAGATGTCTATGCAGAGTAATCTAGATACGCTATATCGACAAGTAATTATGGACCATTACAAAAACCCGCGTAATCGCGGGGAGCTCCCTGAAGATGATACACTTACTGTGAACATGAACAATCCGTCATGTGGTGACCGAATTCAACTTCATCTACAAGTTGAAGGCGACCAAGTGAAAGATGCGAAGTTCACCGGAGAAGGTTGCTCCATCAGCCTCTCTTCAGCATCAATGATGACGGATGCGGTAAAAGGGAAACGGATTGATGAAGCCCTTGAATTATCGAACATCTTTTCGGAAATGGTTCAAGGGAAAGAGTATGACGACGAGAAATTTGATCTTGGAGACATCGAAGCTCTCCAAGGCGTCACGAAGTTCCCGGCACGAATCAAATGTGCAACGCTTGCATGGAAAGCAATGGAGAAAGGCTTGGATGCATAGAAGCCATCACTCCTAGAGTGATGACATTATAAGGAGGTCATTTAAATGGCTAAGAAAATGCCTGAGATTGGTGAATACCAATATGGGTTCCATGACAAAGACGTGTCAATCTTTCGTTCTGAACGTGGTCTAACTGAAAACGTTGTCCGGGAAATCTCGCAAATTAAAGAGGAACCGGAGTGGATGCTTGATTTCCGTCTGAAATCATTGGAGCAATTTTACAAGATGCCAATGCCACAATGGGGCGGCGACCTTTCTGAGCTCGATTTTGATGATATTACGTATTACGTAAAGCCATCTGAGCGTTCAGAGAAGTCTTGGGATGAAGTGCCAGAAGAAATCAAGAACACGTTTGATAAGCTTGGTATTCCTGAAGCTGAGCAAAAGTACCTTGCTGGTGTGTCAGCACAGTACGAATCAGAAGTGGTTTATCATAATATGCAAGAAGACCTTGAAGAACAAGGAATTATTTTCAAGGATACGGATACTGCTTTGAAAGAAAACGAAGATATTTTCCGTGAGCATTTCGCGACGGTTATTCCTCCAAGTGACAACAAGTTTTCAGCGTTGAACTCTGCGGTTTGGTCTGGTGGATCATTCATTTACATGCCAAAAGGCGTTAAAGCGGAGTCACCACTTCAAGCGTATTTCCGTATTAACTCTGAGAACATGGGACAATTTGAGCGTACGCTCATCATCGCTGATGAAGGTAGCTCCGTTCACTATGTCGAAGGTTGTACAGCTCCTGTTTATTCTACGAACTCACTTCACAGTGCAGTCGTTGAGATCATCGTGAAGAAAGACGCATACTGCCGTTACACGACGATTCAAAACTGGGCGCCAAACATCTACAACCTCGTTACAAAGCGTGCGACAGCTGGCGCTGGTGCAACAATGGAATGGGTTGACGGTAACATCGGTTCAAAACTGACGATGAAATATCCTTCCATTATCATGACAGGTGAAGGTGCACGTGGAAATGTCCTTTCCATTGCGATCGCAGGTAAAGGCCAACACCAAGATGCGGGTGCAAAAGCGTATCACCTAGCACCAAACTGTTCTTCTACGATTGTTTCGAAGTCGATTTCGAAGCAAGGTGGTAAAGTTTCTTACCGAGGAATCTCTCACTTCGGACGTAAATCTCAAGGATCAAAGTCGAAGATTGAGTGTGACACGTTGATCATGGATAACGAGTCAACGTCTGACACGATTCCTTACAACGAGATCTACAACGATGACATCATGCTTGAGCACGAAGCAACGGTCTCAAAAGTATCCGAAGAGCAACTTTTCTACTTGATGAGCCGTGGCTTGAACGAAGAAGAAGCTACAGAAATGATCGTCATGGGCTTCATCGAGCCATTTACGAAAGAACTTCCAATGGAGTATGCGGTTGAAATGAACCGTCTTATCCGTTTCGAAATGGAAGGTTCAATCGGTTAATAACGATTAGAGAACCAACGAAGCGTTTTGTGCTTCGTTGGTTTTTTTTGGCTCTATACAATTTATAATGAGACTGGTTTTCTTTTGAGCAAAAGCAAGTGATTTTCTGAAACTTTTCTATTGCAATTGTTGAACAAACAAGGAAAGGGTGAAGAGACGCGTTCGTAGACGTTCTACTCAGTCTGGCGATTATATATAACAATATATACTAAATAGCGGTTTATTTACTCGACTTATGGCTATGATTTAATCTCGAAGGATGCAAAGCGATAATATAGAACTGATATAATGGTAATGCTCTGCGATACTTAAACGCATGGACAGTTCGTTTCTATTTCATTCATTAGGGGGAAATACTATGCGAAATGATCATCAAAGGTCAGTGGAAGGTACTGGTGGTTTTTTATGGGAAGTGAACAATGGTGAAACAAGCCTGTTTTTGTTCGGGACCATTCATTTAGGGACGAACGATTTCTATCCTCTGGACCCAATTGTCGAAGAAGCTTTTAATAATGCGGACATTGTTATGCCAGAAATATACGCGAATGAAAAGTCTATGGACCAAGAAGCGCTTATGAAGCTTGCCATGTTTAAAGACGGAAATACGCTTGATCAAGTATTGTCTGAACGTGTATATCATGAATTATCTGTACTGTTGCTTAAATATGAAATGGACAGTAAAGATTTTCATATGTTCCAGCCTTGGTTAATGGACTTAATTCTATTAGACCTTGCTACTAAAGAAAGTAATGTTGATGCAGAAAAAAGCGTTGATCTGTATCTGTTGAATCGAGCAGAGAAGATGGGCAAAGAAATTGTACCTCTTGAAAGTGAAGGTGTGCAGAGTGAAATTTTTAGCAGCTTTACTTTAGAAACACAAATACAAGCATTAAAAAGGACAGTAAGGAATTTCAGTAATTTACCAAAAGAAACGGAGCAAAGTGCTCACAATTGGTTAAAGAGAGATGCTCGTTCTTTCATAAATACTCGAAACAACTTCGAGAACGATGGAATTAATAAAGAATATTTTGAGGGGATCAATGATCGACGCAATCTAGAAATGTCAGAGAAGCTTGATCAAGTTCTACGATCAGGTCTAGACAAGAGATACTTTGTGTTTGTTGGTTCTTTTCATGTGATTCTCGAACCGAGTATTCCCACGCTATTAGAAAATAAAGGCTATAACGTAGCAAGGATATTGTAGGTCATTAACAGACAAGGGAACTCATTTTATTGTCTAGTGTTACGGCTAAAAACACAACTTCGCATTATAGAACATCGTTGTTACGATATGAGATGGAGATGCTTTCGTATCTGCATACTCCGACACAAATAAGGAAGATATTTCATTCACAAATTCACCGGTGCTTCTCGTCTTCAATAGGTGATGTAGAAGCTCGAAACGTGATAAAATAAACGTAAAGAAAGAGTTGCACGAATGCGAGGGATAACGGATGATCTATACAGGTTTAACAGGCTGGGGAGATCATTATGATTTGTATACGAACGGAGTCCGAGGCACTGATAAGTTAGGAACGTACAGCAGCTTTTTTCCGACGGTAGAGGTAGATAGTACGTATTATGCGGTTCAGTCAGAAGCCGTTTGGGAGAAGTGGATCCGTGATACCCCCGATAATTTTCGTTTCGTCGTGAAGGCTTATGCTGCATGACGGGCCAATTAATGGAAAAGCCGCCATTTCCAGATGAGTTAACAATGTTTGAGGCTTTTCGCACTTCACTAAATCCTCTCATTGAATCGGGCAAGTTGGCGATGATTTTATGCCAGTTTCCTCCATGGTTTGATTGCACGAAGGAACATGTAATGAAGCTCAGGAATGTACGAGAGATGCTTTCGGATGTACCAGTAGCAATTGAATTTCGTCACCAAAGTTGGTATTCGGACCAATTTAGGGAACAGACATTGGCTTTTCTACATGAACATGACTACATTCATTCGGTCTGTGATGAGCCACAAGCAGGGGAAGGTTCGATTCCGATCGTTCCGGTAGCAACGCATAAAGAAAAGACCCTCGTAAGACTCCATGGAAGAAATAAAGCGGGCTGGCGAAAAGAAACTGCTGGTGCAGACTGGCGCAAGGTCCGATACTTATATGATTACAACGAAAAAGAAATTCAAGAATGGTTGACGCGTGTAGAAGAGCTGCACGAGGCGTCAACCGATGTGTACGTGATTTGGAATAACAATTCTGGAGGTCATGCGGCGGGGAATGCCAGAACGTTTCTCGACATGGCTGGAATAACTTACGAAGGGCTTGCCCCGAAACAGCTGTCCCTTTTTGAAGAAGAGCGGTGAGCAGATGGAAACCATCTATCTATATCATACGAATGATTTGCATAGCCACCTGAGCCAGTGGCCAAAAATCGTCCACTACTTAGAGCATCAAAAGCAGTACCACAGTTCTAACCGGGAGCAGGCACTGTTTTTTGATCTCGGTGACCATGCCGACCGAGTGCATCCTGTGACAGAAGCGACGTCGGGAAGGGGAAACGTTGAGCTTTTGAACGATTCTCCAATTCAATATGCGACGATTGGCAACAACGAAGGCATTACCTTCTCAAAGGAAGGCTTGGACCGATTGTACCAGCAAGCCAAGTTCAAAGTGATTTTGAGCAATCTCTATGACCAAGATGGCAAACGACCAAGCTGGGCAGAGCCAACGCAAGTTCACACGTTAAATAACGGAGTGCGGTTAGGGTTTATCGGTTTGACGGCTGCATTTTATCCGTTTTATGAAAAGCTCGGATGGTCAATTGAACATCCTCTTGCCAATCTAGAACGTGAATTACCGAAGCTACAAAAGCAAGCCGATACGATTATCGTACTTTCTCACCTCGGTTTTTTTATGGACGAACAGATTGCGGAAGACTTTGATGTGGATGTCATTCTCGGCGCACACACGCATCATCGACTCGACCCTGCGCCAACGATGAATGGTACGTTAATTACACAAACCGGTAAGCTCGGAACCGATGTTGGCAAGGTGGAGCTTTCCTTTTCGAACAAGCAACTCGTCCGTACGTCCGGCTCATTAATTCCGATTACAGCAACGGCTGCAGACTCTCACAAAGCATTACAGACGTATACACGCTTACAAGCGGAAACTTTAGAGATCTTAGCCGAAGAGATTGGAACGTCAGATGAACGGCTTGAGATTTCGTGGACGCACCCGTCTGCGTTTTCCTCCTTCGTCGTTGAGCATTTGCGTGAGTGGTGCGGTGTGGATATGGCGATGATGCACAGTGGTTTGTTACTCGCCTCACTCAGGGAAGGGTCAATGACACGTAGAGATCTTCACCACATTTGCCCTCATCCGATCAATCCAGCGGTCGTAACGCTAAGCGGACAGCAGTTGATTGAAGCCGTTCACCGGTCATTTACCGAGCGGATGGTTCACTTGCCCCTTAAAGGGTACGGTTTTCGAGGAATTCAGTTAGGTGTTATGGTGTTTGCTGGGATGGAAGTCGGGTATGAGTTTGATGACGTGAATGGGTATAACGTGACGCACATTACGAAACAAGGTGAGCGGATTGTGCCAGAGCTTGAATATAACGTAGCGGTTCCGGACATGCTCACGTTTGGCACACTTTATCCAGAAGTAGCAGCAAGCACGAATAAACAGTACTTTATGCCAGAACTATTACGTGATGTGATTGCGTGGGCATTCACATCAAAGACAAATGAACAATGAACATGGCCCGAACGACCTTTGGCTAAGATCATACAATATGGAGATTAAATGTGACAGGTGGGATCGTTATGATGGAAATGAGACCCGTTGAAATTGACGGTGTATGGTTTCAGGCAGTGTCTATGAAGCTTCCAAAAACTAACTTTATGGCAGTTACTAATGATGTAGGCTATATCATGTGTGGAGCTCTTGATGTTGGACTTCTAAATGAAAAGCTTGCGGATCGTGAGATCGTTGCAGGACGTGCAGTGGGCGTTCGCTCCATTGAGCAACTTTTAGATGCACCATTAGAATCCATTACCATTGCTGCGGAAAAACTCGGCATTCATGAAGGAATGACCGGTAGAGAAGCGTTGCTAAAAATGAAGTAATTTATGGCGCACCTGCTTGCCAAGAGTAGGTGCGCGTAAAGAGGAGAGAATTGACATGAGTCAGAGTGAACAACAATACTTGGATTTGCTCCGCGACGTATTGGCGCATGGAGACGAGAAGTCTGATCGGACAGGCACCGGAACGCTTTCAGTGTTTGGTAGACAAATGCGCTTCGACTTGAGTGACGGATTTCCGATGCTCACAACAAAGAAGCTGCCTTTCAAACTCATTAAAAGTGAGCTGCTTTGGTTCCTAAAAGGGATGACGAACATTCAATACTTATTGAAGCATAACAATAACATTTGGAATGAATGGGCATTTGAGCGCTACGTACAGAGCAAGGATTACACGGGACCGGATATGGCCAACTTCGCTCTTCGGGCAACGAAAGACGAGCAGTTTCAACATGTGTACAAGCAAGAGATGGAGGCTTTCAAACAAAAAGTACTCACTGATGATCAGTTTGCGACAAAATATGGAGAACTCGGCGACATTTATGGGAAACAATGGCGAGCGTGGAAAACAAGTGCTGGTGAGACAATCGATCAGATTGCTGATGTGATCCGTATGATTAGAACGAATCCGGATTCAAGGCGACTCATTGTATCCGCGTGGAATCCTGAAGATGTACCGACGATGGCGTTGCCGCCGTGTCATACGATGTTCCAGTTTTACGTGGCGAATGGAAAGTTGTCGTGTCAATTGTACCAACGCTCTGCAGACATTTTTCTCGGTGTGCCGTTTAACATCGCGAGCTACGCTTTGCTTACGCATTTAATCGCAAAAGAGTGCGGATTGGATGTTGGTGAGTTCGTGCATACGATTGGTGACGCTCATCTATACAACAATCACATCGAGCAAGCGAAGGAACAGCTTGAAAGGGACATGTACCCCTTGCCTGAACTTACAATGTCAGCGCGAGCGTTAGAAAGCTCGGTGTTTGATTTTGACATAGAAGATATTAAGCTCAAAGATTACGAAGCGCACCCGGCGATTCGAGCGCCGATTGCGGTATAAGGATGGTGGGGATGAAGATTTCAATGATTGCCGCTCACGACTTGAACCGAGGCATCGGTAAGGATAACGAGATGCCTTGGCATCTGCCAGCGGATTTTCGCTACTTGAAAAAGGTGACAACCGGCCATCCGCTTATCATGGGGCGTTCTACATTTGCATCCATTGGCAAGCCGTTACCAGAGCGGCGAAACATCGTGATTACGAGTCGAACAGATTACTTCCCTGACGGTGTGGAAGTCGTCCATTCGTTAGATGAAGCCATTGAACGTTGTACAGGCGTTTCCGAAGTCTTTATCTTTGGAGGAAGCTCGGTGTATGAACAGGCGATGCAAAGAGCGGACAAGTTATACATTACCGAAGTAAAAGAACGGTTTGATGTGGACCGGTACTTCCCAGCGTATACAGACGAAGACTGGCAGCTTGTTTGGGAAGAAGCAGGCCGGGTTGATGAGCGAAATCGGTACGCTCATACGTTTAAACAATATGAACGAAAATAATGCCTCGTCAAAACTGCGTCCTGTTGTTCTGGATGCAGTTTTTGCGGTTTTATGGGGAAAGGGTGAGGGAAAAGGATAGCAAGTCATTAGGAAATGAAGGGGGCAACCGTGTCTAAATGGAAAGGACTCTATCTGATTCGTTTAGCCGTGCTTGTTTCCGCATGTACTGATGCCGAGCAACAATTAGCGCCACTGGAAGAATACGAAATTGAGCTTCATGACCATGAGGATAATCCCTACTCTGAACCCTTGCCTGAACTCGAGTATGAGTAGGTAGAAACGATGTGAATGCAAGTGTCTGCATACATGCAAGAGGACCAAGCGGATTACCTTGTCGACGAAGCATCCCTACTAGCCGGGGAAGTTTTGCTTTGGATAAACCTCGCCTCAGGTCATACAGATGACGAGGTGCAGCGAACGATTACAGGATTGATCGGTTGGCCAGGTCTTAATGAAGCAGATTGGAATGCATTAGAAGATAAGGAAGCGCCAATGGATTGGGGTTACTTGAAGATGCAACTGCGATCAATGTTGGCATGGATGGCATTGATTGGGATGCAGGTCCGGTCATCGTTATGGATAGTCAGAAAATTCAATAATGATTCGTAGTGACGGGCAATGGAATGGACTGTTTGATTTTGAAAGTACGCATGTTGCTTTCTTAACATCTAGTCATTGGGAAATTGAGCTCGATAAAGAAGCGGTAATTAATCAAGTTATTGTTCCTGATGAAACGTGAGCTGTTTGTGAACCGTAAATAACTGAGTAAGGTTCATGAACGGAGGAGAACGATGAAACATTGGGTATTGATTGGCATTGTGACAAGCTTACTGCTGACCGGTTGCCAAGAGCAAGGCAGTGTCAATCTTTCAGAGGCTGAACGGTTTATTGTCCGTATGCAGTCAGGGGAGTTTAAAGAAGCAGCAGAGCAGATTAGTGTGGATTTAAAAGCGCACATTTCTCCTGAACTGATTGAAGACGCGTGGAAAACAGCGAACGAACGTTATGGAAATGTGCTGCAATATGATTATGTGAATACGAAATTCGAAGACGGCTATGAGACCATTTACTTTCACGGAACAGTCACAGATATGGAGCGACTCATTAGTGTGTCGTTTAATGAACAAGATGACGTGATAGGATTTCACTTTACACATGAGGAGTGAACGTACACGTGAAGTTTCATGCGAATTACCCCTATTTATATATGATGAAAAACGGCACAGATTCCAATGTGCACGTATTCGAAGTGAAAGATACAAGTTCATACTATACGATTGTTCAGTTCATGGATGACAAGGGAACGTCACGTGAGATTCCTTGGGACGCGTATGAGCGAGTGCCAGGACAATCGTTGGAACAATTTGATCACCGGCAGGCAACAGTGGCATCTGGTGGGGCAAGTCTTGCACCTCGTGACGTACACAAAATCGTGTGTGAGTTAAACCGCATGTTACAGCAACACGGTACGTTGGCAAAGCCCGATGCCCCTGTCCATATTTCAGCAAGTGAGGGGGATGCTGGTGTATTACAAATCGGCTTAGCAGGTGAACGAACCGTTCTAGTGTTTCCAGACCAGCTGCAGTACGGTCCGGTTGCACAGTTAGAAACATGGAAGGGCATTGAAAACCGTCACGAATGGCTCGTAGAGAGATTTGGTATTCATCCTAGGGAGAGTGAATACGAACGGCTAAATCTGTATGATCGTTTTCGTCTGCAGCTTCAAGATATTCCTTCTCATGTTCCGATCTACGTATGGCATAATCGGGAGGCTGGAGGGGAAACGGCCCGGAAATTGATCCTCGCTTGGTTGCAAGACACCCGCAATGAGACGTACACCGTTCCTTTTAAGGTTGATGATCGTTCTGATGTGAAAAATATTAAGACAACGCTCATGTCCCAGTTGGCGGAAAACGCCGAGCCAGTAGCAAAAAACGAAGGCCACTTACTCGCTTGGAAGACGTTTTCAAGGCAGGTAGGAGAGCTTCGAATCGTGAACAATGGTCAATTATTAACCGTTCCAGTTTCGGCATATGATGAGGAGATTGAGCGGGCGGTTGACCAAGTAAAGAAAGTGAATGACGAAGGGTTTGCGAGTGCAACCGAAGTCATTCAAACCGTTTTAGCTAACGGCGAGCCACACATCCAGCACCTTGGATTCTTATTTTTTGAATATCGCATTTACGAGTTAATCATTCATCAAAAGCGCTTAATTATGAGCGGAAATCCGAGAAGGATGAATCGAATAAAAGTGAAACGCGTAACTGAAAAATTTCATGCTTGAACCCGTCCCCTTCTGCATATATATGGTTGCAGGAGGGGTTTTTGTATGGCACTGAAACGCTCAAAAATAGTGAAACCACAAAAGTCAAAAAGAGGCGGACCACTCCCGTTTCGTTACGTATTTCTGATCTCTCTTGCTATTTTTCTCGTGATGACCATCCATGGGTTGTATTTCGTTGACCAGCATATTCGTCCATCGCTCATGTCCATCGCAGTTGTAGAGACGAAAAGAATCGCGCAACACGCCGTAACAGAAGCAATATCTCAAGAGATGACCGATGGAGAAGATATGGATGATCTTGTTCTGATTGAACGAAGTGAAAACGGAGACATCTCTTCACTCGCATTTAATGCACAAGTGTACAACCGCGTGCTTTCCGATGCAACAATGGTCGTTCAAGATTACTTGCAAGAAGTGCAGCGCGGTATTACGCAAGGGGATATGCCTAGAGAGTTGGAAGAAGAATTTGAAGATACGGGTGTAGGAAATGTAGAAGATGGTGCGATTTATACGATTCCGTTAGGGATGGCGACGGGAAATGCATTACTCGCAAACTTAGGCCCTCGTGTACCTGTGAGTTTTTCTGTTATTGGAGAAATTCATGCAGATATGGAAGAACAGATTGAGAATGTCGGGATTAACAATACGTGGTTACGCATTAGCGTAGCGATTGATATGGATGTGCGTGTTGTCATACCGTTTGGGACGGAAGAAGATCACGTACAGTATTCGGTGCCTGTCGGTATGGTATTTGTTCCTGGAGATGTTCCTGATTATTACGGGCAAGGTGGAGGCATGCCAGTGCCTGCCATTATGCCGAGTGGGGAGGAGGAAAGTGTGGAAATGCAAGGTCCTGAAACGCCGACAGAGGAAGGCAATAATAACGACGTGAGCAATTAGTTATAAAAAGATTTTGACACATTTCAGCAATTTAATTTATAATTTTCTATAATATTACAAAAAGGGGGTTTATATATTGGCACGTGAACATTGGGGTACGAAAGTTGGGTTTATGCTCGCAGCGGTCGGCTCAGCAGTAGGTTTGGGGAATATTTGGCGATTCCCATATATTACTGGGGAGTACGGCGGCGGTTCATTTCTTCTCGTTTACTTACTTTGTATTGCACTTATCGGTTTACCAGTTATTATTGCAGAATTTTCTATCGGGAAGAGAGGACAGTTGGATGCGGTAGGGTCTTATCGTAAAACGGCACCATCAAAACCGTGGGTGATTGGTGGTTGGTTAGCCGTCGCCACATCTTTTCTTATCGTTTCATTCTATGCCGTAATTACCGGTTGGGTACTACACTTTATGTTTGGCTACTTAACGGGTTCGATTCAACAAGTAGAAAGTGGCGGGGCACCTGATTATTTTACCGGAGTCATTGGATCGACATGGTTGCCGATCTTCTGGTTGATTGTTGTTATGGTAATCATTATGGGGATACTTTATTTCGGGGTGAAGCGCGGCATTGAATTTAGTAGTAAGATCTTTATGCCGTTACTCGCAGTGATTCTTATTATCCTAGCAGGCTACAGTGTAACGCTAGATGGAGCGATGGAAGGCATGCGTTTCTTGTTCGTTCCGGATTGGAGTGCGCTATCAGATCCAAGGTTATACCTTGCAGCTATTGGGCAATCATTCTTTACACTCTCTCTCGGGATGGGAATTATGATTACGTACGGTGGGTATTTATCGAAGCAAACCGGTTCCGATTTACCTAAGACGGCGAGAAACGTCGTTATTCTTGACACCCTCTTTGCAATTATCGTAGCCGTTGCCATCTTTGGTATCGTATATGCGATCGGAGCAGAGCCCGATTCTGGTCCAGGACTCGTCTTTATGGTGTTGCCGGAAATATTTAATCAAATGGCAGGAGCTGGAACCCTCTTTGCGATTGCTTTCTTCTTCTTAGTATTTATTGCCGCCTTAACGTCAGCGATCTCACTAGCAGAAGTGAGCATCTCAGCGGCGATGGAACGTTTCAAAATTAGTCGGCAAAAAGCAGTGCTCATCATGGGAGGGCTCATTACACTATTCGGCATTCCGTCTGCATTGAGTCAAGGCGGACCGTTATCTGGGTTTGAAATTTTTGGACTCCCATTCCTAGACTTCGTAGATACAGTGACGGATAGTTACTTCCTCCCAATTGGTGGATTAATCGTCGTACTACTCGTCGGTTGGGGGTGGACGAAGCGCAATGCATTGGATGAAGCAGACTTCCGTAGTCCGTTCTTTGCGAAACTGTATCTTATCTTATTACGTTTTGTTGCACCAATTATGATCATTGTTATCTTGCTACTGAACATTCTTGGTATTGGCGTATAAGCAAGAGAAACGGCACCTAGTGGTGCCGTTTCTACATAATTTACAAACTCTGATGGAGTAAGGAGAGAGGGACAATGATTGATTGGTTAGAAACAATAAGTGGAGATATCGCTGACTTTGTTTGGGGAATACCCCTCATTGTTCTACTTGTAGGGACAGGCGTTTATCTTACGTTTCGCCTCATGTTCTACACGTTCGCGCAGTTACCCTATGCGCTGAAGCTCGTTTTTAAAAAGAACTTAGATAAAGATGCTAAAGGAGACATTTCACACTTTCAAGCATTAATGACCTCACTTGCAGCCACCGTAGGTACAGGGAACGTGGCCGGCGTGGCAACTGCCGTCGTTGTCGGGGGCCCAGGTGCCGTGTTTTGGATGTGGATCACAGCGCTCGTAGGGATGGCAACGAAGTATGCTGAAGCGATTCTTGGTGTGAAATACAGAGGTCAAAACCACCGCGGTGAAATGGCTGGTGGACCGATGTACTACATTGAGCATGGGTTAGGAAAGAAGTGGAAATGGATGGGGATGCTGTTTGCATTCTTCGCGGTGTTCGCAGCCATTTTCGGAATCGGAAACATGACGCAAGCCAATACGGCTGCTGATATTGTGAATTCAACATTTAATGTACCCACTTGGGTAACAGGTGTTGCGCTAACCGTTCTCGTTGGTCTCGTCATTATTGGCGGGATTAAAAGTATCGGGCGTGTAAGTGGTGTCATCGTTCCGGTCATGATTGTTTTTTATGTGGTTGCAGGATTCTTTGTGATCGGCTTTAACATCACTGAGGTGCCTGCTGCTTTCGGACTCATCTTTTATGATGCTTTTACGGGCCATGCGTGGCAGGTGGGGCAATTGGGACTGTCATTCAAATGGGTGTCGCTCGCGGCTTATTCTCTAACGAAGCCGGTCTAGGTACGGGCGGAATTGCCGCTGCCGCAGCAAAAACCGATGTACCTGCAAGGCAAGCACTCATTTCAATGACGCAAGTTTTTATCGATACGATCATTGTTTGTACGATTACCGGTCTAGCTTTAGTCATCGCCGACCTTTACACGACCGGTTCAGATGGTGCAGCATTAACAGCGGCTTCATTTGAAGCGATCTTACCAGCTGGAGGAAGTCTCGTCGTTACGATCACCCTATTATTCTTTATTTTCTCTACGATCATTGGATGGGCATACTTCGGTGAGAAATGTTTAGAGTACCTTGTTGGCGATCGCGTAACGTATGTGTACCGTCTCGTATTTACGATAGCCGTATTCTTTGGTGCGACGTTGCCATTAAACGTCGTCTGGAACTTTGGAGATATCTTTAACGGACTCATGGCCATACCGAACTTAATCGCGATCCTTCTATTGTCCGGTGTTGTCGTAAAAGAAACACAGAAGTTTAAAGATAAACGAAAGCTTGAAATGCGTTAACTACCGCTAACGGCTAGCCTTTTTCAGTAAAAGAAAGGCTAGGCCGTTTTTTATGCGTTAGAGGCATTTTGCAGCTATGTCGACTGAAACAACCGTAGGACTAAAAACGTCGCCTACTCATTTGCAATCCCAGATTACTAAATTTTTATCTGTGTGTATTCACATTATTAACAATGAACGACTCTCCACTTGCGTCAATCTCTGTCATGCTGCAGTTTTCAATGTCGGTGACCTCACCGGAGTAGCCGTATACGTGGATAAGCGTACGAATCGTAAAACCGTGTGAGACGATGGCGATTTGTTCGCAATTCTCTTCTTTTGCGTGTTTTACCACGTTTTTCATTGCTTTGGTCACTCGTTTTTCATACACATCCCAAGACTCCGCTTCTCCGTTATCAATTGTACACAACGTATCAACAACGTCTGGGACGGGGACGTCCCACATCATATGCACGTCTTTGAATTTCGGCGATAATCCCTCTTTTAGTGATTCAAGCATTGCTGAATTAAATCCACCTTCGAACGTACCGAAATACACTTCTCGTAACCCTTCGTGTTCGTGAAGCGGCAGGTGAGCATGGTTACTATATGCTTGAAGGATGGACGCCGTTTCTCGAGCGCGGCCACTATCACTTGCATACCACCCGTCGATCGTTTCTCCTGCCAAATTCTTGCCTAGCGTCATTGCACCCGCTCGTCCAGCCTCGGTTAAAGGTGTGTCTGACCAACCTTGGACTTTGCCTTGTGTATTAAAAATGGTTTTGCCGTGTCGGATGAGTAATACCTTCATGCGCATCGCCTCCTATACTCGTCTCACTACGAGTATATCGGAAGGCTAGCTTTTTTGTCGTTCTTTTTGCTCCCACATTCTCAATTTAGGGTACGGGTCAAATGACCATTCAGATATGCCGTTATCCCGATAGACGCCGTAGTGCAAGTGTGGAGGGAATTTTCCTTGTGTACCCGGCTTTCCGTATCCTGAGCTGCCGACGCTACCAATGACGGTACCAGGGGTAACGATCGTTCCTTCTTCAATATCTTCTGCAAACCCGTGAAGGTGCGCGTAATAATGATACACGTTATCGAGATCGCGAATTCCGATGCGCCAGCCACCGTATTCGTTCCAACCTTTTAACTCGACAATGCCATAGGTGGTTGCGCGGACGGGAGTGCTATATCCAGCAAAGATATCAGTCCCTTCATGAATGCGGCGACCCCCCCAGCCACGTTTCGCTCCCCACGTGCTTTTATAACTATAATTATAGTGAAGGGGCACAGGGAAGGCGTTGTCGTGTAACGAGACGGTCTGATACTTTGCATAAATGTTCGCGTGACCGGTAATGATGCGCACAGCTTGGTCACGTTGATAATGGTCCCAAAGGGCAATGCGAATGTTCTCATCATCAAATCCATACGTAGATATTTTCTTTGCCATCGTATAGAGTACATCATGATCATTTAACCGATCCGCTTCACCATCTGCATTGCCATCCAGTCCACTCCCGTCAAAGATTCCGATATTTAGCGCATTTTTATCTTCGAGATCCGGATTTAATGCGCCAACCCAATCCCGTGGTGAGAAATAAATGGAAACAAAACTCGCTCGGGCTGCGATCATTACGGGCAACATTAAGCCCTCTTTCATAGCTGTCAATAGCCGCAAGCCAATACCAAGGTACACCTGTAATCGTGTCCATGTCCCGGTATAATTGCATCCGTTCCATATCGCGCTCATCTTGAGTAAGATCACTAATGGCAGCTTCAGAAGGCATAGTATTTAATAAAAAGACGCAAACAGCCAATAGTAAACATACAGTCTTTTTCTTCATCCGACGATTCGTCCTCTCACTTTAATTTCATCCTTTTCTTTACTATGGGACAGTTTCTCATTTTTATACTGAAAAACAACATCTTGGTCATGTTGCATTGCCGTGGTAAACTACAGGAGAAGGGTGTGATACGATGACTAAAAAAGAAGAGCACATTCGTAAACCAGACTGGTTAAAGATCAAACTAAACACGAACGAGTCATATACAGGATTAAAGAAAATGATGCGAGAGAAGAAATTACATACGGTATGCGAGGAAGCGCGCTGTCCGAATATTCATGAATGCTGGGCTGTCAGAAAAACCGCAACATTTATGATACTTGGGGATACGTGTACGAGAGGCTGTCGTTTTTGTGCGGTGAAAACAGGCTCCCGACCGAACTGGATTGGGATGAGCCCGAGCGTGTCGCTGATTCTGTAGAACAGATGGGTCTAAAGCACGTGGTCATTACAGCCGTCGCTCGTGACGATCTGAAAGACGGAGGCTCGAACGTATTCGCTGAAACGGTGCGGGCGGTAAGAAGAAGAAACCCTCTCTGTACCATTGAGGTGCTTCCATCTGATATGATGGGTCTGGAGGAGAATTTGAAAACGTTAATGGAAGCGCGGCCGAATATTTTAAATCACAATATCGAGACCGTTCGTAGGTTGACAAAGAAAGTCCGTGCCCGGGCGAAGTACGACCGTTCATTAACATTTCTCCGCTATTCAAAAGAACTGCATCCAGACATCCCTACAAAATCAAGTCTAATGATCGGTCTTGGGGAAACCGCTGAGGAAATTGAAGAAGTAATGGATGATTTACGAGCCAATGACGTGGATATTATGACGATTGGTCAATACTTACAACCGACGAAAAAGCATTTGCCCGTCATTAAATATTATACTCCGGACGAATTTGCCGAGTTCAAGGAACTGGCGATGACAAAAGGGTTCAAGCACTGTGAGGCAGGTCCACTCGTTCGCTCATCATATCATGCCGATGAACAAGTGGATAAAGCTCAAGTGTGGAAAGAAGCGGCCAAGTACCAGAACCAAACGCAGCTTGGCGGATAAGCGAGGTGAGAATCGTTGATTCAAGCGCATCAACAACATTTCGAACTGATTGAACAATCGAGAGAAGGCTGGGACGAAGAAGCTTTCTTGAATCGTTACAGTGAAGTTCTAAACAAATATGATTTTATTGTCGGAGATTGGGGGCACGAACAGCTACGGCTACGAGGTTTCTTCCATGACCGCCACAAAAAAGCGACATTCGATACGAAAGTAAGCACCGTTTATGATTATTTGTATGAGTTTTGTAATTTTGATTGCCCGTACTTTATTTTACAAAAAGTGAAACCAGAAAAAAGTGAATAGACTGCTCATGCCGATCTTAGGCATGAGTTCTTTTCATAGGTGGTGAAATGATGTGGATTCGGCTTGTAGCTACACTTCTCATCTATGCAACAATCTACCTTAATCAGCCTCAAATCGTGACGTCGCCCTGTTTTGGTTTGCAAGTGCAGCGGTGGTGACGAGCTTTATTTTATGGGATTTACCTGTGCCAAAAAGTGTATTTGTTTTCGTGCACCTTCTCGCTGCCATTGTCATGCAATGGCTTCCTGGTGAAACGGATCTGTACTGGCTATTGCCTTTCACCGGTCTAGTGTTCTATGCGTTACACACGGGTGCAACCGTAAAAACGATGGCGGTTCTTTTGTCATTCATAACCATTCCGGTTTTATTGTCTTCCATAAATTTCCTGTTTTATGGGTTGTATGCAACCGTGCTTTTGCTTCTCGTGTTACATACGAAAAAGCTAAGAGAAAAGGAGGAAGGGCTTCAAGATGTGCTCGTTTTATACCGACGGGAAAAACGACAAGTGATTGAGGCTGAAGACACAGTGAAGCAAGACGAGCGTGCGCGAATTGCCCGTGAAATGCATGACTCCGTCGGCCATAATTTGACAGCCCTTTTAATGCAATTAAAAATGCTGGAGTTGCGCAATGAGGCACCGGAAGAAGTGCAAGTAGCGTCGGCGTTAGCTTCAGAGAGTCTATCGCAAATGCGCGCATCTGTACACGAATTGAAGAGTGATCAACCAAAAGGATTAGGGATGATCATTCAGCTGATTCGAAAACTAGAAGCAGAGTCGCTCATGAAGATTTCTTTTACGACAAAAGGCGGTGTGTTATCGGTTCCGCTTACCGAAGAGCAATCAGTCACTATTTATCGATTTGTACAAGAGGGGCTCACGAATGCGATGCGTCATGCTTATTCAAAACAGGTGGATATCACCTTTGAAGTGTTAGGAGCTCGTCGGTATGTAGTGCGTGTGAAAAGCGGTGCGAAAGATCACTCGGTGTTTTCAGAAGGTTTTGGTTTGCGCCAATTGAGGGAACGTTTCGAGGCGCTTGGTGGAACCTTCTTAAGCGGCTATCAAGACGACCATTTTGTGATTGAAGGAAGCTTTACAATTCCAAATGTAGAAGCGGAGGAGAGGGCATGGGCGTGATTCTCATTGCAGAGGACCAAACGCTCGTAAGGAAAGGGATTCGGATGATGATTGAAACTCATTCCGACTATACCGTCATCGAAGCGGCAACTGGTGTTGAAGCGATCAAGCAATTCCAAAGTCAATCAATTGATGTTGTGCTAATGGATATACGTATGCCTCAAATGACGGGCTTGGAAGCGACAAAACGAATTCGAGAGCAAGACCCGAGCAGTAAAATTATCATGTTGACGACGTTTGCAGATGATGAGTACGCCATCGAAGCACTCAAATATGGAGCCGTTGGTTACCTCCTAAAAGATGCAAATGAAGACCGGCTCATTGATGCCATTCAAGGAGCACAAACGGGTCAGGTCGTCATTGATGGTGAGGTGGCGGCTTCTGTGATGCCAAAACTATTGGAAAGGGAACCATCACGTGTACCCGCCAAAGAACTAGCTCAGTTAAGTGCGAAAGAGGTAGAGATACTCAGGCTCATTGGAGAAGGGAAAAGCAATCGCGAAATTTCCGAAGAAATGTTTCTAAGTATTGGCACAATCAAAAATAACGTTAGTTATTTGCTCACGAAATTGGATTTGAGAGACCGAACACAGCTAGCGATTTTCGCGTTGAAGAATAGCATCTTTTAAGCGCATGTTTGTCCACAGAGAAGGGCGGGTACATTACATAGTGAACATGATTATTACATTAAGGAGTGTTCACATACATGAAAGTACTCATTGTAGGTGCAAACGGACAGATCGGAAAGCAAACTGTGGAGAAGATGGTAAACGACGACGTCTTTACGCCAACAGCGATGGTGCGAAAAGAAGAGCAAGTAAAAGCATTTCAAGATATGGGTGCTGAAACGGTGCTACAAGACCTTGAAGGTCAGGTGGAGGACATAGCCGCAGCGGCTAAAGGTAAAGATGCCGTAGTATTTGCCGCCGGTTCTGGAGGGCACACTGGCGCTGACAAGACGATGATGATTGACATGGACGGTGCGATCAAATCAATGGAGGCAGCAGAGCGTGCAGGTGTGAAGCGATTCGTTATCGTTAGTGCAATTGGTGTATATGATCGCAACAAATGGATGTCAAAAGCCCCGTATTACAGTGCAGCCAAACACTATGCAGATGAATGGTTAATGCGTAGCGGTCTAGACTACACGGTCATTCGTCCAGGTGGACTGACAAATGATCGTGGCAATGGTCAAATCAAAGTGGCGAAAGAGGTTGAGCGTGGAGAAATTCCTCGTGAAGACGTTGCCGAAACGATTCTCGCCTCATTAAAAGATGAAGGAACGATCGGCAAAGATTTCGACATGATTTCTGGAACTGACGACATTGCAGATGCGTTGAAGCGTTTGTAAAAGATACTAGGTAATTCCGCGCTCATGCGTGGGAGCTTGTAGGTCAACATGCAACAAAACGGCTAAGGAGGGTCATGCCCACCTTAGCGTTTTGTTTATTTACTATATAGGTTAAACCAAAGAAATTCACTGAATCCGTTGACCGAAATCGGTTTTTACAGGCAAACGCCTACCGATCGTCTGTTGAAGTTCATCTCACTTCGATGTCGATCGTTGTTCGTTACTGCAAGGGTTGTGGGAAACACGGAAGACGCTTGCTGAATGGTTAAAAGACGTAACCGATGGTCACCACCTGACGCAAGCGTGTAATCTCCTAGCACTTATGTGACAATTTGGCCTTTAAACCGTGCACTTTCGGCCCTCAACGGTCACATATATTTAGATTTGTAACCGTTGACTCCGTTTATGTGCGCATTCACGTTTAAAATGATGATTTTTCTTTCCCAAGTGTCACGTAAATGAATATATGGGGCATTTGGGTTTCTTTCCACACCGTGACTAGCAGGCCAGAAACGTGAACCGTGTTGCTCTTATGCTCTGGAGTGTCAAGAAAACACGTTGGGCGTCTTTTGGCCACCGGTGTTGCCCATGTGCTCTGGAGTACATAGAAAACACGGTGGTCGCCTTTTGACCACCGATGTTGCACTTGTACTCCGGAGTACAAGCATTCTCCTGCAGTGGAAAGCAACAATAAACTGCGCAATTAGGAAAATGTTACGTTCATTCTATATAGAATTCTAATAAATCAAGTACGATTCGCGAGTATCTTTAAACGTTTCTAAGTCTTCTTGCCAAGCGTTTTCCATTTCTTCAACGGTGGTGCCATCTTGGATGGCGTCTCGGATCCAGCCATTGCCGAGTAAGCGGTCAAAGAAAGAGATGCCGTCTCCACCTTCTGGTTGGAATTGATAGCTGTCAGGGTACAGGTCATGAATGGTTTTCACAATGTGAAGACCCGTTGTGACGGATTCGTATGCATCACGATCTGTAATGTGGACTTCAACACCGTGTGATAGAGTGCCTGCATGTTTAGAGAACATCGGTGTGAATGATGCTGCTCTGAAAAGTACCCCGTCTAAGCCTAAGCTGTTAAGCTCTGCCGCAAGTTCAGTGCTGTTCACATAAGGTGCGCCGAGCAACTGGAACGGTTTTGTCGTGCCTCGGCCTTCAGACAGATTTGTTCCTTCAATGATACCAGTGGCTGGATAAACGACCGCTGTTTCAACAGTTGGCATGTTAGGGGATGGCATGACCCAATGCAGCTCAGTCTCATCAAAATACAAGCTGCGATCGTAATTCTCCATCTCCATCACCGTAAGGTCGGCACCGATGTCATGTTCATCATTGAAGTAATGAGCAAGTTCACCGACGGTCATACCGTGGCGTGTTGGAATTGGATAATTCCCAATAAAAGAAGTGTATTGTGGTGCTTCAAGAACCGGTCCTTCAACATCAACGCCGTTAATAGGATTCGGACGATCGAGCACAATCACTTCTTTATCATTTTCTTGTGCAGCTTCAAGAAGGTAAGCCATCGTATAAATATACGTATAGAAACGAGTGCCTACATCTTGAATATCAAAGAGAAGTACATCAACGTCTTCGAGCATTTCCGGTGTTGGCTTTTGTGTTTCTCCGTACAAGCTATACACAGGTAATCCAGTTTCTTCATCGATATAAAACTCAACATAGTCACCCGCTTGTGCATCGCCGCGAATCCCATGTTCTGGTCCGTACAATGACGTGACGTTTAAGTCCTCTTCAGCAACGAGAACATCAACGATGTTGTCTAAATCTTGTGTTACACCAGTTGGGTTCGTCACAATTCCGATACGCTTATCTTCCAAAACGTCGAGGTTGTCAAGTAAAGCGTCAACACCAAGTTGGAAAGCCTCAGGCTGTTCAACCTCATCATACGTAAGGCCGTGACCTGCTTCGTACAGGACATCGTCTCCATCAATTGTCGGTATCGTAACAGGCAGTTTCCCTGTCGGACCCAATCGCCCAAAGATCGCCCTAGCCGAAGCTGTAAAGCTAGCATCTCTAAAGCTGTACTGCGCAACATAAGCATCTACATTTGGATAAGCCATAATGTCGTATGGGTTTCTGACCCCAAGTGCAATTACCGAAGCATCAGCATTTTCTTGAATTTCATTCACCATCTGAATTTGCGGGTGACTGGCATCACGATCTGCATTTGTTGCCGAAGTGGTCGCTGCAATTACATAATCAGCTGAATTGATCGTCTCCCAATTCTCTTCCGTTAGCCCGTCACTACCAAGCTCGATGTAATCGACGTTGTTGTGAAGAGGGGAGATTGAAGCTTCGAGTTCTTCGAGATAATTATTTGATACAACAGCGATTTGCTCGTCGCTTTCAGGTTGAAGTGGTAAAATGTTGTCATCATTTTTCACAACCGTAATGCTTTTTTCCGCGGCTTGTTTTTGAACTTTTTGGTGTTCAACAGAGCCAACGACACGCTCAGCGTTTTCAATAACATCTTCAATAGGCGCTGGCGCTTCTTCTTTAATGATGCCACGCTCAAGCTTTAACGTAAGAATGCGCTCCACTGATTGTTCAATGCGCTCGATGCTAATGTCACCTTCGTTGACTGCTTCATAGATCCCTTCCGCAACATCGCTAAGGCCGACAGGCATAAGCACAATGTCTGAGCCTGCTTGAATAGCTCGGATCGATGCATCAACCGGACCAAAATGATCAGCAATCGCATTCATGTTCAGTGCATCGGTATAAACAATGCCATCATAACCCATTTCTTCTCGGATAAGACCGGTTAATACTTCATAAGAGAGGGTTGCTGGCAATGTAATTTCTTCGCCCGTTTTTTCGGAAATGACCGTCGTATCATCAATTTCAGGTAATGTCATATGTGCGGTCATAATCGAATCAACACCGTGGTCAATCGCTGCTTGGAATGGTGCCAGTTCGACGTCAAACAAGCGTTCACGATCATGAGGGACCGAAGGAAGGCCAAGGTGCGAGTCCACATCGGTATCCCCATGTCCAGGGAAGTGTTTTGCTGAAACGCCGACACCGGCATTTTGCACACCCTCAATGTATGCTACGCCGTGTTCAGACACGAGCTTCGGGTCTTCCCCAAATGAACGAACACCAATCACAGGGTTGTCTGGATTGTTGTTTACATCTAACGTTGGAGCGAGGTTCATGTTCACGCCTAAAGAAGCAAGTTCATTCCCGATGGCTTGTCCAACGGCTCGTGTCGTATCAACATCTTGTCCAGCACCTAACGCCATATTCCCTGGCATGTCAGTTCCTGACTGGAGGCGAGTAACGATGCCGCCTTCTTGGTCAATCGTCATGAGCAGTCCGTACTTGTCAGAAGCCGCTTGATAATCAGCGACGAGACGTGCGGTTTGCTCCGTGGTCACGACGTTTTCCCGAAACAAAATCACACCACCGAGGTGGTATTCTTGTACCAATTGTTCAATTTCAGGAAGCATCTCTGTGACATTGGCTCCGTCATAGTTTCTAAAGTCTGGCATGAGCATTTGCCCAACTTTTTCTTCCATCGTCATGTTATTAATGGCGTGGGAGACGAGATCATGACGTTCACCACCGGACCATTTAATCACATCTGGGACGTCTTGGTTAGGGCGATTGTGTACGGCAATGCGATCTGAATAATTGCCATTCGTTGCTCGAATGTATGTGCGACCCGGTTGTCCCGTCCACTCAACCCGGCCAGTGTCATCAACAGTTGCCACATTTCTGTTTGTGGATGTCCATTCAACATCTTCAGGGTCGGCAAGTGTAAAGTGGCCATCTGAATAGACGTTCATCCCTGTTAACTGAACATGATCCGTCACTTCAATGGTAGCTTCATCAAGATTTTCATAGAGAACAAAGTCTTTTTTTCCATCATTGGCAATGGACGTCGTAGGTGTAGCCCAACTGGAAAGCACAAGCGCTCCAATGAGACCGAGTGACGCCAATTGTCGCATTCCTTTTCTCATTATTTCATCCTCCCTTTTTCGTTTCATTTACGTTGTGTTATTGCCGTATTGCCTCGTCATCAACACCCAGAAGCCTCCTTTCTCGTTTAGACATCATCTTTTACCCTTTAACCGCGCCTTCTGTCATCCCTTTAGTGATTCTGCGTTGGAACACACTGTATAAGATGATGACTGGAATAATCGAAATGGTGAGACCAGCAAACAGCGTTCCCCACGCATTCGTGTATTGCGCTTCACTATTCATCAAGTCCATCGCAAGACCGAGCGTGTAGTTTTCACTTGATTGTAAAAAGATGAGTGCCATAAAATACTCATTCCAAAAAATGATCGCATTCATAATCGACACCGTAATGATTCCCGACATCGTAAGAGGGTAACGACCTTCCATAACGTGCCGTACGGCGATAACCCATCAATCGCCGCTGATTCTTCCAACTCTTTAGGGAATGAACTCATAAAACCTGTCAGTATAAATACACTGAATGGAACTTGACTCACAGCGTACACAATGGTGAGCCCAAGTAAACTATCGAGTAGATTTAAGTTCCCAAGAATGAAAAATAACGGAATCCAGCCGAGTACAACAGGAATGAGCATAGCGGCAATATACATGTAATACAGTGGCATCCGTCCATAAAAGCGCAGGCGTTCTAGCGCATACGATGTAGGCAGGGCAAGAGCGATTGTAAGTAAAGTTCCACCACCGGTGACGAGAAAGCTGTTTAAAAATGCACTCCCTATTTCGTAATTTACCCAAGCATCTGCGAAGTTTTGGATGTTCCACGTCTCCGGTAACCCCCAAGGAGAAGCGTAAATCTCTGCATTGGATTTGAATGCCCCAACAATCATCCAGGCGAGTGGATAAAGAACGACAATGGACCAAAGAATGAGTGGGATTCGAATGCCTGCACGAGCGAGTGTATGTTTGAAGCTCTGATTGGTTTTCTTGTTTTGTTCTGTCGCTGTCTGCATGAGATCCCCCCTAGTATTCGACTTTCTCACGACGTAAGAAGAATTGTAGAATCATAATAGTAATGAGAGACAAAATGAGAATCATAACACCGATGGTCGCCCCGTATCCAAAGTTATACTGATTGAAGGCTTGCTGGTATAAGTACGAACCCATCACGTGCGTTGAATTGTTCGGTCCACCTTGCGTCATCACTTGAACGAGGATGAATGATCCGTTCAGAGTGGTAATGACGATGTAAAGAATGGAATTTTTAATTTGTGGCCAAATAAGAGGCATCGTCACTTTCCAAAATTGTTGCCATTCATTTGCACCATCGATCCGTGCTGCTTCATACGTATTTTTCGGTACGTTCAAAATTCCCGCCATCATCATGAGCATGAATAAACCAATTCCTGCCCATACAGAAGGTAGAACCAAGCTCGGAAGAGCCCACGTCTCGCTACCAAGCCAAGGTTGAGTCCAATTTTCAAGGCCGACGGCTTCCAAACCAGAATTTACGATCCCGAGTGACGGATTGTAAATAAATGACCAAAGAATCCCGACGACTACAACACTCATAATATTTGGAAAGAAGAAAATGACTCGGTAAAAAGGTGCCTCTCGCAGCCTTAACTGAGTAAGAGCAACGGCAAAAAATGTTGCCAGGATCATAATGCCGAATACTTTTGTAATCACTAGAAAGTAATCATGCCAGATGGTGCGAGGAATAATGCTGTCATTGAATAGTTGCACGTAATTATCAAGACCGATAAATGTGCGACCTCCTGCTGAACCAGACCATTCAAAGAAGGAGAGATACAACCCGTTTAACATCGGTAGATCGTAAAAATCATAAAAAGAACGAGCGTTGGAACGATACAAAAGGCTAAAAATAAGTAACGCTGACTTTTTGGTTGCACCATGGTGATCACCTCTTTTCAAAAATCGTACGGATATGTACAAAAGGATGTAGTGCATCGTCATCACTACATCCTTTTGATGTTTGTATTAACGGTAACTAGCGGCTGCTGCTTCTGCGCTTTCAATAAACTCGGCAGCACCAATGTTTCCGGTCATCAATGAGACGAGTGCGTCACTGATCGGTTGCTCCAAATCAGCACTCATTGGGTGTGGAAGCTGGTTAATTTGAACTTGTGACTCGTCGTTAATCATTTCATTCGCGGATATGAGATAATCTGGTACATTTTCATTACCATCTAAGTCAATGTCAGTAATGTTAACCATCGCTCCGGTATGCTCGGAGAACAGTTCACCGTATTCACGATTAAAGGCGAAATCAACAAACGCTTTTGCTGCATCTGGATTCTCTGCATTTTCAGCGATAGCAAGTGGACGTAAATCTGGCACGACACGATATGGTTCACCTGCGGCTTGCATTGGTGAAGGAATGAACCCAAATTCAAAATCATCTGGTGTGTCGTTTGCCATTTCGTTTGGCAACCAGAAACCAACCGGGATGAAGGCATTGTCACCAAGAATGAAATTCATTTGCGACTGGGTATGGTTAAACGCGCCAAGCCCAGAGTCGAAAAATCCTTCTGTTTGCATCTGTTCAACATTTTCCATGATTTCGACAACTTCAGGTGTTTCCCACGCACCTTCTGCACCTGTAACAATATCGGCAAGTAGTTCATCCCCACCTACAGAAGCAAAAGCTGGATAGAGCATCCCGCGCAAGAAATAGTATGGATGTTGACCAGTAGTCACGAAAGGAGAAATGTCTTCATTTGCTTGAACATCACCCATCACTTCCATAAAGTGATCAAAATCTGTAGGTACTTCATAGCCTTCGGCTTCAAAATGTCCAGCGTTGTACCATGTTCCCCACGTATCAAAGACGAGCGGCAACGTGTAAATTTGACCGTCATGACGGTTCGGTTCTACGATGAAGTTATCTAGCAGCGCAGATCCATCTTCAAGTTCAACATCATCTAGCCAATCCGTAAGGTCCATTAATTGGTTATCCTCGATCATCTGCGTTTCACTAGAACCAGCACCATCAATATAAACAACATCTGGCGGATCATCTGAAATCCACCGCGTTCTCATTTCGTCATTAATGTTTGGTCCAGCGTGTTCAATGACTGTTACATCAGGGTATTCAGCCTCAAAATCACTAATAATTTCTTTCCACCACGAATCTCCGTAGCCACCGACGAAATATTGAATTTCAAGATCTCCTGAAATTTCCCCACCCTCTTCTCCGCCGTTTTCAGCAGAGTCATCTGGGTCGTCACCGCCAGTAGCCTCTTCCTCCGTATCATCACCACAAGCAGCGAGCAGCAATGCTGCGGATGCGAGCATCCACCATTTTGATGAGCTGTGTATATATTTCATCTCAAGCCCCCCATTTTAAAATTATTATTCACCTTAAAGATAGTACTCCGCATCTAAAAAGTCAATAGATTATGCCGATTATGATGAATATTTAGAATAGTTATCTGCGGATAATATTTTGATATACTAGTTGTCAGAGGAGGTGTTTATTGGATGGAACAAACACTCTACTGGCATCCTGCATGGGAGAAGACCATTTCGATCGAAGATCGCAAACATGTTGAAAAACTGTTTACTTGTACACCGCGAAAACCATATACTGTTTTTCGTGTCGCCATAAACCATAAAGGTGAGCTGCTCGTTTCTGCACTCATTCAAAATGAAACCCAGACTCCTTGGATACGACAAATGCTCGCTTTTGTTCAAGATAATAAACCGATTGCGAAAGGTCATTTCCATGTGCACGTCCTTCCAAAAACAAGTATGGCTTGGACATTTATTTTTCCTGACCCTACTGGAATGACAAAAAGTGACTCTGGTCACTTGCAAGAAATGACTGTAGATACTCTTGATTTGTTGTGAAATCGTGTACTGTAAGTGATAGAGGTGATGAGCATGATTGAAATGATTGAAGCTACGAAGAGCTACAAGCAGACGAAAGCGGTCAAAGGGTTGAACTTTCATATAGAAAAAGGTGAAGCCGTTGGACTTTTAGGACCGAACGGTGCAGGGAAAACAACGGCAATTTCAATGCTCGCTTCGCTCATTCAAACAACAACAGGGCAAGTGTGTATCAATGGGGTGGATGTGAGAAAAAATTTAAAAAAATATCGCGCTCGAATTGGGGTTGTTCCACAAGATATTGCTTTGTTTCCTGAATTGACCGCTGAAGAAAATCTGAATTTTTTTGCAAAAATACATAAGGTTTCCAAACAAGAAAGTAAACAAACAATTGCTCGGCTTATTCAAGATGTTGGACTGGAAGAAAAGAAAAAGGAAAAGGTGGAGACATTTTCAGGGGGAATGAAGCGCCGTTTAAACCTTGCGTGTGCACTCGTCCATCGGCCAGAATACGTATTCCTTGATGAGCCAACGGTCGGTGTAGACCCTCAATCAAGACGACATCTGTTGGATTTAATGAAAACGTTGCAACAAGAGCAAGGGATGGCGATATTGTATACGAGCCATTATATGGAAGAAGTGGAGTTTATTTGTGATCGTTTGTATGTTATGGACCGAGGGGAAGTCATTGCATCTGGAAATAAAGAAGAAATCAAGCAGATTCTTGGAAGTGGCAGTACGTATGAAGTTCATGTGCAAGAAGGTAAAGAAAAGCTGTACGAATTGCTCCAGCAAGAAAAGCAGATCAAAAATCTTGTCAAAACAGATGATGGAATCATCGTGACAAGCAATCGGAACCCCTTGTTTCAGGATCTAATGCACGTGATTACTGAGAATCATATACGTGTGAATGGAGTGCTCGCAAAAGAATCCACACTGGAAGATGTGTTTTTGCATCTGACCGGGCGCAAGCTCAGGGATTAGGAGGGTACGATCATGTGGGCACTAGTACAAAAAGAATTCCTTTCCTTCAAAGCAACGAGAAGCATCTGGCTCCTGTTACTTCTCGTTCCGCTCATCGTCATCACCGTTATTCACATGATTGGTGGCAATGAGGACGGATGGCAACTCCAATCAATGAACGTTGCTGTCGTAGATGAACGTCAGTTAGATGATGCACTCGAATCGTTTGCTGCACGCCATCCAGAGGTGGACCGAGCGATTCTTACTTCCGCGAACTCCCTTTCTCTTCCAGATAGTTTGGTGGATGGTTTTTTTCATACAGATGAACTTGCTGATATGATTCATGTTCAAACGTACACCCGTCTAAATGAGGTCGATGTTTCTGATTATGCACTCATTATTTCTTTTCCACAAGATTATCGTGAAATGGTGTGGGAGCGGGTTTTCTTTGATGAAACAACCGATGCTCGTCAACCAGAGATTAGGGTCAATGTAGAAGTGAACGAAGGGGCAACAGAGGTTGCGGAGTGGGTCGAACAGTTTATTTTCTATTATCAATTTCACGTGGCAATTGGTGAAGACGGTGCAGTAGAGGACTATATGCCAGCTGGAGAAACCGCCGAAGTGGAATACGAAAGCATATCGATGTTTGAGTATTCAGTCGTATCGTTCACCGTGTTTTTTAGTCTCTATGTAGCATCAACGATGGCAAACTTTGCGATTCGAGATAAGCAGAATCTGACATTGGATCGGATGGTCGTTTCTAACGTGACACTCGGTTCATTTATTGGGAGTCGTGTATGGACTGGAACAATGCTAACCTTAGGACAATTGACAGTGATTTTTACAATTGCCGGTTTGTTTTTTGGATTTAAAGTAGCATCCCTTCCGGTTTTTATACTTGCGTTGAGTGTGTTTAGTTTAGCCATTGGCGGATTAAGTGCACTGATTGTAGCTCTCTCCCTGGCATACGGAACGGAGCAGTCTATCTCTGTAATTAGTTCGTTTATTTTTGTAGCGATGGGCCTTCTAGGAGGGAACTTTTTTGATACAGCTATGATCGCTCCAATCTTCGCCCAAATCGGCCAGTTCATGCCGAATGGAAGCGGCTTGACCGTTCTCCTACAAGCAAAACAAGGCTTTGCAATCCAGACGATGGCTTCTTCCTTCGTATATTTATTGCTCTTTGGAATCGTGTGTACGCTAATTGCGTCAGCCTTGATGCGAAGAAAGGAGCAGAGACGATGAGAGGAATTTTGTGGCAACTGACACTGTTGACGGTTCGAAACCCGTGGACGCTACTCGCAATGTTATTTGTGACCATATTGTTTGCAACGGTTACCGGTCTAGAAGAGACAGAACGTACTTCTGCATTTGTGTACAATGAGTCGATGGAAGAAGCGTTTTTCCAGTCGAAAGTCGAACAATTGCAGTCGTTTACTGATGAGGTAAGTTTTGAAATCTTGTCCCAGGAAGAACGAGAGATTGTTCGAACGAGGCAGACAGTGGATGCGATCTTTGGGTTGTATGAAGATGATTATATTGTGGAGCCGTTCACGACACCATCCATGACGGAAATGAGCGTAGCGCCAGTATTGGATCAGTTTTATATAATGACCAGCCTGACAGGTGAGACGGTTGAAAAGATGGAAGCGCTGGATTCCGTGTTTGAAGTGGAAACGTCCTATATTGGAATAGACAATAGCGAGCCATTTAATAATACGGTCAAAAATATGTTTGGTTGGGCACTATTTTTCGTCATTTACACGATCGCGTTTTCAGTTAGTGACATATTGCAATTGCGTAGTCGTCGCATTTGGGACCGCATTATCTTATCACCGAGCTCGAAGTGGAGTATCTACAGTTCTTATTTGCTCGTTGTCTTTCTTATTGGCTATGTTCAAGTGATGACCGCCTTAACGATCTTTCATTACCTATTCGATTTCCCATTTTACGGTGGGTATTGGTTAACGTATATTGCCGTGATACCGTATCTGTTTGCCGTGATGGCGGTCGGGATCTTTTTGAGCAGCTTAATTACGAATCTTACACAACTAAGCGGGTTAGTGATGCTTTTTGCGATGGGAAGTGGGATGCTTGGAGGGGCGTTTTGGCCTTTGCATGTGACCGGGGACTTTATGTATGCACTGTCGTATCTTTCACCCGTTCGCTATGGAATGGAACTATTGTACGGCGTGACACTTTATGATTGGAGCTTTGATGAGTTTCTCTTGCCCGTCTCCATTCTCGTGTTTATTGGTTGCACATTTACCGCACTTGGAATTCATTTTATGGAACGCCGAGGCGATACGTAGGCAGCGAAAAACGATCGAGATACGTTGAACTGTCCCTGAGGTTGCAACAGCATAAGCCCACCTCTCCATACGTATGGTGTAAGAAATTCCACCGCTCTTTTCCTTTACAAAGGGTCAACCGGACGTCAACACGAGCCGCACCGAAGACTGTTCGGGTTGTCATCGGCACCTCTGGTGCCGATGATGGTTGCTAGCTCATGAGGTCTTTACATGTATAAACAGGGTTCACGTTCAATGTAGAAATGAACGTTCATAGATCTTTCATTAAGAGGTTAACGGTGGTGTTCAAAAGTGATCTATATAGAATGAACACAACGTTTTCCTGATTTGCGCAGTTGGGCTTTGGGTGGGAGGGATCGCCCGGTGTGGACTGCCATTTTGCGCGCAAGTTTACACGTTCTACGCGCAAGTTTGCCTAGTTTAACGATTTTGGGGTTCATTCCGCTAAACTTGCGCAGTTTGTTCCAACTGGAGCGCAGATTCAATGCCCATAAGCGAGCAACTTGTCGGCGCCTTTGGCTTGGAAATGCAGAGGAGGGTTCTCTGGAACCGTTGCCGCAGGGGGTGGCGGCACATGCGGGCAAGACGAACGACCATTCTGTGCGCTAGTTTACCCACCTGCGCGCAAGTTTTCGCTTTTGGTCGATTTTAGCGCCGATTCCAGGCTGAAGTGCCATCAACATGTCGGCTCGCGCCGACGTCTTGTGGGTACTTCGGGGCGGGGATGTACAGGTGACTCGGTAATCTGTTCCCTAGTTTGCTCATTCTGTTCCCTAGTTTATGAGAATAGACCGTTTTTCTTGCGAATTCCCCAACTCGAGCATGGTTTCCACTTTACCAAGCTTACCATTGGTTCTTGAAGAAATTCTTTCGTTCAACTTATCTAGATCGTTTCAGATGCGATCTAGATCACGGATCTCCTAAAATACCTCAAAATGAGCAGGCATGTCAACCGCAGTAGAGAGCAGCTCAAAATAAAACCTCTTCATATACTTGGATGACGTGTGTTGCCGATCATGTGGCGTGATCAGTTTCACTCCGTGAAAATCAAAAGTTTAACTTATGTCACTCAATCTCATTATATAATTAAAAATCACTCGAAGCAGCCTATGGGCGGTTAAATGACTGAATACGATAAAAGACGAAGCCTAATCGGCTTCGTCTCCTCGTTTTTTTGAATGGGGATCATGGGCATTCGGGTCTTTCCGCTCTCTACCGGCATGCAGTTCGCGGTTTTCATATATGAATGCACTTTTTGCATGCTGACCTGGCTCCCACGGCTCGGTCTTTCCGAGTGGCTTATCAACAGGTGCCCCGTAAGGTCCTTCTGGTAAGTCTTCTGGAATGATATCGTGATCAATGGATTCTACACTTTCAAAGTCTTCATACTTTCGCTCTTTATCATCCACAATTGACCATCTCCTTCGTGTTAGCATGGTCACGTTTGTCTCCATTTATTCAGCTTTCTTCTCGGAAACGGCTGTTTTATAATAAGGATGAACAGGAGGTAAAAAAATGTATTTTGTAGACAGAAAACTTATTTACAGAAGACTTCGCTATATGGACCGACTTATGGAAACGTTTCGTAGCCAACCATCGTGGGAAGGGGCAGTGGATGAGCTTGCTCTTGAACGAATCACGCAAGGATATATTGAAGCGATGCTCGATGTTGGTAATCAAATGATCGATGGATTTATTATGCGTGACCCGGGAAGTTATAGCGACATACTCGATATATTAGAAGATGAACGTGTGATCTCTAGTGAAGAGGCAGCTTCTTTGCAAAAAGTACTGGCGTTTCGAAAAGTGCTGGTCGAAGACTATCTTGATATTGATCACATCAAATTGCATGCGGTCATTCAAGGTGAGCAGCAAGCGTTAAAAGAGTATTCTTCAAGAGTGACGGAGTACCTTGATCGTGAACTAGGGCCTGTTAGCGCCTTCTTGCCAGACAATGAGGGAAGCGAATGATTTTTGATCACAAAGGGTTTCTTCTCGATCTTGATGGTACAATCTATCGTGGCAACACGGTTATTCCAGAAGCCCGTGCCTTTGTTCAACGATTAGAAGCGGCCGGTAAGAAGTATATGTTTCTCACGAACAATTCATCAAAAACTACCGAAGAGGTTGTCGAGAAATTACAGCTAATGGGGGTGCCAGCGCATCCAAAAACGGTATATACGAGTGCGATGGCGATGGGTGACTATGTGGATTCTAAACAGATTAAGCGCGCGTATGTCATTGGTGAGAAGGGTCTGAAGACGGCGATTTACCATGCTGGGGTAGAAGAAAGTGACACAGATGTGGAAGCGGTGATTGTCGGAATTGACCGGACGTTTACTTTCGAGAAGCTTGAAACGGCGGCATTTGCTATTCAAAAAGGAGCAGTACTGCTCGCTACAAATGGTGACCGGGTCATCCCTACTGAGCGGGGAATGAGTCCTGGAAATGGATCCATCCTCGCGGCCATTGAAGTGGCAGGCGGAAAACGAGCCATCGTTGTTGGGAAGCCTGAGTCATGGATTGTTGATCAGGCGATTCAGCGGCTTGGGACGTCGTATGATGAAACGTTGCTCGTTGGTGACAACTATGACACCGATATTCTCACAGGCATTCGGGCTAAGATTGATACCCTTCATGTCGATACTGGCGTTACCCGTAAGACAGATGCAATGAACAAAAATGACCCACCAACATTTGCTGTACCTAGTTTGGAAGAGTGCACGATTTCGACAAAGCTGTAGAGGGGGCGTTATTAATCAGAAAGGTGTATGCCTACGTTACAAAAGGTGATCATTTACTTGTGTTCACCCAGAATTCACTTCATGCGGGTATACAAGTTCCAAAAGGAACTGTCGAGTCCGGTGAAGAGGTCATAGATGCCGCAGTGAGGGAATGTATTGAAGAGACAGGTATTCAGTCGCTACCCCCTCCGGTGTTCCTCGCTCAAGATAAGTGGCAACGTGCTGATGGGCAGACTGAAGAACGGTTTTTCTATCATTTTTCCTGCCCGAATTTGCCAGATCGCTGGAGCCACTCTCCGAGTGGAGGTGGGGCAGAAACAGGGCTTGTGTTTCACTTTCAATGGATTGGTTTTGATCGTGCACCACTTGTCACAGGTCATGGTGATTTTGTGTGTTTGCTTCAGAGGCTTGTTTAGGAATGATGGGCTCATTGGCGCGCGCACGCTTAATAATTCCAGTAATAAGCATGAGTGCTGGGATTATGTAAGCAATCGGGATGATCAAGTATAAAGAACCTAAAAAATAAAAGTCACTATCATCGATCATACTTTTAAACTCGGTCATGGATAGAACTGTAATTAGAATTCCAAATGGAATGGCTAAAGGTTCATGGTTGCGTATACCGATGATATTGGCAAAGCTAAACGACGTTGCATATAAATAGATGGCTAGTTTAAAGAAGAGCGTAATGAAAAAGATGACATACAGAAACGATTCCAAACGTTCAATTATTCCTGCGATTTCTACACGTTGACCGAGCTTGAAACCGGTGTACAGTTGGATTTTAGTTAGCTCAGGCCCCAATATCGTAATCGACAAAAATACAGTTATAAACAAAAGCAGACAAGCGATAATATATCCGCTAATAAGAGCATGTTCAGCTTTTCGTTTATCTTGAATATTTCGTGGAAACAAAACGAGTAGAATGATCATATGTACAGCGACAATTCTTGAATTCATAAATAAAATTGTTTCTACATATGTTCGTGGTTCGTTCTGAAACATCGGTTTTAAGTACGAAGTATCCACGTCTTGAATAACAAACACCGAAAACAATAGCACAGAAAAAATAAAGATAAACATCGTGAGCTCACTTGCGCGTCCGATAACTTCAATGTCACGGTACACAGCGACGGTGACAACTGCCATGAAAGAGGCTGTAAGAATAATTGATGGGGTGTCACGAAAAAAGTGAGTCATAATGAATTGAGTGAAAAAATGGAGGTGGTGAGGTGCAGAGAGAAATGGTAGAAGTAGAAAAAGCACACCTGCAATTTTACCGAACCACGTTCCGAACAACCTCGTGAGCATTATGACAAATGTATCATTTGGGAACCAACGTCCAAATAAAATGATGAGCAAAACATATGGAAACCCTAATAGTAGTGAGACGAGGGGAATCCACCATGCATCTTGAGAAACGATGTTGGCAAGTGTGGTCGGTAAGCTCAACAAAGCCGTGCCACACGTCGTATAAATGACAATCGAGCGGAATTGATTCGAACTAATCGTTGGTGTCGTCATCTTCAACATCCTTTCTACCAAGTAATCGCCAAGTTGCTCAGTAAACGTGTAAAGCTCGGGATATTCACGTCAGCAACATAGAGCAAAACGAAAACAGTTGTTACACTAAGCATCACAATAAAAGTAGGATGCAGTCGAGGGTCCTCTTTATTCACAAGCTGTTGTCTTTGTGCCAAGTACAGTATGATTGCCCCTATGATCACGCCAATTATTTTAATCGTCATCGATATAATCCCGAACATTAAACGTATTATTCACATCCCCTGACCCTACAACCTCTGTATTCACGTTCACATGGACAGGAATTTCAGCTAAATGTGTGTACCACTCGCTCTTTAATTCTTCCCATAGACGAGGTTTTTGGCGATAGACTTCTCGGCCTAACCCAAAAATATCTACACGTTCTTCTTTTGATTTTTGGATAGCTATATTGACGAGCGCCTCGACTTTGTCATTCATAATGCCCTCCATCAGTTGTTTTGACTCCTTCTTCTCAACATCAATTCCTTCACAATTCATCTCTGAAAGTGTGCTATGAATTTTGATATCAATGTTAATTTTCGGGGAATTACCTGAGTGGACACTAATATTGGGTTCGATGCTTTGCGTCTCCAGGACAAAGGTGCCATCATCTGGGCAGGAGAGGGTCTCCGGTGTATCTTGATTTTCACTCATCACATAGTTGTATCCTTTCACTTCATCTTCATCTAGCCAACCTACGAATCGATCGGCCTTGAAAAAACCAGAGTGACCTACATACAAATAAGCACTCGGTTTCACTGACTCACGATTTTCGATTGATTTTCCCGTGGCGACATCCCCGCTCGTTGACACCCCTTCCATAACAGGATCAATGCCTCTTGCTGCAAGGTCTTCAAAAAGATCATCCAGCGTAACCCCTTTTACGGCGGTATAACTGTTTTCACTATATAAAAGAGAATGCTTCAAGTTTACGGACGTAAGTTCTTCAATGGGAGGTAACAAGCTAAGAATATCGGATGCTGACTCTCCTCGAGCAATGAGAAGAAAGAAGTCTGAGCGAATTTCATGATCACGGTAGAAGTGATCAAGGAAATTACTTAAACCTTCACTGGCGACCTCCTCACTAATGATCAGTGCCGCAATATGTGAAAAATACCCACGGCGAGGGGCTTGTTGGGTCAGCTTTCGAAATCCTTCTTGAATAGATGATGCTCGCGTTTCGTAATTTTGAGCTGCCGTAAATCCACTGCCTTCTTCTTGAGCGGCGATCTCGCTTGGGTTAATGACTTGCATCGTCAGTATGAATTCATCATTTTCTCCTTTGTCAATCGCAAGTCCGGTAACGACAGATAAATCGCGAAGTTCCCACTGATCCCAGCATCCTGTGAGCAAAACACTAGCTAGCAGAAGCAAAACAATGAATGTGTTTTTAGTGAGCATCGTTTTTCCTCCTTAGCTGTTCTTTTCCGGTTTGGGCGCGGGTGTTTGTTGACGGGTACGGTTGTTTTTAGCAACGATTCTAGGCCGGGTATTTAACATCCATTTTGGCATTCTAATAATTGTATCCCGCTGATCACGTCTCACAAACGGCGTTAAGCCCTCGAGGTACGGAAGACCGTAAGATTTCAGACCGCTCAGATGAATGAGAAGGAGCATGGAAAATAAGAAAATCCCATACAGGCCAAAAAGCGAAGCGAACACTAATACGATAAAGCGGTTAATGCGAAAAGGGACGCTAATGTTGTAGATGGGAAAGACAAAACTAGCAATAGCAGTCACAGCGACAACGATGACGACCGAAGAAGAAATTATTCCTGCTTCCACGACCGCTTGACCGACAACGAGTGCACCAACGATGGACAAGGCTGTACCAATTTGTACAGGCATGCGAATGCTTGCTTCGCGAATAATTTCAAATAGCACTTCGAGAATGAGTACTTCCAATACAGTAGGAAACGGTGTGCCTTCATTTTGAGCAGCTAAACTGACCATCAAATTAAAGGGGATCAATTCTTGATGATACGTCGTGATCGCCACGTAAAGCGCCGGTACGTATAAAGAAATGAAGACACAAACGAGCCGTAGAATCCTCAGAAGAGAGCCGACATCTGCCCGCTGCGTATAATCTTCAACACTATGTATAAAATCAATGAATGTCGCGGGTACAGCAAGGACGAAAGGGTTTCCATCTACAATAATGGCGATTTTTCCTTCCAGGACGTGAGAGGAAATCGTATCTGGTCGTTCCGAAGAGAATACGTTCGGAAAAGGGGTTTTAGCATTATCTTGAATCAACTCTTCAAGCTCACCACTCGTTTGAATACTATCTGTATGGATTTGATCAATCCGCTCGTGTAATTCCTTTAATATTTTTGGATTCACAATATCGGCAATGTAGGTCACGACAACAGTCGTTTCTGAACGAGTGCCAATTAAATAAGTCTCAAAACGTAAGTTCGGATCTTTGATTCTTCGACGAATGAGTGTTGTATTAACCCGAAATGCTTCCACAAACGCTTCTTTAGGCCCGCGGATGACATTTTCACTAGAAGGGGCATCCACTTGACGGGTTTGCCAGAAAATCATGTCAATACTGTACGCAAGAACATGGCCATTCACAAAACTGATCACGTGACCACTTAGTAAGGAAGTAAGTAATGCGTCACGATCATAAAGAACTTTCGTATCACCAAATGAATCAAAATACAAATGTAAAGCTTCTTGCATATTGGAAAATTCTTCGTCAAACAATATCGATTCACTAAGCAAATGTTCAACGGTAGACTGATCAACCATTCCGTCGATATAAACAACAGCAGCAGGCAGTTTCGTCGTTTTCCCTAAACGAAAACGGCGGATTACGAGGTCATCACTTTGCCCCACAGATTGTTTAATCTCGTCAAGATTTGCTTCAAGACTTGGTGAAAAGTTGGCTTGATCACCGTATCCTTTATATTTTTTCTTTAGAAAAAGTGCCATATCACGTTCCGCCTGTTCTTTCTAAGGTTGGATTATTATGGTGGCAGAAACGTATGAAATCTATGCATAAGCCGTTAAGAAAACAAAAACCCCCGATCAAACAAAGTTTTACCTCTGTTTGGTCGGGGGGCACGAGTGGGGTCATCCTTAGTTTACGATAGACGCCAAGCGATTCTTCCACCATTTTCTAAAGGCCCGTTTCTCATTAATAAATACGTCACCAATGATAGAAGAAGAGAGATGCCAAGCATAATATGAAGAAATGCTAGGTGGTTCGTTAAGATGAAATCAAACACGGGACTTGTATCCCCTAAAAAGAACCAAGAAGTCAATAAGATGAGTAGCGCTGCACCGAGACTGAGTGTGATGATTGACCCGAAATTAAACCAAAAACTGCGGATGAACAAGCTGATTGAAAACAGTACAAACAACCAAATAAAATCTGCCCAAATATATAGAAGTGGGTGAGAAGAAGCGAGCAGTTCTCCTGCTTGAGTAAACGTCGTCCATTGGAGAAGATGATCGTTTAAGAAATACAAGCCGTGCAATAAGGCGACGCTTACTATTATAAAGAAAATCGCTACGAGATAAAAAGCGACCACAAATTGTCGCCGGGTGCCTCCGAGAGACAAAATGAGGGAGTACCCTTTAAAATTCACCCAAGGATACAATAAAAAACTGCAAAAATGGGTCCGAATAGAACGAAGCTCGCATCAGCCTCTAAGCTCCAATCCACGCAAAACTAAAGAACAGTACAACGGTGATGATCATATTGATGACAAACGTAATGTTCATTTCTTTTCTCATGAGTAAGAGCGGTCCAGTCAATGGGTTCATGCATTTGTCACCCCTTTAGTTGTGAGATTCACGAGGTAATCTTGAAGGGCGGCCTTATCTACGTAGACCGGCTTCTTTCGCCTCTTGTTGCAGTTGTTTCGCTCCAAGGTACATCCAACATCGCTTGTTGTTGTTTACCTAAAGATTTTCTCTCTATGACGGGCCCCAGAAGAAAACGATTCAATGTCATTTGCATTACCGGTGACGTATACGCCTTTTTGATCAAGATCTTCTACCGGC
>NZ_BAXB01000023.1 GCF_000698145.1 Geomicrobium sp. JCM 19039
CAATCGGGTAACAATTGATGGCAGAATGGTGAAACCTATAATACCCTGATGATTACTGGTTGTTAAGGGTTTACACCGAGGGGAGCAACGTTATGCAAAGAGGTTTTTTCCTTTGCGTAACAATTTTTTGATTAAAATTCGTTAACGAATAAGAGGTGAGAACATTATTAGAAAAACTATTTTAGGAGCAATAGTCATCATTAGTTTCATGATATTTTTCATTATTTATAATACCGATGAAAGTAACAAAGTAATATTTGAAGAGGTCGATATCTCTGTTTTGCAGATTCAGGAGACAACTAATGAGTTAATAGCGATTGTAAGAATTGAAAACGATTCAAAATTTACCCTTGCAGATAATCATTTTTATTTAAGTAAGAGTGAAAATGATGATATCTATTATGAAGTTTCCGATAGTGGTCACTTCTATGAAAGTACCATTACAAGTGATGTACAAGAAGAGAATTTAGAAATAGTAGAGTTAGATGAAATAAAAAAAGGAACTAGCATTGTCCACCTACACTTCACCGAAGCAGAAAGAATACATAACAAAACGATGTTATATTTACAAAGCAACAAACAAATAGAAGACGGTTTGAGCAGACTATTTCCTTTTAGAGTTTATGCTAAACTAACACCTTAAATAGATACATTTACGAATTGTTAAAACTAAATTGAGTAATTAAGATAGGGGTATACTAGGTATGATTACCTGAATCACTGCAGCTTCTTTTCTTTCCGGAGGCATCTGTAAAGCGCAAAGCGAAGCTTTGACATCAACAAACAACATTTTAAGGCATTGTTAAAAACCCACAAATAGGGTCAGTTAACAATGCCATTTTTGTCGTTCTATAAGAAGTAGGATCAAATCAGGTGAAGATGGCTAATAAAATGGGAAGAGAAAGTGTAAAGAAACAGGGTAATACGTTTATTCTTTAGGCGGATGATGGAAAGGGTGTCTACGAACAAGAGGATGAGCATGGTGATGATGGAACTTTTCAACCAGTTTCGTGTCAATAGGTTCAAAGTGCGCGAAAGTTTAGCAGAAGTGTGTACTAAAGGGGTTGAAATGATTAAACTAGCGCGCAGATTGACGGAGTGTAAGGTCTTGCACCATCTCTCTAGCAGAAACCCCAAATTCCTGTTGGCGTGAGCAGCGCCGAACCCGGACCGGTTTCGTTCGGCCCCGCAGGGCTGACAGGTTGCCAGTCGTTTGGCATCAATCTGCGCGCAAGTTGGAAGGAACTGCGCGCAAGTTTTGCGAAATGCGCACTAGAATCGTCGATAACAGCAAACTAGCGCGCAGAAAGACTAAACTAGCGCGCAGATTGAGGTGCTAGGCTGTGCACGATCCGCGCCGCTGTGGTCGACAGGTCATAGCACGTTAGCATGGTATTGCCTTGAAACTGTTACCTAGTTAATACCATCTATGCTCTAGTTCGTTTCATTTTTCCGTTCAACGTAAACTCATGCCCAACATGAGAACAGACTCCCCAAACTCGGTAACAAATTGAGCCTTATTCCTCGCTCCAAGTCTCAACATGCAGCCGCACCGAATCTTGAGGTGCTAGGCTGTGCACGTGACGCCCCGCCACCCCGCTCCCATCACACAAAAACCCCCGCACGTTGCGTGCGGGGTTCGATCATTCGCGACGGTAGTTTCCGAGCGAGAACAGAGCAACCACGAATAGAATAAAGTAGTTTCCGAGTAGATAGCGGAAGTCTTGGGCCGGTATGGCTGCAAGCATCGTCGCCCAATTGAGCAGCACCGGGGCGCTGACAACGAGTGCAGTCATGCCGTTCTTGATTACACCTGCTGCGGTAATAAGTATGAGCAGCAAGGCGAAGAGGGCAGGGCGCCAAAGGAGCTCAAGGGTGTACTCTTCGGTATATTCGAGATAGCTCATCAGCTCGGTGTGTAGACGTTCGCTGACGGGGTTCATTTCTAAGCCGTGCGGGTTGTCTAACACGTCGGATGCATAAGCGGCGGTGTACGCCCGTTCGGGCTCGTGAATTTGCCAGACGACGGATGTTTGCAACAAGTAGCCATCGACGGCGAGGCCGAAGTTCCGCGCAACGACGCCGGCCCAATTCTGAATATAGAGCGGGATTTCATCAGCGAGTTGTTCCCGATCGAGCTGCGGATTGAACTTGATATGATCCGATAAAAATGGATGATAAGCTTCTTGCCATTCTTCAATTGGCATTAGGCTGTCAAGGTACTCCAGCTGCTCATCGGTGAGATCGCCGTCGTTCGTCAGAATGTAGCCGATCTGTTGGTGCGGAATGCTCAATGACTCGATCGTTTGTGCAGCGTTCACGTCCATTGCATCAAATACCGGCCCGGTGATAATCATATACGTGGCAACCGTGATGACGATTGGTGTGACGATGCGGCGCCAGTACTGGAAGTAGAACACGCCGAGCACGATGAGCGAGACGACGGCAATCGGCAGTCCGTTATTGCGGAAAAAGGCAAGCAACAACATGGTGAGCGTCAGGATGGCGACACTTCGCCAAGACCCGAGCCACGCACCTCTGGACATGACGATGTTCATAAAGAACACGGTGAATAGCATGAGGAACACGCTATAGAGCACGTCTTTCCAAAATGTGACCACGTAGATGCCAGCGGCGGGCAACAAAATGAAGCCGAGTGTGGCAATAATGAGTGGTACGTAAGGCAAGCCGATGCGGCGTAATGAATACATCGCATAGCCGTACACGGCGGCGAGAACGAACACTTGGAACAAGGTGACGACCGCAGGGTTGTCCCAAAACGATGTCAGAATGATCGTGAGTGTCGTATAAATCATCGGGTGCCAGTTGCTAAAGTCATAGTCGAGCGATTGGCGCCAATGGTGGAATGAGTCTGGCGTCATTGGACCTGGGAAGAATCCAAGCCAATAGACGAGGCCCATTACGACAACGGGAATCGCGAACCAAAGGATCACGAGGCGAGACGGCTGTTCTCGTTGCCAACCGACCCGCCAATCGGTATTTATGATCGTAAACAAAATCGTCCAGACGAGCACGATATATGTAGCGATGGCTATGAGTGCGACTGGCCACACGCCGACGCTTCCTTCCACGTCCAAGTGCGCCATTTCTCCGGCGGTGCTGAAATAGAAAAGAAACGTCATGACCGCGATGACAATGACACGTAACGGTCGGAGCGCATCGGTCAAAAACCGTCGGCCCTCATGATACAAATGATGGAAGAATAATAAGTAGAGCACAACAAAGACGAACGAAAAGATGACGACCCGTGAAGGTTGACTTTCCCACGTAGCGTACACCGGCTCAAACAACGTGAGCACAGCACGTCCGCTCACGAGGCCAAGGACGACAGCGAGCGCAACATAAATCAATAAACGCTTCATCGGCGCTCACGCCTCAAATCACTTGCAATCCGGTTCAACTCAACCTCATACTGCTTCTTCTGACTCGACGCAACCGTGTCCAGAATGAGCCGCATATGAGCGACAGCACACTAAGCACAATCAGACCGACCGCAAGAATCGCCGATGGCACCTTCTCCACAAATTGCGTCTGCACAAACTCAACAATGACAGGAATTCCAGCAGCTAAACCGAGCACAAGAAAAAGAACACTCCAAATCGTGAAAAAAGAAAGCGGTTTGTATTCTTTGAACAATGTGAAGATCTTACGCAACACTTTGAACCCGTCCGAATACGTGTTCAGTTTCGATTCACTGCCTTCTGGCCGGTCTTGGTAGTCAATGGGTACTTCTTTCACATTCAGACGCTTGTCCAACGCATGAATCGTCATTTCCGTTTCGATCTCAAAGCCTGGACTCATGACCGGCATCGTTTTTACGAATAACGGATCAAACGCCCGATAACCTGTCATAATGTCTTTCACGTCGCTCTTGTATAGGAAGTTAATCGTATTCTTTACGAGATTGTTTCCTAAGTCATGGAAGGCGCGTTTGTTCTCGTCGGTGTATGTACCGTTTGATAACCGGTCACCGATGACCATGTTTGCGTTACCTTGTATAACGGGTTCGATGAGCTCGTGAACGAAAGTTGCTGGGTAGGTAAGGTCGCCATCAACGACGACGTAGCAATCGGCGTCGATGTCGCGAAACATGGAGCGGAGCACAAACCTTTGCCTTGGCGGGTTTCGGTTCTTACGATTGCTCCATGGGCGAGGGCAACTTCTGATGTCTTGTCTTTTGAGTTGTTGTCGTATACGTAAATGGCTGCGTCAGGCAGTTCGCTTTGGAACTCGTCAATGACGGCACCGATGGTCTGTTCTTCGTTATAGCAGGGAATTAATATGGCTATGTGCATGGTGGTACACCCCGTTCTTCTGTGACTAAATGCCTTTATTAGTATAACAAAACCCGTTGACAAGCACACACAATTGTTTACAAATTATAGGACTAATAGCCAGGCTCCGACAAGGATGAAGATGGCACCAACAAGTTTCCTGCCGGTAATGGCTTCTTTAAGGAACAAGTAGGAGATGATGAATGTCCATAAGTACGTGATGGATGTGAGCGGGAACACGACGGTGAGGGGGAGAAACTGCAGCACGTAAATGTTGAGCAGTGCCCCGAACCCGTAAAACCCAGCGCCTATACTTAAGTTCATGATAAATGTTCGGTGCAATCCGATGCCCTGGCTCGTTGCCCGTTTAAAGAAGTAAGCCCCGATGGAGCCAAGCAGTGTGAATACGAGGATAAGGCCAATCCAACTAATGATCGCCACCTCCAATGAACACCGCGCCACACACGATTAGAATTGTGCCGGCTACATTTGCGATGGACAACGTTTCTTGCAAGAAGAATACGCCAAGAAATACAGCGACGACATAGCCGATGCTAAGCAGCGGATGCAATACGGACAATGCGCCAAATCGAAAGGCAATGATCATAAGAACGGCGCCAGCGCCGTACAACATAAACCCAGCGATGAGCTCCACGTTGATTTCTGCACCGGAAAGCTTCCATAGAAATTGTCCGATCGCTGTTGAGAATGAAGCAGCGATCATGAGAACGATGCCGAGCCAATTGTTTTGTAGGGAGCGCACGATGCGCTGGGGTATTTGATTCATCTACGTTCATCTCCTCATCTACACGATATTTTACGTGATCTAGCGGGAGAAGGGAAGATGGGAATTCGACAGTTTTTTTCCATTATTTATACATTTTTATATGTAAAGGGTTGCATGATTCGTGTATAATGCGAAGAGGATAATTTGTACGAAGGATGGTGAAATCACCATGAAGAAAAGAGCCATGTGGCTAACGGCTTCTTCTGTCGTTTTACTTGCGGCTTGTACCTCAGGCGGTGTGAGTGAAAGTGAGGAGTTGCCGGAGGAAGAGGAAACTATAGAAGAGGTGCCAGAAGAGACATTTACTGGGCGCACTGAGGTTGAGGAGCACATTCTTGCCCAAGATATTCAACCGCTTTATATTCATATGGGTAATGAGGACGTCGAAGAGTTGTACGAGCGTGACCCTGACGATGATGATCGCTTGCCTGCATATGTGAAGCTACACCCCGAAAGCAATGACTTGCTCCAGTTGGACGGAGGTCTTCGCTTTCGAGGAAATTCCACAAGATATGTGGATAAGAAATCATTTAACGTTCGTTTCGAAGACGATCAACCATTCTTATTTGGGAGCAATCGCCTCAATTTGAATGCAAACTACAGCGATTCGTCGATGATGCGCGATCAGTTGTCATTTGAGCTTTTCCGTGATCTTGGCCTTCCAGCGCCGCGCACGGAATATTTAAACCTGTTCATTAATGATCATTATGAAGGATTGTATACACACGTCGAGCGGATTGATAGTGATTTGCTGGAAGCGAATGGCTTAAATGGCGACGGCACGCTCATTCGTGACCGCATTCGCGAACATGAAGATCATGAGTTAAACTCGACGTTTGCGTACAATCTGCACAACGTTGAAGACAATGCGACTTTTTTGGAGGACGTGTTTGATTACCGTGGCGATCCGAATTGGGATGCGGTTGCGGAATTGATTACGTGGGTTCATGACACCCCGGCTGGTGCCGAGTTTGCGGCGAAGTTCTACGAAGAGATGAACGCCGATCAAGTGATTGATTGGTTAGCGCTTCACTTTATCGTCGGTGATATGGATGCCTTCGGAGATGACTATTGGTGGTATTTGGATGATGAAGACCCGAACGCCACATGGACGTTCATCCCTTGGGACAAAGACTTGACGTTCGGTTCACATTCCCGTACAGAAGTCGGTACGCTGAACAACTATTATCGCTACGATTACGGGCTGACGTCTGGTTGGGACAACGTTCTCATTGAGAAGATGCTTGAGACGCCAGAGATTGTTGAACACTTTGAACAACGGCTGCTCGAGCTAATGGACCATTTCGACGAAGCAGACATGAATGAGCGAATTGATCGTTATGAAGCGCGCTCGTCAGCGAGTGTGCAAACGAACCCTGCAGAGCCAGGCGGCTTTGTGCTCCACCCTCAGAATCACTTTACAGATATCAGTGATTATGAAGCACAAATCGAGGCTGTACGTGAGTTCATTCCGTTGCGATACGAAAACATTCAGTATCAGCTAGGGTTACTCGATGATACGAGTACGAGAGACGTCGTTCGTGCTGTGGAAGCCGATGAAAATGGGGATATTTACTTTACGAATGCAAACGGCTTCGTCATCGGAAAGATTGATGTTGAACAGGTGCACAACCCTGGAGAGATCCGTATCTCTATTAGTGACGATAACCAAGAAATTAATGGAGTCCAGCGAGCGTACACAATTGATTTAGGTGAAACAGACCTAGACGGCGAGCTATCTCTTTACTACCAGAACACAAACAACGACCTCAACTGGTACAAAAATGAAGATGACATTGGTGACCAGTGGGACCTACAAATCAAACAGCTCGACGGTTCAGACTGGACAGCAATTGAGACGGAAAACAACCCGTACACCAACCGCGTCACTACTCCACTAAACGTCGACCAACAGGCCACATTCATCATTGAACAGCCATAACACCGCCCCATCCAGGGTGGTTTGTTATGGTTCGAGAGTGGTGAGCTACAAATCAGAATAAGGTTTAAAGATTGTTTACCATTCATAATTGCAAGGTGTGGCATAAATGCTTAATTATAACAACTCGGCTGCATAACGGAATACGAGATTACGTGATACAAGGATGTTCTTATTTGTATGATGGCGAATGTCATTCTTCATTGCTGTAGAGTAACCCATGCAATCAAGGACAATGAGCTTTGACGGGGTTCTGGCGTTATCTTTAACAGCATAAGCATATTCGATGTTGTGTATTCATATGGAGAACAGATCATAGGGTGCACGTTTAGACCTAGACGATTCCATTTCTTCGCGCTTGCAGCAGCTTGTTCTTCTTTTGGCATGACGACATCTACATCACGAGCCTCGTGCAGCAACCCTTTAACAGTATGGGTAAGGATTAAATCGGGGTAAAGAACAGGTACACGAGATGGAAAAGCTGGAAACTCCCCAGTGCAAGCAAGAATAATCATTTTTATAGGCGTTTCGTTCATTTGATGAATGATAAGCTCAATGCGCGGCAAGATTTTTTGTTTTGATAACATCACTTGCTCACCATTGTAAAGACGGGAAACAAGCAATGTTTCCCCATTACCTGGTGAGGGTGAAAGTGCATGGATCTCGTCCATGCTTAATCCATCCAATACACCCTGTTCAATTACGTCGGCTTGATCAGATAGTATCGTTCGTAGGTCAGCGGTGAAATCTAGCCGCGGTGCTTGACCAATCGTGATGACGCCAATGGTTTCTTTCATAGAAAATCTCCTTTGATTATATAAAAGCAGGAAGGAAGCTACGGATGAGCCCCTTCCGTATGTCAGTTATTCGGAAATAGATAGATTAATGCCGTTAGGACTTGTCACGTAGATAGACCCGTCCGGTGAAAGGTGGAATCCTTCAACTTTTGGGTGAATAGCTGTTGCGATATCAATATTGTCGAGTTCAATGCTCGCGAACTCACTCATAATAATATCCATAGCTTCTTGGTAAAGCGCGGTTCTCTCTTCTTGATCGCCGGTATCAGTAAGTGCTTCGTCAAGAAGGGCATCAACATCAGGATTCGAATAGGCTTTGCCGTTGCCATTAGAACCAACTTGGTCAGAGTGAAAACGTTGGTTTAAGAAGAAATACGGATCTGGGTACCAAGACCACCCGCCAATATTGAGCGGTGCTTGTCCACTTGCAACAGTATCCGTTAATGTCCCCCACTCGGATACATTCACATTCACGTCGATGTTTAAGTTTTCTTTCATTTGGTTCTGAAAGATGGTTGCGTAGTTAGAGCGTGTTTCCAATACATACAAATCAATTGAAAATCCGCCTGCGTAGTCGGTGTCATCCAGAATGTTGCGTGCTTCTTCTGGATCATATTCGGGCTTTAAGGATTCAAGCGAATCATCATATCCCCATGATTCTTGAGGAAGTGGTGCATAGGACATCGTTGCTCCACCATACTGATGGACTCCTTGAACGATCTCCTCCACATTGGTTGCTTTATACATTGCTTCACGAACCTTTGGATCCGCAGTGGGTCCGGTTTCATAGTTCATATCTAGATACGTGATCGATAGCCCCGGCACAGAAAGGAGTTCCAGCTCACTGTCTTGCTCAATGACTTCCCGGCTTTGCCTTGGACATTCGTCGCGATGTCGATATCACCAGAACGGAGTGCGTTCGTCATCATTGATTGGTCAGAAATAAACGTAAAGCTAACCCCATCTAAATTTGGGGTTTCGCCCCAGTAATTGTCATGTCTGGTCAGATCGACTTGCTGATCGGTTTGCCAATTGTCGAGCACAAATGGTCCGGTGCCGATAAGGTTTGCGCCGAACTGGTCACCCCATCCCTCAACTTCTTCTTCAGGAATGATGATGTTTCCTTGATCTGTAAGCATGGCAAGTAGGGCAGAATTGGGTTCAGCCAAATGAACAACCACTTCGTGATCTCCGGTAATTTCAACAGATTCTACGCCATTCAAACGATTTTGGGTTGACTCATTAGCAGAACGCTCCAGGCTATACTGCACATCTTCCGCCATCATAAGACGACCATCCTGGTACTCTCCTTCCTGAAAATGAACATCATCTCGTAAGGTGAAGGTATAGCTCATCATATCATCAGCCACTTCCCACTCAGTAGCAAGTGATGGACTGAAATCTTGCATATCCTTGTCATATACGATTAGCGTATCCGCTACGGAGCGCATAATTTGTGATTCATACACTCCGGTGTAAAGAATTGGGTCGAGCGTACTTGCATTTGAAGCGAGTCCGATGTTTAGTTGTCCCCCGCCTGCCTCCTCTGATCCACTGGCTTCTTCTGATGATGAGTCTGAACAGGCACTCATCACGAGCAGTAATGATCCTGCAGTTAATGAGAAAAGCGCTTTCTTGTTCATTCTTCTCAACTTCCTTCCCGTTTTATTCTAATAGTGAAATGATAATTCTTATAATGAACTATAGTGAAGTACACTTAAACTATCAAAAAAATCATTATTGTCTATAAGAATTTATAATTTTTTGTCAACGAGAAAAAATAATGAATCAACCAATAATATAGAAGATTATCGGTTGATGTTGAGTAAGAATAAAAGATAATCTAACAAGAAATGTAGTTTCTCTTAATAATTTTATGAATCTTCTATTTACAACCGTTTAATCGAGTGATAAGATTTGTTCAATTCACTATGTAAAATGTATATTCATATAAAGAATAAAAGGGGGATATTATGAAAGGTTTTCTGTTGCGCAGGGTATTGCAAATCGTTCCTACGTTGCTCGTTGTCGCTATCATTGTTTTCTTAATTACTCGAATTATGCCAGGGAATCCAGCGGCGGTTCTGCTCGGTCCACAAGCGAGTGTTGAGGATATTGAAGCATACGCTCAACAGTTAGGATTGAACGACCCAATAATCTCTCAATTTTTCCAATACATAATCAACCTCATTACATTTGATTTTGGAAACTCACTCACGTACAACCAGCCGGTCATTACATTGTTGATAGAGCGGTTTCCAAATACGATTTTGTTGGCACTCAGTGCATTAGTCATTGCCATGGTGATTGGTGTCCCTGCTGGAATTATCGCTGCAAAAAGACAAAACTCGTTTATTGATTATTTAGTAACAACGTTCTCACTTGTGGGAGTGAGTATGCCAATTTTCTGGCTTGGTCTCATGCTTGTGCTCTTTTTCAGTGTCAACCTAGGTTGGCTGCCAGCGACAGGGATGGGATCATTTGACGATGGTTTGTGGGCAGGTTTAAGACATCTCATATTGCCGAGTATTGCGCTCGCTACAATTCCTGCGGCAGAGTTTGCTAGAATCATTCGCTCCAGCATGTTGGAAGTAGTTTCTCAAGATTACATTAAAGCTGCACGTTCAAAAGGTGTGCATGAATTCTTTGTCATTTGCAAACATGGGCTAAAAAATGCACTTACCCCGCTACTGACGGTCATCGGCCTACAATTTTCAAACTTGCTTGGAGGTGCAGTTCTAACAGAGACAATTTTTAGCTGGCCTGGGATGGGGCTGCTGATCGTAGATGCAATTGAACGACGTGATTACATGGTTGTACAAAGTACGGTCTTGTTTATTGCCATCATCTATGTGGTTATCAATCTCATAGTCGACATTCTCTATAAAGTTGTGAACCCGAAAGTAAACTTGGATACAGGAGGTGGGAAATAGTGCACAACGAGACAGCTTCAGATCGTGAATTGCTCTATGAAGAACAATACAAGCGGGCACAGAAAGAACAATCGTTCATGAGAAAGCTGCTCCGCAACAAGTTGGCTGCTTTTGGTTTTTTCGTCATGATTGTTCTCGTTTTTACTGCTATTTTTGCCCCGTGGATCGCTACTCACCCACCTCATCAAATGGATGTAACGAGAACATTGCTTGGACCAGGAGAGATGGGACATTTGCTCGGGACGGACAGCTACGGGCGCGATACATTCAGCCGTATCATATACGGTGCTCGCATTTCATTAATTGTTGGTGTAGCTGCTGTCGTATTCGGGGCAGTTTTCGGCTCATTGCTCGGAGTTATCTCTGGCTATTTCGGCGGGAAGATTGATGCCATCATTATGCGAATTATGGATGGAATGATGGCATTTCCCTTCATCTTGCTCGCGATCGTGCTCATGACCGTTTTTGGACAAGGCTTGATGAACGTTATTTTTGCAATTGGTATTGCTAACATTCCAGGTTTTGCTCGCGTAGTGCGCGGACAAGTACTTTCTGTGAAAGAAGCCGATTACATTGATGTGACACGCTCACTTGGTGCTAAAAATACCCGTATTATTTTTCATCATGTACTTCCAAACAGCATTGCACCATTAATTGTTTATGCAACGATGGCAGTGGCAGGAGCCATTATTTCTGAAGCCTCGCTTAGCTTTCTTGGCTTAGGTGTTCAACCTCCGACAGCATCTTGGGGCAGTATGCTGCAGGAAGGCAAAGACTATCTTGTTTTGAACCCTGAGCTCGCAACAATCTCAGGACTTGCTATTTTAATTACGGTGCTTTCTATTAATTTATTCGGTGATGGTTTGCGGGATGCACTCGACCCGAAAATGAAGATCTAAGTGAGGTGAGAATATATGGGTGAGGAACTATTACGGGTAGAGGATTTGTTTGTCGAATTTAAAACCGGTTCGATTGTGACAAAAGCAATAAACGGTGTGTCTTTTTCGCTTCATCAAAACGAAACTTTAGGCATCGTAGGAGAGTCAGGGTCAGGAAAAAGCGTGACGGCATCTGCTGCTATGCGCCTTATTCCAAATCCTCCAGGTCGAATTACAAGTGGAAGTATTGTTTATAAGGGTCAAGACATTAGTCAATTAAATGAATCGAAGATGCGAAAGCTTCGTGGCAATGAAATGTCAATGATTTTTCAAGATCCAACCACAAGTTTGAATCCTGTTTTTACGGTGGGGCATCAACTAATGGAGTCCATTCGAATTCACAAAAACTTGTCCAAACGAGAAGCTAAACAAGAGTCGTTGCGAATGTTGGAGCTCGTTGGCATTCCTGCAGCTAAGCAGCGTCTAAAAATGTATCCTCATGAATTCTCTGGTGGGATGCGACAACGAGTGATGATTGCGATTGCGCTATCTTGTCAACCTCAATTGCTCATCGCAGACGAACCGACGACTGCCTTGGATGTGACTGTGCAAGCTCAAATACTTGCGCTCATGAAAGATTTACAGCGTGAGTTTGGGATGGCCATTATGATGATCACACATGATCTGGGAGTGGTTTGGGAAACGTGCGATTCCATTATCGTGATGTATGCCGGGCAAGTAATGGAGCGTGGGTCTGTACGCCAAGTGTATGATAAACCGTTGCACCCGTACACGTGGGGGCTGTTAGATTCACAAATTGCGAGTGACCAGAATAGCCAAGAGGTATTGCCTGCTATACCTGGTAGCCCGCCAGATTTAAGCTTTGACGTGCAGGGCTGCCCTTTTGCTGATCGTTGTCCATATGTTGAGGAGATTTGCAGGGAATCAAAACCTGCTAGGGTTGCGATTGAAGATGGTCATGAAGTGGCATGTCATTTCCAAACCGATACGTCAGAACTAACAAGAAAGGAGGAGGCAAATATTGGGGCATCCGCTACTGGAAGTTAAGCAGGTTAAGAAACACTTCCCTGTCAAAGGGACGATCCCATTTGTGCCTAGCCGCCAAAGCGTAAAGGCTGTTGATAATGTTAATTTTCATGTGATGCCCGGAGAGACGCTAGGCATCGTAGGTGAATCAGGATGTGGAAAGTCGACGTTAGCCAGATTAATCAACCGCCTAATCTCACCAACGGAAGGCGAGATGAATTTTAAGAATAAAGATCTCGTTTCCTTATCAAAAAGAGATTTGCGAACGGTTCGCAAGAACATCCAAATGGTGTTTCAAGATCCTTATGCCTCCCTTGATCCAAGAAAGAGAGTGGGTCAATTGATTGAAGAACCACTCGTCATTCACGGTGTAGGGGATTCGGTTTCTAGAAAAAGACGTGTTGCTGAACTATTAGAGATTGTCGGATTAAACCCTCGCTATCAAAATCGCTATGCGCATGAATTTTCAGGTGGCCAGCGACAGCGCATTAACATCGCTCGGGCGCTAACCTTAAATCCGGAACTCATTATTTGTGACGAACCGGTCTCGGCACTTGATGTTTCCGTACAAGCGCAAGTGATAAATTTGCTAAAAGATTTGCAAAAGCAATTCCAACTAACGTACATCTTCATCTCACACGACCTAAACGTCGTGCGATACATGTGTGATCGAATTGCCGTTATGTATCTCGGGAAAATTGTGGAAATTGGAAGTTATGAAGAGATTTATCATTCGCCAAAACATCCGTACACACAAGCGCTGCTCTCTGCGATTCCCGTTGAAAGCCCTTATGAAAACAAAGAGCGCATTATCTTGACTGGAAATGTGCCAAGTCCGATTGCTCCACCACCAGGGTGTGCATTCCATGAGCGTTGTCCATTTGTAATGGACAAGTGCAAAACAGAAACTCCGCCCTTAATTGAAACAACTGAAGCTCATCGCGCATCATGCCACTTAATTAAAAAAGAGGAGGAATAACACATGTCTTTAAAACACGTGCTTGAAATGTATGAACTATTAGACGATATTGAGGTGAACGGAGGAAAAGTTGAAGAGTATATACGTAAGATTCATCCGACAGCTGCCGAAATTACAGTGAAAACAATTACAGGTGAAAAGGGTGCCACGGATTTGTGCGCATTGTGGTACCGGGCACAAATGGGAAAGAGAATGGTGGTGCCGCCCGACGCTTGGAAGTCATCGGTAGGTTGGTGGGATTGGGGCGCGTCCGGAGATGAAAGGATTTGTCTCAGACGGTGACGGGGCACTTGCTGCACTCGCTGCTGCTGCTAAGCTAACTAGCATGACTCAAAAAGGCGATGAACTAGACGGAGATGTTATTTTTACTACACACATTTGTCCGACAGCTCCAACACAACCTCACGACCCAGTTCCGTTTATGGGTTCTCCAGTGGGCATTCATACGATGAATGCATTTGAAGTAGATAAAGAAATGGACGCCATTCTTTCTATAGATACGACAAAAGGAAACCGCATCATAAATCATCGCGGTTTTGCTATTACACCTACCATTAAAGAAGGGTACATTTTGCGAGTTAGTGAAGCTCTCCTTGATGTATACACACAGTCCGCAGGGAAACTTCCAGTGACTCTACCGGTGACCATACAAGATATCACCCCTTATGGTAATGGCGTGTACCACATTAATAGCTTCTTCAGCCAGCGGTTGCAACGGATAAACCGGTTGTTGGTGTAGCGATTACAACGGAAACGGCAGTAGCGGGTTGCGGAACAGGGGCAACGCATGTCACGGATATTGATGACGTAGTCCGTTTTAGTTTAGAAGTGGCAAAGCGCTATGGGAATGGGCAATGTGAATTGTATAATGCTGATGAGTTTCAGCGGCTCACGTCGATGTATGGTTCGCTTTCTCACTTGCAAAACGTAAAAAGTGAGGCGAATGTGTAATGAATCGTGAAGCGCTGAAAGATTTAGTTGTACAAGAGATTGAAGATCATAAAGAAGATCTCATTCGCCTTGTTAGTGACCTTATTCAGATCCCGAGTGAAAATCCACCTGGAGATTCAACGAGGATAACAGAGTATATTGAAAGCTATCTTGCCGAACACGACCTTTCATCTACTCGTTGGAATCTGCAGATAAAATGTTCAACATTATCTCTACACTCAGTGGTGAACAGGAAGGAAAAGAACTGATCTTCTGCGGTCATACCGATGTAGTGCCAGCTGGCGATTTGAGCAAATGGGATTGGAATCCAAATTCAGGAGAAGTAAAAGACGGCTGGATGCTTGGTCGTGGCGCAAGTGATATGAAGGCTGGGCTTGGTGGTCTCCTTTTTGCTTATACAGCGCTCAAGCGACTCGGCATCAGCTCCCTGGTAAGCTCACATTGGCCATTGTTCCCGATGAAGAAACAGGGGGTGAATACGGTGTTCCATGGCTTCTTAAAAATGGGCACATACAAGGAGATGGTTGTTTAATTGCTGAGCCATCATCGAGATACAACCCGACAATCGGTCAAAAAGGCGCTTACTGGTTCAGACTTGACGTTTTCGGGGAACCCGGTCACGGAAGCTTATCCCCGCTTGCTGGAGGGAATGCCATTCGAGACATGATAAGAGCCTTAGAAGAAATCCAAGGCTTGTGGGACGTGGAAGTGCAAGTTCCCGAAGAAGTTAGAGATTTAATTGAGCGTTCGCAACGCTACATGAGAGAAGTAGAAACCGATCGTGAAGGTTTTCAACCGATACTTGAGCATATCTCGGTAAATATTGGTACGATAAAAGGTGGGACGAAATCGAACATGATTCCTGAGAGTTGCACAGTGGAAGTTGACTGTCGCCTGCCGTTTGGCATTTCTCAAGAACAAGTCACCGAACGAATTACTGAAAAGCTAGACGCACTCGACATTCGCTATGAAATGAACCGATTCGGCTTTAAGAGTGTGGCCAACCACACGCCTGCAGAAGATCCGGTATGTCGGGCAATTATTGACAACATTACGTATGTGACTAACGAGGAAGCGTACGGTGTCATGCAATGGGCAAGCAGTGATGCCCGCCATTTTAGAGATCACTACATTCCAGTGTTGCAATATGGTCCTGCCTATCTGCCAAGTATTCATGGATACAACGAGAAAGTGAAAGTCGAAGATATAGTCCGGTGCTGTAAAGTATATGTTGCAGCGGTCATTGATTATCTTTATTCTGAAGAGTAAGGTTCAACTCAAGTCCTCTAATGTTGAATAAGCTTTAAAGGAGAGTTTTCATTGTTAAAAACACTAAGTATGGCGCTAAAAGTACTCAGGATGTTCACAAAAGAGAAGCCGGTATGGGAGGTAAGGAGTTGGCGACAGCTCTTGATGAAAACCATACGAAAATCTACCGGATGCTTGAAACATTAGAGGCCGAGAATTTCTTGAAGAAAAATGAAGCTACGAAAAAGTACTCACTCGGATTTGCTGTGTGGGAGTTAGGCATTACATTGTATGACAGCTTTCATGTAAGCGACATCATTCATCCTTCGCTCAAGAAATTGTGCGATCGTACAGGAGAATCTACATTTTTGACCGTTCTCGATCAGCAAGAGGCGGTCACATTTGATGCTGTAGAAGCCGATAATACTGTGAAGTTTTCCGTAGCTATCGGGGATCGAGCGCCGCTGTACGCGGGTGCCTCCTACCGTTCAATTCTGGCCTACATGCCAGATGCATTTATACAATCTATTCTTGGACAAGAGCTCGTTCAGTATACGGAAAGTACGATGACAAGCCGAGATGAAATTGAAAGAGATTTATACCGCATTCGTGAAAAAGGCTACGCATTAAGCTATGGAGAATACACACGGGATGTGGTCGCTGTCGCCGTGCCCATTTTTAACAAAGGTCGTATTGCTGGTTCCGTTACCGTCTCAGGGCCGCAATACCGAATTGATGAAAAGAAAGAGAAGCATTTTATTGATGAATTAAAACAGACAAAAGAAGAGATAGAGCTATCGTTTCAACGGTACAACGTTTCATTGTCTCTTCAATAACACGCATATAATATAGCCATCGTAATAAGGATGGCATCGTAAGTGTTTTTGCTATTGTTTAAAGTAGAAAAAGCTTGAATGAACTGCACGTACTTCGCATTATTGCTCACACGTAGTCATAATCACATATGGAATGCGCAAACGATAGTCACCTTTGAATTTGTTCCGCTGGAAACCGCCGTTGATATGGGCGGTTTTTTGTTTACAATTTTTGTGGATTAGGGGAAAGCAGCGTGTGTCATTTCTAAGTGAGAGGGTAGAGTGTCAAGCCTACGTCCATTTCTTCAGGCAGTTACTATGTGGTTTCTCCCCATACTAAACGCAAAATGCCGATATAAGCTGTAGTAGAGAGGAGTGACATTACGAACAAGCTTATTAATGGGCCGGGTAACGTCCCCCGCCAACGCCGCCGGCTCTGACAGTTTGTGGAAGGGTGTTCGCCGGTGCGGGGTCAACGTTAGTAGTGATTGATATGATTGGGTTGGAAGGTACGTCTATAATGTTGAAGTTAATATTTCCAAGTAATAAATGAAAAGAAAATTCGAAGACGTATACCAGTACTTTTGCTTGTTGAAGATCATAGATTAGCGATCAACGGTTCTATGATTGGATTTTGCACATTGGTAACGCCCCAAGTTGCCCAAATCCCCGCATTGAACGGACTTATTCGTTTCGGTTATCAAGAACCTTAAAAAGTGATGGAGTTTTTTCTGAGTTGCGGGTCTTTGAACTTGGAATGTAAAAATGTTTCCGAAAGATCACCGATTGGCATCAGATTCACTCATATGTGGCCGTTTTGCCTCTTTCTGATTCCAATCGATCGACATCTCGTTCCAAACATCCATTTATGGCATCAGATTCAGCACTTTGAAGAAATTGATCGGCAATCTCGTTCCAAAGCGATGTTCATTGAGCCGCACTCCGTACCCGACCCCCGAGTTGAAAACCCAAACCATCTGTCGGTACCGCTGAGACCGACAGGTCGTAAGATGTTAGGATTAGTCCAATCTGCGCGCAAGTATTTCGAAATGAGCGGTAAAATCGCTAAACAGAGCAAACATGATCGCAGAAAGTGTAAACTAGCGCGCACAATGCGAACCACGCTCCTTAGTAGCTTTTGAGACAAAAAAGGATCGTAGAATTTCTTAAGCAGAGCGGATGGAACGGAAGTTTGATGCAGTGACACCATCAAGAACTAGTGAACTCGCTTACAAATCGATTTTACGTCGTTCAAGGAAACAGTGTCGACAGGTGCGTTTACTTGGGCAATTGCTCTAACGCCAACTTTAAACCGGGGGTTTGTCACCAATCGTACGAGCCAAACCGTGTCAATGATTGATCTGACAACGGATGAAGTGCTCGCTGACATCTCGGTAGACGGAACGCCGATAAACATCACCGCACTAGAATTTATATGTTAAATAAGAGGATGCCCTTTTCCGGGCATCCTCTTTTACTTTAAAGCTCGAAAGTCAGCGCTCTCAACTTCTTTAATGCACGTTTACGCCAATCTTTTACTGCATCTACCGTAACTTTGTGTTTTTCCGCAATCATCCTTGGCGGCAAGTCGTTCACGCTGTGCTCTACGACCCAAATGCTTTCTTTTTCACTTAAGTGAGGAAGAATCTGTTGTAACCATTCATCATCATTCTTTTCGTCGACGTGGCCAAAATCATCGTCATGCTCCCCAAACTCAGTCGGTTGATGTCGGTTCGTGTAGGTTGATTCTTTTGTTAGATGCGTCAACATTTCATGTTTTACGCAAAGTTTGGCATACGCCGGAAAAGGTCCCCGTGCTGCGTCGTGTGTTTCGTATGCTTTCCATAAACCGATATACCCGATTTGCATAAACTCCTCGTGGTTTTGGTAGATCTGAAGTCGGTGCAACGTAGCTTTAATCAGTCTGGTGTAGTGCTCATAAACAACCTCGAAAGTGAACTGTTGACGGATCGATTCGTTTGACACTGAAAAACAACCTTTCAGTGACGGATCCGCCCCGATAGATTTCTCGAGATAAGACCATTATACCTTCGTATATGAAAAAAGTCTCTTTATTTATATAAAAATAAGAATAATTAGTTAGTTTTTGTAGTACTTAGCTCTGTCATAAAAAAACTGACCTGTTTTCAGGTCAGCCAATTGGGATTTGTTACGCTGAAATTCCACCATCAACGGGGATCGTGACCCCTGTAATGTAATCTGCACCGTCGCAAAATAAAAACAGCACGCTATTTGCGATGTCTTCCATTTTTCCGAGTCTGCCCATCGGGATGGATGCGGCAATTTCGTCTTGTGTTTCAGGGTCAATATTACGAATCATCGGTGTGTCCACACTGCCGGGTGCTACGGCATTAATGTTGATGTTGTCTGCGGCATACTCAAGCGCGGCTGATTTTGTAAAACCGATGACTCCGTGTTTTGATGCGGAGTATGAACTCATGCCCTTTGTGCCATCTAAACCAGCACCTGAAGCTGTGCTCACAATCTTACCACCGCCGGCTTTGACCATTTCAGCAAGAACATATTTCATGCCGTACATCGCGCCGAGCAGATTGATTTCAATCGTTTTCTGGATCTGTTCAATTGGCTGTTCGGCAAGATTGGCAGTGTCTCCTACAATGCCAGCATTGTTGAAAAATAAATCGATTTTTCCGTACATCTCTATTGTTTTATCCACATAATTCTTCACATCATCAGCGGACGTAACATCTGCTCGTATGAAGGTGGCGGTCCCGTTGTTGTTAATAATTTCTTCAACCGTTTCTTTGCCACCGTCTTCAACAATATCAACCGCTACGATGGATGCACCTTGCGCTGCGAGCTTCGCGGCCACCGTTCGCCCCATACCGCTTGATGCACCTGTAACGACCGCTACTTTATCCTTAAAATCACTCATCCAATCACTCTTTCCATATAGTAGTTAGTGACTATATAACCTTATTTTCAGAAAATGAAACAATCGATTTTCAAAAGAGGGTTAAAGTTTTGGAAATATAGTGGAATGGTGGGGTGACGACATGTGGATAAACTTATCCACATAAAAATCAAAGGCTAACACCCGCTCCCTCGGAGGTGGCGGGGCAAGTGTCCCTTCAATCGCTACAATGGAAGTATTACGCCGGACTCGCTAAAAATATAAAACCCCCTGATGATTATCATCAGGGGGTGGGGGGAGTGTGGATCATGTTTTACCGTCAGCTTTAGACATGACGCCAATTTCAATTTCAGGGCCGTACGTTTTACCGTCGGCTTTAGAGTTTGTACCGAAGTCGCCGCCGGATGCACCGACGCCAATCGTTAATACTGCCGCGAGTGAAACCGTCAAAAATAGTTTCTTCATATTTATTCAACTCCAATTGAATTTTGTTTTATGCGGAGCTCATTCGCAATTTTTAAATAGTGTAAAGCATACTGAAAATTTCCATTATCTTCTAGGATTTCGGCAATTTGTTCAGCTGCTTCTGTGGCCTCGAAATATAGCTCATATTCAATCAACTGGTTGATACCTTGCTCTACCTTTGATAGTTGCATTTCTTTGTCGTAGAGTCCACGCGTAATCAGATTCAAAGAAGAGAATTCAACCATCTCGTATTTGTTTGTTTCTTGTTCTGCTTCTTCTAATAGCTCAAAGCCCTTTGAATCACCGGTTCTCAGCAAAAGGTTTGCTAGGTTTGTCTTCGTCTTCGTGCCGATGAGGGTTTCGTATTGATTTCCGGTATACAGCGATTCAAACAGCAGTTCTTTTGCTGCAACAAGTTCGCCATGCCGTTCTTTGTGCAACCCGTACGCCCGTAATACGAGCGATAGTGTATACTCGTCTAGCTCACGATTATTCAAGCAAAAGTTGAAAAGCTCTTCAGCCTTCTCATAATGCTTAAGTTCCGAATATATGGCTGCTTGCAAATAGTTGCATGTATGCACACGATCTTGATGCTGACTACTGACAGAAAAAAGTTCCTTCGCTTGCTCGAAGTAGGCGTTTGCATGCATATATTGGTTCACACGATAGAAACCTTCACCTAACAAATAGTAGAATTCTGCTCGCTCTAGGTCACTGACGTGATCTAGATGACGTTCAGCCTGCTGGTAGTTTCGTAGTGCCAACAAATAGTGTTCCTGATAGAACTGCAGTCTACCTTCCATATGATGATACAAATATTTAAGCACGTTATCGGTATCAGCAATGGATTCGTCAACGATTGCTTTGTCTTGGCCTAACGGTCGATGGAGAATCTCTTCTGTTAGAATCTTGTGACGAAAATCGACGAGTTGATAGTACGTTTGCACCTTCTTGTCGGGAATTACATGTCTGCGCAATTCCTCCGTGTACGTTTTCTTCTGTTTTGCCTCGGCAATGTCGTGCCGAACGATCGCGTTGTACCACTCGCCAATCGCCCCGACGAGCATGTCCGTGGATGCAGCTGTTTCGGTCATCAATAACCTCCCATCTAGCAATCCTCGATCTTGCTGTGTGTCGAGTATACAAAATTGTGTCGAAGAATGCTATATTATCTGATTAATAAAAATATTATTTCCGAAAAACTGACAAGAGTCGCCGGCATTCGTCAAATTCTTACAGGGATCTTGTAAATATGTGAAAATTTAACATATGTCGTAAAAGTTATCAACTATAGAAAACAATAGAGTCTAGGTTATCATAGCAAAAAATTCACCGCTCGTCACTTAACGTGACTCGGTCTTCTAACAAGCCGTGCGTGCATACGATTATGAGGGATAGGAAAGGAGATGACGCATGAGGAAATGGATCGCTTTCTTACTCTTATTATTAATTGCCGGGTGCTCCGGTGGCGATGATGAAGTGAAAGGTGTGGCAGAGACGTATTACGAGCGAATGCTCGCGGAAGATTACGCAGGCGTGCACGATATGATCCACGACGATTTCCTCGAATTCATCGGCTTGGAAGACAAACAAGAATTCCAGGAATATTTCTCCGGTGGGGACATGTTCGCCTCACAATTCGATGTAGTCGATGTGATCTCAATGGAAGAAACCATTTTGTCGTCCGCGTACGAAACGTCGAACTTCTCAGCAGGCGTTGCCGAGCATGACGACATTTATTTGGCACGAGTTGAATTGTTGTACGAAGAAGACGGCGCACTCTACCCAGGTGTCGACGATGTGCTGCTCGTAAATGGAGACGGGGAGTGGCAAGTGTTGGTTGTGTTTAGTATGTTTCATTAAGGTGTTTGGCGAGGGTGGGTGCGTTTAAACGCAGAGAAAACGATCATTAGAAGGTGAAATAAAGATATTCATTTATAACTGCATCAAAACGCCATTCGCTAGGTTTAAGAAATTCTACAATCCCTTTTCGTCACAAAGTACAATGAAGCATCGTCATGAGTCATGGCGAAGACCGATCGGTTTATCTTCGGCACCGGGGGTGCGGATGGTTGCTAGCATTTAAGGTTGGAATTTGGTATAGGATGAACGCTCATAGGTTAGCTAGTGTCGGGTGAACTGCGGTGTTCTAAAGCGATCTAGATCGTTTCGGGGGTGGTCTATATAGAATGAATTTAAGATTTTCCTGATTTGCGCTGTTGGTTGTTGGGCTGGAGGAGTAGCGCAGTGCTGGGTGCCATTTTGCGCGCTAGTTTACACGTTCTGCGCGCAAGTTTGACTAGATAAACGATTTCAGCGCTCATTCCGCTCTACTTGCGCGCAGTTTGTTCCAACTGGAGCGCAGATTCACTGTCCATAAGCGAGCAATCTGTGGGCCCCAGAGGGGCCGAAGCCAAATCGAACTCGGTTCGGCGCGGCTCGCGCCGACAACATGTTGGTACCCCGGGGCGGGGATGTCCACGTGACCTTGTAAACTGTTACCGAGTTTATGAGAATTTTCCGCATTTCCTGCGATTTTTCCCAACTCGAGCACAGTTTCCACTTTGCCAAACCTACCATTGGTTCTTGAAGAAATTATTTAGTTGAACTTATATAGATCAACAATCTCCTAATCATTCCCAAAAACAAGCAACCGTCAGCACTTCAGGTGCTGAAAACAATGAAAAACGATCTAGATCGTTTCTGGGGTGATCTAGATCGCGATATCCCAGTATATTCCATGTGTTCGCGAGCGCGTAATCCGAAAATCACCCTTATTTCTGCGACCGCCCGCGCTGCTTAAGCGTAAGTGTCTCCGCAATGGTCCACACCCGTGCGTCCTGGCCTTTTCCGATGCGCTCGTCCAACTCTTTGAGGCGGGCGATGCGGCTGTGCGCGAGCATGAGTAACAGAACAGCGACATAAGCGAAGGTCATGTGATAGATGCTAAAGGCCATCGCTTCGCTAAAGCCAAGCAGTTGCAACGTGTCTGTCGCCAAGCGATCGGTCCGGTAACTGCCGCCTAAAACGAGCACGACACCGGGCGAGAAAGCGGCGAGGTAAACGAGCCAGAATTTACTTCGGACACGCAAATAAAAGTGTTCAAACAACGAGCGTCGTCCCCAATGAATGAGCACTAAGCTGATCATATATATAGCGATGATGCCGGTGATCACCCCTGGTTGCTCGCTGAAATTTGCGATTGCCATTAAAAGAAGTAGGGCACATACGAAGTGCATGTTGGCGACGATAAATGTTGTTCGCCAGCGAACGAGCATGACTTTGTCTGTTACCGCCCCGTAAATCCCCCAAACGGCCAAAACGCTCAATAGGCCTAACCATACGTACGTGACTGCCTCGCCTGCGAATTCAGGCACGACAACGACACCAACGATAAAAGGCAAAACCGGGGCGAGGGCGCCAATAGCTTTTGTGGCTGCCTGCTGTTTTTCCGATTGGGTACGCCACCGCTTCGGATTCACGACGAGAAAAGCGACGCCTGTAACGATCATCGCGCCGGCAACGAGCATGAAGACGAGTCGATCTTCAGGATCGCTTGTACCGATGATAAGTGCAAATCCACCAACGAGAAAGGGGAGCGATCCCCAGCGGAGCGGTGTAAAAAACGTTTTTCGGACGAACCCCGTCACGACCCCGATTCCGATGATCAAAAGAACGAAGCCGATTTCCGCAAACGTCACATCGCCGGCGGCGATGATGCCTAGCCCCCCGACAACTCCGAGCAAGATGATCAAACTGCCTATGACTTTTCGGATCATCCGGCAAGCCCTCCGATCATCATGAACAGGATGTACAAGGGGGCGGCGAACAGGATAAATGAAAAGATCAGTTTTCGGCCGCGCGCGCGGGTGACGTGGAAATCATACGTGTTTGTATACGCGTCTTCAGGCAGACGGTGGGTTTCGTCGCAATACGGGCACGCCCACTCCGCGGTGTCTCGGTCTTCGAACCTGTCGATCAAGTTGCCGTGTGCGTGACAGTTTCCGCACATGGCGTGATGAAAAGTATTACTGCACGTTGAGCAGCGAAGCCGATGGACGTGGCGCTCGTTCACATTGTAGGGCGTGTCGAACGTTCCGCGAGCGTTGCATGTCGGGCAAAAACTAGGAACCGAGTATGTAGGTGGCATGGAAACACTCCAATAGTTTTAATTCTAGTAAACCATGATAGCGGAGGGATTCCAAGGGGGTAAGGGCAGGAAGTATTGGGGTGCTGGATCCAGGGTTAAGGATAACAAAGCGAGAGGCGTCCTGCGCCAAAAGAGGCACAAAGTCCTCCAAGCTATGTTCTTAGCTCGGAGGACTACTGCTTACCTCGAACCATCTGCTTTATCAAGTGGCTGAATCATATCTGCAGCAAGAATGCTTGATTGAATGTCATTTGCTACAAAAAGGGCAACTGCGACCGCTGCTGTAATTACGAATGATAAACGTTTCATGATTAATCGACCCCTACTGTTTGATGGTTAATACGAAATGTATTCGCTTGTTTCATATACTCATACGCTAGCTCAAATCGATTTTTTTGCTCATAAAAATCAGCGTTTTCTTCGCACACTTCAGTGGCTTCAAAGAACAGTTCATTGACCTTTAACATTTCTATCGCATCATTGACTTTTTCTTTATTTCTCTCAACATATAAGCCTCTCGTTGACATGCAACGTGCGATATACTCTGTTAGACCGTAATCATTCGCTAATTTTTCACTTTCCTCTAACCAATCTGTCCCTATATCACCCCTTCCAATTCGGAAATATAGGTTGGCAAGGTTGCATTTGGTTTTAATGCTAATGATTTTTAGGTCGTGTTTTGGTAAAGCTTTCTCTAGTAAAGCAATGGCTTCTTCAAATCTTTTTTCTCTTATTCTGTGCAAGGCGATGGCTCGGAACACAAGAGACTGAATGCCTTCAGGTTTATGCTGACTAACCTCTAGGCAACGATCATAATAACGTTCTGCGTCTTTAAAAAGGTATAATTCCGAATGAATAGCACCTGTAAATATTAAGCTTGAAACAATCCGGTAATTCATGCGGAACTTTTCATATAAACAGATGGACTTCTCAAGGTAGGCAAGGGCTATCGTGTATTGATTGATTCGATAATAGGCCTCGCCAACACGTTGAAAAAACTCGCCTTTTTCTTCATCTTTTACACAATCAAGATGCTTTTCAGCAATTAAAAAGAAATGAATGGCTCGCTTGTATCGGCCACTATAATATTCATACTGCCCTTCCATATATGCATACAAATACCGGAGTATTTGATCCGTTTCGTCGATAGAATCCTGAAATACCCCTGTTTGCTGGGAAGGGGCTTGCAGTGACGCTTCGGTCATGACCCGATACCGGAAGTCGATCAACCGGTAGTAGGTTTTCGTCTTTTCATCGGTGCTCATATGCTGCATGAGAAAGTCGGCTTCTTCTTTTTGCTTGTGTGCCAGCGGCATATCCAATTCAACCATCGCCATATACCAATTACTGAGAACTTTCTGAAAATCGATAATAGTGCTTGCCTCCACCATTCCTCCTCCTTCAAAATCGGCCTCAATTACCATTTCTAGACAAATTTCGAGATTCCTCTAACTTTTTTAAAATTTTTCGTTTATTCTGTCGTTATTTCAAAAAAAGTAGGATAGAACTATAAAAAATATCAAAATCCATTCGAATATAAAGACAATAAGACTATAAAAAGGAAGGGATTATGACTTTTGTTCTGTGAATCTTGTGGGTCTAGTTTAGAAACAGATGTTAAGTTTTGCGCAGAATGTGGCACACGAATACATAAAAACGTGGCGAAGCCGTCGATTAAGTTCTCAAAGCCATCCAAGAAGCAGTCCGTCATACTCGCTAGCGCGGCCGTTGTCGTCGCGTCGGTGTGAGCTCCGTCTATATTCTCAAAGAGCTTCACTCCGTAGATCGTGCGGTCGCTGAATTTCAGGAGCTGTTGCACGAACAAGATCGTGCCGCATTGGCAGCAGCGGTCAAAAGTGAAGGGTTTGGCGAAGCGAGGCAGAAGGTCCTGCAGTTGTTGGACACCGATCCGGATCTTGCCTTCACCACTCATACAGCATTCGAGGATTATGTTGCGTTTTATGATACGGATGCGGCGTATGCAGAAAGTTCGACCGGTCTATTCACGATTGAACGAGAAGAGGGGATGTTGTTCACAGCATACTCGTTTGACGTGCCGAAGCTTACCTTTGAAGTTTCGGGGGATGCCGGGACCTTTGCTGATGTGAAAATTGGAGAAAGTGTAAGCGGGACGCTCGACGAAGATGGATACTTCTTCACGGAAGTGTATCCGGGGCTCTATGACGTGGTGCTTACGAATATGACCGATTATGCGGAATTGGAAGTGTCTGATGTTGCCTACGTAAAAGAAAGCGGCGGATGATGAGTCTTCATTTCGATGCGTCGCATGTTGAGCTGTATGATGAATGGTCCTCCTATGTGACGACACATCTCATCATTAATGATGAACAGACGCCGTTCACTATTCAGGACAGTCCATCGGCGGGTTTACTTCCAATGGATGGGAGCGTCACCGTGGCGGCGACCTATGAATTTCCTTGGGGTGCAATGACGTCCGAGGGTGTGAACGTCGATGGTTCTTATATCGATATTCCGCCGCCTGCATCCGCCATTGACGACGCCCAGTTTGAAGAACTCGCCACTTTGCTTCATGACTTTCATTTAGAGTCACGCGACGTTGTTGAGACGGAGGACCAACATCTGTTTACCGTCCCGATGCGCGACGAGCTCTTTAATGATCGGTATTTTCTCAATAAGTTCAGTGGATGGGCAAACGACGATCCATTGCCGTTCACCGTCACGTGGGTGTCCCCAGAGTCGGTCGACATTTCACGGATGAATGACGAGTTGACCGTGCGGGCAAGTGCCTTGTTCGGTCAAGCTGACACGGAGGACGCCGACCTGATTCCTGACGAGTATGCCGTGTTTGACGTCACATTTGTGTATGACGACGGCTGGACGATCCTGAACTTCTCGCTCGACCGTCACCGTTCCTACTTGTTTGAAGAATCCGCCACATTTATTGAAGCCTAAGGAGATGATCCGATGAACTGCCCAGCTTGTAACCACAACGTCAATCCCGCCGCCAAATTCTGCACCCAATGCGGTCAGCCGCTCACCGACGCCGTGCCTGTCGCAGCCGCAGCGCCTCCAGTGACCGCCACCTTAAAGGCGCACACAAGCGGTTATATCCAATCCGTCCGTGACGCCATCATCCGCCAAGTGCATTTCAACACGTGTCAGAAAGCAGATTCTACTTCGCTCTCATCAATATCCTACTATTCAGCTTGCTCGTACCCGTGGCCATGACGGTACTCATTAATCGAATTGCCTTTCTCCCCGTCGCCACGTTCCCGATCGTCAGCCGCATCTTTCTCGGGATCCTCATCATTCAGGCGCTGGCGCTCAGCGTCATTTGGATCGTCAACCGCGTGCAAGGTTCAACGGTCAACATTAAGACCATCGTGAGCGGCTACGGCATGTTCATTAGCATCAGTGTCGCCAGCGTCGTTGTCGCTCTCGTGATGAGCATAGTCGGAGTGCCAACGTTAACTTACCTGTTTATCGTGTTAGGCGTGCTCGTCGTCAATCTCGGCATCATCTTAACCGGCTACGCCTACCAAAAACAAATTGAGAGCCACGGTTTGATCCCTTGTACGGCGTCCTCGCCGTGCAAATCAGCATCATCCTCGGCGTCTATTGGATCGTTGAGAGTGCGGTAGCGGATGTTGTGGGCACTTTTGGGATGTTCTTATGAGAAAACAGATGATGATTGTTGGTACGCTTCTACTCACTGTAGCTTGTAGTGACGCTGAACCCGAAATGACAGCTTCCCAAGAGATCGTAGAAGACAAACCCATTGAAATAGAAGAAGAACAAATAGAGAAAGAAGATGAAGAAGAACACGCGGATGAAATCGATATAGAAGTGGAAGATAAAGCAGTTCGAGAGTTAGGGAAAGATGAGATTCGTACGGCCATAGACGAGTATCACTTCGGTCAGAACCGGGAACGTGAATTGCACCTGTTATATGTAGAGGAGCTCGAGTTGGAAGGCTAAATCAACCTCATCTGCTCGTCTATACATCTCCTGGACAAATGGATTCGTCAGATCTCTTCAACGTCGTTTATTCCGTAAATGAAGTTGAAGTAATTGCGTTCGAAGAAGGGGAAGTGATTCAAATCTATTCATCGAATAACCAACGAGACGTATCCCCTTTAGACGATCATTTCATCGTCAACAATGATGTTTTACTTTACACAGATGTCTTGCAAAGTGACTCCTATCACATTGTTGAAGTCTATACAGCCTTCTCGTCCACAGGTGCCATGAGTCACACAGCGTATCTTTATGGCATTCATGAATATGACCCAAGTACTCAAACGTTTGTATATCAACAATACGCACATACGTTTAACGACTGCCATGACACGTACACAACTGAGTGTGGACCAGACCGAGAGATGGAAGATGAATGGTCTGGAAATGAGCAGTATCAGTATTTAAACGATGTGTTTGTGAATGAAGGTGCCAAGCTTCACGAGAACTTACTGAAAGATGTCGATTCAGATAAAGACGTTCTCAATCTTTCCTACTATGTCGATGAGAACATTCAAACAAATTATGGCGTAGGTTTCCCTATCGATTCCATCGATAATGTTGACCAATTAGATATGGACTATTTCACAGGCGGAGCTTCCTGTATGGCGACCATTTGGATGCTAGTTATTTTTATAATGAAGTGAGTGAAACAATTAATGGATATATGATCGCTGATCCGAGCATCTCAATATTTGGGGCCCATATTGGCATGAACCTAGATGAATTAAACGAGCATTTTCCTCGAAATGCTCGTTCAGAAACATTCGAGTCAGAGACTTCCGGATATATTTATGTATATAACCTGCCAGACTTGAGAGTGACTTTCTGGCTGATGAATATGACGGTCCAGCGACGATGGCGACAATTATTTATCTCCCAGACAGATAAATTTTTATTTTTCTATTAAAAAACAAAGCCACATAGCCGATATAAAAAACAGGCACACAAGGACGTGGCCTGATACTTAAAACTCAAGGAGGAATTACACATGATTATCAACAACAACATGTCCGCAATGAACGCACACCGTCAAATGGGTGTGAACCAGAACAGTATGCAATCTTCAATGGAGAAACTATCTTCAGGACAACGCATTAACCGTGCAGGCGACGATGCAGCGGGCCTTTCAATCTCAGAGAAAATGAGAGCACAAATCCGTGGATTGGATCAAGCAAGCCGTAACGCACAAGATGGAATCTCTCTCATTCAAACAGCTGAAGGTGCATTGGATGAGACGCATAGCATTCTTCAACGTATGCGCGAACTCGCAGTTCAAGCATCAAACGATACAAATGACGCACCAGACCGCGAGGCTATTGGAAATGAGCTCGCTGAGCTTGGTAAAGAATTAGAAAGAATTATGGAAAATACAGAGTTTAACGAGAAGTCACTACTTAACGGTGAAGCTGGAGAAATTAATTTCCAAGTAGGGGCAAACAATGGTCAGGTTATGACTGTTGACTTTGGTACAGAAGGCATTGACCTTACGAGCATCGTTGGTGCTGTTGGTGAACTAGGTGCAGAGAGCGTGGCAACTCACGAAACAGCTACTGCATTAATTGAGACTCTTAATGATCAGATACAGCTAGTCTCTGACGGTCGTTCTATGCTAGGTGCATATCAAAACCGCCTTGAGCATACAATTAACAACTTGGACAACGCTTCTGAAAACCTACAAGCTGCAGAATCTCGTATCCGCGACGTAGACATGGCGCGTGAGATGATGGAGTTCACAAAGAACAATATCCTTTCCCAAGCTTCTCAATCTATGCTTGCGCAAGCGAACCAGTTGCCTCAAAGCGTACTTCAGTTATTACAATAATAGGTTCTTACAGCAACTCTTCATTTGAAGAGTTGCTGTGTTATGCATTATTAATGAGAAAAGGGAGTCAGTATTCACTGGCTCTTTTTTCTCATTGATGATTAGAACAAGGAGTGAGTAGTATGCAGCAACTTTCAGATAAAGTTATAACGCAAACGGTTAATATACTAGAAACAATTAATGAGTCTTTAAATATGTATCAACAAGCCTATCAAGATGAAGATATTCAGAAAATGATCGAATATTTAAGTGTTACAGTTGAAGGCTGGAATGCGATTGAACCTAGTGTCCGACAATTAAACACAATGGGTAAAGAGATAGAAAGGATACAATCAGACCTTCGAGGCATTGTTGAGTTTGCAGAAAATGGGAATATGATTAATGCATATCAAATTATCCAGTTTTCTCTTAATCATGAACTAGCTAATGTGAAAAATGGCCTCTATCAATACATAAGCTCAAATAAAGAAGAACTATTAGTAGGGGTGTACCTTCCTAACAACAATCCTCTTAAAGTTATGCCAGAGAATAGAATAAAAGCTCTCGTTGCAGAAGCCAAAAAAACGAATACAAAACTTATCTTTTTTTCAGATGAAGACGTTTTACTTGAACACAAGCAGGTCCATGCTTCTGTATGGAACATGGATTCAGAGCAAAAAGAAACGACACCGTTCCCAGACGTAATTGATAATATTGGGATGAGGGAATCACAAAGTGAAATTGAGAATGTGTTAAGGGATCAAGTCCCATTTATAAAGTTTGGCATAGGTAATAAATTGTTTTTGCCTATGGAATTAGTGAAAAGGAAATCTCCCTTTGCAAAGTATTTTATTCCATTTAAGTTAATAAATAATGAAGAAGTGGCGATAAACTTTATTTATGTGCAGAAAAAAGTAGTTATTAAGCCTATCGCAGGCAGACAAGGACAATCCATATATTTCGTCGATAAAATCAATAAACATTTTGTAGTTAAAGAACATAAGAAAAAGTATTCATTAATGGAAGAGCAGTTAAAAGATTTTATTGGGAAATTATTATTGGAAGGTAATTATATTGTACAAAAATATGTGAAAGCTCAAACAAAAAAGAAGTCCCCATTTGATATTCGCGCTCACGTACAGAAAAATGGTCACGGTAATTGGGTGTTAACAAAAATATATCCAAGAATAGGAAATAAAAAAAGCATACTTAGTAACATCAGTCGTGGTGGTCATACAGAGGAATTGTCGAATTTCCTTAGAAAAGAATTTATTAGCAATGCACATAATCTCGAGAATGAGTTAATTAATCTATCACTCAATCTGACGACACATATTGATCAAATCTACCGATCAGCAATTGACGAGTTGGGGTTAGATTTAACAATAGATGCCAATAAAAGAATTTGGGTACACGAAGTTAACCTCGCTCCACAGACGACTTTCCATGAAGAAGAGAGAGCAGTGAACACAATTGCTTACTCTCGATTTATTGCAAAGAATGGTATTGTTTTTAATTAAGAAATTTGGAATAAGTGGTCAGGTATGCTTATCAAAAATAGGAGTAGGGCATCCCCTACTCCTCCACCAATACTGGATACCAGCACACATTCAAATCCCCGTCGCCGAGGTCAATCACGTAGAAATCTCCCTCCATCTGCCTCTCCTCCTTGCCCTCAGTGTCGCCAACATACCAGACTTTTAATCTATGAAACTTCATGTTTAGGAAAGAAAGAAGAAGGGTAAAAAGAAGCACTCGGTTTTGGAGGGGATGACGAATTGACCCGTTCGTTCTATACAGTTTTCTTTTATTTTGTAATGATTACAGGAGTGATGGTCGTTTCCGTGTTCCTCATGTACATCGTTCTTTTAGGGTATAACTACATCCGCTGAGTGGCTCCGGCCGCCGGCTTTTTTTGTCGAGCGAAAGCGCCAGGTCTGGCGTTCTTGCCCGCCGGCAAGGCCTAACGACATGTCGTCCCCGCTGGGGCCGAAACGAAACCGGGCTGGGTTCGGCGCGGCCCGCGCCAATCTGCTCTCTATTTTAGGCTTTCTGCGCACAAGTTTGCCCTTTTAACGATATATCAGCCAAGTACAGAACTTACTATGGGAGAATCTTGCGCCTTTATGGCGCAATTTAACGTTTTAGAGCCGAAGTTTCACCTGTAAGCGCACCATACAACGTTCTATGAGCTGATTTGATAATGTCAAGAAATTGCGCGCATGCAAGGTAAGTCGCCTCTGGCTCTATGGATAGATGATGGCGCCTAGTTGAAGGGGTGTCGCTCCGAGGCCAGTCCTGAATGTGCGTGCAACCCCAACCCCTATCTATACTGGAGAGAGTAGAAGAATCGCAATGATCTGCAAGGCCATCCAATACCTTAATGGACATGAACGCCTTACTTATGCCCACCACATCTCGGTCGGTTTCTCTTGGAAACGTATGCGTTTTAGAAATTCTAAGGCGCGAGCAAGTCCTTCCTCTATAGAAGCATATTGGTCTTCGTGTTCAATCGATAATACACCAGTATAATTTACCATTGAAAGGGCACTGAGCATATTTTTCCACATGCTCTCACTCATTCCATACCCTACGGTTCGAAAGGTCCACGCACGCTCCAGTCCTCTACGATAATCCTTTGTGTCCAGCACGCCATTCACATTAATATTTGAACGATCGAGGTACGTATCTTTTGCATGAAAATGAAAGATGGCTTGCTCTGAACCTAAGTATTTTATGGCTACTACGGGATCAATGCCTTGCCAGATTAAATGACTAGGGTCAAAATTGGCGCCGATGTTCGTGCTGCCTGAGCGTTTTCTTAGTTCCATAAGCGTCTCCGGATTGTAGACAGCAAAGCCGGGGTGCATTTCAAGCGCAATCTTTACTCCATAATCTTCAGCGAACTTGGCTTGCTTCTTCCAATATGGAACGATGGAGTGTTCCCATTGCCATTCACGAATTTCAGCATACTCTGCAGGCCAAGCGCACGTAATCCAATTTGGGTGACGCGCGTTTTCGTGATCACCGGGACATCCGGAGAAGCAGTTGACTACTGATATTCCTAACTTTTTAGCAAGTAGTATTGTCTTTTCCAAGATCTCGTGGTGGGTGCTGGCAATAGTGGAATCAGGATGAATAGGGTTGCCTTGGCAGCTGAGTCCACTGATCTCTATATTGGCATCACGTAACTTGTTAAGAAGTTGTTCGCGTGCAGTCTCACTATTTAATAACTCATCTAGCTGACAATGAGCATCTCCTGGGAAGTTGCCAGTCCCTAGTTCGATTGCTTCAATTCCAAGGTTGCTTACTTTCTCAATCATTTCAGGGGTTGTGAGATTTTGAAAAAGGACGGTAAACAGACCGATTTTCATTTACGTTCCTCCTCATCATCATTTACGCGAACCCATTGCTCTTCTTCATGACTTCGCTTTATAGCCTCAACAATTTTCATAACGTAATGACCTTGTTCAAAAGTGGCATATTCTTTTTTTACTGTTGTGTCGTTAACCGATGAGTAAAAATTATCGAATAAGTTCTTCAGAGCATCTGGCCAACCTTCTTGATGTCCGCCTGGATAGTGAGCGAGATGTTGTGCCGGAGTGTTCAACAAAGATGCATCCTTAAGTAGCTCTGCGTTGGTTTCATTTCGTTTACCAATCCATAAGCGATTCGGTTTTTCTTGATTCCAGTAATACGAAGCGTCTGTTAAGGATAGCTCCATATCAAAATGATTTTTTCTTCCCGCGGTGACTTGAGAAATAACAAAGCTCGCTTTAAGTCCACTAGCAAATCGTAAAAGGATTAATCCAGCATCTTCGGTGGTGATTGGAATCATCTTTGAACCGTCGTAACGTTCTGGATGGACTGTGCTTAGGTCAGCGAATACACTGGTAATTTGATCTCCTGTAATGTGTTGCACGGTGTCAATCCAGTGGGAACCAATATCTGCAACCGCCCGAGATGAACCGTTTATGGAGACGTCGGAACGCCAATTGTAGTCACCTTCATAAAGCATCCAGTCTTGCATATAGCTGCCCCGAATCAGATGAGGTGCACCGTGTTCTTGATGATGTACCATATCTTTCATCTGCATCGTTAAAGGTAGAATCGGTAGTTAAAGCAAACTGCATTTGCGCATTTCATTTCTTGTGCAAGGTCGACAAGTTTCTGGGATTCGGATGTTGAAATTCCAAGTGGTTTTTCAGAGATTATACATTTGCGCTGTTCTAAGGCATATTCATTAATAGGGTAATGCATATGATTAGATGTACAATTATGAATTGCATCAATTTCATCATGAGCAATTAATTCATATGGATCAGTAAAGGCATATGCTATGTTATGTGTATTTGCAAAATGTTCAGCTCGGCTCAGCGTTTTAGACTGAACTGCTACTACTTCGACATAAGGCAAGCGTTTTAGCGCATCTACATGCGCGTTTGCCGAAAACCCCGTACCGATAATACCGACTCTCACTCGATCCACGCCCTTTCTGTAAACGTTTACAAAAAAGTGTATAGTATTTATTTGTAATTTTCAACATTTTTAATTGAAACCGTTGACATTATTGAGTGTGTTCTTTTATACTGACTGCAACCAATAGTAAAAGTAGATATCATTTATGTAAACCATTACATCAATAAGGGGCAAGATGATGACCACAATACGAGAGGTTGCAAAAGAGGCGGGCGTGTCTGTTGCAACAGTATCAAGGGTTATGCGAGAAACAGACAAGGTTTCTAAAGAGAAGCGTGAGCGTGTACTGGAAGCCATCGACCGACTAAACTATCAGCCGAACATGATTGCCCGCTTTTTGCGTACGTCCAAAACGAGAACGGTTTTGGTAGTGGTTCCAGACATTACGAATCCTTTCTTCTCAAATGTTTTAACGGGCATTCAAAACTACGCGAATCAAACCGGGTATCATGTCTTGTTGTTTAATGCAGTAAATATTCGCAACCAGAACCATGAATTGATGGAGATGTTAGGCCAAAAGCAAGTTGATGGAATTATCATGTTAACGTCTCAAGTTGAAAAGAGCCTACTGGAAAAAATGAACGAAGCCTACAACCTTGTGCTTGCCTGTGAATATATAGATGGAATTGACGTTCCAACTGTTGCAATTGATAACATTAGCAGCTCACGAAAAATGACGAATCATCTCATTCAAATTGGGTATAGAAAAATCGCTCACATTAGTGGCGAGTTGGATATCGTACTGAGTGTTGATCGCTTAAAAGGCTATAAGCAAGCGTTGTACGAAGCGAGCATGGACGTCCCGAATGCATACATACAAGAAGGGGATTTTTCTTACGAAGCAGGCTATAATTTAACCCTAAAGTTATTATCACTGGAAGAACCGCCAGATGCCATCTTTGCAGCTAGTGATGAAATGGCAATGGGTGCCGTTCAAGCAGCGCAGTCAAAAGGTATACAAATACCAGAAGATATCGCTATTGTGGGGTTTGATGATATAAAAATGGCTTCTATTTTCTCACCGGCTCTAACCACAATTGCTCAGCCGACGTTAAACATTGGCTCAAAAGCAATGGAACTTGCTATTAAACGAATGGAGGGGGAGGTTATAAATAAAAGTCAGTACATTTTAAATGATCATTTGATTGTTCGTAAATCCTGTGGTTATCATGTGTGAATTAGCTCAGTTAGTTGTAATCGATTACAAGAAAAAATGAAAGCGCTTACTAATGTAAAGGGAGGATTTTTATGATGAAGAAGCCTATTGCCATTCAGCTATACACGTTAAGAAATGAGTTTAACAATGATCTTGAACGACAACTATCAGCAGTTGGAAAAATGGGGTTTGACGGTGTTGAATTTGCAGGAGGTTACTGGGGCCATGACGTTAACGAAACGAAGAGACAGCTCTCGGATTTTGGATTAAGGGTAGCGGGTAGCCATGTTCCTTTCGACAAACTTAAGAACGAGATTGATAAGGTCATCGAAGATCAGAACACTTTGGGAAGCGCTCATATCATATGTCCAATTTTGCCTGAACAATATCGCAATTCCGTTGATGGGTATAAAGAAGCTGCTTCATATCTAAGTCAATTTGGCGAGAAATGCTCTAGTCACGATATTCAATTTAGTTACCATAACCACGCATTCGAGCTTGAAGTGATTGATAATATGTACCCTTTGGAAATCTTATTTGATGAAACAAGTCCACGACACGTGAAAGCGGAACTCGATGTATATTGGCTGAAGAAAGCAGGCGAGGAGCCGCTGGAGTGGTTGAAGAAATATAACAATCGTACACCATTAATCCATCTAAAAGATATGACTGCAAGCGATGGGGCTTTTGCCCCTTTAGGGACTGGTGGGGTGAACTTGGAGTCAATTATTGAATATGGGGAGCATGAAATGAATGCATTATCTTGGTGGGTTTTTGAGCAAGATCACTCAGAGCAACCGATTGCGGATGTAGAAAAAAGTATTAATTACCTGAAAGGAGAACGAAAATGAACAAAAAATTGACGCTAGGTCTAGGGTTTTTGATCCTTTGCTCTGCATGTGCACCTTCAGCCATTGACGAAGCACCAAATGAAGATGTTGATACGGATGGAACATCTACTCCAGATTCCGATGGGAACGAAAGTGGAGAAGTAGTTCTGAATTTTTGGCATATTGATCCCGGTGAAAAAGGGGCTGTTTATGAACGGGCGGTAGAACGGTTTGAGGAAAATCATCCGAATGCCCAAGTGAATGTACTGAGAATTCCGAATGATGATTACAAGCAACGGATGGTCGTTGCTATGTCTGGTGGGGATCCCCTGATGTTTTTCATAGTTGGGGAGGAAGCTGGTTAAATGAGTTTGTTGAGGCAGGCAGTGTTATGTCCCTTGATCAAACGGATGTTGATTTTGACCAGTATTTGGATGTCGCTCTTGACAATGCCACATTCGAAGAAGAAATCTATGGTGTGCCTTTAGGCGTTTCCCTCACGTTATTTTTTTATAACACCGGAATTTTTGAAGAATTAGAGTTGGATACTCCAAAAGACTATGACGAGTTCATCACTGTCGTTGAAACGTTAAGAGATAATGATTATTATCCATTGGCTTTAGCAAATCAAACGGGGTGGACAGGCGCTTATTATCAGGAGTATCTTGTGAATCGCTTAGCAGGTGAGGGATTATATGATGATGCATTGCAGCGTGAGGGCGCAGGTTTTGATGACGAGAATTATGTAAGGGCCAATGAGAAAATCCAAGACCTCGTCGACATGGATGCTTTTAATCCAGGATTTAATGGCATTCCATATGATGCGGGCCAAGGCAGACAATTAATGTACTCAGAACAGGCAGCCATGATGTTAATTACCACATCTTTTCTGAATAACGTAAGAGATGAGGCACCGCAATATGAAGATGATCTCGGAGTATTTCCTTTTCCAACCATTGAGGGTGGGGAAGGTGACGGATCGAACCTCCTGGGATCCGGAGCTCCGGTTTGGTCAGTGTACGAGGATACAGAACACGAGGAGTTAGCCATCGAGCTTATTAAAGAATTGAGCAACGAAGAGACATCCATAGATTATATGGATTCCACAGCGAGTATGTCAGCTTATGAAGGACTACAGTCAGATGACGCATTTGTACAACAATTTATTGATCTGCTCCAAGATGCCAATTATTTAGGCATGCCTTATGATCAAACGATGCCGCCAAGTGTTGCTCAAGTACATTTAGATGCTGCGCAAGAAGTGTTGGGGAATACGTTAACACCTGAAGAAGCAGCTGATTTAGTCGAGGAAGCAGCTCAAAATAGTTTGGATTAGTAGGCCCAATATATCATAGAGAGCACCAAGCTCTCTATGATATATGGTTTGCGAATAGGAGGGAGAAACTTGATTAGTTCAAAGAAAAAGAGAATGAATGCATGGACCATACTACTTTTTATCCTTCCGGCATTACTTGTCTATGTTGTGTACGTGGTCTACCCGATTATTACCACGTTTAACTACAGCCTCTTTGATTGGAGCGGTTTGAGTGCTGATACGACGTTTGTCGGTTTAGGAAATTATGTATCACTGTATATGGACCGAATATTTTGGCTCGCCTTGCAAAATAATGTATTAATTGTGATGGCTTCCGTACTATTGCAAATTCCACTAGGGTTAATTATGGCACTCATCCTTTCAAGCTCAATAAAGGGACGACGTTTTTTCAATGTAATGTTCTTTTTGCCATATTTAATGTCCACCGTTGCCATCGGCCTCCTTTGGATTTACATGTTCGATCCAGTGAACGGACCAGTTAATCAAATTCTCATGTGGTTAGGATTTTCCCCAGTTTCGTGGCTCGCCGATCCTGCAATTGCCATCTATGCCGTTTTATTTGTGATCATATGGCAATTCTCGCCATTTTACATGATTTTGTTTCGCGCAGCCATTGTTGGGATTCCTGACGAATTGTACGAGGCAGCCGATATTGACGGTGCGAACTCAAAAAATAAATTCTTCTACGTTACGTTGCCTACATTAATTCCGACGATTGTCACATCATCCATCCTCGCCATCGTAGGTTCTTTAAAAGCTTTTGATATTTTCTACATTATGACAGGTGGAGGACCTGGTCATGCCACAGAAATACTCGGTACATATATGTACAAACAAGGCTTTATCAACTTTAGCATGGGGTATGCAAGTGCGATCGCCTTTACGATGTTCGTTATCGCTTTTGTCTGCGTAGTAATCATTCAAACGTTAGAGTACTTGCGCAGAAAGAGAGGGATCTTATCATGAAAAATAAACGTGGAAAACAAATTCTTGTTTATATCGTTGCCTGTATTTTCTTAGTATTTACTGCGTATCCATTTATTTATATGATCTCAACATCATTAAAAACGATGGATGACTTTTTTGCTAACCCGTTTCGAATGATACCTGGCGAATTTACGCTCGATCATTATTTCTCCGTTTTTGAGATGGGTTTGGCTCAATATTTCTTAAACTCAGTAATGATTACGGTAGCGGCTGTTTTCATTGTCGTCATCATCGCCTCGCTTGCCAGTTATCCTTTAAGTCGTATGTCTTTCAGACTCAATCGGCCGTTGTTTCTCTTCTTTATTGCAGGTATGATGCTTCCCATTCATGCGACGTTAATTCCGATATTTGTTCTGTCACAAGACTTAGGGATTTATGATACGTTACTTGCATTATTGGGGCCTTATGTGGCGTTTAGTTTACCGATTTCAATCTTTATTTTAACGCAGTTCATGCAAGACATTCCTAAAGAATTGGAAGAAGCCGCAGTGATTGACGGAGCTAATCACTTCGCAACTTTTCGGCGAGTAATTTTTCCTGTCATCAAGCCAGCTGTATCCACCGTTGTCATTTACAATTTTGTGTTTCTTTGGACCGAGTTTATATTCGCGTTAATTCTCATCACATCGCCATCACAAATGACGTTACCTTTAGGTTTACAAAACTTTTATGGGGAGTTCTCCATTAATATTCCAGGATTAATGGCAGCATTGACTCTGGCAAGTCTACCTGTCATCCTCATGTTCTTATTTGCACAAGAACGTGTTGTCAAAGGGTTAACAGGTGGGGCATTAAAGGGATAATTAAAGAAAAGGAGAATCAAAATATGGAAAAATGTAAAGTTGGAATTGTCGGATGTGGAAACATCAGTGAAATCTATTTAAAGAATCTAACGGCTAGTGAAGTGATTGAAGTTGTTGCAGTAGCTGACTTGCAAAATGAATTGGCTGAGAAGAGAGCCGCTCAATTTCAAATTCCAAATGTGCACACTTTAGACACGATTCTCCATGATGAAGAGATTGAGCTCATCGTAAATCTTACCCCTCCGTCGGCCCATGCAGAGATTGGATTGAAGGCATTACATGCAGGAAAACATATCTATTCAGAAAAACCTCTCGGATTAACAGTAGAAGAAGGCAAATCATTGATCAGAACTGCAAAAGAACGCAACCTCCGGGTTGGATGTGCACCAGATACGTTCTTAGGAGAAGGAATTCAAACCGTTAAATCCTTGATAGATCAAGGAGTCATAGGCAACCCTGTAGCAGTCAATGCGTTTATGCTTGGAAAAGGCCCTGAAAAATGGCACCCAAACCCGGAATTTTTCTATCAGCCAGGGGGAGGGCCGCTTTTTGACATGGGGCCATATTATTTAACGACAATGATCTATCTGCTTGGAGACGTGGACCGAGTGAGCGCATCGGCGGGGATTTCCTTTAAAGAGCGGAAAATTGGCAGCGGTTCGTTAAAAGGACAGAAGATAATGGTCAATACACCAACGCATATTGCGGGAACATTGAATTTCAAAAGCGGTGCGATTGGTACTCTTGTTACTAGCTTTGACATTCAGGCTTCAACATTGCCCCGCATTGAAGTGTATGGTTCAGAAGGTACGATTGTTGTACCGGATCCCAATCGCTTCGCAGGCACAATTCGCTATAATCAAGGTGATGAATGGGAAGAGGTGCGCACGCAAGCTGAAGAAACGACCAATTTGCGTGGAGTTGGCGTAGAAGATCTGGTTCTTTCGATTATAGAAGGTGCACCTCACCAAGCTTCTGGTGAGATGGGGATGCAAGTGCTTCAAGTGATGGCAGGATTGTTAGAGGCTGCTAAAGAAGAGAAAACCGTTTCTATACGTAAGAGAATAAACAGCATAGTGTAGGATGTAACCGCAGCTGGAAAGGAGCTGCGGTTTTTGCGCAAATTGTTTTGACAAAAAAAGAATCTTGCTTTATTCTGTGATATATCAGATATTATATTTCATAAAACCAACTGGGGATGATGGCATGACAGAACGAAATGAAGCATTCTTCTCGGTCGATCCAAACTTGGTTAAATCTTTGCGAGAGCTTGTCGTGGAGAAGATTCGAGAAGGAATTGTAAGCGGATACTTTGAAGAGGGAGAGCACTTAAAAGAGCGAGAGATTTCAAGCATGATGGGCATTAGTACGACGCCGGTGAAAGAAGCGTTTCGTATCCTTGAAAATGAAGGCATGCTCGTAACGGTTCCTCGAAAAGGCACGTTCGTCTCTGAGTACGCATCTACGTCGATTGAGGAAATCTTGCTGTTGCGAGCGTCGGTGGAGTCTCTTTGCGCACGTTTGGCTGCGCTGAAGATGACGGATGAGGAATTAAATGAGCTTGAGCAACAGATGCTCATTATTGAAGGCCTTCATAATAAAGGGGATTCAGAAGCGTTAATTGAACAGAATTCCATTTTCCACCAACAAATTATTGATGGAGCGCGCAATGTGATGATGCACAATATATTGGGCAATCTGCGAAATATTGATAAAGCGTTTCGGAAACGAGCATTAAAGATTGAAGTCGAGCGTGAGGTTGGTTTCCAAGAACATTACGCTGTATTTGAAGCGATTCGTGCGCGAGATCCGGAACGAGCAGAAGCCACCATGAAGGCGCATATTCTACGAACGAAAGATAACATTCTTGCTGCTGAGCAGCATCGGAGTGAAAAAGGATGAACGTACTTGTACCACAAACCATCCACTGATGGCATTGACTATTTAGAGCGTCATGGGCTAGAGGTGACTGTTCTTCCTCAGGATACTCCGGCACAAGTAGCCAAGCACATTGTCTCCGCGGATGGAGTGCTCATACGGACAACGCCATTGCCGAAAGACATTCTACAGAAGGCACCTCGTCTAAAGGTTATAGCAAGACATGGCATCGGGCTAGATGAAATTGACCAAGCGTACTGCGTTGAGAAGGGCATCGGTGTTTACAATACGCCTCGTGCGAATGTGAATTCTGTCGCTGAACATGTTACCGCGTTTATTCTCTCGCTTGCACATCGAATTCCAGAGGCGGTTCACGCCTTGCGAAGAGATGACTATGCGAGCCGCAATCGCCTCATTGGGATGGAGGTGGCTGGGAAGACACTTGGATTAATTGGGTTTGGGAACATTGCGCAGGAAGTGGCGAAGAAATGCGGTACGGGGCTTGGAATGAAGATCGTCGCTTATGATCCTCAAAAAGAGACGTTTCCCGATGGTGTTGAACACGTTCATACGCTCGATGCGCTTGCGAGGCGGTCTGCTTTTGTATCGGTTCATGTCCCGTTACTTCCGACGACAAGTAACATGATTGACCGCACGTTCTTCGATGCGATGCAGCCGGCAAGCTATTTTATTAATGCAGCGAGAGGCGGAATTGTAGATGAAACGGCACTGATCGAAGCGATAACTTCTGGGAAGCTTGCAGGCGCGGCACTCGATTGTTATGCCGAAGAGCCGATGCCGGTTTCTTTTCCACTAAAAGGTTTGGACAATGTTTTATTAACGCCTCACATGGCCGCTCACACGGAGGATAGTATGCGGGCGATGGCAGTAGGAGCAGCGGAGGCAATTGTCCGCGAATTAATTTCTGAAAAGGGTGAGGATTCATGACATTATCGAGTAAGCTGGAGACGATTTCCGGCATTCCGATTACACCGTTTCGGCAGTCGGATGGCGGAATTGATTGGAATCATTATGAGGAGACGTTGAACCGTATTGTTGAACAGGGCATTGAAATTGTTGTTCCTTGTGGCAATACGAGCGAATTCTATGCGTTATCGCTTGACGAGGCGAAAGAAGAGATTCGACGTACGGTGGAAATTGTGAATGGTCGCGCGCTTGTAATGGCAGGTATTGGGTATGCGGTGCCGACAGCTATTGAACTTGGGAATTATGCGAAGGATGCAGGTGCCGATATGGTCATGATTCATATGCCGGTGCATCCTTATGTGACGTCTGGCGGTGTGAAAGCATATTTTCAAGATATTATTGAGGCCATTGATTTTCCGACTGTCGTGTATTTTAAAGACCCGGAAGTCTCTGATCAAGTACTCGTTGAGCTTGCACCATTGGAGCATTTTATCGGTGTGAAATATGCGGTGAACAATTTGCCTCGTTTTGCGAAAGTTGTTCGATCAGTACCGAAAGAGCACGGGGTGACATGGATCTGTGGGACTGCGGAGAAATGGGCGCCATTCTACTGGAATGCTGGAGCGAAAGGATTTACGTCAGGGCTAGTGAATATATTGCCAGGCAAGGCACTTGAGATGTTGGAGGCACTTCGACGTGGCGATGAGTCATTGACGTGGAAGTTGTGGGAAGAGATTCTTCCTTTTGAAGATTTGCGTGCAAAGTACAACCAAGGAAACAATGTGGTTGTCATTAAAGAAGCGATGGAAATGATCGGTCAAAATGCCGGGGTAACAAGAGCACCGGTCGACCAGCTAAATGACGAGGACAAACGGCTCGTTGAAGAAATGCTTCAAAATTGGAACTTGTTACAACCAACGAAAGGATGAGGACGTTGACGGTAAAAACAGATGTTGTTTATGGAAACTATATTGCAGGCAAATGGCAAGAAGAGCAGGGAGAAGCAATTGCAAGCATCAACCCGTCCGACATGCATGAGGTCGTCGGGTATGTTCAGAACTCGAGCTCTGACACGGTCAATCAAGCTGTACGTGCAGCGGACGCAGCAGCACGTGCGTGGCGAAAGCTCTCTGGTGCCGAACGAGGAAACTACTTATACCGTGTGGCAAATGTACTTGAAGAACGGTTGGATGATATTGCTGAGACGTTGGCAAGAGAAATGGGGAAGACGCTGCCGGAGTCAAAAGGGGAGACGGCTCGCGGAGTTGCCATTCTTCGATATTATGCTGGTGAGGGGATGCGGCCAGAGGGTGACGTGATTCCTTCTACAGATGCGGATGCGCTTATGTTCTCAACACGCACGCCACTTGGCGTCGTTGGTGTGATTACGCCTTGGAATTTCCCGGTAGCGATTCCAGTATGGAAAATTGCTCCTGCGCTCATTTATGGGAATACGGTCGTGTTTAAACCAGCCACTGAAGCAGCAGTAACGGCTGCGAAAGTGATGGATTGTTTTGATGCGGCAGGACTGCCAACGGGTGTCATCAATTTTGTGACCGGAGCAGGTCGGGTCATTGGCAATGCTATCGTGGATCATGAAGCGGTACACGCTGTGACCTTTACTGGGTCTGAAGGGACGGGCCGTACGATTGGACGAGCAGCCGCCGCACGCGGTGCAAAATACCAACTAGAAATGGGTGGCAAAAATCCAGTCATTGTTGCTGAGGACGCCGATCTTGAACTGGCAGTGGAGGCGACGATTAGCGGTGCGTTTCGCTCCACGGGTCAAAAGTGTACCGCGACGAGCCGAGTAATCGTTGCAGAAGACGTATATGAAGCGTTTCAATATCGTCTATTACAGAAAACCGAGGCAATTCAAATCGGCAATGCTGTAGAAGATGGGGTGTGGATGGGGCCATCGGCAAGTGAAGCACAGCTGAATACAGTGCTTGATTACATTCAAGTCGGAAAAGATGAAGGTGCGAGATTACTGTTGGGCGGAAATCGCTTAACGGAAGGTGCATATGCGTCTGGATACTTTGTTGAACCGACCATTTTTACAGATGTACAGCCGGAGATGCGCATTGCTCAAGAGGAGATCTTTGGTCCAGTCATTACGCTAATCAGAGCGAAAGACCTTTCTCATGCGCTAGAGGTTGCCAACGATAATCGGTACGGTCTCAGTGCATCAATCTTTACGACGAACATTCAGAAGATGCTCACGTTTATTGATGATATGGATGCAGGACTCGTCCGTGTAAATGCCGAGAGTGCAGGTGTTGAATTGCAAGCACCATTCGGAGGAATGAAGGCATCCAGCTCACATTCGAGGGAACAAGGGCAAGCAGCAAAAGAATTCTATACATCGATTAAAACTGTATTTGTAAAGGGGTCATGATGATGAGAATTACGGATGTAAAACTTACAGCGATTGGTATCCCTCGTTTAACAGGATTTGTGAACAAGCATGTGATCGTACAGATTTTTACAGATGAAGGGGTGGAGGGTATTGGTGAGATGTCCGATTTCTCCCATCTTCCAAAGTACTCCGTCGATATCGTGGATTTGGAACGGACGTTAAAACAAATCCTCATTGGAAGTAATCCCTTTGACATTTCTCCAATTAACGTTGAGTTAAATGGGAATTTCCCTGAAGCGATGTATTACTATGAAAAAGGCAGTTTCATCCGCAACGGTGTGGATACGGCTTTATATGATGTGTGTGCAAAAGCGATGAACGTATCGGTTTCTGATCTTTTAGGTGGGCGTATTCGAGAGAAGATGAAAGTTTGCTTTCCGATATTCAGACACCGCTTTATGGATGAGGTAGAGGAGAATATTGCGTTAGTTAGAAAGCAATACGAAAAAGGGTTTGATGTGTTCAGGCTTTACGTTGGCAAGAATGTCGATGCTGACGAGGCTTTTCTCGATCGCGTGTACAAGGAGTTTGATGGCAATGTACGTATTAAGTCATTTGATTTTAGCCATCTTCTTGATTGGAAAGATGCTCTGCGAATTACTCGCAGGCTATCTAAATATCCAGTCGATCTTATTGAGAGTCCAGCGTTTCGTAACGATTTTGAAGGATTGCGTCATTTCCGGTTGCAATGCGAGCTTCCGGTGAGTGAACATGTATGGAGCTTACGTCAGCAATACGAAATGATTAAACAAGATTCTGTCGATATTTTTAACATTGCTCCTGTGTTTATTGGAGGAATGACATCTGCTAGAAAAGCAGCTGATGCAGCTGGTGTAGCGGGGAAAAGTGTACTCATCGGCACAACCCAAGAATTGTCAATTGGCACGACAGCGATGGCTTATTTCGGCTCAACGCTGGACAATTTAAACTACATTTCAGATCCGACAGGACCAGAGTTATACGTTGGTGATGTTGTAAAGACGAAAGTTCATTATGAAAACGGTTACCTTCATTTACCGGATCGCTCTACAGTCGGTCTAGGGATGGAACTTGATTGGGATCAAATTGAGCAATATCGTGTGGAAACATTAAGTTGGGACGATGTTTCTGTACATCAACTCCAAGATCGTACCGCTCAAACACGTGTATAAACGGAGGAGGAATTGACGTCATGCCATCGTCTTCACGTAAGTTGGTTTTCATAACTTTAATGCTCATCACGCTCATTCTCACTGGATGCACCAGTGAGAATGAGGCGGCAGTATCTGAAGCAGCGATTGAAAGTTATCCAAATCAAACCATTGAACTGTATGTACCGGCTTCACCAGGAGGACAATCTGATGCTGGAGCAAGAGTACTTGCCCGTCACATGGGAAAATACATGGACAGTGATTTCGTTATTGTTAATCAAGATGCTGCGGGTGGTGCACTCGCATTTGAAAATGTATTCCGTGCTCCTAGTGATGGCTACAAATTGCTGTATTACCACCAAGCTCTTCATACGAGTTACGCGGTAGGCCAACTTGATTATCCTGCACTTGATATGCAACCAATTGGAACATTTGCCGGCATTAACCAAGTGTTTGTCACCCGAGCAGATGCGCCGTGGGATTCACTGAATGAACTTGTTGAAGTGGCGAGACAGGAACCGTATGGCGTGCTTTATGGCGGACAAATTGGCGGAACGACACATTTTATGGGCGAGCAGCTCAGTCAAGTTGCAGATGTTGATATTAAAGTGCTCGACGTTGGTGGAGAGTCCGATCGCATGACAGCACTACTCGGTGGACAGATTGATTTTGTATCGACGGGCATTGGGAATGCGATCAATTATGTGAACTCAGGAGACTTTAAAGCACTTGCCGTGCTCTCGGAAGAACGTGACCCTCTTGCACCTGACGTGCCGACAGCACTCGAGCAAGGGTACGACGTACAATTTCCGATCGTTCACACACTGTATGGTCCTTCTGGATTGCCAGATGAAATTGTCGAGCAATGGAATGAAGCTACCGTCCAACTTTCAGAAGATGAAGAGTACATCGAGGATCTTGCGACTACCTTCCAAAATCATGTGCTTATGGATCAGGTTGAAGCGGCCACGTATAACGAAGAAGAGCTAAGAAAAGCAGAGGACATAGCAGAACAGTTATTTACCGACGATTAAGGTAAGGGGGGATTGGAATGACAAAAAAAGACCGTTGGATTGGCCTTTGTGTACTCGGTGTTGGCATTTATATGATATTGGAAACGCTTACAATGAATTATATGAATCTTATGGATGACCCAGGTCCTGTCTTGCTGCCACGAGTCGTCGGAAGTGCTCTTGCACTTTGCGGGGCAGGACTAGTAATTGGAGGAATCAAAGCGACACCTAAAGAAGAGAAGACACCCGAAAAGAAAGCAATGGAAAGAAAGATGTTCACAGTTTTTGGTGCTTTAGTTGTTTATGCAGTCGCATTTCCCATTCTAGGCTACTTGCTTAGTACCTTTCTCTTTTTAGCCGGTACAATGCTTTATTTAGCGAACAAAAGAACAGGTGCACACACGATCAAAGTGGGTGTTGCATCAGCAGCACTTACTTTTGCATTGTATTGGGTATTCACGGAATACTTAGATGTTATTTTACCAAGTGGATGGTTCGTATAGGAGGTGTAGGGAATGGATGTATTATTGCAAAGTATGAGTAGTATGTTTACGCCGATGGTTATTGTTCTCATGATTCTGGGTGTGTTTATCGGTCTCATCTTCGGCACGGTTCCAGGATTAACGTCAACGATGGGCATGGCCTTGTTTGTTCCATTTACGTTTACACTCGAACCGGTTCAAGGGATCAGTTTCCTAATTTGTCTTCATCTTGGTGGCGTTTCAGGTGGGCTTGTTGCCTCCACCTTGCTAGGTATTCCCGGTACACCATCGTCCATTGCGACAACATTTGACGCGTACCCAATGGCGAAAAACGGTCAGCCCGTTCGTGCACTTGGTATTGGTGTCATTGCATCTTTAGTTGGGGGAATTCTAAGCTTTATTGCTCTAGCGACGATTTCTCCTATTATTTCAAGGTTTGCCGTACAAATGGGTCCTTTTGAATTTTTCGCACTCATCTTCTTTGCTTTATCTTTACTCGCTGTGCTAGCGCAAGGCAGTATGCTAAAAGGCATCACTGCGGGATTTATTGGACTGGCGATTGGTATGGTCGGTTTTGCCCCTGTTGATGGCCTTGAAAGATATACATTTGGTGTTTTAGAGCTTAAAGGTGGCATCGCTTTACTGCCTCTTATTATGGGACTATTTGCGATTGCACAAATCCTATCAGAAATTCGCGCTGGAGATAAGAGACAGGAAATGAACTTTAAGGTAAAAGGCATCGGCATAAAGATGGCGGAATTTTTCGCGAATAAATGGAACCTTGTTGCGCTCTTCGGTGATTGGAATTGCCTTTGGGATTTTACCGGGCCTTGGAAGTGGGACGAGTAACCTTGTTGCATATGCTCAGACAAAACAAGCTGCGAAGGACAAAGAGAAATTTGGCAAAGGGGCTCCAGAAGGTATCTATGCCTCGGAGTCGGCGAACACAGCAGCGTTGGTGGATCTTTGATCCCGATGCTTACCCTTGGTATCCCTGGAGACACTGTAACTGCAATATTACTCGGTGGATTTATGATCCACGGTATTCAGCCAGGACCTTTGTTTTTCGCTGAAAATCGAGATATTGTAAATGTTGTATTTATTGCATTCTTTGTGGCCATTTTCCTTGTGTTACTTTTCCAATTATTCGCCATGAGGTTCTTCACCCGTGTTCTAATGGTTCCAAAAGAATATCTCTTTCCTGCAATTCTCGTCTTATGTTTTATCGGGGCGTTTGCAACGAATTCATCCTCATTTGATATTGGTGTGATGCTTTTCTTCGGAGTGATTGGGTACATACTGCTACGAAGTGGTTTCCCAATAGCTCCGCTCATATTAGGGTTTATTTTAGGTCCTTTGCTAGAGACTTATTTACGCAGGGCTCTCATGTCGACTGGGGAAGTGACGGATTTCTTTACACGCCCGTTCTCGGCAATATTCATTTTGTTAGGTATTGCTTGTGCAGTGTATACACTCGTAAATGAAATTCGTTCCAAGAGAAGTAAGCAAGCTCCTAGCGTTGGTATGTAAATAACAAGGCCATGAACATTTGATCATGGCCTTGTTATATAATGGACCGTCATTCCTTCACAAAATCAACGGCAAAGGTTGCGCTTGCCCCCATGAAGCGATGCAGCCGATCGTTTCGGTGAGTGATAACTGGTCGCTGTTAAAGTTGAACGTAATCACGCACGGTTCAAAGCCGTCGTATTGGACGGTGTAGGTCGCAGTATCGACACCTCGTACCGATTGCAGCCACGCCGCCCATTGACAGAACGGTTTCAAATTCAAACGCTGTGTCAGTCACGTTCCAAATATTCATGTTCCCAAAATTGCTCACCCATGTCCCTTCAATTGCTGGAGGAGCGGCTTCAAACGGGTCTTCAACGGCTTCCTCTGCGCTTGTATCCGTATCAGAAAAAAATGCTCGTCGGTATATCATGCATCACGGGCTCAGCACCTTCTGTGTATCCATAAATTCCTCGTTCGGCACTTTCGGCGACGAAAATCGTCTCACTAGCATCCTCAAATTCTCCGAGCACGTCATCTTCGGGATGGTGGTTATGAATATAGTATTCAAAGCCTTCAAGACTCACCTTGAAGGGTCCTAAATCTTCCTCATAATTATACCCTGAAAATACCCATGCATCATCCTGAGCTTCAAACATGAGGGTGGCCTTTCCTGACACAACGGGACCCGCGCCAAACGCATAGTAGGAAACTGACAACTCTTCCTCATTTACGTCGTGCACGTCGGTCGCAATGAGCGCCTCAGCACGGTCCAACCCTGGGTGCCCGTGGGCGAGCACCTCCTCAAATCGGCCACTTTCTATCCAATTTTGCTCTTCTCGAGAGCGTACAGTTCGGTCATTAAACGATCGTACACGTCGAGTGCATCATCCATATGTTCTTCTGGAGTACGTTCGACCGGTTCTTCTTCAGTTTCTTCAACCTCGGGTTTTTCGACCGCACTTGCGGTATCTTCTTCGAGCTCAGCATCAACGGAACAACCGGCAAGCACGAGCGAGGCTATGAAGATGGCGACGATTCCGCAAGAGTTTTTTCATAGATGTTCTTCCTATATATGAATAATATGTAATGTGAATATGACATAATACCTACATTTGTGCAACGGAACATAAAAAAGGCACGCCGAAGCGTGCCTAATCTTTGAGCAATGCCCAAACCAATGAGCCGACCCAACCAAGAAACGTCCATCCTGCTAATAGATTCAAAACAAGAATGGCAATCTTATTTTGCTTGTTTCTCGCAAAAGCAATAATTGTAGGTACGAAATAGACCGCAACCCCGATGAGGGCGCCGATCGCAAGTAATAGGAATAGAAAAATTTCCATGGTGTCACTCCTTCTCTTATTATTTCGGCGGAAAGAAAAGGATTTTCAGCCCGAATCTCGAAATGAATGTAATGAACATCATGTTGGGGCACAATGTCGAAAAAGGAATCTTTTTTAAATCTTTTGTCGATAGTCTTGAAAACTACGATAAATTTCTCATTCCATTTCCTAGTAATATTCAGTATGATATTCCATAAGGAAACCATAGAAAAAGTTTAAAAGAATCCTTTATGGTTTCTTTTGACAAATATGAACGATAAAAGGAGAGCTGAATGATGCTAATCGCAGCCGATCTCGGAAACTCAGAAACAAAGGTATACATTGATGATGTCTTTATGAAACAGCCGTCGGTCATTAAACGACTTTTCTCTAAACCAGAAAACCAAGAGCAAGATGTCGAGAAGTCGATGACGAACCTCGACGAAGAACTACTCGTCAACGTCTCTTCCACGTCGATTCGACATGACGGACTGTTCATGATCGGCAAGCGCGCAAGCCGCTCGTCTGATGTCGAGAACATGAACATCAAACTCGGCAATAAGTACAAGCATGACTTACCGATCGTCGTGCTGCTCGGCATGGTCGCGAGCCACGAAGTGAAGAACCACTACAACGAGAAGAACGAACTACCATCTTTCCTTGAGGTGAACGCCAAACTATCAACGGCAATTCCTGCAAGTGAGCATACGAACGAGAAAGCAGACAAGCTTCGCGCGAGACTGAGTGACCATAAGCATAACGTCACGCTTCACGTTGGCGAACAACAAGTCAACCTCGTCGTATCTTTTGACGAAGTAAATGTGACGCAAGAAGGGATTCCAGCGCTGTATGCACTAAGAGGAGCAAATAGCGATATTTTAAGTGACTACGCGAGTCTGTATAGCTACAACGGTTCTCAAGAAAAACTGGACAAGTTCCCGAAAAAGCTTGCTGAGAAAAATATCGTCCACGTCGATATTGGGGATGGTACCACTGAATTTAATTATACAGAAAAACTAAATCCAGTCCTTGATTTGAGTGACGGTCAGCGTTTTGGTGTCGGTCATGCGACGCAAGAGGCGATTCGTCTTTTGAAGGCGGAAGTTGGCGGATATTTGGAGTTAAATCGTCAGCAGTTCATGGACATTCACCGCGACCGCAACAATACGCTCCATAAAGATGCTGTGCAGAAGCTCCGCGAAGCGAAGTATACGCAGTCTCGGTTGTTGCTTGAGGCGGTTCAGGAGAAAGTGTTGCAAACGGCGGGTCGTGTGAATTACATCATGGTATATGGTGGTGGCAGCATTCAATTTAAGCAAGAGTTGTACGAGGATCTCGTTGATTTTGCTGAAGATGCGAAGCTTGAAGTCATTTGGGTGCCAGAGCAATTTGCGATTAACATGAACGTTGATGGTTTGAAGATTCTCAACGAAAAAGTACTCTATGTATAGGATGTGATTCCGTATGAGAAACAGTTATACATGGAAGCTGAACAAAGAAGAGAACGCTGAAAAGATCAATGAGTGGCTAGATTCCCAGAAGAACATCCGCGACTCGTTGTCCTTTGCCGTGCAGCTCATGCAGCAGCACCTCGGCAACGTTGACATTCGCAGCTTTGAGAACGCCAATGAACTGATGAGGCTTTTCCAAGAAGCTCAAAGTGCCCAACCCCAAGCCGAAAAAGAAACCGCCGCTGCGAGTGACTCCGCTCGCCCCGACCGTCGCCATATCCCGTCTCCTTTTGAAGAAGAAGACGACGACTGGGCTGGCGTCATCGACAAAGGTGCTCTATTCGGCAGGAAATAAACGAAAAAAGGCACCCCACTCTGGGGTGTCTTTCTTACGTTCGGTGCCGTCTGAATGTGTCGTTCTCTCCAATCTCAAGTATAGCGACTGCAGTATTTTTTTGAAAAGGATGGTTCTCATTTATGTTACAAGATCAAGCAATGTCCATTGACGGAGATTGAAAAGATAATAGCAAATGATTGCAAACAAAGAACCAGGTACGGAAAAAATCAGTGGCAAAGTTCCGGATGGGGCGGTAGATAGTATGCGAACTGTACTAAAGAGCGCGATGGAACGTTGTAAAGGAGCGGCAGCGCTATTGGTTCATGAGTGGACGGGCATTTTGATGAAAACGGCTGAACGCATTGAATAAGATCTAGAGGAAGTCACAGAAATTATGGCGACAGAAGGCATCAAAACAATCAATGAAGCCTGAGAGGAGTTGGCACGAACAGTGGAAACGATCTGAATCTCGGCAAAGGAAGCGAGAACGTTTACAGGGGAGACCTTGGCAAGAGCGACCGTCACCGATATTCATTCAGCTTGGCGGCATTGTTATCGCGCATAAGGTAGCCCCGGCGTTTGCAGCCGGAAACGCAGTCATCTAGAAGCCGACATCACAAACGCTTTTGACTAATTCGAAAGCTGTTGGAAGCGGATTTGCCGTCTCACATTTTGAATGCTATTACCGGTAGTAGTTGCGAGATCTTACCGCTGTTGCTTCAAAGCCTGATGTGCATATGGTTACATTTACCGACGGTGCTACAGCAGGAAAGTAAAATTCGAAAAAAGCACAGAGCTTGGCTCGAATTATCCGCCGCTCTCGACACAGCTGCATAAGCAGCTGTTTCCTGGGACAAAATGAGTAAAATCACAGAGATCGGTAGGGTCATTACGAAAGAAAAAGCAGAAAGTACCATCGTCAACCTTGAGCGTGTCGAGCGTGAAGGGGCTGACGTTTTGTGCGACGGTACGTGCAAAGACTGTTTGTATAAACATGGAGTCATCGGCCTGGTCGCTTTCCTGCATACCTCTTACAATTATAATAAAGCGATTTCGCTCACCAAAGAGCAGGGATGTTCACGAATGATCTCCGCAACGAGCACCGCATGGTCAGTAATCTGCAACTTAAAGGCGCCATGATTAATGAAAACGTCGTTCTGAGGCGTGAAAAACACCGAAATCGGCCGGCGAAGACCACGTTCCGCATTAGAAGACATGACCGAGACGAGAGTCGTGGGCTTCAAGATGGAAGAATATAAGCAGAGGAATTTTTAAAGCCAGATGTGATGTAGGTGATCACATCTGGCTTTTTTGTACCGCAAATAATTCTATTTTTTGTTTTAAAGTGCAGGGTTTCTTCGGTCTAGCTTCAAAAAATATACTGTTTAGCCTATGATATGGCACGTTTTTGCGAAAACCTACTCTACTGCAATGTAATAGAGCTGCGGGTACTTACCAAATGTTATTATATGGTGTTTGTTTTTATCTTCAAAATTATAAAAATAACAAGGAAGAGCTATTCGAATTTTGGTTAATTTTGACTTGAACCCACTTAAATTATTAGAAAAATTTCAAAATCTAATTGACAATGATTATCAATATCGTTTAGTGTTTATAATTGATAACGATTATCAATATCATTTAGGGAGGGGAAGATGAGACGTTTGTTCCTTTGTGCCTGCATGCTGTTTATTCTATCTGCATGTGGGTCCACCGCCACGCTTGAAACAACCGATGATTTTTCAGAGAGTATGGGTATCACTGATTTTTCTGGTCGGACTTTGCATTTCGAAGAGCCCCCTGAACGCATCGCAGCCCTCGGTAATGGGGAGCTGGACCTTATCTATGCATTGGGCGGAGAGGCCGTTGGGCGACCTTCGAGCGACAACATTCCAGTTGAGAAAGCTGAGGGTTTGGAGCCGGTTGGAACTACCCATGAGTTGGATTTGGAACGGCTTACACTCGCTGCTCCCGATCTCGTCATTGGTAACAGCCCTATGAATGAGAAAGATATAGCGACAGTCGAAGGCATTGGTGCTGAAATGCTGTTAACATCTGCAAATGCTGTTGAAGAGATACAAGAACAAATTACATTGCTCGGCCAGGTGCTTAATGCGGAAGCCGAAGCAGAAAGCCTGCAACAGGAAATTGAAACGACAGTCACACAGCTTGGAGATAATCCTCTAGCATCTCCACCACGCGTCCTGCTCGTGTACGGTGCGCCGGGTTCCGTTATGGTCGCCCTGCCGAATTCTTTGGCTGGTGACATTCTGGAATTGAGTGGAGGCGAGAACATCGCAGCGGATTTTGAGCAACTGGACGCCTTTCCGCAGTATGCAACGCTACATCCGGAACGGATTATCCAGGCTGAGCCGGACTTAATTTTATTTATGGGACACGGTCACGCAGAAGCGGCAAAGGACAGCTTTCTTCTTGAAATGGAGCATCATTCAACATGGGCGTCTTTAGAAGCTGTTCAGCAAGAGCGATTTGAAGTCCTGCCTGAAGATTTGTTTGGCACAAACCCTGGCAGCCGAATTACGGAAGCGCTCCAACATATGAGGGATGAGCTGGAAGCGGTTAAATCATGACGTATGAAGTTTTAAAATCAAACCGGTGGAGATGGTCGTTAACGATCAGTTTGCCCGTCTTGCTTATTGGTGCGATGGCCGCTTCTATGGCCTTTGGAGCTGTATTTATCGGTCCTCAGTCTATGTACGACATAATTCGTGGGGATGGTGATATGACGCTCCATGCTGTAGCGTGGAACGTCCGCATGCCAAGGATTATACTGGCTGCACTTGTAGGTGCTGCTTTAGCAGCTTCGGGAGCCATACTTCAGGGGGTTATGCGCAATCCTCTTGCTGATGCAGGCATTATTGGCGTTACCGCCGGCGGAGGGCTTGCGGCTACGATTGCAATGGTCGCGCTGCCTCAGTTTGCTTTTCTGCTACCGCCATTTGCTTTTCTAGGAGCTCTACTGACTTCACTCACGATTTATGGGCTGGCATGGAGCGGTGGTGCTTCTCCGTTGAAAATTATTTTGAGCGGCGTTGCGATTAATGCATTGCTCGGTGCGATGCAAAGTGGAATTATGATTATTTTCAGCGACCGTGTGCAGTCTGTTCTTCCTTGGTTGGCTGGCGGACTTCAAGGTCGAGGATGGCATCATGTTGAATTTGTGCTACCTTATCTCGTCGTCGGTTTAGGATTGACCTTTTTCTCTGCACGCTCGCTTAACATTTTGACACTTGGCGAACAGTCGGCCATTGCACTTGGAACACGCCTTGAGCGTAGTCGGTTGGTCTTAATTGTTCTCGCGTCATTGCTTGCAGGCGCAGCCGTTAGCGTTTCCGGCTTAATTGCGTTCGTCGGGCTGCTCGTTCCTCATGCCATTCGCCTACTCTGTGGCCCGGATTACCGGTACTTACTACCTCTATCTATGCTAGGCGGTGCTTTGCTTGTCGTTGTGGCCGATACGATGGTCCGTACTTTGTTTGATCCACTCGAACTGCCAGTTGGCATTCTGCTGGCTGTCATTGGTGCACCTTGGTTTTTATGGATCGTACGAAAATATATTCCTGGTAGATCATAATTTTATAACTTGAGGAGGTTGGATAATGGTCATTGTCCAAAATAAAACGCTAATTACTAAGGGAAATGGAGATCTGCTCGTAGAGCGCTTCAACAAAGTTGGCCAGATTGAACATGCAGAGGGATTCCTGGGATTAGAAGTATTAACCAACATGAAAAGCAAAGAGCAAGATGAAATCGTGATCAGCACACGCTGGGAATCGAAAGATGATTTTTATTTGTGGACGAAAAGCCAGGCTTTCCGTGATGCACATAGCGGAAAAAATAAACGCCCAGATTACATTATCGGCAATGAAGTATCATTCTTCTCAGTTGATGTTGTCCGCATGCCGATTGCCCAGGCACTATAATAGCTGTCTCGTTTTCCAAACTGAATGATTTTCTGCCTTATATTTGAAAGGAGCCATCTGTTTCTATGAAACATAAAATCTTAATTGTGGCACGAATATTCTTTCTTTCGTTTTTAGCCTTTAGCCTATACGTGCCATCTGCTTCTGCCCAGATGGCAGAAGGTACTTATACGATCGACTATACGGTAATGCATTCTAGCGATCCTTCTGCCTCAATTGCAAATGACTATTGGGAAAAACCAGCCACGCTCTATGTAGAAAATGGATCAATAACTGCTGAGATGACGATCAATCATAGCGATTGGATCAAAGAATTTCATATAGAAGGCAAACCAGTTGAAGTCGTGTCTGAAGATTCCGATGCGGATACACGCGTCAACCGTTTCAATATAGACGGTATCGATAGCATGACGGAGGCGTTTATTCATGTCATTGTCCCAGACATTAATTATGACCATACCTATACAATCCGCTTTGACTTTGACGAAGAAAGCCTAACTGCAATTGATGACGGAGACGACAATGAGAACGAAGAATCTGGAAGTAGCAGCACAGGTCAAAGTGGTAGTGATGCAAGCGAGGGAGGAAGCGAAACGCAAAACAGAGGCACAGAATCCACTTCTACGAGTGGGGGCACTGGGGAAGAGAGCAACCCTGAAACGAGTGACCATACTCCCATCGCCGGGCTGACCGTGCTGGCTTTAGTTGCATTCGCTGGCTTGTTCGGTAGCCGCTTAATTCGCACGTGAGGAAATGGCCCGGAGTTCGAGGCACGTTCACGCCCGGGCCGCCCGTTTTATTAAAAATAATATAGGAGATTGATGCAATGAAAACAGGACATCGTTTCATTCATAGTTTTTTTGCTTTCTTTCTTGTGTTCTCGCTGTTCTTTCCTGCATTAAATCAAGTGGCCTCTGCACAGGAAGCAATTCCCGACGGTTCTTATGAAGTCGATTTTTCCGTGCTGAAAGATGGTACAGATGAAGTTTCCGTGATGGACGATTATACGAAAAAGCCCGCCGTTCTTCATGTGAATCAAGGGAGTTACACCATTGATTTAACGATTAAAAACGCCAACTGGTATGAGGATTTTACCGTTCAGGGTGATCGACCGCAGGTGATTTCAGAAAACCCGGAAGCCAATGAGCGTACAGTTCAATTCCAGACAGATGACCCTTCCAGCAAAACGGATGCATGGGTTCATATTATCGTTACAGGTATCCCAAGTTTTAATTACGACAACATGTATGACGTCCAAATCGACTTCGACGTAGACAGCATAGATATCAGTGAACCAGGCACTGAAGAACCGGGCACTGAAGATCCAGGCATCGAGGATCCAGGCACTGAGGATCCAGGCACCGAGGATCCAGGCATTGAAGATCCAGGCACTGAAGATCCAGGAACTGAAGATCCAGGCACTGAGGATCCAGGAACTGAAGATCCAGGCACCGAGGATCCAGGCACTGAAGAACCGGGCACTGAAGATCCTGATATAGACGAGCCAATCACACTCGAAGACGGTTCGTACACAATCCCTTTCGAAGCGAAACACGCTGAGGAAGATCGTGATTCTGCGATGAGCCGTTACTTAGTGAACCCAGCATCATTGGACGTTGAGGATGGCGAGCAGACGATTACGCTGACGACAACTGACAGCCATCAAATTACATCTTTAAAAATTGAACAAGATGGCACGTATACAGAGGGTGAAGTCATCGCTGAAGACGAAGAAGAAAATACGCGCTCTTATGCGTTCACCGTCGATAATCTTGATGAGGAAATTGCCGCCCAGGTTTCTATGCGTGTACAGGTACCTCCCGATGTGTATGAGAACACGCAGTATTTCCGACTGATCTTTGATACCGATGGCATCGAGCAGGTAGAGGAAGATACCGATGAACCGGGTACAGACGAGCCAATCACACTCGAAGACGGTTCGTACACGATCCCTTTCGAAGCGAAACACGCTGAGGAAGATCGTGATTCTGCGATGAGCCGTTACTTAGTAAACCCAGCATCATTGGACGTTGAGGATGGCGAGCAGACGATTACGCTGACGACAACTGACAGCCATCAAATTACATCTTTAAAAATTGAACAAGATGGCACGTATACAGAGGGTGAAGTCATCGATGAAGACGAAGAAGAAAATACGCGCTCTTATGCGTTCACCGTCGATAATCTTGATGAGGAAATTGCCGCCCAGGTTTCTATGCGTGTACAGGTACCTCCCGATGTGTATGAGAACACGCAGTATTTCCGACTGATCTTTGATACCGATGGCATCGAGCAGGTAGAGGAAGATATCGATGAACCGGGTACAGATGAGTTGGATAACGGCCTTTACAGCATTGATTTCACAGTACTGAAAGACGGTACGGATGAGACGTCGGTA
>NZ_BAXB01000022.1 GCF_000698145.1 Geomicrobium sp. JCM 19039
GGCAAAAGGTCATCGATGGGGGATTCTGTTTCCAATCCAAGCGCTTTGAAAGCAAAACACGTGATCACAGGGAAATTGAATGTTCATCCATGCGAATCCCCTCGTAACACGCTTACGATGGGATTTGACATTGAATTGCGGGGGGAGATTGTCAAAAATCCCCCATTGCACTCGCACCGAGGCCGGGCGCGGTGTGAAACTTGCCCATAGCCCCTCCTATGATGATTTGTCTTCTTTTCCGCGTTTCGTGGGTGCAAATCGTACCATAGAAATCAGAAATCCTCCCATTAATGAATCTATGGTAAGATTTTAGCCAAACCGACTCTCCAATTCCAGGAAATCATCCATAGCCTACAGGCACTCACGCGTAAAAGCTTGAGCGGTGTTTTCAACGAGCAAATTCCCTGAATACTGCATGCAAGTAGGTTAGTCATGTATGAGTCTTCGAAAATAACTGTCTACACTGTGGACTGAGTAGTCATTTCAGAAACCTTCTTCGGCGTATAAAACTTCAGTGGTCAAAATTATATGTGCACGCTCCCTCGTCTAAGTGAACAACCGAATCCCCCCAAAAAATAAAATAATTATCGCAAACAGGCACATTCACGGTCATTAGCCATATGCTTAAAGAGAACGTGAAATCTCCAAAATGAATGAATTCCCAGTAAATGTCCTCAAACGATCCCGGTATAGATCTATTAAAATTGGAAACACTAAAACCGATACCAGAATTTAAGGGAGAGATGAGGATGAATACGATGGAGCATCGGTGTGGGGTTTGTGAAAGTCACGGAAAAGACGGCTTTCATCTTTTATCTATGTGGCTTTGTAAGGACTGTGAACGTGCGATAGTAACGTTAGATGTTGAGGACCTGGAATATGATTGGTATGTTCAGCAACTGAGAAAGAGTAAAATGAATGTATTGTTGGCTCATTAAGTGAGGCTGTACCCATTCTTTGTTATAATGAAACAATGATTGCATAACAAAAGGATTGACGATGATGAACACTCCAATACTCCAAAAACTTATTGAGCATGCTCATAATCAACCGGTATCACTTCACGTACCTGGTCATAAAAATGGCGAATTGGCAGAAGGGGACTATGGACGTTTTTTTGAGCAAGTGATGAAACTAGACGTAACTGAACTGCCTGGCTTTGATGATTTACATGCTCCAAGTGAGTGCATTTATGAAGCAGAACAGCTGGCAGCAGAGCAATATGGAAGTGCGCGGACGCGCTTTCTTGTTGGCGGTTCTACCGTCGGGAACCTTGCGATGCTGTTGGCGTTTTGTAATCGTGGTGATACGGTGTTTGTGCAGCGCGATTCTCACCAATCCATTGTTCATGGTTTGGAACTGGCGGGTGTACAAGCTGTGTTTTTGCGGTCTGATCTTGATGAACAAACCGATTTAAGCCGGGGTATTGGTCGAGCGACGTTGGCATCGGCTTACAAGGCTTACCCTAACGCTCGTGCACTAGTCATGACGTCCCCTAGCTATTATGGCTCTGTCGGCGAGTTAGAGGCTGTTGTGAACCTCGCAAAATCGTATGGCCTGTCTGTGCTCGTTGATGAAGCTCACGGGGCACATCTACATATTGATTCAATGTTTCCACGTTCAGCGCTTGAAGTGGGGGCAGACGCTGTTGTACAATCTGCTCACAAAACGTTGCCTGCATTAACGATGGGTGCGTATCTACATTTGCGCAGTCTAGACGATGAATGGAAGATAAATGGATGGCTAAAACGACTGCAAACGAGTAGTCCATCATACATTATCATGGCTTCATTAGACGCAGCACGTGCTTATGCACGTACGATGAAACAGCGTAAACCTGCACAAGCGCTTAGCCGCTTTCACTCGAAAGTGCAGACTAAGATCCCAGGTGCATCCGTGTCCACGGAGGACCCTCTTAAATTGCTTATGTATGTTCCAGAGGGCTATACCGGGGCAAACTGGGAAAAAGAGTTTCATAGACAAGGAATTTATCCTGAACTCAGTAACGAACAGTTTGTACTCTTGATCCTCCCGATACAGATGAGTGAATCCTATGAACATGAACTGCTTCATGTTTTGGGGAAATTGTACGATGAACAGACGCTACCTCAAAAGAAACAGCGGTTTACCCCTGATTATCCAGAAACGAGTATGATCTCGTTTGAAAGTATCGGTGAAACCGCGACAGAATATATCCATGTAGACCAAGCAGTAGGAAGAACGATTGCAGAAGAAGTTGTTCCCTATCCACCGGGAATTCCTTTATGGATTGTCGGGGAGCGTATTGATGAGAGCAGGCTAGTGTTTTTACTGGAGTGGTGTAAAAGTGGTGGTCGTGTTCAAGGTGGAAATCAGTTGCGGAACGATGAATTACTCGTGGTGAAAGAAGAGGTTACATATGAATAAAAAAGGGTTGTTTATCACATTTGAAGGTGGAGAAGGGGCAGGGAAATCAACGGTATTGAAAGCTGTAGCCGAGCGCCTTGAAACGAATGGTTATCGCGTTGTGACAACGAGAGAGCCTGGAGGTGTGAAGCTTGCAGAAAATATTCGGCATTCACTTTTGGATGACCCGTCGCTTGACATCGATCCAAAAACCGAAGCACTTTTATTTGCAGCGGCAAGAAGGCAACATCTTGTAGAGAAGATTATTCCAGCGTTAACTGAGGGAGCCGTTGTCCTCTGCGACCGCTTTGTGGATAGCAGTCTAGCCTACCAAGGAGCTGGCAGGGGGATTGGTGTAGAGGCAGTCCGTCATATTAATGAGTTTGCGGTGGAGAAGTACATGCCAGACGTCACGTTGTTATTTGACTTACCTATTCAGCTTGGACTGGACCGAATCAAAGGAAATAAAAGAGAGAGCAATCACCTCGATGAAGAGGGAGCTCTGTTTCATGAGACTGTGAGAAGAGCTTACCATCAACTTGCGTCACAAAATGAAGAACGGTATCGTATGATAAAGGCAGATGCCCCTATTGGGGCAGTCATTGAAGAAACTTATTCTGTCATTCAATCTGCACTAGACCGTGTATAGGTCAATCCAGTATGATAAGGACAAGAGATGCGCATGAGTGCATTGTAAAGGGAGGAAAACAGCGTGAAATTAATTGTATCCGTTGTTCAAGATAAAGACAGCAACCGCTTATCAACAGCTCTTGTAGAGAATGATTACCGAGCAACGAAGCTCGCTTCAACTGGCGGTTTTCTAAAAGCGGGAAACACGACGTTTCTCATTGGGGTTGAAGACGATCTTGTTGCCGATGTTTTGGATATCATTAAAGAGAACTGTGAAAGTCGGGAACAACTGGTTGCGCCTGTCTCTCCGATGGGTGGAAACGCTGATTCTTATGTACCTTACCCTGTCGAAGTACAGGTTGGCGGAGCCACTGTCTTCGTGTTGGACGTCGACCAATTTGAACAATTTTAAGTTTGGAAGGGGCGTCGACCGATGACTTGGGATCGATTGCGAAGCCGCCAGCCTGTTGTTGCAAAGCTCTTGCAGCAAGCGGTTGTACGAGAGCGGCTTCCTCACGCATATGTTTTTGAGGGCGAAGACCGTTTGGAGCATCGAGAAGCGGCTTCGCTCCTTTGTCGTGCATTTTTATGCAGGTCAACAGAAACGAAGCCTTGCGGAGTTTGCCATGATTGCAAAAGAGCGGAAAACGGAAGTCATCCAGATGTAACGACAATCCAGCCGGATGGCCTTTCCATAAAAAAGAACCAAGTAGAGCTATTGCAAAAAGAATTCGCCTATAAAGGGATGGAATCTCCTCGCAAAGTATACGTCATCGAGGACGCTGACTTAATGACGGCGAGTGCTGCTAACAGCTTACTCACCTTTTTGGAAGAACCTGAGGGGGAGACGTTAGCGATTCTTATGACACGAAATCTGCATTTTTTACTGCCGACGATTGTTTCAAGATCTCAAATTCTATCTTTCTCACCGTTATCTGATGTTGAACGACAAAAAAACCTTGAGGCTGCTGGGGAGAAACCGGTGCTTGCCGCTCTTCGAGCACGAATTGGAGACAAGCCTGTTGATCTTCCTGAAGAAGAGCGAACCGCGTGGATTGTACACGGGCGTCAGGTAGTGATACAATTGGCGGAAGAGGTTCTTCAGCGACCTCAGCAAGCAAGGTTAATCTTACAAGAAAAATGGCACAGTCATTTTAAAGATAGGAATCACATTGATACGGGACTAGACCTTTTCCTATTTTGGTACCGTGATGTACTTTACATGAAGTGGGAGAGAGAAGACTTAGCGTATCCGGATCAGGCCGAGCGTTTACGTGTAGAGAGCTTGCATCGTTCAGAAACCATGCTTGCTTCCAATATGAAAGCGGTTATGGAAGCGAAGAAATACTTGTCTGCAAACGTAAATCCGCAGCTGATTATGGAACGTCTCTTGCTTCGTATTCAGGAGGGATCATAATTGCACCAAGTGATTGGGATTCGATTTAAGAAAGCAGGGAAGATTTATTATTTCTCACCTGCAGAATTTGACATTCACGTTGGCCAATCTGTGATCGTTGAGACCGCACGAGGTGTGGAATATGGGGTTGTTGTCCTCGGGGTAAAAGAAGTAGATGATGACGATGTTGTACTTCCCCTCAAGAAAGTGCTGCGAATCGCAACGGATGAAGATACGGCCAGGGTGATCGAGAACGACACACTAGCAAAAAATGCACATGACGTATGTTCAGATAAGATTAATGAACACGAGTTAGATATGAAGCTCGTCAGTGTAGAATATACATTTGACCGTAATAAAGTGCTGTTCTATTTTACAGCGGACGGCAGAATTGACTTCCGCGAACTCGTGAAGGACCTTGCCTCGGTTTTTCGAACGCGGATTGAATTACGTCAAATCGGAGTTAGAGATGAGGCGAAGATGCTCGGTGGCGTTGGACCGTGTGGATTGGTTCTATGCTGTTCAACATTTCTTGGTGATTTTGAGCCTGTCTCCATTAAAATGGCAAAGGATCAGAATCTCTCGCTCAATCCTGCAAAGATATCTGGATTGTGCGGCCGACTCATGTGTTGTTTGAAATACGAGAATGACGAATATGAGCAGGCGAAGAAAGAGCTTCCAGATGTAGGCGAAAGAATTCATACCGTTGACGGTAAGGGCAAGGTCACGGGTTTGAATATGCTTGAGCGCATCGTTCAAGTCGAATTGTTTGATGAAGAACGCACCTTGGAATATTCCTTAGAAGAATTGATTGAACAAGGTTCACTAACCGGCTAAGCTGCCACAAGAGGGTGGGAGACGAACGTGGCGAAGAAAGAAATGTTTTCACAAGTTATCCATATGGAGAAGCAACTCCTTGCCTTCCATGAAGAATTGCGGGAATTAAAGGAGCAGCTTGCTTCATTGATTGAAGAGAATCAAGGGTTGGTTACGGAAAACCGACTGCTGCGAGAGCGGCTTGAACATGAAGGAATTAAACAGCCCTCCCAAGACGAGCAGCGACCGCCCGCAGATGATGGACAAGGGGAAACCGTCCCGCCCGGAGAAGGCTATGATAATCTTGCCCGTTTGTATCATGAAGGTTTTCATATTTGTAATTTGCATTATGGCAGCTTACGAACGGATGGAGATTGCTTGTTTTGTCTTTCATTCTTCCAAGCGAAGTAAAAATCTCTATGTAGACGACCCGACACGACATGTGCCGGGTTTTTCTTTTGAGGAGTCAAGCTATGGAGTTATTATCGAGAGAGAGAATCGATTATATTTACAGAAATCGCCTTAAAATTATTCAGAGTAAGGAACGCCTTGCGTTTAGTATTGACTCCGTATTATTAGCGCGTTTTGTTTCGGTAAAGCGAACACGAGGACGCATGCTCGATTTATGTTCAGGAAATGGCGTTGTGCCACTCGTACTCACGATGCGAAGTGAGGTACCGATTACAGCGGTGGAAATTCAAGCGGATGTGGCCGACATGGCAAAACGCAGTGTGCAAATGAACGGGCTAACGGAACAAGTTGATGTGCGTGTGTTTGACTTAAAAACGATCAAAGACGAAATGCCACATGGAACATTCGACGTAGTTACGTGCAACCCTCCATATTACCAGGACTCGCTCAAAAATGATGCCAAGCCTTTTACGATTGCTAGACACGAGGAAGCGTGTACGATTTATGATGTGGCACAAGCGGCAGCTTATGCTCTTAAACATAAAGGCAAAGCGGCATTTGTGTTTCGACCAGAACGCATTCATGAGCTTTTTCAAGCGTGTGCAACGGCAGGTTTAGAGCCGAAAAGACTACAGTTTATTCATCCCAAACAAGAGGCCCAGGCAAACATTGTCCTTTTGGAAGCGGTCAAAGGTGGTAAGCACGGGGTAACGACATTACCGCCTGTTTTTGTGTACGAAAATGGCGAGCATACGACGTCTTTTACTCGGGCATACGAGGGGCAATCGTTTGCCTATGAACGCATACAGTGCAAAGCGAAACGAAGAAGCCATTTTGTGTATATGCTGGAGTGCAAGGATGGTTCGTACTATACAGGATACGCACGTGATGTATGGGCGAGACTGAAGATGCATATCGAGGGAAAAGGGGCAAAGTATACACGTGGACGAGGTCCATTTACGTTAATTCACCAGGAAGCGTTTGATACGAAGCGAGAAGCGCTACAAGAGGAATGGCGATTAAAACAATTAACGAAGCGCGAGAAAAGGGCGTACATATTAGAAAGAAGGAGGGGTGTTTATGCACCGGGGCACATTATACCTCGTTCCTACACCGATCGGTAATTTAGAAGATATGACGTACAGAGGTGTACGTGTGTTGTCTGAAGTCGACCTCATTTGTGCAGAAGATACGAGACAGACAAGAAAATTGCTCACGCATTTCGACATTCCTACACAGACGATTAGTTTACACGAGCATAATGAACATGCTCGTATTCGCGGGTTAATTGAGCAGTTGCAAGCCGGTAAAGATGTGGCCATTGTTAGTGATGCTGGAACACCGCTTGTATCTGATCCAGGGGCTAAATTGGTTGCACAGTGTATTGAAGAAGGAATTGTTATTACTCCTCTTCCTGGAGCTAACGCAGCGCTTACAGCTTTCATTGGATCGGGCCTCGGGGGCGGCGCTTTTTATTTTCATGGATTTTTGCCTCGGAAAAAGAAAGAGATTCGAGAGCAACTTGAACATTTACGCCACTTAAAAGTACCGATTATCTTTTATGAGTCTCCTCACCGAATGAATGCGACGCTTGTAACGATGGCAGAAGTTTGGGGAGAAAGAGAAGCGGTCATCGGTCGAGAGCTCACGAAGCGTTATGAAGAGTTTGCTAGAGGTAAGGTGAAAGATCTAGGTCGTGATGAATGGCGAGGTGAGATTTGCTTTGTCGTTGCGGGTGCAGATGAATCGGAACAGGCAGAAACAACCGACTGGTGGGAAGGGCTTTCGATTCGTTTGCATGTGCAAGCCTATGAAGAGCAAGGAATGCAAAAAAATGCAGCAATGAAACAGTGTGCACTTGATCGCAACATCCGCAAAAAAGAAGTGTATAACGACTATCACGGACTTAGCTAACCGGCGTATAGACTGTTCTATGAGAAGTTCTGAGATGGAAAGCGGCTCAAAAAAGCAAAAACCACACCATACTTATTGAGCCAATAAAAAAGAGCTACCCATGGATTTGGGTAGCTCGACTTATGATATTTATAGAGCCGTTGACTTTGAATTGTCCAAGTACTCTTGAAGCGAACCAATTACTTCGCGTGCCCCGTCCGGGCTAAGTATAATCTTGCCGTCAGCAATTGAGATATTTTCGTCAGAGACTTCGCCTGTGACTTGACAAGTCATATTCGGCTTATATTTCTTTAGAATAATGCGGTCGTGATCCACATAAATCTCTAACGCATCTTTCTCTGCAATATCTAATGTACGTCGTAACTCGATTGGAATTACCACGCGGCCAAGCTCGTCAACCTTGCGAACGATGCCAGTTGATTTCATTGCTTAGAATCTCCTCCTTGCGAGCGCAAATGTATATTCGTGTCACAATTTGACACTTTTTATCTCTATGTGTGCAATCATACCAGTATAGTAAAATCAAGTCAATATAATAATCTTAAAATTCAAATGCGATAAAATGGCTATATCTCAAGTGTTTCTGCATTTTCTGAGACAGCACGAGTGTTTGATATGGTATATGTCTGTTGACTTTAGGGAATCACTGATGTATAATTATAAATTAAGTTTGTAGTTTTTCAACGAATAAACATGCCGATGAATGGATGAGTAAACAATAACGAGTGTTCAGAGAGCCGGGTTGCTGGGAACCGGTCACAAACGTATTGTTGAAGATGGTCCGCGAGGTTTTGCATTTTAAGCGTAACGCGTGAGGAATGCACGGTTCACCGACCGTTAGCAGGTGTGTAGCTAATTGTAACTGATTAGCGCTGTTGAGCTTCTCTATCAGGAGAAGAAAGCAGGGTGGTACCACGTGAGTCCAACTCTCGTCCCTTCACATAGGGACGGGAGTTTTTAGATTTGATGAATAGATGGAGGCAAATACAATGAGTAACAAACCAACGTATTATGTGACGACACCGATTTATTATCCGAGTGGAAAGCTTCATATCGGTCATGCGTATACGACTGTAGCCGCTGACACGCTTGCACGTTACAAGCGTTTGCAAGGCTATGATGTGATGTTTTTGACGGGCACTGACGAACACGGCAGAAGATTGAAAGAAAAGCGAAAGAAGAAGGGGTTACACCGATTGATTTCGTGGATGAAATTGTCGCAGGCATTCGTCAGCTTTGGGACAACCTGGACATTTCTTACGATGATTTCATTCGTACGACAGAAAACCGTCATAAACACTCCGTTCAACAAGTAGTGGAACAGTTAAAAGATCAAGGTGACATCTATTTGAGCGAATATGAAGGCTGGTACTCTGTGCCTGATGAGACGTATTACACAGAATTGCAGCTGGAAGATCCGGTAAAAGATGAAAACGGCAAAATTATCGGAGGTAAAAGTCCAGATAGCGGGCATCCGGTAGAACTTGTTCGTGAGAAATCGTACTTTTTTAAAATGAGCAATTACGCAGAGCGTCTGCTTCAATATTACGAGGACAATCAAGACTTTATTCAGCCTGAGGCTCGCAAAAAAGAAATGATCAACAACTTTATTAAACCAGGTCTTGAAGACCTTGCCATCTCTCGGACAGCATTTTCGTGGGGAGTACCGATTAAAAGTGACCCTGAACACGTCGTGTACGTTTGGATTGACGCTTTACTTAACTACATCACAGCGCTTGGTTATGGGACGGACAAAGACGAAGCTTATCACAAGTTTTGGCCAGCTGATGTGCATATTGTTGGGAAGGAAATCGTTCGTTTCCATACCATTTATTGGCCAATCATGTTAATGGCGTTAGACGTGCCATTGCCAAAGAAAGTTTTCAGTCACGGTCATTTACTCATGAAAAATGAGAAGATGTCGAAGTCCAAAGGCAACGTCGTGTATCCTGATGCGCTTATCGAACGTTACGGGCTTGATGCAGTACGTTATTACCTCTTGCGTGAAGTACCGTTCGGTTCAGACGGTGTATTCACACCAGAAGCTTTTGTTGAGAGGATTAACTATGACTTAGCCAACGACCTTGGCAACTTATTAAATCGAACGGTTGCGATGATTAATAAATATCTTGATGGTGAAATTCCAGAGTATCTAAAAGATGGCACCGGTTATGATGCTTCGTTACTTGATGTGGCTGACGCAACGATCGAAAAAGTGGAAGCGCATATCGAAACGATGGAATTCTCAGTTGCCCTCACCGCCATTTGGCAATTCATCAGTCGTACGAACAAGTACATTGATGAAACACAACCGTGGATGCTCGCTAAAGAAGAAGGAAGTGAAGAGCTTCGCGCTGTGATGTACCATTTGGCCGAATCGCTACGAATCATTTCTGTTTTGCTCAAGCCGTTCTTTACAGAAGCACCAACGGCAATTGCACAACAACTTGGATTTAGTGACCAAGAAGATCTTGGCACTTGGTCATCGCTCAAACAGTTTGGTTCTTTACCTAAAGGCACACATGTCGTGAAGAAAGGGACGCCGATTTTCCCACGTCTTGAGATTGAAAAAGAAGTGGACCATATTAGCGGGCTAATGGCAGCGCCAAAAGCCGACGAAGCGGAAGCTGAAGAGGAAAAGGGCGCGAACCTTATTACGATTGATGACTTTAAAGCGGTCGAGCTACGGGTTGCACAAGTCACAAAAGCAGAGCCGGTGAAAAAAGCAGACCGGTTGTTAAAGTTGCAATTGGATCTTGGTGGTGAGACGCGTCAAGTCGTTTCAGGTATCGCTAAAGATTACACAGCGGATGAACTTGAAGGGAAAAAGATCATTTGTGTAACAAATCTTACCCCTGTAAAGCTGCGTGGTGAGCAGTCTCAAGGGATGATTCTTGCTGGAAAAGCGGAAGACACATTAAAATTGGTCACAATCGATGGCGATCTTCCGAATGGAACACTCATATCTTAATTGATGAAAAGCCGGGCACGCCCGGCTTTTTAAAAAGGAGTTAACGATGGTTGAATTGTTTGATACACACGTGCACGTAAACGTGCACCAGTTTGATGATGATCTTGAAGACGTGCTTACCCGTGCACGAGAAGCCGGTGTGAAGTGGATGAATGTCGTCGGGTTCGATCGTGAAACCATTACCCGAGCGATGGCACTCGTAGATGAATATGAGTTTTTGTATGCGACGATTGGATGGCATCCAGTCGATAGTGTCGACTTTACCGATGAAGATCTTGAATGGATGGAATCGTTGACGGAGCATCCGAAGGTCATAGCTATCGGTGAAACGGGGCTTGATTATCATTGGGACAAATCACCGGCAGCGGTTCAGAAGGAAGCATTTATAAAACAAATCCAGCTTCATAAGCGAGTCGGACTTCCTCTTGTTATTCATGGTCGAGAAGCCCAAGCAGATATTGCTACGATTCTTGAACAAGAAGGGGTCGGTCCGGCAGGGGGGATTATGCATTGCTTTAGCGGAGATGAAGAAACAGCAAAGCGTTGTTTAGATGCGGGCATGCATATTTCTTTTGGGGGGCCGGTTACGTTTAAAAATGCGCAGCTACCGAAAGATGTTGCGCAGATGGTGCCGCTAAATCGATTGCTTATTGAGACCGATTGTCCGTTTCTCGCTCCCCACTTACCGGGGAAAACGAAATGAGCCGGCCCATGTGGCGCTCGTCGCTGAAAAAATTGCTGAACTAAAAGGTGTTACCGTAGAGGAGATCGCTGAGATTACGACAGCCAATGCAAAACGACTTTTTGGACTTACCGATGAAAATTAAAGAATGCATTGTCGTAGAAGGCAGGGACGACACGGTTGCAATCAAGCGAGCGGTCGAGGCAGATACGATTGAAACAGTAGGTTCAGCTGTGCCTGCGCAAGTGATCGAGCGAATTAAGCTTGCTATGATACGTCGAGGCATCATCGTCCTTACAGATCCCGATTATCCTGGAGAGCGAATTCGGCGGATCGTGACCGAAGCGGTACCCGGTTGCAAACATGCATTCATTAAGAAAACCGATGCGCTATCTGCAAATAAAAATAGTGTCGGGGTAGAACATGCGTCTCCAGAAACGATACGAGAAGCGTTGAGGAATGTTCAGACCATTGGTGAAATACCTGCGTATGATCCAGTGACGATGGCTGATATTCGCGAAGCTGGCTTATTAGCAGGTGAGGATGCCAGGTCTCGAAGAGAGAAAGTTGGATCGGAATTAAATATTGGTTATGCAAATGGAAAGCAATTTGTAAAGCGGCTGAATGTGTTTCAAGTCGAACGTGAGGAATTTTTGGCTGCTTTAGAAAAGGTAGGTTTACGATGAAAGAAATTGCAACCCCTACAAGAACAAAGGAGATTGTGGAACGCTACAACCTAAAAGCGAAAAAAAGTCTTGGACAGAACTTTATGGTTGATGCTCAGCTACTCGGCAAAATGGTTGATCATACAGGTTTAACAGAGAGAGACGGGGTCATTGAAGTGGGGCCTGGCATCGGAGCGTTAACCGAGCAGCTAGCAAAGCGCGCGAAGAAGGTTATCGCATATGAGATTGATCAGCGCCTTTTACCCGTTTTAGACGATACCCTGTCTTCATATGACAATGTAGACATTCGACATGAAGACTTTTTGAAGTCAGATCTTACGCAAGTGTTTAAAAAGGATTTTTCGGATGTAGACAATGTGTATGCGGCAGGCAATTTACCGTATTATGTTACAACGCCCATTCTTATGCGCTTTCTTGAGGAGAGATTGCCGATTGAAACATTAACCGTCCTCATTCAAAAAGAAGTAGGCGACCGTCTCGCCGCGAAGCCATCGACGAAAGCTTACGGATCGTTGTCGATCGCCGCGCAATATTATGCGGAGACAGAAGTCATATCAGCGGTGCCACCGCAAGCTTTTATGCCAAGACCGAATGTCGATTCTTCGATCATTACGTTTCGCATTCGCAAAGAAAAAGCTGTGCAAGTAAACGATGAAGCCTTCTTTTTCAAGTGCATTCGCGCATCGTTCGCTCAGCGCAGAAAGACGCTCCGAAATAACCTGAATCATTGGCTTGGAGACAAAGAGCGGGTAACCGAAGCTTTGGGGCGCTCAGAGATTGATGGAGCACGACGAGCTGAGACGTTAAGCATTCAGGAATTTGGTAAATTGGCAGATGCTTTAAATTCTTAACCATTCGTTTCACCTCTTTCATGGCAAATGCATAGTGTACCGTATGGAGGAGGAGTCACGATGAGCTTACAAGTTGGTGATCTTGTTACGCGAATCTCCTATGGTGAAGATGTTTTGTTTCGTGTGACGGCGGTTGATGACAAGGATAATATTGAACTAAAAGGTGAAGAGTTAAGGCTCGTAGCCGATGCCCCGCTGGCGGATTTGAAAAAGGTTGACGATGATGAGCGTTCGGAATTTGAGGAAGAAGAGAAGAAAAAAGAAGAGCAATGTTATCGGCTATTCCGACAAGATAATCGATTGATGCGTGAGAAAAATGAATATGAGTTGTCATCGGCATATGCGACCCCGAATCCCCAATATTTTGAGATGAGGGTCGTGTTCTGCACATGGATGGCGACGCTTCGTATTTGCAGAAATGCACGACGATGTATGACCGTCTCGGCATTCCGGTATACGGTGCGCATATGAGGGAGACGGATATGCCGCAACAAGTCGCGTCACTACTTGAGATGGTACAGCCGGATATCCTCGTGATCACGGGGCATGATGCCTATACGAGAACGAGGGGAGATTCGAATGATCTGAAAGCTTATCGTCACTCCAAAGCGTTTTTACAAACGGTACGTGAAGCACGAAAGGCTGTCCCTAATCTCGATGATCTCATCATTTTTGCAGGTGCGTGTCAGTCGTATTTCGAAGGGCTCATCCGCGCAGGAGCGAATTTTGCGAGTTCACCATCACGGGTGAATATTCATGCTCTTGATCCTGTTTATATTGCTTCAAGAGTGAGCATGACACCTTTTTTAAATCGCGTGCACTTAAATGAAGTGCTTCGCAACACGATTACGGGTGAAGATGGGCTCGGTGGCATCGACACAAAAGGGGTATTAAGAAGAGGCATTCCCTTGAAAGAACAACAAAATTTATAACACTAAAAACCTGTCATAGATCATTGCTTTGTGCATGAAACGGCAGGTTTTTGCTATTTTCTCAATGATTTTTGAATAATACGAGGAAATTTCGGCAAAATAAGAGGAATCTTACCGTTCGACAAATTAAACAGTTGACATGCAGGGCTTTTCACTGTTAAAATTTAATATTTTGTATCGGTTTGACGTTTCATAAAAATTGTGGTAAAATTACTACTAGTGAGGTGGGGTGACATAATGGGTAAAACGTTAGTGGAAATTAAGCAGTCGCTTGAAGAGAACGTCGGTAAGCGTATCACACTGAAAGCGAACGGCGGACGCCGCAAGATCGTCGAACGCTCAGGCATGTTAGAAGGAACGTACCCCTCAGTTTTTATTGTGAAATTAGATCGGGACAAACACAAAGTTGACCGTGTATCTTACAGTTATACAGACGTCCTGACAGAAACCGTGCAATTAACGGTTTGTGAAGACCAAGAATTACAAGCATAATATTTTTACTTAAGCTGCCATTTCTTACAGAAATGAGCAGCTATATTTTTGTCTTTTTGGCCGATGCTATGTGTGTACGGGATTATTGAAAAGGAGATGGTTCCGTTGAGCCGTCATCGTAGTATCATGTCATACGCACTCAAAGAAGAAATCGCAAAAGAATTGGGATTTTATGATACCGTCCAACAAGAAGGTTGGGGCGGAATCAAGGCTAGAGATGCTGGAAACATGGTAAAACGAGCTGTTGAAATGGCAGAAGAACAACTCGCTTCAAGGCAGCAGAAATAAACCGTACACGCCCAGTGAAATCAGCGATGATTTCACTGGGTTTTTTACGTCACGATGAATCTGATGAGTGACATTTCAAAAATAATTGTGAAAGCCCTTGCAAAGTAAACATATCCACGGTATAGTTGAGCAACTCTAACTTGTATATACAAGTTAAAAAGGAGGTTGAAACATGAGCGTACAAAAGTTAATCGCGCCACTTTCAGGTAGTATTCTCCGGTTGGAGGATGTGCCAGACCCGACATTTGCAGAAAAGATGATGGGCGAAGGAATTGCAATTGAACCGAATGAAGGAGAAGTCGTTGCACCTGTCGATGGTGAAATTGTGCAAGTATTCCCAACGAAGCACGCGGTTGGATTACGGACAACCGAAGGGTTGGAAATTCTCATACACGTCGGTATCGATTCCGTCCAGATGGATGGAGAAGGGTTTGAGGTTCATGTAAAAGCAGGCGACGCTGTTCGTGCTGGCGATCGTTTACTTACATTTAGTCTTGAGTTATTGCGAAAAAAAGCCTCGAGTACGATTACGCCGGTTGTGATCACAAACAGTGATGCGGTAGACTCAATCGAATGGAACTCTGAAGAACAACAAGCGACAAAAGGAAAAACCGAACTACTTACTGTACATGTGAAACAAAATAAATCTGAAAAGAAGAAAAAGACAAAAGGTGACTATACCGAAGAAGCAAAACGAATTGTTGAAGCGGTAGGCGGAGAGGAGAACATCATCGCCGCCACTCACTGTGTGACTCGTCTTCGATTTGCCTTAAAAGATGACGCTCATGTAGACAGAGATGCACTTGATGAGATGGATGTCGTGCAAGGGCAGTTTCTTACAAATGGTCAATATCAAGTCATTATTGGGCAAGGAACGGTAGATAAAGTTTATAAAGCCATCGTTTCTGACACGAATATTGAGGAAGCATCTAAAGATGAAGTGAAACAAGCGAGTGGAAAGAAACAAAACGTTATTCAAAGAGGCGTTCGTGTTCTTGCTGATATTTTTATTCCGATCTTACCGGCTATTGTCACTGCTGGTTTGTTAATGGGGTTAAACAACATTCTCGCCAACCCGGGTATCTTCGGTGAGCAATCGGTCGTGGAAATGTTTCCGCAATGGGCTGATTTTGCAGACATTGTGCATCTCATTGCCAACACAGCATTTACGTTCTTACCCGCACTCATAGGTTGGTCTGCCGTCAAACGTTTCGGTGGCAGTGAACTTCTGGGTATTGTTCTTGGACTAATTCTCGTTCATCCGGATCTATTAAATGCGTGGGCGTACGGAGAGGCTCAAGCGGCGGGGGACGTGCTACATGGACGATATTCGGTCTAGAAATTGAGCAGATTGGATACCAGGGCCAAGTGTTACCGGTACTTTTTGCGTCTTGGATTTTAGCAAAGATTGAGATCTTTTTACGTAAACGTGTTCTTGATTCACTGCAACTGCTCGTTGTTGCACCGATTGCACTGCTTGTAACCGGTTTTCTCACGTTTTTATTTATCGGTCCAGTAACGTTCACACTAGGGAACTTACTAACCGATGGATTAGTTACTGTATTTGACCAGCTTGAAATAGTTGGTGGTCTCGTTTATGGTGCGGTGTATGCACCACTTGTTATTACGGGGATGCACCATACATTCTTAGCAGTAGACCTTCAACTTATTGGAACGTTAGGGTTTACATTCCTTTGGCCAATTCTCGCATTGTCGAACATTGCGCAAGGATCGGCAGCACTTGCGGTCATGCTTGCGACCAAAGATGAAAAGCTAAAGGGATTAGCAGGAACATCAGGTTTATCTGCATACCTTGGGATTACAGAGCCAGCGATGTTTGGTGTGAACTTGCGTTTTCGCTATCCGTTTGTAGCGGCCGTGATCGGCTCAGCGATTGCAGCAGCTTGGATTACATCGCAAAATGTTGTCGCAAACTCCGTTGGGGTCGGTGGAGTTCCAGGATTCTTATCGATTACGAGCTCAGGTTGGATCGCTTTCTTTATTGGGATGGCAATCGTTATCGTCGTTCCTTTTACGATTACGTATTTATTAGCAAAACGAAAAGGGTTTGAAGAATAGAAAGTAGGGTTAGGATGAACGGGAATTGGTGGAAAGAAGCGGTCGTTTATCAGATTTATCCACGGAGCTTCAATGATACGACTGGCAGTGGCACTGGGGATTTAAACGGAGTAACAAAGCGGCTAGATTATCTAAAAGATCTCGGTGTTGATGTTGTTTGGCTGACCCCAGTTTATAAATCGCCACAACATGATAACGGTTATGATATTGCGAATTACTACGAGATTGATCCATTGTACGGCACGATGAAAGACTTTGATGAGTTACTCAACGAGACTCATGCACGTGGTATGAAACTGATTATGGATTTGGTCGTTAATCACACTTCAACTGAGCATGATTGGTTCCAAGAAGCAAAGAAATCAAAAGATAATCCATACCGAGATTACTATATATGGCGTGACGAACCGAACAACTGGGAATCTAAATTCGGTGGTTCTGCGTGGGAATGGCATGAAGCGACTGGACAATACTATTTGCATCTATTTGATAAAACCCAAGCAGATTTGAACTGGGAAAACCCAAAGCTACGAGAAGAAATTTATCGGATGGTTGAGTTTTGGGGCAAAAAAGGTATCAATGGATTTCGCTTGGACGTTGTTAACTTGCTATCGAAAGGCGAAACTTTTGAGGATGATCATGTTGGGGATGGTCGACGTTTTTACACCGACGGTCCGAGAATTCATGAGTACATCCATGAAATGAGCACTCGTGCATTTTTGCCTTATGGTATGATGACGGTAGGAGAAATGTCATCCACAACGCTAGAACAAGGGGTTCTTTACACGCGCCCTGACCGTCAAGAGTTGGACATGATCTTTCATTTTCACCACCTTAAAGTAGATTATCCCGACGGTGAAAAATGGACCAAAGCACCGATTAATTTCGAGCAATTAAAAGAGATTTTTACGAAGTGGCAAGAGGGAATGGATTCTGGCGGTGGTTGGAACGCGGTATTTTGGAGCAATCATGATCAACCGCGCGCGGGTTCGAGATTTGGTGACGGCTCCCCTGAAGCGGCCAAAATGTTAGCGACAACCATTCATCTTCTAAATGGGACACCGTATATATATCAAGGTGAAGAGCTCGGCATGACAAGTCCGGCATTTAAAACCATTGAGGAATATCGAGACGTGGAAACACTCAATGCGTATGATCTGCTCAGAGAACAAGGCGTTCCTGAGAAAGAGGTTCTGTCAATTCTCGCGAGTAAATCCCGTGATAACGGAAGAACGCCAATGCAATGGAGTGGCGAAAAGCCTCACGCCGGATTTACAAACGGTACGCCATGGATTGGTCTTGCAGACAACTGGGAGACGATCAATGCAGAGAATGCCATCAATGATTCTTCGTCTGTATACTATCATTTCAAGCAGCTCATTCAACTGAGAAAGAAACATCCGATCATCCAATCAGGAAGCGTTCAATTCCTCGATCATCTTCACCATGCACTGTTTGCTTATGAACGAGTGTTAGATGACAAGCGGCTCGTTGTCGTGAGTAACTTTTCTAGTGAAGCGGTGGAAGTTCCTTTACAGATACACGAGGTGCTCATCTCTCATCTGCCTATTCAGAGCGTTGATGACCAGAAGTTTGTATTACCTGGTTATGGTGCAATAGCTTTTTTTGCATAGTTGAAGGAGCGAGAAGGTATGGAGAGAAAATATATAAGCGTGTACCAAGAACTAGCGAATGCGATACGCCAAAACGTATTCGAACCAGGTACACTGCTTCCTTCCGAGCATGAGCTGACCGAACAGTTCACAACATCTCGGGAAACGGTTCGAAAGGCACTAAACTTGCTCGTTCATTATGGTCTCATACAAAAGGTTAGAGGCAAAGGTTCGGTCGTATTAGATTCACAGCCGTTTGATCTTCCGGTTTCTGGAATTACGAGTTTTAAGGAATTGACTGAAAACATGTCCATACGAGCGGTAACGAACGTCGATCGAATTGAATCGTTACCTCAAGATAACGACATGCACAAGAAAATGGACATCCCCCCGGATACGCCGGTATGGCAAGTCGTTCGAACGAGGGAAATTGCTGGAGAAGTTGTGATTGTAGACCGAGATTGTTTCATTGAGGATGTAGTTCCGAAGCTCAGCCTAGAAGTTTGCGAACAATCCATCTACGAGTATGTTGAAAATGAGCTAGGTCTCACCATTGCTTTTGCACATAAGGAGATCGTCGTCGAGTTGCCTACAGCCGAAGACCACCGGTTACTCAGCCTAAACGGTGCACCGAACGTCGTCGTCATTCGTAGCCTCGTTTATTTGGGAGACTCGAGTGTTTTTCAATATACGGAGTCGCGGCATCGCCTGACAAGTTCCGTTTCGTAGACTTTGCTAGAAGAGAAAAATGAAAAACAGAGGAAGCGGTTACCGCTTCCTCTGTTTTTCGTATTGGGTGGGCGTGATCGAACGTGAATGTTCTTACATGATTAAAACAACGCTCTATATAACTTGAACGAAAGAAATTCACTGAATCCGATGACCGAGATCGGTCTTTACAGGCAAACGACCCCCTATTGTCTGTTGAAGTTCATCTCACTCAACAACTTCGTTGCCGATCGTTGTTCGTCACTGCAAAGATTGCGGACAACACGGAAAACGTTGGCCGAAGGGTATAAAGATGTGGTCTAGAGTCACCACCTGGCGCAAGGAATATTATGACCTATCACTTATGTGACAATCCAGCCTCAAACCGGGCACTTTCGGCCCTCAACGGTCACATATATCGCGATTTGTGACCGTTGACTCCGTTTATGTGCGGATTCACGTTTAAAATGATGATATTTCTTTCCCAAGTGTCACTTAAATGAATATATGGGGCATTTGGACTTTTTTCCACACCGTAACCAGTAGGCAGAAACGTGAATCGTGTCGCCCTTATGCTCTGGAGTGCAACCATCCGCCAGCAGTGAAAAGCAACAACAAACTGTGCAATTAGGAAAATGTTTAGTTCATTCCATATAAATCATTTTATGATGATCTAAATCGTTTTTTGCGGTTTTCAGCAGCTTCGGTGGCGACGGTCGCTCATTTTTGGGAATTTCTAGGGAATTGGTGATCTAGATCACCTCCGAAACAATGGTAAGCTTGGTAAAGTGGAAACTGTGCTCGAGTTGCGACCGAACTGTTCTCAAGTTGGGGAAAATTGCAGGAAAAGCGGTATATTCTCAAAAACTAGGTAACAGAATGAGCAAACTCGGTAACAGATTACAAAGTCACGTGTGCATCCCCGCCCTTAAGTACCCAACCTCAAGAGCTAGCAACCATCGGCACCAGAGGTGCCGAACATAAACCAAACGAACGTCGGCATGACTCATGCAGACGTTCGTTAGTCTTTGTGACAAAAAGGGTCGTAGATTCTCTTACGACGAGCGAAGGGAACGGAGGTTTGATGCGATTACAACATTAAGAACTAGTTAATTTCTTTAGTACAACGGATATAGAGCGCACAATGCTGAAAATGAGTCGTTCTGTTGGAAACGGGTACTGTTTACGCCTGCTACAGTCTAAAAGGTATCCAATGAATTCAAGTTGTTGCTCTTATCGCCGTCAGGCTCACTTCGCAAGATGTCTCTGCCGTACCGTTGGAATACATCAACGTGGGCGAGAGTGCCGGCTTTTGCCTCTTGGAGTGCCGATGGGTAATCTAGTTCCCTTCCTCTGTTTGTCTTAAAGGCAATCAGGTTGCCGTCCTCATTCTTTCGCACGGCAACGATTTGCTCTTGATCCGAACCAATGTCCGGTTCGGTCGTTCGTGCTTCGTTTTTGTAACGTTCATAAGCATCTTCAAAATCTGTCATCCTTTGACCTCCTTTCACCATAGTGTGTGCTGGTTATTTTGGATTTAACCCCTGTCCTGTACATGCCCTTTATTTTCGACTAGAATAAAGGAAAACCAAGACCATCTTGTGAAAGAAGGAGAATGACGTTGAAATGTTCGTTAAAGGCACCGGCGAAAATCAACCTTTCTTTAGATGTGCTTGCCAAACGCGAAGATGGATTTCATGAAGTAGAAATGATTATGACAGAAGTTGACCTTGCTGATCGGATCGATCTTACGAGCCGGAGAGATCAGCAAATTGTCATTCAGACGCATGCAGGCTATATTCCTGCAGATCGTCGTAATCTCGCGTATCAGGCGGCAAGTCTTTTGAGAAAAAGGTATCGTATTTCAGCAGGTGTAACGATTTATATACAAAAGAATATTCCTGTAGCGGCTGGACTGGCAGGGGGAAGTAGTGATGCGGCAGCGGTGTTGCGCGGACTGAATCAGATGTGGGGATTGAAGCTTTCCAAAGAGCGTCTGGCAGAACTTGGCTCGGAAATCGGCTCGGATATTGCGTTTTGTGTTCATGGTGGCACTGCTAGAGCGACAGGGAGGGGCGAGAAGATTGAACATTTGCCTGCGCCCCCTGCTTGTTGGGTCGTTCTCGCGAAACCTCCGATCGGTGTTTCGACAGCAGATGTGTACGGCCGGGTCCGAGTGACGAACCCAGATCCCGCGAACACAGGTAGCCGAGCAATTGAACAAGCCATTCGTGATCAAGATTATGCCCAGATCTGTACGCACCTTCACAATGATCTCGAACAAGTGACGATGAAACTTTATCCTGAAGTCGGGCAGATCAAAGAACGGATGCTTGAGTCAGGAGCAGATGCGGCACTAATGAGCGGGAGTGGACCGACTGTATTTGGGCTCGTTAATAGTGAAGGGAAAGTTCATCGCGTATACAATGCATTGCGTGGTTTTTGTGACCAAGTGTATGCTGTGCGGCTAATCACGTGAGCAACTTGAGAAAATACGTATAATAATGGTAAAATAATCTTTAATATTCGTGTTTTCGGAGGTTCTGATGAAAAAATTAAAAAGAAGCGGTCGTCTTGTTGATATGACACATTTCTTGTTGCAACATCCGAATCAACTCATTCCTCTTACCTATTTCTCTGAAAGGTATCAGTCTGCGAAGTCTTCAATTAGTGAAGATTTAACGATTGTGAAGAGTATATTTGAGAGCGAAAAGACAGGGTACTTAATAACGGTACCTGGGGCGAGCGGAGGGGTTCGTTATGAACCTGCAGTACCCGCAAAAGAGGCCGAAGAACTCGTTCAGTCCCTATGCCAGAAACTTCAGGATCCAGAGCGGCTGTTGCCTGGCGGTTATTTGTATTTGATGGACATTCTCGGGCGTCCACGATTGATGAATGATATTGGACGTTTATTTGCAGGACTATATCGAGAAACACAAGTCGATGCCGTTATGACAGTAGCAACGAAAGGGATACCCCTTGCGTATGCCATTGGGAATCATCTTGATGTGCCTGTCAGCATCGTCCGTAAGGATCACCGGGTGACGGAGGGCTCGCTTGTTAGTATTAACTATGTGTCAGGCTCATCGAAGAGAATTCAAACGATGTCTCTCGGTCGCAGAAGCATCCAAGAAGGAGCAAAGGTCCTCATTGTTGATGATTTCATGAAAGGCGGCGGAACCGCTCAAGGAATGGCAGAGCTTCTAAAAGAGGTTAAAGCAGAACTTGTCGGTACAGCTGTTCTTGTAGAAGCAACGACCGATGAGCGAGTGGTTCAAGACTACATTTCATTAATCTGCCTAGAAGAAGTGAATGAACGCACGAAGAAGATTATTGCAAAGCCGGGGAATTTTGCTAAACATTTACGTTAGGGGAGATCGAAGATGAAAAAGTTTTTACAAAAGACGCACCTGAAGCGATTGGACCGTATTCTCAAGGGATGATCGTTAACAACCTTTTTTACAGTTCAGGCCAAATTCCTCTCACAAAAGAGATGGAAATTGTTGAAGGTGGTATTGAAGAGCAAACGCACCAAGTGATGGAAAACGTGCAGGCGGTTCTAAAGGAGGCCGGTTCTTCACTTAACAATGTCGTAAAGACGACGGTGTTTATTAAGGACATGAATCAATTCCCACAAATTAACGATGTGTATGGACAATATTTCAGTGACCACCAACCGGCCAGGTCTTGTGTTGAGGTCGCTCGGTTACCTAAAGATGTGCTCATTGAGATTGAAGTTATTGCCCTTGTTTCCTAAACATTAACGCCTCCATATCATAAGAATATGGAGGCTATTTATCGGTGTTAACACTTATCGTGCATAATTATTATATTATTCGGTAAATTAAAATGCAGATAATATAGAATCATCTCCAGCAATTCTATTATAAATATGAGTCAACCTATCTCCCTACGTAATATTGACGAAACGTTAATGGACTCAACTTTACCACCCGAATTAGTTTTCAGTTATTATAAGCCCGATGGTCTCTAATTCATGATCACAACCAATTACGCGATAGGATGTCTCGTTATCTTGAGTATTGGCTTCAATCTCTTCACACGTAACTGTAAAAGTACCGTACGGCTTTGCATACTCATCATGCCGATCGTTATAAGTGACTTCTAAACCATTGTTTTCATATACGAGGTCAATAAAGATTGGGTCACCCTCGTCTGTGAACTGAGTAACTCTCACTTTGTCACTTTCGCCGAGTTCCATATTTACTATAAACTCCTCTAATAAATGGACGTTTTCACCTTCTGGAGCAGCCCCCGGACCACTTACCACCTCGTTATTTTCTATTGCATCTTTTGCAGTATAACGACAGCCTCCGAGAAGTATGATAAGAAAAAATGAAAGGCCCGTCTTGTTGTTCATAATATTACCACCGACTTTTTATAGTAACATTACCATGCAAAAAAATTAATTTAGTGATTTTTAAACTTTAATTAACTAAAGATCATACCGAAAATCCTCGTACAATAACTGTAACAGTGTACGAGGATTTTCATTTAGAACGATTTTAGGTGCATTTCTAATTTCTTCAACCGCTCATGCGCACAAGTTAAAGGTACTACGGCCTACTTGCCGAAGCACAACCTGTTACGTTTTGGACCGGAGTGTTATTACTTCCCTCCTCATGGCGTAAGTAAGCTAATGCTGACTTTTAGGCAGGACTGAAATTATTTGCCTGTAGTAGAAACGTTAAAACCTACAATGTAGCTCGGTATCGTCTGTAGTTCGTCTCTTTTCGGAAATTTCTGCGAACAAATCGTGAATATTTTTTGAAAGTTAGCAGGAATTCAAGTTCCCGATGTTGAAAGGTATTGCCCAGAGCCAAAATAAAAACGCTCACAACTAGAATTTTGTGAAGTAGGAGAAGGTGGTGAAAGGATGGAAGTAACAGACGTAAGACTTCGCAGGGTTAGTACAGCTGGACGCATGAGGGCCATTGCATCGATTACTTTCGACCAGGAATTTGTTGTACACGACATTCGTGTCATTGATGGGAACAACGGATTGTTCGTTGCAATGCCAAGTAAGCGGACCCTGATGGAGAGTTTAGAGACATCGCCCACCCGATTTCTTCTCGGACACGCGAGAAAATCCAAACTGCGGTACTGGATGAATACGAGCGTCAAGGTGATTTAGAAAATGTAGAATATGAAGAAGCGGGTGCTTCTTAATCAATGAAGACTCTGTACAAGCCGTTGTACAGGGTCTTTTTTCGTGTACTGAGACTGTTCCCATCTGTTGAAAATAAAGCGCATATAGGATATATTCATACGAGATACGAGCGCGTTACATGTTAAAGATTTAAATGTGGAGGTCGTTGAATGAGTAATCGATATGCAGTTATTCTCGCTGCGGGTCAAGGCACTCGAATGAAATCGAATTTGCCAAAGGTTTTGCACACGGTGTGTGGAAAATCAATGATTAACCATGTCATTGATCAAGTACAATCGGCAGGTTTTGACCAGACAACCGTTGTGATTGGCCACAATGGGGAAGATGTGAAACAAGCGGTCGGAAATTCAAGTGAATTTGTATGGCAAAACGAGCAACTAGGAACAGGTCATGCGGTTAAGCAAGCGGCTCCCCTTCTTGCGGGAAAGAAGGGAACAACGCTTGTCATTAGTGCGGACACGCCGATGATTTCTGCAGCAACGATGCAAGCGCTAAGCGACCATCATGAGCATAGCAGTGCAAAGGTAACCGTGTTGACTGCTCGAGTTGGTGATGCAACCGGCCTCGGTCGAATTATTCGTGACCCAGAAACTGGTGATGTACAAAGGATTGTAGAACATAAAGATGCCTCTTTGAAAGAACGCGGCATTTCAGAGATTAATACAGCTACGTATTGTTTTGACAATGAAGCGCTTTTTTCCGCACTGGAAGAAGTAAAAAATAACAACGCACAGTCAGAGTATTACTTGCCTGATGTGTTAGAAATCCTTCGAAATCGTGGTGAGCGGGTCGCAGCCTGGGAAACTTATGACGGTGCAGAAGCGATGGGTGTAAACGACCGTCTTGCGTTATCGCAAGCAGAGAAAGTCATGCAAAAGCGCATCAATGAAGCGTGGATGAAACAAGGCGTGACGATGATTGATCCTGACCAAACGTATATTGCTGCTGATGTTGAGTTAAGCGCAGACATTCTTTTGGAACCAGGCACTGTAATACGAGGAAACACGGCAGTTGGAGAAGGGTGCACGATCGGTCCGCACACAGAGATTACAGACAGTCGAATCGGAATGAATACGAACATTAAACAATCGGTGATTTCGAACAGTGAAATCGGGAACGAAGTGAACATTGGACCATTCACCCACATTCGACCAGAAACGGTTGTTCATGATGAAGTGAAGCTTGGGAACTTTGTTGAAGTAAAGAAATCAACGGTCGGTAAACGCTCAAAGGCCAACCACTTAAGCTATATTGGGGACAGTCAAATCGGGCAAGATGTGAATGTTGGCTGTGGTGCGATTACCGTCAATTATGATGGGAAGAACAAACACCTCACTACCGTTGAAGATGGTGCGTTTATCGGATGCAACGCAAATTTGGTCGCACCGGTTACGGTCGGAAAAGGCGCATTTGTTGCTGCAGGATCTACCATTACAGAAGATGTGCCAGCGAGCGCTCTCGCGGTTGCAAGAAACCGTCAAACTAATAAAGAATCGTACATGGACAAAAAATAACAATTGTGGAGGACAAATTCTCATGACGACGTATGATGATTCATCGTTAAAGATTTTTACGTTAAATTCCAATCCTGCATTGGCAGAAGAGATCGCAGAACATATCGGAGTACGCATGGGAAAAAGTTCAGTCAAGCGCTTTAGTGATGGCGAAGTACAAATGAACATTGAAGAGAGTATACGTGGGGATGATGTGTACCTTGTTCAATCGACATCGAACCCTGCAAACGAACATATGATGGAGCTTCTCATTATGATTGACGCATGTAAACGAGCATCAGCGAAAACAATCAATGTCGTCATGCCGTATTACGGCTATGCTAGACAAGACCGCAAAGCGAGATCAAGAGAGCCGATTACTGCAAAGCTCATGGCGAACCTTCTAGAGACAGCCGGAGTAACGAGGTTGTTAACTTTTGATTTGCATGCATCCCAAATTCAAGGGTTTTTTGACATCCCCGTAGACCAGCTCCTCGGCTCCCGTATCCTCTCTTCTTATTTTAAAGACAAGAATTTAGATGACCTTGTCATCGTCTCACCAGATCATGGCGGTGTTGTACGTGCACGTCGTATGGCCGACATGATGGATGCCCCAATCGCCATTATTGATAAGCGGCGCCCGCGACCAAATGAAGCAGAAGTGATGAACATTGTCGGAAACATTGACGGCAAAACGGCGATTATTATCGATGACATTATAGATACTGCAGGTACACTGCAAATTGCTGGTGATGCATTGATCAAACAAGGAGCAAAAGAAGTCTATGCTTGCGCGACACACCCAGTATTCTCAGGCCCAGCCATTTCTCGTCTAGAAGATTCACAGATTAAAGAAGTCGTTGTAACGAATACAATTGTGCTCCCAGAAGAAAAGCAAATTCCTAAAATCAAGCAGTTATCCGTCGGATCATTAATGGCAGATGCGATTGTACGTGTTCATGAACAAACGTCAGTAAGCACATTGTTTGACTAAACAACTGTTCATTTGCAACAGTTCGTGAATCATGCTAGCATATAAGCTTAGAGGGATACAGTTTTAGTACACATGTTTTAGGGAAAATATAAACAGTACTAGGAAAATAAATGACGAGGTGACAATAGAACAATGGTTAAATTACAAGCACATTCTAGAGAAGACTTGCGTCGTTCTGTAACGCGGAAGCTAAGAAAAGACGGCTACGTACCAGCTGTTCTTTACGGAAAGAAAACAGAAAGCACAGCGGTTTCTGTACCAAGCATTGAATTTATGAAAACGCTCCGTGAAGCGGGTCGTAACGGTATTATCGATTTGTTCGTTGACGGAGACGGCAAGAAGCACCAAGTCATGGTTCACGACGTACAAAACGACATCTTGAAAGGTGACACGACGCATATCGACTTTTTCGAAGTGGACATGAAGTCAGAGCTTGATGCTGACGTAGCCGTTAATCTTGTTGGTGACGCACCAGGTGAAGCTGAAGGTGGCGTTCTCTCACACATGATGTTTACAATTTCTGTACGCGCATTGCCAACAGAGATTCCAGAGCAAATTGAAGTCGATATTTCTGGTCTTGGAATTGGTGACTCAATTGCAGTTGCAGACCTTAAGTCTGGTAAGAACTTCGAATTCAATAACGATGACGAAGAAACAGTTGTAGCTGTACTTGCGCCAACGATTGAAGAAGAGCCAGCTGAAGGCGAAGAGACTCAAGAAGAACCAGAGCTTGTTGACAACGATGAAGATGCTGGTGAAGGTTCTGACGAACAATAGAATTATATGCGGAGCACAAGGCATAGCCTCTTGGTTATGCCTTTTTCGCATCACAAAAAACGAGGAAGGAAGAGTGCAGTGAAACTAATCGCCGGTCTAGGAAATCCCGGACTGAAATATACGAAAACGAGACATAATGTTGGGTTTATGGCAGTAAACGATTTAGCAGCGGCGTGGAATATCAAACTAAAAAGCATACTGCTTTTCGGGGTGAATATAATGAGATCAATGTGAACGGAGAGAAGGTCGCGCTATTAAAACCGCTCACATTCATGAATCGTTCTGGCGAATCGATTAAAGCTGTCATGGATTTCTATAAACTTAGCCCAGAAGACTTGCTCGTTGTTTACGATGATTTAGATTTGCCAGGAGGCACGGTTAAATTCCGTAAATCAGGTGGACATGGGGGTCATAATGGCATCCGCTCAATTATTGACCATTTAGGTACGAAAGAATTCAATCGGGCTCGAATGGGCATCAGTCGACCTCCTGAAGGCGTCCAGGTGGTCAATTACGTGCTGTCCAAATTTAGCAAAGAGGAAAAATCGAGCATTGAAGAGGCGAAGCAAATCGTCGTTCAGGCAAGCAAAACATGGTCGGAGAATGATTTTGATCGGGTGATGAACAGCCATAATTGATGTATATCTGTCTCCTTAATCGTTGAAACTAACGATAAAACAGAAGATAAGGAGACAGCGATGATGGTTGTATATTATCGATGCCGACAGTGTTTAAAAGAAATGGGTAAAGTGTCGTCAGCAAAAGCAACGCAGTATAACTTAGGGTTTGATGCGCTAACAGAAGAAGAACAAGCGGAAATGATTTCGGCTGACCAAGACGGTCACGTACATGTAGAGTTACTCTGTGAGCATTGTCATCAGATGACGGCAAATAACCCTGATCTACACGCGCAAACGAACTGGTACCACTAGGTCGAAAGCGTGGGCGAGTGTAGATTGTATGTTGAATTGTTTGAAAGTTCAAGAGGAGGACCGGCTTCATGAAAGCGATTGAAGAAAAGCTGCGCGTAAACCAACACATCCAAAGCGTTGCAGACGGTTTGATGAAGGGATGCGCGAACAGCTATTAACAGGCCTGAGCGGTTCAGCGAAAACGTTATTGTTATCCGGTCTTTATGATCAGGGCAGCAAACCACAAATATTAATTACGTACAACTTGTTGCAAGCGCAAAAATGGCAAGAAGACTTAAGTGATCTCGTCGGTGGGGACAACGTATACTTATACCCAGTAAATGAGTTAATCTCTTCGGAAATTGCGATTGCAAGCCCAGAGATGAGAGCGCAGCGCATTGAAGTCATGAATGCGTTTTTTGCTGATTTTAAAGGAATTGTCATTGTCCCTATCGCTGGACTCAGAAGACTTCTGCCCCCTAAAGATTTATGGCAAAAAAGTCAGTACACACTCACTGTAGGCGAAGATATTGAGGTTGAATCCTTTTTGGCTCACTTACAGGCGATGGGCTACACCCGAGTTGATCTCGTTCAGACACCGGGTGAATTTAGTGTGCGCGGTGGAATTATAGATATCTATTCATTAACCGAAGAGTACCCGCTACGCATTGATTTATTTGATACAGAGATTGACTCGATGAGGTTTTTCAATGCCGAGGACCAACGGTCTCTTGAAGAGATTACGACGGTGCGTATCGGACCTGCCGAAGAGACGATTATGTTTGATGAAGAGTGGGACCGAGGCTCATAAGTTGCACAGCGAGATGCAGCAAACGATGAAAAAGGTGAAGGATGAAGAAACGCGCGACAAATTAGAGCAAAACCTTACGTACGAAATTGACCAGCTTAAGGAGCGAATTCGCTTCCAAGGGTTGTATAAGTATGTGTCTTATTTCTATGAAACGAGCAGTACGCTCATTGACTATTTGCCTGAAGACGCAACGATTTTCGTTGACGAGATTAGCCGTGTGCAAGAGACGGCTGAACGTTTAGATGGAGAAGAGTCTGGCTGGAAGCTCACGATGTTAGAGCAAGGGGAAGCTCCTCACAACTTGCACCTGTCTACCGACTTCCAAGGGCTGCTTCAAGCGATGCATCAACAAGTCGTGTACTTCTCAATATTTATGCGCAATATCCCAGGTGTGCAACCTCAAAACGTCGTGAATGTAAACTGTAAAGCCATGCAGCAGTTTCACGGACAAATGCCGGTGTTGCAAAGTGAGATGGACCGTTGGATGAAAGCGGAGTTTACCGTCGTATTTATTGCATCCGATGAGGACCGGGCAAAACGTCTACAAAGTGTGTTGAGTGATTATGACATTCACGCCTCCACGGTTTCAAGGGACACGTCACTCCAACCTTCTCAGGCGTATATTATTGAAGGGGACTTACACAACGGCTTTGAATTGCCATTTGATAAATTTGCGCTCATTACCGAACGTGAAACATTCACGAAAAAAAGTGACCAAATCGCGACGTAGACAGAAACTTTCAAACGCTGAGAGAATCAAAAGTTATTCAGAACTAAACATCGGCGACCTCGTTGTACATGTAAGCCACGGGATCGGGAAGTACCTAGGGATTGAAACTCTCGCTGTAAACAATATGAACCAAGACTACGTGCACATTTCCTATGCAGGTAACGATAAACTTTATGTACCTGTTGAGCAAATTGATCAAGTTCAAAAATATGTAGGTTCCGAAGACAAAAATCCGAAAATATATAAACTCGGTGGTCAAGATTGGAAGAAAGTAAAACGTAAAGTTCAATCGTCGGTTGAAGACATTGCCGATGACCTAATCAAACTATATGCGGAACGAGAAAGTTCTAAAGGGTATGCGTTCCAAGAGGATAGTGCGGAGCAGCGTGAGTTTGAAAATGCGTTCCCGTACGAAGAGACAGAAGACCAAGTGAAAGCCATCGGTGAGATTAAGGAAGATATGGAACTCGAACGACCGATGGATCGATTGCTTTGTGGAGATGTAGGTTACGGGAAAACTGAAGTGGCAATACGTGCAGCGTTTAAAGCAATTATGAGTGGCAAGCAAGTGGCACTACTGGTACCAACGACCATCCTTGCTCAGCAGCATTTTGACACGTTTACGGAGCGCTTTGCTGACCATCCCATTAATATTGGCTTGTTAAACCGCTTTCGAACGAGAAAACAACAAAATGAAGCAATTCGCTCGCTCAATGCAGGCGGTCTAGATTTGGTCATAGGAACTCACCGCATTCTGTCAAAAGACGTTCAGTTTAAAGATTTGGGTCTTCTCATCGTCGATGAGGAACAGCGGTTTGGGGTGACTCATAAAGAGAAGATTAAACAGATGAGGGCAAACATTGATGTGCTTACGTTAACGGCGACACCGATTCCGCGTACGCTGCACATGTCAATGCTTGGGGTGCGAGACTTGTCGCTCATTGAGACGCCACCTGAAAACCGTTTCCCGGTACAGACGTATGTGTTGGAATACAATGCATCTCTTGTAAAAGAGGCGATCGAGAGAGAAATTAGTCGGGGAGGACAAGTGTACTTCCTCTACAATCGTGTAGATAATATTGAACGAATGGCCGAAGAGATTTCAATGCTCGTGCCGGATGCGGACGTGTCTTATGCGCACGGGCAAATGAATGAACGAGAACTCGAGTCGGTCATGATTGATTTCTTGGAAGGGCATAAAGACGTGCTCATTACGACGACGATTATTGAGACGGGTGTCGACATTCCAAATGTAAATACGTTAATTATTGCTAATGCTGACCAAATGGGATTGTCACAACTGTACCAAATTCGAGGACGAGTCGGACGGTCCAATCGAGTGGCGTATGCATACTTTACGTACAAGCGCGATAAAGTGCTCACTGAAGTTGCGGAGAAGCGTTTACAAGCGATCAAAGAATTTACAGAACTTGGTTCAGGTTTTAAGATTGCGATGCGAGATTTGTCCATTCGTGGGGCGGGGAATCTGTTAGGTGCAGAACAGCATGGCTATATAGACTCGGTCGGGTTCGATATGTATTCCCAGATGTTAAAAGAGGCCATTGATGAACGCAAGTACAAAGGCTCTAAAGAAGAAGGAAAGCCAAAAGCAGATGATATGCAGCTAGATATTAAAGTGGAGGCGTATCTTCCAGAAACGTATATTAAAGATGCAAAACAAAAAATCGAAATGTATAAACGATTCCGGAGCGTCTATACATTTGATGAATTATCAGACCTTCAAGATGAAATGATCGATCGCTTCGGAGAGTATCCAGATGAGGTTCGTTCTTTATTTTCTGTTGCAACGGTCAAGTTGTATTGTTTGCAAGAAGGTGTCTCTTCTGTGACAGAGACGAATGGGAAGTGTACGATCCTTTTCTCTGAAGAAGCTTCAAATGAAATAGACGGTGCTGAACTGTTCCGTGTTGTCAATGAAATGGGCAGAGATGTTGGGGTAGGAACCGAAGGGAAAAGTATAAAGATCAATATTCAGAAGCGGAAGATGAGTTCGCTCGTCTACATTACATTACTTGAGAAGCTCATGGCGCGAATTCCAGATATTAAAAAGCGGAATACACCACAAAACGTTTCGTAACGGGAGTCGGCGGAATTTATTTCCGTCGATTTTTCCTATTATGGCAGGCTTTCTAAAGAAAAAGGGAAATTTATTTCTTTATGGGTGAATAGTTCTTTTTTGGTTACGAATACTAAAAACAGTCATGAGAGCCAAATCATCGCTGTAGTAGAGAAACCATATTGAAAGAGAGGCATTTCCATGAAAGCTACTGGTATTGTTCGTCGCATTGACGACCTTGGTAGGGTTGTAATCCCAAAAGAAATTCGGCGCACGTTGCGCATTCGTGAAGGTGATCCTTTAGAAATATTTGTTGATCGTGACGGTGAAGTCATTCTAAAGAAATACTCACCGATCTCAGAGCTAGGTGATTTTGCAAAGGAGTATGCAGAGGCGTTGTATGATAGCTTGGGGCATCCGATTCTCGTTGCTGATCGAGACTCTTATATTGCCGTATCTGGCGGATCGAAAAAAGATTATGCGAACAAGAGCATTGGGGATATTGTGGAAGATTCGATTAACAATCGCTCAACGAATGCAGCATTTGAGCCTGGGGACTATAATTTAGTAAGTGATCATCGCGATAATATGCAAGGGTATGTTGTTGCGCCAATCATTGCAAGTGGGGATCCTATCGGTGCTGTCGTTATGATTGCAAAAGAAAAGCCGCCCGAGGAAAGTGTCGCACGCATGTTAATTGAAACAGCTGCAGGCTTTCTCGCACGGCAAATGGAACAATGATACCGAACTTATTAATTTTTCAGCTGGTATCCCTTTACAGATTCGGCCTGTTCCTTTATCATTGTAAGTAACATATCGATTCACCCCAAATATCATAACCCAAGGAAGCAGGCCATTGTCATCGTGGTCTGCTTTTATCGTTCTTAGTAGAATGTTTACCCACTGTGAGAATTCTTAAACATACGATCATGAATTAAGCGCTCTAGCGCTTGGTTTTGGTCATCCAGTTCTTCGAACTGTGTCTCGATGGTTTCTACATGCCCTCTTTGTTCTTCCACGCTGGCAACAACTTCTTCCATTGCAGTGAGAGACTCATCGCTAGAAGCAGCAACTTCGGATAACTCGTCAGTAATCGTAAGAGAAGTTGATGTTAAGTGCTTCACAATTGAATTTAGCTCACTTGCATAGTCTGAGAAGGTGTGGGCATGATTAAGTAGCACCGATATGCTCTCCTCGTTTTCCGCCGTTATTGCAAGGCTTACTTGCATCGCTTTTGTACTTTCCCGCACCTCTTCTTGAACCCTCATTGTTTGCTCCTCAATTTCTGTTAACATGTTGCGAATCTCTTCGGTCGATTGTTTTGAATTGTTGGCGAGCTTTTTGATTTCGTCTGCAACGACCCCAAAGCTTTTGCCGTGTTGTTTGGCACGAGCGGCTTCTATAGCAGCATTAAGTGATAAAAGGTCGGTTTGTTCAGCGATTTGATCGACGGTTTCTAAAATGCCGCCAATGTTTCCAGACATATTGGTGAGTCGTTCCATCGATTCGGTTGTTGTATCCATTCGTCCTTGTAACTGTTGAATTTCTGTTTTTAATCTCCCGATTCGCACTCGCTGCGCTTTCGTTTCCTCCAAACTTGCTTGAGACGCTTTATTTGAACGCGCAGCTGCCCCACCTAGATGTTGCACTTGTTCGTCTTGTTTTGTCATCATGTCATTCATCGTGTTTACGCTAAGTGATTGTTGCTCGATGCCAGCAGATACCTCATTGAAAGCGGTCTCAATTTCTGAAGTGACTTCTCGGGTAGATTGAACATTCGATTTCACCCGCTGGCCAAACGTAGAAATCGCCGCTTGTGTGCGTTGAATTGATTGGAGAAGCTTTTGCATTTCAACGTTGCTATCTTTGGCGCGAGCGGCTTCTTTCGCCGTTTCTTGTTGCATCGTTGAAGCAATGTGAGCTTGGAACATTAAGATAATGGTTGTTAAAATGATGTATAAGTTTAACGAGAATAAAATGTCGAATCCCAGCCCTTGGAACATGGAGTCATTAAATGAGATAAAAAAGAAGTTGGTTAAACCAAGATTCAATACTCCCGATATTCCGATTAATGAATAACGATTGTATAATGAGACGACCGCCAAACTAATAAAAATGATGAGCAAATTCGACAGCTTCGGTGACGTGGCTGTTAAAATAAGGCTGAAGATGGAGATGAACACGACGACAAGATATGGAACGGTTCTTGGTATCCATTTTTTGTACGCACTGACGGTAATAATGAGTACGAGTATTGCTCCAGAGAAAGCATAAGCGACAATGCCTTGGACAGGGACACCGCTAATGAAATTGTTTGCGAGGCCTAATAGATATAGAATAATAAGCAGATTAGAAAGCATTCGATTGCGTGAAATGAGTGTCTCTCGATTCATACATATACCCCCGAAGTTGATCGTTTACTAGTACTTATATCGGAGAATCCCCAAATAATTCAAGTATAAATAGGAGGTAAGACCCATGAGTCCTATAAAAAAATCATTGCCTTACTACATCCAGCTGTATCATGAGATGAAACGGATGATCTATCAACAAGAGCTACCGCCAGGAGAGCGAGTGAATGAGAGTAAATTGTCGAAAGACCTTGGTGTGAGTCGTTCGCCTATTCGGGAAGCGATGCGCTTATTGGAAAAAGACGGCCTCGTTATTGATGATGAATCTGCGGGATTTATCGTTTATACGTTTAAAAGCGCAGACGTGAAACATATATATCAAATTCGTTCAGCATTGGAATCCCTTGCTGTGCAGTTGCTCATTGAACAGGCGACTGCAGCTGAGCGGATAGGAATTGGAAACTTGCTGGAAGACATTGATGATCATATTCATAAGAACGATACGGACCCGAAGATTATTGATATGAATCAGCAGTTTCATGAAATGATTGCCGCAGGGAGCCAAAATCCATACTTGGTCAAACAACTGCATTCCATTAAAGTGTTGACGTATTATTTTCGGGTATTGAATTTCGAAGGGGCAGGCAGGGCTTGTCGAATTCAACAAGAACATCGTGCAATTTATGAGAAAATCGAGCAGTCCGACGGGGCAGGTGCTGCTTATGAGATGCAAAAGCACCTCGCCCAAGATTTACAACATTTACAACGTGTGATTAATAAAGACGACAGCGGGGTGTAAGCATCCCACTGTCGTCTTTTTATGAAGCATCAAATTATTTCCCGGGAAAGGTGTATCGCCACCAGAACGCGACCGCGAACAATGTGAACGCCCCGGCGAGGTATAGAAGGCGAATGTCTACAAGTTCGGAAATAATGCCGACAAGTAGCGACCCGACGCCGAACGCCAGCATAGAAAGTGCGTGTTCGGCCGCGTAAACGTTGGCGAACAGCCCTTCCTCAACCTTCGCTTGGTAAATCGTTTGGGTGCCGACATTCTCTAGCTGTAAAAACCATCCAAGCCCAATCATGACGATGAGGGCAACAACGGGAACGGTATTTATGCTAAATAATAAGGTGAGTATTGCAGAGCCTAAAAACCCTACAAATACGATACGAGCCAAGTGGTGCTGTACAAACTGGTCGTATCGTTGCAACAAGACGCCTGCGACCATTAGTCCGATAAATAAGCTCGCATTTAGCATTCCCCACCAAGCTTCAGAAACCGCTAAAACCTCTTCGGTAAACACGTAGAGTATCGCGGCAATCCAGATGACACTAATGATCGACGAGAAAAAGGATATGCCAGTCGTGTGGCGAAGCCACCGGGTTTGTAAAATCGTTACCCACCCTTTCTTCAATGGGGCGAAAAAGGACTCCGTCGATCCTTCCTCGTTCGCGAAAACGTCGGGCAGACGTCTCATTAGAATAAAGAAACAAACCGTAGCGATCGTATAGACGGTGAGCACGATCAAAAGAACGAGTTGTGAATGAGTCATCGCCAGTAGGACGCCACCAAGAGCCCAACACCCCATTTCCGTCGTTTCATTTACAACGGCAGCTTTACTGTTTGCTGCAACACGCTTGGAAGGGTCCACGATCCGAGGGATGAGTGTGTAGCTACACGGATCTGCCCACGCATCAAAGCTTGCGAGCAAGCCGATAACAATAAACCAGACGGGTACTGGAGCGAAAGGTACCGCCCATAGCAATGCCAACATGAGAACGACTTTCGTTCCTTGCGCAATAGCTAGTAGATGAGTTAACGTGACACGTTGAAAGAGCAGAGGGACGATGAGGCTTGATAGAAAGCGCACCCCTGTAATCGTGACGGGTATAAGACTCATGATAAATGGTGACGTGGTTTCAGCATAGATGATATGCATCAAGCTAACGATGTAAAGGACCATCCCCGCTTGATTGAACCTCTGCCGCTAACAAGTAGGGCGAACGTGTGGTTACGCATGGAACGTAAGCCTCCTTTTCGTCTTCATTGTTTAGCCAATGAGTAAAAGGAAGGCTTGTTTACATCGGAACACCCCTCTCTATAAAGGCGTAGCTCAGTTCATTCATCGCATTGAATCACATTGGATTCACCTCGTCATATGTATTGCATACAGTTTAGCACGAAACACCAAGACAATTTAAGAAGAAAAAAAGTAGGAGTTGTAACTGCATCAACCCTTCTTTCCATACACTCATCGCCAGATATTCGACCCCTCTTTTTGTTCACGAAGGCCAACAAGTCGTTAGCACGAGTCATTCCGAAGACCCTTCGGTTGATCTTCGGCACCTCTGGTGCCGAGTGTGACTAGCTCTTGAAGTTTATGTAGATAAGTGAAGTTCAGTATAGAAACGAACGTTCATAGAGTGCCCTTTATTAGGTGAATTGCGGTGTTTTAAAGTGGTCTAGATCGCCACCCCCAAAGAAATTCCCAAAATGAGTGCCTGTCGCCACGGCTTGTGCAGAAAATCGTGAAAAAAAGTTCTATGTAAGTTGAACTAAAGAATTTCTTTAAGAACCAATCGTAAGCTTGGTAAAGTGGAAACTGTGCTCGAGTTGTGATCAAACTTGTTCTCAAGTTAAAAAAAATCGCAGGAAAAGCGGTGTATTCTCATAAACTCGGTAACAGATTACCGGGTCATGTGTACATCCTCGCCCCAAAGTACCCACATCCTGTCGGCGCGAGCCGCGCCGAACCGAGTGCGGTTTCGTTTCGGCCCGGCGGGGCCGATGTGTCGTTGGCACTTCAGCTGGAATCTGCGCTCCAGTTGGAACAAACTGCGCAGGAGTTTGGCGAAACCGGCGCTAAAATAAGAGAAAAGCGCAGATGGGGAAAACTTGCGCGCAGAACGGTCGTTCGTCTTGCCCGCATGTGCCGCCATCCTCTACGGGAGCGGGTTCAAAGAACCATCTTTTGCATTTCCAAGCCAAAAACCTGGCATCCTGTCGGCGCGAGCCGCGCCGAACCGAGTGCGGTTTCGCTTCGGCCCGGCGGGGCCGATGTGTCGTTGGCACTTCAGCCTGGAATCTGCATGCAAGTTGGCACCGCGCTACCCCTCCAACCCAGCAGTTCAAATCTGGAAACCCACCGTTTTAACGCGATCTATATAAGTTGAACGAAAGAAATCCACTGAATTCGATGATCGAAATCGCTGTTTGCAGGTGAATGTCTACCTATCATCTTTTGAAGTTCATCTCACCTCGACAACTTCGTTGCCGACCGTTGTTCGTCACTGCAAGGGTTGCGGGCAACACGGAAAACGTTTGCCGAAGGGTAAAAAAGTTCGGACCGACGATCACCACCTGTCACAAGCATGCGATGACCTGTCACGTATGTGACAATCCAGCCCTCAAACCGAGCACTTTCGGCCTTCGACGGTCACATATATCGCGATTTGTGACCGTTGATTCGGTTTATGGGCGCATCCACGTTTAAAATGATGATTTTTCTTTCTCAAGTGTCACGTAAATGAATATATGGGGCATTTGGACTTCTTTCCACACCGTAACCAGTAGGCGAAAAGTGAACCGTGTTGCCCTTATACTCTGGAGTGCAAGCATCCGTCTGAAGTGGAAAGCAAAAAAAACTGCGCAATTAGGAAAATGTTAAGTTCATTCTATATAGATCGTCAATCTCCTGAAATTCCCCAAATGTCGCACACCTGGAGGCTTATATGAGCAAACACCACCTTAACCGCGGTAGAGTGCAGATGCAACCGTAAAAGACTTTAATATCAAGGCTTCCCACTAGCATTGCTCGCTTATTATCTCTTCGGCCATGCGTACGACAAATCGTCGTTTGTTCATCTTTATAACACAAAATCGACCGAACTCCATGTGGAGTTCGGTCGATTTCTTAACCTATCTCAGTCGCCTCAATATAAATTATATCTCGGTTTAGTATCCGCCAGCATCTCCAGAAATAGAAACGTTACTGAAGTCATAGATGCCGTTATTTTGTAATACAAACCCATCAACAGAGTCAGAAATTCCAGTAATATAATCGTTGTGAACAGTGAAGATTTGTGGCGCGTCGTTAATGATAATTTGTTCAGCTTGTGCGTACAAGTCTTCACGAACTTCATCATCTGTTTCGCGACGTGCTTCGTCAAGAAGCTCGTCAACTTCTTCATTCACATAGAAAGAGTTATTCCCTTCAGAACCTAGGTTATCTGAGTGGAAGTTCGGGTGCATGGCATAGTCTGCATCTGCCGTTACTGTAGACCAACCAGAGATGAAGATCTCGGTATTACCAGAGTTCATCGCCTCTAGATACGTACCCCATTCCATCATTTCAATGCTAATATCGACACCAATTTGACCAAAGTAATCTTGAGCGACTTCGGCTAATTGAATACGTGAGTGGTTTTCATCGTTCGTGTACAGTGTTGCAGAGAATCCATCTTCATAACCTGCTTCAGCAAGAAGGTCTGCTGCTGCATCAAGATCGTGTTCAATGGCTTCAGTATCTTCACTATAGCCAAATGTAATCGGGCTTAAAGGTCCTTTGGCTACTTGACCGTAACCGGAGTATAAACCTTCTACAATCGCTTCACGATCAATGGCCATCGCAAGTGCACGACGTACGTCAGGGTCATCAAATGGTTCTACGTCAGTGTTAAAAGCAATCGATTGGAATCCGAGTTGTTCTTGAGACAAGAGAGATGCACCATTGATGTTATCAACACTTGCAGCATTTGCAGGTTCAATTTGGTCAATGAAATGCACTTCGCCTTGATCGAGCATTCCCATTCTCGTGCTCTGTTCAGGAACAACATTGAAAGAAACGGTGCTTACTTGTGGCTCATCGCCCCAGTAATCTTCATTTTTTCCTAAATCAATCGCGTTTCCTTGCTCCCAGTGCTCAAGTTGGAATGGGCCAGTACCATAAGCTTCAGTACCGAGCAACACGTCACCATTGTCGTGGCCTTCAATCGCTTGCGGGCTAATAATCGCAGCGGCACTATGTGTAAGGTGGTCATCAAGCGATGCAAATGGTTCACTTAATTCAAAATGAACAGTATAGTCATCAACCGCAATCACATCTTCAACGAGCTCAAACATGTTGGCGCGTGGTTTTAGCTCATCTGAATCAAACAAACGATCAAAAGAAGTAACAACCGCTTCTGCATCTAACGGTTCACCGTCATGGAATGTAACCCCTTCACGGATATTAAATTCCCAAGTAAGGTCATCAATAATTTCGAATGATTCGGCAAGTGCAGGAACAACTTCCATGTTCTCGTCATGTTCAACGAGTGTCTCATAAATATTCGTTGTGACTTGAGAAGAAGGTACGTCTGTAGCAAAGTGAGGGTCCAGTGTGTCAATATCAGAAGATACTGCCATTACAAAATTATCCCCACCTGCAACTTCCCCTTGGTCGTCACTACCTGCAGCGCTTTCGTCAACGTCACCAGGGTCTGATGTACATCCAGCAAGTAAAACTGCCGTACCAGCAATTCCGGCAAATAAGTGTTTCTTACTTGTCATTACTCATTCCTCCAATTATAGTATGGTGCATCTGAGATGATTGAGGCATTACCTATGATATAATAACACAGACAAGCAATAGAAACGAGGAGATGTCATTGGCGAAATTTCCAACAATTTGTGTATTTGGACTCGGGGCGGGAACGCTTGATCAAATGACACTTTCCACCTACCGACAACTACAAGCGACAGACCTTCTATACTTGCGTACGAAAGCACATCCTGTCGTACGTGAACTTGAGGACCTTCACATCCAAATGGAATCCTTTGATCATATATACGAAGCACATGGAACGTTTGGCCCAGTGTATGAAGCGATTGCCGAGCAGTTAATAGAGAAAGCGAAAGATACGCCTGAGAAGACGGTGTTTTATGCTGTGCCAGGTCATCCACTTGTTGCCGAAGAAACGGTCCAACGTCTGATTGACGCTGAAAGAAAAGGTGAGATCACCTTGACGATTGTGGGAGGACAAAGCTTTTTGGATCCAGTATTTAACGTCCTTCGCATTGATCCCAGTGAAGGGATGCAACTGCTTGATGGTACGCAATTTCGCGGGCGAGATTGGCAAGTAACAAACCATCTCATTGTTACACAAGTGTATGATTCAATCAGTGCTTCCAACGTAAAGCTCGAACTGATGGAGCAAGTTCCAGATGATTATATCGTCAAAGTCGTCGTGAGTGCAGGAAATGATGAAGAATCAGTCAAAGAAGTTCCCTTGTATACATTGGATCATGACTTTGAGATGACGAATCTTGCAGTTGTTTATGTTCCTCCTATAAGCGACCTAGAGGAGCGTTACCACACATTCCAAACGTTACGAGACGTCATTGCAACGTTGCGCGGACCTGGCGGTTGTCCGTGGGACCAAAAACAGACACACACATCATTGAAAAAGTATTTGCTGGAAGAGACGTACGAAGTGTTGGAAGCGATTGATGAAGAAGACGATGACCACTTAGTCGAAGAGCTAGGCGACGTTTTGCTGCAAGTGATGTTACACAGTCAAATCGGAGAAGACGAAGGTTATTTCTCTGTTGATGACGTTATCCGTACCCTCACTGAGAAGATGATTCGAAGACATCCACACGTGTTTCATGAGGATTCACACAGTGAGGACATTACGTCAGAACAAGTCGTGTCGAACTGGGAGCAGATTAAACAGCGTGAAAAAGAAACAGATCAAAAGCTGCTAGATGAGATTCCAACATCCATGCCTGCAATCATGACGTCGTATGAACTGCAGAAAAAAGCGGCCAAAGCGGGCTTTACTTGGCGTGAGGCAGAGCCGATGTGGGAAAAGCTCCAAGAAGAGATCCAGGAATGGCAAGAAGCACTAGCCACAGGGTCTGACACCGAGTCGAAGAAAGAATTAGGTGATGTGTTGTTTATCATCGTCAACCTTGCGAGATTTTACAAACTCCAGCCCGAAGAAGCTTTGCTTATGACAAATCATAAATTTAAAACCCGCTTTTCGTATATTGAAGATCGCTTAAAAGAAGAGAATAAAACGCCAAACGATAGCAATCTAGAGGAAATGGATGCCTTGTGGAGAGAGGCAAAAACCAGGGAGGATCACCGATGAGAATCGATAAATTTCTGAAGGTATCAAGAATCATTAAGCGAAGAACAGTGGCAAAAGAAGTCGCCGGTGCAGGAAGAATTCAAGTGAACGGCAATGCAGCCAAAGCTGGAACAGAAGTTATCCCTGGCGACGAAATTGCGATTCGCTTCGGTAAGAAGACGCTAACGGTGCGGGTCGAATCTACCGCATCTGCAGCACACAAAGACCAAGCCGCTCACATGTACACAACGTTAAATGAACAGTATCATGACGACAACAATAACTAACCTTTCCCCCCTCCTTTGCAGGGGGGATGAATCGACCTAGACAGAGCAAATGCAGGCGAGGTGCAGTGAGAGTTGATGTCGCCTTTGCAGGGGAAGTTAATAAACAACACTGGTCTAAGCAGATCCCTCATAAAGTTATGAAATTCACTCACGTATCAGCTAAGCGTTCCTCTGATCATTCTGGGGGCTTTGAAAAATAATACGTTTATTTCACAGATATCCCGTCATAGAGCTCTCTATGACGGGATATCGTCTTTCTATTTGAGAGATCACTGAAAAATGGCGTCCCGTTCTTAATTAATGAAATAAACAATACTTCAGTTACTCGTTAAGACAATCGTTGTAGGATTTGAATTAGGTAGTGGTCTGCTATGGGAAGATTTCCTCAAGTTTTCTAGCGTAATAGGCTGAAATCTTACCATTGGCCATTCTATGGTACAATTTCTCGTTTCTATGGGAGAATATTCAACAATATGCCTTGTAAAACAAGAAAAATCATACCATAAAACCACCTATGGGAGGATTTTCGTCCCGCGCCCCGAACCAATGCTCAGTCAGCGTATGTGGGGATCCCCTATGATATTCATGTATAACAAGGGAAACACAAGTATATGTTTATGAACGTGCTGAATTGAGTGAATTTCATTAAACAGAGAGCGAACACGAATTATTAATCTCACCAACGTCTATGTTGACGAAGTGTATAGCAATTAGAGGTGTGTACGCTCAATCGACCTCGCTCGGGCCACCACAAATTCTCCATTCCTACATAGCTTGTTCTTTTCCGTACGATTCGTGCATACATTTTGGTAACGAGAGCTGAATATTGAATGCTAGGAGGTTCTTTATGGCTGAATATACGACAAATCAACGTTATCAACCGATGGAATCAGCACATCATGAAGTGGTTATGAAAGGCAGAAAGACGCTCGAAATAAGCGGAGTAAAAGAAGTGCAGAGTTTTGACAGCGAAGAGTTTTTGCTGGAGACGGTTATGGGTTTCTTGTCAGTTCGAGGGCAAGAGCTTCATATGAAGAACTTGAGCGTAGAAGAAGGATTAGTGTCTATCGTCGGGAAGGTCGATGATCTCATTTACGTGGATGCGGGCGGTGCAGGCAAACCAAAAGGGATGCTCGGGAAGTTATTTAAGTGACACTGGCCATTCAATTCCAAACATTTTTGGCCATGTTGGCGGCAGGCTCTTTCATTGCAATTCAATTGGATGTGTATCATCGACTCCTCCCACAACGAGTAAGGTCCAAATGGCCACAGGCCATCTTGGACCTAGGTTTTGGATCGTACAGGCTGTGCTTGTCTTTTACGTATTGTTCAATATGAATGATGGCGAATTGCGGATCTATATTTTCATAGCGATCCTCTTTGGGTTCTGGGTGTATTGGTTAACGTTTCGTCCTGTTTTTCTACAACTGCTAGAGGGAATTATTACTGTTGTTGATGGTATTTATCGATTTATAAGGAAAGTCTTTTATTTGTTCTTATGGCTTCCTGTGGTATGGTTGTATCAAGGAATTGTACATCTATTGAATTTTATCTTGACAGTACTCCACTGGATTGTGGTTCAATTAAGTAAAATCTTGTTCTTTTTTCTCCGACCGATCTATGAACTTGTTCAAGGACCGAAGATCGTGAACAAGGTGAAGACATCTAGTAAACGAATCTACCGATGGTTCTCTCCAAAAGGTGATGATGAAGACGAGCGATAGCCGTCTTCTCTTCGTCTTGGAGGCTCGAAAAGGAGGTACAATATGTCTAAAGATCGCAAAAAGGTGACCGCGATTCATCGGGACAAGCATTATGAGCAAGAACAGGAACGGCTAGCTGCTCGGGAAGCGAGAAGGCGTATTGGGCTTAGGCGCAGATTGACGATGATTGGCATCGTTGGAGCCGTCGTTCTTATTTTTGCGAGTATCGGTCTCGTTTCTCAACAATCGATGATTGATGCGAATGAAAAAGAACAACAGCTATTGGATGAACAGTATGCGGAGCTTCAACTTGAACAACAACGTTTGGAGCAAGAGATTGAGAATTACAATGATATTGACTATATTGCAGAAGTTGCACGTCGTGATCTTTACTTAACTAAACCTGGGGAAACGATTTTCAAAGTTCCGGAGTACGAAGAAGATGAGGAAGACGAAGATTCATAATCACACAACTGTTTTTGCATCATAGAATAGATATCGGGTAAGCTTGGAATACATACGTGTTACGTATGATTTACAATTAATATGAGGAGGAACGTTTCGTCAATGTCGATTGAAACTGGCAATAAGTATCAAGGGAAAGTTACCGGTGTTACAAAATTCGGAGCATTTGTTGATTTGCCTGGAGGAAAGACAGGTCTCGTTCATATCAGTGAGGTTGCCGACCAGTACGTGAAGGACATTAATGAGTTCGTAAAAGTTGGTGACGAGGTTACTGTAAAGGTACTAAAAGTTGAAAATGACGGAAAGATTGGACTGTCCATCCGAAAAGCAACGGATCGCCCGAAACAAGAAGAGAAGCCCCGCAGAAATCAACCGTTTAAGAAGCGAGAACAGACGTTATCTTTTGAAGATAAAATGAATCGTTTCTTAAAAGACAGTGAAGAGAATCTTGCGACCATTCGCAAGAAGAGTGACAATCGAAAAGGCGGTGGCCGCAGGTAACGTGTCTGTTTCATTACTGAGGACGGAACTTGTTCATCTACGTGTATACAGAAGTTCTTTCGAAAGGACTTCTTTTTTTGTTGAAATAGCATTGACTTCTTAGGTCCTACTCGTTATAATTTAGCTTGTCTTGTTTTTGATGGCGGTGTAGCTCAGCTGGCTAGAGCGTACGGTTCATACCCGTGAGGTCGGGGGTTCGATCCCCTCCGCCGCTACCATTTATATTCATCCGTACCCATACACATGTATGGTTTTTTTTATGTCTTTTTTCCCTTCGTTCGAGCCCCATGCGACTGTAATTTGTCGAAACAACCCCCTCTGAATGTGTTGAATTTGCGCCTTCATCATGAAGGTAATGAGCACACATTGCCGTCTGTCTCACGTTTTTAGAATCATATAAAAATTCGTCGAACGATTATTGTCCAACTTTCTCTATTTTGACAAACACCGCGAGCCGATGCGGGTATACTCAACCCACGAATAAAAAAACGGTGGTGGGCGTCTATGTTGCAAAAAGGAACGACAGAGGGGAATTTTGGACGAGCTGTTCCTTACTCAGAGTGGCTCGGTAAGTTAAAACAATTATGGTTACGCTCGGTACAAAAGCTTGAGAAAGGAGCGAATCTTGTTTTTCTCAAGTGGGGGCTTTTGTTATTCATCGTAGGTGTGATGCTTGGCCGGGCGGCAATTCTCTCCGATTTATATCCATTCGCATTGCCGTTCTTTGCAGCTGTGTTCGTACTTCGAAAAAACAAAGCCTTACTTGCTGCGACGGCGGTGCTAATCGGAACGATTTGGGGACTAACGTTCAACGTTCCTTATGTACTGGCCGGGTTGTTCTTATTTCTTGTTTTTTATCAGCTAGTTAGTAAGTACAAAAGCAATACGCGTTGGGCGCTTCCGGCGACCGTGTTTGCCGCCTCATTTATTAGCAGGCTTGCGATTACGTACTTTACGATGGGTACAGTAAGTCAGTATCACCTATTTATGGGTGCGATTGAAGCTGGATTAGCACTTATGCTCACAATGATCTTTTTGCAAAGTTTACCTCTATTGTCACCAAGAAGAAAACAACGGGCATTAAAGAATGAAGAGATTGTTTGTTTCGTCATTCTTATTGCGTCGGTAATGACAGGAGCAATTGGTTGGGTCATCTACGGGTTAGGTGCTGAACATGTGTTAGCCAGATACTTAGTGTTGTTATTTGCTCTTGCTGGAGGAGCAGCGATCGGTTCTACTGTCGGGGTGGTGACAGGGCTAATTCTTAGTCTTGCGACAGTCGTGAATTTATATCAAATGAGCTTATTAGCGTTTGCTGGTCTATTAGGTGGTCTATTAAAAGATGGGAACAAACTCGGTGTCAGCTTCGGTCTGTTTGTTGGAACGGCACTCATTGCTCTGTATGGGCAAGGGCTTGGCAGTGCAGGCATTACCGTCATGGAATCGGTTGCGGCAATTGCGTTGTTCTTACTCACGCCTAAAAGTGCGATTCAGTACTTAGCTAAATACGTTCCTGGTACGGTTGAACACTCCCACGAACAACAACGGTACATGAGGAAAATTCGAGATGTAACGGCGGCTAGGGTAGAACGGTTTTCAGATCTTTTTTCAACGTTATCATCGAGCTTTACAAACGATCGAGAATCCTCACACCTTCAGGATAAGAACGTTGACGGTGATCGATTCCTTGCTGATATTACGTCTTCCACTTGTCAGAAGTGCTTTCGAAAGGAAACGTGTTGGGTGGAACGTTTTGATACAACCTATGATCTGATGGGCCAAGTTATGACAGATATTGAAGAAGATGAACGGGTAAGCACTCGGTCTTATGAAAAATTAAAACGGCATTGCATCTATCCTGACCGTATTGCGAAAACGATGAAAGAACAGTGGGGGCCTCATGAACTTCGAAAAGTATATGCCCGGCAATTAGAAGAGAGCCGGCGTCTCGTTGCCGACCAATTGCAAGGAGTATCGCAAGTGATGGGAGACTTTGCAAAAGAGATTCAAAAAGAAAAAGAAGCGCATGAGCAACAAGAGGAACAAATTCATACTGCGTTACACGACGCCGGCATCGATATTGGACAAGTTGAAGTGTACAACCTCACCCCGCGTGATGTTCGTATTGAAATTGAGCTTGGGGAGCATCTAGGCATTGAGGAAGCAGAGAAGCTCATCGCACCGATGTTATCGGGGATATTAAGTGATCACATTATTGTCGATGAAGAAGAACGGGAAAGGGGAGTAGATGCCTTTAGTAAAGTGAGCTTTGTATCGGCGAAAACGTATACAATTGACCGAGGTTCCGCGACGGTTGCGCAAGGGGGGGCGTGGCTTTCTGGGGACAATCATGCTGCGATGCAGCTTGGGTACGGGAAGTTTGCTGTTGCAATTAGTGATGGTATGGGGAATGGAAAGAAAGCGTACGAAGAGAGCAAAGCGACACTTAATCTTTTAGAAAACCTGTTGCAATCAGGTATTGATGAGAAAGTAGCCATCCAATCGATGAACTCCGTCTTATCGTTACGAGCGGACGAAGAAATGTTTTCGACACTCGATTTAACGATGATTGATTTGCAAACGGCAGACACGTCATTTATTAAGATTGGTTCAATGCCGAGTTTCATTAAACGAGCTGGGCATGTGTTCAGTGTGGAATCTGCAAACTTACCTATGGGCATTATCTCAGAAGCGAACTTTGATGTGGTGACCGAGACGCTACAAGATGAAGATTTATTAATTATGATGAGTGATGGGATGTTTGACGGACCGAAGTTTATTGAGAATAAAGAGCGATGGATGAAGCGCATTATTGCTGAGATGGAGACCGATGACCCGCAAGAGTTATCGGATTTACTTTTAGAAGAGGTCATTCGTGTGAGTGAAGGCACAATTGGAGATGACATGACGGTTGTCGTCACAAAAATTAAAAGAAATACCCCTAGGTGGGCAACCATCCCGATGAATAAATGGAAGCCGCCTGTGTATAAGCAAGCCCAGTAACGTATAGGCACCTCCTTTATCGTCAAAGATGGAGAAAAGACGATGACTCAGATTAGGGAGGAAAAGAGGATGAGTGCAGGCACGTTACGTCAAATTCTGTTATTAACCGATGGGTGTTCAAATGAAGGTGGAGACCCCGCTGCTGTTGCGGCACTAGCAAGGGAAGAAAATATTACGGTTAATGTGATTGGGGTATTAGAAGAAGGAACGTTGAACGAAAAAGCTAGTCGAGAAATTGAATCAATTGCAGAGTCTGGAGGCGGAATTAGCCAAATTGTCTATATGAAACAGCTTGCAAAAACAGTGCAAATGGTGACGAGACAAGCGATGACCCAGACACTTCAAGGTGTTGTGAATAAAGAATTATCACAAATTTTAGGGAAAGACCAAGAGTGGGATGAACTCCCACCAGAAAAACGGGGTGAAGTGATGGAGGTGGTTGACGAGCTCGGCGAGAGTGCCAATCTTGAAGTGGTCATTCTTGTGGATGCCAGTGCGAGCATGCGAAACAAACTACAAACCGTGCAAGAAGCACTCGTCGACCTTTCCATATCGATGGATTCAAGAAGTGGAAGCAACCAGTATACGTTGCTCACCTTCCCAGGCAAGAGAAAAGATGTTGAAACGCTCCGAGGCTGGACGACAGGCATTACAGAGATGACCGGCCTCTTCAATAAAATTGCGGCAGGTGGTATTACTCCGACAGGACCCGCACTTCGGGCAGCCGTCAATGAATTTCGTACGTTGAAAAGAAGGAGTATGATCTTTGATGGAGAAGATGAACTCGACCTCGAAGAACGAGGCTCCTAATTTACCAAAAGGTCAAAAAATCACCGGCAAATGGAACCGAAATAGCTACACAGTCATTCGTCCACTCGGTAGAGGCGCAACCGGAGCGGTATTCTTAGTCGAACAAAATCAACAATATTTTGCGCTGAAAGTCGGTCATAACAGCATGTCCATTACGTCAGAAGTGAATGTGCTCAAGCACTTTGAGAAGGTCCAAGGGCAAATACTTGGTCCTTCTTTTGTCGATGCCGATGATCTTTTCGTGTATGGTGAACGCTTCCCTTTTTATGTGATGGAATATTTGCAAGGCACAACGGTGTTTAAACATGTTGAGCGTCATGGGAAAGAGTGGGCGCCTGTGCTTATCGTTCAGTTGCTTGGGGATTTGTCCCGGTTACACCGAGCCGGTTGGGTGTTTGGAGACTTAAAACCGGACAATTTGATCGTGACAGGTCCGCCATTTCGAATCCGCTGGTTGGACGTCGGGGGAACGACAATTAAAGGTAGAGCGGTAAAAGAGTATACGGAATTCTTTGATCGGGGCTATTGGGGGATGGGTGATCGAAAAGCCGATGAGCAGTATGATCTCTTCTCTGCGGGGATGGTGTTTATCCATCTTTTAAGCAGACAACGGTTTGAGCGAGACAAAGACGGGTGGCAGACGATCTCTAAACATATTGAACAACACGCCAGGTTGCGACCGTACCGACAATGGCTAAAGCGTGCACTCACGGGGTATTATACGAACGCTGATGATATGAGGGTCGCTCTCATGAAGATGATCCAAACGGCAGAGAGCATGGAGTCAACAACCACGTCCCCCCCTAAAAAGAAAGCAAAAAAACCGGCGGCTACGAACACGCGTCGTCCGAAGAAAACCGTGCCGATGGTTGGAATTGTTGATGTAATTTTAGTCATCTCTTTCCTGATCATTACTTCTATTTTATACTTGGTGGGACAATTGATTTAAGATCCGGTAAAGGGCGGTCCAAATGACAACGAAAAATGACAGGTTAATTGAACTGTGCCTCACTGCCGGTAAGCTCATGCTTATGTACGGGGCCGAAACGTATCGTGTGGAAGATACGATGAAGCGGATGGCTGTGGCAGGTGGCATGAGAGACGTGAACAGCTTTGTAACTACGACAGGTATCTTCCTGTCGGGCATGCTTGACGATGATGACGATGTGATGCAAATGATTCGGATCGTTGATCGTTTTCAAGATTTAAGCAAAGTAACAGAAGTGAATCATCTATCTAGAGAATTTGTTTCTGGAAGTATGACAATCCAAGAAGCACGAGCAGAGTTAAAACGCATTGAAAAACAGCCGATGAATTATCCGTTATGGTTGATTTACCTTGCCTCAGCGGTAGGAGGAGGGGCGTTTTCCTACCTCATTGGCAATTCGATGTTTGATATGTTGCCCGCATCGATCGGTGGTCTCGTCTCAACGCTTGCACTCGTTTTGTTTCAGCACTACTTGCAAGCAAAATTCTTCTCTGAATATCTCGCCGCCTTCTTTGGTGGAATTACAGCATTAATTCTTGTTCATTCAGGGTTTGGTACGAATTTGGATCAAATTATTATCGGTTCGGTCATTCCCCTCGTTCCTGGTGTGCCATTAACAAACTCTGTCCGGGACTTGATGGCTGGTGACCTCATCTCGGGGCTGGCACGTGGTGCTGAAGCTGCACTAACGTCATTATCGATCGCAGCAGGTGTAGCGACTGCCGTTTCATTATTTATTTCGTAGACAAGGGGTGTGCAGTTTGATTTGGGAACTCATCATTTGCGGAGTTGCAACGATCGCGTTTGCCATTATCTTCAACATTCCTTATCAGCTGCTTTGGATGATTGGGCTTATTGGGATTACATCTTGGAGCGTGTTTAGCTTCTTACCGGTAACAGGAGTCGGTCCAGTGCCTGCAGCGGCAGTCGCCGCGTTTACTTCTGCACTCATAAGTCATTGGTGCGCACGAAAGAAGCGGGTGCCGGTCACGACATTCACCATCCCAGGCATTATCCCCCTCGTCCCCGGAGGACGTGCATATGAGACGATGTTGGCATTTGTACAAGGGGATTATGTTGAAGGATTGGCTCAAACAGCGGGTACGCTGCTTCAAGCAGGAGCAATTGCAGGTGGATTAGCGTTTGCGTTATCGATTTTTTCAATAGGAAGAGGAGTCGGGCAAAGATATGAAACGAATCGATGATTTTGTTCAGACGAACGATTTAATCACGAAAGATTCAACGATCATCGTAGCTGTTTCGACTGGCGTTGACTCTATGCTGTTGTTAGAATGGTTGCTCCGACGTGAGTCGTTATATAATATACACATTGTAGTGGCGCATGCGCATCATGGGTTAAGAGATGCTTCGAATGAAGAATTGTCATTTATTCGTCACTATTGTGAGCAGCGACACATCAAACTATATACGAAACATTTACACGTACATGAAAAACAAAAGGCAAACAACGACGCTGGCCAATCGGTTCAACCATTGGCTAGAGAGCTTCGCTATCAGTTCTTTGAGGAAGTAATGGAGAAGGAACGGGCGCATTATATTATGACGGGACACCACGGAGATGACCAAGTAGAAACCGTGCTAATGCGAGTGACGCGAGGGTATAGTGGAGGGGGGCTAGGCATTCCGAAAGTGCGTGCGTTTGGACGAGGTCAACTCGTACGACCGCTATTATGCTTAGCAAAAGAGGATATTTATGAACTCGCCCGTGCTGAACAAATTCCGTGGTGTGAAGATGCATCAAATGAGGATCAACACTATACGAGAAATCGATTCCGTCAGGCAGTTCTACCTAAGCTCAAAGATGAAAACAGGCGTTTGCATGTATCTTTCCAGCATTTTGTTGATGACTATGAAGAACAAAGGGTATACATAGAAGCTGAGGCGGAAAAAATATTACAACAATGTGTATTTAAACAAGAAGAAGGTCACATCCTTCACATTCACCCTTTTCGAATCCACCCTATTCCTTTACAACGGCGGGCGTTTCACTTACTATTGAACTATCTATACCGAAACAAAAATGTCTTGGTATCACGGGTACATAGTGATCAATGTCTCCGCCTTTTACATGCCGACCGTTCTTCTGCAGAAATTCAATTGCCGGAAGGTTTGAAAGTGTCAAGGAGCTACGATCAAATTCGATTTACGTACGGAAAGCCTTTTGCGCAACGGCCACAAGAGACCGTCCGTGTGAATGAATGGCCAACGGTCGTACAAACCTCGATTGGCGCGATTACATTTGAACAGACAGAAAAAAGGCGCTCAGCATCGTTGATGGAGTGTCATATTCCTATGGAACACGTGACGGTGCCCTTGTTTGTGCGATCAAGGTTGCCAGGAGATGTCATTCAACCGAAGGGGATGACTGGCACTCAAAAGGTCAAACAAGTATTTATTGATCAGAAGATACCGAAAGAAGAGCGAGCAAGTTGGCCGATCATAACCGATGATCACGGGCAAATTATTTGGATTCCGAAGTTGAAGAACAGCACAATCGCAGAAGAGCAATCACAATCTTCATACATTCGCATGACAATCCAACGAACCGTAAATCTTTGAGTAATGGAAACGAGGGTGTTTAAGTTCGATGAGGAATGAAATTGAAGAAGTATTAATTAGCGCTGAAGAAATTGAGGAAAAGTGCAAGGAGCTAGGTAAGGAAATTACAGAAGAATATAATGATAAGTTTCCTCTATTGATCGGTGTACTTAAAGGTGCATTGCCATTTATGGCGACCTAACCCGCTGCATCGATACACATGTCGAAATTGATTTCATGGATGTTTCTAGCTACGGAAATAAAATGAGATCTTCTGGAGAAGTTAAGATTGTAAAGGATCTAGACGCTTCAGTTGAAGGGCGCGATGTATTAATTATTGAGGACATCATTGATAGTGGTCTCACGCTTAGCTATCTCGTCAGTTTGCTAGAACACCGTGGTGCTAAGTCGGTTAAAATTGTAACGCTTCTCGATAAACCGGAAGGGCGTAAAGTTGATATTGTTCCTGAGCTAGCCGGATTTACTGTGCCGGACGCTTTTGTTGTAGGCTATGGCCTTGACTTTGCAGAGCGTTATCGCAACCTCCCCTATATCGGTATTCTAAAACCAGAAATCTATCAGGACTCTTGATTATGGCTTTTTCATTTAGTGTGATAATATTACCTGTATTGTGTGACAAGCGGGAGGAGGTCTCGAATGAGTCGGGCGGTTAGATATACATTATTTTGGGGTGTCATCGTATTGATCCTTGTTGGGGTCGTTAACATGTTCAACGATGATGTCGGCGATTCAGAAGTGCTGACAACCCAAGAGTTTTTAGAAGTTCTAGATCAAGATGAAATTGTATCAATGACGGTACAACCTGAGTTAGACGTTTACTTCATTGAAGGTGAACTCGCAGGTGGTACTGAAGATGATCCGAATACATTCCAAGCACATATTCTACAATCACAAGTGATTACAGATATGCTTGTTGAAGAGTTTCAAACGAACCTAATCTTATGATGGGGGATTCTGAGCCTGCCCAAGAATCAGGTGGGTGGCTCCAGTTCTTAACAGCAATGCTGCCGTTTATCATTATCTTTATTCTCTTCTTCTTCCTACTGAGCCAAATGCAAGGTGGCGGAAGTCGAGTCATGAACTTTGGCAAGAGTAAAGCCAAAATGTATCAAGAAGATAAAAAGAAAGCTCGGTTTAAAGATGTTGCTGGTGCCGAAGAGGAGAAGCAAGAACTCGTTGAAGTTGTTGATTTCTTAAAAGATCCTCGTAAATTCTCAAACATTGGTGCGAGAATACCAAAAGGTGTGTTGTTAGTTGGACCACCAGGTACAGGTAAAACCCTACTCGGTCGTGCTGTTGCAGGTGAGGCAGGCGTACCGTTCTTCTCGATCAGTGGTTCGGACTTTGTCGAGATGTTTGTTGGTGTTGGTGCTTCTCGTGTGCGTGATCTCTTTAGCAACGCGAAAAACAATGCGCCATGTATCATCTTTATTGATGAGATTGACGCAGTCGGCCGTCAGCGTGGAGCGGGTGTCGGTGGCGGTCACGATGAGCGTGAGCAAACGTTGAACCAGTTGCTCGTTGAGATGGATGGTTTTGATGGCAATGAAGGAATTATTATTATTGCTGCGACAAACCGTGCCGATGTATTGGACCCTGCGCTCCTGCGTCCGGGACGTTTTGACCGACAAATTACTGTCGGTGCCCCAGATGTTAAAGGACGTGCGGATGTGCTTCGTGTGCATGCGAAGAACAAACCGTTGAATGAAGATGTCAAACTTGAAGTTGTGGCTCAACGTACGCCAGGATTCTCAGGTGCTGACTTGGAGAACCTCTTAAATGAAGCAGCGCTCGTTGCTGCTCGTTCGAATCAAACCGATATTCGGATGGTTCATATTGAAGAGGCGATAGATCGTGTTGTCGCAGGACCTGCGAAGAAGACACGAGTCATTTCAAAGAAAGAACGAAACATTGTCGCGTTCCATGAAGCAGGTCATACCGTGGTCGGTGTGAAGCTAGAGAACGCAGATGCAGTTCATAAAGTAACGATTGTCCCTCGTGGGCAAGCGGGTGGTTATGCCATGATGCTTCCTAAAGAAGACCGTTATTTCATGACGAAACCCGAATTAATGGATAAGATTGTTGGTTTGCTCGGTGGGCGGGTGGCCGAAGATGTGATCTTCGGTGAAGCGAGTACAGGCGCTCATAATGACTTCCAACGAGCGACGGCCATTGCCCGTAAGATGGTTACAGAGTACGGGATGAGCGAAAAGCTTGGACCGTTGCAGTTTGGCTCATCAAGTGGCGGTCAAGTCTTCCTCGGTCGCGACATCCAAAATGAGCAAAACTACTCTGATGCGATCGCATTCGAAATCGACCGAGAAATCCAGTCGATTATTAAAGAAAGCTATGATCGTTGTAAACAGATTCTTACCGAAAACAAAGATAAACTCGAACTCGTTGCCGAGAAGTTGCTAGAGCTTGAAACATTAGATGCAGAGCAGATTTATTCTCTTGTTGAGGATGGGAAGTTGCCGGAGAACCATCACTCCAATCAAAAGCAATCTGATGCAATTGAAAGCTCATCAACACAAGATCATGTCGACGATGAGAATGTTAAGGTGAACATTCATTCGAAAGAAGAAGAGCCACCTGTTGACGAAGACGTATCTAAAGATGATGAAGCAACAAATGAATCCACTCATGAGGATGAGAAATCATCAGATGAGGATGACCGAAAGTCGTAAACGATGAAGAAGAGGGATGTCATACCGGCGTCCCTCTTTTCTTATGAATGCTTAGAGGAAACGGGGTGAACGGATGGAACTTGTCATTGATGTAGGGAATACACATATTGTGTTTGGGGTATACGAGGGTGAAGAGCTCCTTCATTATTGGCGGCTCACGACGAATCAAAATCGGACTGAAGATGAATATGGAATGCTCATGCAAACGTTGCTACAGAACGAAGGCGTGTCCTCTAAAGATATACGAGGCGTGATGATTTCTTCAGTCGTTCCTTCGCTCATGTTTGCGCTTCAACATATGACGGAGAAATATTTTCAAACAGAAGCAATGGTTGTCGGCCCTGGAATTAAGACGGGATTGAACATATTGTATGATAATCCAAAAGACGTCGGAGCCGACCGGATTGTTAATGCGGTTGCAGCCATTCGTGAATACAAAGCACCGTTAATCATCGTTGATTTTGGAACGGCGACAACGTTTTGTTATATTGATGAGCGGGAAAATTATGTAGGTGGGGCCATTGCTCCAGGGATTTCTATTTCAACCGATGCACTGTATTCTCAAGCGTCAAAACTTCCGCATATTGAAATTCAAGAACCAAAGGCAGTGGTCGGTCGGAATACGATTACGGCGATGCAATCAGGCATATATTATGGGTATGTCGGGCAAGTTGATGGCATTGTAGGTCGGATGAAAGCAGAAGCTAAACGTAAGCCGCAAGTTATTGCGACTGGAGGCTTGCCCGTATGATCGGGCGCTCCGCGTCATCGATTGACATTATTGACCCGTTCCTTACGTTAAAAGGACTCAAACACATCTATGATATAAATGTTAACCGAGACAAAAGGAGAGAAATCGATTGAAAGACTACCTTGTAAAAGCATCAGCATACGATAACCAAATCCGAATTTATGCAGCCGCAGCAACGAATATGGTAAATGAGGCAGTTGGGCGGCATGGAGTGTGGCCAACTGCAGCGGCGGCTCTCGGGCGAACCATGATCACAGGTACGATGATGGGCGCGATGCTAAAAGGGGAAGACAAAGTGACAATTAAAGTAGAAGGCGATGGACCGGTAGGGCCGATCATCGTTGATAGCGATGCTCACGGCAATACTCGTGGTTATGTATACAACCCTGCTGTTCATTTTGACTTAAATGCAAACGGAAAGCTTGATGTCGCCCGAGCTGTAGGAACAAATGGTCATATCGCGATCACGAAAAATCTTGGAATGAAAGAGCAGTTTACAGGTCATTCCCCGATCGTTTCTGGAGAGCTAGGGGAAGATTTCACGTATTACTTTGCGAAATCTGAGCAAATCCCGTCATCGGTTGGTGTCGGAGTCCTTGTGGATACCGACCATTCGATTAAAGCCGCGGGCGGCTTTATATTGCAAGTCATGCCAGGAGCGGATGATGCGACGGTGACGAAGGTGGAACAGCAAATTGGGGCGATGCCACCTGTGTCTAAGCTCATTGAACGTGGCGATTCTCCAGAGCAAATCATCGCTACCGTAACAGGTGGGGAATACAAAAAACTTGAGACGATGGATGTTGCATTTAAATGTGAGTGTTCCCGTGAACGAATTGCTAGAGCCATAGTCAGTCTTGGTTCTGATGAGATTCAATCGATGATTGAAGAAGACGGCGGGGCAGAGACGCAGTGTCATTTTTGTAATGAGAAGTATGACTTCAACGAAGTTGACTTACAAGAGCTCAAAGACGAAGCTAACGCACATTAATGGGCGCAGGAAACAATTGACAGAAAATTGCCCTTCCGTTAGAATGGAGCTAATACCAATAAAAATACTTGGGATTAATTTTGAGGAGGCTATCATTCATGAGTAAAGTTGCAAATTCTGTTACTGAGTTAATTGGCGATACACCGCTTGTAAAGATCAATCGACTCACTGGGGAAAATGATGCAGATGTGTACCTCAAACTGGAATACTTCAATCCAGGTTCTTCGGTGAAAGACCGTATTGGCTTGGCGATGATTGAAAGAGCTGAACAAGATGGTAAGATTTCACCAGGTAAAGATACAATTATTGAACCGACGAGTGGGAATACAGGAATTGGCCTTGCGATGGTCGCGGCTGCTAAAGGTTACCGGTCGTTACTCGTTATGCCGGAGACGATGAGTCAAGAGCGCCGAAACCTTCTCAAGGCTTATGGCGCTGAGCTTGTGCTTACACCTGGACCTGAAGGTATGGGTGGAGCGATTCGAAAAGCGAAAGAGCTTGCCGACGAGAAAGGTTATTTCATGCCGCAACAGTTCGAAAACCAAGCGAATGTTGATATTCATCGGGAAACGACAGGTAAAGAGCTGTTAAAGCAAGTGGACGGTCAAATTGACTCATTTGTTGCTGGTATTGGAACTGGCGGTACGATCACAGGAGCTGGTGGGTTGCTGAAAGAAAACTTCCCGAACGTAAGAATTGTCGCCGTAGAACCTGCTGATGCTCCTGTTTTATCTGGAGGTCAAAAAGGACCCCATAAGATTCAAGGAATTGGCGCCGGTTTTGTTCCTGGTATTCTAAACACAGACATTTATGATGAGATTACTCAAGTGACGACTGAACAAGCATTTGAGTTTGCGCGACGTGCAGCGAAAGAAGAAGGGGTGCTCGGGGGAATATCCTCAGGTGCGGCCCTTTACGCAGGACTTGAAGAAGCGAAGAAGCTTGGCAAAGGCAAGAAAGTAGTCGTTGTGATCCCTTCAAACGGAGAACGGTACTTGAGTACTCCGTTATATCAATTTGATGACGAGTAAAGAAACGTATCAGTAGCGGCTCCATTTAGGGGTCGCTTTTGTTTTTGTATACAAGATGATAAACTATGGAGATAGTAAGATGAGTAGAGTTTAGCTGAGCTGAGGAGGAAATTAGTATGTTACTTATGATTGATAATTATGATTCTTTCACGTACAACCTTGTACAGTATTTCGGTGAGTATGGTGAGGACTGCCGGGTATTTCGTAATGACGAAATTACACTTGAAGATATGATCGAGCTCGGGCCAGAGCGTCTTGTCATTTCTCCAGGACCGTGTTATCCCGACCAAGCAGGAATTAGCTTAAAAGCTATCGAATATTTCAGTGGTAAAATTCCTGTGTTAGGTGTCTGTCTTGGTCACCAAGCGATTGGGCAAGTGTTTGGAGGTTCTGTGAAACAAGCACCTCGGTTAATGCACGGTAAGACATCATCATTAATTCACGACAATAAAGGGTTGTATAAAGGAATACCGCAAAATACAAAAATCATGCGTTATCACTCGTTGACCGTTGATCAAGATACACTTCCCGACAGCCTGCTCCCAACGGCTTGGACTGAGGAAGGTGAGCTCATGGGCTTTCGCCACCGCGAGCATCCAACAGAAGGGGTGCAGTTCCACCCTGAGTCAATTATGACAACAGAGGGAAAACGAATGATGCAGCAATGGTTGCAAACAGAAGCTACATTAGCTCCTGCCGCACCGTGATGGCATGTTGTTAGATAGAAAGGAAGAAGGCATATGACACCAACCGATGCGATGAGTTGGGGAAAGTGGCAGCTAGACTTTACGAAGAAGACACTCATCATGGGTGTGTTGAATGTCACCCCAGACTCCTTTTCTGATGGAGGGCGATACGAAGCGGTCGATGTAGCTGTGGCTCAAGCTAAAGCTATGGTTACTAACGGTGCAGATGTTATTGACATCGGTGGGGAGTCGACTCGGCCGGGATTCACTCCTGTCTCGCAAGTAGATGAAATCGGACGAGTACTACCTGTCATAGAAGCGCTTAATGGAGAAGTTGATGTACCGATTTCCATTGATACGTATAAAGCTGAGACAGCTAGGCGAGCCATAGAAGCAGGGGCAGCCATCATCAATGATATTTGGGGAGCGAAATACGACCCAGAGATAGCGAAGGTTGCAGCAAAAACAGGCGTGCCGATTATCCTTACTCATAACAGACAATCGTTAGAGTATGCACATTTCATGGACGACGTGATTCGTGATCTTCAGGAGAGTGTACAAATATGTGTTCGAGCCGGTGTTCAAACCGACCGTATCATTATCGATCCGGGCATCGGGTTTGCCAAATCTTATGAACAGAACTTAGAACTGATGCGGCGGCTGAATGAGCTTACAAACTTAGGCTTTCCAATTTTGCTTGGCACGTCTCGGAAGTCCTTGATTGCACAGACGTTACACACGCCACCAGAGGACCGCTTAGAAGGTACAAGTGCAACGATTGCCCTCGGTATTGAGCGTGGATGCCATATTGTGCGTGTGCATGACGTAAAAGAAATGGCGCGAACCTCAAAGATGATGGATGCGATGTTAGGAAAAGGGCAGGTGAACCCGGTTGGATAAAATCTTTGTTAATGGAATGAAGTTTTATGCGTATCACGGGGTTTTTGAAGAAGAGAATCGTCTCGGTCAACGCTTTGAAGCCGATGTGGTATTAGAAACTGATCTCAAGCCCGCTTCCGAAACGGACAACTTAGAGAAAAGTGTTGATTATGGCGAAGTATACCAAATTACGAAGAAAGTCGTAGAAGGACAGGCGTATGATCTCGTTGAGTCCATTGCTGAAGATGTTGCTTCAGAGTTACTTTCATCTTTTACAATTGTTCAGCGTGTGACTGTTAAAATCATTAAGCCTGACCCACCGATCCCTGGTCACTATAATTACGTAGCCATTGAAATTGTGAGGGAAAAATGATTAACACAGCTTATATTGCTCTTGGCTCAAACATTGAACCAAGAGCAGACTACTTAAACCGAGCACTAAGTGAAATAAATCAACATGAACACGTGCAGATGAAACAAGTATCTTCTATATACGAAACAGAACCCGTCGGTTACACTGAGCAGTCTGAGTTCTTAAATATGGTCATTAGCGTGAACACTTCGTTGCGACCGGAAGAACTTCTTCTTTTTTTGCAAAAGGTAGAGCAACATCTACATCGTGTTCGAGAAATTCGGAATGGACCGAGAACAATTGACCTTGACATTCTTCTCTTTAACGATGAGAATATTGAATTGGAACAGTTGTGTATCCCACATCCTCGCATGCAAGACCGGGCATTTGTGCTCGCTCCGATGCAAGAAATTGCTCCTTTTGTTCAGATACCAACTCTTAATACATCAATAAGGCAGTTGTATACAGCTTTACCGGAACGATTAAGAAAAGGGGTATTATTATGGAAACAGCAAGGACAGGAGGAAGAGTTCGGGCTTTTCGAAAGCTGAAAGGCTTTACTCAGCAAAGTTTCGCTGATCGTATGCACATGTCTGTTTCTGTCGTTGGAGAAATCGAAAGAGGAACACGTGTTGCAGAAGATGATTTTATTGAACGAGCGTCGGATCTTTTGGGAATACCTGTGAATGAACTGCTCGGGGAGAATAAATAGCGTGGAACGGATCTCGACATAGAACAGGGTATGTTCATCATTTTCATGTTGGGTTGTAACGGTGTTATTAGAGGACGATTTTCCTTGTAGTAATGGTTAAAGCATTTGTACTTACGCAACTGTCAGTGAAGACTGGCAGTTTTTCAATATGATTTCTTAAAGGAGATGTTTGTAATGTCAGATTCAGAATTACAGCAAAGCGACCAAAGGCTTGTCCGGATTGAGAAGCTCGAGCGCTTACAAGAAGAGGGGTACAATCCTTTTGGTACGCGATTTGAACGCACGCACACAACAAGCGAGCTACAAGACGCCTATGATGAATATAGTAAAGAGCAACTCGCTGAAAAAGAGGATGAGGCACACGTTACAATCGCCGGCAGAATTATGACGAAAAGAGGAAAAGGTAAAGCTGGCTTCGCTCATGTTCAAGACTTGCAAGGGCAAGTTCAACTGTATGTTCGCAAAGACCAAGTTGGTGAAGAGCAATATGAGAAGTTCCAAACCATTGACATTGGAGACATTGTTGCGGTTGAAGGGGTTCCTTTTAAAACGAACGTAGGCGAACTATCTGTAAAAGCAAAAGACTTTAAGATAATGACGAAGTCACTTCGTCCTTTGCCAGACAAGCATCATGGACTTAAAGATGTTGAGCAACGCTACCGACAACGGTATTTAGATCTCATTGTCAATCCAGATGTAAAGGATACGTTCGTTTTAAGAAGTAAGATCTTACAATCAATGAGAAGATATTTAGATGACCAAGGGTTTTTAGAAGTAGAGACCCCAACGATGCACCATATTCCTGGTGGAGCAAGTGCCCGACCATTTATTACCCACCATAACGCTTTAGATATAGAGCTGTACATGAGAATTGCTATTGAACTCCATTTGAAGCGGTTAATTGTTGGAGGAATGGAGAAAGTGTATGAAATCGGCAGGGTGTTTCGGAACGAAGGCGTATCCACCCGTCATAACCCTGAATTTACAATGATTGAGTTGTATGAAGCTTATGCGGACTATAAAGACATCATGAACCTCACTGAAAACCTGGTCGCTCATATTACTAAGCAAATCCATGGTTCAACGACAGTCCAATATGGAGAGCATACAATCGACCTTTCGACGGGATGGCGCCGAGTTCATATGGTAGACATCATTAAAGAAGAGACTGGTGTAAACTTATGGGCAGACTTAACGGATGAAGAAGCGAGACAGCTTGCGAAGGAGCATGGGGTTCATGTCGAGAAACACATGGGCTTTGGCCACGTCGTGAATGAGTTTTTTGAACAACTCGTTGAAGAGAAGTTAATCCAACCTACATTTGTGTATGGGCAGCCACTTGCAGTATCACCGCTTGCTCAGAAGAATGCAGAGGACCCAAGATTCACAGATCGATTTGAGTTGTTTATTGTAGCTAGAGAACATGCTAATGCGTTTACAGAGTTGAACGATCCAATCGACCAACGCGCCCGATTTGAAGAGCAGGTGCTCGCTAAAGAACGAGGGGAAGATGATGAAGCCCATCCACTAGATGAGGATTTCTTAGAGTCGCTCGAGTATGGAATGCCACCAACGGGTGGACTAGGAATAGGGATTGACCGTCTGGTTATGCTGCTAACAAACTCAGCTTCTATCCGAGACGTTCTATTGTTCCCTCAGATGAAAAGTAAAGATGAATAGAAGAACGAATCCAGTAGTGAATATTCACTACTGGATTTTTTAGATTTTCTCTTGCACACGTTTTACGGAGATGATATATTACTATTTGTCCCAAAAACAACCGAACAAAAACACGAAAAAAACAATATGAAAAAATATTGACGTGCCTATCGGTTGGTGGTAGTATATTAAGAGTCGCCGCAAGAGAGGCCGAAACACCGACAGTAACAACAAAAAAGAAACAAAAAA
>NZ_BAXB01000021.1 GCF_000698145.1 Geomicrobium sp. JCM 19039
CGTCGCTGTTTTGGCGACTTTATTAATTTACCACAACCAGCGTTTCGCGTCAATAATTTTTTTAAAAAGTTTTTCTGTGCGAACTGCTGTTCTCAAGCACAAGATATATCTTATCACCTGAGCACTTTGACTGTCAATAACTTTTTTAAGTTGTTATCGCCGTCGTTGTGGCGGATTTATAATATACCAATAACCTAAATAATATGCAACCATTTCTAGTAAATTCCTTTTAATTTTTTATTTCATGTACGATCGTATCAATTCTTTCCTCTCCATACGCTTGTATAACGCTCGAATCACGTCGCGCTTTTCTTCTACTGCTCTCAGTGACAAACCACTCACATCCTCTGATTGTAATCGCCGTTCGAGTAATTGCCATTCGTAGTAAAGCAGATCCCTTAGCTCAACTTCTTCTTTTTCATTAATAAGTAAACCAATCATCATTTGTCCTCCTTTTTCAGTTATATCTTGTCCGTTCATGCATATACATAACCAGCAAGACGTCGGCAATAATGGGAGGGAGTCATGTCACAGTTTTGGGTAATCAATCGACGTAGTGGTAAAAAATATGTATTTATTGCTGTTATTGCTTTTTGTACCGCATGTATTCTATTAATGGACAGACCTTTTTTGGCGGTGTTTTCAGGGGACAATGATGCGGGTGCTTTCTCAAGTGCCGATATTGAGGAAACAATCGCTAGCCTCACGTTTAATGTAAGTTGGGGAGAAGAAAATGTGGAGCCAATCTTGGATATCTTACAGGAAAAAGACGTTACCGCAACGTTTTTCGTCTCTGGTGTTTGGTCTGAACGCCACGTTGAGTTACTACAACGCATGGTCGAGGAAGGTCATGAGGTAGGAACTATGGTTACTACTTCAAACCATATCCAGACCAAGAACCTGAGGATATTCGAAGAGACATGATGCAAAGTCATGATGTCATCTCAGAAGCTACTGATGCATCCCCGATATTTTTTCGCCCTCCAGCAGGGATCTTTAACCAAGAAGTATTAGATGCTGCAGATAATATGGGTTATTCAGTAATTCATTGGGCCACTGACGGAGCTGATTGGCAAAACCCTGGTATTGATGAGATTGTTGCTAACATTAGCGACGAACTTTCCCCAGGTGACGTCATCATGCTAGATGCGTCAGATTCAGCAAAACAAACGGTGGAAGCACTCCCGCTCGTTATCGATCATTTGCGAGATGATCATTACGAGTTGGTTTCGCTTCAAATGCTCATTAGCGAGGCTGAAGCTGAATACGAAGCATTATAGATAGATAAAAAAGCCGAGCGCCTCATCAATAGGGCGCACGGCTTCTTAAAATTGTTGAAACGGGTGACTTCGTTTCAACTTATAGGGGTGGTTCTTCGTCAAACTGTTAATGATTTCGATGTTCCGTGTTACAGATAAAGCCAAGTTCGTCGCACTCGTTCCGTGAGAGTGTTCAAGGTTCGTGAGCATAAATATTTGGTGCTCCCTCTTATCGATGAAAGATAAACGGTAGTCCCGTTCAACTTTAGGCAACCCTTTCCCCTCCCAAACGAGGTCATCTTCCATCCGCTCAATAAAATGAGGAACTTGTGGTTCATACCCTGTGGCAAGTACCGTCCAATCAGAATCAAGCTCGAAGTTTCGATCCTCTTGCCATTGCTTGCACTGCAACTCGTGATTTGAATGATCGGAGTCCGAAAGTCCGTTCACTTCTACACTTGGCTGGATACTCACCGGGATCTCTCCTTCCGCTGTTCTGTGATACAGCAATTCATAGATCGATTTCAACGTTTTTCCTTCAACACCATTGCGCAAGCTAGTCAGGGAACCGAGCACATTTTGCCTTTCATCAAAAGACAACCTGTGAAAATGGTCAACATAATCAGGCGTAAACTGTTCTTGACCTAACTTACTTTCTTCTAATTGAAAGAAACCAGGTGAACGCGTGAGCCACGTTAATGTGTACCCAAAATAAGTTTGGTTTTCCAGCAAATCATAGAAGATTTCTGCTGCACTCTGGCCCGAACCAACAACAGTCAACCGTTCCCCACGTTTGATTTCTTCGGCATGAAACGTGTATTCACTGGAGTGGATGACTTGATGCTCTCGATTCTCTTCCATTGTTGGCGGGAACATCGGTATACTTCCCGTCCCAACAACAACATGATTTGCGGTCACTTCAGTTTGGCTTTTCGTTTTCACATCTTCAATCGTGCAACGATAAAATGTCCCTTCATTTCGTACGTCTACTACCCGCTTTCCAAACACCAAGCTGTTCACTTTCTTAGCCACCCATTGGCAATATGCATTGTACTCTTTCCTCGGCACATTCCATTCCTTAAAGAAATAGAACAAAAACATGCGATCAGTTTCATGTATATAGTTTAAAAACGTATATTCACTGCGAGGATTGGCCAGCGTCACAAGATCCGCAATAAAAGAAATTTGAAGATCTGTTCGGTCAATTAACATCCCAGGATGCCATTCAAAATGATCATTCTCATCAAAGAATACAGCGTTGAGTTCTGTGCCTTCTTCCAGTAATGCAGCCAAACTTAAATTAAATGGGCCAATACCCGCTCCTAGTACATCCACGTGCTTCACCATATCGACGTCCTTTCTATCTATACACAAAAGTACAGGCCTATCAGCCTGTACTTGATTATTTATCTTGGCGTTGTAGCCTGTGTAGCGCAATGAGTTGATACGTGTTCGCTGCAATTAGTGGGGCTAAATAGATCCACAGCCACACACTATCGTTAACCACTTGTATTGTTAAAGCTGGCACCCATTCGATCGTTGTAATGACAAACATAAAGAATACCGCGGGGACAAACGCTGTCCAATTCGTCTCTTTCATCTTCCAATAGGCAATAATCACCGCATAAATTAACAGAAGCGTCGGTGTAATCAAATAGCCTGTCCAATGTTCCCCAGGTTCTGCGTATGCAATATATCGTAAATACACAAGATCAAAATACACAAAAGCAATCAACAGTATTTGAATAAGATTCCAAAGTTTTCGCGTTTTAAACAACGATAATGCAAATCGATGCAAGACGAGGTAAGCAAAATACCCCATTTGTGCGACAATACTCACCGCTGCACCAATTCCAAGCATCCAGACGACACCCCAGAAAAAGTTCCAAAACCCTTCTTCTTGGAAAACATCCCATGTTAATGGAACTCCGACAACCGCACCACCTGCTGCTCCGATAAACATCGTCGTGAAAAATAGATAGACAACTTTTCTAGTATTCACAAGATCATCCCTTAAGACCAAAATCACACAGGTTACATTTTACCAATCACTGTGCGAAAAAGCTAGCTGACGTTTAAAGGGTTGCATATTTTGTCACGGTTTGAATCATAGTAAGAAAAAACGAAAGGGGGCTGACAATCCATGATTCCATACGGACGCCTCTTGGCTTTAGCAACATCTATCGTTGTTTTAACGGGATGTGCCGCTTTTCAAGGAGAAGCCCAGGCAGATTATGATGAAACAAAACGGATGGTTAGTGACGTTATTAAAACAGAAGAAGGAAAAGAAGCGTTGCGCGAGGTGTTAAGTGAGGAGGAGTTTCAATCCTCTTTAATCATGGAGCAATCATTTATTCAAGATACAATTCACGACACACTCGTATCAAACGAAGGGAAAGAGTATTGGGGACAACTCATTGAAGACCCTGACTTTAGCGTGAAAATTGCCGATAGCATGCAATCAAAGAATGAAGAGATCTTAAAACGTCTCATGAAAGATCCCGACTACCAAACGATGATGATGGATGTCATGCACGATCCAGAAATGGAGCAAGCAACACTTGAGTTAATGAAAAGCAAAGCGTATCGCGAGCAAATGATGACCGTCATTGCGGAAGCATTACAGAACCCTCGTCTTCAATCACAGTTGCAACAAGCAGACAATGCCAGTGATCGCGAAGAAAGCAGTGAGGGAGAGGAAGAAAAAAGCGAATCGTCTGGAAGCGAGGAAGAAGAGTAAAGTGAACGCTCACTTTACTCTTCGGTCGTTTTACGATTCTTTTTTACGAATGACGTTTCGGGCGAGTTCACTATAAATTTGACCGATTGGGTGGTCTTCTGCGTATACAGAAGGTGCAAAATCTTCATGGTCAATATCGGGTTGCCCAAGTGGAATTTGGCCAAGAAGGTCCGCTTTCAACTCTTCACTCAAGCGTTCACCGCCACCTTGACCGAATACGTACTCCCGCTCTCCAGTCTTTTGACTCTCAAAGTACGCCATATTCTCAACAATACCGAGAATGCGGTGGTTACTCTTAATCGCCATAGATCCAGCACGAGCCGCAACAAATGCCGCTGTTGCGTGCGGTGTTGTAACGATAATCTCGTCTGACTCCGGTAGCATCGTATGAACGTCCAAAGCAACATCGCCTGTGCCTGGTGGCAAGTCCAAGATGAGGTAGTCAAGATCTCCCCACGTCACTTCCTTGAAGAAGTTCGTTAACATCTTCCGAGCATTGGGCCACGCCAGATGACAGGGGCATTGTCTTCAACGAAGAAGCCCATGGAGATAACTTTAACACCGTAACGCTCAACGGGGTGAATCTTCTCACCTTCAACAGTCGGACGCTTTTCAATGCCCATCATGTCCGGAACACTAAAACCGTAAATGTCTGCATCAATAATGCCGACTTTCTTACCTTCACGGGCGAGGGAAACGGCTAGATTGACGGAAACCGTTGACTTTCCAACGCCGCCCTTACCGCTAGCGACAGCAATGAAATTCACTTTATTATTCGGATCTAGCAAGCCAAGTTTTTTCGCTTCCTCTTCAGGATCGATGTGTTTGCTGACTTCTTCTTCTGTTAACTGCTCAAAACGAAGTCCGACACTATTTGCCCCTAGCTCTTTAACAACAGAAACAATATTTTGTTGCAATTTCATCTGACCGCTCGTACCGGTTTTTGCGAGCGCGATCTTTAGACTAACGTTCTCATCTTTAATCTTGATTTCCCGAATGCCTTCGGTCTCAAGAATACTTTTATTCAAATCCGGATCTTTTATAGGTTTAAGTACTTCAATGATTTCTTTCTCATTTAACAACGTTTTACACCTTCCTTTAGTGTGACTGCATATATTATATCACACCTAAAGGCTAGGTTTTACTGTTCTGCTTCATTCTCCTTCGCCATTTCTGGAACTTTATATCGAAGCATTCCTTGATAAATTGATGCGGCAATTTTGTCTTGATATTCTTCCGATTGAAGGTCAGCCGCTTCATTTGGATTCGATAAAAACCCGACTTCAACGAGAACACCTGGAATTCTTGCTTGATCAACAATGTATTTGCCATTGATGGCTAAAGCGGTCCGGTTTGTATTTTCCAACTGCCGAATCATTTCACTTTGAACGCTCTCAGCCATGTTTTTGCTGTCTTCAAACGTGCGATTATAGAACGTCTGCGCCCCGCGCCACCTCGGTGAGTGAATGGCGTTTAAGTGTAAGCTTATATAATAATCACTATTCGTTTCATTAATGAGCGCAAGCCGGTTTTTTAGATCTTCTGTTTTTCGATTTGAATACCTTTTGTATCACTCCCAGCCAAGTCGCTATCATCCTCGCGCGTCATGAGTACAAGTGCTCCTGATGCTTGCAAATAATCTCTTAATTTTAGAGAAATCGCCAAGGCAATTTCTTTTTCTTGTGTACCGTCACTAGCACTAGATCCCCCATCGACGCCTCCGTGCCCTGGGTCAATCACAATGATTTGTCCGCTTAACGGCATCTCAAGCCCTGCTGTATTTTCTGAGGAAAACATGGAGAAGATAGCATAAACCGCTAAACCTGAAAAAATAATGGCTAGAGGAATGCCGATAAACATTCGTTTCGTCATGATGAACAGCCCCTTTTGGGAGTTTAGTTCATCATATGAAAAACAAGACGAGCATATGCCCGTCTTGCCCATTAACGTCTTGCTTTTACATGCTTTTTCCCCGCATCAAAGCCCAAATCCCACCAATGCTTCACATAGCTGCTGCACCGTGCGCCACTTTTTCGGATTCAACGGTCTGATCTTGAATCCAGTCAGAAATGAACAAGTTCAGTTCCATCATACGGTTTTGCAAGTGAGCGTCTTCATGAGGCACTGCTTTCCCTAGTCGAGCCTCTGTCATCCCACGCTTCCCTGAATATAGAAATGTTTCAATGGCGAGATCCATGCACACTTCTTCAAGGAATGAATGGCGAAATCGAAAGGTTCGGCTAATCGGAACGAGGTATTTCTCAGTTGCAGCAACCATATCTTCCATGCTGAGGGTATGAAGCAATGATTTCTCCGTCTCCCAGTCTCTTGCCCGCTTCTCCTCTTGAAAAGAAACAACAGCTCCCAATTCCAGCCCCCCTCACTCCATAGTATGGGGCGACTCGCTGGATTCATGACTGGGAATTGCCGAATGTTCCACGAGAAACATTTGACAGTATGATTCGCAGCAACATGCAAATACTAATGGTTGCTACTTCGTTCCTGCCAAATGATATGGGCTACACGAACGCAAGCGTTCCAATCATGGTCATCTGAAAACGACTCATCAAATATTTGTTTTATCCGATTCGCCAAGTGATTCGCATCGGACGTCTTTTCCAGTTGAACGATGATTTGTTTAATTTCCACGTCATATTCGTCCAGGGGCGCGCCGCCAAGAAGCAACAATTGCGGATCCCATTCATCAATGATTTTTTTGACAGCTATTTCTATTGTCTGTGTCAACGTTACACCTCATGTCCAAAACATTGTAAAAAGACCGATCAACACGACGATAGACGGACTACTAAAAAGCAGAAGATAAATCGCCCAGCGGTGTCGATTTGCCCCCTCTTTATTCGTCTCAAAATTCTCACTAGTTAACGCACTTCTTTTCGTAATCCCAACAACAAACCCGCCGATCACTAAAGACGCGATAATGACAATTCCTACCCCGTTCAAAAGGATGTTTCCATTTGCTGAAATCCATGCAACGAGTGCGAGCACGCTAACCGTGGCGATCCCTAATAACAAAGATACAAGCATTTGAACTCCCCTTCCCCATCTTCTCATAGTATACCTTTTCCTGTTACCCTAGTAAAAAAGGAGATGAGGAAGTGACGTTGATGAAATCCATTGTTGTAATGATTGTCTTGGCTATGTTAACCGCTTGCTCTTCTTCCACACTTAATGAGACAGTTGAAAGTTCATATAAAGGTAATGATTTTACTGCAAACATTACGCACGTAACAGGTGTAACTGAAGGGGAAAACAAAGAAGCTTTAACGTTGAGTGCCGATTCAATGCTGCTTTATGTAACCGTTGAAATCGAAGCAATTGATTCCGTCAATATCGACCAACCCTTTTATGAAGGATTTAAAATTGAAACATCCGTTGAGCCATTTCCTATTTCACCATTTATTGAACAACTTCAAGATGCGCCAGAAGATATGCAAATCGTTAACGTTCAAGAACAGCAGCTAAATGCCGGTGAACAAACATCGATTGACCTTGCTCATAACATCCGGCAAGGATCAGGTGCATATCAATTGCACGTGCATGACGGCCCGAGCATTCAATTTACTGAAGATGAGGTAAAATTCAATCGGTCTCAAGCAAATTAAATCGGGAGAACCCCGATTTAAAGCTTGGCCCCCTCAAAACCTTAGAGCCCATATTCAAGGGTCGAGAAAACCTACGTTGAGTTTGATCACATCGTTCCTAGTCCGTTAAACAATTCTTCCACATCTACCTTAAACGCAGACAAAATTGTGGATGAAACTTCCCCTTGTCCTCTCGAAGCTGATAAAACTCTTCTAAAGTGACGGTTGATTTTTCGGGAATGCTCATTTCTAACACCTACCCTCTTGTATTAACCTTTCACCTACCAAACATTATGGCATACTCTCCGAGAATTTCGTAATTGTCCTTGTGCCAAATAATTCTCAAGTATACGTAATGACGAATTGTAAAATCAAGTGCAACACCTAAAATAAAGACAGCTAATGACAGCCTTGTGTAAGGTGGATTGTAACCACGCAACTACACCTACGAAGGCATTGTCATGAACTACCAACATCTTAGCAAAGATGCAAAACCGCACGGCAGCGATTAAAAGATTACATACGTTACTGCCAGTTGGAACGTTTAAAACAGCGACCGAGGATCGAGGAAAAGAATTGGCATGCTATCCAAGAATTGAAGCCGAGCTCCCACTACGCATCTATTTCGCAGATGCCTATTCATCATGGCAACGCGGGAGTAATGAGAACGCCGATGGCCTTCTGCGCGAGTTCTTTCCGAAAGCATCTGATTTAAGTCTTGTGTCTGAGGAAGAGGCGAAGAATGCCCTTTGTTTAATTAATGGACGCCCACGCAAGTGTTTGAATTGGAAAACTGCGCACGAGGCTTTTCAGGATGAGCTGTTGCACTTAGATTGACAAACCGTCTTGCCTCAGTTATTTTTCAACCCCAACATTTAGTGTAGAGCCCAAAAAAGAAACAGACATTCATGGAAATCCATGAATGTCTGTTTTTTAACTATTGTCAAGCACCCTAATTTAATGACCTTGATATAAAGTTAGGTGCTTTTAGAGAATAATAAATTATTCAGCGTCGTCGTCATCAGTGTCAACATCGTCTTCTTCTGTGCCTTCACCTGCTGCAGCAATCTTATAAATCGAACCGCCATCAGTGATTGCAATAAGCGCGCCATCCTCAGTTACAAGAATATCACGGAAACGTTCACCTTCTTCAGTTAGTAGGCGTTCTTCTCCTACGATGAAGTCATCTTCAATAACGACACGTACAATATAATTCGGCGCTAAACCACCGATGAACAAGTCGTTCTCCCATTCAGGAATGGCGTCGTTATCATAGAATGACATGCCACTTGGTGCACTTGTTGGATCCCAATAATATACGGGTTCAACAAAGCCTTGCGCTTCGTGTTCTGAAATACCATCATTAATTAATTCACCCGTGTACTCAATACCATAGGAAACAATTGGCCATCCATAGTTAGAACCTGGTTCAATAATATTCAGTTCATCCCCAGCTTGTGGGCCGAATTCAACAACCCATAATTCTCCTGTTTCAGGGTGGAAGTCCACACCTTGAATATTACGGTGACCGTAGCTGTAAATACCATCTAGTGCGTCTTCATCTTCAATAAATGGATTCGTATCTACTGCTTCTCCATCTTGTGTGATGTGAATGACTTTACCTAAGTAAGCATCTAAGTCTTGTGCACGTTCGCGAATTGGATCATCTGAACGCTCACCAGTTGTTAAGAATAGGTTGTCTTCATCATCAAAGATAATACGTCCACCATAGTGTAAGTCACCATCATAAGCTGGTTCCGCTTGGAAGATGACTTCAAAATCTTCAAGTGAGGCTTCATCTTCTGATAAAACACCTTTACCGACAGCAGTTACAGTACCATCTTCAAGGTCTTGAGCAAACGTCATAAATACTAATCTTGATTCGTCAAAATCAGGTGCAATGGTTACATCAAGTAAACCACCTTGACCTTCGTTATTTACTTCTGGTGTACCTTCGATTGGATCCGAAACAGAGCCATCTTCAAGGTTTATAATAAGAAGTTCTGCTGAATCTCTTTGCGTAACAAGTAAGCGGTTTGTATCAAACTCTTCCATACCCCAAGACACGTCAAGACCCTCAGCAACAACTTCCACATCAAGTTCTGCTTCAGTCTCTACTTCAGGTGCTCTTGTTTGTTCTGGAAATGCAGGCTCAAACTCCGTAACTTTTGGCTCAGATTCTGCACTTGTATCTGTGTTTTCATCAGCGTCCTCGTCAACATTTTCTTCTGTTTCAGCATCCGAGTCATCCGTTGATTCTTCGTCTGAAGGATCACCATTTCCACAAGCTGCCAAAGTCAATACAGAGATCAGCATTGTAAAAGACATTAATCTTGACCACGAAAATTTCGTCATTGTTTTTGCTCCCATTTCTAAAATTTTTAAACTGAATAAATGATATGTCAGTCTTAACCAATTTTTGATATTGGTTCAGAGGATTGAACTTTACTATAAAAATGAAACACCTGCGAAAATAATACTAACAAAATTATCTCCAGATGACAAATAAAGGAATGTACCTAAACACGAATACGTTTTTCTTTTTTTGGTTACTATTTAGGTCTGAACACCATTAGTATAAAGTAGAAGTGGTGGTACTTTTAAATTACAAAATCAATAATAATCCTGCATTCCGAACTGTGGATAATTAAAGTTGCCCACAGGTTTTTTGCCTATTCCCCCTCCCAACAAAGCGGGCTGAGAGATACGCACCCATCATTTTTATTTCCCTAAGATATAGATATTGCATATGTATCTAAACGATGAGGACACATAACGATTCAAACCACTCAAAATTATTATCTCGAATTAATGCCAGAAAAAAACCCCCAACCGTAGTGGTTTGGGGGTTCTTGTAAAGGTAGTATCTTAACGCTTCGAGAATTGTGGTGCACGACGTGCAGACTTAAGACCGTATTTCTTACGTTCTTTCATTCTCGGGTCACGAGTAAGGAATCCTTTTTCTTTAAGAACTTTACGATATTCAGGATCAACGTCAAGAAGTGCACGGGATACGCCGAGCTGGATTGCGCCTGCTTGGCCTGTGTATCCTCCGCCATGAACGTTTACCTTAATGTCGTATTGTCCTTCTGTTCCTGTTTCAACGAATGGCGCGCGGACAACCATCTTCAACGTTTCGTAGTTGAAGTACTCATCCATATCACGCTTGTTAATCGTTACTTTCCCGCTGCCTGGTGTGACGAACACACGTGCAGTCGAGTTCTTACGACGGCCTGTACCGTAATATTGCAAAGCTGCCAATTCAAACCCTCCTCTAATTATCCGCGTAGCTCGTAAGCTTCTGGTTTTTGTGCTGCGTGCTTGTGTTCAGAACCTGCATATACGTGAAGCTTCTTGATCGTTTGACGACCGAGAGCGTTCTTTGGAAGCATGCCGTGAACCGCAAGTTCGATCATTTTCTCAGGCTTGTTCTTGCGCATGTCGATCGCGCGTGTTTCTTTAAGCCCACCGCGGTAACCGCTGTGACGATAGTAAACCTTGTCATTCCACTTGTTTCCAGTAAGTTCGATCTTCTCAGCGTTGATGATAATCACGTGATCACCTGTGTCAACGTGTGGTGTGAACTCTGGTTTATTCTTTCCACGTAGGATTGTCGCTACTTCACTAGCCAAACGTCCGAGCGTTTGACCTGCTGCGTCAATCACATACCATTTACGTTCAATTTCTTCTGCTTTAGCCATAAAAGTTGTACGCATGATGGAACCTCCTCGTTCATGATCATTCATTTATTTAGCAATCGTTTTTGTTCTCGTATATTTCATTCTCCGGGGCAGTGGAGTTTGAAATGCCAACTAACATCGTATAATATCCAGAGGAAAAAGTCAATTATTATCACGAAAAAAATGTTCGTCTATTGCCTGCAGGGAGCGCTTTTCGATGAGGTCATGATCTTCTGTAATTTTCCTCGTACACGGCTTTTCGGAATCGCTATCTAATCCGCGCGCTCAGCCCGCTTATTCACCACGATACGCCACTTCCCATAAGTACAACCCTTGTGCAGGTGCTGTTTTTCCTGCAAGCCTGCGATCTTTCCCATCACGAATGGTTGTGATCTCTTCTACAGTGCGACGCCCCTGTCCGACTTCCAGTACAGTTCCTACAATAATTCTTACCATATTGTAGAGAAACCCCTCTCCGCGAAAGCGAAACATCAACGTATGCTCAGCGAGTGGTTCTACATATGCGAGCTTTAATGTCCTTACTTTATCCACGACGCTCGTATTGCTTGCACAAAAGGATGAAAAGTCATATTTACCGACCAGTTTCTCCAATGCTTTGTTCATCGCTTCACTGTCTAAATGATTCGTATACACGTGATGGGTGTAGTTGCGCTGGAACACATCACGGTTTTTACCGATTTGCACGTAATAGCGATATTCTTTTTCCAAAGCATCGTACCTTGCATGAAAATCATCTCGAACGACTTCCACACGCTGAATGAGAATATCATCAGGTAAGAGTGACATGAGCGCTTTTGGCCACCTCTCCTCAGGAATGGCTAGTTGTGAATCAAAGTGGACAGCTTGCCCGACGGCATGCACGCCGCTGTCGGTTCTGCCTGAAGCAGTGACGTTTTCAACATGTGCCACCCGGTGCAAAGTGCCGAGTGCTCGGCCGATCTCTCCTTGCACCGTACGCTTTTCTGGTTGCACTTGCCATCCAGAAAAATGAGTTCCATCGTACGCCACAACCGCTTTTAATCTCGGCATCTTTTTTCACCTCTTGATTCTATGATCGTGCCATCCATAACAGGACACCTAGCGCAATGACGATGATGATGGCGATGGTGTCTCGCAGCTTCCACTTCAACACACGCAACTTTGTTCTGCCTTCACCGCCTCGGTATCCCCTCGCATCCATTGCCGTTGCCATGTCCTCGGCTCGTTTAAACGATCGTACAAATAGCGGAATGATAAAAGCAGTCATCGTATTCAATCGCGTCTTGAGTGAACCTTCAGTGAAGTCTGCCCCTCTGGCAGACTGTGCCTTTAAGATACGGTCAGCTTCAAGTAAGAGCGTCGGTATTAGGCGAATGCTTATGGCCATCATTAACGCAATTTCATGAGATGGTACCCCGATTTTTTTGAAAGGTCGAAGGTACGCTTCAAAGCCGTCAGTTAAGTCAATTGGCGATGTCGTTAACGTAAGTAATGATGCAATAATGACAAGTGATCCAATTCGTACGGCGATATAAAAACCTTGAACGAGTCCGCCAGAATAAATGGACCATCCAAGAAACGTAAATAACACTTCCCCTTCATTTGTAAAAAACGCATGCAAAAAAAACGTGAAGAAAATTAATATAAAGATCGGCAACATGCCTTTTAAGAAAAACTTAAGCGGTACACGTGATAATAAAACAAATATAACAATTGCACCGACTAGCATACTGTTTGTTACCGCATCATTGGCAAAAAATACGATGACTGCCATGAGAAGTAGCGCTAAAATCTTCGATCTAGAGTCCAAGCGGTGCAACGGTGATTTCACCGGAATGTATTGTCCAATCACAATGTTTTGGAGCATATTACTTGCCCCCTTCATTGCGAATGGCCGTTGCCATTTGTTTAGCACTTAAAAATGATTCGTCAATTGATAGGCCACATCGGTTAAGCTTCTCTCTAATTCTGACAGCAGCGGGTACTGCAAGCCCTAGGCTTTGCAGGCGGTCCGAATCTTGAAACACCTGCTCTGGTTCCCCTTGCAAAACTGGTCGGCCGTCACCCATCACGACGACCTCATCGGCATATCGAAATGCATCTTCCATATCATGAGTCACGAGTACGGTCGTCAGTCCGTTTTCTTTATGCCATGCTTGAAACAAATCTAATAGTGCTCGGTGTCCGGCAGGATCTAAGCCCGCCGCCGGTTCATCAAGAATCAACACTTCTGGGCGAGTAGCAAGAACACCTGCAATGGCAACTCTACGCATTTGCCCCCCACTCAGTTGAAACGGGGAACCGTCACGTACATCTTGTGGTAATCCGACCAGGTCGAGCAGCTCAGGAATTCTTTTGCTCACTTCGCCCGCGTCCATCCCATGCTGGATGGGACCAAATAGAATATCTTCCTCTACCGTTGAGCCAAACAGCTGATGTTCTGGATATTGAAAGACCATGCCGACTTTACGCCGGAGAGGCTTAACGAACTTTCGCTTCGTTTTTCGATGGAAACTTGTATTTCCGACAGTAACTTGTCCTTCAGTAGGAAGAAGCAGACCGTTAACATGTTGCATGAGTGTTGATTTACCTGAACCAGTACTGCCAACAATCGTCGTGAAGTTGCCTGAACGAATCGTTAGATTCACATCTTCCAATGCTTTTTTTTCAAATGGGGAGCCAGGCATATATGTATAACTTACGTTGTTGAATGTAATTTGCACAGCATCTTCACCCACTCATCCTCATCTAGCATATACGCTTGTTGTTTGTTGTCATTTAAGTATGCTTGTACTTCAAGAAAGTACGGCAAGTGAAAATTTCGATCCATTAAGAACGCTGGATCTTGAAAGAATGCTTCCGTCGATAGATCTTTTACTATCGTTCCTTTTTCCATAAACACAACACGGTCGGCTTGCATTGCTTCTTGCAAGTCATGAGTAATCATAATGAGCGTGAATCCACGTTCGTGCAATTCGTTCATTGTCTTCATCACTTCTTTGCGACCTTCGGGATCGAGCATGGAAGTTGATTCATCAAAGATCATGATATCTGGACGTAAAGCAAGAATACCAGCTATAGCAGCTCGCTGCTTTTGACCTCCTGAAAGACGATGAGGCTCGGCATCAAGATGACCATCAATCGCCACCTGCTCACTCGCAGCTTTAATGCGCTCAATCATCTCCTCACGATCTATGCCTGCATTCTCCAGTCCAAAAGCAATATCGTCACGAACGGTCGCTGCAACAAATTGATGATCTGGGTTTTGAAAAACCATACCTGCTTTTTGACGTATTTCCCAAACATGATCATCTTCGTCAGTTCGAAGCCCGTCAACCTCTGTCGTTCCTGAAGTAGGGATAAGCAGTGCATTTAGCATTCGGGCAAGCGTTGATTTCCCCGACCCGTTCGTTCCGAGTATCGCGATCCATTCACCACGATAAGCTTGAAACGATAGATTGTTTAGGATCCACTCTTGTTCTTCTTCATATGTAAAATAAAGATCACGACAATCAATTATGGCTTTCTGCACAGGAGCCTCCCCCAATCTGGTTGCTATATAAGTTGAACTAAAGAATTCCTTCACAAACCAATGCTAGACCAACCGTTAAAGGCTAAAATTCAACGACTTTGAGATCGATCTTCATTGTTTACAATAGACGTAGCAAGGATGGGGATCTACTGCTATTGACCTCCAAAGTGTACGGATCGAGTTGAAATGCCAATATTGAGCGATCCCAGTTCAGTAACGTCGCTAATTCACTACTTTTGCTTGGAACGAAAGGCGGTGACGCCTGTAGAAGTTGGGCCGAGGCTCGGCCGGTCCTCCGCGGTAAAGAAAACACGGTGGGCGTACTTTGGCCACCGATGTTGCACTTATACTCTGGAGTGTAAAGAAAACACGGTGGGCGTCTTTTGACCACCGATGTTGACCTTATACTCTGGACTGTAAAGAAAACACGGTGGGCGTACTTTGGCCACCGATGTTGCACTTATGCTCTGGAGTACAAGCATCCGCCTGCAGTGGAAAGCAACAATAAACTGCGCAACGAGGAAAATGTTTAGTTCATTCTATATAGTATAAGAAAAAGGCAGTGACGTGTGAGATCGTCCTGCCTAAGTGAGAAATTATACGAGTTCGATGACAGCCATTGGTGCACCGTCACCTTTACGTGGCTCCATCTTAACGATGCGCGTGTAACCACCTTGGCGATCTTCATAACGTGGACCAATGTCACTGAACAATTTCTGAACTGCAGTTTCGCTGTCTGCATCCTCAGTCACGTTCTCATTGCGAATGAAAGATGCCGCTTGACGACGAGCGTGAAGATCGCCGCGCTTTCCGAGCGTAATCACTTTCTCGACGAGTGGGCGTAAAGCTTTTGCTTTCGCTTCTGTCGTCACAATCTTTTCGTTGATGAGCAAATCGGTTGCAAGATCGCGGAAAAGTGCCTTACGCGCAGAACTGTCACGTCCTAGCTTTGCGTATGCCATTTTCGTTCCCCTCCTTCATCATGAGCCTGTATTCTTTGTTGTTACACATTAGAAAGAAGACCGATCAGCCGTCTTCTAATGAGAAACTTACTCTTCATTTCTTAGCCCGAGACTTAATTCTCCAAGCTTTTCTTGTACTTCTTCAAGTGATTTACGGCCAAGGTTGCGCACTTTCATCATGTCTTCTTCAGACTTCTGAGTAAGTTCTTGAACCGTATTAATGCCGGCGCGTTTTAAACAGTTGTACGAACGGACGGATAAGTCCAGTTCTTCAATTGTCATCTCCAGCACTTTCTCTTTCTGGTCTTCCTCTTTTTCCACCATAATCTCCGCATTCTGCGCTTGATCGGTCAAGCCAATGAAGATGTTTAGGTGCTCGTTCATAATCTTAGCGCCAAGAGATACCGCTTCTTCCGGACGGATGCTACCATCTGTCCATACATCAAGCGTTAGTTTGTCGTAGTTTGTAATCTGACCCACACGCGTATTCTCCACTTGGTAGTTTACACGAGAGACCGGTGTAAAGATGGAGTCAATCGGAAGAACGCCAATCGGCAAGTCTTCATGATTGTTCCCTTCAGCCGGAACATAGCCACGCCCGCGCTTAGCTGTCATACGCATATGAAGCTGTGCACCTTTCGTAAGCGTTGCAATGTGAAGGTCTGGGTTCAAGATATCAACATCACTGTCATGATTAATATCACGTGCAGTTACGACACCTTCTCCGTTTGCATCGATTTCAAGCACTTTCTCTTCGTCAGAATGAATGTTCAGAGCTAACTGTTTCAAGTTCAAAATGATCGTTGTAACGTCTTCTACGACACCCTCAACCGTTGAGAATTCATGAAGAACACTATCAATTTGAACATTGGTAATCGCAGACCCTGGGAGGGAGGATAATAGGATTCGACGCAAGGAGTTCCCTAAAGTCGTACCATAGCCACGTTCCAAAGGCTCCACAACGAATTTGCCGTACTTAGCATCCTCGCTGACTTCGATCGTTTCAATGCTTGGCTTTTCGATTTCAATCATTCGATTTCCTCCTTAAAAACGTCGGAATCCGAAAAGGCGTGCTCAGCACGTCTTTCCGCTTTTCCCTTAAAGGCAGTGATTGACACTGTTCACCATAACTCTGGCGCCCACATCTAACCATTATTGACACAATCCGGTTATTTTAACCTCTATGGTGTTAAACTCTCCGACGTTTCGGGGGACGACAACCGTTGTGAGGTACTGGCGTCATGTCACGAATGACATTCACTTCAAGGCCTGTTGCTTGCAAAGAGCGGATTGCTGCTTCACGTCCGGCACCAGGTCCTTTAACGGCAACCTCAACAGTTTCATGCCGTGCTCCATTGCTGACTTCGCTGCGCTTTCTGCAGCCATTTGTGCAGCAAACGGCGTAGATTTACGAGAACCTTTAAATCCAAGGTTACCAGCACTTGCCCAGGAAAGAACGTTTCCTTGTAAATCTGAAATGGTCACGATCGTATTATTAAACGTTGAGCGGATGTGAGCAATTCCTGAATCCACTTGTTTACGTTGGCGACGTTTACGTGTTGTTGTCTTAGGCTTAGCATCTGAATAGACCTCCTTTATCATTTATTTCTTTTTATTAGCGATCGTCTTACGAGGACCTTTTACTGTACGTGAGTTGTTCTTTGTCTTCTGACCACGAGCAGGAAGCCCGCGACGATGACGAATACCACGATAAGATCCGATTTCAATAAGACGCTTGATGTTTAATGACTTCTCACGGCGAAGATCACCTTCTACGTTGTAGTTTCCTACAACTGTACGAATGCGTCCTAGTTCTTCATCAGTAAGATCACGAACGCGCGTTTCTGATGAAACGTTCGCTTCATCGAGTACTTTCTCAGCAGTCTTCTTACCAATCCCGTGTACATAAGTGAGTGAAATCACTACACGTTTATCACGAGGGATATCGACACCAGCAATACGTGCCAAACTCATGCACCTCCTTGTTTTTTATCCTTGTTTTTGTTTATGCTTCGGATTTGAACAGATCACCATAACCGTACCTTTACGGCGAATGACCTTACAGCGTTCACAGATCGGTTTGACGGACGGTCTGACTTTCATCCTTTTTCCCTCCTTATGATCGGCATCCTTTGGGAGGCCACGTCTGCAGAACTGTGACGATTATTTATATCGATACGTAATCCTTCCCCTAGATAGGTCATATGGAGACAACTCCACAGTAACTTTATCTCCGGGTAAGATTCGAATAAAGTGCATTCGGATTTTGCCAGATACGTGCGCAAGAATCTTGTGTCCGTTATCTAACTCCACACGAAACATTGCGTTCGGTAAAGGCTCGATCACTGTGCTTCTACTTCGATTACATCATCTTTGGCCATGGATTACTCTCCTTCCTTTATTATAACAGGTTTCTCCCTACAATACTGAATCAACCCGTGGCGGATTTTGGCATTGGTCACAAGACCTGTTTGCTCAAGACTTTCCTTCACCTCTCGGGAAGCAAACCCAAGCGCTCTTACATGGTTGATGTTTTTCTTCTTAGCAGTTTTGAACATTCTCTGGTCGCCATCGGCAACAGCAACAAAGTGATCATCGAACTTGCCGACGACAATGTAGATTTTACCGTGGTCTCTACCTTTTGTCGCTTCAACAATTTCCCCGATTTGAAAAACCGGTACGTTCTCCATGTTCGACCACCTTGTTTACTACTTGGTTAGAATTTCATATCCCGTGTCCGTAATGGCAATGGTGTGTTCAAAATGTGCGCAGTTCTTTCCATCAGATGTGACCACTGTCCAGTTATCATCCAGGGTATGAACGTATCTTGCCTGCATATTAATCATCGGTTCAATGGCAAGGACCATTCCGGGTTTTAGCCTAGGGCCTTTCCCAGGAGGACCGTAATGCGGAATCTGTGGATCTTCATGCAAGTTTTGCCCAACTCCATGACCCACATACTCTCTCACGACCGAAAATCCATGCTTCTCAACGTACGTCTGAATTGCATGAGAGATATTGGAGAGCCTTTCTTTTGGTTTTGCTTCTGCAAGACCTTCGTACAAGGCATCCCGGGTAACATCCAAGAGCTTCTCGTTCTCTTCGCTGATCGTCCCTACTGGATACGTCCATGCGGAATCCCCGTGATACCCTTGGATTTTAGCACCAATGTCGATGGAGATGATGTCTCCATCTTGCAAAACACGCTTTCCCGGAATCCCGTGAACGAGTTCTTCATTGACAGAAGTGCAAATGCTCCCTGTAAATCCATGATACCCTTTGAATGATGGTTCTGCACCACGTGAACGAATGTAAGAATCGGCAATTCCATCCAATTCACCCGTCGTTACACCAGGCTGAATGTATTTTTTAAGTTCAGCATGTGTCTCAGCAACGATTTGACCTGCCAGGCGCATAATGTTGAGCTCGCGCTCGGTTTTCGTGATAATCATGCACGAAGTCCTTTCAACAACTGATCAATTTCAGAGAATACCTCGTTAATATCCTGGTCACCCTGAATATCTTTAAGGTAACCTTTATCTCCGTAAAAATCTTTCAGCGGTTGTTGCTGCTCAATATTCACCTGAAGACGATTCTTCACCGTTTCTGGCTTATCATCGTCACGTTGAATCAATTCACTGCCGTCCACATCACAAACACCGTCAACCTTCGGCGGATTATAGATCACGTGGTAGCTTCTGCCTGAAGATGGAGATACTCTTCGTCCAGCTAATCGCTCGACTAACTTCTCTTTTGGAACATCAATGTTGAGAACGTAGTCTAGCGTTCGGCCCATGTCTGAGAGCATATCCTCCAATGCTTTCGCCTGTACAGTAGTACGCGGGAAGCCATCGAGCAGAAAACCGTTTTTACAATCATCTTGTTCAAGACGTTCTTTTACAATCCCAATGGTTACATCGTCAGGGACGAGTCCTCCCTCATCAAGGTAACTCTTTGCTTTTATGCCTAGCTCGGTTTCTTCCTTGATGCTGCGCGGAACATATCGCCAGTGGAAATATGGGGAATTCCATATTCACGACGAATGCGATCTGCTTGTGTTCCTTTACCAGCTCCGGGAAGTCCCATTAAAATTAAATTCATGGTGATACCTCTCCTATCATCGCTTTACCAAATGATTTATTTGATAAAACCTTTATAACTCCGTTTTATTAGCTGACCTTCGATTTGTTTCATCGTGTCAAGTGCAACACCAACTACGATGAGTAATCCAGTACCCCCGATTTGAATTTGCTGAGGCAAGCCTAGCTGATTGGTAAAGAAAATCGGAATGATGGATACTGTGGCCAAAAACAGAGCGCCGACGAAGGTGAGGCGATATAAGATGCGACGAATAGTAAGCTCAGTCGACTTACCAGGCCTTACCCCAGGTATATAGCCGCCTTGTTTTTTCAAGTTTTCAGCCATAGTTTCGGGATTCACTTGCACAAACGTATAGAAATACGTAAATGCGATAATGAGGCCGACATAAAAGATCAGGCCAACTGGATGGTTATAGTTAAAGTTATCAACGATCCATTGTGCAATGCCACTACCATCTGCAAAGAATCCTGCTACTGTTGGTGGGAAGATAAAAAGTGCCATTGCGAAAATGACTGGAATTACCCCCGCAGAGTTTACTTTGAGTGGAAGGTGTGTGGATTGAGCGCCAGCTGTATTGCCTTGCCCAACGACACGCTTAGCATATTGAATCGGAACTTTTCTAATCGCTTGTTGTACGAAGACAACACCAACGATAACAAGTAAAACGGCTAACGCTAATAAAAGAATCGTGACGACACCCATGAATATCTGGTCGCCTTGGTCTTGAATTTGCGTTGCATAGATCATGTTCACACCATTAGGTATACCGGCAGCAATACCTGAGAAGATGAGAATCGATATCCCATTTCCGACGCCTTGTGCGGTAATTTGTTCCCCTAACCACATTAAGAACGTTGTACCTGCTGTCATGATTAAAGCAATCATGAGGTACGTCGTAACACTCGGATCAGGAATTAATCCAGGGAATTGCGTGTTAAAGCCGATTGACATTGCTAATGCTTGAACAAATGCTAACACAACAGTGAAATATCTAGTAAACTGCGCAAGCTTTCTACGCCCTGCTTCGCCTTGCTTCGACCATTCCGTGAATTTCGGAACAACGTCCATTCTTAAAAGCTGGACGACAATCGAGGCAGTAATATAAGGGAAGACTCCCATCGCGAAGATCGAGAAGTTCCCTAACGCCCCGCCCCCAAATGTATCTAGGAAACCAAAGGCGCTTGCTTCATCTTGAAAAGATAACTGATCACTGTCTGCCCCAGGAACCGGTATGAACGTACCCATACGGTATACGACGAGCATTAACAAGGTGAATAAAATCTTGCGGCGCAGATCAGCGACTCGAAAAATATTGGCGAGCGCCTTAAACATTAGACCACCTCTGTTGTACCGCCGGCTCCTTCAATCACCTTAACTGCAGATGCAGAGAACTTGTTTGCCTTTACGGTAAGTTTTTTGTTTAGACTACCGTTACCAAGTACTTTGATCCCATGATTCTCTTTTTTAACAACACCGTTTTCGATGAGAAGCTCTGGTGTAATCTCTGTACCTTCATCGAATTGATCTAGTGTCTCAACATTAACAATGCTATACGTTTTGCGTCCTGGGTTCGTGAACCCACGTTTTGGCAAACGCTTGTAAATTGGATTTTGACCACCTTCAAAGCCTGGACGTACATTCCCGCCTGAACGAGACTTTTGACCATGCTCTCCGCGTCCAGCACGATTTCCGCGTTTCGCACTGTACCCACGACCAACACGAATACCGCGCTTGCGGGATCCTTCAGATGGCTTCAACTCATGTAGTTTCATCAACTCACACCTCCTGTCTTTTCAATTATGACTAACCTTTAATTTCTTTAACGTTCAAAAGGTGGGATACTTTGTTAACCATTCCTCGGATCGATGGATTATCTTCTTGTACGACCGAGTGATTGACTTTACGAAGCCCAAGTGTCTTCACCGTCACGCGTTGATCTTCAGGACGCCCGATAAGACTGCGTTTGAGGGTGATTTCTAGCTTATTTGCCATGACATTTCCCTCCTTATCCTAGCAACTCTTCAACGCTTTTACCGCGAAGTTTTGCTACGTTTTCTGCAGTTTTCAATGAAGTTAACCCTTGCAATGTGGCACGAACCATATTGATTGGGTTGTTTGAACCGTGAGATTTAGACAAGATGTCTCCAACACCGCCAAGTTCAAGCACGGCACGAACCGGTCCACCCGCAATAATTCCAGTACCTTCGCTAGCAGGCTTAAGAAGTACTTTACCTGCTCCGAAACGTCCGATAAGTTCGTGAGGAATTGTTGTTCCAACACGTGGTACACTGATCAGATTTTTCTTTCCGTCTTCAATCGCTTTGCGAATGGCTTCTGGTACCTCTAGGGCTTTTCCGATTCCAAAACCAACATGTCCGTTACGGTCTCCGACAACAACAACCGCAGCGAAACGGAAGCGACGTCCACCTTTTACAACTTTTGCTACACGGTTGATGGCAACAACCTTTTCTTCAAGATCCAGTTTGTTCGGATCGATCATGTAATTTCCCTCCTTCGACCTTTAAAATTTCAATCCTGCTTCGCGCGCTGCATCTGCAAGCGCTGCAACACGTCCGTGGTATACGTTCCCGCCGCGGTCAAATACGACGTTATCGTATCCTTTTTCAGTGGCACGTTTCCCAACTAGCGCTCCTACTTCTTTTGCAGCTGCAACGTTTCCTCCGTGGTCTACGTTGATGTCCTTATCCATTGTGGACGCAGCAACAACCGTTACTCCTTGTTGATCATCGATCAATTGAGCGTAAATGTGGTTCGTTGAACGAAATACGTTAAGACGCGGGCGCTCTGTCGTACCATGCACCTTAAGACGGATGCTCTTTTGGCGACGCTGGCGCGCAGTGTTCTTTGACATTTTCTTCGCCATGAGAATGTTTCCTCCTTTCGTGCCGTTCGCTGGTTTCGTTTGTACCGAGCAAACAAAACCGGTTCATCTATAAAATTACTTACCTGTTTTACCTTCTTTACGACGAATCATCTCTCCGCTGTAGCGAATTCCTTTACCTTTATAAGGTTCAGGCTTACGTACAGAACGAATGTCAGAAGCAATCGCACCTACAAGCTGCTTATCGATTCCTTTTACAACAACTTTGTTGTTTGCAGGAACGTCAATTTCGATGCCTTCGATCTTGTCGAACTCAACAGGGTGTGAATACCCGACGTTAAGGACGAGTTTCTCGCCAGACTTCGATGCACGATAACCAACACCAACAAGTTCTAGTGTTTTTTCAAAACCATTCGTTACACCTTCGACCATGTTGCCAATAAGGCTTCTTGTCGTTCCGTGTAAAGAGCGGTGGTCTTTATGATCTGATGGACGGCTTGTAGTAAGCACGTCATCTTCAATCGAAATCTTAATGTCTGTATTAAACGTGTTGGACAGTTCGCCTTTTGGTCCTTTGACCGTTACGTGACCGCCATCCAACGTAATCGTAACATCCTTAGGAATCTCTAAAGGATTTACACCGATACGTGACATAATGTCGCACCTCCATTCTTCAGTAACTTCTTACCAAACGTAAGCGAGTACTTCGCCTCCGATATTCTTTTGACGCGCTTCTTTATCAGTCATTACTCCTTGAGATGTTGAAATGACTGCGATACCTAAACCACTGAGTACACGTGGAATCTCTTCTGATTTCGCGTATACACGAAGGCCAGGCTTACTAATTCTTTTTAGACCTGTAATTACTCGTTCGTTTTGCTCCCCGTACTTCAAGAAGATGCGAAGAACACCTTGTTTTTTATCATCAACGAATTCTACATCGCGAACGAATCCTTCACGTTTGAGGATTTCTGCTACTTCGCGCTTCACGTTTGAAGCTGGAAGTTCTAGTTTATCGTGACGTACAGTGTTCGCATTGCGAATTCTTGTTAGCATATCTGCAACCGGATCTGTCATAACCATATTGATGTACCTCCTTCCTTATATAAGGCTCTTACCAGCTGGCTTTTTTCACACCAGGAATCTGGCCTTTGTATGCAAGCTCTCGGAAACAAATCCGGCAAAGCTTGAATTTACGAATGACGGAGTGTGGCCGTCCACAACGTTCACAACGTGTATATTCACGAACTTTATACTTTTGAGGACGTTGTTGTTTGGCAACCATTGATTTTTTTGCCAAGAGTCTTTCCCTCCTTCATGTTTAGATGAATATCGTTCATTATTTTTGGAATGGCATTCCGACTTCTGTAAGAAGTGCTCTGGATTCTTCATCCGAATCAGCCGTAGTTACAATTACGATATCCATTCCGCGTACTTTATCAACTTTGTCGTACTCAATTTCAGGGAAAATCAACTGTTCTTTTACACCAAGCGTGTAGTTTCCACGACCGTCAAATGCTTTGTTAGACACACCACGGAAGTCACGTACACGTGGAAGGGATACATGGATCAATTTCTCAAGGAAATCATACATGCGCTCTCCGCGAAGTGTAACTTTTGCTCCAATTGGGTTGCCTTCACGAAGCTTAAAGCCAGCGATTGACTTTTTCGCTTTTGTAACGACTGGCTTTTGACCAGAGATCGTCGCAAGCTCTTCTACCGCGCTATCGAGTGATTTAGGGTTGTTTACGGCTTCACCGACACCCATGTTAATCACAACTTTTTCGATCTTAGGTACGGCCATGACCGAATCGTATTTGAATTGCTCGTGTAGACGAGGCACAATTTCTTGTTTGTAACGAGTTTTTAAAGCGTTCATGATCAAGGACCTCCTTTCAACAGGTGTTACTTATCGATCACTTCACCTGATTTTTTTGCAACACGTACTTTTTTGCCGTCTTCGTGCTTGTAACCCACTCGCGTTGGTTCTCCGCTTTTCGGGTCAATGAGCATCACATTAGAAACATGGATGGCTGCTTCCTCGTTAAGAATACCGCCTTGTGGGTTTTCTTGAGTTGGCTTTGCATGTTTCTTTACTACATTTACGCCTTCGACGATCACTCGCTCTTTACTCGGAAGAGCTTTAAGGATCACGCCTTCTTTTCCTTTATCTTTACCAGTGATTACTTTGACTTTATCGCCAGTTTTCACGTGTAATTTTGGCTGCGCCATTTAGTCGCACCTCCTCGATAACCGTTGTTTCGTATCTTTAAAGTACCTCAGGTGCTAGAGATACGATCTTCATATATTGCTTATCACGTAATTCACGTGCAACTGGTCCGAAAATACGTGTACCTCTCGGCCCTTTGTCGTCACGAATGATTACTGCTGCGTTTTCATCAAACTTGATATATGAACCGTCGTTACGACGAACGCCACTGCGTGAACGTACGATAACGGCGCGGACAACTTCACCTTTTTTGACAACGCCACCAGGTGTTGCATTCTTGACTGCACACACGATCGTGTCACCAATGTTCGCTGTCTTACGTCCAGTACCACCAAGTACTTTAATGCATTGTACTTCACGAGCACCAGAGTTATCTGCTACTTTCAATCTTGATTCTTGCTGGATCATGTCATTTGCCTCCCTTCAACAAAAGGATGTCTTAGATAATCACGGATTCTTCAACGATTTTCACGAGGCGGAAGTACTTATCTTTGGAAAGCGGACGTGTTTCATGATGCGTACGATATCTCCGACTTTTGCTTCGTTGTTTTCATCGTGAGCTTTGTATTTCTTTGAGTAACGAACACGCTTGCCGTATAACTTATCACGTTTATACGTTTCAACAACAACAGTGATTGTTTTATCCATTTTGTCGGATACAACACGGCCCGTTAATTCTTTACGATTATTACGTTCAGTCATTACGTTTGCCCCTCCTTTAATTATCCACGAGTAATGCCAAGTTCTCTTTCACGAAGAACTGTATTGGCTCTAGCGATTTCTTTACGTACGTGACGGATGCGGGCAGGATTATCCAACTGACCAGTAGCTAGCTGGAAACGAAGGTTAAACAATTCTTCTTTCAAAGACTTTGTTTCTTGTTCGATCTCAGTCGTTGTCAGATCTCTAATTTCTTTAGCTTTCATTTGCCTCACCACCCATATCTTCACGTTTCACGAATTTGCATTTAATCGGAAGCTTGTGAGACGCAAGACGCAATGCTTCACGTGCCACCTCTTCGTTTACACCTGCAATTTCAAACATGATTTTACCTGGCTTTACGACAGCTACCCAGCCTTCAGGAGCACCTTTACCGGAACCCATTCGAACTTCTAGAGGCTTTGCTGTGTAAGGCTTATCAGGGAAGATTTTAATCCATACTTTACCGCCACGCTTCATGTAACGAGTCATCGCGATACGTGCTGATTCGATTTGACGGTTCGTTACCCAAGATGGTTCGAGGGCTTGAAGACCGTATTCACCAAAGTTTACTTCTGTTCCGCCTTTCGCACGACCTTGCATACGGCCACGGAATTGGCGGCGATATTTAACGCGTTTAGGCATTAACATGTTTAGTTGCCTCCTTCCTCGTTGCTCTTACCTTTCGTGGGAAGGACTTCTCCACGGTAGATCCAGATCTTTACGCCGATTTTACCGAAAGTCGTATCAGCTTCAGCTGTTCCGTAATCAATGTCGGCACGAAGTGTATGAAGTGGCACTGTACCTTCACTATAGCTTTCAGAACGAGCCATATCTGCTCCACCAAGACGTCCATTTACTTCTGTACGAATCCCTTTTGCTCCAGAACGCATTGTGCGTTGGATCGATTGCTTCATCGCACGACGGAAACTCACACGGTTTTCCAATTGACGAGCAATGTTTTCTGCGACTAGACGAGCGTCCATGTCAGTAACTTTCACTTCAGAAATGTTGATATGAACACGCTTGCCAGTAATTTCATTTAGCTTCTTACGAAGTGCTTCGACTTCAGAACCACCCTTACCAATTACCATTCCTGGTTTCGCAGTATGGATGTTGATGTTCACACGACGAGCAGCACGTTCGATTTCGATTTTAGACAATGATGCATCTTTGAGGCGATCTTCAAGGAATTCACGAATCTTAATATCTTCATGCAAAAGATCTGCATATTCCTTCCCAGCGTACCATTTCGATTCCCAATCACGAATGACGCCGATACGAAGACCGACAGGGTTTACTTTTTGACCCACGCTCTATCCCTCCTCCTTCTCAGAAACAATAATTGTAATGTGACTAGTGCGCTTGTTGATTCTAGACGCACGACCTTGGGCTCTTGGGCGGAAGCGCTTCAAGGTAACTCCTTCATCTACAAATGCTGCACTTACGTATAAGTTTTCAGCATCGAGTTCGTAATTGTGTTCAGCGTTCGCAATAGCAGAATTGAGAACCTTCTCAACGATCGGCGAAACACCTCTTGGTGTATGACGCAAAATTGAAATGGCTTCTCCAACTTCCTTACCTCTGACAAGATCAACAACCATTCTTGCTTTACGAGGAGCAACACGAACTTGTTTCGCAACAGCTTTAGCTTGCATGAGTGAACCTCCTCTCTAATTAGCGGCGTTTCGTTTTCTTATCGTCTTTATCATGTCCACGATACGTTCTTGTTGGTGCAAACTCTCCGAGTTTATGTCCAACCATATCTTCTTGAATGTAAACCGGAACGTGTTTACGACCATCGTAAACAGCAATTGTATGACCTACAAATTGCGGGAAGATGGTAGAACGACGTGACCATGTTTTAATGACAGATCTGTTGTTATCATCCATTGCTTCAATTTTGTTAAGCAAGTGGCTATCGGCAAAAGGGCCTTTTTAAGACTACGTCCCATGTGAATGCCTCCCTTCAAATGTATAAAACGACGTTGACAGCGCCCGACACAGCAAAGGCGTTGCTGTTATCAGGGGCGCAGCAATCGTCTGGCCTTCTCGGCAATTACTTACGCTTCGCGTTGCGACGACGAACAATATACTTGTCAGAGTCTTTCTTGCCTTTACGCGTTTTGTAACCAATTGCTGGTTGACCCCAAGGAGATACTGGTGCAACACGACCGATTGGCGCGCGTCCTTCACCACCACCGTGAGGGTGATCCGCTGGTTCATCGCAGAACCACGTACAACTGGGCGTTTGTTCATCCAGCGACTACGTCCTGCTTTACCAACATTAATGAGTTCATGCTCAAGGTTTCCAACCTGACCGATTGTCGCACGGCACGTTGAAAGGATCAAACGGTTTTCACCAGAACGAAGGCGAATTAACGTGTACTTTCCTTCACGACCAAGAATTTGAGCTTGTGATCCTGCAGCACGAGCGAGTTGTCCGCCGTGACCAGGCTTCAATTCGATGTTGTGCACGTTCGTACCAACTGGAATGTCTTTAAGCTCAAGTGCGTTACCGAGTTTAATGTCAGCTTCTGATCCAGAGTAGATTGAGTTGCCGACTTTTAGACCTTTAGGTGCTAAGATGTAACGCTTTTCTCCGTCCATGTAGTGGATGAGTGCAATGTTCGCCGAACGGTTTGGATCGTACTCAATTGTCGCTACTCGTCCTTCTACTTGGTCTTTGTTACGCTTAAAGTCGATCATACGGTATTTACGTTTGTGACCGCCACCTTGATGACGTGTTGTCAAACGACCTTGGTTGTTACGACCTGCCTTTTTAGACAGTGGCGCAAGCAAAGAGCGCTCAGGTGTGTTCGTTGTAATTTCAGAGAAGTCTTTCCCTGTCATGAAACGACGACCGTTTGTGGTCGGTTTATAACGTTTTACAGCCATTTTCATTTCCCTCCTTTACATTAAAACTTAAGCTTCGCCGAAGATCTCGATCTCTTCGCTGTCTGCTTTAAGTGTTACAATCGCTTTTTTCTTCGCAGGTTTAAAGCCTTCATAACGTCCGAAACGACGAAACTTTTGCTTGTATTTGATCGTGTTGACTTTCTCAACATCAACTTCGAAGATTTCTTCGATTGCTTGCTTGATTTGCGTTTTATTCGCTCTAATATCTACTTCAAACGTATACTTCTTATCTTCCATCAGTTCAGTAGAGCGTTCCGTAATGACCGGGCGCTTAATCACATCGCGTGCATCCATTAGCTAAGCACCTCCCCTACCTTCTCTGCAGCTTCCTTCGTAATGATCACTTTGTCGTACTTGATCACATCAAGAACGTTTACGCCAGTAGCTGTAATCGTTTTGACGTTCTGAAGGTTGCTAGCAGATCTTTCGATGTTTTGATTGCGCTCTGCAGTAACAATGAGTGTTTTCTCTGCGGACAGGTTAGAAAGAATTTGTACCATTTCTTTCGTCTTTGGTGCTTCGAAGCTTAACTCATCAACAACAATCAATGCATCGTTTTGTACTTTATCAGAAAGAACTGAGCGAATCGCTAGACGGCGAACCTTTTTCGGTAGGTTGTAGCCGTAAGTTCTTGGTGTTGGTGCGAAGACCACACCACCGCCTTTCCAAATTGGTGAGCGGTTTGAACCGTGTCTAGCACGACCTGTTCCTTTTTGACGCCAAGGCTTTGCACCACCGCCACGAACTTCAGAGCGAGTTTTCGCTTTCTGCGTTCCTTGACGAAGGGAAGCTTGTTGCATTACGACGGCATCATGAACAACACTTTCGTTTGGTGTAATACCAAAAACAGCATCAACAAGTTCGATGTCGCCAACTTGTGAACCGCTTTGGTTAAATACCGTTACTTTTGGCATGATGACTCCTCCTTTCTTCGAGACGTTAGTTGCCTTTTACAGCACTTTGAATTTTAACGTAGCTTTTCTTCGCTCCAGGAACGTTCCCTTTAATAAGAAGCAAATTACGCTCTTCGTCGATTTGTACGACTTCCAAGTTTTGTACAGTTACCTTTTCGCCACCCATTTGACCCGGGCCTTCCATGCCTTTGATTACCTTCGCATCTTGCATCGTACCGAGTGAACCCGGACGACGGTGATAACGAGAACCGTGGCTCATTGGACCGCGCGCTTGGTTATGACGCTTAATTGCACCTTGGAAACCTTTACCTTTTGAAGTACCGGTCACATCAATGATGTCTCCGACTTCAAATGTATTTACGTTGACCGCTTGACCGACTTCGTGAGTCCCAACATCCATGTTGCGGAATTCACGAGCGTAGCGCTTGGGTGCCGTGCTTGCTTTTTCAGCATGGCCTTTTTCCGGCTTGTTAGAACGATGATCTTTCTTGTCATCTGCACCTAACTGCACCGCATCGTAACCATCTTTTTCCTGTGTTTTCAACTGCATGACAACATTCGGATTTGCTTGAACGACAGTAACTGGAACGACTTCGCCATTCTCGCTAAAAATCTGTGTCATGCCGATCTTTGTACCCAAGATTCCTTTGGCCATCAGTCACACCTCCTATATTTTGTGTTCATAATTGTTTGTCCAAACTGCCATCCTATAACTGTGAATTGGATTAAAGCTTAATCTCAATGTCAACGCCGGATGGAAGATCCAAACGCATTAAAGCGTCCACCGTTTGTGGTGTTGGACTGATAATATCGATGAGACGTTTATGCGTACGCATCTCAAATTGCTCACGCGAATCTTTGTACTTGTGAGTCGCACGTAAGACTGTGTATACCGAACGCTCTGTCGGTAACGGGATTGGTCCGGATACATTTGCACCTGAACGTTTCGCCGTGTCTACAATCTTCACTGATGATTGATCGAGAATACGGTGATCATACGCCTTCAATCGAATACGAATCTTCTCTTTTGCCATGTTTAGCCCTCCTTTTATCGCCTGATTTTCAGACCTACTCCGCAGAAATCCCCCCACACCCATCATGGCAAAGGGGCCGGGTGTGTCAGCAACCTTCTGCATCATCGCAAATGACAACATAAAAACAGGAAATCCGTGCGGATCTCCAACTTTGTCACACTTTTACTATTATAAAGGCTTTCACCTATGAATGCAAGAGTGGATTCATATTGTTTTTGTTAGTCTTTACGTTCGCCAATTTGCTCGACCTTTTTACTTGATCTGTACTACGATTTTAACAAAAATGAACAGCCAATGATAGATCTCTTGGCTGTTCATTTTCTTCCATTATTCTTTGTCTTCTTTGAAGACCATATCAATTAATTGCTGAAAACCATCGACCTGTTCTGTAATAAGGAATACGGGAAGTAGCAAGACCGCTAAAACAAGAGCACCACTAGACAATGCCGACTTGACGACAATCTTTTGTATGAACTTCATAACCATTCCTCCTCGTAATTCCTTCAGTATACACCCCTATTCAAAAATTGCTAGCTTTATTTTTTGTATGTACTCACCTATCTTACATCCAACATGAAAAACGACTTCGTGATTGGTCGGCAAATGACGAGCATGATGCACGTAGAAGAATCGTACGGAAATTTTAATGTAGAGACTGCTTGCCTACGTATCGGCATATCTTGCAATCATACGTGCAAGGCATGTAATTCTCAGCATACATAACAAAAAAAAGCAGGCTAAGAATGAGTGTATCATTCCTAGCCTGCTTCTATTGTTTGTTCTGAGATTACTTCGTGATTGTAGAAACAACACCAGAACCTACAGTACGACCACCTTCGCGGATTGAGAAACGAGTACCGTCTTCAATTGCGATTGGTGAAATCAATTCAACTTCCATTTCAGTGTTGTCGCCAGGCATAACCATCTCAACGTTCTCAGGAAGGTTAACAACGCCTGTTACGTCCGTTGTACGGAAGTAGAACTGTGGGCGGTAGTTGTTGAAGAATGGCGTGTGACGACCACCTTCTTCTTTTGAAAGTACATATACTTCAGCTTTGAAGTTTGTGTGTGGAGTGATTGTACCAGGCTTAGCTAGTACTTGACCACGAGTGATGTCCTCACGGTCAACACCACGAAGAAGTGCACCAATGTTGTCACCAGCTTCAGCGTAGTCAAGAAGTTTATGGAACATCTCAACACCTGTTACTGTTGATTTTCTAGACTCTTCAGTGATTCCTAGGATTTCGATTTCGTCTCCTACGTTAAGAACACCACGCTCAACACGGCCAGTTGCTACTGTACCACGACCAGTGATTGAGAATACGTCCTCAACAGGCATCATGAAAGGCTTGTCTTTGTCGCGCTCTGGAGTTGGGATGTAAGCATCCACTTCGTTCATAAGCTCAACGATTTTTGCTTCGTAGCTTTCGTCACCTTCAAGTGCTTTAAGAGCAGAACCAGCAACGACTGGAATGTCGTCTCCTGGGAAGTCGTACTCAGAAAGAAGGTCACGTACTTCCATCTCAACAAGCTCAAGAAGCTCTTCGTCGTCTACCATGTCAACTTTGTTTAAGAAAACAACCATTGAAGGTACACCTACGTTACGAGAAAGAAGGATGTGCTCACGAGTTTGTGGCATTGGGCCATCCGCTGCAGATACAACGAGGATCGCGCCGTCCATTTGTGCAGCACCAGTGATCATGTTTTTAACGTAGTCAGCGTGACCTGGGCAGTCAACGTGTGCATAGTGACGCGTTTCAGTTTCGTACTCTACGTGAGAAGTCGCGATTGTAATTCCACGCTCTTTCTCTTCTGGAGCACCGTCAATTGCGTCATACGCCATTGCAGTACCTTTACCAGATTTTTTATGAAGTACAGTTGTGATTGCAGCAGTTAGTGTTGTTTTACCGTGGTCAACGTGTCCAATCGTACCAATATTGGCATGCGTCTTGGAACGGTCAAATTTTTCTTTAGCCATTTGAGGATATCCTCCCTTAAATTAATTTAAATTTATGAAGCAAGAAAGGAGGCATGCGCATTTCAATCACATATCACCTTTCTAGACTACTAACAAAGTCATTACTCTCCAGTGTTCTTTTTGATGATCTCTTCAGAAATACTCTTTGGTACTTCTGCATAATGATCAAAGAACATGGAGTACGTTCCGCGTCCTTGTGTGTTTGAGCGAAGCGCTGTCGCATAACCAAACATCTCAGATAGCGGGACAAATGCACGGATGGTTTGCGCGTTACCGCGTGCTTCCATACCGTCAACACGTCCACGACGTGATGTAACGTCACCCATGACATCACCCATGTATTCTTCTGGAACGACGATTTCAACTTTCATAAGTGGCTCTAAGAGAACTGGCTGGCAATGAGCTTTCGCTTCTTTAAATGCCATGGAAGCCGCAATCTTAAATGCCATCTCGTTGGAGTCGACATCGTGGTAAGAACCATCGAATAGACGAGCTTTAACGTCAATGACAGGATAACCTGCAAGTAGACCATTTTGAAGTGCTTCTTCAATTCCAGCTTCAACAGATGGAATGTATTCACGAGGAACGACACCACCAACGATGTTGTTTTCGAATTCGAAGCCTGCACCTTCTTCGTTTGGTCCAATCTCAACTTTAACGTGTCCGTACTGTCCACGTCCACCTGATTGTCGTACAAACTTACCTTCAAGCTCTGCAGATTTACGCAGTGTTTCACGGTAAGATACTTGTGGTGCACCAACGACCGCTTCAACTTTAAATTCACGTTTCATACGGTCGACGATGATGTCGAGGTGAAGCTCACCCATACCAGCGATAACAGTTTGACCTGTTTCTTCGTCAGTATACGTTTTGAATGTTGGATCCTCTTCAGCAAGCTTACCGAGGGCAACACCCATCTTATCTTGGTCGGCTTTAGATTTCGGTTCAACAGATAGTGAGATAACCGGCTCTGGGAAGTCCATGGATTCAAGAATCACTAGTTCCTTCTCATCACACAAAGTATCTCCTGTTGACGTATCTTTCAAACCTACACCTGCGGCAATGTCTCCTGAGTAAACCGTTTTGATTTCTTCACGAGTGTTTGCGTGCATTTGTAGAATACGACCAACACGCTCACGCTTATCTTTAGAAGCATTCTTCACGTATGAACCAGAATCAAGTGTTCCGGAATAAACACGGAAGAATGTCAATTTACCAACGTAAGGGTCTGTCATAACTTTAAATGCAAGTGCAGAGAATGGACCGTTGTCATCCGCTTCACGGATAACTTCTTCGTCGCTATCTACTTTGTGTCCTTTAATTGCAGGAACGTCTGTAGGAGCCGGAAGATAGTCAATGACTGCATCGATCATCGGTTGAACACCTTTGTTCTTAAATGCAGAACCGCAAAGAACTGGGTAGAACTGTACCGAAAGTGTCGCTTCACGAACGGCAGTTTTGAGTTCTTCGTTGCTGATTGTGTCACCATCAAGATAACGCATCATCAACTCTTCATCAAATTCTGCAACCGCTTCGATGAGCTTCTCACGATATTCATCAGCCAATTCACGGTGCTCATCAGGGATTTCACGTGTTTCAGTGTTTTGCCCTAAATCATCAAGATAATAGTAAGCTTTCATTTCTACAAGGTCAATGATCGCTTCAAAATCATCTTCAGCACCAATTGGAAGTTGAACTGGATGCGCATTCGCGTCTAGACGATCATTTAACGTCCCGACGGAGTATAGGAAGTCTGCACCCATCTTATCCATCTTGTTCACGAATACAATTCGTGGAACGTGGTAAGTGGTTGCTTGACGCCATACCGTTTCTGTTTGTGGCTCAACGCCAGATTGAGCATCGAGTACAGCAACAGCACCGTCAAGAACACGTAGTGAACGCTCTACTTCAACAGTAAAGTCGACGTGTCCTGGTGTATCAATGATGTTGATACGGTGGCCTTTCCAAGACGCTGTTGTCGCAGCAGACGTGATTGTAATCCCACGCTCTTGCTCTTGAGACATCCAGTCCATCTGAGAAGCGCCTTCATGTGTTTCACCAATTTTATGAGTACGACCGGTATAGAACAAAATACGTTCTGTAGCAGTCGTTTTACCGGCATCGATGTGTGCCATGATCCCGATATTACGTGTTTTCTCCAAGGAGAACTCTCTTGCCATGGTTTACACTTTCTCCTTTCAGCTATCATTTACAACTGGATTGCGAAACGCTTACCAGCGATAATGTGCGAACGCTTTGTTTGCTTCAGCCATACGATGCGTGTCTTCACGCTTCTTAACAGCAGAGCCTGTGTTGTTTGATGCATCAAGAATTTCATTTGCTAGACGCTCTTCCATCGTTTTTTCTCCGCGAAGACGTGCATAGCTTACTAACCAACGAAGACCAAGAGTCGTACGACGGTCAGGCTTTACTTCAATTGGTACTTGGTAGTTGGCACCACCGACACGGCGTGCTTTAACTTCAAGTACAGGCATGATGTTTTTGAGTGCTTGATCAAAAACTTCAACCGGATCTTGACCACTGCGCTCACGGACGAGATCAAAAGATGCGTAAAGAATGTTCTGCGCTTTACCTTTCTTTCCATCCACCATGATGCGGTTAATCAAACGAGTGACCAACTTAGAGTTGTAGATCGGATCGGCAAGCACTTCACGACGAGGTACAGGACCTTTACGAGGCATAACCAACCCTCCTTTCTGTCTCAAACAAGACATCTGAATTCATTTCTTCTATAATAGTAAAGCTTATTATTTCTTTGCTTTCGCACGCTTCGTTCCATACTTAGAACGACCTTGCTTACGGTCTTGAACGCCTGCTGTATCAAGCGCACCACGTACGATGTGGTAACGAACACCCGGAAGGTCTTTTACACGACCACCGCGGATCAATACAACACTGTGCTCCTGAAGATTGTGTCCAATTCCAGGGATGTATGCAGTTACTTCAATTCCATTCGTCAAACGTACACGTGCATATTTACGAAGAGCAGAGTTCGGCTTCTTCGGTGTCATTGTACCGACACGAGTACATACCCCTTGTTTATGAGGAGAAGAAAGGTCAGTTTGAACTTTTTTGAAGCTGTTATAGCCTTTGTTCAATGCTGGTGCATCTGACTTCTTCATTTTAGACTTACGTCCTTTTCGAACGAGTTGATTCATTGTTGGCATCGATATTTCCTCCTTTCACAACTTAATTCTCATGCAGCTTGCATTCATGAAATCCACCACGGTTTGTGTAGCGTTCAAAACCGCGTCATCATCGCGATTTTCAAGACCACCGTTCCAGGTGGTTCACAATTGGGCAAAAGTAAAGTTCTTACTGGACGGGCGAGAACGCCCGCCAGTAAAAACATGACTACTTTTTTATAGCTACAGCCGCAGCATTAACTTCAATACCGCAAGCTTTGCCGAGCTTTTTCATAGATGGAACCATTACCAAAGGTATTTGCTTTTCATATGCGGTGTCCGAGACTTTACGAAGCAACTCATGGTCGGCATCTTCAGCAACGAATACTTCCGTCGCTAAACCGTCAGAGATCGCTTTTATTGTCCGTTTCAAACCAACATATCGTGTGCCAGCATTCATTACCTTATCATAACCCATTATCGCCACCTCAAATACAGGCGAATTACGCGCACTTAGACATCTTAACAAAGTGGAGATGATGTGTCAATACGGTTTTTTAGTCGTAACCGATTGTCTCTGGTTCTGGTTCCACTTGCTTTCCTTCATCTGCTGTCTCGCCCTTAAGCGTTCGGTAACGTTGCATACCTGTACCTGCTGGGACGAGCTTACCGATAATAACGTTCTCCTTCAAGCCAAGAAGTGCATCTCTGCGCCCTTTAATGGCCGCATCTGTGAGTACACGTGTCGTTTCTTGGAACGACGCAGCTGATAAGAATGAGTCTGTCTCAAGAGATGCTTTTGTAATCCCTAGGATAACTGGAGCTCCCACCGCTGGGCGCTTCCCTTTTCGAAGCACGTCGATGTTTGCTTTGTTGAAAGAATTAACTTCAACAAGTGTTCCTGGAAGTACATCAGTGTCTCCAGAGTCATTTACGCGAATCTTACGGAGCATTTGGCGAACCATAACTTCAACGTGTTTGTCACCAATCTCTACCCCTTGCATCCGGTAAACCTTCTGAACTTCTTTCAAGAGGTACTCTTGAACTTCATCCAGACCGGTAACTTTGATCAATTCTTTCGGGTCAATGGAACCTTCAGTCAGTGCCTGCCCTGCTTCAACTTGATCGCCTTCGGATACTTTCAAGCGTGCACCATATGCAGTTGTGTAGGAGCGCGACTCATACTCTCCGCGAATGACAACATCTTTCTTGTCACCAGCGTCACGGATCTCTTCGATCGTTCCTTTGAGTTCTGTAATAAGCGCTTGACCTTTCGGATTACGCGCCTCAAACAACTCTTGGATACGCGGTAGACCTTGCGTGATGTCATCCCCAGCTACACCGCCCGTGTGGAACGTACGCATCGTAAGTTGTGTACCTGGCTCACCAATGGACTGGGCTGCGATAATGCCGACCGCTTCGCCGACTTCAACATCGCTTCCTGTCGCCAAGTTACGGCCGTAACATTTATTACATACACCGTGTGACGTGTCACACGTGAAGACAGAACGGATTTTCAATGATTCGACGCCTGCGTCAACGATTGTTTTTGCAGACTCTTCATTGATAAGTTCATTCGGTCTGGCAAGGACTTCGCCTGTTTCAGGGTGTTTGACCGTTTGGAATGCAAAGCGACCAACGAGACGATCATAAAGGTTCTCAATTTCTTCAGTACCTTCTCTAATCGGTGAAACAACGAGACCGCGATCCGTGCCGCAATCATCCTCACGAACAATGACGTCTTGGGCAACGTCAACAAGACGACGGGTCAAGTAACCAGAGTCTGCTGTCTTCAATGCCGTATCGGCTAGACCTTTACGAGCACCGTGTGTCGAGATAAAGTACTCGAGTACGGTTAGACCTTCACGGAAACTGGACTTGATTGGAAGCTCAATGATTCTACCAGACGGGTTCGCCATTAGACCACGCATACCCGCAAGTTGCGTAAAGTTTGAGGCGTTACCACGTGCTCCAGAATCACTCATCATAAAGATCGGATTCGATTTGTCGAGTGTTTTCATTAGACGGCTTTGAATGTCGTCTTTTGCTTCACTCCAAATTGAGATGATCTTGTCATAACGTTCCTCTTCAGTGATTAGACCTCTTCGGAACTGTTTCATCACTCGGTCTACTTGCAATTCAGCCGCATCAAGAATTTCACCTTTTTCAGCGAGAACTACGATGTCAGCCACACCTACGGTAAGGCCAGCTTTTGTTGAATAGTAGAAACCAAGGTCTTTCATTCGGTCAAGCATTCGGGATGTTTCAGTGACTTGAAACTTCTTAAACACTTCAGCGATGACATCTCCGAGGAAGCCTTTCTTGAATGGAGCAACAACTGGACGTTCCGCCAATGTTTTCTTAATATCTGTATCACTAGTAACAAAATATTCTTTTGGCGTTTCTTGTTCAAGGTTAATCGCCGTTGGCTCATTGATATACGGGAACGACTCCGGAAGAATTTCGTTAAAGATCAGCTTACCGGTGCTCGTTAACAAAATACGGTCTTCTGTGTTCTCAGGGAATGTCGTCTTGTTCAATGACCGAACAGGAATTCCTATACGTGTGTGCAAATGCACGTAGCCGTTTTGGTAAGCGGTGAGTGCCTCATCGCTATCCTTAAACACTGTGCCTTCCCCTACTGCACCTTCACGTTCAAGCGTCAAGTAATAGTTACCAAGAACCATATCTTGAGAAGGCGTAACAACTGGTTTCCCGTCTTTCGGGTTCAAGATGTTTTGTGCAGCAAGCATGAGCACGCGCGCTTCCGACTGGGCCTCTGCTGAAAGTGGCACGTGAACCGCCATTTGGTCACCATCAAAGTCGGCGTTATACGCGGTACATACAAGTGGGTGCAACTTAATTGCGCGTCCTTCTACAAGGATCGGTTCAAAAGCTTGAATTCCAAGACGGTGAAGTGTTGGCGCTCGGTTTAATAAAACCGGATGCTCCTTAATCACTTCTTCAAGCACATCCCAAACTTCAGGCTGTACACGATCAACTTTACGTTTTGCACTCTTAATGTTGTGCGCTTGACCTTTAGCAACAAGCTCTTTCATAACGAAAGGCTTAAATAGTTCTAATGCCATTTCTTTAGGAAGACCGCACTGATACATCTTTAAGTTCGGACCGACGACGATTACGGAACGACCAGAGTAGTCAACACGCTTTCCGAGTAAGTTCTGGCGGAAACGACCTTGCTTTCCTTTCAACATGTGCGAAAGTGATTTCAACGGTCGGTTACCAGGACCCGTTACAGGACGGCCACGACGACCATTATCAATGAGCGCATCTACAGCTTCCTGAAGCATCCGTTTCTCGTTTTGAACGATAATGCTCGGGGCACCAAGATCTAAAAGACGCTTTAGACGATTGTTACGGTTAATCACTCGACGATACAAATCATTCAAGTCAGACGTCGCAAAGCGACCGCCATCCAATTGCACCATCGGACGAAGCTCAGGTGGAATGACTGGCAATACATCCATGATCATCCAAGAAGGTTCGTTGCCGGAGTTACGAAACGCTTCGATGACTTCAAGTCGTTTAATCGCACGAGTACGACGTTGCCCTTGAGCCGTTTCTAATTCATCTTTTAGCGCTTTTACTTCTTTTTCAAGGTCTAAATCAGAAAGAATCTTCCGGATCGCTTCAGCACCCATTTGCGCCGTAAACGAACGACCATACTTGTCGTAGTATGCACGGTATTCTTTCTCAGATAATAACTGCTTATATTCAAGTGGTGTATCGCCTGTATCTGTGACGACGTAAGAGGCGAAGTAAATCACTTCTTCTAACGAACGTGGAGACATATCCAAGACGAGTCCCATACGACTTGGGATTCCTTTAAAGTACCAGATATGAGAAACAGGTGCGGCTAGCTCAATGTGCCCCATACGTTCACGACGAACTTTGGCACGAGTAACCTCAACACCGCAACGGTCACAAACAACGCCTTTGTAGCGGACGCGTTTGTATTTCCCGCAGTGACATTCCCAATCCTTTTGTGGACCAAAAATACGCTCACAAAACAGCCCGTCTTTCTCTGGCTTTAACGTTCGATAGTTAATGGTTTCGGGCTTCTTCACTTCACCACGAGACCAACTACGGATCTTGTCTGGAGATGCAAGACCGACTTTCATGTATTCAAAATTATTGACATCGATCAAAGGGTGACCCTCCCTTTCCTACGCTCTGTTGTCAAAGGGGCTGAGTGACGGGTAACAGTAGCAAAAGAGGTAAAGAGCCCCGCACGGGGCTATCCTTTACCGATTGCAAAACCTTAGGCGTTTTCCGTTGTTTCAAGCTTCAGGTTCATTTTATCATTCGATTGCTCTTCTTCGTCGTCCAGCTCTTTCATTTCAATCTCTTCTTCGTTGCTTGATAGCATTTTTACATCCATACCAAGACTTTGGAGTTCTTTAATTAATACTTTGAATGACTCTGGAACCCCAGGTTCAGGAACGTTTTCGCCTTTCACGATCGCTTCGTACGTTTTCACACGTCCAACAACGTCATCGGATTTCACCGTTAGAATCTCTTGAAGTGTGTACGCAGCACCGTATGCTTCAAGTGCCCAAACTTCCATCTCTCCAAAACGCTGACCACCAAATTGAGCTTTACCACCCAACGGTTGTTGCGTAACGAGGGAGTATGGTCCAGTAGAACGTGCATGCAATTTATCATCAACATATGCGCCAACTTAATCATGTACATAACGCCGACAGACACACGGTTGTCGAATGCATCTCCAGTACGACCATCATAAAGAATGGTCTTACCGTCTCTTGCCATACCTGCTTCTTCTAGCGTCTCCCACACATCTTCCTCGCGAGCACCATCAAATACTGGAGAAGCGACGTGGATACCTAGCTGACGTGCAGCCATTCCAAGGTGCATCTCAAGCACTTGTCCGATGTTCATACGCGATGGTACCCCAAGCGGGTTAAGCATAATGTCGATTGGTGTCCCATCAGGAAGATACGGCATATCTTCTTCAGGAAGAATTCGTGAAATAACACCTTTATTCCCGTGGCGTCCAGCATTTTGTCACCTTCGTTAATCTTACGCTTTTGCACGATGTACACGCGCACAAGCTGATTCACACCCGGTGGCAATTCATCACCATCGTCACGGTTGAAAATCTTCACATCGAGGACAATTCCATCGCCACCGTGAGGTGCACGAAGTGATGTATCACGAACTTCGCGTGCCTTCTCACCAAAGATCGCATGAAGCAGACGTTCTTCTGCTGTCAGTTCAGTCATCCCTTTCGGGGTTACTTTACCGACAAGAATGTCGCCATCTTTCACTTCAGCACCTACGCGGATAATCCCGCGCTCATCCAAGTTGCGAAGCGCATCTTCACCGATGTTTGGAATGTCGCGTGTAATCTCCTCCGGACCGAGTTTCGTGTCCCGAGCCTCTGATTCATACTCTTCAATGTGAATAGATGTGAATACATCATCTTTCACGAGTCGCTCACTTAGAATGATCGCATCCTCATAGTTATAACCGTCCCAGGTCATAAAGCCAACGAGAACGTTGCGACCAAGAGCCATCTCACCTTTATCCATAGAAGGTCCATCAGCAAGAACTTCGCCTTTATCTACGATGTCACCTTCAGACACAATTGGACGTTGGTTGTAGCTCGTTCCTTGGTTCGAGCGAATAAACTTCGACATACGGTACACTTGATCGTCTGTCTCAACTTCTTTGCCATCAACGTCAACGAGCTTGCGAATACGAATCTCACGAGCTGTTACTCGCTTTACGATGCCGCGTTCTCTTGCGACAACAGCAGCTCCCGAGTCTTTTGCCGAAACATACTCAATGCCTGTTCCAACAACGGCGCTTCTGGTTGCAACAACGGTACGGCTTGACGCTGCATGTTCGCTCCCATTAACGCTCGGTTGGAGTCGTCATTTTCAAGGAATGGAATGGATGCAGTTGCCGCTGAAACGACCTGTTTTGGTGATACGTCCATATAATCAATACGATCTTTAGACACGATTGTATTCTCTTCACGGAAACGTGCAATAATATCATCATCAACAAACGTTCCATCGTCATTTAACTTCGCATTCGCTTGCGCAACAACGTAGTTGTGCTCTTCGTCTGCAGTCAAGTAATCGATGCGTTCGGTGACTCGCCCAGTTTCTGGGTCAACACGACGATACGGAGCTTCCATAAAACCAAACGCATTCACTTTAGCGTAACTCGATAACGAGTTAATCAAACCGATATTCGGCCCTTCTGGAGTCTCAATCGGGCACATCCGACCATAGTGGGAGTAGTGAACGTCTCGTACTTCCATTCCGGCACGCTCTCTTGTCAGACCCCCAGGTCCTAGTGCAGATAAACGACGCTTGTGTGTAAGTTCAGCAAGTGGGTTCGTTTGATCCATGAACTGAGATAGCTGAGAGCTACCAAAGAACTCTTTAATGGAAGCGATCACTGGGCGAATGTTAATTAAGGCCTGCGGAGTTATCTGGCTAGGGTCTTGAATTGACATACGCTCACGAACCACACGTTCCATTCTAGAAAGACCGATTCGAAATTGATTCTGTAGCAATTCACCAACAGAACGAAGACGCCGGTTTCCTAAGTGGTCAATATCGTCAGTATTTCCGACCCCATGAAGAAGGTTAAAGAAATAACTGATCGAAGCAATAATATCTTCCGCTGTAATGTTCTTGATACTCTTATCAATCACACCGTTACTAATGACCTGAATCGTTTGCTCTCCTTCAGGGTCGTTCGGTGCATAGATCTTAATCGATTGCACGTTAATATCAGCGTCTTCAACAACACCGTCAGCGACGGTATACGTTTTAAACCCAAGATCGTTCTCAATGTAAGGCATGAGGCGGTCTAATGTGCGACGATCAATCTGTGTGCCCTCTTCAGCAATCACTTCCCCAGTTTCAGGGTCTGCTAATGTTTCAGCTAGCACTTGGTTAAATAAGCGATCTTTAATATGGAGCTTCTTGTTAATCTTATAACGTCCAACATTTGCAAAGTCGTAACGCTTCGGATCAAAGAAACGTGATTCCAATAGACTACGGGCGTTATCAACCGTCGGCGGCTCGCCTGGGCGAAGACGCTCATAGATTTCTAATAAAGCTTTCTCTGTATCTTCCGTGTTGTCTTTCTCTAATGAGTTTCTCAAGTATTCGTTCTCACCAATGAGATCAACAATGTCTTGGTCGGAACCAAAACCTAAAGCACGAAGGAGTACCGTTACAGGAAGCTTACGTGTACGATCAATACGTACGTATACAATGTCTTTTGCATCGGTTTCTAGCTCTAACCACGCACCACGGTTTGGAATAACCGTAGCCGTAAAGCCTTTCTTACCGTTCTTATCAGTCTTGCGACTGTAATATACACTTGGAGAGCGGACGAGTTGGGAAACGATGACTCGCTCGGCACCATTAATTACAAAAGTACCTGTATCCGTCATCAACGGAAAGTCGCCCATGAATACTTCTTGTTCTTTCACTTCGCCTGTTTCCTGATTCATTAAACGAACTTTCACCCGTAAAGGCGCTGAATATGTTACATCCCGTTCCTTTGAATCCTCAACAGAGTACTTTGGTTCACCTAAGCTGTAATCGATGAATTCCAGCACTAGATTCCCCGTAAAATCTTCAATCGGTGAAATGTCTTGAAACATCTCACGAATCCCTTCGTCAAGGAACCATTGATATGAAGCTGTCTGAATCTCGATGAGATTAGGAAGATCAAGAACTTCACTAATCCGCGCGTAGCTTCTTCGCTGGCGATGGCGTCCATACTGAATGAGTTGACCTGTCAACGAATTCACCCCTCAAATCCGCGTATTTTTACTGATCCCAATAGCCTCGGCAAGACTCTGCCATTTTTGTTAAAATGGGGGAAACAATCATCTAGGATGATGCCGATCGTTATATAGAACGGCAGGAAAACCGTGTAAAAAACCGAAAAAGGTTCATATTATACAGGATAAAAATACCAACCTCTTTTACTCGTATTTACTTAGTCTTCCCGACCGCAATAACCTTTATACTCCTCTTTTTATCGAAAAAAATGCATAAAAAGAGACGGTTATACGCATTAAATGATAGTATCACAAATTCAACAACCGGTCAAATATTCTTTTCTTTTTTTATTTCCGACTTCGAAAAATTGAGTACCTTTTCGTTTCGCTACCTCTTCGACGTCACCAAACAACTCCACCAATTTCTTCTTGGCTGACGGGGCACCTTGCTTCTTTTGAATGACGACCCACAACTCACCACCATTCTCTAAGACCCGGTACACATCTTCAAAGATTTGATGGACAACGTCTTTACCCGCACGAATTGGCGGATTCGTCACAGCGGCTGCAAATCGCACGTCCTCTGGAACACGCTCGAGCACGGAGCCATGGACAACTGTGACTTGTGAATCGACTTTATTTTTTGTTGCGTTTTCTTTAGAGAGCGCTACTGCTCGTTCATTAATGTCGGTCATCCATACATGGCGGTCGCCCGTTTTAGCAATCGCAATGCCAAGCGTCCCGTAACCCGAGCCGACATCAAGAACACCTCCTGCCACTTCCGGTTCGACGAACGTCTCCAAAAGAAACCGACTGCCAAAGTCGACCTCACCTTTTGAAAACACCCCTCGATCGGTACTGTACGTAACACGCTCGCCGTTCACATCGATACTGACTTCTCCGCGTTCGCTCCCGACCGTAGGTTTTGAATCATAGTAGTGACTACTCACGCCACACACCCCTTTTATCCACTAGCTTTTAGATCTAGTCTAACACGCCCAAACCTTCGAATACTCTCGAAATCTATCGATAAAAAAACTTCCCTGCATGAGATACAGGGAAGTTTCTGTGTAACAATTACTTGATTTCGACTTCAGCGCCAGCTTCTTCAAGTTGGCTCTTCATGTCTTCAGCTTCGTCTTTGCTTACGCCTTCTTTAAGTGTTTCAGGGGCGCCGTCAACAAGAGCTTTCGCTTCTTTAAGACCAAGACCTGTGATTCCACGAACCACTTTGATAACACCGATTTTAGAAGAACCAGCAGAAGTAAGAACGACGTTGAATTCAGTCTGCTCTTCAGCAGCACCTGCGTCTCCGCCACCTGCAGCTGCAACTGGTGCAGCAGCTGTAACTCCAAATTCTTCTTCGATTGCTTTAACAAGATCGTTCAATTCAAGGACAGTCATGCCTTTGATTTCTTCAATGATTTGCTCTTTAGCCATTGTATATTTCCTCCTTCAGGAATGTGTAATAGTAGGTGCTTACGCACTTTCTTCTTTTTGGTCTGCAACTGCTTTTGAAGCCAACGCGAAGTTTCTGATTGGTGCTTGTAGTACGCTAAGAAGCATAGATACAAGTCCTTCGTAAGAAGGAAGTTCAGCAATCTTCTTGATGTCTTCAACAGGCGTTACGATTCCTTGGATGACGCCCGCTTTAATTTCAAGCGCTTCGTTATCCTTAGAGAAATCGTTGAGTACTCTTGCAGCTGCTACTGCATCTGTCTTGCTCGTTGCTACGGCTGTTGGGCCTGCGAGAGCTTCGTCCAGTTCAGTATAGTTCGTTTCCGCTGTCGCACGACGTGTTAATGTGTTTTTGTCACTTTAAGCTCAACGTCTGCTTCACGAAGCTTCGTACGAAGCTCCGTGTCTTGGCTTACGCTAAGACCGCGGTAATCAACTAAGATGATGGACTCGCTGTCGTTAAATTTACCGACAATCTCGTCAACAACGGCTTGTTTCTGCTCGATTACACTGCTCATCATTCCACCTCCTGAAAATTTGCCGTTCAGAGGATCAAAAAACTCCCCTGCCTATGCATACACACAGACAGAGGAGATTCAGAAGGACACAATCGTGTCTATTCTATCAAATCGATACCTCGGCAGGATTTACGCACAATGTGCACCTACTGTCTGCGGCAGTATAGTTATTCATTAGCCGTTTTCATTATATATAGCGGCCTATCAAATGTCAATACGGAAAAATTAGCTAGTGTAGCCGGACGTACTAACTTTCACACCAGGTCCCATAGATGAAGATACAGCAATGTTCTTCATGTACGTACCTTTCGCTGCAGAAGGCTTCGCTTTTGCAAGGATATCGAGAATGGTTTTGAAGTTCGCTAGCAATTGCTCTTCAGTAAATGATACTTTTCCAATTGGAACGTGTACATTTCCTGCTTTTTCAACGCGGTATTCTACTTTACCCGCTTTGATTTCGTTAACAGCTTGAGTCACATCCATTGTTACCGTACCCGTTTTCGGGTTTGGCATTAGACCTTTTGGTCCAAGTACACGACCCAATTTACCAACTTGCGCCATCATATCAGGTGTCGCAACAACAACGTCAAAGTCCATCCAACCTTGTTGGATTTTGTTTACGAGGTCTTCTTCACCAACGAAATCCGCGCCTGCTTCTTCAGCTTCCTTCGCTTTTTCACCTTTTGCAAATACAAGAACGCGTTGAGTTTTACCCGTACCATTTGGAAGAACGACCGCGCCACGGATTTGTTGATCCGCTTTACGAGGGTCTACACCAAGACGTACGGCTACCTCAACAGTTTCATCAAAGTTTGCCGGAGCAACTTTTTTCACAAGCTCAATGGCTTCGCTTGCAGTGTATTCTTTCGTTACATCGACTTGTTTCTTTGCGTCTTCATATTTCTTACCGTGTTTCTTAGCCATATCTAACAACTCCTCTTTTTGTGGTTTTAACGGTTTGACCTCCCACGCTTAATCGCTAGAGAAGATTCATTCCTAGAGAAAGACAATTATACAAGAATCAAGGTTGCGAAAGCCCGATTTTCGCCGGTGATCGCAACCTTTCTTGCCGTTCTATTGCGACTAATCGTTAGCCTTCAACAGTGATCCCCATGCTACGCGCTGTACCTTCAATCATCTTTACAGCAGCATCAAGATCAGCAGCGTTTAAGTCTTCCATCTTCGTTTCAGCGATTCCACGTACTTGTTCAGCAGTTACTGATGCAACCTTCACTTTGTGCGGCTCTCCAGAACCAGATTGTACTCCAGCTGCTTCTTTAAGAAGAATAGCTGCTGGTGGAGTCTTCGTCACAAATGTGAATGAACGGTCTTCATAAACAGTAATCTCAACAGGAATAATCGTACCTGTTTGCTCCTGTGTACGTGCGTTAAACTCTTTACAGAAGCCCATGATATTTACACCAGCCTGACCAAGGGCAGGACCGACCGGTGGTGCCGGGTTAGCTTTACCTGCAGGAATCTGTAGCTTCACTACGGTTTCAACTTTTCTAGCCACGCGACACACCTCCTTCGTTCGTAATGTGGTGTTTCGGGCACACGTGCCCTCCCACTTGTTGACAACTACCAATGCTGATAGTTGATGCAAACATTAAAATCTTATCATCCAGCGGGATGAAGCGCAAGTGGAAATTGTTATGAGAGTTTCTCAACTTGATGGAATTCTAATTCAACCGGCGTTTCTCGACCGAACATGTTCACATGCACTTTTACTTTCTGTTTCTCAAGACTAATTTCCTCAACTGTCCCTGTGAAATCAGTAAACGGTCCTTCTTTCACTTTCACCGACTCTTTAATTTCTAAGTCAATTTCTGCTTTTGGAGCTTCCACGCCCATCTGCCTTAGAATGGAATCCACTTCATCTGGCAAAAGCGCTGTCGCTTTGAGCCCGCGCCCGAAGAGCCGACAAACCCAGTAACTCCCGGTGTGTTACGAACCACATACCAAGAGTCATCCGTCATCACCATCTCAACGAGAACATATCCAGGAAATGTCTTACGATTTACCGTTTTCGTTTTGCCGTTCTTTGTTTCTGTTTCTTCTTCTACTGGAACGAGGACACGGAAAATTTTATCAAGCATTTCCATTGATTCTACTCGTTTCTCAAGGTTCGCTTTCACTCGGTTTTCATACCCAGAGTACGTATGAACAACATACCAGTTCTTATCCATAGGGTCATCAGTCAATCGCGACTGCTGTCCTCCTCTCATCGTTCATAATCATGTCAACTACAAGAACAACCGTACAAGTTCTGAAAAGCCGTAATCCACAACTGCAAAGAAGATCGACATGAAAATAACTGTAATCAATACAATTTTCGTATATTTATAAAGCTCGCTAGGTGTCGGCCACGTTACTTGTTTCATTTGTTTTCCGACTTCTTTTAGAAATTGAACAGGATTCGTCACTTGCAAGACACCCCCATAGGTCGTCGATTTATTTCGTTAAACATAAAAAAACAACCGCATTCACGGTGGTTGTTGTTGTCATCATGTATACATCCATTATAGACCAGACAAGTTATCTACTATACAGAGTGCAGAATATCATAATCGTCCGTTTATGTCAATATGAGGGGGCGCGCGTGACGGACGTCCCCTCTACAACTTGTCTAACAATAAAGCAAATGAAGATTCTGCTATTTCAAATTGCGCGAATATTAACCCGGCACGTTTCTCATTTCGATATACCGTTCTAACTTTCTCTTTACGCGTTGCAATGCATTGTCGATTGACTTGACGTGTCGATTTAAATCTGCGGATATCTCTTGGTACGATTGTCCGTCTAAATAAAGGCGAAGTACTTGTTGTTCTAAATCACTAAGCACCTCATTAATTTTCCCTTCAATGTCTGTGAGTTCCTCTTGATTAATTAACATTTCTTCAGGGTTACTAATGAGCGAGCTACAAACCACATCCATAAGAGTACGGTCGGACTCCTCATCATACATAGGCTTGTCCAATGAAACGTAAGAGTTTAGCGGGATGTGCTTTTGGCGCGTCGCTGTCTTAATAGCCGTAATTATCTGACGAGTGATGCACAACTCCGCAAACGCTCTGAACGAAGAAAGCTTGTCCCCGTTAAAATCGCGAATTGCTTTATACAAACCAATCATACCTTCTTGGACAATATCTTCATGATCTGCCCCGATTAAAAAGTACGATCTCGCTTTCGCGCGGACAAAGTTCTTGTACTTGTGAATGAGTTGTTCCAAAGCAGCGGAGTTCCCATAACGAACAGCTTCTACTAGTCTTTCATCTTCGGTAGCAAAGTTTCTTTCAGTGTTTTCGACAAATGGCTGACTCTTCTCTAAGACGTGTGCGTTCATGACAATCCCTCGCCCTCGACTTCGGTGTATAGTAACTAAGTATATAGTAGTCAAGAACGAGAATCAATAAGTCATTGCCCTTTTCGACGCCATTTGTCAAAGAATTCAGCAACTTCCTCACTAAGCGCAATTTTTCCTTGGTTTGGCTCACGCTCGACATCTTTTACTGTCTGTCTAATGCTTTTTTCGACATCAACAAGCTGATTTCTTAGCTCTCGAGCGGAGGTTCGAAGAGCACCACTACCAAAAATGACACGTTGTTCGAGGTAATCAGAGGTGGCCACATATACTTGTGTATTCACATTCTTTAACTTTTTGACGAGCTTCTCAATTCGCTCGTCTGCAGTTTCCTTTTCTTTTGTATAGATGACTTCTACTCGGAATTGCTTCTCTTTAGCACCAATCCCTCTGACAAGGTGGGCATCGAATACAATGATAACAGTACGACCTGTAATCGCCTGGTATTCTGCCATTTGCTCAATAAGCATATCTCTTGCGTCTACGAGGGAATATTTTTTTCGTTCCACGAGTTCTGGCCAGTCACCAATGATGTTATATCCGTCCACAACAACATACTCTTTCATGGAATTACCTTCCTAACGGGTAGCGTTTTCGCTGCACTTCAAACATAAACAGACTACCCGCTACTGCAGCGTTTAAGGATGTCACATGGCCGTGTAACGGAATTTGATAAAGAAAATCACACGATTCTTTCACGAGACGGCTCATCCCCTTACCTTCGCTACCAATGACAAGACCAATGGCCATGCTCGCATCTAGCTCCCGGTAATCTCCTTGTCCAGAGGCGTCGCTACCAACAATCCAAAGACCGCGGTCTTTGAGCTCTTTCATCGTTCGCGCCATATTTGTAACCTTAACGACCGGAACGTGGGATATGGCACCGGCAGAAGCTTTTGCTACGATCGAGGTTAGACCGCTCGCCCCTCGCTTCGGGATGATAACGCCATGGGCGCCAGCCGCATCTGCGGTTCGTAAAATGGAACCTAGGTTTTGTGGGTCTTCAATGCCATCACAAAGAATGAAGAACGGGGCTTGTCCACGATTACTAGCGGCAGAAAATAACGTCTCGATGTCTGCATACGCATGTGCGGCGATCGAGGCGATAATACCTTGATGGTTTTGGTGACCAATGAGTGCGTCAAGCTTCTTTTTAGGCACGGTTTGAATGACGATATTTTGTTCTTTTGCTCGTGTGATCGTCTCTTGGATGGATGCTTTTTTCACTCCATCTGCTACCCAAATCTTCTGTATCGATTGCGAGGAACGAAGTCCCTCGATTACAGCATTTCTCCCCGCCAGCCACTCTTCATCATTCATGTGTCTTCCCCCTCGTCAATCTTTGCGACTGCTTCTCGTAATAAATGGTGTTTACGTTCTTGGTCACCACTCATATGGACGTAACCAATCACCGCTTCAAACCCTGTACTATACCGGTAGGTTCCTGGGTCGGTGTTCTTTGGAACACTTCCTGATTTCGCATTACGACCTCGTTTAGCAATGGCTGTCTCTTCTTCCGTTAAAACGCCCTCATCAAGCCAATACGTGAGCACACTGGCTTGTGCCTTTGCACTCACGTAAGAGGTAGCCGCTCGATGTAAATCGTTTGGGCGACCGTACCCAGCGTAGACAAGGTAAGACCGCACATACAGCTCATAAACTGCATCGCCAATGTATGCCAAAGCTAGACCGTTTAACTGTTTATAGTCTGTTTCTCGCATAGGGTTAGCCCCTTTTCCATCGTGTACCTTGTGCTGTGTCTTCGAGAATGATTCCTTTTTCCGTTAACTGATCGCGAATCTCATCTGCTTTTTGAAATTGCCGATTTTCACGCGCGTCTTTTCTCTGCTGGATCAGTGTATCCACTTCGTCATCAAGCAGTTCTTCTTCAGGAATGAACGCCACACCTAACACACGGCCCCACTCCTCAAACAATTGCAGCATCGCTTCAAGTACGTTAGTGGACGTGTTAGCTTCATCAAGGTAACGATTACCTTCTTTGACGAATTCAAACATCGTTGTGATCGCATTGGCTGTATGAAAATCGTCGTCCATGTCATCAATGAAACGTTTCTTGTACTTCTCCATTCGATTTAACCAGACTTCAGATTCGCCAAGGTTGGCACTTTCTTTTCTTCGATGCTGTACATTTTGGATAAACGTTTCGATGCGTCCAAGCCCTGATGCGGCTGATTCCAACAGCTCTTGATTGAAGTTTAACGGATGTCGATAATGCGCTTGTAGGATGAAAAAGCGAACGACTTTAGGGTCATGTTGCTCGATGAGTTCATTGACGAGTACAAAGTTTCCAAGTGACTTTGACATCTTTTCGTTATCAATTTGGATATATCCGTTATGCAACCAATAGTTTGCCATCTGCTTGCCCGTTAGCGCTTCCGACTGAGCAACTTCATTCTCATGGTGTGGGAATGTGAGATCCTGACCTCCTGCATGAATATCAATCGTGTCACCGAGGTATTTCTTCACCATTGCTGAACATTCAATGTGCCAACCTGGACGTCCCTCACTCCAAGGACTCTCCCATTTAATCTCTTTGTCTTTCGCTTTTTTCCAAAGCGCGAAATCAAGAGGATCTTTCTTCTGTTCTCCTACTTCAATTCTAGCACCTGAGCGCAATTCATCGACGGCCTGCCCAGATAACTTCCCATAATCCGGGAATGCTTTCGTATGAAAATATACATCTCCACCGGCTTCATACGCATAATCCTTCTCAATGAGCGCTTCAATAAACTCAATAATTTCGTCCATTGTGTTTGTCACACGCGGATGGGCATCTGCTTCTCGAACACCGAGCGCTTCTGTGTCTTCATGGTATTTTTCAATAAAGCGTTCAGCTAATTGGAACACATCTTCACCGGCATCTTGTGCTGCCCGAATGATTTTGTCGTCCACATCCGTGAAGTTCGACACATATTCGACGTCGTATCCTTTATATTCAAGATACCGACGGACCATATCAAAAACAACCGCCGGCCTCGCATTACCAATATGAATATAGTTATATACGGTTGGTCCGCACACATACATCTTTACACGGTTTTCTTCAAGCGGTGTAAAAACTTCTTTTCTGCGCGTCAATGTATTGTACATATGAATCGCCATATCACTCACTCCTCATCCAGTCTTTGCTTGCATTCTTTAAGCTCGCGCCTTAGACGCTCCACTTCTTTTTCAAGTAGCCGGAACCGATCATTTTCAGGGTCGGGCAATAAGTGATGGTGTAGGTTCTCGCTCACACGGATGCCATCTTGAATGACAACACGTCCTGGAATCCCTACGACCGTACTGTTTCGTGGCACCTCATGCAAAACGACAGCACCTGCACCAATATTAGAGTTTCTTCCAATCGTCATTGAACCAAGCACTTTAGCTCCCGATGCAAAAAGTACGTGATCCTCTACCGTCGGGTGGCGCTTTCCTTTTTCCTTCCCTGTACCCCCAAGGGTGACTCCTTGATAAATCGTAACGTCGTTGCCAATTTCGCACGTCTCACCGATGACAACGCCCATGCCATGATCAATAAACAACCGTTGCCCAATTTGCGCCCCTGGATGAATTTCAATGCCGGTAATAAAACGGCTAAGCTGGGAAAGCACCCGCGCTAACAGATAGAACTTCTTCTTCCAAAGCCAATGGGCGATGCGGTGTGCCCAAATCGCGTGAACACCGGAATACGAGAGGATAACTTCAAAACGACTCCGGGCAGCTGGGTCTCGTTGAAAGACAACATCGATATCACTTTTGAATGTCCGCCACATAGTTTCCCTCCCCAATGGTATGCACCTTACATTGTATTGTGTATCCTAAATCAATCATTCCGTTCATTTGCAAAGTATTGTCTTTAGTATCCCCTAATTGCAGATGACTAAGCTATACTGTAGCAAAATTCTCTTTACCTGACGAAAGAAACGGCTTAAAAAAAGCGCCTCTGTGCATGTTCTGCACAGAGCGCTTTTGCGCGGTTCCACTCTGTATACGCCTGGTTGATCGGGCGTGACTCGTTGTAGATAACGGCTACTCACCGCCCGCGCCTACTTGAAACTTGTTCAACGCGAGACTCAAAGGGGCATTCACAAAGCGTGTCCATCGGTCGTTCCCACTATCCGACCGTCTCTGTAAAAGACGACTGCATTGCTACTTATCCTTATCGATGTTCAGTTTATGAAGATTGTTGTGCCGCTTTATTTACACGTGCGAGCACGGCATCTTTACCAATTAGCTCAATCGCTTTTGGCAACTCTGGTCCATGCGTTTGTCCCGTGACAGCTACACGAATCGGCATAAAGAGTTGTTTTCCTTTAGCACCTGTTTCTTTTTGCACCGCTTTGATTGCTTTTTTGATCTCATCGGCTTCAAATACATCTAATTGATCAATTTGTCGTGCAAGAGATTCCATCACTTGCGGAACATGCTCAGCACTAATTACTTCCGCAGCTTCTCCCTCATAGTCTACGTGTTCCTTGAAAAAGAGTTCCGTTAACTCAACGATTTCAGCCGCGTAGTGCATTTGCTCTTGATAAATCCCAACGAGAGACGTTACCCACGCATGCTCATCTGCTGACAGGTTGTCAGAAATCCGACCCGCTTTTTGTAGGAATGGAATGGATAGCTCGGTTACGCGCTCCACATCCGCTGATTTCATATACTGATTTCCTACCCAAGCCAACTTACTTTCATCAAACACTGCTGGAGCCTTCGATACCCGCTCCAAGCTAAACTGCTCAATCAAGTTATCCATCGTAAAGATTTCTTCCTCGCCAACGGGTGACCAGCCGAGTAAAGCAAGGAAATTCACGAGTGCTTCCGGGAGGTATCCGTAATCTTGATATTGCTCAACAAATTGCATAATTGACTCGTCACGTTTACTCATCTTTTGTCGGTCTGGGTTGAGGATGAGCGGTGCGTGAGCAAATGTTGGTGATGTGAACCCTAAAGCTTGATAGATCATGACCTGAGAGGTGTGTTGGATAGATGTTCTTCTCCGCGAATGACGTGGGAAATCTTCATGAGATAATCATCCACGCTCACTGCGAAGTTGTACGTCGGAACACCATCGGTTCTCGCAATAATAAAGTCACCGATACCATCTGTATCAAAAGAAACTTCACCCCGAATAGCATCATCAATATGAATCGTTTCACCACCAGGTACTTTAAAACGAACAACAGGTTCGATACCTTTCGCTTCATAAGCGGCCCGCTCATCTGCAGTAAGGTTCCGATCCCGACCGCTATACTTAGGCATCTCCCCACGTGCGAGCTGCTCCTCACGTTCTTTTTCAAGCTCTTCGCTCGTCATGTAACAATAATACGCGAGGTCTTGGTCAAGAAGTTGTTGAACGTACTTCTCATACGTATCCATCCGCTCCATACTGCGGTACGGACCAAACCCACCGTCTTCGTCTGGACCTTCGTCCCAATCAACGCCGAGCCACTTCATGCTATTTAGCAACTTGTCGGTTGCTGCTTCCACATTTCGTGCTTGGTCCGTATCTTCAATTCGTATAATAAATTTCCCGTTATGGTGCTTTGCAAAAAGATAGTTAAACAATGCTTGCCTCGCACCACCAATATGCAAGTGCCCTGTCGGACTTGGTGCAAAACGCACGCGCACATCCGTCATATCGATCACCGTCCCTTTTCCTTGGTCATTAGTATATCATGATTTACTCGGCTTGTAGAAGAACGGTCGCCATCGCTGCAATTCCTTCTTGTCTGCCCGTAAATCCTAATTTCTCTGAAGTGGTCGCTTTTACATTCACTTGGTTCAACTCTGCGTCTAACAGTCCAGCAATTCGTTCTCTCATCGGCAGAATATACGGAGCCATTTTTGGCTTTTCTGCAATAATCGTACAATCTAAATTCCCTAAAACTAGTCCTTCATTTTTGACCATCTCGTATACATGCTCAAGTAGCACAGACGAATCAGCACCTTTGAATGCCGGGTCAGTATCTGGAAAGTGCTTGCCAATATCCCCTTGGGCAATCGCACCTAAAAGCGCGTCACTGATGGCGTGCAATAACACATCGGCATCAGAATGACCTTTTAGACCTAGTGGATACTCTAGCTTTAATCCACCAATGATGAGATCTGTGTCCTCTGCAAACGCGTGTACATCAAAGCCTTGTCCAATTCTCACTGGCCTGCCTCCTTTGCTCTTAACTCAAGTAAAATTGTCGCTAGTTTAATGTCATATGGGGTTGTAAGCTTCATGTTCTCCCGGCTTCCTTCTACAATACGGACATGCTTACCTAGACGCTCCACGAGGCTCGCATCATCGGTTCCATAAACATTTGCTTCTTTTGCATGTGCATATGCCGTCTTAATCAATGCAAAAGGAAACGCCTGTGGGGTTTGTACTGCCCATAACCTATCCCGCGGAATCGTCTCTTGAATGAGCTCTTCGTTTACTTTCTTTACCGTATCAGTCACTTGTACAGCTAATACCGCTCCGTGTTCAGCATCTACACGATCAACGAGTCGGTGTAGGTCACGTTCTTGAACGAAAGGACGTGCACCATCATGAATGAGTACGACGCGGTCGCTAGGTTGATCGATCACCTTTAATCCCTCGTACACACTATCTTGACGCTCAGCCCCACCAACAACGACATTGGTGAGCTTTTTCAGTTTATATGTTTGGAACAACTGTTTCATTTCCTGCACTTCATTCTCATTAACGACGACGATCATTTCATCGCACGATGAATCATTTTCAAATACACGTAACGTATGTATAATCACCGGGTCATCTTCAAGCATAATAAATTGCTTATTCTTACCCGCTTGCATTCGTTTGCCTTGCCCAGCAGCAAGAACGACGACTGAATAGTTCATAACCCGTGTGCCCCTATCCGAATCATTTCATGTGCCATTCTTTATCATACAACCGAAATACCGCGAAAAGCAACTCGTACATCTGTGCTCTTCGCGGCATTTCCATACTATAAAGCTTTCTCTTTATGCATTTGCTTAGGCTTGGCAAAAATCATTCGGCCTGCACTTGTTTGCAATACACTCGTCACGACAACATCAATTTGCTGTCCGATATATTTATGCCCTTCCTCAATTACAATCATCGTTCCATCATCAAGGTAACCGATGCCTTGGTTCGCCTCTTTCCCGTCCTTAATCACTTGCACGTGCATCTCTTCTCCTGGAAGCACGACGGGCTTTACGGCATTGGCTAGGTCATTGATGTTAAGAACCGGTACACCTTGAAGATCGCACACTTTATTCAAATTGAAGTCATTGGTCACAACAATTCCCGATGTCTTTTGCGCCAGCTTCACGAGCTTGCTATCAACACCTTGTACATCATCAAAATCTATATCTTCAATCTTCACTTGTACGGGTAATTCCTTTTGAATCTGATTCAAAATATCAAGCCCTCTACGGCCTCGGTTTCTCTTCAACGCATCCGATGAATCAGCAATGTGTTGAAGTTCGTCCAATACGAACTTAGGAATGACAACGGTCCCTTCCAAAAATCGCGTCCGACATACGTCTGCAATTCTCCCATCAATGATGACACTCGTATCAAAGATCTTTGTCGGTACACCTTTATCGCTACTAGACTCTTGTTTGAAGTCCTTGTTCGATCCTTTACCAAAGTTGCTGACGAGCGAAATGAGCTCATCTCGCTTTTGTGATCCGATACGATAACCAAAGTAACCAAACAGCACCGTGAGAAAGATCGGCAATATTTGACTAAAGACCGAAAAGGATATTTCACCCAAAGGAATTCCAATTAGATACGCGACCATGAGTCCAAGCAACAGACCGATCGTTCCAAAAAGCACGTTAGTAATCGGTGCTTTCACAATCGCTTCCTCTGCAATGCTCAATGCGCGTGTAATCGGATCTGCTAACCAGAGGGAAAGCACGAAAAACAATCCCCCGCCAAGTAATCCTCCAATATAATCGCTTGCCATCCATCCAGGGATCTCAACCGATAATAATGATATAAGTTCAGGATAAAAGATAAAGCCGAGCGCCCCACCAAGAATGACAAAGAACACTTGGACGATACGTTTTAACATTTTCAGTCACCTCCTGTAATCATTATGGACAGAAATAGAAATGGTTAATCTTTTAATCTGTGATTTTTCAATGATCTTTCAATTAAAAATGAAATTTACTTCCAGATCACTGGATATTACTATTCAGTGTAAACGGATTACCTGCTTTGTTGGTCGTTTAAATATGACGATCAATAAACAATTGCTCTTGCACACGGTTTAGCCTTCTTTTACAAGCCTTGCCCTTGCCTCTCCAATACCATCCACGCTTTCTAAGTCTTCGAGACTCGCTTCATGAACCGCCTGTAGCGTATGAAAATAAGAAATGATATTCTCAATAATCGACGGTGGCAGCCTCGGTATACGGTGCATGAGACGATACCCTCTAGAGTGAAGAACATGCTGCTGTTCAATGTCAGCACTAAGCTTCAGGAATTCGCGAATGTATTCATCATTCAACGCGTGCTGATCAGAAGCAATCTGCAAGTCATGAAAGGCTTTCGCCGCTGATACTCCCTCATGTTCAACGTAATCTTTTAAGAGTAACAATGCCTCTCGCTCAACGTTCGCTAAAAGCTCATTTAATTGCATCGTAATCAAACGGCCCTCATTGCCTAGCTCGTGGACATACGTAATTAATTCTCTTTTTACCCGTAGTACCATCTCCACACGATGAATGACTTGAGAAACATCTTGAAAAGTAACGAGCCTCTCAAACTCTAGCGCCCCTAAATTGGTCATACTCTGATCCAATACAGCCTTGTACTTTTCTAACGTTTGTATCGCTTGGTTCGCCTTCGTGAGAATCACACTCATATCCTTAAGGGTATACTGGTGCTCACCTTGATAGAGTGTGATGACATTTCTCCTCTCAGATATTGCGATGACGAGGGCTTTCGTTTGCTTTGCTACCCGCTCTGCTGTACGATGACGCATCCCGGTTTCGTTTGAGCTGATTTTACTATTAGGAATGAGTTGTACATTCGCAAACATAATTTGTTGAATATCTTTACTTAAAATAATTGCCCCATCCATCTTCGCGAGTTCATACAGTTGGGACGGGGAGTAGTCAGCTTGAATTTGAAATCCACCATCGACGACTTCTTTCACTTCGTCGCTAAATCCAATGACAACCAAGCCCCCTGAACCAGCACGTAATACATTATCAATGCCATAACGTAATGGTGTGCCTGGCGCTAAAAACGGAAATACATTCTCAATAAAGTGTTTGCGGCTCGCTTCCCTCATGAGGTTCTCTCTCCCTTTTTAATTACCACTTTTTCGCACGTTCTCCTAACATCACATCCAATGCTTCTTCTAACGTCTGAACACCGATACACTCAATGTCTGCAGGCACTTTCCAACCGCCCAAATTCTTTGACGGTACGATGCAACGTTTAAATCCTAGCTTCGCACTTTCTTTAACGCGCTCTTGGATTCTAGATACCCTTCTTATCTCCCCAGTCAAACCCACTTCACCTATGGCCACATCTGTTGGTTGTGTCACTTCATTCCGAAAACTTGATGCAATACTAACGGCAATTCCTAAGTCGACTGCAGGTTCGTCCAACTTCACACCACCCGCAACATTAATGTACGCATCTTGATTTTGTAACAACATTCCTACACGTTTTTCAAGCACAGCCATGAGCATAGAGACACGGTTATGATCAACGCCGGTTGATGTTCGTCTCGGGTTGGCATAACTCGTCGGAGCGACGAGCGCCTGCAATTCAACGAGTACGGGGCGCGTTCCTTCAAGAGAGGCTACAACGGTCGCACCAGCTACCCCTTCTGTCCTTTCCTCCAAAAATATTTCTGAAGGGTTTAACACTTGCCGCAGCCCTTCTTCATTCATTTCAAAGATCCCAATTTCATTCGTCGAGCCAAAACGGTTTTTTACCGCTCGTAATATCCTGTACGTATGATGCCGCTCTCCTTCAAAATACAAAACAGCGTCTACCATGTGCTCCAGCATTTTCGGTCCGGCAATCGATCCTTGTTTTGTCACGTGACCAACGACAAAGACAGCAATCCCTTTTGATTTCGCCATGTTCATAAAGATGCCTGTAGACTCTCGGACTTGCGCGACACTACCCGGAGCGGATGTTATATCTGACGTTTGCATCGTCTGAATCGAGTCAATAATAACCACTTCAGGTTGAATGCTCTCCACTGCGCGGTCAATTCTTGTCGTATCCGTTTCTGTATATACGTATAAATCTTTCGCTTGAGCATGCAAACGTTCCGCACGCATCTTCGTTTGTTTCACAGATTCTTCCCCGGATATGTACAACACTTTCTTGTTATCCGCAGCTAGTATCGCTGATAACTGCAAAAGTAACGTCGACTTCCCAATACCCGGGTCACCACCGACCAACACGAGGGATCCAGGCACAATTCCTCCGCCGAGCACTCGGTTAAGTTCAGATAACTTCGTCGTCAATCGCGGTTCATCTTCTCTTGTTACTTCAGTAATCTTTTGTGGTTCATTTGTTGTTCCTGAGGCGATCGATCGAGTGTTCACTGAACCTCTTGTCGTTTTTGGTGTTTCCAGTTCCTCAACGAGTGTATTCCAGTTTTGACAACCTGGGCAGCGGCCCATCCATTTCATTGATTCGTAGCCACACTCTTGGCATACGAATTTCGTTTTTGTCTTCGCCATATTGTCCCCCTATGTAAAACGTCGCTTTTTCTATGATTGTGTTACAAAAAAAGCCGGGAGCACCCGGCTTTTTCGTGAGTCATGATTACGTAGCTTCTTGAGCTTCCTTAAGGTCAACGACAAACTCCCCATCACGATACGTAATGACTGCCGTCTCCCCTTTTTTAATTCTTCCACGTAACAGTTCTTCAGATAATCGATCTTCTACTTGCTTCTGTAGGGCACGACGTAAAGGTCGTGCACCGTACTCAGGGTCAAACCCTTCATCCGCAATTTTTTCTTTTGCTTCATCGGTGAGTACAAACGTAATCTCTTGTTCAGCCAAACGGTTTTGCAGTTCTGTAGCCATGAGCCCAACAATTTCTTTAATGTGTTTCTTCTCTAAGCTGTGGAAGACGATCGTTTCGTCTATACGGTTGAGAAATTCTGGTCTGAACGTCTTTTTCAGTTCTCCAATGACCTTATCTTTCATATCGCCGTATTTAGCGTCTTCGGTTTGTGTCGTGAACCCGACGTATTTGTTTTCCTTGAGCGCACTTGCACCGACGTTAGACGTCATGATGATCGCTGTATTTCTAAAATCAACTTTCCGTCCTTTTGAATCCGTGAGATGACCATCTTCTAACACTTGCAGTAGAATATTGAACACATCTGGGTGCGCCTTTTCAATCTCATCTAAAAGAATAACGGAATACGGCTTTTGGCGAACCTTTTCAGTCAGTTGTCCACCCTCGTCGTAACCGACGTAGCCTGGAGGTGAACCAACGAGTCGACTCGTCGAGTACTTCTCCATATACTCCGACATGTCAACGCGAAGAACCGCGTCTTCGTCACCAAACAATGTCTCGGCAACTGCACGTGCTAGTTCTGTTTTCCCGACACCTGTAGGACCTAGGAAAATAAACGAGCCGATGGGACGCTTCGGATCTTTCAAACCTGCCCTGGCACGGCGAACGGCTTTAGAGACAGCAATGACCGCTTCATCTTGACCGACGACACGGTCGTGAAGAATGTCTTCCATTTTAAGCAAACGCTCTGTTTCTTCCTCAGCAAGTTTTGTTACTGGGATTCCAGTCCAACTCGCCACTACTTCAGCAATATCATTCATGGACACTTCTGTGTTTTCTTGCCCTTGCTTTTCTTTCCACTCATCTTTGAGCTGATCCAATTCCTCACGAAGGCGCTGCTCACTATCCCGAAGAGACGCCGCCTTTTCAAATTCTTGACTTTGGACCGCTGCGTCTTTCTCTTTACGTGTCTCTTCTAGCTTTTGTTCCATATCTTTTAAGCTAGGTGGAGCCGTATATGAACGCAAACGGACTTTTGATGCTGCTTCGTCAATTAAATCAATCGCTTTATCTGGCAAGAACCGATCGGAAATGTACCGATCAGACATCTTAACAGCCTCAGAGATGGCCTCATCTGTAATCGTTACTCTGTGGTGCGCCTCGTACCGATCTCTTAATCCGAGTAAGATTTGCTCTGACTCTTCAAGTGTTGGCTCGTCAACAGTAATTGGCTGAAAACGTCGTTCTAATGCTGCATCTTTTTCGATGTACCGACGATACTCATCGAGAGTAGTCGCCCCAATGCACTGAAGCTCCCCTCTTGCAAGCGATGGCTTTAGAATATTTGAGGCATCAATCGCCCCTTCTGCACCCCCTGCGCCAATTAACGTGTGAAGTTCATCAATAAACAAGATCACATTGCCTGCTTGACGAATTTCTTCCATGACTTTTTTCAGACGATCTTCGAATTCACCCCGATATTTCGTCCCAGCGACGACGGTTCCCATATCTAATGTCATCACACGCTTACCGCGCAACGTCTCTGGAACTTCATTAGCAACAATCGCTTGTGCAAGACCTTCTGCTACAGCTGTTTTACCAACACCAGGCTCCCCAATAAGCACTGGGTTGTTTTTCGTACGTCTGGACAATACTTGAATCACACGTTGAATCTCATTTCCTCGGCCAATAACAGGATCAAGGTTTTCTTCCTTTGCAACACTTGTTAAATCACGTGCGAGGCTATCAAGGGTAGGTGTGTTCACATTGCCACCTGCAGCACCTCCGCTTTGTCCTGCACCAGCACTACTGGAAGATTCATTACTACCAAGCAGTTGTAATACTTGTTGGCGAGCTTTATTTAAACTAACACCTAGATTGTTTAATACGCGTGCAGCTACTCCCTCACCTTCTCGAATTAGACCGAGAAGAATGTGTTCAGTACCTACATAGGAGTGACCGAGCTTCCTCGCTTCATCCATCGACAGTTCAATAACCTTTTTAGCACGAGGTGTGTAGTGTGGTGTTTCTTGCGTGCTCGTGCCGTTGCCTTCAGCGCCAATCAAGTTCTCAACCTCTGTCTGCACTTTTTCTGAACCGAGATTTAACGCTTGAAGCGCCTTTGCTGCAATGCCATCACCTTCACGTAGCAAACCGAGAAGAATATGCTCCGTTCCGATATTCGTATGACCGAGTCGAACCGCTTCTTCCTGTGCTAAAGCTAATACTTTCTGTGCTCTTTCTGTAAAACGGCCAAACATCATGGTCGACCACCTCCACTTTATATGTTTTCAAGCTTCAATCGTTCTCGAATTAATGATGCCCTTCGCTCGTCACGTTGCTCTGTTGATAATGCTTTTTGAGCGTATTGCTGCAAAAACGCTGGTTGAATAAGAATCATCAAATCATTTAATACACTGCTGTCAACACCTTGAATTAGATCAAGATCAATCCCTAAACGCAAATTCGATAAATGTTGACCCGCCTCTTTTGATTCTATGATACGACTGTTCGCAAGGATACCATAAGAACGATAAACTTGATCTGCTAATTGTAATTTTTTGGACTCATACAACTTCTCACGGGCAAGTCTTTCCCGTTCAATAAGCTGAAGGACAACGCTTCGTAAGTCATCAATAATATCTGTTTCGGTTTTTCCGAGTGTCATCTGATTTGAAATTTGGAACAGGTTACCTCTTGCTTCACTGCCTTCACCGTATATGCCGCGAACGACAAGCCCGATCTGATTTACTGCTGGGATAATGCGCGAGAGTTGAGATGTCGTTACAAGCCCAGGTAAATGCATCATAACCGATGCCCTCAAGCCAGTACCCACATTCGTTGGGCAACTCGTTAAATAGCCCCTTTTCTCATCAAACGCGTAATCAACATTTGCTTCAATCCAATCGTCAATCGCATTTCCCATTTCATAGGCTTGAGTCAATTGAAGACCCGGTGATAAGCATTGAATACGCAAGTGGTCTTCTTCATTCACCATAATGCTGATGGATTCATCCTCACTTAAAACAACTGCAGCTTCGGACGATCCTTCGGCTAGCTGTGGGCTTGTTAAATGTTTCTCTACAAGTACTTGCTTTTCAATGTCGGAAGAGTCCTTCATGGAGAACCAAGACAGGTTCCCTACACCATCAAGCTCCTTGTTTGCCAATCGTTCGTGCAAATGCTTATACAGCGCTTGTGCGGCATCGTTTGATGATTTAAAAGGAAAAGGATAATCTTCCAAATTTCGAGCTAAGCGAATTCTACTGCTCAACACAATATCATCTTCGGGACCTGACTGCTTCATCCAAGGACTAATCGCCTTTGAAATAAATTGCTCTAGCGACATTATTCATCGTCCCCCTTGTCTACAGCAGATCTCAAATGCCGAATTTCATCGCGAATCATCGCTGCTTGCTCAAACTCTTCCTTTTGAATATGGCCTTGCATACTCTCTTGTAGCTTTGTTATCTTTCGCTCGTGCTCTAGTCGACCTCCTACACGTTTCGGTATTTTTCCTCTATGAACATGATTGCCACCATGAACGCGTTTTAGTATCGGTTCGAGCTTTTCTTCGAATGCTTTATAACAGTAAGAACAACCAAAGCGGCTATTTTGCACAAAAGCTTTGTATTTCAACGAGCATTTCGGGCAGGCAAGATCTGGTTTTTGCTTTTTTACCTGCGACAGATTCCCAAGTGAAGAGTTCGCTTTAATCTCACTAGGTCTAGGTTCAGCATGCCTGACAATAGATCGTGTATAGAGTAACTATTCGTTCCCGGCAACGCTTCTCCTTTTTCTTTAGCACAAAACTCACATAAGTGCTTCTCTGTCTTTTGCCCGTTTACAACCTTCGTAAATTTTAACGTTGCGCGCCGCTCTTCGCATTGCTGACAGAGCATCTGCATCCCTCCCGGCGTCAGACCTTATATTTTAAGCGATCTAACATCGCTTTTAGTACGTTCGCCCTTAGTGTGTCACGATGAACAGCAGAAGTTAATGCAAGCACTTCTCGCTGTACGACCGCCTCCATTAAAACCGCTTCACGCTTTGTCACGACTTTCTCCTCATACAGCCGATAAATGACGCTGTTAGCTGCAGACTGGTCAATGCGAGCGCCAATCAAATGGAGTAACTGATCGATGAGCTCCAAGTCATCAGAGTGAGCGACCTTTTTAATGCGGATATATCCGCCTCCACCTCTTTTACTTTCCACAATATAGCCTTTTTCAACCGTAAATCGTGTGCGAATTACATAATTTATTTGCGACGGAACACATTCAAAGTGCTTCGCTAACTCACTTCTTTTAATTTCAATTAGATTTCGTTCTTCTTCAGTTAAGATTGCTTTCAAATATTGCTCAATCACATCAGATATATTATTGCTCATATCCACACCCCCTGACCTTGACTATCTTTGACTTTAATATAATATATTTGCCGCTTTGTTGCAAGTGAACCAACACAAAAAAGACAAGCACATCTGCTTGTCTTGAATCATTATGTATGGTGGAGCCTAGCGGGATCGAACCGCTGACCTCCTGCGTGCAAAGCAGGCGCTCTCCCAGCTGAGCTAAGGCCCCATGTGTTGTTCTTAAGATAGATGGTGGGCCTGAGTGGACTCGAACCACCGACCTCACGCTTATCAGGCGTGCGCTCTAACCAGCTGAGCTACAGGCCCATCTATATTCAACGATTCATAATATTGTCCGCTGAAAACTGAATGAAAGATAGAAGCGATTTTCCTGCCCTCTCAA
>NZ_BAXB01000020.1 GCF_000698145.1 Geomicrobium sp. JCM 19039
TAGAAGGCTCCAAATTATCACGGATGCGAACGGAGTCCTATGGCTCGCCAGCTTCACCTCAAATTCGCTCTTTAGCACATCATCATTGGAATGCACATACGATGAAAAAAAAGGGGGAAAATGGATGCAGAGATGGTATCGTCCGTACCATTTTTATCAGCACAATCCTGCTTATCGAAATTACCCGCCTGCAGACCCGACGATGTTGACTGAATCCGTCCAGGAAATTCAACTGCTACTCCAACAAAGTCAAACGTTACTTCACGCCTTTGAAAATCAGGAGTTTTCATATCAAGTCATTAACGCTGCGCAACAAGGGCAAGATGAACATGTGGACCACCTTATCCATGCGATACCAGGGTTTACGGCTCGAACAAACGTGAGTTATACACCAACTGGAATAGCTGTACAGCTATTCTTACCTGCGCAAAATCCACAATCAGATTGCTGTACATTATCCATGGAATTAAAGTGGGGGAACTAAATAAATCGAAGTGGCGCTTCGTGGATAAGTGCTCACTGAAAAAAGGGAAATTGAAAAACATAAAACAATGTTTCGGTTGTTATAAGTAGAAAATTCCACATGGATTATGTCTATGATGGGATTTTCTTAAATGAGGAACCCTTTTTGCTGGGATCCCATGCTCAGATGAAAAATCCTTTTATGTTTGCATAACGAAAAAGCGTCACAGGGAACTTTATCCTTGTGACGCTTTTAATTCTTTCATTGGATTTCATTCTTTATCTTTTTTATGCTTATCTCACTTTATATTTGTCAATTCTAATTTTTTTGTTTTTCGTATCACGATCGCGACATCAACGCTGCCAAAAACATCTTCCAAGAAGGACTTAGAACCGCAGGAACTGCGGGGATCGTTTAGCCATGAACGAGGCCCGCTGTCCAGCATCAATCATGCTTGGTCAAGGTGTGCTTCTAGGAATTTCGGTACTTTAGTGCCGAGTAGTTCAATAGTTACGTTGATCATTTAAACAAATGTAATTTATTAAGTGAATATTTAAACATTGATAAGTATGAGCATAAATACCTTGAATTTTTTTGACTTAGGAAGCGATATATTTATCAATTTACTTATCATTTAGCTCAATGACCCAGGTATCCTCACCAACCTCTGGGTGAAATGTATCTTCAGCAAGAATGTCCTCTCCCGCTGCACCTTGTACATCATCATAAAGTTTATCGCTTTCATTTGATTTTGATGTTTTTGAAACAAATGCCGTATACGTCTTGTTAGTATCTGCCCTAAAACTTACCCGCTTATCTTTAGTTGTTAATAACCTGAAATCCTGCCCTTCGATTTCAGAATTTTTTGAGCTACTTGCTAATCGCAATGAATATTCTGTAGTTGGATTATTGTCTTCTATTTTTATATTCACAAGAACAATGGCTGGTTGATCATTAACAGGGTCGCTCTGAAAAAAGCAACCACTCAAAATTATCATCGATGAAATTAAAAGACTTTTTTTATCATATCTACACATCCCATTCTAATTGAGGAGTTTTACTATGAAAAAAGCTTCGATCTTACCATTGTTTGTAGCAATTTTATTCTCTCAAACAATGGTCAGCATGGTGAAGTGGAAACTGTGCTCGAGTTGCGACCAATCTGTTCTCAAGTTGGGGAAAATCGGAGCAAAAGCGGTATATTCTCATAAACTAGGGAACAGATTGAGCAAACTCGGTAACAGATTACCGGATCACGTGTACAATCCCCGCCGGGGACGACGTGTCGTTAGCCCTTCAGCCTGGTATCTGCACTCCAGTTGGAACAAACTGCGCAGGAGTTTAGCGGAATGATCGCCAGAATCGTTAATTTAGGCAAACTAGCGCGCATAATGGCACCTCGCTACCCCTCCAACCCAACAGCGCAAAATAGGAGAATCTTAAGTTCATTCTATATAGTTCTTCGATTTGATATGAATAGAGTTAACCATCCTCATTTACACTCCAACTCTCAACGAGTTCCTCTATGTCATCGCCTTCATCAAATACTGCAAAGCTACACGCCCGAGATAATCTTTTCCTATGATCCAGTTCTCCCCACGTAGACGGTTCAATGATGGGATAACTTACGACCACAACGCTCCATGTTGCGTAGATCGGCCCCGCTCACGAGTAACGTAGAGAGTGATTCGTTTTTTCAGCCCCCTCCTTCTCACAAGTGGAGATTTATAAGCTTATACAGTCATAGCTCGGCTAGGGGAAATACACATTGCTAGTCCCGCGGTTTCTGAGACGGAGCAAGATCACCTGTTTTTCTGTTTGAATAAAGTTTCGTAAGTGATGTATGACTCAATCAAAAAACCACGATTCTCATCGTGGTTTTTTGTATGAAATCCTGTAAACAGGCATTTAGAATACTTGTTCAATCTCCACTACACCTGGGACTTCTTCAACGAGCGCACGCTCAATGCCTGCTTTTAGCGTAATTGTCGATGAAGGGCAAGTACCGCAAGCGCCCATGAGACGAACTTTCACAATCCCATCCTCAATATCGACGAGCTCAACGTCGCCACCATCGCGAAGAAGGAACGGGCGGAGTTTCTCAAGTACTTCTTGTACTTGACCTGTGATATCTACTGTTTCTGTCATCATAAACACTCCTTTCTTTACCACCTATTATAATACCCAAAGGTGTAAAAATCCATGTTTAGGGTTATTTTTTCTCTAATTCGTTGTAAAATGGAATCACAACTGGAAAGGGGACGGTCTTTTGTGGGAATTGAGGTTGCGGTTTATGGCGCCGAAAAAAAATGCGCAAGTTGTGTGAACTTGCCTTCATCCAAAGAGACGATGGAGTGGCTCCAAGCCTTGTTACATCGGAAGTATCCTGAACAATTGTTTCAGTTTGAGTACATTGATATTGGGCAACCGAAACAAGGCTATGAACAAATGGCTGAAGAAATTATTGAAGAGGATCGGTTTTATCCGCTTGTGACGATTAATGGAGAAATTGTTGCTGAAGGAGATCCGAAGCTAAAAATCATTTATCGTACTATTGACGACATTATTAACCGAGAAGCAGTATAGAAAAAGGAGACGGGCAACGTTGCCCCGTCTCCTTTTTACACGCCGCTATGGTATTTATACATCCAGAGAACGCCGCTCTTTAAAATCCGCGCGACACGTCCTTTAACAGAAGCTTTATCGCCCATCACACCGAAGCCTTTTTTCTTCCCTAAAGAACCAAGGGTTCCCTTGAGTTTCATTTCAGGCATCGTGTCAGGTAATGGCTCTCCCGCCCATTGCTTTTTAAGGATCATCACAATTTGCTCCCCTTGTTTTTCAGCAAGTTGTCCACTCGGTGCATACGGAAGACTTGCACAGTCTCCAACGACGAATACATCGGGGTGATTTGGAATGTGATGATGCTTTGTTAAAATGATATGACCTTTACGGTCTTGTTCAACTTCCATATTCCGAACGACTTCAACAGGCTGCACGCCCGCAGTCCAAATGACGGCATCCGACTGTACCCGTTCATCGTGATTGTAGAGCGCACCGTCACTCACTTTAGTAATATTAGAGTTGCTAACGATATCGACATCATGTTTTTCAAACCATGAAGTAACATAGGTACTTAACCGTAATGGGAACATCGGGAGAATCGTTTCTCCTCGATCAAACAAATGAATGGTCAAATCGTGGCGACTCTCACGCAATTCAGCGGCCAATTCTACGCCAGAAAGCCCGGCTCCGACAACTGAAACGGTAGCGCGAGGTGGTAAATTACTAATGGCCTCGTAAGTTTTCCTTGTGCTTTCCATGCTTTGAATACTATGTGTATGCTCGCTAGCCCCTGGGACACCGTGGTATTTGTCTTCAGCACCGAGGCCGATGACGAGCTTGTCATAGCTTAAAGTCTCTGGGTCATGCTGATCACCAGAAAGCGTTATCGTTCTTGATTCAACATCGATATGTTGAACGTGTCCAAAGTGTCTGCGCACATGTTTTGGGAAAGGAACACGAATATCGTGATCTGATTCTGTGCCTGCTGCTAGCGCATAATACTCCGTTTTTATACAATGGTAAGGAAGTTTGTCAACGAGAACAATCTCGTAGTCTTCAGGCAAGTCTTTTGCGCTTAACTGTTGCATAATCTTCATGCTACCGTAACCGCCGCCCAATATGACAAGTTTTTTCATAGTGAAGGACCCCTTTTGTTGAAAAATGACACTGGTTGAGCGATTCGCGTGATCGGTTCTCGTTAAATCGCTCGCTGAAAACAGAATCTATGTAAAAATCATTTCGTAAGGATTGCACCTCTTAAAGTATAACGATTCTCTTCAATCCTGACAACAACTGTTGTAAGTAGTTTCAAAACCGTTGATCTAGTCTAAAGATTGACGGTAGCTATAGGGATTGGATACGATGACACAAAGGCAGGATGGTGAAGACGTTTGATCCCTATTGTAGAATTTTGTATGAGCAACCTTGCCGAAGGTACCCATCCCGTACTAGAGGCGTTAGAAAGAGATGCAGATATAGATGTGGTAGAATATGGTTGTTTAGGGAAATGCACCCTTTGTGCCAAGAAAAACTACGCCATCGTTGAAGGGAAAATAATTTCTGGTAGCTCTGCAGATGAGCTGCTTGAGAAGATCTATAAAGAACTTGAAGACAATGATTGGATATAGCCATGATGATGGATTATGAATTGTTTAGAGGTGAACCGTTTGGATAAAAAGGAGCGTATCGTACAAGCTGCCATTGACGTGTTCAAAGAGAACGGGATTGAGCGTACGAAAGTATCCGATATCGTCAAAGCTGCGGGCATAGCACAAGGCACGTACTATTTGTATTTTTCTTCTAAGCTCTCCGTTATGCCAGCCATTGCTGAAGAGTTAGTCAACACACTTGTGAAGAAACTTGAAAAAACCGTTGATAAAAAAGGGTGTTTTGCGAAGCAGCTCGAAGATATTATAGCAACGGTCTATGATAATCTAAAAGAATATCGGGAGCTCCACGCACTCGTTTACGCAGGGCTCGCATCTACCGAGCATTTGCGCGAATGGGAAGAGATTTACGAGCCGTTTTATGCATGGATGACATGGCGATTGGAAGAAGCACAAAGAAACGAAATGATCGGGGAACACGTGGAGCCAAGTAGTAGTGCGAGGCTTGTGATTGGGGTTATTGAAAGCAGTGCAGAACAAGCTTATTTACACGCTGCTCCTCCAGAAGAAGAGATTGTCAAACAAAAACGAGCGTTGTTGCAGTTTGTGCAACATGCTCTTCACGTTACGTAAACATTGCTTGAATAATGTAAGGGAGTAGATGAGAGAATGGAGTTGCTTCCGTTTCAAAACACGTGGCCGTATGATCGCATCGGCGGGGACGTTTATTTTGATGAGTGCCCAAAGTGCAATGAGCCGAATGTGTTAACCTATATGAAACAAAAACAATTGCGCGATGCATTTGATGGTGTGAAAACGACACTGATTTTGCCATGTTGCAACTATTCTATGGTGATCATGCATGCTGATGATGACTATTTTTGGACGACGGAACGTTTAAGGAAATGAGGAACTGCTTGTGAAATTTACGAAGATGCATGGACTGGGCAATAGTTATATTTATGTAGACGGGTTTCATCATGAAATCCCTAAAGAAGAACAATTAAAAAACACGGCGATTCGCGTCGCCAATCCGTATACAGGTATTGGCTCAGACGGAATGATTTTAATATTACCTTCAAATACAGCGGATATTCGTATGCGTGTGTTCAATAATGATGGGTCAGAGGCGAAAAACTGTGGCAATGGTTTGCGGTGCGTCTCCAAATATGTGTATGAAGCGAGTATTGTCCGGTCAAACACATTCACGATTGAAACGCTAGGAGGGATCGTCACTGCTGAAGTGCACCCAAAAGAGAATGGTCATGTGGATGAAGTAACCGTCGACATGGGCATCCCTGCACTCGAACGAGCGGCGATCCCCATGCGAGGAAATGATGATGAACTTGTCATAAATGAACGTATTTCTTTCGGCGAAGAAGTGCATGCTCTCACAGCGGTATCAATGGGCAATCCACACGCTGTTCTATTCTCTGACCATTTGGACACGGCTCATGTGCAGACCGTCGGTCCGCTCATTGAACAAGCGACAATCTTTCCAGAAGGAACAAATGTAGAATTTATTCAAATGAAAACTGAACAAGAGATTGATTTTGCTGTATGGGAAAGGGGTAGTGGCATCACACAAGCTTGTGGCACCGGTGCATGTGCTGCTGTTGTGGCGGCTGTCTTGAATGAGAAAAGTAAGAAAGACGAGGAAGTAACCGTCCATTTGCCAGGTGGAGACCTCTACATTACGTGGTCGAGTGAAAATGATCATGTGTGGATGCGTGGAAAAGCCGCGACCATCTGTTCAGGAGAGTTCTGTTTATAGTGATCTTCATTAACTTTTTGAAATCCAGTCATTTGGCGTCACTCTTACTTCGCTGCTGCATAGTTTAAAGTATCAAAGCTAAGGGGCAACGCAGCATGGATGGAGAGAAATATGTAACATACATTCAGCGATTTTTCAGCCAATATCCTGAAGAGCCCCGTGTCTATACGTTTTTTTTAGACGGGGTTTTTCATTGGATGGAAAGCGATTATATTATCGGGGAAATTCTGATGGCTTCGGATGAAGACTTAAAAGAAGTCCATCAAATTTTAAAGAGCATGGTGCACACGGAGGACAGCATCCATCGGTTTTTGGAGCTGATGGCAAAAGCCTATGTGATCGCAGAATAATTCTGAAAGAATTGACAAATGATCAAACTAGTCATATAATTGTGACCAAATGATGAACTGTTCAAGTCTTATGCTGCCTAGCCATGGTGATCTCTAAGACTGTCAGCCAGTTTACTTTTAATGGGAGTAGACTGGCTTTTTTGCGTCTACAAATGAGAATGGAGAGGGTATACGATGAATTTTACATTAAGCGAAGAACAAAAAATGGTTCAAAAAACGGTACGGAATTTTGTGGATAAAGAGATTATTCCGCACATCGGTGAGTGGGATGAGAACATGCACTTTGAACGCAGTGTGGTTGACCAAATGTCCACCCTTGGATTTATGGGCATTTGTATTCCTGAGCAATATGGTGGAAGCGGTATGGATTACAACACACTCGCCATTGTATGTGAAGAGTTGGAGCGTGGGGATACGGCGTTTCGGACGGCTGCTTCTGTGCACATCGGTCTCAACAGCATGACAATTCTGCAATGGGGGAACAATGAACAAAAACAAAAATACTTAACGCCACTAGCGCAAGGTGAGAAAATTGGCGCGTTCGGATTGACAGAACCGAATGCAGGTTCTGATGTGGCTGCGATGAATACAACAGCGAAGAAAAATGGCGACCACTATGTGTTGAATGGGTCAAAAACATGGATTTCCCTCTGTGATGTAGCAGATACATTTATCGTATTTGCCTATACCGGCGAGAAAGACAAAAAGCATTCCAGCATATCGGCATTCATCGTGGAACGTGATTTTGAAGGCTTCAGCTCGAAAGCGATTAAAGGCAAGCTTGGCATTCGTGCAGGAAATACAGGTGAGATCTTCTTTGATAACGTAAAGATTCCAAAAGAAAATCTGTTAGGTGAAGAAGGAGAAGGGTTCAAAATTGCAATGTCTGCGTTGGATAATGGTCGATTCACTGTCGCTGCAGGAGCATGTGGACTCATTATGGCAAGCTTGGAAGCATCTGTATCTTACTGTCATGAACGAAAGACATTTGGTACAGAAATTGGGAAGCATCAACTCGTCCAACAGATGATTGCCAACATGGAAGCCAACCTACAAATCAGTCGCCTGCTCGTGTTCAAGGCAGGGGAATTGAAAAACCAAGGCGTTCGGAATACTCGGGAAACATCACTTGCCAAATGGCAATCGTGTAACTTTGCGAACGAAGCAGCGAATGATGCTGTTCAAATACATGGAGCATACGGATATTCCAATGAGTATCCTGTCGAGCGGTATTTACGGAACTCAAAAGCTCCCGTAATCTATGAAGGAACGCGTGAAATTCATACACTGATGCAAGCACGATATGCGCTTGGGTATACAGAAGATAAACCACTCCGAAAGATGTTACCTGCGTGGCCTTTTGAAAAGTCAACAATCGCACAAGACTAACTCATACTGGAGGTAGATGATGCAAGGAGCACTAAAAGGTGTGAAAGTCCTCGATCTTTCTAGAGTATTAGCAGGGCCGCTCGGCACGATGTTGCTTGCCGATTTAGGAGCAGAAGTTGTGCGTGTCGAGCAGCCTGGAGGAAGTGATGACATTCGGCACTGGTGGCCGTTCTCCGGGGAAGAAAGCACGTACTACTTGTCAGCAAATCGCAACAAAAAGTCCATTACATTGAACTTGAAAAGTGAGCGAGGCAGAAGCTTGTTTGAAGACATGGTCCGCCAGGCAGATGTGGTCGTAGAGAACTTTAAAGCTGGAACACTCGCGCGACTCGGCTTAAGCTATGAGCATCTCACTTCGATAAATTCGAGATTAATTCTCTGTTCTGTGACTGGATACGGGCAAGACGGTCCTTATCATAAACAGCCAGGGTATGACCCTGTCATTCAAGCAGTCGCTGGACTTATGGATGTCACTGGCGAAGCAGATGGAGAGGCGACACGTGTCGGCACACCTGTTGTAGATATTATGACTTCCCATTATGTGTGCATTAGCATTCTAGCGGCATTACGTTCACGAGACGAGAGTGGAAAAGGGCAGCACATTGATCTCTCTTTGCTAGATGTTCAAGTGAGTTCCCTTGCCAACATTTCCAGTAGCTATTTGATGAACGGGCATGTGTCCAAACGCGCAGGAAATGCGCATGGGAATATTACACCGTATGAAACCTTTCTTTGTCGTGACAAGCCGCTCATGATCGCTGCTGGCAACGACCGGATGTTTGCTGCACTGTGCAACGTCATTGGCCAAGAGTCATTAGCCGAGGACCCTCGTTTTCGTACGAATGCCGACCGCATCGCTCATCGAAGTGAGCTAAGAGCAATTCTTGAATCAGTATTTAAGACAGAACGAGCGGATGCATGGGCGGAGAAATTGGCAGCAAATCAAGTACCTTGTGGACCAGTGAACAACATTGAGCAAGTATTCCAGCATGACCAAGTAAAACATCGAGACATGGTCGTTGAGCATTCTCATTCATCACTTGGAACGTACAAAGGGGTTAGAAACCCGATTCTATCTGATGGGCATGCGTTAGATGTCAACAGCGCACCACCCACACTTGGAGAGCATACGGCATCATTTTTGTCGGAATGGTTTAATTTTGATCAAAAAACGATTGATGATCTAAAAAAGAGGGTATCATATAGACAGAGGCTTTTTGCTCTGTACAATTGAACAAACGTGGCTAGCTGCTGCAGAAGATGCAGGAGTAGCCTTCGTTTGTTTTTATGTTTATGCGTACAGAGAATTTTCAGTTGGGGGCGAAACAACATGTATACGTATAAAAAAGAATGGTCGTTAGAAACAAGCGAATCAGCGGTGATTATTGGTGTCGGCACGGAAGATGCGGGGTTACCAGACGCATTAACTCATGGAACGAATAACTTACATGATCTGCTTAATAAGAAATATCCACACATAAAAAAGCAAAAAGGAAAAGTAACAAGCTTTACGGTCCCATCAGGAAGTGAGTGGACGACGCTCATTTTTGTTGGAAAGGGGGACGATACGGAAATTTCATCTTTGAAAGAGTCATTAGGCGCAGGTTTCCAAGCTGCTTCAGACGATGCGAAAGTAGCGGTGTTAATCGATACTTTTACGAATGATCGCTTTGATTCTACCAATGTTGCACAAGCAGCTGCAGAGATGGGGCATGTGTCCACATACACCTTTGATGCGTACAAAACAAATAAACAAGAAAAACCAGATCAAAGGATCACTTTCTATACAAACGGTGAGGCGAATGAGGCGGCTATTGCAGCTGGAACAGCGACGGCAAAAGGGGTAAATCTAGCGAGAACACTCGTAAACATTCCGGCCAATGATCTGACCCCAGTAGCGCTTGCTGGTGAAGCAAGAGCATTGGCAAGCCGTTTTGACCATTTCTCATTTGATGTGTTGGGCAATGAACAACTTGAAGAAATGGGTATGGACGCGTTACTTTCAGTGAACAAAGGTTCAGATCTGCCAGCGCAAATGATTGTTCTTCGATATCAAGGGCAAGAAACGTGGAGCGAACCCCTCACTTTTGTCGGAAAAGGTTTAACTTATGATACAGGCGGGTATTCATTGAAACCAGCGGATGGTATGAAAACGATGAAGTCTGACATGGGGGGTGCGGCTTCCGTACTTGGTGCGATGGAAGTCGTGGGTCACCTTCAGCCAGACGTGAATGTAATGGCCGTCATTCCGTCTACAGAGAATATGGTAAATGGACAGGCTATGCGTCCCGGTGACGTAATTGGCTCATTTGATGGGCAAACGATTGAAGTGACGAATACCGATGCTGAAGGTCGACTTGCTCTTGCGGACGGTGTGTCTTATGCAAAGCATCTCGGTGCAGCGAAAATTGTTGATGTTGCAACCCTTACAGGTGCATGTGTCGTTGCTCTTGGTGACGTCGTTACGGGTTCGGTATCGAATAACGATGATTTTTATGCTCAAGCAGAGCAAGCAGCGAAACAATCGGGAGAATCGATCTGGCGCTTTCCGACACATCCTCATTACTATGAGATGCTTAAGCAAACAGACGTTGCTGACTTGAATAATGCTCCAGGCCGATTAGCAGGAAGTATTACGGCAGGTCTTTTCATACAATCATTTGTAAAAGACACTCCATGGGTTCACTTGGATATTGCCGGTACATCATTCCTTGATCGTGTCACGCCAATGGGACCAAAAGGTGGAACTGGCGTGATGGTACGTACATTGGCAACAATGGCGTTAGATCAGTAGACGAATCGTAAAAGGAGAGGGTCTCGATCGCATTTTTGCACACGCGTTTTATTGCAGGACATGCAAAGTTACCACAAGGTATGGCAGCGAAAAGCGTGTTCGACACATTGACCATTACCGCGGAAGTTGATTATAAGTATGGCGTGATCCTTGAGGCTTCTTGTACATTAGCGACCGATCATGGCCGCCAATACATCCATGACCTTCTCAAAGGGACTAGCTTAGGGAGGGCCCAGAAGAAGCGGAGAAACTTGTCGAAGAGTATTATAAAGGTAAGGCCGCAAACGCGCTCGTTGCGGCTGTTAGAGATCTTCATAAGCAATACGAATTGCTCTAATCTAAAGGGGGTCATGCATGTGCAGAGACCCCCTTTCTTGATTAATAAGAGGAGGAATCGACATGCGTTACCAAAAAACAATGACTGCAGGAGAAGCTGTAGTAGAGTGTATGAAGATTGAGAATGTTACACGGGCATTTACAGTGCCTGGGGAAAGTTTTTTGGCAGTGCTTGATGCGCTTGAAGGACAAGAGAGCATTGAATTGATCGTGAACAGGCATGAAGGCGGTGCCGGTTTTATGGCGGAGGGGTACGCAAGATCCACAGGCAAGGTCGGCGTTGCTATGGCTACAAGAGGTGTTGGGGCAGCGAATATCTCCATCGCCGTGCATACTGCATTTCAAGATTCCACACCAATGGTCGTTTTTCTAGGTCAAGTAAAGCGTGAATTTCTCGGCCGTGAAGGATTCCAAGAAGTGAACTTTGATCATAACTTCAATGAAATTGCCAAATGGACGACAGAAATTCGTGACAGTCACCGGGTTCCTGAACTCGTTCAAAAAGCCTTTCGCGTCGCGCAAACAGGTAGACCAGGTCCGGTTATTGTCTCGTTACCTGAAGATATGCTGACAGAAACGACAACGATGAACTTTGGTCCCCCTACTTCCATTCCAGCTCCTGCACCTTCAACGATTGAAGTCGAAACATTCCAACGTTTGTTTGGAGCAGCTAAGAAGCCGATCGTCATTGCAGGTGGTGGGGTAAGTTCATCAGAAGGCGAGTTGGCATTACGCCGGTTTGTCGAGAAATTCAAACTACCACTCGTTGCGGGGTTCCGTAGACAAGGAATTATTGATAATGATCATGAAGCGTACATTGGCCATATGGCCTTGCCGCGGCGCCAACACTTGTAGATCATTTTAAAGAAGCGGACCTTGTCATTGCGATAGGAACAAGGCTTTCAGAAGCGACTTCTCAAGATTATACGTTGTTACATTGGGACCAGACGCTTATCCATATTGATATAGACGAGAGTACAATTGGAAAAGTCTACCCACCTGATTTAGGCATTGTCTCTCATGCTGTCAATGCGCTGCAAGCCTTTACTGACGTTGTGGTAGAAAGGGATTGGAGTGATTGGCAAAAAGTGTGTCGCAAGTCTCATAGTGAGTTGATGGCTGTAGAAAAGGATGATTCAATCTATAGCCACGTAATGGAGACGTTAAATGAAGAATTGGATCCAAATGCCGTCATTACATGTGATGCAGGAAACTTTGCCACATGGTTGCACAACCAACTCGTTATTAAAGATTCACACCTGTTTTTAGGTCCAACGAATGGGGCGATGGGCTATGGCATCCCATCAGCGATTGGAGCAAAAATCGCAGAACCACACCGAACGGTTGTATCATTTAACGGTGACGGTGGAGGCATGATGACCATTCAAGAGATTGAAACGTCCGTAAGGCATAAAGCTCCTATCATCATCTTGCTATTTGATAACCAAAATTATGGAACCATTCGCATGCACCAGGAAATGTACTATCCAGATAAGGTAATTGGTACGGCGTTAGGAGAAGTAGACTTTGCAAAAGTGGCTGAAGGGATGGGTGCGATTGGCATGGAAGTGAAGTCAAAAGATGAGTTTCTTCCGGCCTTTCAAAAAGCGATTCAACAAGATCGCACTGTGCTAATTGATATCAAATGCTTTGAAGAAAACTACGTCGCCAACCGAAAAACGTATGAAGATGTAAAGGGTTCAAAAGTGTAGTAAAAAGGGATCATCAGTTGATGATCCTTTTTTCTACTTTAATAAGCTGTTAATCCGTTCTGCTGCTTCATCTAACGCTTCTTGTGGTGTTTGATTGTCCTCAATTAATGCAGATGTAATGGCATCGTTCAATATATTTTGAGCTTGGGCGTAATTAGCGTTTAGTGGACGAGGACCTGCATACTCAAGTTGGTCAACAGCCACTTTATATTGAGGGACTTGCTCGTATAAGGACTCCATTTCCTCACTTTCAATTGCGGACTCTCTCATTGGAAGGTAACCTGTGTTTGTACTTGCAGTAATCGTCTGTTCCGGCTCTGTCATCCATTTAATAAATTCCCAAGCTGCCATCTTTTCTTCTTCAGGGTGTCCTGATACCATAACAAGGTTTGCGCCACCTGTTGGTGTGCCGTATTGTTCGTTTTGAGGCATAAAAGCGGTGTTTACTTCAAAGCCAGCTTCTTCAGCTATGGATAGGTAGTTTGTTAGATCAGCTGTAGAGCTGAATACCATGCCAGCGTTTTGATTGGTAAAATCTTGAAGAGCGATTTGCCCTGCTTCGTCTCCTGTAGGAACTTTAATGGTCCCCTCATCGTGCATTCTTTGGATAAACTCAACCGCTGCGACCCCTGGAGCTTCATTAAAAGTAGCTTCAGTCTCATCATCATTTAACACCGATCCACCGCTTTGTTTGACAAAGGCTTCGTAAAACCAAATGTTTACCGGCATGGTCATTCCGACACCGCCCTCGTCATTCGTTAATGCACGCGCATACTCCTCAAATTCTTCCCACGTTTCAGGTCCTGAAGAGTCGAGTCCGGCTTCTTCCATCATCGTTTTGTTAACATATAGAATTGGTGTACTCCTAAGATAGGGAAGTCCGTAGATACCTTCCCCAATATAAGAGTTGCCCATTAATCCTTCTACAAAGTCGTTAAGGTCAATATTGTCTTCTTCTATATAAGATGTAAGGTCTTCGGTCATACCAGCTTCTGCAAAGGCCCCCATTGAAGCAATTTCATTAAGGGTAACATGTGGAGCATTTCCTGCTGCAATGCTTGCTTGTGTTTGGGAATGCAAGTCTTCGTAATTGCCTTGGTAGTGGGCATGGACAATGATATCATCTTGGACTTCGTTAAATTGTTCCACAAGCGCTTCGTTGTTCTCACCAATCTTATCACCAAACGCATACCAATATTCTATCTCAATCGGATCATTTGAAAGCGATTCGGTCGCCTCTGTTGATTCACCTTCGTTTTCTCCACAAGCTGTAAGCATTAGTGCTGACATTGAAATGACGAGTAAATAAAAATTAGGTTTCCGCATAAGGGTAGCTCCTTTTTTAGTATTATTTGACGCCTGTATAGACAAACGCACGAATAATTTGACGTTGAGCAAAGAAGAACATGATTAGAATCGGTACGACAAGAATCATATTTCCAGCCATCATAATATGCCAGGCAACTCCCCCTTCTACATTGGTCAATGCTGCGATTCCTACAGGGAGTGTTCGACTTGAATCTGAGGTTGTCATGACAAGTGGCCAGAAATAGTCGTTCCAATGTGTAATGAAGCTGAAAAGTAAAAGGGTGATAATTGTTGGTTTTGCCATAGGGACCATAATTTTATAAATAATCTTCCATTCACTTGCTTGATCGAGTCGAGCGGCTTCTAGTAATTCTTCAGGCACTTGTTTAAAGCTTTGCCGTAGCATGAAAATTCCAAAAGCATTGGCTGCGAATGGTAAGATCAGTGCGAGGTGAGTATCTAAAATTCCCCAAGAGCTAAATTGCAGATACACAGGTAAAAAGATTAATTGTGTTGGAATCATAAGTGTAATCATTGTTAGCGCGAACAATGTACGATCTGCAAAGAATTGATAACGAGCAAACGCATACGCTGCAGGGACAATGGTTAGAAATTGTAGGATAAGGATGGAAAATGTGACGATTAGGCTGTTGACTAAGTATCTAAAAAAAGGACCGGACTCCCATGCTAGGGTAAAATTTTCAAAACGAATGGTTTCAGGAATCCAGACGGGTGGGAACGTGATCGTTTCACTCAGCGACTTGACTGAAGTTACAGCCATCCAAACAAAGGGCGTAGCGAAAATCAAAATAATCAAAACGAGACTAGTGACGTTCAACAGTTTCAAAAACAATTGATGGATTCTCACGACAATCACTGCCTTTTATTGATAATGAACGCGACGACTCACGAGCAAGAAGTAAAGAACGGTAAAGATTGAAAGTACGATAAGAAGTACGACCCCAGCTGCAGAAGCATAGCCAAGTTGAAAGAAACGAAACCCATATTCATATATGAAGTAAACGAGAGTGCTTGTTGAATTTAAAGGTCCGCCCTGTGTCATAATGTCGATCGTTTCGAACACTTGAAAGCTGCTGATCACATTAATAATTACTAGAAAGAAGAGCGTTGGAGAAATTAACGGCAATGTGATCTTTAAAAAAGATGTGAATGTACTTGATTGGTCAAGTTCGGCAGCTTCGTAAAGGTACGAAGGTATGCTCTGAAGACCGGCGATAAGAATAAGTGTATTAAATCCAACGCTTTTCCAAATAGCCACAATGACTAAGGAATACAGTGCAGTGTCTGGGGAAGCTAACCATTCTGATTGGGGCAGTCCAAAAAGTTCAAGGAGCCAATTTAATAAACCATATTGAGGGTCCATCAACCACATCCAAAGCATAGCAATGGAGACAAGAGAGATAATGTGGGGGCTAAAAATAGCGCCTTGTACAAATCCATATAGCTTCGTTGGTTTGTTAATCCAAAGAGCAAGCAAAAGTGCAATAACCGTAGTGATCACTACACTTAATAATGTAAATATGACGGTATTCTCCACAGATTGGAGAAATTCTGGATGATCGTATAATGCACGATAGTTATTCATTCCTACAAAGTTTTTATCGGGACTTATGAAGTTCCAATCATGGAAACTTAGATATACCATATAGCCAATTGGATAGATGAAAAACAGCAAAAAAACAAGCAATGCGGGTGCGATCATCGTATACGGCCGGAGAGTCATCCATAAGTGGTTCATTGGACGATTCCTTTTATTTCTCGCTCGACTCCTTTAGGGGGTGCAATGCATGAATTGTTTTTCTTGAAGGAGTAAATATCTTCTTCTTTCACAGTCAAGTAAAGATTTTTCGAGTTGATTATTGGTTGTTGAAAAGTTTTTGCAAATAAGGTGCCGGCAAAGGTATCGAGTTGGTAAATAATTTCAGTGCCAAGTGTTTCGCGAGCAAGGACGGTGCAGGGCAGTGAGAAATGCAAACGACTCGGTTGAGCTGCAAGCATTATTTTTTCAGGACGAAACCCAATTTTTGTAGGTATGCTTTTCTTCCAGGTCGCTGCGGGCAGCATTGTTGTGTCAATAATGTTCATGGGGGGTGTACCGATAAATTGTGCGGTAAATAAGTTTTTAGGGTAGTCATACATCGTAAGTGGGGCAGCAATCTGTTGGACTTCACCTTTATCGAGCAAAACGATTTCGTCTGCCATTGACATCGCTTCAACTTGATCGTGTGTAACATAGACGAAAGTCGTTCCTAACCTCTGGTGTAACTGCACGAGTTCAGCCCGCATTTGATGACGGAGCTTGGCATCTAAGTTTGAAAGCGGCTCATCAAGTATGAATACTTCTGGTTTTTTTACCATCGCTCGTGCAAGGGCAACACGTTGACGTTGTCCACCAGATAATTTTTGTGGTTTTTTGTGTAAATACGGAGTCAGCCCAACGATTTCTGTGATTTCCTCGATCAGTTGTTTTCTTTCGTATTTAGGTATTTTTCTATTTTTTAAACCGAATTCTATATTTCCCCAAACAGTCATTGTTGGATATAGCGCGTAATTTTGAAAGACCATGGCCACATCTCGTTTTCCTGCAGAGATATCATTCACACAGCGATCACCAATGAAGATATCTCCGCTGCTCTGCTTTTCAAGACCAGCAATCATACGTAAAGTCGTTGATTTTCCGCAGCCTGAAGGACCAACGAGCACAGTAAATGAGCCATCTTTTATCTCCATGTTCATAGTAGGTATGACGGTTTCATCCCCAAATTTTTTCGTGATATTATGAAATGTGATTTTTGCCATCGCGCACTGCCTCCTAAATGAGTACGAATTTACGGGAACGATCTGTAAAATGCCCATAAGGGTCAAAAGGTGTAATTTTTTCATACAAGCTATCGTGTATTTTCTTCGCATTATTCTTCAATTCAATATCATCAATTTCATGGAGTGTGGTTTTTAATGTACGATTTTTTATGGAGACTGTTCTAATAACGGGATGATCATAAACTGCAGCCGTCTGAATGTAGCACCAATTATCTTCTCGACAAATCGAGTGGGTATGACAATGACCACAGAAAAAATAACCACCTGGTTTATGATTTTGGAGTAATTCGTGGATGGGGTCTTCTTTAATAATAGAACCGTTAAACTCACTTGAACGTGTTGTTGTGTTATAGAGGGGGTGATGAGAGAAAATAATGAGGGGTTCATTTTGATGGGAGTCTATTTGTTGTTTCAGCCAATAAAACTGCTCGTTGTCAATAACACCACTCCAGTTATCTGGGCGCTTCTCACGTGTGGAATCCAAGCGGATGACGCGCCCTTCACTGCAAGAATAGGCATGATAGCGTGGCTGACCTGTAAGCTGTACAATTTCATCCTTAGTTAGCTCATAGAGATCATGATTTCCTAGTACATGTTGAAAGCTAGCAGATAAATGATTGATTTTTGCGTATATACTTTGTATTTCCTCTCGCTTTCCGTGATGTGTGAGATCACCAATAGACACGTGAAAATCAGATTGTAAGGAGAAAAATTCAGTTAGGAAGTGTTGGAAAAAACGATTCTTTAGTTCCATCATTTCTTCTGATTCGCTTTCACCAATTGAATAATGTAAGTCTCCAATGATTGAAAATGTAACCACTTTGCATCCCTCCAATAAGTTTTCTAGTTACATTGTAAACAACAAGTGTTGAGTACAAATGGAGGGGATTTAAATTTCGTAATAAGATGTTGAACACTCTGTTAAAAAAAGTAAAAACGACCTGAACATAAGTTCAGGTCGTTTCGTACCGTGTCACTTTTGATAAGCTTAGTTACCAAGTTTGCTCAATGACAATGCCTGTGATAAGGAAGTTCCCGGTCGTTTGGTCATAAATAAACTCATACGTCTCATCGAAATATGCGCGATTTCCTGCTCCATCTTCAATGGACGAGGTTGTAATGTCAACGGTCGCAACTTGTTCTCCGTCCACCCAATGTGGAGTCGTAACAGTTACTTCTTCAACATCATTATGAACAAGTTGGTCAACGATGGTGTAATCTTCCCATCGAAATGGCTGAATATAGGCATCTTCATTCCATTGGTGATGAAGCGTTGCTGAAAGCTCAGGTGTATAGAAGTTTTCAAGCTCCCATCTAGGGAACGCGTAATCATCTGTCATTAGAATATCCATCGTATGTTCTTGAACGAGAGATAATTCTTCGACAAGCTCCTCAGGTTGCATTTCAAATGTGTCGGCAGTGAATGGTGTCGTCTCTTCGTTAGTGTCATCAGCGGCAATCGGTGTAGAAGCCGTTATTCCCATTGCTACAAGCATGAGCGGTTTCATCGGTATTGCCCCTTTCTAATGATTTTTCTTTCTGACCTTACTTATCTATACCCGGTAGCCAAATGTATAAACTCGAAATATTACATTTATATTAATGTTGTAACAATATTGTAATAAAAATAGGTCATTGCACCGGAGAGAGGGGCGAGTTCTGTTCACAGTCAAGTGCAAGACCGAGCGGAGGGAAGAAATATTGCACTTGTCACATAACTACTCTGACCGCTCTTAAGTGGGCAGTCGCTTTAGGTCGGTATTCTCGTACAGAAAAGCCAATTGGTTAACCGGAAGGGAGGTCTACTCTCTAACGTCGAGCATAGGAAGTTAGCAAATCGAAATAAAAACGACTGGCAAAGGGGCTTTTCATCCCTTTGCCAGTCGTTGTAGTCATTTTATGATTGTTCTATGAGGTTCATTTCTTTCAAATACTCATCGTAAGACATTTGCTTATCGTGCACCGCATTTGGTGTGAATTCAATGATACGGTTTGCAACAGTTTGGATAAACTGATGATCGTGAGAGGAGAACAGCACGGATCCTTTGAAGTCAGTCAGTGCGAGGTTCACTGCTGTGATCGCTTCAAGGTCCAAGTGGTTCGTTGGCTCATCTAAGATGAGAACATTAGACCCGCTAAGCATCATTTTCGAAAGCATACAACGTACTTTCTCTCCACCTGACAATACTTTAGCTTTTTTCAACGCTTCTTCACCACTAAAGAGCATGCGTCCGAGAAAGCTTCGAATAAAGCTCTCTGTCTGATCTTCTGGCGAGTACTGACGAAGCCAGTCAACAAGCGTTAGATCAACACCTTCAAAGAACGCTGAGTTGTCTTTCGGGAAGTACGATTGACTCGTTGTTACTCCCCATTTGTACGTTCCTTCATCTGGTTCAAGTTCACCTGATAGAATTTGGAACAGCGTCGTTTTTGCGGTTTCTTCACTTCCGACAAATGCGACTTTCTCATCAGGCTGCAATGTGAAGCTGACATTATCCAAAACTTTCTTCCCGTCAATCGTCTTTGACAAGTTCTCAACGGTTAACAAGTCGTTTCCAATGTCGCGATCAGGTTTAAATGCGACATACGGTGTTTTTCTAGAAGATGGTTTAATGTCGTTGAGTTCAATTTTGTCCAACGTTTTCTTTCGAGATGTGGCTTGCTTTGATTTTGAAGCGTTGGCACTAAAGCGCGCAATAAATTCTTTCAGTTCTTTCACTTGCTCTTCTTTTTTACGGTTTTGATCCTTCGCCATTCTTCTTGCTAACTGGCTAGACTCATACCAGAAATCGTAGTTTCCGACAAACAGTTCGATCTTGCCGTAATCAATGTCAGCAATATGGGTACATACTTTATTCAAGAAATGGCGATCGTGAGACACGACAATGACAGTGTTCTGGAAATTAATCAAGAATTCTTCAAGCCAATGAATCGCTTGAATGTCCAAGTGGTTCGTCGGCTCATCGAGAAGGAGAATGTCAGGGCTACCGAAAAGTGCTTGAGCGAGAAGAATTTTGACCTTTTCTCCACCTTCAAGCTCTGACATTTTCTTATAATGATATTCTGCACCAATGCCTAGACCATTTAAAAGTTGGGCCGCTTCATTATCAGCATCATACCCGTTCATCTCGGCAAATTCACCTTCAAGTTCTGCAGCGCGCATGCCGTCTTCATCATTAAAGTCTGGCTTCATATAAATTGCATCTTTTTCTTTCATAATCTCGTATAGGCGTTTATGACCCATAATAACCGTTTCTAAAACTTCATATTCCTCATAGGCAAAGTGGTCTTGCTTTAGTACAGCAAGACGTTGGCCTTTCGCATAATGCACATGACCATCTTGGGATTCAATTTCTCCTGAGAGAATTTTGAGGAATGTAGACTTCCCCGCACCATTGGCACCAATTAAACCATAGCAGTTCCCTGGATTGAACTGGATGTTTACTTCCTGGAATAATTTCTTATCCCCGTATCTTAGCCCGACATTTTCACAAGTAATCAAGCGTCATCTTCCTTTCAATGTAGAATCTATCCTAAACGTATACACGTTGGTGGCTGTAAAGTCGCTACCCCTTATCATATCATTGTTTTGGATGTTAAGCCAATTATAATAAACGACCGGGGTTTGCCCGGTCGTTTAGAACAACAATCATTAGTAAGTTTTGATGACGTTGTAGAATGTATCACGCTCTACAGGGGTTTTGTTTGCACCCTTGATCATGTGGATGAGTTCTTTTCTTGTAATACCTTGTGATGTTAAGGCACCTACTGAATGTGAAATTCTTTCTTCAATTAACGTCCCGTGAATATCACTAGAGCCGTACGTGAGCGCCATTTGAGTAAGCTGAGGTCCAATATTAATCCAATACGCCTTAATGTGATCAAAGTTATCTAGCATAAGACGTGAGATTGCAATTGTGCGCATATCATCAAATGCAGATGTACGCCTCGTTAAACCGGCACTTTGCTTACGGGGCTGCATGGCTAGTGGAATGAATACCATAAACCCGTTTGTTTTATCTTGGAGCTGACGAAGTGATCCATATGAATGAGTCGTTCTTCATAAGTGTCGATTGAGCCATAAAGCATCGTTGCATGCGTGCGAAGTCCGAGATCATGTGCAATTTCATGAGCTTCTAACCATTCATCTGTTGAAGCTTTGTCAGGGCTCATCTTCGCACGATACCTCTCTGTAAGGATTTCTGCACCGCCACCTGGTAACGTATCAAGACCAGCTTTAATAAGTTCTTCTAACACTTCACGCATTGAAAGACCTGCATGACGAGCAAAGAACTCAATTTCTGCGCCTGTGTAAGCTTTTACCGTTGTATTTGGGAAATTCTTCTTCAGCGTGCGAATGGTGTCTAAGTAATAATCAAAAGGCACATCCGTATTGTGGCCACCCACGATGTGGAATTCGTTAATATTGTCATTCCAACGTTCATTTACATAGCGCAACAATTCATCTGAGTCCATCGTATAAGCGCCTTCTTCCCCAGGCTTACGCTTAAATCCACAAAAGGAGCAGCTTGCTTCGCATACGTTCGTTGGATTGATGTACATATTTTCGATGAAGTATACATTGTCACCATTTTTCTGTTGATTTACTTCATTGGCAAGTTGGGCAACAGATAACAGGTCGGGAGTATTGTATAAAGTAAGGCCGTCTTCAATTGTCAATCGTTCACCGTTTCTGACTTTTTCACTAATGGCAGATAGCTTTGGATCGTTCAGCAGTATAGCCATATAAAAACCTCCTTCGTAAAACAGCGGTGATGTAAAAATACGGTCATTTCCCTCATCTATTATACATTCCGTAGTAAGAATTGGAAAGTGACAGTGTCTCCCTAAATTTCTATGTATGAAAATTTTCGAAAGATTTGCGGAATGTTTTGCTTCTCCCTAGCTTTTTTAGTAGAATGAAGAAATAAAGAAAATGCATCTCACAGAAGGATATGCTCAGGCGATTGAGCAGGAAGGAGTATCGCATGGCTCAAGAGAAACATGCCGATTATGAACAGCTGGAGATGTTGCGTGCGAAGATGGTCACTGCTGCCGAACAGCATGGACTTGCCCATCCTCTCGTTATGCATTATAGCCGCCAAATAGACACACGTCATTCCAATATGATGAAGACGAAACCAGACAACCCAGACGTTGCTCCGATTGGTTAACATGTTAATCGAGAAGACGTCTGTTTGGATTGAATGCTCGTCTTTTGTTACAATACATGTAATCTCATGATTTGTGAGCCTTGGAAGGAGGAAGACACATGATCACGATTACAGAAGCGGCAGCTTCAAGAATTAAATCAATGAAAGAAGAAGAAGGGAACCCAGGGCTTTTACTGCGCGTTGGAGTAAAAGGTGGCGGATGTAGTGGTCTTTCGTACGGACTAGGTTTTGATGCTAATCCGAATGATGACGACGTTCATTTCCAACAATCTGGCATTGATGTCATTGTCGATGAAGATAGTAAACCGATTGTCGAAGGTTTACTCATTGATTATAAAGAAAATATGATGGGTGGCGGGTTTACAATTGATAATCCGAATGCGATTGCAAATTGCGGTTGCGGAGCCTCGTTTAGAACGGCGCAAAATGCAGGCAACCCAGAGAATTGCTAACCCTTTGTGTGAACTAGATGGATAACATCTGGTTCACATTTTTTGTCGTACCACACACTCTCTGGGCATCATAATTGTTACGTTATTTGTTTAGAGGTTCGCCCGTTGTCCGACCTTATCGACACCTGCTGAAATTCTTCTCGTTCATCTGCCTTTTTTCAAAGGATTTTGAGCGGTCAGAACGTCCGCTTGTCTGTGTTAAAGTTTAGAACTGTCAGTTAACAATGCAATCAATCCCTGGGTGGAACCCAACGGCTCTAAAGATAGGGTCGTTTTTAATATCTAATAGGTGTTTCGTTAGTAGTGCTTGTGAGGTACTGGCTTTTAACTGAAAAGTGTATGTGTATGGTGGGCTGGATAAGGTCCGCTTTTCAATGTGGCCAAACAGGGTGAACAACTCAATAAAGCGAACGGTGATGGCATAGTGGACATCGCTTCTTTCTGGAAGATGAAGAGACGATGTAAATTCTAATCGCTCCCAGCTAAACGAAGAAATCCAAATGACGGTTTCTCTTGTCGTAGTCGGTTCATCTTGAATTGAGCTAATACGTAAATACGCTTGTGCTGTGTGAACAAATGTGAGTTTAAGGTTATCATCGTGTTGGATGCGAAGCTCCTCCAATCTATGGTGACTTAAGGAATCGATCAAATGTACTAATAATATAAACCGAAAATCATATTTTGTCATGAACAAACGCCCTCGAAAATATCCTCGAGGCGTTTGTTGTTAAAACATATGTGAACTATGTCCAGGTTGTAGTCTTGCTTTTGGATCTATATATGCTTTTGCATTGCTTACGGCTGTAGGAGCTTCACCAAAACCTGAGGCAATTAACTTTACTTTTCCTTCGTAAGAAGTAATGTCACCAGCAGCATAAATCCCTGGGATGTTTGTTTCCATTCTTGTGTTAACAAGAATGGAGTTTTTCGTAATATCGAGTCCCCAGTTTTTAATTGGACCAAGCGATGAGACAAACCCGTAATTAACAATTACATCATCTACATCAATAATTTCTTGACGTTCACCTTTTACTTCTTGCAATACGACTTGCTCGATTCGCCTTCCATCACCGCGCAGCTCTTGAATGTCAAAAGGAGTGAGTAAATTTACATTGGAGTCTTGAAGTTCAGAAACACTATGTTCGTGTGCTCGGAACTTATCTCGTCTGTGCGTGAGGGTTACATTCGCTTGTTTTTCAAGCATGAGCGACCAGTCAACAGCAGAATCTCCACCACCACAGATCAAGACGTTTCTGTCTTTGAAAGCACTTAAATTGTTTACGAAATAGTGCAAATTGCTACCTTCATACTGAGTGGCTTCTTCAACGGCAAGTTTCTTGGTTGAAATGCACCAACACCACCAGTAATGATTATAGTTTTGGAGTAATGGACATCTTTGTCGGTTTCAATGCGAAACGATTCATCTGCTAGCTTGTCGACCATGTTAACGGTTTGGTCTAACACAATGGTTTGATCAAACATTTGCATTTGCTCTAGCAAATTGTCCACTAATTCCTGTGCTCCCACTTTAGGAAAGCCGGCAACATCATAAATATATTTTTCTGGATACAATGCGGACAGTTGACCGCCTAACTGAGGCATGCTTTCAATGATCTTTACTTTTGCTTGACGCATACCTCCGTAAAAAGCAGCAAAAAGACCTGCTGGGCCTCCGCCTATTATTGTAATGTCGTAAAGTTCGACAGAATGGTCTTCCACGAGCGTACACCTCCAAGAATATGATTACACGAAACAACTTTACCATTATAACATTGCATCGGTGTGTCGGGAAATAAAAGCATACGAGACAATTTGCGACAAGTTCTGCAAAAAAGTGATTTGTGTATTGAAATGTGTGCGGCAACTGGCTATAATAAAGAGTGTAGAAATGTGAACGTTTAACGACATTAATTTGTTCGAGTATGTGAAAGTGATCACATACTTAAAAAGAACTGGACATACCAATGGATTGGAGACGTGAGTACCGTGGCGAAAAAACCACAAATTGTTGTTCTCGGAGCAGGTTACGGTGGAATGATGGCAGTAAGTCAGCTTCAGAAGAAGATGGGGTCTGGAGAGGCGCACATTACGCTAATTAGTAAGCATAAGTATCATTACCAAACGACGTGGTTGCATGAGCCGGCCGCAGGCACAATGAAGCCAGATGACGCAAGAATTGAAATTGAAAAGGTGTTAAACTCAAATCGTTCATCGTTCGTCCAAGGCACAGTTTCAAGCATTGATAAAGAAGCTAAGAAAGTCACACTCCAAGATGGTCAAGTGTTTGATTATGATTATCTCGTCATTGCGGTTGGAGCCAAAGCCGAAACGTTTGGTGTTGAAGGCGTATTTGATCACTCTTACCACAAGTGGACAATTGATGGTGTACGGGAAGTCAAAGATCATATTGAATTCCAATTCTCCAAATATCGAAACGAATCCATTCATCATGATGAAGACCTTACGTTTGTTGTCGCAGGTGCAGGGTTTACTGGTATTGAATTTATCGGAGAATTAAGCGAGCGCGTGCCAAAACTTTGTGAGTTTTATGATGTACCTCGTGAAAAAGTTAAGATGTACGTTATTGAAGCAGCACCAACAGCGCTTCCAGGGTTTGACCCAGAGCTGGTCGAATACGCAATGAACTTGCTTGAGCATCGAGGTGTGGAATTTAAGATCAACACGCCAATTTCTGAAGTGAAAGATAGCCTCGTCATCCTTAAAGATGGTGAGGAAATTCCAGCAAGCACGATCGTTTGGGCAACGGGAGTTCGTGGAAACCCACTCATCGAAGAAGCTGGATTTGAAGCGATGAGAGGTCGTGTGAAAGTCGACCCAGACCTTCGTGCACCTGGTGAAGAAAGCGTCTTTATTATTGGAGATTGCTCGTTAATGATTAACGAAGAAACAGAAAGACCATTCCCACCAACCGCTCAAATTGCCATGCAACAAGGTAGTGCAGTTGCTGAGAACATTTTGTCTCTTATTAAGGGAGGATCCGCTTCCGCATTCAAGCCAGAAATTCTCGGAACACTTGCATCATTAGGCGGAAAAGAAGCGATGGGCACTGTGAATGTTTCCTTCCTAAAAGGGAAGAAACTATACGGTAGATCCGCCTACTTCATGAAACATATGAGTGATAATCGATACCTCATGAAACTTGGTGGCATCGGTCTTGTTCTTACAAAAGGGAGAAACCCATTCTAGGACTCATTCATCCGGAGGAGAATTGATCTCTTCCGGATTTATTCTTGGCTAATTTGTGCACAATTTATGAACAGGCAGTGTGCAAATTGACGATCATCGAGGGCTTTTGTACACTAAGAAAGAAGGTTGGAGGTGAGCGGCTTGGGCATAACGAGCTTGCCGCAATTAATCATTTCCATGATGTTGTTTTTAATTCTGTTTTTTGGAATTGGATTCCTATTAAACATGGTATTAAGATCCACGTGGATGATGGCGGTCATCTACCCGGTGATTGTCATTTGGATTGTTAATTCTGCCACATTTACAGAGTATTTCACTGCTCCGATTCAGTCATTTTCTGCAATTCCTGCGGAATTTGCAGCGCTTAGAATTGCTGATATCGTCATTTTGTTGTCAGGTTTCATCGGGGCCATTATTGCTGGCGTTGCAATCCGTATGTTGCGCGTGCGAGGTTATCAAATGTTTTAGATTAAACATCATGGCATGGATAAGGAATGACTTCACGGTTTCTAAAGACCGTGAGGTCATTTTTGTTTCAAGCAGCGAATAACGAAAGACTAGATTGGGCATGCTGTCGTAAGTAGAAAGCAGGTGATTGCATGTCCAAATATGCTACGGGGTTAAAAAGGATTCTCATGGCCTTTCTCGTATTGTGTGCTTTATATGTAACGTATACACATTTAACGGGCATCTCCACAGAAGATTGGACAGATGAGCAAGGGAACCAGGTAAATGCGAATGATGATGAGATTCATCAATGGGCAATACGATCTCAAGTACAAGCCGCTGAAGTCCTTGATGACGATGCTACGGTACAAGAAGCAGCTGCACAAATTGAAGCCAATATTGACCTCGACGAGTTTCCAGCGGTGAACGTAACCGCAACGGGCTATACCGCAGGTAGTGAATCGACTGGAAAAGAGCCTGGTCATCCGGCATACGGCATTACGTTTTCTGGTGTTCCTGTTTCGCGGGATGTCTATTCTACAATTGCTGCTGATCCGGATGTGTTTCCAATAGGAACAATTCTATTCGTCCCAGGGTATGGGTACGGAGTTGTCGCAGATACAGGATCTGCGATCCAAGGAGAAATTATTGATCTTTATTATGAAACCGTTAATGACGTCTATAATGAGTGGGGAAAAAAAGACATTAGTGTCTACATTATGCAATACGGAGAAGGGTCACTTTCAGAAGAAGAGTTTGATTTGCTTAACGAAAATCGAGCATTAGAAGTTTTCACACCCCCGATCTAATACAAACACCCCGAAGCGGTTTTTCGCTTGGGGTGTTTTCTTAATACAATGTTGGATTTATGAAATTGTATGCAGTAATTGCTAAGATAATTCCAAGTAGGGCACCAAAGAATACTTCAATCGGTTTGTGTCCGAGTAATTCTTTTAACTCTTCTCGTTTCTCAACCTCTTCTTTATTCTGCCAGTTCTTTGCTTCGGTAATCAGTTTATTAAAGTCATTCATGAGTTGATTTAACATCGTGGCATGATAGCTGCATGTCGTCTCACACCAGTAGCATCATACATCACAATAATTGCAAACATCGCTGATAGTGCGAACATGCTGGAGTGAAACCCATACTCAATCCCAATTGTCGTTGCCAATGCAGTGACGGCAGCGGAGTGGGAACTTGGCATGCCACCCGTACTCGTAATGAGTGAGAGGTCGACTTTTCTCGTGGCGATAAAGGCAATGGGGACTTTAACAAGCTGTGCAAGCACAATTGCAGAAATCGCCATCCAAAGAGGATAATTCATAAATATTTCCATACTCTTGCCAACGTCCTTTCTCCAGTTCAAACAAATGGACGGCCTCCGCCAAAGTAAATGTTTGGATGGTGAGCATTTACATATTATAACACAGTCAATGCCCATCTACACATGAGAAAGAAGTTGGAAATCAAAAACATTAATTGACGGTTGACGCCGTCCTCTGCGGAAGAATGGCTACGAGTTTATAAGCAATTGAAGCGGCCATGACTGTCAAAATAATGTCTTTTACAAACGGCAATAACATCCATAACCAAACGAGCGAATAGGTGAAGTTGTCTGGAGCTTGAAAGCCTAAAGAATACATCCCATACATCCAGTTAGTTCCTATTATATAGTTGATAAGAAGCCCAACCATACTCGCAACAAGATATGTAAGAAATGATGGATGTTGCTTACGTTCTATGATCTTTCCGACTACGAATGCAAGAACGATAAAGGACAATACGAACCCGAATGTTGGGCGGACGAGCATGCCAATCCCCCCGTGGAATTGTGTGAATATTGGAGCGCCTGCAAGCCCAACAAGTGCATAGAGGCCCATAGCTAAGGCGCCGCGTTTGCTACCTAGAATTGCACCGGTAAGTATTGCAATGAACGATTGAAACGTTAGTGGAACGCCAAATATGACTAAAAATGGAAACATACTCGTAATATTCGCACCGACGCTCATTAAGGCAACAAACATGCTGACCAAAATCATATCATATGCACGCATACGCAACCCTACCTTTCTATTTTCAGCTTAGCGAGTAGAAAGTTAATTGTCAACCTTAATTTATAAATGGTTGACAATCGAGGGGCGAAAAGCCGCACAACAATGTGAAGCTCTTCATTGGTGTACGGCTAGCGTTTACGTCGTTTTTTCTGGACCTGACGGTTTCACATTCATATCGACAGATTTTTTGTTTTGGGAAAGCACAACTTTTAAGCAAAGAGCAGCTACGAAAAACAGCGCACCTGTAATGATGAATACTGCTGGAATGCCGAGGGTACCAGCGATAAAACCACCGGACACGGGACCGATGACGTTACCGAGAAAACGGAAACTTTGGTTGTATCCGAGTACTTCTCCTTGCATTGAAAGAGGACACACTTGCCTAATGTAGGCAGTTGTACAAGGAATTAAGCCACCAACAGCAATACCAAAGAGAAAACGGAGCGCAATTAGATGCCATAGTTCACCAACAAAAGCTTGTGGAATGAAGAATATTCCCGATAAGATTAAGAGAAGCAACATAATCTTTTCGTGCCCAATACGATCTCCAATTTGTCCCCATTTTCTTGTGGCGACGAGATTACCAAGGCCAGTTACAGAGAAAGCCATACCTGCCATAAAAGCAAGGTTCTCCGTCTGAGTTAGCGCATCAACATACAAGGCAAGAAGCGGTTGAACACTAAAGTTGACGAGTTGAACGAGTAGGGCAACAACCATAATGACAATGAGCATCGGCGACGTACTAATATGGTGAAGTACTTCTTTCCAATGGTACTTGCGGTTCGATTCTCCTTTTTCCTGATAGAGAACTTCCTTCACACCGACAATGACGAGTAGTGTTGCAAATGCGAGTACGGTTGAGGTAATAATAAACGTCAGTTCCATTCCAACAGTATCGGCAATGAATCCACCCATAAGTGGGCCGAGCAACCCACCAGATACAGTACCCGTTTGGAGTGTGCCTAGCGTTTGACCAGCGGTTCGCTTATCGCTTTGCGCAGAGATTAACGCCATAGAGGCAGGAATAAAACCGGTAGCAAGCCCCATGAAGATGCGCAGTATGAAGAGGGATTCAACAGACTGGACATACCCCATTAGAAAGACTGACAGAGCAATCCCGAACCCTGTACCTATTAAAATCTTCTTTCTTCCAAATCGATCCCCAATCCTCCCCCAGATGGAGAGACTAAAAAAGCAACAAGAAATGAGACACCAAAAACAAGCCCAGCCCAACGTTGCACCTCTTCTTGAGTGTATCCGCCAAAGGAATCAATGTATAAAGACAGAAATGGCAGAACCATCGTCATGCTGGCACCAACGAATAGGTTGGCAAACCACATAATCAATAAATTTCTTTTTTCAGTTTTAATGAGATCACCTTCGTTTGTCGTACATAAAAAATAACCGTGCACGTTCGTGAGGAGTTAAGAAGAATCGAACAGGAAGAAAACAGAGGGATTGCACTTTATTTCGTATATCTAAATATTACCGTTATTTTTTGGACGCGTCAAAGATGTTGCTCAACGATTTTACTTGAAATTCAACAGCTTTTTTTGTATAAACTGTGAATTGCTCTTCTCGATAAAGAAATTCACACGTATGCTATAGAAGGATGGAAGGGGAGACACGATCGGTGAAAGGAAAATGTCCCATTGTGATTGCTCATCGCGGTTCCAGTGAAGGTACAATCAAAGAAAATACGCTTCTTGCATTCGAACGAGCGATCGTCGTTGGTGCGGATTATATCGAAACCGATATACAGATGACTGCGGACGGGCATTTGGTATGTTTTCATGACCGGGTTTTTAAAGGTAAGAAAATCCGTCACCTTACGTATTCAGCATTGCGTAAATTGGCAAAGGAAGGTGGGTTTGACGTTCCGACGTTAGAAGACACCGTTGTGCTCTGTAAAGGTCGAATTCGATTGAACCTTGAATTAAAAGAAACAAAAATGGAACATGAGGTGATCAATGTGCTCGCTACACATGGCGTGATGGAAAACACGCTAATATCCTCGTTCAAGTTGTCTGTTTTGAAAAAGGTGAGGCTTGCTAGTGCTCGGGTGACTACCGGTCTAATTGTTGGGAGCAAGCGGCACTGGCTTCGAGATCGAAGGCAAATAAAGAAACTTCAAACAGTGGATGTAGATGTAGTATGTAGTCACTATCGCTACGTTAAAAAACTTCATCACCTCGACGTGCATTATACATTTGGACGGTGAATCAAAAGAAGACGATTCGACATATGCTAGACTTTGATGTGGATGGCCTCATTACTGACGATGTCGTTCTAGCCAAGAATATCATTCAAGATCAGCAGTATTTTAAGAAATAATGGTTACCGGAAATCCCGTCCCGCGCATAGGCTATTGGCAAAACGGTTCAAAAGGGGTTCGCGATGTCTAGCAGGTCTGAAGTTTTTGCTGCGTGGACGGTGGCAGTTGGAACAATTATAGAAGCTGTGGCAAGTACGGAAAGATTTGATTTGACGGATGAGCGGCGCGAACAACTTGAAGTGGTAGGCGTATCATTGCAGGCGGGTGGAGATGCGCTCGCTGTGGAACTAATAAGTGAAGATGAACCGGTCGAAAAAGTAGGATCGACACTTTTAACAATTGGGAACTTGACAATTCTTCAAGGATTGTTACGTGACGTGTCTGAAGAAGATAACCTTGTCTTCAACATTCAAGGTAATGGTCTTCAAGCATTAGGTGGTAGCCTGATACTGACTGACCTTGTGCCTTTAGAGAAAACCAAACCGGATATTCTTGTGTTTTACGGCTTATTAATTGAAATTACGGGGAATGTGATTCAAATTATCTCTTCAAAGAAAGAGTTGGCAGGTGGGGATGGGGCACGCTTGGATACGTTTGGTGCTTGGACACAGGCACTCGGTAGTGTGCTCGGAGCCATCGGTGTAGAATTAGCAGTTGAAGAAGAACTTCCTTCTGTTTTATGGTGATGTTTTATGATTGCGCAAGACCGCACAGTTACGTAGAATGAATAGTACGTATTACTTTATGAAGGGATGATCATCATGAGTTCACGAGTTGAAAGCTTTGAGCTTGATCATACAAAAGTGAAAGCACCGTATGTCCGTCAGGCAGGCGTACAGCACGTCGGTACCGATGGCGTTGTTCACAAATTTGATATTCGATTCGCTCAACCGAATATCACCAACCTCAATCCACCAGAAATTCACACGTTGGAACATTTATTAGCCATTCACATTCGCGAATTCGCAGAGTCATACGATCATATCGAGATCATTGACTTGTCACCAATGGGTTGTCAGACAGGTTTTTATCTCATCGTTGACGGCAAAGCGACGGTGCCAGAAATCATTGACATTTTGGAGAAGACGATTCATAAGGGTCTAGAATATGATTACGTTCCAGCTGCAACAGAGTTGGAGTGCGGTCAAGCAAAGCTACATGACTTGGACGAAGCGAAAAAGTGGATGAATTACTGGTTACAACAAGATCGTCAAACATTAGAAACGGTATTTTAGTTCGCAGACATGAAGTGTTCGCTTCATGTCTTTTCTTTTGGGTGTGCCCGCCATGTGCAGTTGCTTTATGCTTTCAGACGGTAACTGTGATATGAAAAATCACCTTTCAGAACGAGGACAGCTTCGTTATACTAAAAAGGGTACACCAATAAGAAAGGATGATACTATGGGAAATCCAGACATTGAAATCGCTTACAATGCTAAGATGGAAAACATTTTAAACATTGCTGCAAAATTGCAGCTTCAAGAAGAAGACATTGAGTTATATGGAAAACATAAAGCAAAAATTAATGATCGTCTTGTACATAAAGGCAAAGCGGGCAAGCTGATTCTTGTCAGCGCGCTCACGCCAACACCTGCAGGGGAAGGAAAAACAACGACAACAGTTGGGCTAGGTGATGCGCTGAATCGTCTAGGCAAAAAACAGTCATTACGCTAAGAGAACCATCGTTTGGTCCTGTTTTTGGAATGAAAGGCGGAGCAGCTGGCGGAGGGCACAGTCAAGTGGTTCCTATGGAAGATATCAATCTCCATTTTACAGGTGATTTACATGCGATTGGTGCAGCTAACAATTTACTCGCTGCTATGATTGACAATCACATTTACCAAGGAAATGAATTGGACATACAACCTCAATCAATTTCATGGAAACGATGTGTAGATATGAACGATCGGCAACTACGCCATGTTGTCAGTGGGTTGCAAGGCAGAACGAATGGTGTCCCTAGAGAAGACGGTTTTGAAATTACGGTAGCGTCAGAAATTATGGCGATTCTCTGTTTAGCGTCAGATCGAAATGATTTAAAAACGAGGTTAGAACGTATTGTCATTGGTTTCTCTTATGATCGTAAACCGGTGACTGCGGGTGATCTACGTGCTGCAGGAGCAATGGCTGCGATTTTGAAAGATGCCTTTAAACCGAACCTCGTCCAAACGCTTGAGAATAACCCAGCCATTATACACGGAGGACCGTTTGCGAATATCGCACACGGGTGCAACTCTGTGATCGCTACAAAAACAGCGATGCAGCTAGGGGATTATGCGGTGACAGAAGCAGGGTTTGGTGCCGATCTTGGCGCAGAGAAATTTGTGAATATTAAATGCCGGACGTCTGGCATTACACCTGCAGCGGCAGTGGTTGTCGCTACAGTCAGAGCCCTGAAGATGCACGGTGGAGTAGAAAAGGTTGACTTAGACCGAGAAGATGTCTCTGCTCTTGAACAGGGCATGCCAAACCTTCTCCGCCATTTGGATAATATGACGCACGTGTATGGCATTCCTACGGTTGTCTCCATCAACCGTTTTCCAACCGACACGGATGAAGAGCTTGAGAAGGTTAGCAGTCTTTGTCAGCATCACGGTACGCAGTCGAAATATCAAATGGTTGGGCAGAAGGAGGAAAAGGTGTAGAACCACTGGCACAAGCCGTCATTAATCTTGTGGAAACAGAAACGTCGAAACTGACGTACACATACAAAAATGAAGACCGGATGACCGAGAAAGTGCAGGCCATAGTTGAGAATGTTTATCGGGGGAAAGACGTAAAATGGTCAACACAAGTCTTGAAAAAGATTGAGCAATTTGAAAGCGCAGGTTTTGGTGAACTACCTGTCTGCATTGCTAAAACCCAATATTCATTTAGTGATGACCGCACACTAACGGGAGCTCCGGAACAGTTTGCTATTAGTGTGCGAGATGTGAAGTTGAGTGCAGGTGCAGGATTTATTGTCGTCGTTACTGGGGCGGTTATGACAATGCCTGGTTTACCAAAACAACCGGCAGCCGAGCAGATTGATCTAAGTGATGACGGTGTCATTTCGGGGCTATTTTAATTCATTTTCGCATAGTGTTCGTCTGCTCGTTTGAGCAGACGTATGAAATTTATTTGATCACTAGCGGTTGTATCTGCCCCTAGCACATCCGTAAACATGGCAATCGAGCGCTTATGTTGGTCGGCTGTGGACGAAGCGGTCGTGTCTTCTGGAATGTGAAGTGCATAGCCCCTCATGTATGCGTCACTCGCAGTGAACTGTACACACATGTTTCCCGCAATACCTGTGATGAGTAAAGAACGGACATCGAGTTCCCGTAGCAATAGGTCAAGTGGCGTATAAAAAAAGCCAGAGAATTGCGGTTTTAAAACAAAGTAATCGCTCGTTTCTGGCTGCAGCCACTGTATAATCTGTGCCGCGGATGAACTGGAATCTTTGCAGTGTTGGATTACTTCATTGAAATCACTTTGCCACCTACCGTAATTATCATTCACGTAAATTACAGGAATGGCTTGCTCTTTAGCTGCTTTTTTTAAAGTAGCTATTTTTTGGCGATCGTAACCGAAGAAGAGGCAAGTTCATCCGCTTCATCAAATTGAAAGTCATTCATCATATCAATGATAAGCAGTGCCAAACGTGGTTTCATAATTCCCTCCAAACACGACATTTACGAACTGTGATAAGATAATATGACAATTAAAGATAGCTTAACGATACAAGGGGAGTGAACGATGAGTAAAGAGCAAGAAGCCGCATTATTACGTATTTTAGAGCAGAATGGCAGAATTGATACATCTGTACTGGCGAAGATGTTAAATGAAGACGAAGAAATCGTCAAAAAGACCATTAAGCGTCTTGAGGAAGACAAGATCATTCTTAGTTATGGACGGTTGTGAATTGGAACCGCATTGAAAAAGATGCCCATGTGGCCGCAATGATTGATGTGAAAGTCGCTCCGCAGCGTGGGGTAGGTTTCGATGAGGTTGCTGCTCGCATCCAACGTTTTCCTGAAGTGAGTGCACTATACTTAATGTCTGGAACCTACGATTTATCTGTGATGGTTGAAGGACAAACGATGGAAGAAATTGCTCGATTCGTATCCGATAAGTTATCAACACTTGAAGCAGTGTTATCAACGACAACACATTTTCGATTGAAAAAATATAAGCATGACGGCGTCGTTTTTAGTGAAGATGAAAAAGACCATAGAATGGTGGTCTCACCATGAAAGATGTGCAGGAAGTTCAACAACAAACCGGCAGATTATCAAAAGCCGTCACTCGGATTGAGCCTTCAGGCATTCGCCGTTTCTTCGAGCTTGCTTCAACGATGGACGATTGCATTTCATTAGGTGTAGGTGAGCCGGACTTTGTTACTCCGTGGAATGTTCGTGAAGCCTGTATGACGTCTTTAGAACAAGGGTATACATCATATACGGCCAATGCGGGTCTCATTGAACTAAGGTCAGCAATCGCTGGGTATTTGCAACAATCCTTTTCAGTAACCTATCAACCACATTCAGAAATCATTGTCACTGTCGGCGCGAGTGAGGGAATTGATCTTGCCATCCGAGCGACGATCGACCCCGGTGATGAAGTGCTTGTCGTTACACCGTCCTTTGTTTCCTATAGTCCACTCATAGAGCTTGCGGGAGCAACAGCAGTTCCGGTCTTAACGGATAAATCGACCGATTTTAAACTGACACCAGAGCGGCTAGAAGCTGCGATAACGGAAAAGACGAAAGCCGTTATTCTGTCGTTTCCTAACAACCCGACAGGAGCGGTGATGAGTCGTAAAGAGCTGGAGAACATTGCTTCCATCATAAAAAGACATGATCTACTCGTCTTCTCGGACGAAATCTATGCCGAGTTGAGCTATGATCAAGATCATACTGCTTTTCAGCGCTTGAAAAATGAAAGATCGGACGATTCTCATCTCTGGTTTTTCAAAAGCTTTTGCGATGACAGGATGGCGACTAGGCTTTGTTTGCGCTCCTGCTGACATTTCAGCTGCAATGTTAAAAATTCATCAATATACACTCATGTGTGCACCGACACAAGCGCAGCACGGTGCATTAGAAGCTTTGCGTAACGGACAAAATGACGTACAAACGATGGTGAAAAGCTACCATGGTCGAAGAAATTATATCGTTAACTCATTAAATGAGTTGGGGCTATCTTGCGAGATGCCGGGCGGATCATTTTACGCGTTTCCATCAGTAGACATTACAGGCATGGATGATCACGAATTTGCAGAGCGATTATTGAGAGAAGAAAAAGTAGCCGTCGTTCCAGGCTCTGTGTTCGGTGAAGGTGGAGAAGGTCATGTGCGTTGCTCTTATGCGACATCAATGGATGCCCTGCAGACAGCGATGGAGAGAATGGCCCGCTTCGTTCAGCGACACAAACAAGAATAGTTCGTTGATTAATTCAACGAATCGCATACATGGCGGTTCTAAGTGTGAGGACGAGCTAAGGTTTGAGTGCTGATAGAGTACCAACAAACTGTTAGCTGAGCATACGCCATACACGTTTGAAGGATCGGGTAGTCCAGACTTGTCCGAAGGCGCATAGCGTCTACACGTAGCCTGTGCTAAGAATATATTGGGTTCTCGCGATCTAGATAAGTTGAATTAAAGAATTTCTTCAAGACTGGTGGTAGGTTTCGTAAAGTGGAGACTATGCTCGAGTTGGGAGAAATCTCAGGAAAAGCGGTCTATTCTCATAAATTAGGTCACAAATTACCGGGTTACGTGTACATCCACGACAAGAAGTACCCAGATGCTATCGGCGCGAGCTGCGCCGAACCGAGTCCGAATTAGCATCGGCCCTGCTAGGGCCGACAGGTTGCTCGCTTATGGGCATTGAATCTGCGCTCCAGTTGGAACAAACTGTGCGCAAGTTTAGCGGAATGAGCGCCAAAATCGTTAAACTAGGAAAACTAGCGCGCAAAATGGCACCCTGAACTTGGCTACCCCTCCCCCTCAACGCCTACCGCATAAATCGGACAAAACAAAAACCGCCCTTTTGGGCGGTTTTTGTTATTGAATGAGTTGTGAAACAAACACTACAATAATGGAGAGAGGGACGACGACGCGAATCATAATGAGCCAAATGAAATAGAATCCTTTCCCAAACCGGCTCCCGCGTAGAAGTTCTTCTTGCATGATGCTTGGCTTCATTTTATAGGCGACAAACAGAGAAATGAGTAGAGCACCAAGTGGTAACAAGATATTACTTACCAAGAAATCCACAGCGTCAAAAAAGGTGAGCCCGAAAATGTGGAAGTCTGCAAGCAGGCCGAACGATAAGTTTGATGGGATTCCCATCGCAAAGATTAAGAGCCCAACTGCCCAAGTGACACGTTTTCTTAGATGCTCTTTCCCGCGTACGAATGGCGTTACGATGATCTCAATGAGGGAGAAGGCAGAAGTGAGCGTTGCAAACAACATGAGTAGCATAAAGATCATAAAGAACGCCTCGCCAAAGGCAAGCTGTTGAAAAACAGCAGGGATGACAACAAAGATGAGGCTTGGACCTTCATCAGGCTGTAGACCGAAAGCGTAAATCGCTGGAAAAATTGCAAGACCTGCCATAAAGGCAATAAGAACACTTAAAAGCACAACCGACCAGGCGGAACCAGGCAAGCTGGCTTTATTGTCTAAATAAGAACTATACGTCACCATTACACTCACACCTAGGCTCAGAGAGAAGAACGCTTGACCGAGTGCAAAGAGAAAGGTTTCACTAGAAACTGCGCTAAAGTCGGGTTGTAAAAAGTAAACGACTCCTTCCCAAGCACCATCGAGTGTGAGCGAGCGAACCATTAAGATCAAGAAGATAATAAATAATGCAGGCATCATGTACAAACTTGCTTTTTCGATGCCCTTCTTAATGCCCATTTGTACGACAAGAATCGTCATAATCATAAAGGCGAGGTGGGCTAGACCAACCTCCCAAGGATTGGAGGTAATGGATTCAAATAATGCGCCATGATCCCCGTCGGGTGGGCTTGTTACATTGCCGGTGAAACTCCGGACAAAGTACGTTGTAATCCAGCCACCAACAACGCTGTAAAAAGATAGGAGTAAAAACGCGGCAATCATGCCGATGATTCCGATCCAATGCCACTGTCCTTTTGGTGCGACTTTTCGGTACGCTTCAATGGCTCCTTCTTTCGTGCTGCGCCCAAGTACAAATTCAGCGAGCAAAAGGCTTGTGCCGACGGTGAGTAGGAGGGCGATGAAAATAAAGAAAAACAATCCTCCGCCTTGCTCCCCAGCAACGTATGGTAAGCGCCAGACGGTTCCTAGCCCGATGGCAGAACCTGCAGCTGCAAGAATAAATCCTAAACGCGTTCCCCAGTTTTCTTTTTGCATCGTTTTCTCAACTGCTTTCTTATATGTAGTAAAGTGTTATGTTTAACAGTAAGCAGACGTTTCTTTAATGTCAATGGTACTTTCATGGTTCGGTTCTGAATTCACAACATTTACCGCGAACTTTGTTTTGCCTGTTTGCAAAACATATGGTATGATTTATGAGTTAATAAATGATTAGGGGATGTTTGAATGTCTGTAACACAATACGAAGTTGGCAGCATTGTTGAAGGTAAGATTACCGGTCTTAAACCGTTCGGTGCATTTGTTGCATTAGATGAGAAGAACCAAGGGTTGGTTCATATCTCGGAGGTTGCTCACGGATATGTGAAAGATATTAATGAAGTTCTTTCCGTTGGTGAAGAAGTGAAAGTCAAAGTCAAGTCTGTTGACAGCGACTCCGGCAAGATTTCTTTATCGATTCGTGCGACACAACCTGCCCCTGAAGGGTCTGAGCAAAAAAGCGATCGCGGACCACGCGGTGGCGGTGGGGGCAACCGTGGGCCGAAGAATTTCAGTAGCAACAACAACAAGAATCAAGGGTTTAATACGCTTGAGGACAAGTTGAAGGACTGGTTAAAGCAGTCAAATGAAATTCATGCGGACCTCAACAAGAGAGCACGTAAATAATTGCCAACACGAATAAAATGAACCCGGACGTAGCCTCATTGGCTTTGTCCGGGTTTTTCTTTTATTGCCGTTCGGGCTCCGGACTTTCTTCTAACTCTTCATTTGGTGTAAACAAAATGGATAGACTATACAAACCTGCGAGACCAACAACGGCATAAATGACACGAGAAAATGCTGCTGCTTGACCGCCAAAAATTGCAGCAACCAAATCAAAGCTAAAAAAACCAATAAGACCCCAGTTGATTGCACCAATAATCGTGACAATGAGAGCGACTCGTTGCAAACCACTCATGAAAAACTCACCTCCTTTGTGATCTTGGTATGTTCCTCATACGCATAGCTTGATACAATTAACGGAGGACTATGACAAAGAATCAAAGGAAGGGTTTCCAGTAATATTTTTTGGAGGGAAGACATGATTACGTTTACGACAAACTATGCAAAAGAATTTTTTGAAACACATGAGTTTGATCAGATGGAGCTTGCGGTCAAAACTGCACATGACCAACTACATACTGGGAAAGGACCGGGTGCAGATTATTTAGGGTGGCTGAACTTACCGACAGCAGATAAAGATGAATTGTCTCGCGTTAAACAGAAAGCTTCCGAGATTAAAGAACACGCTGACGTGCTTATCGTCATCGGCATCGGTGGTTCATATTTAGGTTCAAAAGCGGTAATTCAGGCTTTGTCACACTCCTTCATGAAAAAATCTGACGCGCCAGAAGTGATTTTTGCCGGTCATCACCTAAACGGTGAGTACATCGAAGAAATGTTCGATGCGCTACATGATAAGAGTGTGTACGTGAATGTGATTTCGAAATCAGGAACGACAACAGAGCCTGCGATTGCTTTTCGACTCGTCAAGCATTGGATGGAAGAACGCTACGGACAGGACGGGGCAGCAAGTCGCATCATTGCGACGACCGATGCAAACAAAGGTGCACTAAAAGCGGTTGCCGATGCAAATGGGTATACGTGCTTCATCGTACCTGATGATGTAGGAGGACGATTCTCTGTATTGACCCCAGTAGGACTTTTGCCAATTGCGGCTGCAGGCTTTTCCGTCGATGCGCTTCTCGATGGTGCGCACGCTGCAAAGCAGCAGTATGATCATCCAACCTTCTTGAAAATGAAAGCTATCAATATGCGGCATTTCGAACGTTAATGTATGCCAAAGGAAAGCAAATTGAATTGCTCGCAAGCTATCACCCGAAACTCAAACAAGTTTCTGAATGGTGGAAGCAGTTGTTTGGTGAAAGCGAAGGAAAAGACCATAAAGGTTTGTTTCCAGCTTCTGTTCACTATACGACAGATTTGCATTCATTAGGGCAATACGTTCAAGAAGGCCGACGTCATCTGTTTCAAACCGTTATTGGAGTAAAAGAAGCAACGAAGGATGTGACGATTCCGTACTCAGACAGCAATGAAGATGGGTTGGATTATCTTGTTGGAAAATCGCTAAACGAAGTGAACGATCAGGCGATGGTTGGAACGTTACTCGCACATGTCGATGGTGGCGTTCCAAATGTGCAAATTGAAGTGGACCAACTTGATGAAGTACACATCGGTGCGCTCATTTATTTCTTTGAGAAAGCGTGTGCGATCAGCGGGACTTTGCTTGGTGTAAACCCTTTCGATCAACCGGGGGTTGAAAGCTATAAACAGAACATGTTTGCTCTTCTAGGAAAAGAAGGATTTGAAGAACGGAGAAAACAGTTGCAGGAACGACTACTCACGTAATCTGCCAATAACTTCCGAGGGGAACGTTGCATGAATTGGTGTGAATGAGGCACGGTAAAGCCTAAAGGAGGCGAATATCGTGCTCGAATTGCAATCGCGCATTTCCGGTGTCGAACTATCGTTAAGTGAGCTTGAAAAGAAAATCGAGCCCCTCGGGTTTTCAATGGGTGGAAATTGGGAGTATGACCATGGCTACATGGATTACCAAATGGACGACGATGGTCAAGGGTACACATTTTTAAGGATTCCTTTTTCGACGGTTGTAGGTGAAATTGGAAGCGGACACGCTGAAGTCGTCATCGGTACGCCATTCCTTCTCGCACATCGTTACGAGTCTGGTATCGAGCATGATGGGATTACAGCTTACAGTGCTGTCTTCAACCAATTCTCTTCACCAGAAGAGAAAGATGCTTATGTAGACCAAAAATATGTGCGTGAAGGAGTGTTGTTAGTAAGAGAAGTTGAAGAGAAGCTAGTGTAATAGTTGTAGTTGGGAGGCAACATGGGAGCTATATTTTTTGGAATTGCCATCTTTATTGGGTGGACGTTAATTGATTTGTCTAAACATAAAAAAATAACAGCTGAAAACTTACTTGGCTCTTTAATCGTCGCAATCATCGGTGGTGTAGGATGGGCCGTGTTTGATTGGATTTTTGAATGAAAGAAAGGGGCTGTCCAATAAGGTCTTAGATTAGATCTTATTGGACAGCCCCTTTTTCTATGTACTCCAGAGCATAAGGCAACATCGGTGGCCAAAAGACGCTCACTGTGTTTTCTAGGCCGCGGAGAACCGGATGAGTCTCCTCGGTCTACCGACGAGGGCGATGAGAGTTTAAAAATTGAATAACCAAAATAGGTCGGATGGTGTAGAAAGTGCTACGCGTTTTAGTGAATTGGCGCTTTTACGTAGGAAACTTCGGAGTGGATCCTGGCTATGGTAAGATTTTTCCTATCAATGTTTTTATGATGGGATTTGGTGCATCCCCAACCCACTAGTTGCCCGAATCCACGTAGAACGGCAGAACGAATTCCAAAGTTTACCGATTGGAATCAGATTCACTCATAGGTAATCGGTTTATGTCGTTTTGCTTCCAATCAATGGACATCCACTTCCAAACATCCGTTAATGGAATCAGATTCAGCACTTTAAAGAAAATGAACGGCAATTTAGTTCCAAAGCGAGTTCACATTCGTCCTCACAACGCCATGAGGTTGATTCGCACTCCCTGCCCCGAACCGTGATTTAGGAAATCAAAAATTCTGTCGGCGCGAGTCGCGCCGAATTGAGACCGATTTTGGATCGGCCCCACTGGGGCCAATCGGTCGTAAGGTGTTCGGTTTAATCCAATCTGCGTGCAAGTCTTACGAAATGAGCGCTAAAATTACCAAAAAGGGCTAACTTGAACACAGAAAGTGAAAACTAGCCCGCACAATGTGAACCATAACTTGCCCCACACAGTATAAACACGCTTAGAGTGATTTCACTTTTATCATTACGATCCATTCGTATGAAACTACGATGGAATCTCTACATCCTAGCATCCCATGAATTTCTTTCGTTCACCCTATATAGATTTTATGATCTGGGAGACCTCGTCCCGGCACTGCTTCCGCAAGAGTCACCGCGCCTTTCGTTCCCATCAGTTGGAATGGCTCACGCTTTGAAGAGGATTGCGGGCAGTCTCTCCAAAACGCTTCATACAAAAAACGGAGTACAGATCAAAGATGATCTGTACTCCGTTTTTTCTTACATTGGAACAGCTTTTTCGAAGAATTCTTCCAGCACAAGATCATGCTCGACGAGAATTTCTGCGATGTCGGTTCCGACGTAACGTAAATGCCACGGTTCGTAACTGATTTCTGTAATGTCTACTTTGTGATCGGGATACCGAATGACAAATCCATAATGGTGGGCATTTTCTTCCACCCATTCGCCTTCCGGTGTAGACCCAAATTCTTCGCTCAGTAAAAAGGAGTTGCTTTCACTTGATACATCCATCGCTAATCCTGTTTGGTGTTCGCTATTCCCTGGATAAGCAATGGTTTCGCTCGCAGCATCCTCTCCACGCTCAGTTGCTGCATTTGTAAAAATAGCGTCTTGGCGATCAAAAGAGCGATATCCTGAAACAGCAAACAAATGATGGCCATCTTCCTCAGCTGCTGCAAACAAATCTTCCAAAGCATCGGCAGCAGGTGCCCTTAAATAACGTTTTTCGACATCTTCATCGAAAGAAAAAAGGACGTCTGGAACGACCAAGTCATCCGGAGTATAATCTTCTGGTAGTGCGTAGTCGTGGTTGACGAGGACAGAAGGGTTATCAGGGTTTTGAATAACTGCTCTTCCGTCAACTTCCTCAATCACATTGAAGTGTTCTTCTTCAATGGCCCATGGATTGGTTGTTGCTTTAGCTGTTTGTTCTTCTTCTTGTTCCTCTTGTTCCTCTTGTTCTAGGGGGTCGTTACTTTCTTCAGGGACAGGCTCTTCATCGATGTCAGCGCAGCCGACAAGAAGCACTGAAAACAAAAAACCTGCTGCATAAATAGATGGGAAACGAGCCATGTGTGTCCCTCACTTTCTTTGGTAATTAAGACTTCTTTGGTTTTGCTAAAAACAGCAAAACGGAAATAATCGTGAAGGCAACGAGTGCTTGAAATGGAATTGTAATAAACCCGAGGAGGTTCATATACTCTGAACTACAAGGAACTCCAGACTGGCACGGAGTTACACCGCCAAAACCTGGGATTTTTTGTTCAGCGTAATGAAACGCTGCAATGATCGCACCGAGAATCGAGATTGGTAAGGCGTACAATCGAATCCGTGCATCAGAGCGAAACGCTGCAATCCCTAAGATGAGTGCGAGAGGGTACATGGCAATTCGTTGATACCAGCACATATCACACGGGATATAACCTAGACCTTCGCTGTAGAATAGACTGCCCATCGTTGCAACGATGGCCACAAGCCATGCTACATACAACATGATGCTTTGGCGAGTCATGAGTTTTCCTCAAGTTGTTCCTCAATGATCCGTTCCATTTCATTGTAATCAAACGGATCACTCAGTTCGACATCATTGACGAAAATGGTCGGCGTTCTCTCAACACCAAATTCTTCAATCAGTTCATGTTCAGCATATAATTCATCCATATATTCTTGCTCAGCAACTGATGTTCGAAGCTCATCCTCATCCACATCAGGCGCGTGTTCTGATGCAATATCCACGACAAAATCGATGTCGACTTGGGAGCCTTGTACACCTGCTGCTTGCATGAGTGCATGGTGGAAATCCCAGAATTGATCTTCTGAAGCTTCGTGATAGATTTTTTGGCTAGCTAAAGACGCAATCAGTGACTCGTTTTGGAAACCGATAAAGTTCACAAAAGAGAACGAGATGTCTTCGTGATCTAAGTAGTCACTTTCAAGTTGGTCGAACACTTCGCGGTCCCACGTGCCACATGCCGGGCATTTATAATCCCCAAATTCGACGATGGACACGGCTGGATCGTCATTGCCATATGTCGCTAGGTCATTGATCGGTGGACGGTCTTCATGAGTGCTGGATGAATTGCTACCGCCGTCACTGTTCACAACAAATAATAAAGCGGCCATCACGACAACGAGCAATGCCGTAACGATAACAAGAAATTTCATTGGTGCTTTATTGGTTTTCGTATTCTTTCTTTTTTTATTTTTAGCCAATACGTTTCACCTCTCCTAAAATCGGATAAAGAAGTAGTAGTTTGTCACCATCATAACACTATCACGCAAAGCTTATACAGTGAAGGTGTGACATTTCTTAAAAAATCAACCGCCAGCCCGAGGTAAATTCGATCAAATGCGGAGGAGACTACTTATGTCAAATCGACTAACAACGAACCAAGGTGTCCCGATTCAAGACAACCAGAATTCACGAACGGCAGGTCGTAGAGGACCAACATTATTAGAAGATTATCATCTTGTCGAAAAGCTTGCCCACTTTGATCGGGAGCGAGTGCCCGAGCGAGTTGTGCACGCAAGAGGCGCAGGTGCTCACGGTGTATTTATTACCAAAGAGAGCCAGAAACGTTATACGAGGGCTCATTTTTTACAAGAAGCTGGTCAAGAAACACCTGTTTTTGCTAGATTTTCAACGGTGATTCACGGACTTCACTCCCCAGAAACATTACGTGACCCGCGCGGATTTTCGGTGAAGTTCTATACTGAAGAAGGAAACTACGATTTTGTCGGCAACAATTTGCCGGTATTTTTTATTCGTGATGCGATTAAGTTTCCGGATGTAATCCATTCACTAAAACCTGATCCGACGACGAACTTGCAAGATCCAAACCGGTATTGGGACTTTATGGCAAACTCACCAGAATCGGTGAATATGCAATTACACCTTTTTAATGATGAAGGGATTCCTCGTTCTTACCGACATTTACGTGGGTCGAGTGTGCATGCGTTTAAATGGATTAACGCGCATGGCAATACGACGTATGTAAAATATCGGTGGGTACCTCGTGCAGGCATTGAAGGGCTTTCTCCTGAGGAAGTAAAAGAGATTCAAGGGGAAGACTTTAACCATGCGACGAGAGATTTGTACGAAAGCATTAAAAACGGTGACTACCCGGAGTGGGATTTGTATATCCAACGTTTAGATCCTGCGGACCTAGACAACTATAATTTCGATCCATTAGATGCAACGAAAGATTGGCCAGAAGAACAGTTTCCATACGAGCTCGTTGGCACGATGATTCTGAATAAAAATCCTAACAACATTTTCTCAGAAACTGAACAAGTTGGATTTAATCCTGGGGTTCTTGTACCTGGTATTCAAGCTTCTGAAGATAAGATGTTGCAAGGAAGGATTTTCTCTTATTCGGATACACAGCGGTACCGAATTGGCGCAAACTACTTGCAGTTACCGATTAATTGCCCGTTTGCACAGACGAACAACAATACGCAAGACGGGGTGATGGCGAACCCTAACTTCCAGCCAACGGATTCAACGAACTATGAGCCAGGTGAACATGCACTTGAAGAGAGTTCAGAAGAGCTGGAGTTCGATCAGCCGTTACGTGGCGACGTTGCTGGCCGAAACCGTACCGACAAAGCCGATGATTTTAGACAACCTGGAGAGTTATACCGTGGATTTGACCGAGAAAAACAACAACAAATTATTCGAACGTTAACTGAAGAGTGGTCCGGTGTTCATAATGAGCAAGTTGTTTTAAAGCTCATCTGTAACATGTACAGAGCCGATGAACAACTAGGAAGGACGCTCGCGGACAACCTCAATGTCGATATTACGCCGTATGTTGGGCAAGAAACAAAATAAACCGTTCATTCATAAGCTGCTTCAAAGTGTGCACACTTTGAAGGCAGCTTATTGTTTGCCAAAATGGTGTGTAGGCCCGTCCAATCATTAAGCCATAAATCTCTACTAGAACAATGAAGCGGGGACACGGTATACTAGAAAGAAAAAAGATAGGTGGAAACACATCATGAGCAAACGCGAACAACAAAGGGCGATAGGGAAATCACATACGTTGCAAACGCATCTTGTTAGTCCACAAGATACGAATCATTTAAACACCATTTTCGGGGGCAATATTCTCGCATACATTGATGAAGCAGCAGCGATTGCAGCGATGAGGCATTCTGGAGAAGTGGTCGTTACAGCATCTGTCGATAGTGTCGATTTTCACGCATCTGTTCGAAAAGGTGAAATTGTTATCGTGCAAGCGTGGGTAGCGTCTACAGGGCGTTCATCCATGCTCATTTATGTGCACGTGAGTGTAGAAAATCCGATCACCCACGAAGTGAAAACGACGACCACCTCTTTTGTTACGATGGTCGCTATTGATGAAAATGGAAAATCAACAGAAGTACCAGGAGTGTACGCTGAAACACAAACGGAACATGATATTGTTGCACTCGCAAACGATCGCACATCTCGATAAATGCCGACAAGAAACGAGTAGAGAAAAGATAATCTGACACATTTCTTTTGCCATTTGTAGAAAAATCATTGCAGGATATACCCATCGATGATAGTCTAATTATGGTTTGAAAACCGTTTCATGATTTAAATTATATTACGTACATTGGGGGGTCCTACAATGGACAGTATCCTATATATCCTCTGGGGAATAGGGGCAATTGTTGTTTTAATGGGTCTTGCATACTTATTATCTCTGGATCGCAAATCAATTAATAAACGTACCGTCTTTGGTGCTCTTGCGATTCAAATTCTGATTGGGGCCATTTTCCTTGGCTGGGACGGCGGACAGTGGGTGTTGCAGCAAGTTAGCGGCGCTGTCGTTGAAATGTTAGGGGCCGCAAATGAAGGGATCGGTTTCCTCTTTGGCGATTTGGCTGAAGTTGGTGGCCATGTTTTCTTTATTGACGTTCTTTCAGTCATCATTTTCTTTGCCGCCCTTATGGGTATTCTTTGGTACATTGGCGTCATGCCATTTATTGTGAATACGCTCGGATTTGCCATCTCAAAATTGTTAGGGACGAGCCGTGCAGAATCAATTGCGGCAACGGCGAACATCTTTGTTGGTGTTACCGAATCTCCATTATCCATCAAGCCTTACTTAGCAAACATGACCCGCTCTGAGTTGTTTACCGTCATGACTGTTGGTTTAGGTACAGTAGCAGGTTCGGTTCTTGCCGGTCTTATTCAAATGGGGACGGACCCAGGTTTTCTTATCGTAGCTAGTTTTATGGCTGCTCCAGCTGGGCTTGTTATGGCGAAAATCGTCATTCCTGAAACCGAGAAAACGGAGACGTCTGAAAACATTAAGCTTGATAAGGATACAGACGTTGCCAACGTTGTAGACGCTGCGGCAAAAGGTACGACGGATGGTCTAAAACTTGCACTGAACGTCGGTGCGATGGTACTTGCTTTCGTATCACTCGTTGGACTCGTTAACATTGGTCTTGGTCTATTTAACGACCAGCTCACGCTTGAGCTCATCATGGGTTATGTGTTCGCTCCGTTTGCGTTTCTCATCGGGATCCCTTGGGAATACGCACCACTCATTGGTCAAATGATTGGTGAGAAAACGATCATGAACGAATTTATCGCATTTGCCTCACTAAATGATGCAATTGCTGCAGGAACATTAACGGACCCACGTATGATTGCGATTGCTACGTTTGCCCTTTGCGGGTTCGCAAACATCGGAACGATTGCGATTCTCATCGGAGGTATGGGAGCTCTCGTACCGAGTCGTCGTGCAGATATTGCTAGATACGGCCCGCGTGCATTGCTAGCCGCGATTCTAGGTAACCTTATGAATGGTGCGATTGCCGGAATGATGTTCTTCTAATGGAATGAATTTGATGAAAAACGCGAGGGGTATTTCCTCGCGTTTTTCTCGTTTTAACGAACACATTTTAGGTTATGTAATCGTAAGGAGGTAAAGACATATGCAATTGCTTAATAAACCATTGTTTCGACCGGTTCATTTGCTCACCCCGGTCCTATCAATTGAAGTATTGTTCCTCGTCTCTTTTTTAGCTGGCGGAGCTACGCTCGTAAGTATGGAACTTTTATTCGCGCTTTTACCGCAATTATCAATCGGTTTTGTCTCTTTTGTGGAATTGTTTGAGGTGGAATATGCGTCGCTTGCAGGACAAAGTATCGCGCTCGGTATTACGATTTTGATTTTTCCAATTCAGGTGCTTATGATGGGTGGATTTATACATCTGTTGGCATATTCATGGCTAGATGAAAAAGCGGTTCATTGGTCGGCATTTTTCCAAGGAGCAAAGCGGGTATTCTGGAAATTGTTATTATTCAACCTTTTACTTGGTGCTGTCGTTTTTGGTGTCGGGCTCATTTTAGGGTTATTTGCGATAGGGTTCGGCATCATGAATGTTGAAGCCGTTATCGTCATTGGAGTCATTTTTGTTGCCGCTATATTGGTTTTGCGCATTCTCTTTTTATATTTGGAATTCACCATCGTTTTAACAAATTCCACATTGCTTGAGAGCTTCAAAGAAAGTTTTCGCATTCGAAGAGACGGATCGACTCCATATTTTCGAGTGATTGCTCTAATGTTTGTCGTAAGTATCGGAACGACACTCCTCATTTACGCAATGCCACAAATGCTATGGGTGTATCCAATTATTGGTATCGTTTATATCGTTGCGATGGTACGCATTCAATTAGCATTGATGAAAACATTCTTATTAAATGCAGCAGAATATGATTCATCTGCACTTCATGTGTACAAAAAGGAATCAGAACCACAAAAGGTAGAGGAGTAGATATGGGTATGTCCTTCTATATAATTTGAACTAAAGAATTCCACTGAATCCGATGACGGAGATCGGTCTTTACAGGCAAGCGCCTGCCTATCGTCTGTTGAAGTTCATCTCACTTCAATGTCGATCGTTGTTCGTTACTGCAAGGGTTTTGGGAAACAAGGAAGACGTTTGCTGAATGGTAAAAAGACGTGACCGATGGTCACCAACTGACGCAAGCGTTTGATCTCCTGGCACTTATGTGACAATCCAGCCTTTAAACCGTGCAATTTCGGCCCTCAACAGTCACATATATCGCGATTTGTGACCGTTGACTCCGTTTATGTGCGCATCCACGTTTAAAATGATGATTTTTCTTTCCCAAGTGTCACATAAATGAATATATGGGGCATTTGGGCTTCTTTCAACACCGTGACCGTAATTGATACGACGAATACCGTTCTCGGTACGATTGATTTAGAAGACCCGGGTGCGAATTCAGTAAGTGTTGCGCTCAATCCATTTACGAGACGGGCTATTTTGGCATTACCAATCGGCAACGCATTGATATTATCGACATGGATTTGTGAATCGTTATCGGTGCACTCCCCATTGAAAGCGGAGCATTTCGAGTACAGACATTGCCGAAAGAAGCTCGTGTACGAAGGAAGCGGTATCGAGTTTCTTATTAAACACCAGGTCGAACACCGGCCTGGTTTTTTCGTGTCCACAACGTTTAGACGACATAGATGGGAGGGCTGTTATGTTTGTGTGTTCTGAATAATTTTACATAAACATTCAAAAATCACTGTACATTTCTTGTGTGATGTTATACTGTATATATATACATACACAGTATAACAGTTAATGGAGGTGTTCATTTGAAGAATGTGCTTGCTTTAATGCGTTTTGAGCTTCAAAAAACAAGCGTAACCCATACATTGTGGTTTCTGTTCGTCTTCACTGGACTCAGTTTTTTCTTAGCAGGGATGTTTCATGAGTTTGGTCACGTGTTGCCCCTTGATTTCTTAATCGTGTTAAGTGTTTGTTTATGGTCGAGTACCTTTTCATTGGCAGGGAAGGGGTTCTTTTTTACAGATCTAGGAGATCGGATGAGTTCACCATTTTACACATACATGAGACGCTTTCCGATCTCAGAAAGTGAGTTATTCGTAAGTCGTGCACTGATGAAGCTTATCATTAGTACTGTCCTCGTTGGAGGTATGCTTACAGCCGCTCTCATTATTTCACGAGATGCACCGTATGAGTTCGGTAGCTTTTCGTACGTTGCGTGGATTTTGCTATGGATAAGTTTTAGCCATATTTCCATCATGAATGCCAATGGAGAAATCGGCTATTCCCATCGGGAGAGGCCAGAATTATTCCGAGAAGGAATGTGGTGGAATTTCAGCTTTCTCGTTTTCTACGCACTCGTTCAACTTTTGCTCTTCGTCACGACCGGCTCTACCGTGAGTATTTTTTCGATGACAGTGAACGTCTCAAGTCATTATCCAATGGTCGCAGTCGGCATTGCATTATTCATCTCAGGGACGGCCATTTGTTGGTCACTCATACACGGGACAAGGAAGCTGAAGAGGAGGGAAACACAATGAGTAACGTAGTGCAATTGCTCAGTTGGCGGTTCAGTCATTACTCCAAGAGTGAATGGATGATGATGCTCATTTGTTTTCTTTCATACGGCTTAACGGCAGCGCAGTTCATGGGCATAGACAATCAAAACGTTACGATCATTAATTATATGTTTGAAATTGCGTTATTCTACGCACTGTTTATATGGTTTGGCCATTTTGGCCACCTGTCCAAGCAACTGTTTCACGGCAATCCTTTTCCCTATGTGCGAAGGCTACCCATTCCAGAGTCTGCGCTATTGATTGTACGAATGATGTTGTCGGCAGGGTTCGTGTTTATCGCCGCATTTTTTAGTATTATTCTTTTCGTTTTACTAGGTGATGCGACCGTGAACATCTTGTCCCTACTCGTATTCTGGCTTAGCATAAGCTTTTTGCGACGGCACTTGTACTTGCAGGCAGATCAGCCCAAATGAATTCGTAGCAAAAGGAATCATAGCTCCACTTTTTGCAGTTATTTATGTGATCGTTGGTGCTGCTTCCTTTCTCCAAGGTGGAAATACTTTTTACATTTGGACCATTCAAGCCATCGCAAAATGCCGGTCATTGTCCCACTTATCTCAGTGCTTCTAGGAATGACTGTCGTGTTCGGTGTCTATCGATTTGGAAAGCAGCAGATTCAGAGGAAGGTGGGTGCCCATGAAATTACCGGTTGAGGTGAATGAACAAAGTCAAGAACCCATCTATTATCAGATTGAAGAACAGATCAAAGCATTAATTGTATCTGGATCAATTCCTGCAGGCACAGCATTACCTTCCATTCGTGCACTGGCGGCTGATCTAGGTTGTAGTGTAATTACAACGCGAAGAGCGTATCAAAACCTTGAACAACATCATTACATCAAAACACAAAGAGGGAAGGGGACGTTCGTGCAAGAAGTCGATGTGAATGAGCGAGATTTAATGAAGGAAAAAACCGTCACCGAAGCATTGCAAAGAGCGATTCGTACCGCAAATCAACATGACTACACCGAAGAAGAGATTAAGACGTTATTTGAGCGTGTATTAAGAGAGGAGACGACCGATGCTTAAGGTGCAAGATGTGACGCGGAAAATGGGGAAAGAAGCTGTTCTAGGGCCGATTGATTTACACATTTCACCGGGGACGATTACGGCAATTGTTGCCAACAACGGTGCAGGGAAAACAACACTATTTCAGGCGATTAGCGGGGATTATCCTGGTTTTGGATCAGTGAGAGTGGATGGGCATTCTGTTCATTCAATTGCAGGGAAAGCACAGTTGTCTTATGTTCCGCAAACGTACCCAGAAGTTGAAGCGTTCCGATTAACTGATTTGCAAAAGTTACACAAGGAACATGATTTTTCGTGGCAAGACGACCGATTTCAAGCGATTGCGAGGCAATTCAAACTTCCAATGAAAAAGCCGATACAAAAATTGTCGGTCGGTATGAAACAAAAAGCGGTGATTGCAACCCAACTCTCAAGAAAAACGAATGTTAAACTACTGGATGAACCGTTTGCTGGTCTAGATATGGAAGGGCAATCACTCGTAGAGCGACTGTTGCTCGAAGAGTTAGAGGCGAACCCAAACGCAACGATTATTTTTGCCACACACGTCGCCGATGAAGTGCAGCGGCTGGCTGATTACGTTTGTTTTATGCATGCGGGCAAATTATCTGAACCTGTTGAGAAAGATTGGTTACAAGAGCGTTGGAAATACGTTTGGCTTCAAGAAGCGTTGCCCGGGAATGGACCGAGCGCCAGGGTAGAAGAAGTGAGCGTTGACCCGATGCCGAAAATCTTAACGAGAAATGCTTTAGAAACAGAGGAATGGGTGCGTGAAAATGGCGGAACGGTAGTGAAGCGTTCAAGTTTACGTTTGCACGAATCGATCCCACACATCTTGCGAAAAGGAGAGCAAAACGATGACGAATAAAACAGTATTGGAGCTAAAAGAGGTAAACAAATGGTTTCGCGATAAACATGCAGTTCAAAACATCTCCTTTGCCGTCCAAGAAGGAAAGATTACCGGCATTCTCGGCCCAAATGGAGCGGGCAAGTCGACACTCATCCGAATTTTAATGGGCATCATCCGCCAAGATGAAGGAGAAGTCGGCTATTTGATCGGTAAGGATCATAATCTACCACGTGAACTCATCGGCTTTTTGCCTGAAGAAAGAGGATTGTATAAAAACGAGAAGATCATTGATGTGATTCTTTATTTAGCAGACTTGAAAAACTATGATCTGAATAAAGCGAGAGACCGGGCAAGTATGCTATTAGAGAAGCTCGGCCTAAAAGGGTATGAGAAAACGAAGATTGAAGAGTTATCAAAAGGGATGGCGCAAAAAGTCCAATTTATCGGAAGCATCATCCACGAGCCGAAATTCCTCGTCCTTGATGAGCCTTTTTCAGGCTTGGACCCGGTCAGTCAAGACACATTTAAAGCGGAGATTCGAGAGCTTGCAGCGAACGGAACGGCAATTCTTTTGTCATCACACCAGATGAATATCGTCGAACAGTTGTGTGATGAAATTCTTCTCATTCATCACGGACAGAAAGTGGCTTACAATACGGTTGCAAACATAAAAGAGCAATTCGCAAACTATAAGTGTGTGCTTGTTGGTATAAATGAAGACGTGAACTTTGAGGAAGACAGTCGGGTGGAGCGAATGGAGCGAGAAGGGCAAACGGTTACGATTCATTTTCATCAAGATGTTCACCCACTTCGCTTTGTTCGCGATTTACCAGATTCACTCGAGTGGGATGAAATGCATATCGATCGAAAATCATTACATGACATCTTTGTATCGATAGCGAAAGAGGAGGGATAACGATGGGAAAGTGGACGAAAGTGGCACGTTGGGAAATTCGAAGAAACCTTAAAAATAAGACATTTATTATCTCTTCATTAATGACTCCAGCTATTTTTCTAGTCATGTTCTTTATTTTTGGTGCGATCGGTGGGGACGATACGGCAACTGAAGTGGGCCCTGAATTAGATGAGCGTGACAATGACAGATTTATACGTGATGGATGAGCCGAGGCATATGAGACTTTGCGTCTACGATTGAGCTCTTGGGTTGCCGTATGAGCCGATAGAAACAGAAATGACCGAGGCAGAATTACATGAGCAAGGTGAAGAACAGTCGATTGCTTATCTAGTCTTAGGTAGTGATCAAATTGAAGCCGGAGTGTCCGAAGGCCACACAGCGTCTCCTTTTGAATTGCAAGCGGATCTAGAGCTTGTTCAACAATCAATGCTGCTCGGTGAGTTTGGGATTGAGCCTGAAGCTGTAGGCGAGGTATTGATTGCTTCTCACGTTACGGTGTCAACGCTTCAATCAGGCAATGATGAAGATCCGTTAGCTGAATTTATCCCTGCCATTTTTGGTGGCGTCGTTCTTCTTAGTATTATCATTACCGGTATGATGACATTAAACAGTTCGATGCAAGAGAAAAAAGACAAGATGGCTGAGACTTTGCTTTCGTCAGTGACTCCGAATGACATGATGAAAGGGAAGATTTTTGGGTACTTTGTGCTCGGCATGTTGCAAGTGGCTTTATGGTTGGTCATCGGAATTCCGATCGCACAGTTTTACGGAGACCTCCCAGTTCTTGAAAACATTGTTTCCCCACTTACTCTTTTATTCTTATTATATGGCGTACTTGGTTACTTGTTTTTTGCATCCATGTACGTTGCGCTTGGCGCTACGATCGAAGATGCGACGACTGCAGGAAACTTTACAGGGATTTTTATGATGCTTCCGTTTTTGCCTTTCCCGTTTATCGGCGCTTTTATTGCTGATCCGTCAGGCGTCATCGCAACGGTAGCAAGTTACTTCCCGTTTACAAGTTCAATGGTGATGATTGTTCGTGTCGTGATGTTAGATGAATTCCCACTCCTTGAAGTGATCTTGTCTCTTGTTGTGCTCGTCATTTTTGTAGCATTAATGATGAAGATTGCTGGGAAAATTTATAAAACAGGCATGCTGATGCACGGTAAAAATGCAACCCCAGCCGAGATGTGGAAGTGGATTCGACAATAGAGGACTCATGAACGAGACGGACGCCACCCACCTTTCGTTAGTGTACGGTGGCGTCTTTGTCGTTTTCAAAATCCTTGCTGTGAGTAACTCTCTTTGCCGAGAGTACTCGGATGGAGTAGAATATAGAGACAAGTGATAAACACAAGGGGTTGAGGACGATGAATTTTGACGAGATCATTGAGCGAAATCAGACAAATTCAATGAAATGGGATGCGGTAAAAACGATATATAAATCCGATGATGTCTGGCCAATGTGGGTCGCTGATATGGACTTTAAAGCGCCCCAGCCTGTGCTGGACGCTCTCCATAGAGTGACTGAACACGGGGTGTTTGGCTACCACCTCCCGCCAGAATCATTAAGAGAAGCGATTTCTGAATGGATGCTTAAGCGCTTCGATTGGCAAGTAGAGACGAAACAGATAACATTTACGCCCGGGGTTGTACCGGCAATTCATCACCTCATTCAAGCACTCACGAATGAAGGCGACAAGATTATCATTCAACCGCCGGTGTATTACCCGTTCTTTTCATTAGTGAATGTGAATAAACGCGAGTTGCTAGAAAACTTCTTATTGGAAGATTCTGGTTCGTATCAGATGGACATGGATGATCTTGAAACCCACATGAAAAACGGTGCAAAAATGCTCATCTTATGTAACCCCCATAATCCGAGCGGTCGGATGTGGAAACAGGATGAGCTTGTAGAACTGCTTGAACTGTGTAAGAAGTATAATGTAACTCTCGTATCCGATGAGATTCATTCCGACGTAATTTTGCACGGTAAGCATGTCCCGTTGGCGTCCATAGCTGGAGCAGAAGACGTTCAAGTAGCCACATGTATGGCTCCAAGTAAGACGTTTAATCTCGCTGCATTGCAACTTTCTTATGTGATTTCTAACGATGATGAGTTGCAGAGAAAGCTTGAATTGCAGATGAAACAAACGTTCAGTGGCATTGGCAGTCCATTTGCATCGGCAGCAGCCGAAGCTGCGTACCGTGAGGGGGAGCCTTGGCTCGAAGATATGCTTGCTTATGTTCAAAGCAATGTGGACTACGTGAAACAACGTTTAGATGAACAGATGCCAAAAATCCGCTACATGGACCCTGAATCAACGTACCTCCTTTGGTTAGACTTTAGAGCCTTGAATTTTGAGGAGAAAGATCTGGAGCAATGGCTACGACAAGATGCTAGACTTGCATTGAATGATGGTCATACATTTGGGAAACCAGGGTCTGGATTTGCAAGAATGAATCTCGGTTGCCCAAGAAGTCATGTGAAAGAAGGACTAGATCGGCTACAAAAAGCGTATGAGCAACTCGTATAGTCTGGCATACCCATTTTTTACTGCAAAATTTAAAGGAAAATGTACATGTTTATCGAACCTATGTAATAGACATGTATAGACGATTTTCCAAAAGGGCGAAAAGGGGAATGTCTGAATGGATTTGATTGAAGAATTCAAGCAAGCATTGGAGCGTCCGCTGACCGACCAGGAAGAACGTTTCCTGATCTGGCTTCAAGAAGAAGAAAATAAGCGAAACAATCAGCGATCTCACTCAATGAATTCATGGATGTGATGAATAAATGAAGACGTTTAGACTAAAGGGATTGCGATTACTACTAGAAAAAGATACAGAGCCTGGTCATGAGAAAATTGAATTGCATGAGGGACTTGTCATTAACCGTGAAGAGGGCGGTTGGTGGCTTCTTGAAGTCGTCGTTGATGCCGATGCGAAGAAAGTATTCGACCCACTCAAAGAACAAGAAACCGATGTCATGATGGAAGTCATTATTTCCCATGAGAACAATGACCCGGCGACGATGGTCGGTCGCATTCGCTCTGGGAGAGAGCTAGAGTCCACATATTCTTATTTAATTGACAGTAAGATGGCGATGAAAAAAGAAGATGTATTCAATTACATTTTGGATTCGCTCATTGCCGATGGCTACACTGGAGATCAGTTGATTGAAGAATTCAAGAACCGAAAAGCAGACAACGCCAACTGGTCACAACAGATGGCACGCTCTCTTTATGAACAGTATAGAGAAAAAGGTTCACCGCTTAGTGAATAAGTAAGACGGGCCGATCCAACATGAGATCGGTCTTTTCGTCATACACTATAAGAAAAAAGGATTTCGATTATGCATAAGTTCCGCGATTATTATGGGAATCATGTTCGTCTGTCGTTTGAACGGGAAGTCTTCTCGACAGACCCAAAACACGTCTGGGTCATCTGCCGGCTCAAAAAAGAGTGGCTACTCACTCAACATAAAGACCGAGGGCTCGAATTCCCTGGTGGGAAAGTGGAACCTGGAGAAAATCCGGAGATGGCAGCCGTGCGAGAAGTGTGGGAAGAGACGGGTGCTCGAATCCACTCCCTTGAATACGTCGGGCAATATGAAGTACAGGCAAAGGCAGAAACCGTCATAAAAAATATTTACTTTGCAGAAGTAGCAACGCTTGAAAGGCAAGCCAACTACTTTGAAACGAAAGGTCCGGTCTTACGTAAACAATTGCCAGTAAGAATTAAGCAAGATTCGGCGTATAGCTTCGTCATGAAAGATGATGTTTTGCAGCTCTCGATGGAGCGTTTGAATGTATAGTTGTTCAAATGCTCTTTTTTGTGAATCTGAACTCTTTCGTTTGCCGAAGGTTTTGATTCGGCGTATAATCTTCTATTAGTCTAAGATAAAATGGTAGATTCAAATAGGGAGTCCTACATGAAGCAAAACGAACCATATAGTAAAGTGTTAATCGCCTCTTTGTTAATTGCAGGGTCATTTGTAGCTGTATTAAATCAAACGTTAATGATTACAGCGATCCCACCGATCATGGATGAAATGGGAATTACCGCAAATACAGCGCAATGGCTAACAACAATCTTTATGCTGATCAATGGAATTATGATTCCGATTACTGCGTTTTTAATTGAAAAATTTACAACACGCCAACTATTTTTAACTGCGATGCTCGTATTTTTAGTCGGCACAATTTTTGGTGGGTTAGCGACAAATTTCCCGACACTCATTACAGCAAGAGTCATTCAATCCATCGGTGCAGGTGTGATGCTTCCCCTCATGCAAACCGTTTTTCTGTTAATTTTCCCAGTCGAAAAACGGGGAACTGCAATGGGTACATCGGTTTAGTCATTTCTTTTGCCCCAGCTATTGGACCGACACTTTCAGGTTGGGTAACGTCGAATTATGAATGGCGCTTTTTATTTTGGGGAATTGTACCACTCACAATTGTAATGATTATCGTTGCCTTTTTTGCGATGAGAAATGTGACAGAACAACGAGAGCGTTCAGTGGATGTGCTGTCCATAATTTTATCCACATTCGGTTTTGGAGGTTTGTTGTACGGCTTTACGAGCGCTGGTAACCAAGGATGGCAGATCCCGTAACACTTCTCGTTCTGTTTGTCGGACTAGCGTCCTTGTTGCTGTTTGTGCACAGACAACTAACGATGAAACAACCGATGCTAGAATTACGTGTATTCAAACTTCGCATATTTACGATCTCATCAATTATCGCTGCGATTGGTTTTCTCGGATTAATTGGTTTAGAAACGATTATTCCACTTTATTTGCAAAATATGCGCGGGTTTACAGCGATGGAGCAGGGCTTGTCATTTTACCCGGGGCGCTCATTGCCGGATTGATGGCCCCGATTACCGGTCGGATTTTTGACCGAATTGGAGCGAAAGCACTTGCCGTACCTGGGCTCATTCTCATGAGTGTGTCCACAGTTGGTTTAATGTTTATTGACCAAACGACGACGCTCGTTTACATTTCCGTCATGTTTGCAATTCGGATGTTTGGGTTTTCGATGGTGATGATGCCTGTCAATACGGCAGGGTTGAATCAGCTGCCGCCTAAACTTATCCCTCACGGTGCAGCAGTAAGCAACACCGTCCGTCAAATGGCGGCTTCAATTGGAACAGCGATGCTCGTCACAACGATGACGACTACAGCCGTTGTAGCAGATCAACAAGGAAGCACGTTCGACCCAGATATTTTAGGTGCAATAATGGCGACAGGCGTCGTTGCTCTTCTCACTGTAGCCGCTCTTCTCTTATCGTTTAAGGTTACACGCACTTATCCATTAACGGATGAAGAATGGGATGAAAGAGAACGACAAAAATGCGAACGCGCATAGTTCGTGGTTTCGCGTCGTGATTAAAGGAGTTCTTAACGACGACAAAAGTGGAGTTTGAGGTTGATACGCACATTTAAGGAAGGATTGACCGCGTTTCCTCGTTAACCACCTGGTTTTTATGGGCTAGACAAACGAAGGAAAGCGAATCACTCGTTTGGCCAGAGAGGGAGGTTACCCTCTCTGGCTTTTTATAGGACAATCGAGCAGGCATCTCGGGCAATACATAGCCCGAGATGCCTCGTAAATTTTGAATTGTGACCAGTCGGAATCTTTATGAGACATTTTCCGTCCCCAAACGCCGGTATTTCTACCTGAACGGTCACTTACCCAGCTATTTGTGACAATTCGCTCCTTTAATCACGGAGACAAGCTTCCATCTGCACGTAACTCGTTCTTAAAGAAGAGACACTGTACCGTCAAAACCGGCACAGTGTCTCCTCTTTAATCCTGTCATTTTGATAAAATGCTATTGTCTACGCTTCTTGTTCATGGATCGCTCAATGATTGCAACCCCTTGATACATAAGCGTCGCGAGTATAGCTACGAGTACAAGGCTGAGCATCACCATGTTAAAGTTAAACACTTGGAATCCGTAAATAATCATATAGCCAAGGCCTTGGTTTGAAACGAGATATTCCCCAACAATGACTCCGACCCATGCTAAACCGACGTTGACTTTTAATGCGGAAACCATTGCCGGATAGGATGCTGGAAGAATAACGTAGCGGAAACGTTGGGAACGCTTAGCTCCAAACGTATCGACGACTTTTACAAAATTTGGGTCTGTCTCTCTAAACGCATTGTAGATGACGAGTGTTGTGACGATAATGGAAATGAGAACCCCCATAGCGATTACGGAACTCATATTCGGTCCAAAGCTGACGATGAGAATGGGTCCAAGCGCGACTTTAGGCATCGCATTTAAAATGACGAGATAAGGGTCAAGCACACGAGAAAGAAAAGGAGACCACCATAAACTAGCGGCAATAACAATTCCACCGATCGTTCCAATGATAAATCCAAGAATCGTCTCCAGAAGCGTGACGCCTATATGGACATGTAGTGTACCACTTGTCAACATACTTACAAATAATTCAAATACGTTGGAAGGGGAGCTAAACAATAAAGGGTCAATCCATTGCATTCGGCTCGCAACTTCCCATAGAACGAAGAAGCTGATCAAGATAAAAAGTTGGGTCCCTCGAATTTTCCACTTTTCTAATCGCTTGGCTTTTACATGCTTTTCGTATTGTTCTTTAATTTGTGGTTTCAAGGGATTCTAACTCCTTCCAAATCGTCTGGAACCACCATTGGAACTCGCTATGATTTCTCGCTTCCAATGGCGTTAAAGACCGCAATTCAGTTGGAATGATAAACACTTCTTGAACGACAGAAGGACGGTGACTTAATAAGATGACGCGATCGCTCATCGCAATTGCTTCACTAATGTCATGTGTGACAAGCACGGTTGTTTTCTTTCTTGCTTTAAGCGTTTCGTGAATCAGATCTTCTAAATATAATTTTGTTTGATAGTCAAGAGCAGAGAAGGTTCATCAAGTAATAAGAGGGAAGGTTTTGCTGCAAGCGTGCGGACGAGAGCAGCACGTTGCCTCATGCCGCCAGAGAGTTCAGAAGGCATCTGATCAATGTGGCGAAGGAGCCCCATTTGATCTAACAGGTCCTTTGCATAATCCTCATTTTCCTTCGTTTTCGTTCGGGTAATATCAAGACCGATGTTAATATTGTCGCCAATCGTTAGCCACGGAAAAAGATAATCTTGTTGAAGCATATAACCAATGTTGGTTGTCTGAGAGGTCACTTTTGCCCCGTCTAATTTGACATCGCCGCTTGACGGTGTCGTTAAACCCGCAACCATAGATAGTATTGTTGTTTTCCCACAACCACTCGGACCGATGATGGAAACGAATTCACCATCGTCAACTTCCAAATTTACATTACGAATCGCTTCAACAATATCAGATCCGGTAAAGAAATATTTCTCGATGTTTTGCAATTGCAATCGTGCCACGGATCTACCTCCTTTAATCATCTATAGAGGGGAATTGAACATTGAAGAGGGCTCCTGAACCGCTTCAGAAGCCCTGAACTAAACGATTACTCTAATGCTTGATCCGTAATGGAACGATTGACGAGCTCTTCGTAATCAAATCGCTCTGGAAGCTCCCCAGAATCGTCCATAATATTTTGTAAGTGCTCCCACCCGTCTTCATCAATATACGGATCTTTTGCATAGGAGTCTTGGTTGCGGTACCTTTCGATGACTTGAGCAATCAATTGTTCAGATGTTTCATCAAAATAAGGAGCAATGGAAGTTGCAATTGTTTCAACATCTTCCTCTTGAACGAACTGCTGTGCTTTATAAAGTGCACGGTTGAATTTCACGAGCATCTCTTCATTATTTTCAATCGTACTTTCTTTCGTAATAAAACTTGTGTACGGTAAAATCCCTGATTCTTCCCCAAAGCTAGCGACGACATAACCTAACCCTTCTTCCTCAAACTCTGTCGCTTGCGGTTCAAAGAGTTGAACAAAATCTCCAGACCCTGAAGCAAATGCACCTGCAATATTGGCAAAATCAATGCTTTGATCAAGGGTTACGTCTTCATCAACATCAATGCCATTTTGTGCAAGTGCGTATTCTCCGGCCATCTGTGGCATGCCTCCGGCCCGCTGACCGAGGTATTCCTTGCCACGTAAGTCTTCAAATGTGAAGTTTTCAATCGGTTCTCTTGATACTAAAAAGGTTCCATCTGTTTGTGTTAAGGCCCCGAAGTTGACGACGCTGTCACTTGGGTTTTGAGCGTGCACATAAATGGATGTTTCAGAACCAACTAAAGCGACATCCGCACTGTCTGCTAGCAACGTCGTCATCGTTGTGTCGCCGCCCCACGTTGTTGTAATGTTAATATCTAAGCCTTCATCGGCAAAGAAGCCTTCCTCAACCCCTACGTATAGCGGCGCATAAAAAATCGAACGAGTCACTTCTGCAACTTCTACCGTTTCTGTTTCTGAGTCCGTGCTACAAGCACTAAGAAGCAGCACCGCTAAAACCGGAGCAACGAGTCGTCGATATGTTCTTTTCATATGATCTTCTCCTCCAAAATGTTTCAATACACCTATCATATGCGGATTGTATAGACGGGTGTTTGTTTATCTGAGAAAACATCTCGGGATTTTTAAGCATAAAAAAGCTGTTCAAACCCATCACTAGACGGATTTAAACAGCTGTACAGTAATTATTTATGATTCAAATGTTGGGCCTGCTTTTCGAATGTCATCAGACACGTGAGAGAAGCGTGCAAAATTCTCTTTAAACTTGCGAGCCAGCTCTTTTGCCTTTTCGTCATATGCTGCTGGGTCGTTCCATGTAGATTTTGGTTGCAACACTTCATCCGGTACACCAGGTACACGTGTAGGAATATGCAATCCGAAAAACGGATCAGCAGTCGTATCAACGTGGTCAAGCTCCCCTTCAAGCGCAGCTTGCACCATCGCTCTTGTGAAGCTAAGTGGAATGCGCTCGCTCACTCCATAGCCACCAGCATTCCAGCCAGTGTTAACGAGAAATACATTCACATCATGCTGATCAATCTTCTCACCGAGCATTTCCGCATAAACAGAAGCATGTCGTGGTAAGAATGGTGCCCCGAAACAGCTTGAGAAAGTCGCTTCAGGTTCTGTAACGCCACGCTCTGTACCTGCTAGCTTGCTCGTATATCCACTTAAGAAATGGTACATCGCTTGCTCTTTTGTAAGTTTACTAATTGGAGGAAGAACCCCAAAAGCATCAGCTGTTAAAAATACGATTGTATTTGGGTGACCTGCCATACTTTGTGGAAGCATGTTCTGGATGTGTTCCAACGGGTAAGCAGCTCTTGTATTCTCCGTGTAATATCCATCGTCATAGTCTGGTTTACGACTTTCATCATCTAAGACGACGTTTTCGAGAACAGCCCCGAAACGAATGGCGTCATAAATGTCAGGTTCTTTATCCTTTGAGAGGTTGATCGTTTTCGCGTAGCAACCTCCTTCGATATTAAACACACCGTTTTCTGACCAACCGTGCTCATCGTCACCGATAAGAAAACGCGTACGGTCTGCGGATAGCGTCGTTTTTCCTGTGCCAGATAATCCGAAAAATAATGCAACGTCGCCTTCTTTACCGGTGTTTGCAGAACAGTGCATCGGCAATACATCTTGAGCAGGTAACAAGAAGTTCATTATCGAGAAAATGGACTTCTTCATCTCACCGGCATATTCTGTTCCGCCAATGAGGACAATGCGCTCTTCAAATGAAATGTGAACGAACGCTTCAGAACGTGTTCCGTCTTCGGTTGGATCTGCTTTATACCCAGGAGCAGATACGATCGTAAAACCGCTGTCTTCCTCCGCTGGCGTTTCTCCTTCTTCAGGACGAATAAACAATTGACGGGCAAACAAATTATGCCACGCAAACTCGTTAATCACACGTAGCGGCAGACGATAATCTTTATCTTTTCCGGCATAACCGTGTGTCACAAATAACGATTCTTGTTGCCCTAAATAGTGAACAACTTTACGATATAAAGAGGAGAATACATCTTTTTCTACAGGGGTATTCACGACACCCCAATCAATGTCTTCATGTATAGTCGGTTCATCAACGATAAATTTGTCTTTCGGGGATCGACCCGTATACAAACCAGTGGTTGCTGCAAACGCTCCAGACTTCGTTAGCACACCTTCGTTGCGTGAGAGCGCTCTTTCTACTAATCTGGACTCAGGAAGGTCCTGTTCAACGTGTTCCCCACTTAATAAATGTTGGAGGCAGATTCAAAAGATACGGTACTCATATTGGCAAAATCCTTTCTCACATTGTTCACGATACGAAAGTGTGAATTTGAAATTAGTATAACACATTTTAACTTATAGTCTATACTATTTTTCGATTTCACAAATGTGCCATGATTATTGTGTAAAAAAACAAGATAGGGGCGATTTTGGATGAAAGCATGTGTTGTATTTTATGATAGCCATTGTTCACTTTGTCAAAACACGAAGGAGAAGTTGCAAAAATATGCCACATTTCGCCAAGTGAAATGGGTGTCTACACGTGAAGAAAATTTGGAAAAACACTATTCTTTTGCACGATACGTCGATTTTGAACGAGAGATGTACGTCCTCGTTGACGATACGTATGTGTACGGAGGGTATGACGGTGTTATTCGGCTTTTACGCTTTCACCCGCTGCTTCGCATGCCGTTATTCTTTGGCTCCAAAAACCCAATACGACCAATCGGCAAAAAGCTGTATGAGAAAATTGCAGCGAATCGACCGATGATTGGCAGTACATGTAAGGATGGACTTTGTAAAATTAGCTAAATGCATATAAACGGTATAACACAATAAAAGAAGCCATCTCGTTTGCAATTCTTCTATATAACCTTTATATTATTCAAGTAGGCTTTTATCAGGAGAAGGTGGAGGGACAGGCCCGATGAAACCCAGCAACCACTTGCCGAGTGCAGGAATGGTGCCAACCTGGCAAAACACAACTCTGTGTTCTGCAAGATAAGAGGCGAAAGGTGAAACGCAATGCTCCTTCCCTCACAGGTGAAGGGGCTTTTTCATGTTCAAACGGCACGAATTGAGGATCTACACATATAGAGTAAGTAGGAATTGTTTGAGGAGGAAACAAATATGGAAGCAAATGGCCGGAGGCTTTTTACATCTGAATCAGTGACAGAAGGGCATCCAGATAAGATATGTGATCAAGTTTCTGATGCAATCTTGGATGAAATTCTCACCCATGATCCGAATGCCCGGGTTGCATGTGAAACTGTAGCGAATACGGGACTTATTCTTGTGACAGGAGAAATTACGACGACCACATACGTGGATATTCAGAAAATCGTACGAGAAACGTTGAGTGAAATTGGCTATACGAGGGCAAAATACGGTCTAGACGCAGAGACTTGTGCAATTATTACTGCCATTGATGAACAATCCCCTGACATCGCTCAAGGTGTTAATGCAGCGTTAGAAGCACGCGAAGGCGTTATGACCGACAAAGAAATTGATGAAATTGGTGCGGGAGATCAAGGATTAATGTTTGGGTATGCAGATAATGAAACTCCAGAGTATATGCCGATGCCGATTTCGCTTTCTCACCGTCTTGCAAGACAACTAACGAAAGTACGAAAAGATGGCGTCTTAGATTACTTGCGCCCAGACGGAAAAACACAAGTGACGATCGAATACGACGACAATCATGAACCAGTACGCGTTGATACGATCGTTATTTCGACCCAGCATCATCCTGAAGTGACCCTCGAGCAAATTGAAAAGGATGTTAAAGCAGAAGTCATCGGTCCGGTTGTACCGGAAAAGTGGATCGACAGCGAAACAAAATACTTTACTAATCCGACAGGGCGGTTTGTCATCGGTGGTCCTCAAGGTGATGCAGGCCTAACTGGACGAAAGATTATTGTCGATACGTATGGTGGTTTTGCTCGTCACGGTGGTGGTGCTTTTTCTGGTAAAGATCCAACAAAAGTGGATCGTTCCGGGTCTTATGCCGCGCGGTATGTCGCAAAGAACCTCGTTGCCGCTGGACTTGCCGACAAATGTGAAGTACAACTCGCGTACGCAATTGGCGTTGCCAAACCTGTATCCATCTCCATTAATACATTTGGTACCGGAAAGGTGTCGGAGAGCGTTTTACTCGAACTCGTTGACCGTCACTTTGACTTGCGACCTGCAGGCCTCATTCGCATGCTCGATTTGAGAACACCGATCTACAAGCAAACAGCTGCATACGGTCATTTCGGAAGAACAGACGTTGACCTTCCGTGGGAACGTACTGACAAAGCAGATCAGCTAAAAGCAGAATCAGGAATCTAAACAAAAAGCTCAGCCAGTGGCTGGGCTTTTCTATATGAATGTAGGCTAGAAGCAAAGAAGCAATGCCATTTATACAAGATAAATTACCCTCTCATGTAGAAAATCTTATACTATATATTCACGTAATAAGAATTGCACAGCGCGTCACGCTCGTTTCCCTATCGAGCCATGCTAGCCGGTACTTCTGGCACCCAAGTATACGAAAAAAGTTGCGTGTACATACGAGTTCAACCAAGGTTGCGAAGGTATTTGTGAGCAAAAATTACTCGTTGTATAACATTTGGGGATTTTTAGGAGGTCGGTGTTCTAGATCGCGTTAAAACGTTGGTTTTTTCCAGATACTGGACGATCTATATAAATTGAACGAAAGAATTTCATCAAGAACCAATGGGAAGCTTGGTAAGGTGGAAACTGTGCTCGAGTTGGGACAGAACGGTTCTCAAGTTGGGGAAATCGCAGAAAAAGCAATATATTCTCCAAACTCGGTAACAGAATAAGCAAACTTGGGAGCAGATTACCGGGTCACGTGTAAAATCCCCGCTTTGAAGTACCCAAATGCTGTCGGCGCGAGCCGCGCCGAACCGAGTCCGATTTGGCTTCGGCCTGCTGGGGCCGACAGGGGGCTCGCTTATGGGCATTGAATCTGCGCTCCAGTTGGAACAAACTGCGTGCAAGTTTAGCGAAATGAGCGCCAAAATCGTTAAACTAGGCAAACTTGCGCGCAGAACGTGTAAACTA
>NZ_BAXB01000019.1 GCF_000698145.1 Geomicrobium sp. JCM 19039
TAGCAACCGTCGGCCCTCCGGTGCCGAGCCAAACCCATCGAGCACTGTCGGCGGGGGCGCAATCTGCGCGCAAGTTGGGGCAATCTGCGCTCTAGTTTGATGCATATGGCCGGTAATACAGGGGAATTCCGCTAACTTGCGCGCAGAACGTTGAAACTAGAGCGCAGGTCATCGGCCAGGCAGTCTGCCGAACAACCTAGCAACCGTCGGCCCCTCCGGCGCCGAGCCGAAACCCCACCGAGCACTGTGGGCTAGAGCGCAATCTGCGCGCTGATGTCGCCCGCACATACATAAAGAAAGGTGCGCATCGCACACCTTTCTCCTTCTAACAACGATCAATTAGCCTTTCGTCCCACCTTGGGCAAGTCCTGCGATTAAGTAACGTTGCAAGAACAAGTAGATGGCGGCGATCGGTACGGCAATGAGAATGGCACCGGCAGCAAAGGTCGTGAAGTTGTTGGCAAACTGATTGTTTACCATGTTAAACAGCCCGAGGGCTAATGTGTAGTTCTCTGCGCTCCGCAAAACGATTCTCGGGAGCAAGAAGTCCATAAATGGCGCCATAAATTCAAACAAGGCCACGACGGCGAGAATTGGTTTTGCTAGCGGCAACATGATCGTAAAGAAGACGCGCAAGTGACCTGCGCCATCGATGCGTGCAGCGTCATCCAAATCTTTAGAAATCGTATCAAAATACCCTTTGACGAGCCACGCTTGGAACGGGATACTGCCGCCAATATAAATGAGCGTTAACCCGACAAGCGAATCGAGCATGTTGATGAAGTTAAGCAGGATGAAGAGTGCCACCATTCCCATAAGCACGGGGAACATTTGCAAGATGAGCAACACGTACAATCCGTTTTTCCGACCGACAAAGCGGTATCTCGAGAAGGCGTACGCGACAAGCGCCGCGGTAAGTACCGAGAAAAACGAGTTGGCTACGGCGACCATGAGACTGTTTTTATACCACGTCACGTAGTTACTTGCGGGATCAAAGAAGAGCCACTCGTAATGGGTGAAACTCCAATTGTCTGGAATCATCGTCGCCGAGTACATACTCGAGCCTGGATTTAATGACATGCCGAACGTCCAGAGTAAGGGATAGATAATGATGGTGAACATAATGAGAATGATGATGTAAATGGTTGAAACTTCAATTCGATCCTTCCACCGTTTCAAAATACTTTCCCCTCCTCTTTATACGACCTCGTTTGCCTAAACTGCCAAAACGCAACCGAGCAGACAATTAACCCAATGATCAAGGAGATGACCGCAGCCATATTGTAGTTCTGGTTTTGGAACGTTAAGCTGTACACCCACGAGATGAGGATGTCTGAACCACCGGCATTTTGCCCACGAATTGCAGGTCCCCCTTCATTAAATAAGTAGATGATATTAAAGTTGTTAAAGTTCATTGCGTATTGCATGATGAGCAGCGGTGCTGTCGCGTATAAAATGTGGGGCAACGTGATTTTCGTAAACTTTGAAAATCGCGAAGCGCCATCCACGTCCGCAGCCTCGTACCAATCTTTTGATACGCTTTGCAACACTCCTGTAAATAGCGCAAACACAAACGGGAACCCTAACCATGTTTGAATCATAATGAGCGCTGTTCGTGTCCAAAATGGATCCGACTGCCAAGGAATCTCCAACCCGAACAGCGGGATTAGTAGATCGCGATTGATGGCACCAAAGCCATCATTAAACATCGCAGAAAAAATAAGAATCGTCACAAACGCAGGTACGGCCCACGGTAGAATGAGCACAGTGCGGATCAGGCGCTTATACTTCACCCGTTTGTCGTTAACGAGCACGGCTAAAAATAAACCTAAACTCACTTGCAACGTCGTCGCTACAAGCGTCCACACGACCGTCCATGACAACACACTGAAAAATGTATTCTGCCAAATATCGACGGTAAATAACGCAATAAAGTTATCAAACCCAACCCAGTTTAATAGATTCGCTGGCGGTGCATTGTATAAGTGATAATCAGTAAACGCCAGCAAAACCATAAAAATGAGAGGTAGTATTACGATAAAGGACATGAGGACCATCGGGATGGATAACAACAAATACGGAAAACTTTTATCATATGTACTTCTGAAAGATTCTCTTATTGTAAATGAGCGGTGCCCATCTTGAATTCGAATGGCTTCTTTGTACGCATCGATAATGTTCACAACGTAGAAGACAAGAAACGCAACGAGAATAAAAATGGAAATAAGCCCTTGGATGAGAAGCATGATGGAATGGTCAACACCTTGGAGTGTCCCAAGCGTCGTAATTCCCCATAACCCCAGTCCGATAAAATCGGCAAATACGATGATAAACGCCGTCATAAACAGAATAAGGGTCAACCCTTTGCCCCATCTGCGGTTATACAATTGACCAAGACCGGCATATAGAATGGAAAGGACAAGTGCCAGTGCAGGCTTGTGTCGCGTATGCTTTGGCTCGGTTTCTGGCATCATAGACAAGCGTTCCACCCCCTTGAATGATAAGAAGAGGAGCATTCCGCCCCTCTCTCTTCTATTTAGTTACCCATCGTTGCAATGTTTTCATGGATCAAATCGACGGCTTCTTCTAACACCTCTTCAGAATCTTCCCCTTGTGCTGAGAATTGTAGCGCATCACCAATCGGCTCCCACACTTGGTTCATTTCCGGAACGTTCGGCATCGGTGAACCGTTAAGAATTTGCTCAGCAAACCCTTGCATCAATTCATCATCCGCAATTTCTGGGTCCTCCAACAAGTGCGTTACCGCAGGCATCTCACCAGCGACACGGTAATACTCCATGTTGTTCTCATCTTCAGTCATAAAGATCATCAAATCTTGCGCCCAATACTTCTCTTCAGAAAATGGCGAAAGAATCCACGACTTAAATCCAATCAATGACGGCGCAACTTCACCGTTTGGTAATTCAGGTAACGGTGCAGATCTTAAGTTCTCTTCACCAATCGCACTTGAATACGACGGGATATTCCACGGTCCGGTTAACGATACCCCAACATTTCCATCTGTAAAGAGACCATCTTGAATTTCTGGGTCGATCGATGGTGGAATCCAACCGTTCTCACTCCACGTTTGCATCCGCTCGACACCTTCAATCGCTCCTTCATTTGCGAGCCCAATGTCAGACGTATCATAACCTCCGTCCGTTTCAGCGAAGATATAACCGCCAAACCCTGTCAGGAATGGGTAAGCAAAATACATATTGTTATGTTCCATCAAAAAGCCAAACTCATCTTGCGATGTATCGGTTAACTCTTCAGCAATCGCCTCAAGCTCATCAATCGTTGTTGGGGCTTCAGGAACGAGCTCGGTGTTGTACAGTAAACCGTACGTTTCAGATACGAGCGGCACACCGTAAACCTCGCCATCATATGTCATCCCTTGGATGCTTTCCTCAGTAAATCGATCCTCGTATTCCCCTAATTCTAGTGCTCAGCCAAGTTTTGAACCGCTAAGTTCCCTGTATGGTCATGTGGTGCAAAGTAGATGTCCGGTCCAGATCCTGCCGGTCCGTCAAGCGCAATGTTCTCCACTTGATCGAACATATCCATAGACGTTAATTGCACTTCAATGCCTGTTTCTTCTTCATATCTTTCTACGATCGTTTGAACGGCTGCGATCTGATCGTCTTCTTCGTTTACCCATACATGAAGGGAATCTGGCTTATCTGGCTCTTCCCCTTCTGATACTTCTCCACCTGCTTCGGTTTCTTCGTCTCTGTCTGGTGCACATGCTGCCAAAGTAGTCATGAGCACTGCACTCATAAATAAAAACCCGTACTTTTTAGACATTCAGTCATTCCCCCTAAAATCATTTCTAAGCAAACGTTTGCACAAAATGAATGAGTAACCGCTTTCACAGTTATTTAATCATACATATGGTCGTTTGCCTAGTGTTTTTTTAAAAGATTCTTAAATTACATAAAAATTACTATTGAACCGTAATATAAAAAGGCATACAATGACGTTATGGTAGCGACTGTCAATTACGTAAGCGGTTTCATTATTTAGTGAGACAATAATGGTATCGATTGCACAAAAATAAGGAGGATGTGTATGCAACTCGCTGCAGTCTTGCACGAACCGAAGTCCCATATGGCTTATGCCATTAATGAAAGTACCGTTCATTTACGTGTACGAACGGCCAACAATGCAATAACTACCATTCACGTCATTTACGGTGATAAATATGCGTGGGATGAAACCCGGACCGAGGAGAAGCTTGTGTGTCGTTCTTCAGATGAATGGCATGACCATTACGAAATTAAAATTCAGCCTCCTAATAAAAGGCTCACATACTGTTTTCGATTATCTAGTGGGAATGAAGAAGTTCTTTTTCACGAGAATGGTTTCACAAAGGGTTCTCAAGAAAACCTTGATGATTGCTTTCATTATCCTTTTTTAAATCAAATCGACATTATTCGACCACCTGAATGGGTGAAAGATGCGATCTTTTATCAAATTTTTCCGGAGCGGTTTGCAAATGGCGATGACTCGCTAAGCCCAACCAATAAAGAACCTTGGGGAGAGGTTGAACCAAATCCTGACAACTTTTTCGGCGGTGATTTGCAAGGTGTGATTGACCACCTTGATCATTTGGAAACGCTTGGCATTACCGCCATCTACTTCACACCTGTATTCAAAGCCACAACGAATCATAAATACGACACGATCGACTATATGAACGTTGACCCACATTTCGGCGATAACGCATTGCTGAAAGAGCTTGTGAATCGTTGTCACGAGCGTGGCATCCGCGTACTGCTTGATGCGGTATTCAATCATAGCGGTTACTACTTCCCACCGTTTCAAGACGTGCTGGAAAGGCAGGGAAACTCAACATATAAAGACTGGTTCCACCTCCCTCAGTTTCCTGTAACGAACGAACCGAAGCCGAACTACCGGACATTTGCTTTTGAACCGAAAATGCCAAAGATTAATACTGAAAACCCTGAAGTGAAGGCGTATTTCCTAGAAGTCGCCCGCTATTGGATTGAAGATATTGGCGTAGATGGATGGCGTCTTGATGTTGCCAATGAAGTGGACCATGCTTTCTGGCGTGAATTCAGACACGTTGTAAAAAGCGTCAATCCGGACGCTTACATACTCGGCGAAGTGTGGCACGAATCGGGTCCTTGGCTTCAAGGCGATCAGTTTGATGCTGTCATGAACTATCCGTTCACAAATGCGGTGTTGGATTACTTCTGCAAACAACGCATTGACCGAATGGCATTCCAGCAACGCATTGAGCGGCTGCTTGTCACCTACCCTGAACAAACGACCAACGCTGCGTTTAACTTACTCGATTCACACGATACGGCGCGCCTCTTAACGCTGTGTGAGAACGATAAAGAGAAAATGAAGCAAGCTGTGTTATTTCAATTCACGTTCCGGGCACGCCGTGCGTGTATTACGGGGACGAAGTTGGCTTAGACGGTGGTCACGACCCGGGCTGTCGGAAAACGATGGAATGGGACGAAGAAAAACAAGACCACGACCTATTCGCGTTCTACAAGGCGATGACCGGGTTGCGACGTGAGCACGCTGCGCTTCGCGACGGATCGTTTCAGTTCATTGATACCACTGACGGTGTCGCCTATGAACGTAGAAACGAGAAAGAAACACTCATCATACACATCGGTTCAACAACTGAAGAACTTACAGACTACAAAACGTTGCACGAAGGCAACGGATGGACGGTACGACAAAAAGAAAACTAGCAGGAGGCCTTTATGACGACGTTTAAAGTAGGAATTGTCGGTTGCGGCAGCATTGCTGTTCATCGACATTTACCGGAGTATCACGCAAATAAGCACGCAGAAATTGCAGGGATTTTTGATCCGAATAAAGACCGGGCACAAGCAATGGCGGATCAATACGGGGCACGTGCGTACACGACCGTAGAAGAATTGCTCGAGAGTGATGTGGATATCATTAGTGTTTGTGCACCAAACGTACACCATGCGAGCATTTCCATTGCCGCATTGGATGCTGGCAAACATGTGCTTTGCGAAAAGCCGATGGCCGCTTCTGTCGAAGAAGCTGAGGCAATGATTGACGCGGAGAAACGCACCGGCAAAACGTTGATGATTGCCCATAACCAGCGGTTTGTTCCGTCTCATGTGAAAGCACGCGAACTGATCAAAAACGGTGAAATTGGCGCAATTTACAGCGTTCGCACAACGTTCGGTCACGGCGGACCTGAAGGCTGGAGTGCCGACGGCAAAGACAGTTGGTTTTTTGATCAATCGAAAGCCATCGTTGGCGCACTCGGTGACCTCGGCGTACACAAAGCTGACCTCGTTCGCTTCCTTCTCGGAGAAGAGATTGCTGAAGTGTCTGCGTTTACGAGCAACCTATCGAAACCTCATGGCAACGTTGAAGACAACGCTTTGTGCATTCTACAATCAGAAACTGGCAAACTGATCTCACTTTCTGCCAGCTGGTCGTACCGTGCTGCAGAAGATAATTCGACGATCATTTACGGTGAAAAAGGCATGATCCGCTGCGAAGACGATCCCGAACACTCGCTCATTATTGATCGTGTAGACGGTGAAACAGAAGCGCTTCAGCTCGGCGAAATTCAAACGAATGATTCCCAAGGAAATTCTGGTGTGATTGATGCGTTCATTCACAGCCTTGCGACAGGAGATACACCACCTGTTACAGGAACCGATGGTCTCAGGTCGCTTGAAATTATATTGGCTGCGCTACAATCTTCCAAAGAGAAACGTACAATTTCAATTACGAAAGAAAGGGTATGATCCACGATGAAACTAGGCGTATTTACCGTTTTATTCGCACAACAATCTTTTGAAACGATGCTTGATACAGTAAAAAATGCCGGTCTTGAAACGGTAGAGATCGGCGCAGGGGGAAATCCGGGCAACGATCATTGCCCAACAGAAGCATTGCTAGAAGATGCGGATGCAAGGAAAAGGTACCTTCAAGAAGTGGAGGAGCGCGAGCTGGAAATTAGCGCGCTCAGCTGCCATAACAATCCACTCAGCCCAGATAAAAACGAAGCGGAAACGGCACATCAGGAGCTTATGAATACGATCAAACTTGCGAACCAACTTGACGTTCCCGTCGTCAACACATTTTCCGGAACGCCCGGTAGTGGGGAGAACAGTTCGGTCACCCATTGGCCTGTCGCACCGTGGCCAACCCAATACTCTGACATTTATCATTGGCAATGGGAACAAAAAATCATTCCTTATTGGAAAGATGTTGCGAAAGTGGCTGAAGACCACGGCGTAAAAATTGGCATTGAGATGCACGGAGGATTTTCTGTCCACTCTCCACATACCATGCTAAAATTATCTCAAGAAACAGGGAATGTGATCGGAACGAACTTTGACCCTAGCCATATGTGGTGGCAAGGCATTGACCCGGTCGCAGCGATCCGAATCCTTGGAGAAGCTGGACTCATTCATCATTTTCATGCGAAAGATACCTATATGAACAAAGAAAATATGAACCGCCACGGCGTCCTTGACATGCAGCCTTATTCCGATGTCCCAAACCGCGCCTGGTCATTTAGATCCGTTGGATACGGACACCCGGTTTACGACTGGGCCGACATGATTAGCGCCCTACGTACGTACGGATATGACCATGCCATTAGCATTGAGCACGAAGATCCGATTATGTCCATAGAAGAAGGCTTTGCAGCAGCTGTAAGAAACTTACAGTCTGTCATCATAAAAGAACCGGCATCTGACATGTGGTGGGCGTAACGACCGAGGAGGAACCATGAACATGAGCGTAACGATCAAAGATGTTGCATCTGAAGCAAAAGTAGCCACATCAACTGTTTCTAGAGTGTTGGCAAACAGCCCGAAGATCAGTGCTGAAACGGCGAAACGTGTACGAAAAGCCATTGCCGACTTAAACTACCACCCAAACCATACCGCTCGCAGCCTTGCTAGCCAGTTAACGAAGACGATCGGACTTGTGATGCCAAGCTCCGCTCATGTTTCTTTTCAAAATCCGTTCTTCCCAGAAGTCATTCGCGGCATTAGCACCGAAGCGCACAAAAAGAACTACGGACTGTACTTGACGACAAGTCAAACGGACGAAGAAGTTTTTGAGGAAGTGCAGCGCATGGTTCAAGAGAAACGTGTCGATGCCATTATCCTGCTTTTCTCATTAGAACGACCGGCTTGTACACTACTTGCTCGAACAAGACTTTCCGTTTGTTTTGCTCGGCAGACCTGCTGTCACGAACCCAAAAGACGTCTGGTATGTAAATAACGACAACGTGCGCACCGGGCGACTCGCCACCGAATATTTGACACTATTAAAACATGAACGCATCGGTCTCATCTTAAACCGCTCCGATGCCGTCGTATCTCAAGACCGGACATACGGCTACAAAGAAGCGCTCGCGCAAATGAACTTGCCCGTCCGCGACGACTATCTCGCCTATTATACAGACCAACATACCGGTAGCCAGGATGCCTTTATTAGTGTCATGAGCGTCCCTGAGCCACCGACGGCAATCATTGCCGAAGACATGGTCATTTTCGGGATTTTGCGGACTGTCCAAGAGCTAGGGCTACGTGTGCCCGACGACTTGTCGCTCGTCGCGTTCAATAACTATATGATTTCCGAACTTGCCTCACCACCGGTTACAAGCATCGACATTCAAATCTTCGAACTCGGTACACAAGCAATGAAACTGCTATTCAAGCAACTCGAAGACAGCACCTCTCTGCCCGAGCAAGTGATTGTGCCCCACCAGCTCATTCGACGACAATCGTGCTCGAGATGGCAAGGATAAACGAAAGCGGTGATACACACCGCTTTCGTTTATTTTCGTTTATCGACCATTTCTTCAACGAGCTTTCTTCGCAACACTTTGCCGACAGTTGTTTTTGGCAATTCGCTACGAAATTCAATGATCTCTGGCACTTTGTACGCAGCCAAATGTTCGATGCACCATTTAATTAATTGTTCGGCTGTCGTGTCAGCCCCTTCGGTAAGGACGACCGATGCGGCAAGCGTTTCTCCGCGGTACGGGTCGGGAACGCCGTATACACTCACTTCTAGCACATGTTCATGTGCATAGAGCAAGTCTTCCACTTCGTTAGGGTAAATGTTGTAGCCACTGCCAATGACCATTTCTTTTTTGCGACCGACGATATAAAAATAACCATCGGCATCGACAGTGGCAATGTCACCGGTCCTAAGCCAGCCGTCCTTGAGCTGTTGCTCCGTTGCTTCAGGCTCACCCCAATACCCTTTCATCACTTGCGGTCCTTTAATGAGCAACTCCCCTGCTTCACCGATGTGGGCATCTTTTCCTGTGTCAATGTCAACGATTCGGCATTCCGTACTCGGAAGCGGGACACCAATACTCCCGACCTTGCGCAAACCGTGATACGGATTGCGATGAGTCGTTGGTGAGGCTTCAGATAGCCCGTAGCCTTCCGAGATGACCGCGCCTGTGAGTTGTTCGACACCGCGGATAACTTCAACGGGCATCGGGGCTCCCCCACCGGTCATCACTTTGAAATTGCCAAACGATATCGGATGCTTTTTCGCATAGTTTAACAATCCGATGTACATCGTCGGGACGGCGGGAAAGTACGTCGCTGGTGCTCGTTAATGAGCCGAACACCGTCCTTTACGCGCCACCGCCTCATCGTCACAATTGTGGCTGCGGCATAAATTCCCTGATTCATGACGCTCGACATCCCAAGAACGTGAAAAAATGGAGATACCCCTAAAAATACTTCACCAGGCCGAACGAGTGTGCCTTTGGCAAATGCGAACGTTTGAATGACGTTCGCAACAAGATTGGCATGTGTCAGCATGGCGCCTTTCGGAACGCCTGTCGTTCCTCCTGTAAATTGAATGACTGCTACATCTTCAGCGGGGATAATCTCGGTCGTTACGTCTTGATAGGTGTCAGCATTATGAATGATGGTGGACAAGTCTTCGGTTTCGTTTTCTCCATCAATGTAAATGGATGGAATGTTGTATTTTGATATTTTTGTGCGTTGTTTGGTTTCGCCAATGAATAAGCGCGGGTGCACGATGCTGATCATATGAGCGAGTTCTTGGGATTGATACATCGGATTGACTTGTACGACGATCGCCCCCATTCTGAGTATCGCATAGTACGATAGGATATACTCATGGGCGTTTGGCAACATGAGCAAAACCGGATCGCCTTTTTGTAAGCCACGTGCGTGCAGAGCGGCGGCGAATTGGTCGACTTGTTGATCTAGCTCGGCGTACGTCATCTTTCGCCCGTCATCGATGATGGCTGTATGTTCACCGAATTGTGTTGCCGATTGTTTTAACAATGCATCCACGGAAATGTCGGGAACGTCAACTCGTTCTGGGACACCGTCAGGATAATGGGTGAGCCACGCTTTTGTAAGCATTTAGCTCATGACCTTTGCCTGCTGTTTGAGCATTTGTTTGGAGATGATGACGCGTTGAATTTCATTGGTCCCTTCATAGATTTTCGTAATGCGGGCATCCCGGTAATAGCGTTCTGCAGGGTATTCGGCCATGTACCCCATCCCCCGTGAATTTGTACAGCCTTGTCAGCGACACGATTGTACACGTCGGTGGCATACAGCTTTGCCATCGCGCATTCTTGAATGGCTTTCTCTCCTTGGTCGAGCATCCACGCGCCTCGGTATGTGAGCGCTCTTGCTGCTTCTGTTTCGGTTTTCATGTCAGCAAGCATAAATTGAACGGCTTGTTGATCTCCAATCGGTTTGCCGAACTGCTTTCGCTCTAATGCATATTCGGTTGACAGTTCAATCAGTTTGTCACATGACCCGATCGAGCGAGCACCGAGGCACACACGTCCTTCTCCTAATATCGTAAGGGCGCTCACATACCCCATCCCAACTTCGCCAATGACATTCTCGGCTGGCACTTCACAATTCTCAAACACGACTTGGGCGGTTTTCGATCCGCGCAGCCCCATTTTCTTATCCGGTTTCCCTACATGAATGCCGGGGAAGTTACGCTCAACGAGAAATGCGGTAATGCCGCCCTTTGCGCCTTTTTCACGATCGGTAAGGGCAAAAACGGTAAATACGTCAGCAAACGGGGCGTTCGTAATAAAGTGCTTCGTCCCGTTTAATACCCAATGATCCCCATGTTTTTCTGCTGTTGTGGATAGGTTGGTCGCGTCTGACCCTGCACCTGGTTCCGATAAAGCAAAACAAGCAATTTTCTCACCAGACGCAATGTCAGGCAAGTATTTTTGTTTCAAATGCTCATCCGCGAGACGAACGAGTCCCATGCTGCCAATTCCCGTATGCGCACCGATCATCGATACGTATGCATTGTGCGTGCGGCCGAGTTGTTCTAATACGTTGCATTTCCCGACCGTATCTAGGCCGATGCTCCGTACTCCTCAGGAATGCTTAATCCGAACAATCCCAATTCCTTCGCTTTATCAATGAGATGTTTTGGAATCTCTTCTGTTTCTTCGATTTCATTTGCATACAAATCGACCTCTTTATCTACGAAATTCCTTACCATCGTTTTCATTTGCTCATTTTCTTCACTTAATTTAAAATTCATGCTCGTTCCTCCTCAATGTCTTGTTCTCCCTACAAGTAATTGCAAAGTTCATGCCAGTGCGTACTGGAGGGGTTTATTGCGGTTCAGCACGGTTATTGATTCAATTCTGTATCAGTCGATTCATTTTTGTATGAATTCGGTTTCCTCCATTGATAAAGGAGAATAGCAAGAATTATGGCGATGCCTAAAAGATCGGTATACAGTTCTTGGTACACGAGTAAGACGGCGGCGATTAGGAGGGCAGCGCGCTCCATGACGTTTGTTTTCTTCAACATACACCCTTCAACAAAGGCGGCAAAAGCAATCAATCCAAGCGTCGCGGTAATGAGCCCAAATATGACACTGCCAACCTCTCCTTCAAGCGAGAGAGCAGAATTGTAGACGAGCATATACGGCAGAATAAACCCAGCCATGCCTATGCGTAGCGAGTAGACGGACGTACGAAGCGGATTGCTCCCAGCAATGCCCGCAGTAATAAATGACGTAATCGCCACTGGCGGCGTAATTCCTGAGAAAATACCAAAGTAGAAAACAAAAAAGTGGGCAACGATGACGGGAACGTCTAATTGTACGAGCGCACCCGCTGCCACTGTCGCGAGAATAACGTACGCTGATACTGTTGGCATGCCCATCCCGAGAATGATACACGCGACCATGATCATGAGTAGCATCGGGAGAAGCTGTCCCCCTGAAAGTTCAATCGCAAATCGGGAAAAACTCATCCCTAGCCCGGTCATAATGACCGACCCAGCAATAATACCTGCACCTGCACACGCCATCACCGTTGGGATGGCATTTTTAATGCCTGCTTCTAATGCCGACAGCACCCCAATTACGTTCAAACGACTTTCTTTACGCAGTAGACTAAGCACGAGTACAGCTCCCAGTGCGAAAAGCCCCGCTCTCATCGGGCTTGTCCCTTGCACCATCAACACGATAATGATGACAAGCGGCAAGATGAGGTACCCTTTTTTCAAAAGAATTTCTTTCAAGCTCGGCAACTGCCTTCTCGGAATTCCTTCTAAACCAAGCTTTCTTGCTTGAAAGTAAATGACAGCTCCGACGACGATGAAAAACAGCAACGCAGGAATGAGCGCATACGCGGCGATTTCGATGTACGGAATGCCTGTAAACTCTGCCATAACAAATGCTGCAGCCCCCATAATGGGTGGCATAATTTGCCCACCTTGAGATGAAACAGCTTCCACTCCTCCGGCGAACGTTTTGCTATAGCCAACTCTCTTCATGAGCGGAATCGTAAACGGACCTGTCATGGACGCATTCGCCGCGCCGTTCCCGGTAATCGTAGCCAGTAAACCACTCGACAACACGGACGCCAGTGCAGGGCCTCCACGAATCCTGCCCGTTAACGCAAACGCAAATTCAATAAAGAACTGCCCAACACCGGTGCGCATCATAAAAGCGGCAAAAATGAGAAAGATGATGAGCACCGTCGACGCCACATAAATCGGGTCACTGAAAATACCATTGGTCGTAATGAACAACGCATCCGTCATTCGTCCATAACTAAAGCCTTGGTGACCGAGAATGCCAGGAAACATCGGCCCGATAAAAATATACAGCCAGAAGAACAGCGCCAAGATGGCCATCGCATGACCAATCGTTCGCCTTACCCCTTCAATAATAAGAAAGATCATTCCCGTTGCGACAACCTGATCAAATACACTCGAAGCGCCTTGCCGCAAAGCGATCTCTGGGTAAGCGAAAAACCCATGAAGCAAAAGCCCAATAGAAAGGACGAGTGGCAACACATCAAAGATCGGGTGTCCTTGCTGCTTCCCTTTTTTATATGGGAAACAACTAAAACACAACACGAGCCCAATTGACGTAAACATCATTCGATGTTGCCACGCCGGAAACCCTCCAAATGCTGCATAGTATAGTACATAGACGGCAAGACCAATCGCAATACAAGCAATAACAAACATCCGTAAGCGCTTCCAAAAATGTTCTTGTTTCGGATTGTAATACGCCCGTTCAATATCTGTATTCATCTTCTCTTCAGCAATCGTCAAATCAATTTTTCCGTCAGCTTTTACGTTTAATCCCGAAGTCATTCCTCTCCACCCCCATCATACACCCCAATCTCCTCATAGTAGCGAAGTGCACCAGGGTGAATGTTCTCTTCAGGATTTTCAATCACATCAAATGTATGCTCGGGGTCAAACCATGCCCCTCTGCTCGGTTGTTCCTCCTGGACACGATCGACACTCTCCCAGATTTGTTTGGTCATCTCGTACACAAGGTCGTCATTCACAGCATCGTTCATGATCATCATCGCCCAGCTTGCGAGCGCGTCAACGTCTTCTGTCTGATTGGAATATGTGCCTGCAGGAATGGTCATTCCCGTTGAATAGCCGTAACCTGCTTCATCCATCTCGTTCATGACATCTTCAGGTACTTCAAGCAATCGAAGCGACCGGGTTGAATCAACCTCTGTTAGAGCCGGAACCCCTGGCCCACCGCCTTGCACAGTAATATCAATGATCCCGTCCCGCAACTGATTGGCCGCATCGCCATACCCACCGAAATTGAGCGAAACACCCGCTTCTTCTAACGCTTTCTCATCATAACCCATCGTTTCAAAAATCTCCGAAAGGTCGCTTCACTCGCATCTCCAGGATTCCCATTAATCGCATCTGCACCGTGCAAAACGACGTCCTCCAGCGTTTCATATGGACTATCCTCCAACACAGCAATGTTCCACATCGTCGGGTAAAACGCAGCAATCGCCTTCACATTTTCCTGCGGTTCGCCCGCAAATGCGCCTGCACCTTGGATGCTGTCCATGAAATCCGAGGCAAACACTAGTCCTGATTGCACATCCCTCGCCGTATTCACCTCACGAATGTTGCCGATAGCACCGCCTTCCACCACCGTCACATCAAGCTCTGCAATCTCATCTAGCCAAATGTCCGAAAGTAACGTAGACAACGGATACCACCCGGAGCCTGTCGGGCCTGAAATGTGCGCATGCTGATTGTCCCCGCGATCCTCACCCATTGCACATGCACTCACTCCGAGTAAACACGCCACCACACTAACGCCGATCCATCTTCTTCTCATGCGTACCCTCCTCTTGCGCTTTGAACTTGCCTTACGTTATGCAAGATCCATACCAGGATGTAAGCGCTTTAAAACAGAAGATGTCACCTTGATTCGATTCAAAATTGAGTTAAGGATACATAATTGTATTAAAAAACTACTGTAGGGTTTTTTGAAAAGTGTTGACGGTGGTCTGGTGGTCGGTACCCCTGCCAAGTGGTAGATCTGCGCTCTAGTTCTTCAATTCTGCGATCCAGTTGACGGTTTCTACTCCCTTTTCCTGCCCTATCCACCAAACTTGCGCGCAGTTGGATTTAACTTGAGCGCAGACTTCTCACCCCGCACCCGCTCGCTCACTTCGTCATGGCGGTGCGGAAGGTCGCCAGCTTTCCCGCATTCCGCCACCACCCACCATGCCCTCTACGGCTTCGCTCCCTGCCCCAAACAAAAAACGCCGCCTTTCGGCGACGTTTAGTTATGAGAAGATGTTATCGATGGCTGTGATTTCTTCTTGGGTGAGGCTGATCTCTGCGGCGCGAATGCTGCTTTTCACTTGATCTGCCCGTTTTGCTCCGGGAATGATCACATCGACAGAGGGCCGGGTCAAGTACCACGCTAACACGATGTGCGCGACCTCTTCCCCTTTTGCATCAGCAATTTCTCGCACACGCTCCACCTTGGCCAAGTTCGCTTTAAATGCTTCGCCTTGGAACGATGGCTTCTTCGCTCGCAAATCGTTGAACGTCGTGGATTCGTCGTATTTACCGGCGAGAAGTCCCGACTCGAGCGGGAAGTACGGGATGAACGTGATGTTCTCTTTTTCCGTATACGGGAAAACTCCGTCTCAGCACCGCGGTTTAACAAATTATATTCCGCTTGCAACACATCAACGTAGCCGTCTGCGTTCGCCTCTTTTAACTGGGCGGGTGAGAAGTTCGACACCCCAATTGAGCGGATCTTGCCCGCGTCCTTGAGCTCCTTCAACGCCCCGACCGCTTCAGCCTTCGGCGTGTCCTCATCCGGAAAATGAATGTAAAACAAATCAATATAATCTGTCTGCATCCGCTTTAAACTGTCATCCACTGCTTTTGTTAAGAAGGCAGGGGAGTTATCGAACACCATGTTCTCTCCTTGAAAGCGGTGTGCCGCCTTCGACGCAATGATCACTTTCTCGCGGTTATACTCCCTCACGACCTCTCCAACGAGTTCTTCTGACCGTTCCGGCCCGTAAATGTATGCTGTGTCAAGCATCGTAATGCCATTGTCAATGGCCGTTCGCACGACATTGCGTCCTTCTTCTTCATCAAGCATATCAGGATAAATGTTATGCCCGCCAACAGCATTCGTGCCGAGCCCAACCGGATGCGCCTTTACGTTAGACTTACCGAGTTGCACGTGGTTTGCCATGCTTATCACTCCTTGTCTATTCTTTATTACACGAAATGAGAGGTATTAAACCATTTCACGCAAATAGACTTTTTGAATCTTTCCACTTGCCGTTTTCGGCAATTCATCTAAAAAAGTGACATGACGTGGGCATTTGAAATGCGCGAGGTGCTCTCTCACAAAGCCGATCATGTCCTCCTCCGTTGCCTCATGACCTTCGCGCAACACAAGAATGGCATGTGGCGTCTCTCCCCACTTCTCATCGGGCTTCGCCACGATTGCTGCTTCCTTCACTGCCGGATGACGATAGAAAACATCCTCCACTTCGAGAGACGAGATGTTCTCTCCGCCGCTAATAATAATATCTTTCTTACGGTCGACGATTTGAACACGATTTCTTTCATCAATCGTCGCCATATCGCCGGTGTGTAGCCAGCCATCACGAATCGTGTTCTTCGTCTCCTCGTCGTTCTTCCAATATCCCTTCATCACCCCGTGACCCCGAACGACAAGCTCGCCAACGGTTTCTCCGTCCGCAGGGACGTCTTGACCGTGCTCATTGAACACGCGTACTCTCGTGCCAATCATCTCGTAGCCTTGCTTTGCTTTTGCAGCATAATAGGCATTTCCGGTTTGGTCTCTATCTTCAGATGACATGTACGAGGCGAGTGTGAGTGGGGCGGACTCGGTCATGCCGTTCGCCGTATAGTAAAATGGCGAGCCCCAACCATTCACATGGAACATTGGTAAAATATGAATCAATGTATCTTCGTCGTTCACACGTAGATGGTGCATGGACGAGAGTGCGTGCAAGTAGTTGTTCCGGTGAGTGAGCATGACCCCTTTTGGTTTGCCTGTTGTTCCACTCGTATAAAGAAGCGAACACACGTCATTTTCGCTCACTTCTGCCCGTTGGAATGACTCTTTGGATTGGTTTGCCAACCAGTCATCATAACTGTAATACGCCCCAGACGAACGCTCAGCACCATGAACGACAATCGTTTGCACCTGTTCTAATTTCGGAATGATCGGTTCGACGAGAGGGTATAACTCGTGGTCAACAAACAACACCCGGCTCTCGCTATGATTGAGAATGTATAAATAATCTTCAGATTTCAATCTCGTATTTAAAGAAACCATGACCGCACCTAACTGAAAAACACCATAAAACCCTTCATACATTTCCAGCGTATTTGGTGCAAGGTACACGACCCGATCTCCTTTTTGTGCACCAAACGAGTGCAGACCGTGAGATAATCGATTGACGCGGTCGTTCACGTCTTTATATGTGTAAACGTTATCATTTTGATCAATAATTGCTCGCTTGTCACCGTAAATGTGTACCGCTCGATCAAAAAAATCCGTCAATACCATCTCCGTCATCAAAATCCCTCCGCTGTTTTGTCCGAATAGTTACACTTTTCACGTTACAGGAAAACCATCCAATCGACAAGCTCCAGCATCTCCGATTTCAGTTTATATTTTCTATGTATAATAAAATTCTCCCACACTCATGTATGGGAGAAGCAAAAATGGCTACCAACCAATTATATCTTAGCATAAATCATTATTTGAATAAAATAATCCATTCGTTGGAAGTCAGTCTGTATATTTTGGACTAGAGGAATAAAATTGCGGTAAATATGCCTATGCGCCTCAAGCATCTCATCCACAATTTGTTTAGCAACTGTATCTGATGGCGTGAGCGGGTTGATCGCCAAAGCGAGTACAGTTTTCTCGTAATCCCCGGTCACCGCGGCCTCGACTGTTAATCGCTCAAAAGATTTAACCTGCTGGACGAGCCATTAACAGCAACTGGCAGCTCCCCAATTGTGAGCGGAACCGGGCCGTCTTTCGTAATGATGCAACTCACTTCTACTGCTGATTCATACGGTATGCCGTGGATTGCGCCCCGATTCATCGTGTTCACTGCTTGGATGTCTCTTTTATCATTATAGATCGACGTCATTAAACGAATCGCTGCATCTGAATAATACGCACCGCCCCGCTCCTCCAACTCAGGTGGCTTCATAGATAAATCTGGGTCTTTATAGCGCTGGAACAGCTCCTCTTCCAACCGCTGTACACTTCCGCCCGCGTCTCACTCTCCATTGCCTTCTTTACCATCTCTTTTGATTTGTAATAGTACAAATGATACGAACACGGCAAAACACCGAGCGCTCGGATGAATTCCGGTTCCCAGTCTTGCCCTTTAATGTTCTTCACTGTACTGCTCTCCCCCAAACGGCGGATCGCTTCTTCTTTAATGCTTACCCCATCAACATACACATCCAATCCATAGACGAGGTGGTTTAAGCCGGCAAACTGAATTCGAACACGCTCATGGTCCACATCAAACCGCTTCGCCACATTCATCTCCATCCCAATCGGCACGTTGCATAGACCAACCACTTTTTCAATATTCGAATATCTAAGCACCGCCTCAGTCACCATGCCGGCTGGATTCGTAAAGTTAATGAGCCACGCATTTGGACAGAGCGTTTCCATCTCTTCGCATATTTGTAAAATGACAGGGATCGTGCGCAACGCTTTAAACAACCCGCCTGGACCGTTCGTCTCCTGACCGAGCACCTCGTGCTTTAACGGAATACGCTCATCCTTGGCCCTTGCCTCGAGCAAGCCAACCCGAAATTGTGTGGTCACAAAATCTGCACCACGTAGCGCCTCTTCCCGATTCAACGTCAAAAACACACGAATGGGCACTCCTGCCCGCTCAATCATCCGCTTCGCAAGATTGCCGACAATGTTCAACTTCTCTTGCCCCTCAGCAATATCGACAAGCCACAGCTCCTCGACGGGGAATTCCCCATACCGATCAATCAGCCCTCGACCAATTCCGGCGTATAGCTTGAGCCACCACCAATCGTCGCGACCTTCACATCATCAGCCTTTGCCTGTTTACGCTCATTATAGCAGGACGAGCAGGGACTCGTTTGTCGAATTCTCGTTGAATGTGCGAGTGAATAGAAAGCTACGGTACGTGAAATTCAGTGACGTTCAGACACTCCTTACTACTTAAGTGGCGATGACTGCTCACTTTTGGTAACGATTAGGAGATCCGGGGTCTAGATAGAATGAACTTAAGATTTTCCTGATTTGCGCTGTTAGGTGTTGGGTTGGAGGGGTAGCGCGTGCTGGGTCCCATTTTGCGCGCAATTTGTTCCAACTGGAGCACAGATTTAATGCTAAGAAGCGAGCAACCTGTCGGCCCCAGCGGGGTCGAAGCCAAATCGAACTCAGTTCGGCGCGGCTTGCGCCGACAGGATGCTAATTTTTTGGCTTGGAAATGCAAAGGATGGTTCTCTGAACCCGTTGCTGCAGGGGTGGCGGCACATGCGGGCAAGACGAACGGCCGTTCTGGGAGCAAGTTTGCGCTTTTCACTGATATTAGCGCCGATTTCGCCAAACTCCTGCGCAGTTTGTTCCAACTGGAGCGCATATTCCAGTCTGAAGTGCCAACGACACGTCGGCCCCGCCGGGGCCGAAACGAAACCGGACTCGGTTCGGCGCGGCTCACGCCGACAGGATGCGGGTATTTCACGGCAAGAATGTACATTTGACGCGGTAATCTGTTACCGAGTTTACTCATTCTGTTCCCTAGTTTATGAGAATAGACCGTTTCCCCCGCGATTTCCCTCAACTTGAGAACAGTTCGGTTGCAACTTGAGAACAGTTCGGTTGCAACTGGAGCACAGTTTCCATTTTCCAATTTCACCATTGTTTCTTGATGAAATTCTTTCGTTCAACTTATATAGATCGCTTCAGAACACCACAGTCCACCTCATAATGCGTCGACCTATGATCGTTCGATTCACCGAACGTCAACCCAGATGAATCATATCAACATCAAGAGCTAGCTACCATCGGCACCGGAGGTGCCGAAGATACACCGAACCGTCTTCAGCAAGACTCGTGCCAAACTCTCACTAGCCTTTGTATCAGAAAAGGGTCGACTTTTTTAGGCCGAGTGCTTGGAACGGAAGTGTGTTGCAATTACTGAAGACCTTCACTGCAACTTATGCAGTTCGCTATCCACTCTTCTTTGTGGATGTTATGAAGTCATATTGGTATGTGAAATTGCAATTGTTGTTGGCTCGCAACGAATAATGGCCAACCTCATTTCACATCGTCCCCAAAGTACGCGCGCACCCAGCGAATCCATTCCTCAGCAGCAGGGGATTGGTAGCTGTTTTTTCGGCATATTAAGGCGAGGTTCCAATGGATTGACGGGTGGTGAACGTCGATCGTTTTGACCCCGCTCATGGCAGCGTCGGCAAGAACGGTTTCCGGCAGAAAAGTGATGCCCATGTTTTCACGCGCAAGTTTAAGCAGGAAGTCCCATTGGGTGCTTTCGTTAACGATCCTCGGTTCAAAACCGGCGTCAATGCACGCTTCACGCACCCGGTCGTACAGAGAGAACCCGCGCATGAACAACAAGAAGTTTTCGTCGCGAAGCGCTGTGAGCGCAACGTGTTCACGCTCGGCGAGCGGGTGGCTTTCTGAGACGACGAGCAGCAATTTTCTCTCGACGAGTGGCACGACGTCGAAGGCCGCTTCATTAATGGGCAAAATGCCGACGCCAACGTCGATACTGCCTTCGAGTAAGGAACGCTCCATATCTTTTGCACCTTCTTCAACGATGCGCAAGTCGGCGTCAGGATAGCACCTTTAAAGGTGGAGATGATGTGCGGAAAGAAGCTCGAACCGATGACAGGCGGCAGACCAAAGGTGAAGCGCCCTTTTCGGTGCAGGCGAATATCTTCGGCGGCTCGTTTCATGTCTTCAGCTTCGCGCATCACTTTTTGGGCATACGTATACATCGTCTCCCCCTCATGAGTAACACGAAGTTGTCGGAGGAGCGATCAAACAATTGCACGTGCAACTCGTCTTCGAGTTGAGCGATGATTTTGCTGAGCGCGGGTTGGGAGATGCCTAGCTCTCCACTCGCTCGGGAAAAACTCATTTGTTGGTACACTTCTATGAAGTAACGAAGTTGTTTCATTCGCATCGACTTCCACTCATTCCTTTTTGGAATACTAAAATGTTATTTATCTATTTTACTTATGTAAGCGCTTATAGTAAAGTGGGAGTAACACAATTTCTCATAGAAAGGGAGAGTTGAGATGTCAAAAGTATCTTCTTCTTTTACGGAAAGTATAAAAAAAATTAAAGACGGTGACACCGTGATTGTTGGCGGGTTCGGCCTATGCGGAATCCCTGAAAATGCAATTGTAGAGCTCGCAAATCAAGGCACGAAAAATCTCACAATCGTAAGCAACAATTGCGGGGTGGACGATTGGGGACTCGGACTTCTTCTCCAAAACAAGCAAATTGACAAAATGGTTGCGTCTTACGTTGGGGAAAACAAAGTGTTTGAACAGCAATTTTTGAGTGGTGAGCTCGAAGTGGAGCTCGTTCCTCAAGGAACACTCGCGGAGCGCATTCGTGCAGGCGGCGCAGGCATTGGCGGTTTCTACACCCCTGCAGGCGTCGGCACACCAATTGCTGAAGGCAAAGAACACAAAGAAATTGACGGGAAAATGTACATTCTTGAAACCGGCATTCGCGGAGACGCCGCTCTCGTGAAAGCATGGAAAGGTGACCCATACGGGAACTTGATTTATCGGAAAACGTCTCGGAATTTCAACCCACTTGCTGCAGCGGCCGGCAAACATACGATTGCCGAAGTGGAAGAACTCGTAGAAGTGGGCGACTTGGACCCGGATTACATCCACACTCCGAGCATTTACGTTCAAGATCTATTGCTCGGACAAAACTATGAAAAAAGAATTGAAAAGCGGACCGTCCGCAAAGCCCACGCATAAGAAGAGGAGGAACGTACGATGAGCGATACACGTGAAATTATTATCAATCGAGCGGTAAAAGAAATCGAAGAAGGAATGATCGTCAACTTAGGCATCGGAATGCCAACAATGATCGCCGACAAGATTCCTGCTGACAAAAACATCTTCTTACATTCTGAAAATGGGATGTTAGGCATTGGCAACTACCCGATTGAAGGCGAAGAGGATCCTGATTTGATTAACGCGGGCAAGGAGACGGTGACGGCCAAGGCTGGGGCTGCGTTTTTCGATAATGCGGAGTCGTTTGCGATGATTCGTGGCGGCCATGTGGACTTGACGATTCTCGGGGGCATGGAAGTGTCGGAGTCTGGCGATCTGGCGAACTGGATGATTCCTGGCAAGATGGTGAAAGGCATGGGCGGGGCGATGGACATCGTCCAAGGTGCCCGCAAAGTGGTCATCATTATGAGTCATACGAACAAACACGGCGAAGCCAAAATTAAAAAGCAGTGCGACCTGCCGCTCACCGGGCAAGGTGTCGTAAATCGCGTGATTACCGATATGGCGGTTTTCGATTTCACCGATGAGGGTATGGTCCTACGTGAAGTGTTGAACGGACATGACATCCAAGCGGTTCGAGCGAGCACCGAAGCGTCGTTCACACTCGATGAATCTCTAAAAGAGGGGAGCTCTTCATAAATGAGTGATAACGTAGTGATCGTAAGCGCCGTGCGCACGGCCATTGGCGGCTTTCAAGGCAGCCTGAAAGATGTATCCGCGCCCGACCTCGGCAAAACCGTCATTGAAAATGTGTTAAAGAGAGCAGGTGTGTCTGGCGACCAAGTCGATGAGGTAATCATGGGCAACGTCTTGCAAGCAGGCATTGGTCAAAACCCAGCAAGAATTGCAGCCATCCGTGCTGGATTACCAGAATCTGTGCCAAGCATGACAATCAACAAAGTGTGCGGTTCTGGGCTGAAATCGGTCCATTTGGCCGTGCAGTCGATTCTCGCCGGAGATTCAGAGATTGTCGTTGCGGGCGGGATGGAGAACATGAGCCAAGCACCGTACCTTACGATGAATGCCCGAAGTGGTTTCGGCATGGGCGACCAGAAATTCGTCGATAGCATGGTGGCAGACGGGCTAACGTGTGCGATGGAAAACTACCATATGGCATTACCGCCGAGAACATTAACGATGAGTACGGCTTCTCGCGTGAAGAACAAGACGAGTTCGCCGCGTGGAGTCACCAAAAAGCCGAGCAAGCTCAAGTAGCTGGATCGTTCGAAGACGAAATTGTGCCGGTTGAAATTCCACAAAGAAAAGGCGACCCGAAACGCTTTTTGCAAGATGAACACATCCGCGCCGGTACAACCGCCGAAAAGCTGGGCAAACTGCGCCCTGCCTTCAAAAAAGACGGCAGCGTTTCCGCAGGAAACGCCTCCGGTATAAACGATGCCGCCGCCGCTGTACTCGTCATGAGTGAACAAAAAGCTAACGAGCTTGGCCTCCGGCCCCTCGTGCGCATTCGTGCCAATGCAAGCGCCGGCGTGAGCCCAAGTATGATGGGCATCGGCCCGGTACCGTCCACGAAAAAAGCGCTGGAGAAAGCAGGTCTATCTGTTGGCGACATCGACTTGTTCGAGATGAACGAAGCGTTCGCCGCCCAGTCCCTTGCCGTCCAACGCGACTTAGACCTCCCGCGTGAGAAAATTAACGTGAATGGTGGCGCAATCAGCCTCGGACACCCGATCGGTGCGAGCGGGACTCGCGTGCTCGTCACGCTCATTCATGAAATGAAACGAAGAGGCGCAAAAACCGGCGTCGCTCCCTCTGCATCGGTGGCGGCCAAGGTGTTGCCACGATCGTAGAATCAGTATAAATCGTGCAACCCCAGCGGGCGTAAAATCGTCCCCTCATTTTAGATATCTAAATCCCACATAGACCCTGTCTATGTGGGATTTTAATGATTTATATACCGTTATTTAGCAGGAATCCCGACATAGATTGTACCCCGTGATTCGTGTTAGCGAGTAACTTACAGGTGTGGCGCGTTCTACTAATCTATAAAATGCAGATGCGTGGGGTGGGACAGTCGGATGTCCATATCTCTTTTTACGTTTTCTTTTCTAGCGTCTACGAGCAGCTCAAGTTGTCCGATTTGGACTGAGCATCTCGTGTAGCTACCATGATAGACGGTTTTTGTAATTCTGCCACGGATCGGTCCGTCTTCGTTCACTTCAAAGTGTTCTGGACGAATGACGAGTTTGGATTTGGCATCCAACCCATTAACGTTTAATTGAAACCCTTCTTCTTCTGTTGCCTTGAATACACCGCCTTCAACCGTACCTTCAATAATGTTCGCATAGCCGACGAAGTTGGCGACGAATTCGTTGGCCGGTTGTTGATAGACCGTGCTCGGGTCATCGAGTTGTTGCACGAGACCACCGTCGAGAACGAGCACACGATCCGAAATGCTTAATGCTTCATCTTGGTCGTGGGTGACAAAAATGATGGTAAGGTTCAGTTCTTCTTTTAATCGACGAATCTCATCTCGCATGTACGCACGTAAGTTGGCGTCCAAGTTGGAGAGCGGCTCGTCCAATAGGAGCACTTTCGGCTTAAGAACGAGGCAACGGGCGATTGCCACACGTTGTTGTTGCCCACCGCTCAGTTCGCTCGGCTTGCGATCGGCGTACTCGTGCAAATGAACTTGCTGGAGCGCTTCTTCAATTCTCGTGCGGCGCTCTTCTTTCGTGACTTTTGCAATCTTTAACCCGTATTCCACGTTTTGGTAAACCGTCATGTGCGGGAAGAGGGCATAGTTTTGAAACACCATGCCGGTCTCCCGTTTTTCTGGGGGCACGCCATTCATAGACGCCCCACTTATGACAATCTCACCTGACGATTGATCGTGAAATCCACCGACGATGCGGAGCAATGTCGTTTTTCCGCTACCACTCGGGCCAATAAACGTAATGAGTTCGCCTTGTGCGACGTCTATTGAAATGTCTTTAAGCACCGTCGTGTCGCCAAAAGACTTTTCGATATTTTCAATGCGAAGCAACGTGTTCGTTTGATCTGCCATATTCGCTCTCCTTATGCTGACGTATTCGCTCGACGTTCAATGAATTTAATTAAGCCCATGCACAAAATGACAATTACAATCAAAATGAAAGACATGGCGGACGCGCGCCCGATCGCGGCTTGATCGGCCAAGTTTAAAATATAGACGGCCGCAAGGTTTGTTCCTGGTGCAATTAAGAAGATAACGGAACTAACACTCACCATGGCGGTCATAAACGTGTACACAAACCCTGACATAAATGCTGGCGTGAGGAGCGGCAGTACGACTTTTCTAAACGTACCGACCGGGCCAGAACCAAGATCAGCCGACGCTTCTTCCATCGAAGAATCGAGCTGTTGCAGCTGACTAATCCCCGACTCTAAACCGACTCCAATCTTTCTAAACGCCATGTTCATGACGAGCAGCAACACGGTACCTGTTAAGAAGAACGGCGGTCCGTTGAAAATTAATACATAACCAATCCCCATAACAGTTCCTGGAACGGCAAGTCCGAACAGCGCAATAAATTCCATTAATTTTTTTGCTGCCATATTTTTACGAACAGTGAAGTACCCTTGCAAAATCCCGAGTCCTGCAGCAATGAGCGCCGCGAAGAACGAGACAATTACACTGTTCCAAATGTATCCCCAGCCGGTTGTGTCAGAGAAGTGGTCTAGCGTGAACGTGTTGTTCACACCGATGATTTGCACAAACGCACTAAGCACGACCATCGTAAACATAACGACGATAAAAATAGCCATCAGCGTACTAATAAACACAACAACCGCTTTGACGACCGGATTCAGCGGGTTATTCTCTGTAGAGTTATTGATCGAAGCCGTTTCATGATCTTTAAGTATATACGTCTGGAATAAAAATACGAGCAAGCTCGGAATAATTAGAAACACCCCGAGTACAGCGGCCATCTCCAAGTTTTGTTGACCGATCACTTGAAGGTATGCGGATGACGCAAGGAACGGGGTTCCCCCACCGATGATGAGCGGATTTGAGAAATCAGCGAGTGCCATCACGAAAACGAGCAACCCAGCTTTTAAAATCGCCGTACCGGCAATCGGTAGTGTGATAGAGAAAATCGTTCTTCCTTGGGTTGCACCCAAATCTTGTGACGCATGCTCTAAGCTCGGGTTCACGGAGCGGAGAGAACTTTCAATCATCATGTAAGCAATTGGAAAATAGCCGAGCACTTGGGCAATGACGACGCCCCAAAATCCGTAAATGCTTAGTTCTAGCCCGAACCAATCGTTCATCACATTGGACACGACACCGTTACGACCAAAAAGAATGATGAGCGAGAGAGCGAATATGAACGGTGGCGCAACAAGTGGGAGAAGCCCAATTCCTCGATATACTCTTGAGATTGGACTTCTCGGTGTTCTCGTAACATACAGAGCAAACGGAATGCTGATGATTAAAATGACTGATGTCGAGATCAGACCTGCCGAAACACTGTTCGTTAAGGCTTCAAGATGATTGCTCGTTGTAAAGAAACGCGTATAGAATTCTAGCGTCAACCCTTGTCCTGATCCGATTCCGATACTGCGCAGTAACACTGCCAATACAGGAATCAGTATAAAAAGAAGCAGGCAGGCAGCAATGATGAATGCTGCCACTTTAAATCCCGCCCCCATTTTTGACACAGAGTTCACGGTCGATGTCTGTTGTTTACCAGCCATTTATTCCGCTCCTCTCTTTAATACCTTTCCTGCCATTCTTCCATAATGCGGTCACGGTTTTCTGCTGCCCAAACTGCATCATAGTCAATGAAATCAAATTCTTGATCGTCTTCACCGATGCCAGGTTTTGTTACCATTGAGCGATGTTCGGCTGCAACTTCCATGCCTTCGTCAGAACCGATAAAATCAATGATTTTTTCTGCTGCTTCTTGGTTTTCAGTACCTTCAAACATGAAGACAACATCCAAGTCATAGCCAACACCCTCTTCTGGGATAATGTAGTCAATCGGGTAGCCTTCATCAATCCGGTCTAACACCGCTTGGTCCCATGAGATGCCGATTGCATATTCACCTTGGGCAACCATTTGCACTGGCGCTGAATGAGACTGCACATACTGTGCAACATTGTCATGAAGCTGATCGAAATACTCCCAACCTTCTTCTTCGCCAAGCAGTTGGAACATTGTAGATACGAAGAGGAACGCTGTTCCTGACGTACCTGGGTCAGGCATGACAATCTCCCCTGCATATTGAGGGTCCAATAGATCTTCCCAGCTTTCTGGACGGTCCAACCCTTCGGATTCTAAGAGATCTTCATTGACCGCGACCATATTGAACCAATACGACCAACCGTACCATTGGCCGTTAGGGTCTTTGAATTCATCTGGCACATCGTCCCACGCGGGTGAATCATACGAAACGAGCATATCTTGTTCTTCTGCAATTAACGCGAAGCTGTGCAACGTTCCCCATTGCAAATCCGCACCCACATGTGGATACTCTGCATCAACACGACTCCAGCCCTCTTCACTAGACATGCGCAATACGTCTGAAGACACACCTGTCGCTTCTTCTGCTGCTGCCACAAATGCGTTCATTTCCTCTTCATCATTGTGTGTATACACCGTTACTGACTCGCTGTCTCCACACAAGCTGCTAGCGTCATCGCTGCAACGGGAGCGATCATCCATCGTTTTTTATTTTTCATTGTTTTCATCTCCTCCAAATAGAGCATCCTTCATAGCAGGATACGTAGTATAAATCTCATCCGCTCGACGCAAATGATGGGTTTGCGGATACGCATATGTAACAAGACCCAATGCTCGAGCCATATCCGCATTTTTTGCCACACCCATATCTGCATCGGTGTCCCCAATCATAATTGCACGACTCAAATCAAAATCATGCGCCTTCGCCGCTTTCACAGCAATATCCGGAAACGGCTTTGAACGTTCGACTTGATCACTGCCCATGACAAAATCAAAATGATGATTCAAATGAAGTTGCTCAAGGTGCAAAATGGCTTGATCTTGATCATCGGCGGTCAGTACACCGATTTTCTTTCCTGCTGCTTTGCATTCAAGAATAAAATTCTCAACACCGTCGATCGCTTGCATTTGAGTCGTATAACTTTTTTGAACATTGATGTGTTCAACCGCTTCCATAACGGCATAAAGCGCCTCACTCCAAGGTGTATGGTTGAGGTTGTACAAACAATACGCAAGAATCGTATATGTATCCTGCATGCTGCCAATCGCAAGCGGACTTTCGGGATCGAGACGTGTGCCATTCTCAATGCCTACAGCATGAAACGCTTGCTTTTTCCAAGAAGGTGTATCCAAAATATCTACCGTGCGACACACCTCTTCAACGACTTCCTGGAGCCAAGGCATCCATATCGATGAAAAATCAATAATCGTTCCATCTTTATCAAATAAAACGGTATCGAATGACGTTGAATTCAAATGCGGGTCACTCCTTCCACTTTATTAAATATTAATTGTTTAATATATATTATATGTTATGTAATAGACACATTTCTGTCAAAACTGAAATTATACTGTAATAGAGTTTAAAAAAGCGTATTTCCAACTCAACAGCTTATTACCTCCCTATATGTGCCTTATCATCGCAGATAAGCAATATTACTCATCTAAAAGGAGCACAAGGATTATGGTTCTATATAATAAATATATTAGGAGTTATCAGAATTCGTTAACCTCAAGTCGTTTTACCCGATTGCTTTCTGAAGCATTACGCGCGGAAAATCATCAACGCGACAGGCGCAGTGCTCTAGAAAGGCAACCCTAATTGCGATCGCGACGCGGGCATCTCTGCGTCAATTCTGCGCTCGAGTTCCTGACTTCTACGCGCATGTTTGCCCTGCGCGGGTTCAAACCTGTGCAATTCTCATAAACTTGCGCGCAGTTTCACAGAAAAGGGCAACACATATACCGCTCTCAGCAATAGTCACGCAGAAATCAAATTGGCACGCCGGGTGCGGGCAAAAAGAAATGAACGGTGGTCACCTCCTGGCATAAGGACCGTTACGACCTCCCACTTTTTATGTGACAATCCAGCCCTCAAACCGGGCACTTTCGGCACTCAACGGTCACATATATCGCGATTTGTGGCCGTTGACTCCGTTTATGTGCGCATTCACGTTTAAAATCATGATTTTCTTTCCCAAGTGTCACATTAATGAATATATGGGGCATTTGGACTTCTTTCCATACATCTTGGGCATTAGTCAGAAACGCAAACCGATGTCGAGGATGGAAGTGCGCCCTCAGACTCCGAACTGTAAAGAAAACACGGTGGGCGTCTTTTGACCACCGATGTTGCACTTATACTCTGGAGTGTAAAGAAAACACGGTGGGCGTCTTTTGGCCACCGATGTTGCACTTATACTCTGGAGTACATAGAAAACACAGTGGCTGTCTTGAAGACACCGATGTTGCGCTTGTAGTCTGGACTGCATAGCAAACACGGTGGCTGTACATTAGACACCGATGTTGCACTTATAGTCTGGACTACAACCTTCAACCCGTGGTGTAGAGCAAGAACCAACAGTGCAAATTAGGAAGATCTAAAGTTCAATCTATATTACAACCACCCCTCTCTTTCCAAACAAAATCAAACAGCACCAATGCTAACGAGAGGTCGGCATGAGTCATGCCGACGACCGTTCGGTTTATCTTCGGCACCTCCGGTGCCGATGGTTGCTAGCTCTTGAGGTTTATATGTATAAACAGGTTGAGGTTCTGTATAAACACGAGCGTTCAAAAATCGCCCAGTATAAGGGAAATTGCGGTGTTCTAAAGCGATCTAGAAAGTTGAACGAAAGAATTTCTTCAAGAACCAATGGTAAGCTTTGGGAAAGTGGCAACTGTGCTCGAGTTGCGCCCGAACTGTTCTCAAGTTGGGGGAAATCGAAGGAAAAGCGGTCTATTCTCATAAACTAGGGAACAGAATGAGCAAACTCGGGAACAGATTACCGGGTCACCTGTACAATCCCCGCGCCGAACCGAGTTCGGTTTGGTTTCGGCCCCGTTGGGGCCGACGTGTCGTTGGCATTTAGCTTGGAATCTGCGCGCAAGTTGGAACAAACTGCGCGCAAGTTTGGCGAAATCGGCGCTAAAATCGTTCAAAAGCGAAAACTTGCGCGCAGATGGAGGAAACTCGCGCGCAGAACATTCGTTCGTCTTGGCTGTATATGCCGCCACCCCTGCGTTAACGGATTCAGAGAACCATCCTTTGTATTTCCTAGCCAAAAACCTAGCAACACGTCGGCGCGAGTCGCGCCGAACCGAGTCCGGTTTCGTTTCGGCCCCGGCGGGGCCGAAATATCGTTGGCACTTCAGCTTGGAATCTGCGCTCCAGTTGGAACAAACTGCGCAACGAGGAAAATGTTAAGTTCATTCTATATAGATCACTAATCCCCTAGAAATTCCCAAAAAATGAGCAATCCTCGTCACCACCGGAGCTGAAAATCGTGTAAAACGATCTAGCAATCAACGCATCATAGAAAAAAATCTTCCCACCCAATGGTCGTTATGGTAGCATGGCTTTTAACGTAAACGAAGGAGGGGGATTGCCCATGTCCCATCAGTCATTTCTAACTGAGCAGATCCAACAGAATCGCGACGCCTATGAGCAATTGGCCAAGCATATTTGGAATACACCTGAACTACGATTTGAGGAAGAGCAATCTGCAAAGCTGCTCGCAGATTACATACAAGCAGAGGGATTTACAGTAGAGCGGGGCATCGCCGGCATCTCCACCGCCTTTCGGGCACGGTTCGGCAGTGGCTCACCGGTCATTGGCTTTCTCGGTGAATTCGACGCATTATCAGACTTAAGCCAGATTGAAAACCAACCGTCACCTGAACCGAAAGAAGCAGGCGGCAACGGGCACGGTTGTGGTCACCATATGCTTGGGACCGGTGCGATGGCAGCAGCAATCGCAGCAAGAGATTATATGGTAGAAAACGGCCTGCCTGGAACGATTGAATTTTATGGCTGCCCAGGCGAAGAAGGGGGTTCCGGCAAGACGTTCATGGCAAGAGAAGGTGCTTTTGACGGCATTGATACCGCCATCACGTGGCATCCCGGATACTACAATACGGTATGGGCGTATGAGACACTCGCAAATTACCAAGTATCTTTTCGCTTTCAAGGAAAAGCGTCCCACGCAGCAGCTAGCCCACACCTTGGCAGAAGTGCCCTCGATGCGGTGGAACTGATGAATATCGGAGCGAATTATTTGCGGGAACATATCGAAGAAACTTCCCGGCTTCATTATGCAATCACAAACACCGGGGGCGTTTCTCCAAACGTCGTGCAGGCCGAGGCAGAAGTTCTCTACTTGATGCGGGGAATGACGGTCAAAAAGGCAAAAGAAGTGTACGAGCGTGTCCAGAAAATTGCCGAAGGTGCCGCACTCATGACCGAAACTAAGCTCGAGATGACGTTTGAGAAAGCGTGCTCCAACTTCGTGCGCAACCACACACTTGAAGACGTCATGAACAAAGAGATGCTAGCGTTTGGGGAACCGGACTACACAGATGAAGAAAAGCAGCTCGCCAAACAGTTTTACGATACGCTAAGCGAGAGTGAGATCCAGAACGCCATTGACGAAGTACGCAAAATCTCTACAAACGATGTCGCTCACGACCTTGCCGCTACGACGATTCCATCCACGCCGGACATGAAGCGTCTGTCTGGGTCAACCGATGTCGGTGATGTGAGCACGATCGCTCCAACCGTGCAATGTTACACCACATGCTATGCGTTCGGGACACCCTTCCACACGTGGCAAATGGTTGCACAAGGAAAAACATCCTATGCGATGACCGGCATGTTGTACGCCGCGGAATTAATGAGCGGCACAGCGGCAGAGTTGCTAGAAAACCCTGACCTGATTGACCAGGCAAAAGAAGAATTACATCAAAGGTTAGATGGAACGCATTATGAATGCCCGATTCCACCAGGAATCGAACCATCTAAACTACAGAACTAACGCACCGAGGTGATTCATAATGCAGCAAGAACCGTCATCTTTGATGAATCGTTTTCTAAATCGTGTTGAATGGTTAGGAAACAAACTGCCCCATCCATTCATCTTATTTGTTTATTTTGCCATCGCCATTATTATTATTTCTTGGATTGTGAGCCAGTTTAACGTCGCTGTCGAACATCCGACGACGAGCGAAGTCATCGAAGCAAGAAGTTTATTTTCAGGTGAAGGCTTACTCTTCATGCTCGAATCAATGATTACAAACTTTACCGCTTCGCCCCGCTCGGCCTCATCTTGACGATGATGCTCGGCATTGGGCTCGCCCAGCAAGTCGGCCTCTTTGATACGTTCATGAAAGCTACCATCATGCGGGCACCGACAGCACTCGTCACGTATGCGATCATCTTCGCAGCCGTGCTCGGCAACATCGCCTCTGACGCCGCGATGATTATCATTCCGCCCCTTGCCGCTATGGTGTTTTATTCCCTCGGCAGGCATCCAATTGCTGGAATGTGCGCCGGGTTCGCTGGCGTCGCTGCCGGGTTTACCGCCAACATCATTATCGCTGGGACTGACGCCCTTCTTGCCGGCATCACCGAAGAAGCCGCCCAGTCAATCATCCCGGAGGCTAGCGTCACACCGCTCGACAACTGGTTCTTTATGAGCGTATCCACGTTCATGGTCATCCTCGTTGTCGGTCTCGTCACCACACGGATCATTGAACCGCGCTTAGGCAAATTCAACGATACGTATGCCGAACCTGCTGTACTTGGTGAGACCGCCACCATTCCGAGCAAACAAGAAATCAAAGGCCTCATTTATGCTGTTATTGGAACCGTCATCTATTTAGCGCTCATCGGAATCGCCTTATTGCCCGAGAACTCCGTGTTGCGGGGTGAAGACGGTGAATCACCGCTTCTCTCAAACATCGTGCCGATTATTCTCGTCTGGTTTATCATCGTGTCCGTCGCGTATGGCGTAACCGTCGGTACAATAAAGAAAACAGCTGACATTCCTAACCATATGACAGAAGCAATGAAAAGCATGGTTCCTTACATCGTACTCGTCTTTGCCATTGCCCAGTTTATTGCATACTTCAACTGGACAAACCTAAGCACGATACTCGCCGTAAATACATCGGAGTTTTTAGAAGGTATTGGCTTTACCGGGCTAGGACTCATGGTTGCCTTTATCCTGCTCGCCGCCCTCTTAAATCAAATGATTACGAGCGGCTCCGCACAATGGGCGTTAATGGCTCCCGTATTCGTACCGATGCTCATGCTCCTTGGGTATGATCCTGCATACGCCCAGCTCGCATATCGAATTGGCGACTCCGCCTCCTCGGTACTTACACCACTCAATCCATACCTGATCATGGTACTCGGATTCATGAAACGTTACGACAGTCGCATGGGACTAGGCTCCATCATTTCTCTCATGATTCCATACGCCTTTATTCTACTCGGCGCCTGGATCTTACTGTTTATCATCTGGACAATGCTCGGCTTGCCGATCGGCCCAGGCGTAGGGATTTATTTGGATTAGGGAAGAAGCTTGAAGCTTTTCCCTTAACCTCATAATAGATTAAATTTATTTTATTTTTTGACAATTATGTTTTTTGTGTTATTATATCTTTAGTACCATCAAATTTTTTTTAGAAGGGAGTTGACTTTATAATTTAGTTTGAATTGCTCAACAAAATTTTAAGGAGGGTTTTCATGTTATTGAAGAGTGAATATCTATCTGGAAAAGTCATTGTTAAACTTGTCATCGCTTGTTTATTCGCCTTTTCGTTATCCTTAGCCAGTATATCAATGGGACAAGCTCAAGAAACTCTATTTAGTGAAGAAGAAATAGGTATTGAGCAGTATGGATTTAGTGGTACCTTGGCTTCTGGCGAGACTTGGTATACAGGCACTAGTCTTTATCTAGGAGAGGGAGCCAATATACAATATGACGTTAGTTGGAACCCTCAACCTGGAGTTATATCTGTAGGTATTTACAACCATAATACGGGTAATTACACATGGACAAGATCTTCTACAGACTCACCCTTAAGTGGTGGAATTACAATAAACAACGAAGGGCTATACAGTTTCGCAGTTATAATCAATCACCATCATCTGTAAGCATGGAAGGTCAATTTTCACATTAAAATATCTAAGTAATTTGAATAAATTGTATTATAAAAAAATAAAAAGTACACTTAATCCTCCAAACCCGTAACAATTTAAAAAATTGTTACGGGTTTTTTGTTTTGAAATGATTTCCGTCATTGAAGTATAGGTTGATTAATTATGAAAAATGACTTTTGATAAAGCCCATTTTTACAAGCAAGCAAAGATGATTTAAAAACATCTATATAACGAGCACTTGACAATAAAAACTACATGATGTAGTGTTTTTATAAACTACATCATGTAGTTAAAAAGGAAAAGGAGTTTTTATTTATGAGAAGTATGAGAAAAAGTGTTCTAACCTTAGGATTGACATTTGTGACTGGTGTTTCCGTATCAGCAATTACCAGCGATAATAGCCATAATCTGAAAGATTCAAACGCCGAACACATTAGTATAGAAGAAGCTGAAGCAGCACCATCAGTTTCGGTACATGAAACGATCGGCGATCAAGGCACGTCTTCCTTTGATGTTGATGATGCTAATGTTCACTGGGGAGGTCCAGATTCAGACGCAGAACACATTAGTAAAGAAGAAGCTGAAGCAGCACCATCGGTTTCGGTACATGAAACGATCGGCGATCAAGGCACGTCTTCCTTTGATGAAGACGTCGACTGAATCGATTTATACAAAAAGGTGAGGGGAATATTACTCTCCATGTGCGCTCCCATCACACAATGAATAGCTCCCTAATTCCCCATACAAAAGTAGGGGGCTATTATCAAACTTTGATCATTGTACTAAACAAAGAAAGCAATTATATTAATCTAGCATTTAATTACAAAACAACTATACGGTACGCTCTGCTTTAAAGCTACACACCTCAAATCAAAAAGGAGGGCTTCACCGATGAACAAAAAGCGTATCTTATCATTGGCATTTGCAACAACGCTCGTCGTCGGGGTAACTGGTACTGCGTTTGGGCTTAGCCAAGATCACAACCAAGATTCTGCAGTTCCACTAGATTCTCCTGAACCACCGATTTCAAATGACGAAGGCATTCACTTGTATGGTACTAAAGGCGACCTTAAAGACGATCACATTTTTGGCGACTAACACACAGGAACGCGGCTAAAAGCCGCGTTCCGTTGTTCGATTACTCGTTATCTTCTCCGCCGTAAAACTGTTTACTGAACGCCTCTTCTGAAATAGTCGTACAATAATAACTCGTTCCCCCAATGATTTGCGCACGCACCGAGCCTTTCGCCATTAACCGCAGCAGGCTGTTCACGACTTGTTCATGCGACCAGCCGACTAACCTCTTTCTAATCCCAACACTCGGTAAGCACATAGACGCTTTCCAAAGAACAGCCAAAACCACGTTGTCACGCTCAATCACCATATGTATCTCACCTCCAAAAACTATGTTTTGTAGTTTAAAACCACACGTAAAACCGACGCCAAACTAGCGCGCCGGCTGTTAGTCGTTTTCAAAGTTTTCATCTTTAAGATCACTCTCAACTAATGGATCATCCGACATCTGCGTTTCTCCATCCATCCCATCGTCTACAAGTTGAGCGTCATCTGCAACTACATGAGGGTCACTTGTGTGCGCATCCGCTGCCAAACCAACCGTCGTCCCGGCAACGGCTAAGATTAAAGTGAACATCGAACCTGAAATGAGAGCGGTTCGCTGTCGCTTCCCTCTTGTTGCTAAAACCGTCTTCATTCTTCTTTCCAAGCTTTTGCGATCCTGCTCATCGCCGCATAATGACCGTGCTTTTGATCAACGACGTTCCAGAGTACATTCAGGAGGAGCTCACAATATCTTGTACGTTCGTCCCGATTCATTTGTTTTGTAATGCTCTCGTCACACGCATACTCACCAAAACGATCAATCTCTCGTCTCGCCAGATGCACGATCGGATTAAACCAATGAACCGATTGAATGATGGACAAGAGAGGCTTTGTCCATAAATCGCCGCGCTTATAATGCGTGAGTTCATGCAGAAAGATATGCTTTAATTCTTCATCACTAAAATCAAATGACGGAAGCACAATTTTCGGTTTAAATATTCCGTAAATAAACGGGGTCGTCATGTAAGGGGATAAATAAATGGTAACTTTCCGTTTAATTTTGAGCGTTTTTTTGGCGTACGCAAGCGCAATCAGATGGGTCTCATCAAAGGATTCCTCGCATGTCGTTCGCAACAGCCTTGTCATTTTCACTATCCTGAAAAGGTAGACCGAGAAGAAGAGGATCGACCCCACGAGTAACACGATCGACACGTAATTGACGAGCGTTGCTCCAACTTCGTTGCCAGTCGGAATTGAGACGGCAGGATTAGCCGGTGTGCTCATTTGAAACCAAACGTAAACCGGTACAACGAATAAAAGAAAAAGGAATAAAGACGAATAATAATGCCAAGTCGCCGAGAACCATTTTTGCGTCACTCGTTTCGTAAGCATCAAGATCGTCAACATGCTACTGGCGACAAGCGACATAATGATAATATGCACGTAAAACTCCGTCATCGGTAGCACCTACTCCCGTAATTTCTTCATGAGATCTTCAATATCTTTTTTCGTTAAGTCGCCACTATCAGTAAGAGTCTGCAGAAATCCTGACACCGAGCCTTTATGAACGTCACTAATGAATTGCTTCGTCTCCAACGCGCGGTACTCTTCCTCTGTTAGACACGCATCATAGTGATTCGCACGACCCATTCGGTTCGCTTTCACAAGATCCTTCTCAATGAGACGGGCAAGAAAAGTAATCACTGTATTTTGCTTCCAGTCTTTTCCGTCAGGCAGACGCTGCAAAATCTCTGCAGTCGTAAGCGCCCCCTCATTCCGCCAAATAATCTCCATAATCTGTTTTTCAGATTGCGACATTTTCTGCATGAACCTTCACTCTCTTTTCGAACGATGTATTGTCGTTCACACTACATTACATCGTTTAATCAGTCAAGGGAAAACGAGCATGCACAAAGACACTTTTCTTTACCATGAAGAACATTCTTTGCGAGGTTACCTGTCTGAGGATTGAATCGGTTAGTAGGTATTGTTGTCACGAATCAATCGGTTTGCTTTTAATAGAAAGTCTTCCATTGTCTGCATTCCTTCATTGAGAAACTCTTCTTGCAGTTGTTCTTCCTCAAACTTGTACAACCATTCGTTTTCTTCCAATAAATTTAAAAGCGTCTGTTCAGTGTAGTCAACTTTGTCATCTCGATACACCATATCAAATGTATACTTCTTCTCTTTTTTAATTTTAAATAAGTGCAATAATCGTCCACGATAGAGAACGCAAAGGCGTGGACGGTCTTTCGCCATCGCTAACAGACGGTCAAAAACTTCTTGATCATGAAACTCTGCGCTCACCATAACTTGGTAAGGTTTCGCATGATTAGGTGCTGAGATTTTTTCTGTAGAAAGTGTAAATGGTTGACCCATTATAAAAGCCTCCTGTCATAGCCTTGTGAGTGAGAAGAATATGAGTAGTGCCACCACAACACCTAAGGTTAAGCCTATCGTTCTCCAGTCTAACACTCCTCGGCTTAGTCGAATTTCAATGAGAGGGATTAGGATAAAGAGTATACACGCAATTATTAAAACAACAACAAATAGCCACATTCGGTCACTGAAAAAGCTCTCCATCGCTTCTGCCTGTGTATCGGCGAAGTAGATAAAAACAACAACCCCACCTACTCCGCCAATGTATACCCACCATCGTAATTTCTTCCAAAATGAGTCTGACATCTCTGCCACTCCTTTGCGCATGATCCATCTTATATAACCCTCATGTTATAGTCGTGTCACCGAAAAGAAGATGAGCAGTGCTATCACGACACCAAATGTAAGACCAACAGTCCTTCCATCCAACACCCCTCGGCTTAATCGAATCTCAATGAGAGGGATTAGGATAAAGAGCATGCATGAGATCATAATTACGATAATTAACATAGACATGTTGCCAACGAAAACTCTTTCCATAAAACTGGGTTGTGCATTCATCAAATACAGGAATAAAAAAGCTCCACCAATAGTGCTAATGTATACCCACCATCGCAATTTCTTCCAAAATGAGTCTGACATCTCTGCCACTCCTCTACGATTTCTGATCCTTCTACTAAGCCATTACTTTATGAAAAAAGCCTCCAAATGTGGAGGCTGCTATCGATCATCTCGGATATCTCGTCGTTCTTCTCTTGCTTCATCGCCAATTTCATGGCGGCGTTCACTTGAGCCGTCTCGGATTTCTTCTCGGATCAGCCCCATCTGTTCATCTCGATAATCACCGATTTCATCCCGCCTTTCATTGATGAAGTCGATCATCATGTCTGGATCGAGACTGCCGAGATCAACCTCTCTTAAAGCTTCGCGCTGTTGATTGCGTTCTTGATTTATGAGCACACGCATTTCTGTATCAACGTCAAATGCTTCCACCTGAAAATCTCTCGTTTGCCCGTAGTTATCGACATGACTTTCTCGTTCCCAAGTGAGTGAATTTAAGATCCGCTCCGCATATTCTTCTTGCAACTGCCTTCTCATTTCCTCGCCCGTATCTGCAGCCAAGTATTCCCCTTGTCCCGCTTCGGCAATTTCCATTAAAGAATCGCGTTCGTCATCGTTAACATCAAATCCGATTATGTTTACGACCGCTTCTATATCACTTTCATTAAGGTCTTGAGCAGCTTGAACAGGATCACCGCCGCACGTCTCTTCACCATCGCTTACAATGTAGACGATGTTTTGCACGTTCTCACCGTCTGCATCAGCCAAATCATCTTGGGCAGCCTCGATGGAGGCAGCAATAGGCGTATAGCCTGTCGGCTCGAATTGATTGAGTGCGTCACTAAAAGCGTCCTCATCATATGCACTTAACGGATACACTTCTTCGGTCCCTGCACAGGATTCTTCTTTTCCGTCTCGTTGGTTACTTCCTTTATGGCCGTACACGCGCAAGGACACATTCGTGCCTTCCGGCATCTCTCCCAAAAAGTCCTCAACAGCATCTTTCGCTACGTCCATCTTGACGCCGTCGGAAACAGAAGCGGCCATACTGCCACTCGCATCGAACAAGACTTGCACGTTCAGCTCCGCTTCCAGCTCTTCTTCCTCACGCTCATCGGCATCCCTTGATTCGCCTTCAAACACGATACCCGGATCGTCAATGAAAGCTTGCAAATCACGATAGTCTTCAGCGACTAGATCCAACAACGTATAGTAGAGTTCTTCTTCGTCCGCTCCCTCACTGATGGCTTGCTCTAACGTTGCCGTCACCAATTCCTCGTCATAGTCATCGCCATGAAACGTCCCCGGCTCCGCACGAAGCCATTCTGCAACATCGTCGCCTTGGAAGCGGGTGAGGTCGCCGATGTCCACCGTCTCCTCTTCATCCGTTGATTCGTCTCCTGAGACTTCAGTTGCTTCTTCATCTGCCGCTTCTTCCGGCTCTGGTTCCTCTTCGTTATCTCCTCCGCACGCCGCGAGAACCATCAAAGAAAGTGAGATTCCGAGAATGCTATATTTTTTCACGGTCGGACATCCTTTCGGGTATTTATTCAGGGGGATTCATTCACCAAAGCATTCCGTTGAAAAAAGCCATAAACAACATGAGCGCAATGAGCAACCCGACGCTTCGTATCGCATCATCTTTTGTTAAGACCTTATCTTCCCTTGAATTCCGTCGTACATTCATCATAGCTAAAGAACCCAATAATAAGAACGTTAAAATAAACGCGTATTTACGTACATCGCTATCTAAAAAAGCTCTTAACTCGTTATTCATAAAAAACAGCATATAAATAACTACAATTAATATTATTGTTGTCATTACTGAAGAGAAATTTAAGATTTTGTATAGCAAGGTTTGCACCTCTTACTTTTACTGCTGACCGCTGTACAAGCAACAGACCCATCCAATAAAACCTTTTTTAAGATTTGATAATTTTTTATATATTCCACGGTCACCTTTTATACAATAGAAGGTTTATCAATTAGCATTTCTTCATTGCTGAATTATGGTTAAGTAATTGCCTCTAGTTTATTAAGGATATAACATTCAACCGAGCATTCCAGTAAATACAGTGATAAAAACGATAAACACAAACAGTTCCCCTACACTTCGTATCGCATCTTCTTTCGTTAATACTTTATCTTCCCTTGATTTTCGTCGCAAATTCATTACAGCGAAAGAGCCAAATACTAATAATAATGTTGCATATGAATATCGAAGTACATTATTCTCCGCTAAAGCATTTAACTCGTTAGAGAAAGAAATAAGTGAAAATATGCTTGCAATCATGATGATAATTGTAAACGTTGATGAGAAATTTAAGATCTTGTATATCAAGTTGTGCACCTCTAGTTTCATATGGCTACTGTTACTAGTTGTTCACGCGCTGGCCATTTATGAAAAGAACTGCCCATTTTTTCTGATGGGCAGCTCTGGAATTATTCATCATCATCTCCAACGTTACTTCTTTCATCTCTGCTTTCTTCTCTAGTTTCTCTGCGTTGATCGATTCCTTCTTGCCTTGCTTCTCTTCTGAAGTCCCTAGACTCATCACCCATGTATGATCGTAATTCCGTTCCCCTGTTTCGGATCATGTCTTCAACTTCTCTTAGATCTTTATCTGACGCTTCAGTTAGAGTTTGCAAAATACTTGAAAGGTTGTCTTGTTCTTCACGACTTAATTCGGTCATCTCTGATTCCATTTCTCTGGATTGTTCTTCATACTCCAATTGCTCGCTCCTGTTGCCCTCGGTATTCTCTACACTCCAGTCTCTCCACTCGGAGACAAGTGCTTCTTGTTCTTCCCGTAATGCTTGTGCTAATTGCTCACCAGAATCCGCAGGTAAATACTCACCTTGACCGGCATTGGCAATTTCTATTAACTGTTCCTGTTCTTCTTCACTAACATCAAATCCGATAATATTTACGACCGCTTCAATGTCACTGCCATTCAAGTTTTCAGCCGCTTGTACGGGATCGCCTCCGCATGTTTCCTCTCCATCGCTTACAATGTAGATGATGTTTTCTACATTTTCATCATCTTGAGCTGCTAGATCATCTTGAGCTGCTTCAATTGAAGCAGCTATCGGGGTATATCCGGTAGGCTCAAATTGATCGAGTGCTTCACGAAAGGATTCTTCATCGTATCCGGACAACGGATAGACTTCTTCTGTTCCTGCACAAGATTCTTCTTTGCCTTCGCGCTGATTGCTACCCTTATGTCCATACACTCGTAAAGAAACGTTTGTTGACTCAGGCATTTCACTCAAAAAGTCCTGAACTGCATCTTTTGCCACGTCAATCTTGACACCGTCAGAAACCGATGCAGCCATGCTGCCACTAGCATCAAAAAGAACTTGAACATTTAATTGCAGATTGTCTTCATCCTCAACATCAACTTCTCCATCCGGGCGATCAGACGCAGCGGAATAATCCACTTCTGCACCATCTAGAAATGCTTGGTAGTCACGGAAATCTTCAGCGGCCAGGTCCAACAACGTGTAGAATACTTCTTCATCATCCGCCCCATTGTGAATAACCTGCTCCATTGTATCTAAAATGATTTGCTCATCGTAGTCGTCACCAACGTATGTTCCTGGCTCGGTCCTCATCCATTCTTCTGGGTCCTCCCCTGCAAATCGTTCGATGTCTCCCAATACTTCTTCATATTCATTTTCATCATCACTTTCATCCGTCAACTCTACATCGTCTTGAACGTCGGGTTCGTCGCTTGATGGGTCGTCAGAGCACGCACTTATGAGAAGAATTGAAAACGAGAGTGCAGCAAACACACTGTTCTTTACCATGAAGAACATCCCTTCCGAGGTTATCTGTCTAATGATTGGATAGATTAGTAGGTATTGTTTTCTTGTATCAATCGGTTTGCTTTTAACAGAAAGTCTTCCATCGTCTGCATTCCGTCTTTGCAAAATTCTTCTTGCAACCGTTCTTCCTCGAACTTGTATAACCATTCGTTTTCTTCCAATAAGTTTAAAAGTGTTTGTTCGGTGTAATCAATCTTGTCGTTTCGGTAGACCATATCAAACGTATATTTCTTTTCTTTTTTAATTTTAAATGTGTACATAAAACGTTCTCGGTACAATACACAGAGACGAGGTCGGTCTTTCGCCATCGCTAGCAGACGATTAAACACGCCTTGATCATGAAACTCTGCGCTCACCATGACTTGGTAAGGTTTCGCATCATCAGGTGCTGAGATTTTTTCTGTAAATAGCGTAAATGGTTCACCCATTATAAAAACCTCCTGTCATAGCCTTGTGAGTGAGAAGAAGAGAATTAATGCCGCAACAACACCTAATGTTAAACCAATAGTTCTCCAGTCTAACACTCCTCGGCTTAGTCGAATTTCAATGAGAGGGATCAGGACAAAGAGTATACACGCAATTATTAAAACAACAACAAATAGCCACATTCGGTCACTGAAAAAGCTCTCCATCGCTTCTGCCTGTGTGTCGGCGAAATAGATAAAAACAACAACCCCACCTACTCCGCCAATGTATACCCACCATCGTAGTTTCTTCCAAAATGTGTCTGACAACATCAACACCTCAAAGATTATTTATAGTATTCGTCTTCAATGTCTATGAGTTCTTTCGGTTGTAGATTGGTCTCCTTTGTACTTACATCATTGACTGGGGGATTGTTGGGGTCAATCATTCTCATTTCCCTATGGGAGAGGTTTACTGGGTCTTCGTGTAGATTATGTCGACCGAGCACACCATCAACAACAAACCGTATCCCTTCTTTTACCTTGCCGTATACATAGTCAATAGCTAACCCAAGACCAATCGCCAATCTTCCAATCGGCCATTTCTTGACCGATTCTTTCAATGGACTAATAAACTTAGAAGTGATTGGTACAAATATAGCCGCGAGCGTTGCACCAATGACAAAATCTCCTAAACTCGCTGTACCATTCGTTACAAGTTCCTTTATTACATTAATCGTACCTGTTGCGATGCCAGCAAAAGTAGCAATACCTACTTTCCCTATTGTTGTCGCTTTTTTAAACGCAGGTGCAACACCTAATGTTACAGCGCCTGTCAATCCTGCGAACAGGGCATTCGTTAAGGAATCTGTAACTGAGAAATTAAATTCACCTGTTGTTAACGCATTAATTCCAGCCGTCGCAAGGTCGAATATGAAAGAGGTTCCTGCAGAAATTGCAAAAGCTTTCCCAGCGACACCCGCCATAAATTTAAAAACAAATGCCCAGCCGCCTAATGCTTTTGAAAGAGCAATTGTAATAACAAACCTACCAACCATATTTACAAACTGTGTAGCTACCCCACGTACCGCTGTAGAAACTGCTGTAAAACCAGCTGCAAGAGCACCAGAGCTGTATAAGGCAGCACCGAACCCACCGACCAGTGCACCCCCCGTAGCCCATAATAACGAGTGCAGCATATTAAAATCTTCACTGTTGGCATTAAGAGCAAAGTATACAAGAGCTGCTATTGCTGCACCAATCGCTGCTATGACACCAACGACGAGTGTAATTACGCCACCCACGACCAATAGAGCGATTACAGCGACTACAGCCACGATGACACCGATCGTTTTTATGAGGTTTTGAACCCACGTTGGCATTGAATCCCAGACATCACCGACCCATCCAGTGAATGAATTCCATGTGTCCGCTGTCCAGCTAGTAACTGAGTTCCATTTATCCGCAGTCCAAGACGTAAATCCATCCCACAAATCAGCGCCGCCTTCAATAATGGCAGAACCTGTTTCGGTAATCCCATTCCAAAGACCACTCCAAAATCCGTCACCGTCGCCTCCCGAGCCAGGAACACCTGAGCCCGGAGAGTCAGCACCTGGAACGCCATTTCCAGGTGCTCCGTGACCTGGTTGACCTGCTCCTGGTGGCGCCCATGGCCCTGGACCGCTGGGTAATTGCCGGCTCCGCCACTGTTGCCCCAATCAAAATCTGAATCTGTCAGACGTGTCTCTCTTTCATTATCATAAATTATGCCACGATTGTCATCGTCCGCAAGTGCTACGCCAGAAAAGAATTGAGCAAAGATTAATGCAAAAGCCATCAATAACATGACCCATTTTCCTCTATTACTTGGTTGAGAAATCATGATTTCCCCTCCCTTTCAAACGATTAAGAGATGTGTGTATGGTCATGTTGACTACGTTGAACAACTCATTGGAATGAATTCCATCTCTACAGGCAAGACAACATTTGCTGCAGCTTCTGATGTAACCGTTCTACTGCTTTCACTAGAGAACTCGCCGTCGCCTACAGTGATGAAAGACACTGGATGTTTGGTATTTATAATGACTTTCGCTTCCCCATCAACTGGAAATTGCATGGAGAAATCATCTTCAACGCGGTTTTGCCCTGCATAGTATCGGGTGACTTCGTCAATCCGCGATTGTTGATTATAAATGCCTTCACAAATGATCGCTGTTAACCCTGCATCATCAAATACATCGTCAAAATAATCAACGGGTACTTCTATTTCAAGTTCTGCCGATGAGTTTAATAACCTTTGCTCTAACTCGTTAGGGACGTAAAATTCACTCATTGCTTCATCCCAACTTGCTTCCTCTTCTTCCATATATTCTTCAATCTCATCAAGCAAATCTTCAATTTCATCATCAATTTTCTCAGCAAGATGAGGCTCATAAGCCCGTTTCATCTCGGTAGCTGCAGCAATTGCCACAGCATCAGCACCTGTTTGACTAATACGCTTTCCAGAAAATGTCGTAAACAAATCAAAAAAAACAAAACTGATGAGGATCGAGCCGAGCAAAATGAAAATGACGATATATGATGTTGAACCTCGTTCATTTCGCATTCGGTTTAAATGCTTCAAGAATCATCATCTCCTACCTCATACGGCATCGAAGCTTGAGAGGAAACGGTCTGTTCCAGGCTACCTATAAATGGCACATTAATTGTAGGGACATATGTTTCAAGCGTCACAATTACTTCCTCACCGTAAGAAGTACTTGTCACGTTTGAATCTACTTCGTTAACCTGAACACCCATTGATGAATTATCTATAGCCTCCCTAGCTGCACTCTCATGATCTTCACTAACTGCAGCTGCACGGGCGCCATCCCGTACAGCTGCTTCTGTAACGACGATTCCATAAGCCACCAATGCCATTTGCCAGATGAACATAAAGGCAAAAATAATCAACGGAAAAACAGCTACAAATTCGAGCACTTGCGCGCCTTTTTGATTTTTTACATATTTTTTCCATGAACGCATGGTGACTCACACCTCATCATTTCATATTTATTATTCGCCAGACCCGATTTGTTCAACAAACTCCTCGAGCTTACCTACGATTGCTGAGCCGACACCATCACTATTGTCAGCAAGGTATCCAATAATTACAGAGATGAATACGATTGCTAATAGACCTAATGCGACCCACTCGAGTGATAGAGCACCTTTTTCTTCCTTCAATGTTGCTTTGACATTCTCCACTTGGTGCATTGCCTTTACATATAGCTTTTTCATCTTAGTTTCACCTCCTTGACAGGATATGACATGATTAGAATAATACTTCAAGTCCGAACCCTTCTGGGTTGTACATAACGTTTAGCAAAAGCATGCCAACAATTAGGACAAATACAGACGGTGCAATTAGAAATGTTGTGACGAGTGTAATTTGTGGACTAATTTTCGCTGCTTTTTCTTTCGCCTTAAAACTTCTCGTTTGCCGTAGATCGTCGGCTGAACAGTAAAAGTTGTTGAAATTGGAACACCTAGATCATCGCCTTGGATTAACGCTTGAACAAGTGATTCTAATTCCTTCGCATAATTATGATCCAATAAACGCTGCAACGCGTTTTTTCGGGGGACACCTAGACTAATTTCCCGGTTGTAGTTACCGATTTCTTCACTTAATGGTCCGTCCATCTTATCGACCACTTGTCGAAGTGCTCCATCTAATGAAGCGCCTGCTTTTAGAGATATACTGACGATGTCCAGAAAGTCAGGCATGCTCACGCTTATAATTTCTTGACGCTCCTTCGCCTTTAACCTGAGCCAGATTTGCGGGAAGAAAAACCCTGAAATAGGTACGATAAGCAGGAGGGGTAACCCAAAAGGCAAACCTAACATCTGATAAATCCAAAAGAAAAGTAAACTACCAAAAGCAAGGACATACCGCATGCCATAATACTGCTCAATCGTAAGATTCAGCGGTCTACCCGCCCAGATAAGGAACTGTTTATCCTTTTCTACATTTGCAAACATCGGGTATTTATAAGCTGTCGGACCGATTTTATCGGAGAGCTTTAGAATAGGTGACCATAGACGCTCTTTTAGCGGTCGTTTTCGCTTGGTCTCAGGTCGTTCACCTACATAGGATCTCAACCCTTGCTTTCTAGCAACAAACAGCCAGATGTAAACAAATGCTATGAAGATGAGAAAAAGAATGATCCCGATGATAAATGTAATTAAGGCTAGAAATGATTGATTCATCTTCTACACCCTCACCTTAGACATCTTGCTAATAATGACAAATGCAAGTACTTGTAGCACAATGACAATTGCGAGTAGCACAAGACCAAATGGTGTAAACAACGGATTTAAGAAACCTGGCATAACCAAATTCATCATAATTACCATCACGACAGGCATTGCAGGTAGCAAGTATGAAACTTGTTTTGATTCGGCTGTTAATGTTTTGATCTCTTTATGAACTCGCTCTCTTTCCTCCAATGTCCCAGCCATATGACTTAATACTTCTGGAAGATTACCACCGACAATTCTCTGGATGAGCACAGTATGGACAAATATTTTTAACTCTTCACTATCTACGCGCTCTATCAGGCGGTTGAGTACAGCTTCCATGTTGTCGCCTAGACTTAATTCATATGATACAATCTCAAACTCTTCCCCAGCCGGTCCTGATATTTCTTCAGCAATCTTATCGAACCTTGGGTTAATGTAAGACCAGCCTTCATTGTTTTACTCATCATCCTGCATATCTCTGGCAACTGTCGGTTCAATTCTGTTGACCTTTTGTTACTTAATGATTTCAATATAACTTTTGAACCAATCCAAACAATTGCATATGAAAATGCGAGATCGAGCGGAAAGAGCAACTGTAATACAAAATTTGAGAAGGCCCACAATCCAGCAAACACGGCAATACAAATCGCCATATATTCAGAAGCTTTAATATTAATGTTAGCCTTTAGAATCTTTGATCGAAGGTTTTCAGATAGCTCAGATTGATCATAACGATCACCAATAATGTAAAGAAAACTTCTTCTTCCGCCCTCTTCGGTATCAAACCATTCGCTTACTCGTTTATTCGTTTTGGAAGCTTCTTTACTTTTCCAGAGGAAAAAATTGCAACCGCACCAGATAACAACGTCGCAACCATACTTAAGAGGGTAATATTCATTAGAGCGCCCCCTCTTTAAAGATTTGTTCATCCAAATGAATTCCAAAAGATTGAATGCGGTCGAACACCTTTGGTACATAACCTGTCGCTTCAAAGTGCCCTACTACGTTTCCATCTGCATCTGTCGTTTCACGCTTAAATCTAAAAATATCATTGATCTGAATTTTACCATCAACTTCACTCATTTCAGCAATACTCACGAGTTTTCTCTTGCCATCAGTTAAACGCTCACTCTGGACTATCAAGTCTAGTGCACCAACGAAATACCCTCTAATGACCTCAACACTTAATGGGAGACCCGACATAATGACCATTGCTTCCAAGCGCCCTAAAGCATCTTTGGGGCTGTTCGCATGAACAGTCGTCAATGAACCTTCATGACCGGTGTTCATCGCTTGCAGCATGTCGAGTGCTTCGTCGCCACGCACTTCGCCGACAATAATTCGATCTGGTCTCATCCGGAGTGCATTTTTTACAAGTTGGCGAATGGTTATTTCTCCGGTCCCCTCCATATTCGAAGGCCTAGCTTCCAACCTAACAAGATTCTCATATACAAAGCGAAGCTCAGCCATATCTTCAATCGTGACCACACGCTCACCACGGGGAATTGAAGAAGAAAGGACATTCAACAATGTTGTTTTTCCACTACCTGTTCCCCCAGAAACAAGGATGTTGCATTTCGCTTGCACAACACTTTGCAAAAACTTGCCCATCGTCCCATGAAAAGATCCAAAAGCAATTAAATCATCCAATGAAAAAGGATCTTTCGTAAATTTACGAATGGATACTGATGGACCATCTAAAGACACTGGAGGAATTGTTGCATTCACCCGGCTGCCATCCATTAAGCGCGCATCTACCATCGGTGAACTTTCATCAATTCTACGTCCAAGTGGGGCGATAATACGGTCAATGATATGGTGGATGTGCTGTTCATCCTTAAAACGAACATCACTCCGCATTAACTTCCCATCTTTCTCAATAAATACGTCATTAGGGCCATTCACCATAATTTCGGTAATTTCTTCTTGTTGCAGCAATGCTTCGAGCGGCCCATAACCAACAGATTCATTAATGAGTTGCTCAATAATTTCTTGCATGATTTTACTCGGTAGAATCACTTTTTCGTCTTCTATCATGTTCATAACGAGTCTTTCAATGGTTTGTTTACGCTCGTTAGGGTTTAACGTAGTAATGGTTTTTAGGTTTGCTTCTTTAATTAGACGACTTTTTGTAATGACGAACCCATTTATCCACTTCTTGATCATGGATGTTCCACTGTTGATTAGACCGTGAGCTATTCACTTGTTTTGAAGCTTTATCAATCCATGACATCATCATCACCTATATATTCATCAATTGGTTATCATCGTCTTTGAAATGAACCGCTGCACATCTTTTGTCAGTTTCGTCTTTGCTTTTTGACCTTTCTTCAAATAGAAAGGAATTCCCATATTTAACATTGGCTGAATGCCAAAATAATCAGCTCGAAGTGTACCCGTGACCGGAATTTCAATTAATTTAGTTATATCACTTTCCGTTAACTCATTCTTTTGGTGCACACGATTTAAAATGAGAGACAGATGCTGACGTTTTCCTATTTGAAAACGTTCAAAAACAGTAATTGCATGTTTTAAACTTCGTAACCCTAAGCTATCAGGTGTAAGAACATAATAGATGTTTTTTGACTCGTTCAGTGCTGTAAAACTTAAAGAATTCAAGTCACTCGGCATGTCAATCACCACATGATCGTAGTGTTCTTGGCAGATACGAATCATTCTTGCGATGAGTTCATCATCCACTTGTTCGGCCGTTTCAGGGTTTGATGGTCCTAGCAACACATCCAATCCTGTTCGTTCTTCAGTTGCAGTAATATTTTGGATGTGGTGAATACTAAGCTCATTAAGCACAGGCAATAAATCAACATATGAACGACTATGGTTTAATCCTAAAATGACTTCCAATCCACCAAATTGTGCATTCAAGTCAATCATAATGACTTTACTGTTATGCTCGACTTTTAAACACTGGGCAACCATTGTTGACAGTAAAGTCTTGCCACTGCCTCCTTTTGAGCTATAGAAAGCATGCACATTGCCTTTATTCGATAGGTCAATTGCTGCTGCATGCTGACCACCAAAACGAACATGATCGCGGGTATACTGTACAATTTCCTTTAATCTATCTAACTCTTTAGAAACAATGAGAAGATCCTTTACACCTGCTTTCATCCATCTTCTAGTTACTTCAAAAGAGGGGTCATCCATGAGACCTACTGCATATACATGCGGTGGAATACGGATAGGCTCTTGATCGTCGATGACTCGTTCATCGATAAACACATACACATATTCTTCTAACGAATCGGTCCACTCTTCAGAGACGTCAATATTTAGTTCTTCTGTATTTAGCAACTGAGTAATTTGTTCTACTAGAGCATTGTTATTTGATACTAACAATACATTCATCATTCAAAGACACCTCTGAATTATTCGTCATCATCTTCCTCTTCTTCCTCTTCTTCATCATCATCTTCTTCGTCTTCGTCTTCTTCGTCTTCTTCGTCTTCTTCGTCTTCGTCTTGAACATCTTCCTCCTCAATTACTTCCTCTTCTTCTTGAGGCTCGTTTTGATCCTCTTGCAATTGTTGAACTTGGTTCGCTAGGAGCACACGAATTGAAGAAGCTGTGTTTTGCATATGAATAAGTTGCTCTGCATCATTTACGTTTAACGATACTTTTATATTGGGAGGACCACTATCTTCCTCTTGACGCTCTTCTCGTTGAATGACATCAATGTTCTCAAAAATTCTCGTCGTTTCTAAGTCTGATTCTTCGGGCGTATACGTAACAACGACGTCGATTGTATCACCCGCTGCCACTGGCTGATCCAATACGACATTCTCAGTAGCATTTAACCAAACAATTCGGTGATCCTCTGGAATGTCGGCACTTGACCTAAGAACGTTTTGTGTTAGAAGTTCTCCTTGTTGTACATTAACAATTGCAACAGATTGTTGAATCTCATTAAAATCTGTGATAAATGATGGAATATTCTCAGCTTGCGGAATGTCTATCCATTCGACCATGTCTTCGGTAATCTCTGAGTAGGTTTGGATGTCTTCTGCAGCTACAGCTACCTCCGTTGTTGCACCTAAAGAAGCCTGAGCACTTCTGATTTCATTTAATACAAGAACACTCGTAATGATCGCCAAGACAAATGCTAAACTTAAAAATATGAGTGCTTTTCTTTTCGCATCGATCATACGTGGGTCATCTCCATTGTTTCTTTATTTTTCTCGACTATCTGATTTTCGTATAAATTTTTACTAAGCATAATTTGGACAAACGGTATGTGAAGAGGCAACATATGACGGTCAAGCGTAACCATTGTATCTGCACCTACATACTGAAACGAGAGACCATTTTCCACAACGTACACGTGGTCGTTTTCTCTTTTATTATCAACGATCAAATTCCAGAGCTGTTCAAGCGATCCTTTCTGCTGAACCTTTAACTGGGTAGAACTATTACCATCAATTCGAACTAACTGATAATCTTTTGCTTCTTTTTGTCGATACAACTTATTCTTCTTTTCTTTTGTCAAAAGTTTCTTTCGATTCGTTGTAATTAGCCAGCTTGATTGTTCAAGTATTCCTCTTTGTATATGAGATGAAATTTCTTTGATGGTCGCTGAACCTTTCTGATTCAATGATTCCAAAAGAAAAAATATTTCAGGCAAATTTGCTTTAACAGGTATGAACAACATTTCAATTTCTGGAAGTAGCCAATTTCTAACACGGTATAAGTTTTCGGTTATTGAATAGTGAGGGTCATAAAAGTAGACCAGTTGCCTCACATCATGTTCACTAGCTATTTGATGGAAGTAAGTAACATCTTCTTGAATACTGTAAGAATGAAGATTGACAGATTTTGCAATTAGCGGGGAGTTTGCATGATGAAGAAAGTCTGTTAGTCTCTGTCTGTCCTTACCGACAAATGATGGCTTTACTGTACTGCGAAATGCTTGGCTCCAATTAAACCTCGACTCTTCTATTCCCAAACACTCGTCAAAAATGATTAACATATTCACAGTCTCCCAGTTTGAAACTTCTTTTTTCATATAATCAACGATCGTAAATACTCGGCTAAACTAACTAGACCGAATTCTTACTTTGTGACCATTCTGTGATTAATTCGTTTTAATAATGATTAAACTATCATATTTGGGGTAGTTAGCAAAGTGAGCACATTAGGACTCAAGTTTAGAATTAAACTTATGTTTAATCTATTCGGCAGATATTATTTCCAATTAATACCAGTTTATTGGAATGTTGGTTATAAGCAAATGAAATACACAGCGAAATATTAGCACAATTAGTTCTATTGAACTCTTTTAAAATGTGAATTTGTACCCTAGCTAAAATTTGTAACATTGTTAAGAATTTCTTAATAAATATCGAAATCTGCTCTTATTCCTTAATAATTTTGAAACAAAAGAAGGATGCGTTATCCGCATCCTTTAGGTATTTGTTAACATCTTCTCCCGAAACCATTCGATATTCTGTTCCATAATGGCGAGGCTTTGTCCGGGTTTGGTTGCTCCGTGGGGCATCTGTTTGAAGATCGCCATTTTCACGTCTTGGCCGGTGTCTTTTAAGCCACGATACAGTTCGTAAGCGTTGGCAACGGGTACGCGCACGTCGCTTCTCCGTGTTGGATGAGCGTTGGTGGAGCGCCGTTTCGGACGTAGGTCATGGGCGAGGTTCGGGCATAGATGTCAGGATCAATCCACGGATCGTTCGCTAAGTATTGCGGTGTGAATGACGTGATGTCGGTATTCGTATAGTACGTGTACCAATTTGTCACTCCTGCCCCGACGGATACGGCTTTGAATCGGTCGCTATACGTCGCACAGAATGCGGCAATGTATCCGCCTTGACTCCACCCGATAATGCCAACGTTTTCGGGATCAATCATTCCTTCTTCGACGAGCAGATCGATTCCCGATATCACGTCTTCGTAGTCCCCGATTCCGAGGTTTTTAACGTTGGCTCCTCGGAAAGATTCTCCGTATCCGGCACTACCACGATAATTGGGTTCAAGTACGAGAAAGCCTTCTTCAATAAAGGATTCGATTGGTTGGTAACGGTTGACTCCTTGTAACGCGAAGGAGGTCCCGGCTGGGCCGCCGTGTACGGCGACGATGAGCGGGTAGGTTTTGCTGTGATCCCAGTCGACGGGCTTAGAAAGTATACCTTCAATTTCTTCACCACCGGCGGTCGTCCACGTGATGATTTCTTTTTGGACGAGCTGTTTGTCGGTAAAGTGCGTGCTGTTATTCGTCACCCTCTGGTCGTCTATGTAGACGTCATACGGTTCGGTCGACGTGGCCCTCGTATAGGCGATTGACTCACCATTCGTCGAAGCGAGCATAACGACGCCATCGCTGCCGGCGTGCATCGGTTCAACACGGCCTGCCTCATCAACAAACCCGATGCACAGCTTTGTTCGCTCCGCCCATTGGATGAACATGCCACGTGATGTCCAATTAACTGGCGTGACGTGCTCATCGATCGGTACATCGATGGTTTTTGACGTTTTCGAACTCATATTATACACCGCAAGCTGATTGTTGCTCGTATGCCGATTCGGGTCCCGAAAGTGTGTATAACATACTTTGCTCCCGTCCGGTGACAGGCGCGCGTTGCCCGTGCAATCCTCGACGAGCGTCTCCCAGCGTTCGGTTCCAAAGTCATACATCCGCACAGCTTGGTGAACCCCGTCCACAACCCGAGGCGTAGGAGCCGCACTGATCACAAGCCGCGCACCCGACACCGCGAAGGAGTGGATGTGAACATTCAACTCTTGCAGCAGCGGAACCGCATCGCCATCAAGCGATTGATAATAGAGTTCATGATAGCGAAAGTCCTCATCTTGATAGGTGTAAACGCCATATGTATCGTTGCGCTCTTTCTCGGTTTTGGATAACGGGCGTTTGCTAACATAATAGATCCCGTTCCCGTCTGTTGCCCATTCATATTGCTCTACACCCTCATCTGCGGACGTGTGCTGAACCGTTCCCGTTGATGAAAGTTTCTGGATAAATATTTGGTCTTTCCCATCTATAGGCGATAGATACGCCACCGCAGCATCGTCAGGCGACCAACGCGGTGCTCGGCTATCGGTGTTGCCAATCGTCATCGGCGTACTCGTTTTCGTTTCACAGTTATATACACGCACATGACGCCGGTATTCATTCTTTTTCCAGTCGGTCGTCCGCTCCTCAAATGCCACGTTTCTCCCATCCCCACTTAACGCTACATTCGGGTACTGCGGGATCTCGATGAGCTCTTTCGGTGATAAATACATGTTCTCAATCCTTTCAATCTGCTATTGTTCAGTTTCGCCGTAGGTTGTGGATAATCCTGCAAGAGGTTGTAAGAATTATTCACATATTCACGGAATTATCCACATTTTCCACAAAAAAAGAGAGAAGATCCGCTCTTCCCCCTCAGGTTGTGCAAGATGAGAGCGCGTCACCATCACACTCTCGACTCATCTCTAGTATCCGCCAGACGCCTCGCCGGAAATCGTCGTTTCACGAAGGTCATACACTCCGTGCGGCAATTGAATAAACCTTCTACATCATGGGAAATACCGATGCGGAACTCGTCATGAACAATCGGCAACATCGGCGCATCATCGTTCACGTGTTGGGCGACTTCGCGGTACATGTCAATTCGCGCATCATCATCCGTTTCCCGTCTTGCATCATCAAGCAATTGATCGACCTCTTCATTCGTATAGAACGTATTGTTGCCCGGAGGTCCGTGACTGTCGGTGTGGAAGAGCGCATACGTACCGTAATCCGCATCACCCGTCACTGTCGTCCAACCAAGAAGCACCATTTCATAGTTCGCCTCATCTGTTGCATCCAATAGCGCTGCCCACTCAATGAGCTGAATCGACACCGACACACCAATCTCAGAGAGTTGATCTTGAATGACTTCGGCCATTTGCATATTAATTGAATTGCCTGACTCAACGAGCAGTTCCGCTTCAAAGCCGTCTTCGTAACCGGCATCCGCGAGCAGCTCCTCCGCCGCGTCCACATCATATTCAATCGGATCAATGTCATCACTAAACCCAAACACTTGATAGTTCACGGGGCCGATCGCTTCCAATCCGAATCCTTCAAAAATTCCTTCTACGATCTCCGCCTTGTTCACCGCCATCGACAGCGCGCGCCTCACGTCAGGATCATCAAACGGTTCCGCCGTGTTGTTAAAACCGAGATAGTCCATCCGCAAACTTTCCACAGACGCAATGTCTCCATTTTCACTATTTTCTACTTGGCTCGTATTCGCCGGTTCGATGCTGTTCACTACATGGGCTTCCCCTTGATCTAGCATCGCAATCCGCGTTGATTGCTCTTCAACAATGCGGTACGTCGCTGAATCCAACGCGACCGGGCCGCGCCAGTAATCTTCATTTCGTGTTAGCACAACTTCATTTCCTTGCGACCAATTGTCCAACTCAAACGGCCCTGTACCCACCGGATCAATATCCAAGTTATGGTCTCCCGCCGCTTCTGCTCAATCGCCGTTGGGCTAATCATCCCACCTCCATCATGAGCAAGGTGCGCAAGCAATGGCGCAAACGGATATTCCGTCACAATCTCCACTGTATAATCATCAAGCGCGTTCACTTCTTCAATCATGTCATACATAAACGCACGCGGTGACGCCTCTTCTGGATCCGTCACCCGCTCGAGCGTCGCGATGACCGCATCCGCATTAAATGGCGTCCCATCCGTAAATTCCGCATCCTCAGTTAAGTAGAACTCCCACGTATACTCGTCAATCTGTTCCCAATCTTCTGCCAGCGCCGGTTGCAACTCCATATCGGCGTCGTGCTCAACCAAGCTTCATAAATGTTCGTTCTCACGTGCGTAGACGACGTATCATTCGACCCGTGAGGATCCAAGTCGACCACGTCCGAATCTACTGCGATGACAATATTGCCGCCATCTGCCGCAGCCTCTTCCCCTTCATCATCGCCTGCCGGCACATCTTCCGGCTCAACGTCACTGTCATCCGTACAAGCAGCCAGTGCGCCCGCGAGCGAAAGAACGACCGCTCCGCCGACGATGCGGTGCGTAAATTTTCTCATAATTACCCCTCCAAATATGTACTCCTACCATTCTACTACTGGGTAAAAGGGGACACAAGCGAAACGGCTGAGCGGGCAGGTTTGTGCTGGTACGGGGGCGGGGGCAAAATCTGAACCTGCCTCTCTCCCCATACGTGTAAAGGAACCGTTGTGCACGTGCACGGCTACGTGCGCTGCACGGACTTAGTCGCTCGCATCGTCTTGATTATATCCAGCTAGGTGCGCTCTCCGGTCACAATTGCTCGCATCGCCCTGATTTTGGTCGGCTAACCCTAAGCACTTCCGATAGACACAACAGACGCTAGGAAAACCTGAGAGAATAGCAACATGTCGGCGCCTGAGGCGCCGAAGCCAACCGCAGGCATCTCAACTCGCTCGCTTTCTCTTCGGCACCACCGGTGCCGACAGCAAGAGAGCACTTCCAGCTTATCATCTTGCGAATCCCGAGCCATGCTCTATCCGGAGTGGCTCCTTGCCATAAGTAGCCTGCACAAACCACCTGGTTTTTGGTCTGGCAGGGAGCGAAGCGCGGTCAAAAACAACCGCTTCGTTTTAGACATGGGGCACACGGTCTTCGCTCGGGGTGCGCACGATCTCTCCGTATAGATGCATGTGCACGTTTTCGACACAGAAGTGCACATAACCGACACCCGAGTGCACATGTTGGACACCGGAGTGCAAATAACCGACACCAATGTGCACATATTCGACACCCGAGTGCACATAACCGACACCAATGTGCACATATTCGACACCGGAGTGCACATTTCCGACAAACCGAGCCCAACCCCTGCCGTACCCCGCACGCCAAAAACCCGCTGTGCACATGCACAGCGGGTTCCCCGATCAATCGAACAGCGTACTGACAGACACTTCATTGTGCACTCGGTTGATGGCATCAGCGACGAGTGGGGCAATGGACAGGCTGGTGATTTTGTCGCTCTGTTTGTCTTCGTCTAGTTCGATTGTATTTGTAATGACAAGTTCTTTGATTGGCGATCCTTCGATACGGCTGATTGCCGGACCGGAAAGGACGGGGTGTGTACAGCATGCATACACGCTCGTCGCGCCGTTTTCGATGAGCGCATTGGCGGCGAGTGTGATCGTCCCTGCTGTATCGATTAGGTCGTCAATGATGATAGCGGTTCGGCCTTTGAACTCACCGACGATGTTCATCACTTCTGCTACGTTTGGCTTTGGACGGCGTTTGTCAATGAAGGCAATTGGCGCATCGAGGCTTCTGCCATCTTGCGCGCCCGCACGACGCCTCCGTTGTCCGGAGCGACGACGACGATATCTTGTAGCCCCTTGTTGGCAAAATAATCGGAGAGAATCGGAACGCCTTGCAATTGATCGACGGGCATGTCGAAAAATCCTTGAATCTGCGGGGCGTGCAAGTCCATCGTAATGACACGTGTGACACCTGCAGTCTCTAACAAGTTTGCTATCAGTTTGGCTGTGATTGGCTCACGTGAACGGGCTTTGCGGTCTTGTCGGGCATAGCCGTAATACGGCATCACGACGTTGATGCGTTTTGCTGACGCACGTTTTAAGGCGTCAACCATGATAAGCAGTTCCATGATGTTCTCGTTGCCTGGATACGAGGTGGACTGTACGACGTATACTTCACAACCGCGTACGCTCTCTTCAATGGAGATTTGGATTTCACCGTCGCTGAATCGTTTGACCGAGCTGCGGCCAAGTTCACAACCTAAATGTTTGACGATCTCTTCAGTAAGTGCTTGATTCGAGTTTAAGCTGAAAATCTTGAACTTGTCATTTAAATGGTAATCCATTTCTACTTTTCTACCTTCCTGTTATGTCACGGGTGTGAGTGGCTCGTCTCCACTCAACACGTGAATTAGATTGTCGCAAACGAGATGGCACATTTGAAGACGTGTTGCGATGCTGGCGCTGCCGATATGCGGGGATACGGTCACGTACTTAGACGTGAGCAATCGATCGTCTTTAGGCAATGGTTCTTGTTCGAACACATCGAGACCTGCTCCCCAAATCTTTCGTTGCTCGAGCGCTTCATACAACGCATCTTCATCGACTAGTCCGCCGCGAGAAGTATTAATAACAATTGCATCTTCTTTCATTAAATCAATTTCTCGTTTTCCAATCAAGTGATGATTACTAGTACTATATGGCAAAAGAAGAACAATGTAGTCCGATCGTTGGAGCAGATCGTCCATCTCGCTATATTTCGCGCCGATTCGGGCCTCGGCTTGTTCATTTCTGGAACGATTGTGGTAAAGAATGTTCATATCAAAGCCGGTCGCCCGCTTTGCGACCGCCTCGCCAATGCGCCCAAGACCAACAATACCAAGCGTTTTGCCATGAATGTCTTGACCAGTGAAGTGCATCGGTGCCCACGCCCCCCACTCGCCGTTCCGCACGATTTCTGACGTTTCCACAAGCCGACGGGCAGTAGCCATGAGCAAGGCAAACGTCAAATCAGCCGTCGTTTCCGTTAACACACCTGGCGTGTTCGTGACAGTAATGTTGCGGTTTTTCGCTGCGCCAATATCAATGTTATTGTAGCCGACCGCCAAATTTGCGACGATCTTCAATTGCGGTGCATGCTGGAAGACTTCCTCATCAATCGTCTCACTAAGCATGCAAAACAGTCCGTCCACATCGGCAACTTCTTCAAGCAGCACGTTGCGAGGTACGGGTTCGTCCGGGTCGTTCCACACTTTCACTTCAAATTGTTCGTGCAGTCGCTCCATCACTTCATCTGGAAGCTGGCGCGTTACGTAGATTTTCTTCTTCACAAACCGCACCTCCTCTCCTTCTATTTTCACTAGGAAAAACTTGGCTGTCAATTTATGTTTAACCTGCCTGTTCACGTGGAATAAGCCGACTAACAAGCAAACGCCTTTTACTGATATATTCGGAGGGATACAATTGACACAAATACTCATGGTTGTAACAAATGGACACACAATGGATAACGGACATCACGCAGGCATTTGGCTGTCCGAATTTGCGGAGCCTTATGAAGCGTTAAAAGCAAACGGATATGAAATTACAGTGGCGAGCCCGAATGGGACAGACTCTCCAATCGACAAGAATAGTCTTGGTGAAGAAGGCATTCCTTCAGGTTGGAAAGAGATTGCGGACCAGCTAACGAAAACCGTCCCGCTCGCCGACGTTAATAGCAACAACTATTCTGGAATCTTTTTGCCTGGCGGACATGGAACAATGTTCGATTCCCAGATGATGAGAACTTGAAGCGGTTGCTGCAAGAATTTGCGGAAGCAGATAAAGTCATCGGCGCCGTCTGTCATGGACCTGCGGGGCTCGTGAATGCGGAGCTAAAAGACGGAACACCCCTCGTACAAGGGAAAACCGTTACGAGCTTCACAGACTCCGAAGAGCGCGGCGTTGAGCTAGAAGATCAAGTTCCATTCATGCTCGAGACGAAGCTGAAAGAGCGCGGTGCCTCGTTCGTAGTCGCCGACGATTGGGCTGAGCACGTGCAAACGGACGGTAAACTCGTCACCGGGCAAAACCCACAGTCCTCCATTCGCGTTGCTGAAGAATTCATGAAAGCACTCTAAATCGAATCAAGCTGGGACCGGAAATCTTTCCGGTCCCAGCTTTTTGTTTTGATTAAGGAAACCGCCGGTACCGCGAGAGCGGCGGTTTCCGGTACAACCTCCACCTCGCCCGGTTTTGTCAGGTTAAGAGGGCTGGGCGGTCCAAATCCCACGCATCCCCCAGAGTTTTGTCCGGCTAAGCTCGGCAGTTCCGTATAGACCCAACAGACACTAGGAAAACCAGAGAGACTAGCGACCTGTCGGCGCCTTCGGCGCCGAAGCCAACCCTCTAGTTCCACAACTAGCTCGCTTTTTCTTCGGCACCATCGGTGCCGACAGCAAGAAGGCACTTCAAGCCTCTCGTTTTGCGCACTCAAATCTACGCACTATCCGGAACAAGCCGCCTGCTTCCCCCGCTTTTGTTCCGGATAGGAGCGCTGTCCGGTACAATTTGCTCGCTCCACCCGTTTTCGTTCCGGATAGGAGCGCTGGACGGTACAATTTGCTCGCTCCACCCGTTTTCGTTCCGGATAGGAGCGCTGGACGCACAACATTGCTCGCTCCACCCGTTTTCGTTCCGGCCAGGAGCGCTGGACGGTACAGAACAACCGCCACAGCGTGAATTCGCGTTTCAACTTGTGCGATAACGGGGATACTAGTAGCGTTTGACTTCTATAGAGAATACGGCGGTGCGCAAACGATGTTTGATTTCCTAGATTTGTTACGATTATTGATTTCTGCTTTTGTGATTTTACCTTTCGTTTCGCTCATTCGCGAGAGTGGCTATTATTTGGTGGCGACGCTGCTCGGCGCGAAGAATAAAAAGATTATTATCGGCTGTGGGCCGAAGTTGTTTAGTCTTCCTTCAATTGAAGTGAGGCGTTATTTCTTCATGTTTAGCTGGTGCCATTATGATGATATTCGCCCAGACCATAAGTTCTGGCACGCCCTCATTTATGCGTCTCCGATGCTGAGCAATATTCTCGCTGCGGTGATGGTGAACATCATGCTCGGGTTTGGGCTACTCCCAGGGGAAACGCTTTGGAATACATTTTTGTTCTATACATTTTATTTTGTGTTGTTTGACGCGTTGCCAGTGTATATGCCAGATGGCCAACCGACGAATGGCCGTGCGATTTGGGACCTCTTCCGCCACGATCGTTGGTACACGTCTGATAACCGAGACCGTGATGAACAACGGTCGACTGAAGAGCAAAAGAAAACGATGGAAAACCGCAAACGCGATGAAGCGGAGCGCGGGGACGTTGAAGCGGCACGCTAAAGGCGGTGCCATTCTTCCCCTGCCCACCGGGCGGCGAGCTCTTCTTCCCCAACACCTGTCATGCCATTGATGATAACCGAGACGTGCTCGGTCTGAAAGCGGAGGGAGATCATCCACATCGGCATGTAAGCGAGCTCTAATGAGAGGTGCTCATACTTCGGTCGCTCCCCGACATAGCTGCGACTCCAACGGTTTTGCAGATCGATGAAATACGGCCGAGCAGCCTCTTTCGTTTCGATCACTCGGTCAACGACAGGCACCGTGCCGAATGTATCTTCTGTAACGGGCCACGCTTTAGTCAGACGGTCGCGATAGCCTGACACGGCATCAACGAATGCGTACACCGTTTCAATTTTAAATGGAAGCAATAACCCGCGATCGTACGTCACCTGCATGGTCGAAATCCAAAATGGGTGATAAAACTTCATTTTTTCAAAGATATAGTCGTCCATCTTACTTATACTGACGGTTCTTTGTAACCGGCGGTCAAGGCTTTTGTAGATGGCTGTATGCAAGTGTCCATCCGGGATTTCTTTAAAGTGACCGATGATGTTGGCATGCATCACGTGAGAACTCATGCACACGCCCCCTTTCTGTCACTCCCTTACTTCGGTTAGAAACGCGGAATTCCTTTGATGAAAAATGACGGCTTTTGTAGAACGGTTTACCAAGCTGAAATTACACCGGTTAACAAGGCAAAAATTGCCATGACGAGCGTCGTTGAAAACGCCCATTTGAACATGAATTTCTGATGGTCACCTAAGTCGACACGGGCCAAACCAATTAATAGAAATGTGCTGGCTGTGAGTGGGCTGAGTGGAAACCCAACGGTCATTTGCCCGAGTACGGACGCTTGGGCGATTTCGATGGCCGGTACACCGTACATTTCTGCCGATGTCGCTAAGATGGGCATGACGCCGAAATAATAAGCATCCGGATTAAACACGAGGCTGAGCGGCATGCTCATGAGTGCGACGAGTGCTGGCATGGAACCACCAATGTCTTCTGGTACGATGTTGACAAGCGCCATTGCCATCTCTTCGATCATCCCTGTCCCTGTTAGAATGCCCGTGAACACCCCAGCGGCAAAAATGATTGACAAAACGGAAATCATGCCTGTTGCTTGCAATTGAATCTGATCCATCTGATCTTTCGGATTTGGGTAGTTGATCACAAGGGCAATGACAAACGCGACGATAAACACAATTGGAAGTGGTAGCCATTGAAGTACGAGTGCTGCTAGCGCCAGAACGGTGAGCAATACGTTCGGAATGAGCATTTTCGGACGCTTCATCTGCTTTTGCTCATCGGTCATTTCAAGCTCAAGGGAAAATTCGATGTCTTGAATGCCAACGCGATTTCGCTCTTTCTTCCCGATCCAATAGGCGACGAGTAACAGCCACAGAAAACCAACACCCATCGTCGGTAATAGCGGAATGAAGATTTCCCCAGGATCAATTCCGATGGCGGTGCCTGCCCGGGCAGTCGGGCCTCCCCACGGCATGATGTTCATAAGTCCTGCGCCAAGCCCGACGACACCAGCAAGAACGATCCGACTCATTCCGAGTCGCTCGTAAAGCGGCAAGAGCGCCGGGATGACGATTAAGAACGTTGAAGCTCCTGAGCCGTCCAACTGGGTAATCATCGCAAACAATAACGTCCCGATGACGACCTTTAGCGGGTCGCCTTTGACGAGCTTAAGGATGCGTGAAAGGATCGGATCAAACATGCCCGCATTGTTCATCACCCCAAAATAAAGGATGGCAAAGCCGAGCATCACGCCAGTTGGCGCTACGAGCTGTACGCCTTCGAGCATGTATTCTCCGAGCTCGAGACCAAATCCCCCGATGAGTCCAAAAATGATGGGTACGATTACGAGCGCAACGATAACAGATAAGCGCTTTGATAAGATGGAATATAAAAATACAGCAATCGTTAGAAACCCTAATAGTGCGATCATTTTAACCCCTCCTCATTGGTGAAGCGCTTACAATTTCACGTGCATTTGTAACAAGTGCCATCCGAGCGACTTCCCGTGAGCATCGAGCTCAAGTGCTGCGGCTACGCCACCTTTTCGCGTCCCGCGAATGACATAATGCACAGCAGCGAGCTGCGGCAGCAAAAAACATTCCACAACGCCCGAGGCGATGCCTGTAAAATGTGCACGCACTTGTTCTGCACCGATTTGCTCGACAATCTGGTCATAGAACGTATCGTCATACAAAAACACGCTAATTGTCGTATCTTCCCCTTTATCTCCAGCGCGTGCGTGCGCTACTTCATGTAACCGGATCGTTTTCATCGTTCGTCCACCTCTACTAGTTTTACGTTACTCTTTACAGCCGAGCGGCGTATCGTCGTTGAATACGCGGCGATTACCGGTCTCGTATACTTGCGAACCCCACCTGGACCTCCGGGTCCATTTAGCCAAAGGGATTCAACTTCCTCTCCAACTCGGTCTGCCATGGTTTGATTAGCTGCACGGGCAGCAATGCGAAACATTACTTCATATGGCTCAGGTCGTCCAGCCGCGTCACCGTGCAGCGCGTTCATGCCAACCAAGTCGCTTTTCATATCTTGAGCATGGATGCCCGCGTCCTTTAACCGCTGTTCAACGATTGCTTGCGCCATCTGCGCCCGCTCGATTGCACCGTGCCCGGCATAAGCGATAAACCCTTCACCTATGAACCCTTGATTGACGCCAAGTGTCACTTTGAAACTGTCCGTCCGGGCGTTGCCACTCCCCCCTGTTACGTGCACGCAATTCTCCGCTACTTCTTGAAATTGCACGTTTGAAAAATCGGCAACAACGTCTGGAGTAATGTACGTTGATGGGTCCATCACTTCATATAACAACTGCTCTTTGCACGTTTGCACAGATACCAAACCCCCGCTGCCTGGCGTTTTCGAAATGATGCCTTCGCCGTTTTCGAACACTTCGACGATGGGCATGCCGACATGCAACAAGTCATCCACTCGCTTTTTTTGCCCGTCTGCAAAGTAACCGCCGGTCACTTGTGCCCCGCATTCGAGCAAATGAGCCAACACCGTGCCTTTTCCGAGCCGATCCCAGTCGGTCAATGACCAACCCCATTCAGATACCATCGGTGCCAAAAATAACGACGGGTCCGCCACACGGCCGGTAATGATCACGTCCACGCCAGCTGCTAGGGCAGGAAGCATCTCTTCGACACCTAAATAAGCATCGGCAGAAATCCAGTCACTGTGGCTGACCGGCTCCCCGGTTTCCCAAATGTGAGGGTCTTCTTTGGCAATGCTCGACGCGACATCGGCGCCAAGCACTGTCGCTACCCGCAACCCGTTCATGTCTAGATCACGGGCAACACGGACGACGACCCGAGCAGCGGCCTGAGGGTTCGCAGCGCCTAAGTTCGTGACGATGCGTACGTTCTTTCGCTTGCATAAGGCGAGCAACGCGTACATTCTCGCTTCAAAAAACTGGCCATATCCTTTTTCGGGATCCTCCCGCTTTTCAAGGTGTGCTAACGCCGTCGTGCGCTCGGCCAAACCTTCCAAAACGAGATAATCCAAGTTTCCTCGCTCCACAAGGTCGACCGCCGCATCAATCCGGTCTCCTGAATAACCCGCACCGGTCCCAATTCTAATTGACCTCATTCATTACCCAACTTTCTACTCATTTTCTGTCCACTCATCTATTAAGCAAAAGTTGTGCCAACAGCGAAAGCCCAGTCGTATGCAAACGGTTCATCTTATTTCTGAAAACATCCATATAATTTCTAATAATTTAGAAATAAATAGAACATTCACTACAATCTTGATAAGATAGACAAAACGATGAAAGTTGGACCGTCATGAATCTACATAGCATCGTACATGCCATACAAGATGGGATTCTCATCATCAATCGCGAAGGCATCGTCGAAAGAATCAATGAAGAATACACGAAAATCACGGGTGTGGAGGAAAGAGACATTATCGGCAAACCGCTCCTCGATGTCCGCCCTGAAGCTCAACTTATCCGTACATTACATGATGAGAACGTTCGCGTTGGCGTCCACCGTAACGTGAACGGCCGAGAATACGTCGTCGATATGGCTCCCATTTATGAAAACGGTGTCGTCGTCGGCGCAGTATCGGTATGTAAAGGGAAAGAAGAAGTGTTCAACCTTATGAATGACCTAAAGAAAAAGCAAGATACGATTGATCAGCTCGAGAAGAAAGTACAGGCCAGTTACCAAGCCACGTATACGTTTGAATCGATTGTCGGTCATGACCTTGGCTTGAAAGACTTCGTTCAGACCGCGAGAAAAGCGGCAGCGGTCCCTTTTCCCGTGCTTCTCACCGGCGAAAGTGGGACAGGCAAAGAATTGTTTGCCCAAGCGATCCATCGTGCAAGTGACCGCGCCGATAAGCCATTTGTTCCGATTAACTGCGCCACCATTCCGGCTGATTTGATGGAGAGTGAATTGTTCGGCTATACGAGCGGGGCGTTTACGAGTGCGAAACATGCGGGCAAGATCGGACTGTTTGAACTCGCCACAGACGGAACGTTATTCCTTGATGAAATTGGTGAATTGCCGGTAACTCTGCAAAGCAAGTTGCTCCGTGTGCTACAAGAAGGGACGATTCGTAAGGTTGGCGCGTTGAAGGAACAGCACGTGAATACGCGCATTATTGCTGCGACGAACCGCAATATCGGGGAACTCGTTGCTCGTGGGGGATTTCGCGAAGACCTATATTACCGCTTAGGTGTATTAAACCTGCATATTCCGCCGCTTCGCGAGCGCAAGCAAGACTTGGAGCCGCTCGTTCGCGGCTTTTTGCAAAACATGCAACCCACCACCCCATTCACATTGAACCCCGGGCTTTTGACCAGCTCGCCGCTTACGATTGGCCGGGGAACGTCCGCGAGTTGCACAATGTATTGCAGTTTAGTTTAAGCATGATGGACCGACGGGACACGGGTTTGCATACGGTTCATTTGCCCGCACCGCTCGGCAATCACCGCGAACATTCCCGTTTGAAAGTAGGGTCCCTTCGTTCTGAGCTAAACCGAGCGGAATACGAGGTGTTGTCCGTCGCTTTGAAAAACTATGAAAACACGATTGAAGGCAAACGAGCCGCTGCGCAACAGTTGAACATTTCGTTAGCAACGCTTTATAACAAGCTGAAAAAACACGGGATGAATCCGTAATCTAAACCGGGGGCTTCTATGGACATTCGACATTTAACCTACTTTACCGAAGTCGCAAAGCATGCAAGTTTCACGAAAGCAGCAAGCACGTTGCACGTTTCCCAACCTTCATTAAGCAAAACGATCAAACAGTTGGAACGGGAATTAGGGGTGCCGTTATTCTATCGTTCTTCGAAAGAACTGCGCCTGACTGATGCGGGGGAAGCGGTGCTCAAAAATGCGCAAAATGTGCTGGATGCGTTTCATAACTTGAAAGGGACGTTAAGCGATGTAGTTGAACTAAAAAAGGGAGAGATATCCGTTGGAATCCCTCCCATCATTGGGCTGCATTTGTTTCTCCGCTCATTAGCCATTTCATTGAACATCACCCACTCGTCGACTTGCGCCTCACAGAAGTTGGCAGTCTAGCGATTAAGAAAGGGATTAACGAAGGCTCTTTAGACGTCGGCTTTATATGTAACGTGCCGCTCCAAAATGAAGACTTTGAATGTCGCCCCATTCTCCACGATCCGCTTGTCGCTGTCATGCACCATGATCACCGATTCGCCTCCGTTGACGAGATTGCTATGAATGACTTGGAGAGCGAGCCGATCATTCTATATCGGAATGACTTTTCCTTGCACAAAGCGATCGTCGAGGAATGTTTGCGGAGTGGGTTTTACCCGAATGCCGTTTGCGAAAGTTCACAGAAAGATTTCATGATGCAAATGGTCGAGGCGAAGCTAGGCATCGCCTTGCTGCCTTTGCATATCGCCAAATCGATGAACCCAAGCGCTTTAACGTACGTACCGCTACGCGCAGATCCGCTTCATCTAGAACTCGTAATGATTTGGCGAAAAGATACGTACTTGCCATTCGCCGCCCGGGCGTTTTTAGAGGAAGCGAACCGTCACTTTTAATGGGTGTCGTGCATCTCTTGAATGAGTTCAGAAATGCTGCGAATTTTGCGATCGCCGTATTGCACCGCGCCTTCTTCCAAATCAATATAGATGGCTTTCATCCCGATCGCTCCAGCGGGGATAATTTCGTTTAAGTAGTTGTCTCCAATGGAAAGCGTTCGTTCAGCTGACGCATCGTAGCGCTCCATAATTGTCTTAAACTGCGCTTTCGTATGTTGGGGTTTGCCAGCAGAAGTGACGACATCGGTGAACACGTCGGTCAAGTCGAGCATACTGAGCAGACGCTCCACGTCATCTGGCGTACTGTTTGTGAGCAACACGACCTGCTTCTTTTGACCGAGTGCTTGAAGTCCTGTACGTAGCCCTTCTATCACTGTCAATTCAAACTGATCGGTCGCCATATATTCTTTCGTCTCATGGTAGGCTGGTTGAGGGTCGCTCACTCCGTAGTGTCGTGCCGCTGCATTCGGAAGCCACCATCCATCACCAATGGCAATGAGTGTATCAAAGTCGAAGCTTACCGCACCCGGGTACACAGCTTTCCATTGTGCGGTTGGCACAAGGCCGCCTTCCCAGTCGGTCACGCGGCTGACTTGGCCTGTAAAGGGATCGGTTTCAACGACCCAGTCTCGCACAACGTCGTACGCTTTGCCGATGGAAACCGCATGGTTTCCTTTTTTCATATCGTCATAGTCTTGAAAAAAGTTGGCTCGGTTTTGTTCGGGCAGTTCTTCTGACAGGCGTTTGGCGTAATGGTCGAAGTGGTCGGTGTCTTCATAGAGGGTGCCGTCCAAGTCGAAGATGACGAGATCAATATGTTTGAATGCGTTGTCGTGCATGGTTGCGCCTCCTTGGTCTTTTGTTTTAACGTAATCGATTTTGCGATTCTCGTCAATTTCTCCTATAATGATTGTTAATTTTGCGCATGTTTTTGTAAATTGTGTATAAAAAGTGAAGAAAGTTGTGGTAGAATTGTGTGGATTCATGTCGTGCTATGCGGCACAAAATACATATCTTTCGGGAGGGGGAAATCGTACCAATGAGAAAGTATACGATTGCTGGTTCAGCAGTTCTCATGACGACGATTTTAGCAGCGTGCGGAACAGGGGCAGATGAAGTGCCTGACACGCTATCTATGGGGTTTGTTCCATCGCAAGATGCTAGTGAGTTGGCGGATACCGTTCAACCGGTAGCAGACAGGTTAGCTGAGGAGCTTGGCATGGATGTCGAGGCTGAAGTTGTAACGAGTTATGTCGGTCTCGTTGAAGCGATGGGGAATGGCACGGTTGACATCGGATTCTTACCACCGCTTGGCTTTGTTCAAGCAGAAGAAGCACACGATGTTGAAGTGATGCTCAAGTCCGAGCGTTTCGGGGATTACGAGTACCTTGCACAGTTTAATGTAAGTGCCGATCGTGACGATTTGAACAGCATGGAAGACTTGGTGAACACAGAAGGCCTAACGTGGGCGTATGGGGATACGTCTTCAGCAGCAGGTTATTTGTTCCCGGCAAATGACTTGATGGATGCGGGCATTGACGACTTGAACAACCACTTCCAGCACTTGCAACTTGGCGGTCATGATACAGCTTTAATGGCTGTTCTTGACGGAGAAGCAGATTTCTCGACGTCATTTGATGATGCGCGCGAGAACTTAGAAGAAGACTATCCAGACATTATGGAAGACATTAAGATTATTGAGTACACTCAACCGATTCCAAACGACACAATCTCTGCTCGTGCTGACTTGGACGATGACTTGAAAGACGAGATCATTGCTGCATTTCTTAGCTTCAACGATGACGAAGAAATGTTAGAAGTTCTTGATAGCATTTACAACTGGACAGGTATTGCAGAAGCAGAATCAAGCGACTATGAAGTCGTACGTGACACGTATGAGCGCTTCCAAGAAGAAATTACACTAGACTAGTTAGAGGGGAGGTTCTCTCCCCCAGATTGGCTAGAAGCTATACTTTTTATAAAAAGCACTTATTTCGCAGTGCTACTCAAACAATATTTTGCCCATTACTTTTGAGCTAAAAAACAAAATATAGTATTCATATTGTGCAAAATAAGAAGGGGTGTAATGGTGGAGACGCCTACGGGATTAGCGTTAGCCGAAGATCATCGTGCGAAGCGCGATAGCTGAGGCAACGCCCGTGGCAAGCGTAGCCAGTACACCCCTACACTTCTATAAAAACAACATCTAGGGTTTTTAACAGCCTGTGGGGAGGTTCTCTCCCCTTTTTTTTAGAAATTTTTAACAGAAAGTAGGAAGAACGCTTTATGATTGAATTCAAAAACGTTTCTCTCACCTATCCAAATGGCCATCAAGGACTTAAGAATGTGAATTTGGAAATTAACCAAGGCGAAATGATCGTCGTTGTTGGTCTGTCCGGCGCCGGTAAATCAACCCTGATTCGCAGCATGAACCAACTCGTTAAACCGACTGAAGGAGAGCTGTTAATCGACGGGAAAAACTCCCTCAAGTTTAACGAACGCGAGCTGCGTGAAATGCGCACCGACATCGGAATGATCTTCCAAAGTTACAATCTTGTCCGCAGAATGAGCGTCCTTCGCAACGTCTTAAGTGGTGCACTCGGCCGTACAAACACGTTGCGCAGCATTCTAGGACTGTTTAAGAAGGAAGACAAACAACTCGCGCTTGCCAGTCTTGATCGTGTTGGCATTGCTGAGAAAGCGTATTCACGTGCCGATCAGCTTTCCGGAGGACAGCAACAGCGTGTCAGCATTGCCCGTGCCCTCACCCAGAAGACGAAAGTCTTCCTCGCAGATGAGCCGGTCGCAAGCTTGGATCCACCGACGTCACACATCGTAATGAAAGATTTACGCCGCATTAACCGCGAAGATAACATTACGATGATCGTCAACTTGCACTTTATCGACATGGCAATGGAATATGCGGATCGCATTATCGGCATGCGCAGTGGCGAAGTCGTATTTGATGGTCCTGCATCCGAGGTGACTGAGAAGACGTTTGAAGACATTTATGGTCGTCCAATCAAAGAAGACGATATGCTTAGTGAAGATGCCGGAGCTGAAGCAAACGATACGCACGGCGAAGATTTGGACACCAAAGGAGAAACTGCAAGTAGTGAGGAGGCTGATTCGAAGTGAATCCAGCTTCCAAGCCGGGCAACTTCCCACTCATTCCCCGGCGGTCGAAGATCAATATTTTATCGGTACTCGCCGTCGTCGCACTTTTATACATAATCGCAGCTTACGTGACAAACGCTGCACCTGACCGAGTCATCAATGGATTGCCACAAATCTTCAACTTTGTTTTCGGCAACCTCATTCCTCCAAACTGGAGTTACTATGATACAGTCGCCGGCAGTTTGTTAGAAACGTGGAACATTGCACTACTCGCAACTACACTATCTGTATTTTTCTGTTTGCCGATCGCTTTTTTATCCGCGTCAAATATTAACACAAGCTCCATTCTGTATAACATCGTTCGCTTTGCAATGAACGTATTGCGTACGATCCCTGACCTCGTGCTCGCCGTAATCTTTGTCGGGCTTGTCGGAATTGGGGCCATGGCCGGAATTTATGCCCTATTCTTCTTCTCGGTCGGAATTTTAGCGAAGTTAATTAGTGAAACGATTGAATCGATTGATCCAGATCCACTTGAAGCCATACGTTCCACTGGCGGCAACACGCTCCAAGTCATCTGGTATGGGGTCATGCCTCAAATTCTCCCGCACTACATTTCGTATAGTCTGTACGTGCTCGAGATTAACGTCCGTGCATCCGTCGTCCTCGGTTTCGTCGGCGCCGGCGGGGTCGGCCTCATCCTCAATCAGCAACTCAACTTCTTTAATTACGGGAATGTCTCCATGATCATCCTCATGACCTTCGTCGTCGTTACCTTGATCGATGTTGTGAGCATTCGCTTAAGAGAGAGGATCGTCTAATGAGAGAACTCCAAATCACCAAACCAAAAAAGCCGCCAATGTATTGGGTGAAACTCGGAAGCATCGTTGCCTTTATCGTCCTAGCCTACTCGGTCGCATTCACGAGCATGGACCTCACATCCACGTTCCGCTTCGACCAAGCCGTGAACATGCTGCAACGCCTCGTGCTCGGCCCGTTCACGCACGACGTGGCTATCTCACGTATACCAGAACTGTTTATGATGATGATGGAGACCGTTGCCATCGCCTATGCCGGGGTACTCGCAGGTTCGATCCTCGCGATCCCGTTCGCCTTCTTTGCCGCACGCAACATCGCAAAGAAAGGCTCGATCGGCGGAAAAGGCATCCTAAACGGCATCCGCTCATTCCCTGAGCTTTTGTTCGCCATCATCTTCGTATCCGCAGTCGGAATCGGCCCGCTCGCGGGGGTTCTCGCCATCACGATCAACTCCGTCGGTATGCTCGGTAAACTCTATTCAGAAGTCATCGAGTCGATCGATCAAAACCCGATTGAAGCACTACGCGCCAGCGGCGCCGGCAAACTACAAATCATGTGGTACGGCGTGTTGCCGCAAGTCTTGCCTGAATTCATGAGCTACGCGCTCTATCGTTACGAAATCGACCTCCGTTCCGCCACCGTACTCGGTATGGTCGGTGCCGGCGGTCTCGGCGCCCCGCTCATCATCGCTTCCCGTTCCCGCGAATGGGAGCAAGTCGGAATGATGCTCATCATCATCATCGTCGTCGTCACCGTCGTCGACATTTTGAGCCGCAACATCCGAAAGCGCATCGTGTGATGTGGTTATGCTAGACGTGTGAGGAGTCCCGAGGTAGCCATTGCAATCCTCATACGCTTTGTTAAACCCTCGCCCCGCCCGCAAATCTGCGTGCGAGGCGAGGGTTTTTTGTGTTTTAGCGTAAGGAGTAGGGAGTCTGGAGTCCGGAGCTATACCCGATAGCTAGGCTTTAGGTGGGGTGCGCGATGTAAAGACGCGAAAAGCTTACTTGCTGTCGGCACCGGGGGTGCCGACGTGTTGATCGGGGTTAGGACGGCTCGGGTTTCGTTGGTGCAGCCAGTTTGGCCGACACCTACACCCCTTCGCCGGAATAAAACTTCAACACTCGGGCGC
>NZ_BAXB01000018.1 GCF_000698145.1 Geomicrobium sp. JCM 19039
CCGTGCATTCTCTGCAAAACGCTCGATCTGGTTCCATAAACGCTTGTTTGGAAGCAGACGTCCATGGATTGGAAGCAGAATGAAGGAAAAAGGGCATCGATGGGGGATTCTGTTTCCAATCCAAGCGCTTTGGAAGCAAAACACGCGATCACAGGGAAATTGAATGTTCATCCATGCGAATCCCCTCGTAACACGCTTACGATGGGATTTGGCATTGAATCGCGGGGGAAGATCGTCCAAATCCCCCCGTAGCCCACGCACCGAGGCCGGGCGCGGTGCGAAACTTGCCCATAGCTCTCCTACGGGAAGGTTTGTCTTCTGTGCCGCGTTTCGTTGGTGCAAATCAACCCATAGATACTGGAAATCGCCTCATTGATGAATGTATGGTTTGATTTTAGCCAAACCAGCTTTCCAATCTCAGAAAATCCCACTATACCCTAGAGTCGCTCACGCATAAAAGCTTGTGTGATGCTTTCAATAAGCTCATCCTCCCTTAAGACCCCATATACATGATTACCCGTTGTTGAGCGATGATTCCAACTAGTCAAACCGGACATCCCACTATACAACTGTCCCAGGCCTTATCATTCCTTCATTCATTTTCAAATCTGCAGATATACACTACCTTTCTTCTACACGTACTTGTCTTGCATTAGTATCAATGTACTGCCAAATGAGAAGGCACACTCGCTGGGCCAATATCATAGAGTATGGGTAGGTGTAGGAATGTGAGATAAAGGGAGTGAATGCTATGGGTAAAGATGCTGAATATAATCACTCGTATCGACCTGCGAATGTTGGTTGTTACTGCGGGTCACGTCAAAAGCATCATTTAGGCGATAACCGAAAATGTTGGTGTGAGTACACGATTGAAATTGAAAATAATCTGATCAATGATATTACAGGCCTAGATATTCAGGTGTACGACCCAGCTAGAGCCAATGATTATTTGATTGGTCAGCTAATAAGCTATAACGGTAGATTATATCGAGTTATTATTAATAATCCTGGAGGAAATCCTGATGAAGTGCCGGGTGGTTATGAAATACTTGTCGATGGAGGAGGGGCAACTGGCGCTACGGGAGCAACTGGTCCTCCAGGAACAGGGACAACAGGACCTACGGGTATTGGCGTAACGGGACCGACCGGCGCTAGCGGACCAACTGGACCAACCGGACCAGGGGTTGGAGCAACCGGGCCAACCGGACCAACAGGTGCTCCCGGGGAAATTGGTCCTCAAGGACCAGTAGGTGACCCAGGCCCAGAAGGACCACCAGGTGATCCAGGACCAGAAGGCCCGCAAGGAGAAATTGGTCCAGAAGGACCCCAGGGTGAATTAGGACCAGAGGGGTCTCAAGGAGAGATCGGTCCAGAGGGACCCCAAGGGGAAATTGGTCCAGAAGGACCACCGGGTGACCCAGGCCCAGAAGGACCACCCGGACCAACAGGTCCAGGCGGGGGGTCAAGCATTAATAACGCCTACGGGGCGTCAATAAACGGGCAAGTTATTACATTATCTAGTGGCGTTGGAACAATTGTAGAAGTACCAGATGAGCAACTATTTAGCGCAGACTTACCGATGACAGCAGACTCTGTAACGGTTAACACACCAGGTAGATATCGTGTTTCCTATGCGATGAAGTTATTAACGTCGCGAGCAGTGTCAACGAGAATTCTCGTGAATGGTGTACCTGTACCTGCATCTATATTAAATGGTAATGAAACGGGCTCATATGTAGATTATGTTAATGAGGTTTCTCTTGATCTTGGGGCGGGAGATGTTGTTCAACTAGCTGTTACCGGTCCAGATGGTTCTACTTTAACGTTAGATCCAAATAACGCCGGTGCTACGCTTCAAGTCATTGGCTTAGATGTAACGTAAGCTTTTTGAATTGTAGATAATACAGATGTGCCGTTTAGGTGCATCTTCTTTTTATTTTCAAAGTGGAATGAATACGAAGAAGCTCACTATGATGATTTCTTGTGCGCTACGTGTAGGATTTGTTATTATTAAAGAAATTTTCTTAATAAGGAGAGGGTATATATTCAACTTCAAGAACGAATTCACAACTATTTATCTGTGCCATCAGTATCGTCACCTGTAGCTGTTAAAGACGGCATTCTATTCATTAGTGATGAAAGTGGTCTTCCGCAATTGTGGAAGTATGACTCATTAGAGAAAACGTACGCTCATTCTCTTGATACAGAAGACCGGATTCAATTTCTAGAAAAATTTCCTGAATCTGATGACTTAATTATCGGTATGGATATTCAAGGAAATGAACGTCAGCAACTATACCATGTGTCTGAGAATAAAGAAATAACCCGCCTCACGAAAGTGGATGATGCTATACACGTGTTCGGTGGTATTTCGAGTGATGGTCATCACGTCGCTTGGGTAAGTAATGAACGAGACGCTCGTTTTTATGATGTTTATACGATGAATATGAATACGAAACAACTTACTCGCGTTCTTGAAACTGATGGTACATTTCGAGTGTTAGGTTGGCGTCCGTCAGGGGATGAGCTCGTCATCCAAGAAGTATATACGAATTTGTACAACCGACTTGGGTTTCTCAACATACATACGAAGGACATTCGCTGGCTTCTTGACACTGATACAAACTCTTCGTACCATTCTCCTAAGTTTTCAAGTGATGGACAGGTCATTTACGTCTTGAGTAATTACGGGCGCGAGACGACTGGACTTGCACAAATGGACTTGGAAACGATGAAGTTAACTTGGTTGGACGAGCCAGATTGGGATATTGAAAATCTTACGATAAATCCAGACAAGTCAAAACTTGCATACACGACGAATGAAGGCGGGATTGATAAAGGGTGGATCCTGAATATTCATAGTGGTCACCGCGTATCGTTTGAGCTAGGTTTTGGCACGTTGACGGACCTCGGGTGGAATAAATCAAATGAGATTCATCTTATTTATAATGCACCAACACAACCGGCAGATGTATACGTACACTACATCGATACGGGGGTGAGTGAGCGTCTCTATTGCACTCCTACAACATCTGAATTTGAAGCTCAACTCATTGAACCTGAAGTTTATACCGTTCGCTCTTTTGACGGTCGGTCCATTCCATCGTTTCTGTATAAACCAAAAGAGTATAACAAAAATACTCCTGTTGCGTTTTGGGTTCATGGGGTCCTGAAGGCCAAACGAAGGCGACGTACCACCCGTTATTCAGTCACTCACATCTCTTGGATATGCCGTATGTGCACCAAATGTGCGGGGGAGTAAAGGATATGGAAAGACATATATTCATTTAGATGATGTGCGGAAGCGAATGGATTCGGTTAAGGACCTTATTGAAATTGCAGAAGCTTTAAAAGCAGAACCGTATGTGGATGAGAAGAAAGTAGCGGTCATTGGCAGAAGTTATGGTGGATTTATGGTGTTAGCTGCAGTGACCCATTATCCGCACATATTTACCGCAGGAATAGATCTCGTTGGCATTTCCAGCTTCCGAACATTCCTTGAAAATACAGGTCCGTGGAGAAGGAAGTTGCGAGAAAGCGAATACGGTACGATCGAAGCGGATGGAGAGTTCTTTGACGAGATTGATCCGATTCATCATTCCGAAAGAATCACCGCCCCATTGATGGTGTCACATGGAGCGAATGACCCGAGAGTTCCTATAGCAGAAACCGAACAGATAATCGAGGAGTTACGTGCAAGAAATCATCCCGTAGAATACATTCGATTTGAAGATGAAGGTCACGGCATTGTGAAAATCGAAAATCAAATTACAGCATATACAGCTATGGCCCAGTTTTTAGAAAAAATTTATAACTAAAAGTCTGGAATTAACGTAGGAACCTATAAAAAAATAAGTGTTGATTTGTAAATTGTGATGTAGTACATTATAAACTGATCGGTCAGTTTAGTAAATGGTGTTTTATGAAGGAGATCACTGATTATGGCACGGCCAGCAGGACAAGGAGAACAGACAAAAAGACATATTGCAGAAAAAGCAAAGCAGATCTTTGAGCGAAAAGGGTATGCAGCAACGTCCATGGAAGACATACGCGAGTATTCCCAAATTAGTAAGGGCAGTATTTATTATCATTTTACGAGTAAAGAAGAATTGTTTTTGTATGCGGTCGAAAAAGCCTCAGAGTCGTGGAGAGAGGAGTGGGAGAAACAAGCTGAACAACTTGCGACAGCAAGAGAGAAATTATACCTTCTTGCTCGGTTTTACGCTTCTGACATGCAGAATCCCATTTCAAAAATTGTACCGGAATATATGGGTACCCACAATATTGAAGAGATGGTGCAAGAAAAAATGCTTCACCTTGTACAACCAGAGTATGATGTATTTCTTCATATCGTAGAAGAAGGGGTGCGCTGCAATGAGTTCGTTAGTGACATAAGCTCGGAAGATTTAGCGTATATTCTTTACAGTACTCTCTCTGGGATTAGCATTACCCAGTTTTTAGGGTACGAAGAGAAGAAATTTTATCAACTCTACGAGCACGCTATTGATGTTTTTCTAAATGGTGTTACAAAAGAATAAATGATGAAGATCTACTTTCCCTACACATGAATATACAAGCTGAGACGGACTAGGTAGATATAAATCCTTTCAGAGTCCTCAAATTTGGGAGTTACAAAACAAGTCTGCCCGTTTTTCGGGTGGATATTTATTTACGATTAATTAAACCGAACGGTCAGTTAAATTAGGAAAGGAGGATATGTATGTCCCCGATTCTACTGTATGTTCTCGTTTTTCTTATATCCGCTACTCCATTTTTAGAATCAACACTTATTATTCCAATTGCCATTATTGCCGGACTTAATGTATGGACGGTTACTATTGTGGGTATTGGTGGGAATTTGCTTACATTTCTTATTGCAGTTGTGCTTGCTGAACGAATCGTTCAATGGAAGAATAAGCGAAGCAAAACAACAAAAAAAAGAAACGGAAATAAAATTAACAAAGCTAAAGAGCTATGGCGGCGCTACGGATTACCTGGTTTAGCGATTATCCATCCAGTGACGATCGGAAGTAGTCATGCGACTGCGCTTATTGCGCTCTCTCTCGGAGCGTCAAAAAAAGCGACGATAGTATGGGTAGGGGGGAGCGTAACGATTTGGGCAGTACTCTTTGCGATACTGTCGTTTATTGGCGCTGATTTTATCTACGTGCATCTAGATACGAACGGGTTTCTAAATCAGTGGTTCGACCTACCTTAAATTAAGAGGAATGTTGAGGCACAAGAAAGTATCCAAACTTCTTGTGCCTTTTGCGGCCTATAGAATGAAACTGTTCCACGACCGAAATCACCCTCTTCGTACATGGACTACTGCTCTTCATTAAGATCTTTGCAATACTATATGTGAAAGTAGTCGCAGGAAAATCACAAAAACTATGAAAAAATACCAAAAGTTGCTAGAATACGTCAAAGAATTTTTTAAGATTGTTGTTTAGAATGAGAAATCTGTCATAATAAGAAAGGATTAGTCTTGTCATTTTGACTCGGATCAGAGAAGTGGTTAATAGGAGGAAGAAGAATGATACATAGCGTGAAATTTTTGCACGGTCTTTTTAATACGAAGGCTCATTTCTCAACATTAAAAGAATCTGAAGCGACGAAAGGTCTGGCTTGGCGATTGACTGTCGGCGCTCTTATTATAGGACTCATTACAGTCTTGAGCCAATTCGCAGTACGAGACGATATGATGCAAGTCTATCAATCGATGCCTGGAGTTGGCGAGGCAGAAGCATCGGCAGTTGTCTCAATTATGATGGCTTTAGGTGGTGTGTTTGCCGTAGGCGCGAGCATCGTTGCCATTCTCGCCATTGCCCTCGTTTTTTGGCTCTTTTTTCGTGAAGTTGGTTTTAAGCGACTATTTATCATATTCTCATATTTTATTCCGATTTACATAATTGTAATGCTCGTTGACTTGCCTTATTACTTTTTGTTTGGAATGGAGCACCTGTACTCTGTGACCGGTCTTGGATATGTGGCGGCTTTACTTTTTGAAGACTCGTTTTTTACGCATTTCTTCGCACAGTTTAGTCTGCTCGTCGTTTGGTGTTTCATCGTTCAGCTGTTTGCTCTTCGCGTCGTTTCTACGAAGAGTACACGATATATTGTCATCACATCAACCGTCTTTTATCTATTATTAATGGTAATTTTAGCAGCAGTTATGTACATGTCGATGTTGCAAGCGCAAGGGGTGCAATAGTATGAAGAAGCGAATTGGAATACTTATTGGTGTTATTTTACTTGCCGGACTTATTGTTGGTAATTCATATATTTTAAACGAAGGGCTCATTAGTGATGATCCAGTTGTGGTGGACACAGTCACGGCAACGGAAGAAACTCTTTATGAATCAATCATTGCCAACGGCATTGTGGAACCGCTCGAGAACCAGTCGTATTATGAAGAGGCCCAACACGGGACACTGACGGACATTCATGTGGAAGTCGGCGATCAGGTTCAAGAAGGGGATTTGCTCATGACGTACGAAGATGAGGAAATGGCTCGTCAAATTGTGACGATGCGCAACAGCTTGGATCGTTTGATGCTTGAAATTGAGCAGTATGATGATCGCATCTCCTCCGTTGAGACAGATATTGCTAACGAACGAAATCAAGCAAATGATGAAGATGAAGAAGACCCATTTAATCAAAGTGATCAGTTGATTAGCCAATTGCAGTCTGAAAGAGATAATTTAGAATTTCAACGCAGGACAACGAACCTTCAATACAGTGAGCAGCAAGAAGAGCTGGAGTATTATGAAGGCGAAGAGTTCCACGAAGTGTACAGTGACGTGCCCGGAACGGTAACGAAACGAATTTCACCTGATATGGCTGCGGAAGGGGAATCATTAATTCACATCCAATCAGAGGATCAGTGGACAATTCAAGGAACCGTCACCGAATATGATCTCGTTCAGTTAACGGAAGGTATGGAAGTTGAGGTAGAACCGAATGTGATGCCAGGCGATCGGTTTAGTGGAACTCTTACAGAGTTAGGCACATCACCTGCGAGTGAGGATGATCCATTGCTTATTGAAGAAGCAAACGTGACCTCATATCCATACGAGATTCTTCTTGAAGAAGGTTCAGAGGAATTGCTCCACGGCTTCCACGTGAACGCGTACTTTGAAATTGAAGCGGAATCAGACGCAGTATTATTACCTGAACATGTCATTGAGTTAGAAGTGGATCCGTTCACACAAGAAGAAATGCAGTATGTATACGTCATTGTCGATGGATTGGCGATGCAACGTCTTGTAGAAACCGGTGTAACGAGTGAACAAGGTACACAAATGATCTCGGGAGTGACACCAGGAGATTCAGTGATTGATCCTTCAAATCTTGAGATGATTTATGAAGGAATGGAGGTCATTTTGGATGATTCACCTGAAGAATCTTGACAAAACATATAAAAATGGCGACCAGGTTCTTCATGTGCTAAAAGACATTGAACTTCTGATTGAAGAAAATGAGTTCGTTGCCGTCATGGGTCCTTCAGGGTCTGGTAAATCCACACTTATGAACATGATTGGTTGTTTGGATCAACCTTCGTCCGGTTCTTATTATTTGTCGGGTACAGATATTGCTGGGCAACCGCAAAAGACACTCGCAGACATTCGTAACAAAAATATTGGATTTGTGTTTCAACAGTTTCACCTTCTTCCTAGAATTAGTGCACTTAACAATGTGGAACTGCCACTCATCTATGCAGGTGTAAAAAAGAAAGAACGTCAAGAACGGGCAAAAGAAGCACTTGTGAAAGTAGGGTTAGAAGAGCGGGTATCCCATTTACCGAATCAGCTTTCCGGTGGTCAGAAACAACGTGTAGCGATTGCCCGGGCATTAGTGAATCGCCCGAGTCTCATCCTTGCCGATGAGCCAACGGGTGCTCTCGACACGAAGTCTGGAGAGCAGATTATGGGGCTATTTGACACGTTGCATGAAGAAGGCGCCACACTTGTCGTCGTCACACACGAACAAGAAGTTGCGGACTATGCGAGACGGATTGTGACGTTTAGAGATGGAGAAATTATCGAAGATCGGAGGCGAGACCGTGTCGTTCTTTGATAGTTTTAAGATGGCGTTACGCTCTATTTGGAATCACCGGCTACGTTCCATGCTGACGATGCTCGGTATTATTATCGGTGTAGGCTCTGTTATCACGGTTGTAGCCATTGGTAAAGGTGGAGAAGCATTGCTAACCTCCCAATTTGCAGGTGGCGGAAACAATACGTTTGAAGTGTATTATATGCCTCCAGAAGAATCGTTAATGGATTATGATGCGTACACAGAAGTTTCGTATTCTGAAGAAGACTTACGGGCCATTGAGTCGATGCCTGCAGTGGAGCAGGTGATTGCTTATGCACTAACGTCATCCAGCGTATACCGTCACCGAGAATCTTCTGGAGCACAACTGCTTGCCATTAACGAGAGTTACTATGAATTGAATGAGTTCATGGCAGAAAGCGGTCGACTTTTGAACGACCGCGATGTCGAGATGGGCCGGAGAGTTACGACAATTAGCCTGGACTTGCAGAAGAGTTGTTTTCATCTGAAGAAAATCCGATTGGTCAAACGGTAAATATCGAAAATATCCCTTTTGAAATTGTCGGGATTCATGATCGTGCGAACCAAAGTTTTTTTGAGTTTCAAGTCGATGAAGCACTGTTACCACAATCGGTCTGGCCAATGCTCTATGGCACCGATCAAATGGACATGTTGAATGTGCAGGCAACGAGCGCAGATACGATTCAAAGTGCAGGAATCTCAGTTACGGGTTATTTAAATGAAACAACAGACCGTACGGGTCACTTTGAAGTCATTAACATGGAAGAGATCCAAGAAGGTATTTCACAGATCACCAACGTCACGACGACCATTATTGGTGGAGTAGCTGCTGTTTCGCTACTCGTTGGTGGTATCGGTGTTATGAATATCATGCTCGTTTCGGTTACAGAACGAACGAGGGAGATTGGTTTACGCAAGTCATTAGGGGCAACGAGGGGTAACATTCTCCTCCAATTCCTTATTGAGTCGGTCACCTTAACGACAATCGGCGGTGTGATCGGCATTGCGCTAGGTGCCGGAATTGCGAATACGGTATCCATTTTCGCTGATTGGCCGTTTCTCGTCTCTGTACCGGTCATGCTTATCGGTGTTGGTTTTTCAATGGTTGTGGGTGTGGTCTTCGGGTTACTTCCAGCCAATAAAGCAGCCAAACTTGATCCAATTGAAGCCCTTCGTTATGAATAAGATGCCCACTTAGAATTTCTCCATGCACGTAAGTTCTCTACGGTTTTTGGCTATACTAGCGGGCAAGGGGGAATGAACATGGCACAAGAAATATTATGTGAAGTAAACAACTGTGTCCATTGGGGCGAAGGGAACCATTGCGAGGCCGACCGAATCTATGTTGTCTCAAATGCCGACAAGATTACGACCGAGCAAGAGGAAACCGATTGCCACACATTTTCACCTAAGATGCACTAGATGGGAACCGTTGCACAAATTTGTGCAACGGTTTTAATTTTGGATTGGGGTTAGACAACGAACGTTCTAGAACGACTATTTCTTTAAGTACGCCCTTGTCTCATCCTCAAACAAGTGATCTTCTAACAGTAACGATATGTTGAAAGGTGAGAAGCTTTGTGCTAAGATTCGTTACATAACTAAATACAAATCTGATACTTCGGGGCAGGGTGAAATTCCCTACCGGCGGTGATAAGGTCGTTTACCTTTTAGTCCGTGACCCGTGACAACAGTAGTTGAAGCGGTGGATCTGGTGAAATTCCAGAGCCGACAGTTAAAGTCTGGATGGGAGAAGTGAGGATAACAGCAGCAGTATGTCGTTTTGTAAATACATACGTGTCTTTGCTATCCGTAAAAACATATGCCAATGGCGTATGTCACTTTAACAATCTCTAAAAGCTACCCGTGGTTTTATCTTCGGGTAGCTTTTTTTCGTGTGTCAATGAGTATTGGAGAAGGGAGAGAAGATGACAACGGATCAAAGCTATATGAAAGTTGCGTTACAGCTGGCGCGTTTAGGAAGAGGTCAAACGTCTCCAAATCCTATGGTAGGGGCGATTGTAGTATCTGATGAAGGTGTTATTGGACAAGGAGCCCACTTGAAAGCGGGTGCTGAGCACGCTGAAGTTCATGCGCTCAACATGGCAGGAGAGAAGGCTAAAGGAGCGACATTGTATGTAACGCTCGAACCTTGTTGCCATTTTGGACGCACAGGGCCTTGTACGGACTTCATCATAAAGTCAGGAGTTACCCGGGTCGTCGTAGCTTCTGTAGACCCTAGTCCTCATGTACAAGGTAAAGGAATTGAAATTTTGCAAAGGCATGGCTTATCTGTTCAAACGGGAGTTTATAACGAAGAAGCTCGAGCATTAAATCGTAGTTATTTTCATTACTGCAAAACAGGTGAGCCTTACGTAACGTTGAAATTTGCAAGTTCCCTGGATGGAAAAACAGCAACAGTATCAGGAGAAAGCAAGTGGATCACGAGCAAAGAAGCCCGAGACGATAGCCATGAAGAAAGAGCCACTCATGATGCAATTCTAGTCGGAATTAACACCGTTCTTGCTGATGATCCTAAGCTCACTGCTCGGGGAGCGGGCGATAGACGCAATCCTATTCGGGTCATTATGGATCGCAAACTTCAAACACCAGAGCAGGCTAAAATGCTTCAAGAACCAGGCGAAACTTGGATTTTCACTGAGGTTGATGGCAAGGGAGGGGGAACTGATGTGGCAAAGATTATTTGGCAAGAACGAGTGACCGTCCCATCGGTATTGGCTGAGTTAGGGAAAAGAGGAATCCGGTCATTGCTCGTAGAGGGGGGTGCTGAGATTCATGGAGCTTTTCTGAAGGCGAGGCGGTGCGAGCGGGTAATTTCATATGTCGCTCCGGTCATGATTGGTGGAAAAGAAGCGACGGGAATGGTTGCAGGTACAGGCATTGCTGAACTAGATCAAGCCGTTAAATATCAGATACAGAACATAAAGAATGTTGGGACTGATATAAAAATTACATCAGTAAGGAAAGGAGAATCAAGCAATGTTCACAGGAATTGTTGAAGAAGTCGCTCGTCTTATATCTATCGAAAAGAAGGAAGGGGGTTGTTCACTAGAAATCGAGGCACGCACAGTGACTGAAGATGTACGCATCGGTGATAGTATTTCTGTTTCAGGTGTTTGCTTGACGGTTACTTCGTACAACAAGCAATCCTTTACCGTAGATGTGATGGAAAAAACAATGGAGGATACGACCATGGGTACGCTTGAAGTTGATGCGCCGGTTAATGTGGAGCGAGCCGTTCAAGCAGGGGGAAGGTTTGATGGTCATATCGTAACCGGTCATGTAGACGGTGTCGGTCAGGTTACGAACAGAGAAGAGAAACGAAGTTCAACCCAATTCACGATCACGCTCCCAGAAAAACTCATGCGATACATGATTATGAAAGGCTCAGTCGCTGTGGATGGCACGAGTTTAACAATATTCGCGGTAGAAGAAAATGAAATAAAAATATCGATCATCCCCCATACACATAAGGCAACGAAGTTTGCATTTTTACATGAAGGAGATGCCGTCAATATAGAATGCGATATGGTTGCCAAATATATTGAAAAGTTCACGGAGGTTAACGATGAAAAGCACGATTGATCAAGCGATTGTTCAGCTTCTAGCAGGTGGCATGGTAGTCGTATGTGATGACGAAGATCGGGAAAATGAAGGTGACCTTGTGGCACTTGCGGACCGTATATCCGCAGAAAGTATCAATTTTATGACTCTGCATGGACGTGGACTCGTTTGTGCACCGATATCAAAAGAGATTGCTGAACGACTACAGCTCGATTTGATGGTTAGAAACACATCTGATCCTCACGAAACAGCGTTTACGGTAAGCGTCGATCACGAATCGGCAACAACAGGCATCTCAGCGGCAGAACGAGCGAATACGCTTTTACAACTCACAGTGCCTAACACGACACCTGAGCAATTTCAACGACCTGGACATATTTTTCCGCTCATCGCAAAGGAGGGTGGCGTGTTCACTCGGATGGGTCACACGGAAGCGACTGTAGATCTTGCTAAGCTTTGTGGCGCAAGGGAAGTGGGTGTGATTTGTGAGATTATGAACGAAGACGGATCGATGAGCAGATATCCAGAGTTGTTGGACTTTGCGAAGGAATATGACTTGCCTCTTATCACGATTGAAGACTTAAAAGAATATCGCACTCGTACAGAAAATTTGATAAAGGCTGAAGCGGCAACGATGCTTCCGACTGAATACGGTACATTTCATATTACGGTCTTTAAGACAAAGTTAGACGATGAAGAGCATGTTGCGATTGTAAAGGGAAATGTTTCCGTTCCAGAAGCAGTGTATACGAGAGTTCATTCGGAATGCTTGACTGGAGATGTCTTTCACTCAAAACGATGTGATTGTGGACAGCAGCTAGAAGACGCATTGCGCACACTTAGTGAACGAGAAGCCGGAGTATTATTGTACTTGCGGCAAGAAGGTAGAGGAATTGGCTTGTTTGAAAAGATTAAAGCGTATCAACTACAAAGCGACGGGCTGGACACTGTAGAAGCGAATGAAGCATTGGGATTTAAAGACGACGAACGTGAATTTACGGTTGCCGCTGTTATGCTCGGTCATTTAGGTGTCAGTAAAGTGTCTCTCGCTACGAATAATCCGGAGAAAGTGAATGGCTTACAAAAATCTGGGATTATTGTAGAAGAGATCATCCCTTTTGCACCGACTGTATATGAGGAAAACGAACGTTATATGAATGCAAAAAAAGAAAAGCTTGGTCACTTAATATAGGGGGTCATTGAAATGGAGAAGACGTACAGAGGAACGTTGGACGGAAGAGGATTAAAGATTGCGATTATAAAAGCTAATTTTAATGAAATGATTACAAATTTACTTATGGCAGGGGCAAAAGAGACGTTAGTGAAGCTCGGCGTCAAAAGTGAAGATATTCATATCGTTGAAGTTCCAGGTGCATTTGAAATCCCGTTTGCCGCCCGTAAGACGGTAGAAAGCCAACGCTATAATGGTGTCATTGCACTCGGGGCCGTAATACGGGGAGAAACATCACACTATGATTATGTGTGCCAAGCAGTGACGAGTGGTGTAAGCTCACTTAATGTTGAGTCAGATATTCCGATCACTTTTGGTGTATTAACGACGGATACGAGTGAACAAGCTTTGGCTAGAACGGGGATTAAGCATCCAAACACAGGAAATGAAGCCGCGCGCACAGTTGTTGAAATGGCGACATTGGAAGTGTAAGGAAGCAAATTTTTGGTTCTGACTCTAGACTAGCGAAGTATAGAGTCAGAATTGAAATGAAAGAATACTATGTCATATTTTCTCACAGATTTCTTTTTAGTCATCGTTTCCGACATTCGACTGTGATAAACTCGAAAAAAGGAGTGAGTCACCATGAAGCATTTCGACTGGAGAGTTATTCATCAAGAGTCTGGGAAAAAGAATCATTTACATAGTAAAGCAACTCCGATTTATCAGACGTCAGCCTTCGCTTTTTCAGATTTAGACGATTTGGAACAGTTTTTCTCTCCTGAAAATGAACGGTACATGTATACGCGCTATGGAAACCCGAATACAGACGAGTTAGCAGATCTTGTTGCTGGTTTGGAAGAGGCGCCCTCAGGTGTGGCTACGTCATCAGGAATGTCCGCGATCCTTGCAGGTGTGTTAGCTGTCGTAAAACCAGGAGATCATATGCTCATTCCAGAAGATGTGTACGGGGGGACGTATGACCTCTTTCACAACTTTCTTTCGGACTGGAATGTTCAAATAAACACGGCCTCTTTTGCGATAAGAACAATATCGTTGATGCATTAACAGAAAAGACAACGCTCATTTTTGGAGAGACTGCAGCCAATCCCCTTCTAAGTTGAGGATATTGAGCAACTCGTGCAAATTGCAAAGGGTCGCGGCGTCAGGGTCATGATTGATAACACGTTTGCGACGCCATATTTTGTTAAGCCTTATACATTAGGGGCAGACTTGGTCGTACATAGTGCAACCAAATATATTGGTGGGCACAGTGACGTTACCGCGGGCGTCCTTGTCGGAGAACCATCGTTAGTTGAGCAGGCGAAGAAAAAAGTCATTCAGTTAGGCATGAATGTCAGCCCCTTTGAAGCATGGCTCACGACACGAGGATTAAAGACGATCTCCGTTCGAATGAATCAACAAAGCCAAAACGCGGCAGAAGTGGCAACATTTATGCAAGAGCAACCAGGAGTGAAGGTGTACTATCCAAACACCTTAAGTGATCATGGTAATGGAGCGATGGTAAGTTTCGACCTCGGCCATCAATTTGATGCGTATACATTTTTTAAGAGCTTACAATGGATTCGAATTGTACCCACATTGGCAGGAGTAGAAACGACCGTTTCTTACCCGCTAAAAACATCCCACCGCAGCATTCCGAGTGATTTGCAAAAACGTTTAGGCATAACCGAAGGACTTGTGAGAATGTCTGTCGGCCTAGAAGATCGCGGGGAAATTATTGAAGAACTGCGCCTTGCTTTAGCGGCTGCAAAAAAATAAATAAACTTTTTTTCTAGATGCCTTGCATTATCTTTTTTTCCATGATATATTATTACACGTGGCGTTGAGAGACACCACAAACGAATCTGGTGACATTGGCAAAGAGGTCACACCCGTTCCCATGCCGAACACGGAAGTTAAGCTCTTTAGCGCTGATGGTAATTGGGGGGCAGCCCCCTGTGAGAGTAGGAAGTTGCCAGGTTTTTTCACATCGCGGGATAGAGCAGTCTGGTAGCTCGTCGGGCTCATAACCCGGAGGTCGGAGGTTCAAATCCTCCTCCCGCAACCAATTTTACTCTCGACACTACGTCGGCTAAACTTCGAAGCAAGAGAGGATTGTAGTACTCGGAGAGTGCAACCAAATTACTTTCGACACTACGTCGATTTTTTTCTTCTCTGCGAGAGAGGATTGTAGTGCCTGGAAGGTGCAACCAAAATTACATAGCTCAGTTAAACATACAAACGACAAATCGTTTGTTTTTTTGTGTTTAAGCGAACCTATTCATGTGACGATGCTGTAGATTATTATTGTTCAACAAAAGCATAAAGTTAAGCAACTGGGCATGTTTGCTATAGTGATCCACCACATAGAAGTAACAACCACAAACAATTAGCGTTCACAATGGGTCGGGCTCTGCTCGATAATGTATGTGGGGATTTCACTTAATATTTTCCAGAACACTTACGAAAATCCATCGTGAACGCGCTTATGTTGGCATTTACGGTTCTTATGTGGGGATTTTGGAAAAATGAGAGAAGTTCTTCCTCCAAATCCCCTCATGAACCGCATTTTGGGGCAGTTTTACAATGCGTGTACTTTCGTGTACGTGCACCAATTGTATGCTAGAATATTGGTTATGAGCCTTGACTTAAAGGGGTATAAATGATGGATGAATTTCGCTTAATTGAACAGATTCATAATACAATTGAAGATAAACAGCCAGGTGTGCGTGTCGGAATTGGAGATGATGCAGCTGTTATTCAGCTAAATGTTGAATTGGAGACGATCTGTTGTGTCGACACGCTATGCGAAGGTGTACATTTTAAACGATCAACGATGAAACCGGCAGACATTGGCTATAAGGCGCTCGCTGTAAACATTAGTGATGTAGCTGCAATGGGTGGAAAGCCTAAATACTATCTTGTATCGATTGCCGTTCCTCGTGGTTGGTCTGATGATGAAGTGCTTGAAATCTATGAAGGGATGCAAAGGCTAGCACAGCAACAAGGGGTTCATCTCATTGGCGGTGACAGTGTGACGTCAAAAAGTGAACTATACATATCTGTGACGGTTCTCGGTGAAGTGGCAAAGGGAAGGGCGTTACTTCGAAGCAGTGCACACGTGGGTGATGTTGTTTTTGTTACGGGTTCATTAGGAGGTTCAGCTGCAGGTCTCGAGCAGTTATTAGATGAAGATGCTAACCCGAACAAAGCATTTGTTGAGACGCATCAACGACCGACGATGCATACTGGGGTTGCGCAAATGTTCACCGAGAATTCAACGAGAATGGCATTGAATGACATCAGTGATGGTTTATCGAGTGAAATATGGGAGATTGCTGAAAGTAGTGGCGTTCATATTGAACTTGAGGAAAGCAACATCCCGATGCCAGAGTTGATGGAAGAGACGTTTGGGCGTGAACGATCTTTACGGTTTGCCTTTAACGGTGGTGAGGATTTTCAATTACTAGGTACGGTTGCGAAAGAGGATTGGCCACGTATTGCTGAAGAGGCAAAACGTATAGGAGATCCACTTACACTAATCGGTCACGTCGTCGGAGAAGGTGCAGATGTGACGTTGAACTCGACCACACAGAAAAGACGGCTTTTACGTGAAGGATATACACATCGTTCTTGAATAGAGGTGAGAGCATGCGAGAATACGAAATATTGACGAATGATACAGAAGAAACGATGCGACTAGGGGAACAGCTAGGGCAAGTGGCCAAAACAGGGGATGTTTTTACTTTGGACGGGGATTTAGGTGCAGGGAAAACGCATTTTAGTAAAGGCTTTGGAAAAGGACTGGGTGTTAAAGGGAATATCAATTCTCCAACATTTACAATTATCAAGGAGTATGAAGGAAGACTTCCTTTTTACCATATTGACGCGTATCGCTTGGATGAGAGCGGTGAAGAGGATCTCGGTCTCACTGAATTTGTTGATGGAGACGGAGTAACAGTCATTGAATGGCCATCACGATTGAGCGTACCGTTGCCTGAAAATACCGTTCACATAACCCTTCAACGACTTGGAGAGAAAGAGCGACGCTTAAAAATCAAAACGAATGCTTTGCATTATACATCTGTGTTGGAGGTGTATGAATGATGATTCTTTCTATGGACACATCCACGTATGTGTTAGGCACTGCAATCGGTACAAACAGTGAGATTGTTGCAGAGTGGACGACGTACAAAAAAGAAAATCACTCTCTTCGCCTCATGCCAGGCATTGATGAGGTGATGAATCAAGCAAATCTGGAAATGAAAAATCTAACCGGTATTGTTGTGACGACGGGTCCTGGATCATATACAGGGGTTCGCATCGGTGTCGCTACGGCTAAGGCGATGGCGAGTTCATTGGGCATCTCCTTATATGAAATATCGTCACTTGAGCTGTTAGCCCAAAATGGGAAGTATACGAACACCGTGATTTGTCCGTTTATTGATGCTAGACGAGGGCAAGTATATGCTGGTTTGTATGAAGCGAATGATGGAGACGCTTCTCAAATGCGTGAGGACGAGCTTGTGCTAATGAGTGATCTGCTAAAAGAACTGGCCACGCTCGATCGCAATGTTCTTTTTTTAAGTTTAGACCTAGAAAACCATAAAGAACAAATCCAAGAAGTTTTAGGCGAACGAGCAATATTTGGAGGGGCTACAGACAACCGCACGAAGCCAAGTGAGATGATCCATTTGGCAAGTAAAAAAGATGCTGCAACGAATGTAGACAAGGTTGTCCCCCGGTATTTGCAATTGGCAGAAGCGGAGAAGAATATCCAGAAAGAATCTCGCGATGATGGGTAATGGTGCTCGCGAATCGGTGAACATTAGACGGATGACGGTTGATGACATACCGGCAGTGCTCGTCGTTGAACAGGACGTATTCACGATGCCGTGGACAGAGCACGCATTTGTTAATGAGCTTGTGAAGAATCCGTTTGCTCATTATTTCGTGTTAGAGATAGACGCGCAAATTGTGGGGTACGGTGGCGTTTGGTTAGTCATGCAAGAAGCGCATATCACGAATTTTGCTATCCATTCCTCTCTGCAAAGGCACGGGTATGGTGAACAGTTATTTCAAGAAGTTTTGGAGACGGCCAAGCGATATGATACGAGAAAAATGACGTTGGAAGTTCGCACGAGCAACACGGCGGCACAACGGTTATATGAGAAATTTGGATTTGTGAAGACAGGGATCGAAAAAGGATATTATACGGATACAAAAGAGGACGCTTTTGTTATGACGCTTGAAATGGAACCTAGTTAGAGAGGAAGATGAAGCATTGTTAACCCCTACAATTCTTGCTATTGAGACGAGCTGTGATGAGACAGCCGCAGCAATCGTTCGAGGTGGAAAAGAGATCTTGAGCAATCAAGTAGCGTCGCAAATTGCGATTCATGAACAATTTGGAGGCGTTGTGCCAGAGGTTGCCTCTCGTCACCACGTTGAAAATATGACAACGGTGATCAAGCATGCACTAGCTGAAGCGAACCTTACGTATGATGATGTTGATGCTGTGGCGGTTACTGAAGGACCGGGTCTAGTAGGAGCTCTATTAGTCGGTGTGAATACTGCTAAAGCGGTCGCGTATGCACACAACCTACCGCTGCTTCCTGTTCATCATATTGCAGGCCATATTCATGCGGCGAACTTGGTTGATACGATTGAATACCCTGCGATGGCACTTGTTGTTTCAGGTGGACACACGTCTTTAGTCTACATGGAGACAGAGGGTAGTTATGACGTTATTGGCGAGACAAGAGATGACGCTGTTGGTGAGGCATACGACAAGGTAGCTCGCACCATTGGTCTACCGTATCCAGGCGGACCTCACATTGATCGGCTCGCCAGAGAAGCGGAACCAACGATCAATTTTCCTAGGTCATGGTTAGAGGAAGATACGTATGATTTTAGTTTTAGTGGATTGAAGTCATCGGTATTAAACTATGTGCACAATCAAAAGCAAAGAGGCGAAGACATTCACGAAGAAGATATTGCAGCGAGCTTTCAAGCAAGTATTGTTGAGGTCCTCGTAGAAAGGGCAGCGCGAGCGGTGCTTTCTTATGACACGAAACAACTTATTGTTACAGGTGGAGTGGCTGCAAACCAAGCGATTCGCAGTGCTATGAAAGATAAGATGGAGCGTATCGGTGTGCAACTCATCATCCCACCTTTATCTTTATGTACGGATAATGCAGCCATGATTGGTGCAGCTGCGTTTGTAGAATGGAAAAAGAAGAACGTTGCTGATTTGAAATTGAATGGGGTACCGAACCTCCCTCTTACTACACATGTGAGGTGAAAACAGAATGTCACGGATTACTTCTCGAAAGGCGGTATCTAAAGCCGCTGAAGCTGTATGGGCAGCAAATAAATATTTCGTCCTTGCTTGTTCACAATCAGCATATCGGGACATTCGCTATCATTTACGCCCGAACGAACGCGATGTGAATGCTGCGTTTCTACGATTAAAAGAAATCGACAGGACGTATAGAGGATTGCCGTCCGCGGACTTGCCTGAGCTGTCCAATGCGCTCTACCACCTGCTCGGATACTTTAAATCTGATTTACTCACCGAAGAGCGTCAATATCTTCATACTCGAGTAAAAGAAGATCCTGAGGAAGTTCTCGAGAAACTGGAGACGTACACATTTGAGTATGATAAGACGTATTTAAAAAGTTGCCGCCTATGGCAACGTGATCGTTCTTTCTCCCTTGTCCCTGTTGGTTTAAAGATTGAAGGAGAGCTAAGCGAAGCTTACGTTTGGGACTGGCAAGGAGATTATATTTGCGATGATAATCGATAAAAAAGCCAGCCTATAGGTCGACTATAGGCTGGCTTTTTGTGTCACTTTACTTCTGCTGACTGTTGAGTATAGTTCAGTTGTGGTCTGCGTAATGAGACGACTGCAAAACCAAACGCAATTAGAACGAGAATTGCTCCGAAGCTTGCGAGCTCATTACTGTTCCTGTAAATGCAAGTACGAGTCCTCCAACTGCTGAACCGATGGAGATTCCAAATTGCAAAGCGGAAGTGTTTAAACTTTGCTGGATGTCGGATGTTTTTGGCGCCGATTGAATTAAATAGTTTTGCATTGCCGGAGTGAGTGCCCAGCTTAGGCCACCCCATAATGCGGTAAACACGAGGAACATTAATAGATATCCGGTCGTGAAAGGGATGACGAACAGCACGACGGCAAATGTGGATACGACAGCAAGTATGGACGTTCTTGATCCAAACTTGTCACTGAGTACACCGCCGAGTGCATTCCCTCCAATAGATGCTACACCAATGATTAGATAAGAAATGCTAATCCATAGCGGTTCCATCTGAAACGCTTCTTCAAGAAATGGTGTGAAATACGCATAAAGCACGTAGTGACCGGCGAGCATGAACAACGTAACTAAATGAGCAGTGCTAATCTTGATGCTTTTCAACGATTGTACTTGCTCACGGATCGGTACAACTTTCTCCACAGGCATCTTCTCAATGAGCAAGCTCACAAGAATAATTGAAAGCAAAGATAAAAGGGCGATGCCTAAAAAGACCGTTCTCCAATCCAATACTTCTGTTAGGAATATTCCTACCGGGACACCAAAAACGAGAGAAGAGCTAATTCCCATAAACACAAGGCCAATTGCTTTTGCACGGTGACTAGGTTTTACAATTTTCGCTGTTATGGTTAACGATAAGACGACAACTAGAGCCGTACTCATGGCTGTAATAACACGGGCAATCATAACGAGAGCGAAAGTCGTACTAAAATACGTCATGATATTTCCAAGGGTAAAGATAATGAGTGCAATGATATATAATTTCTTTCGTTCAACCTTCGCAGTTATTGAGATTAATACAGGTGCTGAAATTGCGTAAACAAGGGCAAACACGGTAATGAGCTGACCAGCAGATGCAATGGTGACATCCAAATCAGCAGCAATGACAGGCAGTATACCCCCAACGATTAACTCCACGAGACCGACTGAAAAAGCTGCGGCGGCGAGAATGTACACTCTCCAATTCATACAAACAACCTTCTTCCTGTTTAGTAGTGATGGCGTTCATCATCGTTCAGGAAGACATAAAAAATTCCTGATTACAAAAATGAAAATAGCCATTTTTGTAATCAGGAATTATCGGTTCCTGGTAGAGACCCTCAAACCATATCATTGAGGTTATACAACAGTTGATTATGTTAGCATATGTCTTAAGCATTGGCAATCCCTTTATAATTGCAATTCCTGCCATTCTTCCAGGAGTTCTTCAATCTTTCGTTCATTTTGTTCAATATCTTCTTGGATCTTTGCCGCCCGAGCGAAGTCTTCGTATACGTCGGGCTGGAGAATAAGTGCTTGTAATTGTTCGGTGTCCGCCTCTAGTTGTTCAATTGATTCTTCTAACGTATCAATCTGTCTTTGACGTTTGCGCGCTTCTCGTTTATCTTCTTTGCCTTGCATAAAATCTTGTTTTGCAGTTTGCGACGATTCTGGTGTGTCAGCATTCACTACTGGGTCGTCAGGAAGTTCAGCAAGTCGCAGTCGTTCCCGCTCTGCTTCTTCTTCTTTTTTCTCTAAATAATAGTCATAGTTTCCGAGGTATTCAATAAGGGAGCCTTCATGAAATTCTAGTGTTCGTGTAGATAAACGGTTTAAGAAATAACGGTCATGCGAAATGAATACGCTCGTCCCTGGATAATCCAACAACGCTTCTTCAAGCACTTCCTTACTGTCGAGGTCCAAATGGTTCGTCGGCTCATCAAAGAGTAGCAAGTTTGCCTTTTTCATCATCAGTTTAGAAAGAACAAGTCGAGCTTTCTCCCCGCCACTCAGACTGTGGACAGGCTTTAGCACATCCTCTCCACTAAATAAGAACCGTCCGAGAACCGTACGGATGTTCCGTTCATACACATGGGGATACTCGTCCCAAAGTTCTTGAAGCACGGTTTTACTCGCGTTCAAGTCACGCTGTTCTTGGTCGTAATACCCTACAGTCACTTTGCTCCCGTGCAACACATTTCCGTTCTCGGCTTCAAGACGCCCACCGAGAATCTTCAAGAGCGTCGACTTCCCTGTGCCATTCGGTCCAATCATCGCAACACTCTCACCGCGTGTAATTGCTAGATTCACTCCGGTGAGAACGGGCAAGTCACCATACGAAAATGAGAGGTCTCTCACACTTATTACATCATTTCCGCTCTTTTGTTCTATATCAAAAGCGATCGATGCACTCTTTTGATCAGAGAGGGGAGCGTCAATTCGATCCATTCGTTCTAATTTTCGGCGACGGCTTTGTGCACGTTTCGTCGTAGAAGCACGAACGAGGTTTTTTTGGACGAAGGTTTCAAGCTGTTCAATTTCTTCTTGTTGTTTGTCATACGCTTTTTGTTGTAATTCTCGACGTTTATCGCGCTCAATGAGGTAATCTGTATAATTGCCTGTAAAGACGGTCGCTTGCAAATGGGCAATTTCATATACTTTTGTTACGATTCGGTCAAGAAAATAACGGTCGTGGGAAACGACGAGAACAGCGCCATCATAGCCGTTTAAGTAATTCTCTAGCCAAGATAGTGTATGAATGTCCAGATGGTTCGTCGGCTCATCAAGAATGAGCAAGTCTGGTTTTAATAAGAGAAGTTTGGCGAGTGCCAATCTTGTCTTTTGACCACCACTAAGCGTCTGAACTTTTTGGCTGTAATGTAAGTGATCGAAATTTAACCCAGATAGAATGCTGCGAATGTCTGCTTCATAACGGAAGCCACCCTTGTTTTGAAAGGCTTCTTGTTTGTCGTCGTATTCTTTCAACGTCTGTTCATACCGCTCTGGATCCTCAAACACTTTCGGATCAGATATTTGTTCTTCAAGTGCTCGGAGCTCATGTTGAAGCTTAATGACAGCTTCATACACGGTAAGCATCTCGTCCCAAATGCTGCGTGTAGAGTTCATGCCCGTATCTTGGGCGAGAAAGCCGACGCTCACCGATTTGGGCATAATCACTTCACCGCTGTCATAAGACATTTCACCGGTAATAATTTTGAGTAGTGTTGTTTTTCCACTACCGTTGCGGCCAACGAGGGCAACACGTTCTCCGCTTTTGATTTCCATTTTTATATCTTGTAATATGGAGTCGACTCCAAATGATTTCGAAATTCGGTCACATTGCAGTATGATCAATGCTCATCCTTTTACGCAGACATCTGCGAGACTGTTTAGTCTAACGTTATAAGACAACGTCGGATAGGTCAAGCATACAGCGACTTTGGTGAAAACATGTTATAATACTAGCTGTAAAGAGAAGACTGATCGTGAGGGAATGCCTATGGAGGAACAACAGAAAATACCCCAGGCAACAGCCAAGCGCTTGCCTTTATATTATCGTTATCTTGAGAACTTATATGGTTCTGGTAAGTTACGCGTGTCCTCAACAGAATTGAGCGAAGCGGTGAAGATTGACTCGGCGACGATCCGAAGAGATTTTTCGTATTTTGGCGCTCTTGGTCGTAAAGGATATGGCTATGACGTTCATTATTTGTTGTCATTTTTCCGCAAAACACTCGATCAGGACGAGACGACACATGTTATATTAGTGGGTGTTGGGAACTTAGGCAAAGCGTTGCTTAACTATAACTTTGCCAAAAACAACAACACGCAAATCGTTCGAGCATTTGATAATGACCGTGCACTTGTCGGACACGAGATCGGCGGGGTCACCATTAGTCATATGGATGAACTAGACGAAAAGGTAACAACCGACATTAAAGCGGCAATCCTCGCAGTTCCATCAGCTGTGGCACAAACGGTAGCAGACCGCTTGGGAAATACAGGGATTCAAGGCATTATGAACTTTACTCCTACGAGACTGAGCGTTCCTGATCACATCCGTTTGCATCACATTGATCTATCGATTGAATTGCAATCTTTAATATACTTTCTCAAACATTACCCTCTACAAACAAAGTAAATAAAGGAGGAGACACTATGAATATTGGATTTGGCAGTATACTCGTAATCCTCATAGCTGCACTCATCGTGTTTGGTCCAAATAAGCTTCCTGAAGTGGGGCGTGCGACGGGCAGTGCCGTACGAGAGTTCCGAAAGGCAACTCAGAACGTTCTTAACGATACGAAGAAGAATAAATAGATGGAGAACACAATGATTATGATTTGGATGAAGGACGGGTGTAGATGAAACAACAAGACATGACTTTTCTCGCCCATTTTGAAGAACTGCGCAAACGATTAATTATCGTTGCGATTTATCTTGTTGTCGGTATGGCTGGAGGATTTCTAGCTGCGCCTACGGTCATTGAATACTTACAAAACATCCCACAAGCCCAAGACTTCCCGATGAACGCCTTTCAGCTTACTGACCCGCTGCAAGTGTATATTAACTTTGCCTTTGTCATCGGTTTAATCTTGATTGTGCCAGTCATTTGGTATCAAATGTGGGCGTTTGTTTCCCCAGGTTTGGCGGATAAAGAAAAGAAGATTACGTTATCTTATATTCCACTTGCGGTTTTGCTTTTCCTCGGTGGTATTGCCTTTTCTTATTATATCCTCATTCCTTATCTATTAGAGTTTTTAGCTAGTATCGGGGACCGACTCAATATTACAGAGCAATACGGAATTAAAGAATACTTTTCTTTCCTATTTCGGTTAACGATTCCATTTGGGTTCTTATTCCAGCTGCCGGTGCTCATTATGTTCTTAACCCGGCTCGGTCTTATTACGCCGATGTTTTTGCACCGAATTCGGAAGTACGCTTACTTCGCACTTATTGTTATTGCAGCGTTTATTACGCCACCGGAACTGATTTCTCACCTTATGGTTACCGTGCCGTTATTGCTACTTTATGAATTAAGCCTCGTCATCTCTAGGGCGGTTTACAAGAAACGATTAAAAGAAGAAGCTGAAGCACAACGGCAGATGGCAGAGTCAGACACATACTCAGAGTAAACCTAAAAAACTGAGCTCATTCTACGTGAAATGGGCTCAGTTTTTATTTTTGTAAAATCATACGTATGTACAGCTAACGACTGTGAAAAGTGAGATTCGCCCCAATCGCTCGTGATTAGGGCGAATCGAAAAGCATTTGTCACTCATTGCTCTGGCTTTGTTTTCGTTTTTGCAAATTGTGCCAGGCGAGCATGTAATCAGCCGCGGCAATGCCTATAAATAAAACCGAAAAGAATTCCCAGCCTTCCGTTTGTACATGAACGATCGCAAACATGACAAACAAATTCCCGACTAAGAAATACAATACCGCTAGAATAAGCGGATTCATGAGAAGAACACGCCAATCAACGGTGTAATGAACTGCGTCATCTGCTCAACGTTTTCCATCATTTCCAAAACGTCATAGCCTAGATACTCAAGAAGGATTGGCAATGAGGCGACGGCGTTCATGAGACAGTGTGCAATGATTGGAACAATAATGCGGTTGGACATCACATAGACGAAAGCAAAGGCAAAACCTGCGCCTGCATAGACGAAAATATTGGCAATCTCCATGTGAACAATGGAGAAGGCTAAGGAACTCAATCCAGCAGCAAAGAAGAAGTTCATATGTTTGTATAACTTGCCGAAAATCACTTGTCTAAACAAAATCTCTTCCATGATCGGACCGAAAATGACAACCGCAAGCAACATAATCGGAACCGAACTCATCACTTCTAATAACATCATCGTGTTCTCAGATTCCCGGGGTGCTCCGTATAACCCAGACTGAATAGCAAACCCGAGGTTCTGACCAATGAGCGCAAGAGCGACACCGGCAAAAATCCAACCAATTGTTGGCCCTATATTCGAACGGGGTTTCTCCGGTCTCATGAGCGGATGTGCGTTTCGAATAAGCAACATCATCGTAACTGCACCGAGGAAAAACGGAATGATGACAGCCATTGACATGGCGGTTTCTAAACTCATGTTAGAAAATAAACCAAACACAATGCCCAACGTCAGCGATAGCACTTGGGCAACAATAAATGCGATCACAATGAGCCAGTATCGTAGCGTGTAACTCAAGGAACAAAACTCCTTTAGGTTCGGGAATTAAGAAAAAGCAATTCTATTGTAGCATGTCACAACACGTGTTGTCTGAAACAACATTCGTAACAAAAAAATTTCGTCAACCACTTGCAAATTTTAGGTGAAACTTTTATTATTGAAAGTGGAATTAGCACTCGTTGTGAGTGAGTGCTAATAAAACCATTGTGCAGTCCCTGAACCCAGTATAACAACTGAAGAAGTGACGTGCTTACAACATAACTCAAAGGAGGTTGTTTTCCTTGTTAAAACCATTAGGTGATCGTGTTGTTATTGAACTAGTTGAGCAAGAAGAACAAACAGCAAGCGGGATTGTACTTCCTGACTCTGCTAAAGAAAAGCCACAAGAAGGTAAAGTTGTAGCTGTTGGCACAGGTCGTGTCACTGAAAACGGTGAGAAAGTAGCTCCAGAAGTAAGTGAAGGCGATGCTATTATCTTCTCTAAATACGCAGGAACAGAAGTAAAGCACGGAGACAATGAATATTTGATCTTACGTGAAAGTGATATTTTAGCCGTCATCGGTTAAGGAAGTTTCTCTTAGGCTCACTGCCTAGATACATTTATTTAGGAGGTAATTTCAATGGCTAAAGATATTCGTTATAGTGAAGACGCACGCCGCGCAATGTTAAGCGGTGTTGACCAACTCGCAAATACAGTTAAAGTTACACTCGGACCAAAAGGACGTAACGTTGTTCTTGAAAAGAAATTCGGCTCACCACTGATTACAAATGACGGTGTAACGATTGCAAAGGAAATTGAGCTTGAAGACAACTTTGAAAACATGGGTGCGCAACTCGTATCCGAAGTTGCGAGCAAGACAAACGACATTGCCGGTGACGGTACAACGACGGCAACGGTTCTTGCACAAGCGATGATCCAAGAAGGACTTAAGAACGTAACATCTGGTGCAAACCCAATGGGCGTTCGTCGTGGAATCGAAAAAGCTACAGCAGTCGCTGTTGAAGAACTTCAAAAGATTTCCCGGGAAATCGAAGGTCGCGACTCAATTAAGCAAGTCGCATCTGTTTCTGCTAACGACGAAGAAGTTGGCGAATTTATCGCTGAAGCGATGAGCCGTGTTGGAAACGACGGCGTTATTACTGTTGAAGAATCAAAAGGTTTCACAACAGAGTTAGAAGTCGTAGAAGGGATGCAATTCGACCGTGGATATGCATCACCATACATGGTTACGGATAACGAAAAGATGGAAGCAGAGCTTGAGAATCCTTACGTCCTCATTACAGACAAGAAGATCTCAAACATTCAAGAAGTTCTTCCAGTTCTTGAGCAAGTTGTTCAACAAAACCGCCCAATCCTCATCATCGCTGAAGATGTGGAAGGCGAAGCACTTGCAACACTCGTGCTTAACAAACTTCGTGGAACATTTAACGCTGTCGCTGTGAAAGCACCAGGTTTTGGTGATCGTCGTAAAGCAATGCTTGAAGACATCGCAGTTCTTACAGGCGGAACAGTTCTTACAGAAGATCTTGGACACGACTTGAAGTCAGCAACGATTGACCAACTCGGTCGCGCATCTAAAATCGTTGTTACTAAAGACAACACAACAGTTGTTGAAGGTGCAGGAGCTCCTGACCAAATTACAGCTCGTGTAAACCAAATCAAATCACAAGCAGAAGAAACAACGTCTGAATTTGATAAAGAAAAACTTCAGGAGCGTCTTGCGAAGCTTTCTGGTGGGGTTGCTGTTCTTAAAGTAGGTGCAGCTTCTGAAACAGAAATGAAAGAACGTAAGCTACGCATTGAAGATGCTCTGAACTCAACACGTGCAGCGGTTGAAGAGGGCATGGTTTCCGGTGGTGGTACAGCATTTGTTAATGTGTACAACTCTGTTAAAGCGATTCAAGCTGAAGGAGACCAAGCAACAGGTGTCAACATCGTTCTTCACGCACTTCAAGCACCCGTTCGTCAAATTGCACACAACGCTGGCCTTGAAGGGTCTGTCATTGTTGAGCGTTTGAAGACAGAAGAAATCGGTGTTGGTTACAACGCGGCAACAGACGAGTGGGTAAACATGTTCGACGCAGGTATTGTTGACCCAACAAAAGTAACGCGTTCAGCACTCCAAAACGCAGCCTCTGTATCTGCCTTGTTCCTAACAACAGAAGCAGTCGTTGCTGACCACCCAGAGCCAGAAGGCGCCGGCGGCGGAATGCCTGACATGGGCGGCATGGGCGGCGGAATGCCAGGAATGATGTAGTTCCGGCATTCGAGCCTAAATAAATTCAACCCCGAGCTAAATTCTATGAATTTAGCTCGGGGTTTTTTTACTGTTTCAAAGGTTAACTTGCAGGTAGTGAGGTGGGCGAGGGCGGATTGTCGAAAGTGCGCGCACCTGTGTCGAGAGCGTGCACTTGGTATTGTACCCATGAGGTAGACACATACTGGTGTATAGTTGACACACGTCGATGCGAGGGACGTACATATGGTGTAACCGTTATACTCATTCTTTTATTAAATCCGGCTAAAATGCGGGGCTTTGTTCAAGTTACCTGTAACAACAATAGCTGACGTCACTTATTCTCCATATATCAGCATCAACTCTTAGTTGCAGAACGAGTAGTTTTCTACTAGTATTTATTGTGTTTAAATCATACTAAATATATTTTACATCAGGAGGTTTTGCACATGAGAAAGCCATGGCACATGGGTATTGGGACGGTCAGTTTAGTTGCATTAATGACGGCTTGCAATACTGATGAAGAGAAAGCAGATGTTGAAACAGGGGATGGCAAGAAACAGAGGAGACAGCAGAAGTAGATGAAGACGAAGAGGCAGTGGATGCAGATGAAGAAGTTGAGCAAATAACGGATCCAGATGATTTCGCCGTTATTGCTCACCGCGGGGCGAGTGGGTATGCTCCGGAAAGTACTGAGCATGCCTTTAATCTTGCACTAGAAATGGACGCAGATTATTTAGAGTTTGACGTGCAAATGACCGCTGATGGCGAGCTTGTTGCTTTTCATGATGATGAAATAAGCCGAACGACAGACGGAGAAGGAGCGATTGGTGATTATACGCTTGAAGAGCTAAAGGAACTAGATGCCGGCTCTTGGTTTAATGAAGAGTATCCAGAGTATGCAGATGAGGCGTATGAAGGCGCAGAAATTCTCACTGTCGAAGAGATTATTGAGTTGTATGGACCTGACGAGAATTATTACATTGAAACGAAATCACCAGAAATTAACCAAGGAATGGAAGAGCCACTCGTTGAGATTGTAGAAGAGGCAGGGCTTGTGGACAACGGAACGGTGCTTTTGCAGTCATTCAGCCCGGAGAGTTTGAAAATGATGCATGAACTTAATGCCGATATTCCACTCATACAACTGCTATGGTGGGAAGTGGATGAAGAAACAGGAGAATTAGAAGAGTGGCTAGATGTCACACCCGCTCCAGTAGATATGACAGATGAACATTTTGAAGAGATCGGCTCATATGCCGCAGGTATTGGCGCACATCTCGACTATTATGATGGTACAGAAGTAATTGATGAAGCATTTGTTCAACAGTCATTGGACCATGGATTTCATTTTCATGTGTATACGGTAAATGATCAAGACAATATGCAACGTCTCGTCGATTGGGGCGTAACCGGGATTTTCACTGATTTCCCTGACCAGCTTCATGAAGTGCTAGAGAATGGATGAACAAGTGTAGAATAGAATGAAGAAACCGAGCATATTAGCGTGTATGCTCGGTTTTCTTGGGTTTTAAATGAAAATGCGATAAAATCCCATCATACACTCAGATCGTAAAGAGACAAAATAAACGATAAAAAGAGTACTGCTTCTGCGTTAATTATGCTATCTTGCCAATGGAGAAGTAACTACTTATAAACGATATAAGGGGCCTGACGATGGATCGATATGAAACGTATGATGAACTTAAAATGCAACATATGAAAGGGCAAGACTACGATATTCATGTAAGTGCCAAGCAGCGGATGATTATTGCGCCCCATGGTGGGGGGATTGAACCAGGTACGAGTGAATTGACGAGGTTGCTCGCAGAACGCACGGGTATGGGCTTCTACATATTTGAAGGTAGGCAAAGATCAGGTAACGCGGATATGCACATCACATCGACCCATTTTGATGAACCGACCTGTGTACACGTGGTGGGCGAATCAACAACAACACTTGCTATACATGGGTATCTTGGTAAGCCTGAACAAAGAGAGACAATTATTGGGGGACGTGATGAACAGTTAAAAAGGGAGACGCTATGCGCGCTACAAACCGCAGGGTTTACTGCACGTATTGCAGAGCAGGGAACGCTGTTCTCGGGTCAATCACCAAGAAACATCGTCAATATGAATCGGTGTTTGAAAGGTGTGCAATTAGAGATTAGTCTCGCGCAGCGGATGATGTTTTTTCACAACTTTACACTCCCACACCGAATGGAATCGAGGACTGGGGAGTGTTTGTCGTACGTCACTGCCTTGAGTGAAGTGTACCGTTGATTTCTATAATATAGAAGATCGATGCAGCGGTAAACTAAATCAAAGAATTAATAATTAATAATTTTATAAAAACAGACTATTTCATTAAAAAAAGTAAAAATATTACAATTAAAGCGATACTTAATTGAGGAGGGATGGCTTTTGTTGTATAGGATGTTTAAGCGTACTGCCATTGTAGGAGGCGCAGCAATGCTTGCGCTCGGTGCACCTGTTGCTCATGCGTGTAACCTTGGCCCAGAGGAGCATGGGCAGGGGATCGTTAAACCTGTTGAACCTGGTCCTTCGCACGCGAGCGGAGAAGCGTCTATTACAGTTCAGCAAGGGCAATTCACTAATGTCACTGAAGTTGCAGCTGTTGAACTAAAGGAGATTGATGGGCAGAGTGTGACGACTGCAGACGTGTATGCGCATAAAGACCATGCATACTTAGGAACACACCGGGGGGCAAGATCCAATGAGGGCGTTCGTGTGTTTGATATGACGGACCCAGAAAATCCAGAAGAGGTGAGTGTATTTGCAAATGATATTCCGGGTACTTGGCAGGAAAAAGTCATTGTCAAGTCGGTGGACACACCCCATTTTACAGGGGACTTAGCTGTCGTTAGTCTACAAAAATACAATCAAGATGAAACCGAACAATCTGGTACGGCGATTTATGATGTTACCAATCCAGAAAGACCCGAAAAACTTGGCTATTATGAGCTTCCTGCTGACGTACTAACAGGCACGCACGAGTTGTATTTGACGACGCAAGAAGACCGAGCCATTCTTCTTACGGCGAACATTTATGCGGATTTTTATACCGAAGGTGACTATCATGATTTCACTATCGTTGATGTGAGCGACCCCGAGAACCCAGAGCACCTTTACAACTGGGATCCGAGGGAATTGATTCGTGCTAATGATTTTGATGGAATGAATTACACGGATGAAGAAGGGGCCGAACGTTCCGCATTTGCTCATAGTGTCATTACCGATCAGGCAGGTGATTATGCATACATCTCTTATTGGGATTTAGGTACTGTTATTATGGATATTCGCAATCCTGAAGCGCCGGAAGTAGTGGGTCATACGAGTTTTGAGCGAGATGTCCAAGGTGCTGCTCACTCCGCCGCGCTCGCTCATGATGATACGATTCTCGTAGAGACAAGAGAAGTATTTGAGCCAGATCCAGACGATCCAGAATTCGAAAGAGGATGGGGATACACCCGAATTTATGACATCTCGGATAAATCAAACCCAATTCTCATAAGCGATATTCGTTCAGATAATTCACAAGAACAAATTGATCCAGAAGAAAGGGAGCGAGGAACGTATACCGTACATGACCCTAAAGTTGAGGGAGATAAGCTGTATCTCTCCCACTATTCTGATGGAATACGCATGATTGACTTATCAAACCCCCATCATCCGAGAGAAGTAGCGTCTTATGTACCCGATGCGGCCAATGTGTGGGGAGTGTTCATTTACGGAGACTACATTCTTGGTTCCGATATGGGCAGTGGATTAAAGGTGCTTGATGTGAACTGGGGCAGTGCCCTGGTGGGCCGCCGACATATACGACCCCTTTTACAGCCAAAGCATCTGAACTAGAATCTACATTAGGCGTAAAGCCTTTCGTCTTTGCAAAAATTCAACAGATCTTACCGTTTCACTAGAGTAGTTCAGCAAACATAAGGATTAACTGGTCATTTCATTGATGTAAAACGCCAACGTCCATTTTGAACGTTGGCCGTTTTTGTGATTCACCTAAGAGGCCGACACTTCTAAAATCACATGGGGCGTCCATTTCTTACGAGTCGGTGCTTCATTTAGCAAAAGGGTAATTTTAACTTCGATAAAAATGCTCGCTTTCGGGAAAATTAACCGCTGAGGTGAGTGCGGATGAAAAACTGCAAGCTGTTTTTTTGGCTATCGTTGTATGTATGATGACTACAACATTGGCTAAAGCAGAGGAAGATGTATACGAATCGGTCATTACCCATATGCTGAAGAACTGCTTGGCATGGGTGAGCAGCACCATGATTTGTTAGCTTTAGAAACGAAAAACGAAGATAACGAATTCGTGACGGTTACAGCCACGTATTTAACCTACTACGGCGACCACGATCCGCCGAACACGATTGATACGATCACGTTTATTGTAGAGAATGAGGACGTTGAAGTGGTTGATCATTCGTCAGAAGTGGTCTGTTATACGAAATCGTAGCCAATGCGCACACACAATGATGAGCGTGTGCGCACTTGGCGATTAATGGCTCCGCTTTTCAGCTTCTTCAGCGCGACGTTTTGCAACAAGGTCATCATGGTCAGCCAGCTCTGAAGAATATTCTACATCTTCTCCATCAGTTTCTTTAAGTGCTTCAGGGGTTTGAGATAGTTTGGATTTGTCTTTTCGTTTGTTGTTTTTCGATTGTCCTCTCGTCATAGGAGCCTCCTTTCATGAATAGGCTGTCAAACTGCTGAACATTTATGCAAATAGCTCTTGACTTACATCGAATAACGTTTATAATCACTTGTAATACATAGCTGTTTTTTGGTGGAGCCTGTCAATCTGGGGGAATTTATGCCCTTTTGACAGGTTTTTTTATGTACCATTTGCATAGTGTAAAAAGGATAGGAGGCAGTCACTTGAAAAGAAAACAATTTGTCGTCATCGGTTTAGGGAGATTTGGCGTTAGTGTAACAAAAACTTTGATCGGCAATGGTCATGAAGTGCTGGCCATCGATATTGATGAACACAAAGTTCAAGAAATATCAACAGATGCAAGTTATGCTGTTCAAATTGATGCAACCGATGAAGTCGCGCTGGAACAGCTTGGCATTCATAAATATAGTCATGCGATTGTCGGTATTGGAGAAGACCTACAAGCAAGCATCCTCATTACATTATTGCTCAAGGAAATGGAAGTTGAAAAGATTACCGCCAAGGCAAAAGATGAGCACCACGGTAAAGTACTTACAAAAATTGGTGCAGATCAAGTTATTTTCCCTGAAAGAGATATGGGTAGGCGTCTAGGCAATCTTATCGGGTCAAATCATCTCGTTGATTACTTGGAACTGTCAGATGATTATCACGTCGAGGAAATTCTCGTGCAAAAGGGGATGAGTCATTGGAAGATTGAAGATTTAGAGGTCAACCGCAAATACGGTTGTACAATCGTGGCCATTAAAGATCGAAAGCAAAACATCGACATCTCCCCTAAGCAAGATCGAGTGCTTCGAGAAGGGGAGATATTAATTCTTATTGGAAAACCAAAGTCGATTCAAAAAATGCAGAAGGATTACGATAAGACAGTAAAGTAGAGAAGGTGCACAGGTGAGACTCCACAATAAAGATATTCACATTAATCCCCCTCAGTGATCATTATCGGATTTCTCTTCTTAATTATGATTGGGACGGTGCTTCTGCTGTTGCCATTGTCTTCTGCAGGTCCAACAAGTATTGGATTTACTTATGCGTTGTTCACCTCCGTATCGGCAGTTTGTGTGACTGGTCTGGCGGTCGTTTCTACCGGTTCGGACTTATCTATGTTTGGGCAAACGGTCGTTATGGTTCTCGTTCAACTCGGTGGACTAGGGTTTATGGTGTTTGGTATTTCGATAGCGATTCTACTTGGTAAAGTGACGGGTTTAAAGTACCGACAATTGCTTCAGACGACAACGAATTCCCTGTCTGCGAGGGGATTGTTACGAATCGCAATGATTGTCTTACTGTTTGCCCTTTTATTAGAAGGGGGAAGTACACTTGTTCTAACGTGGAGATGGCATGAAGAGTTAGGCTGGCAGATGCCTTCTATTATGCATTGTTTCATTCGGTTGCAGCATTTAATAATGCCGGTTTCTCCTTGTTCGATCAGAGTATGGAACAGTTTGTGGGAGATCCTACCGTTAACCTTAGCCTCTCCACGTTGTTTATTGTCGGTGGTTTAGGGATTATGGTCATTGCCGACGTATACAAAACGAGGAATTTCCGCTTTTTGTCTCTACATTCTAAAGTCGTACTTACGACGTCAGCTTCACTTCTCGTCTTTGGTTTTGTGGCGTTATTTCTTTTAGAGCTATGGAATCCAGCTTCGAACGGGTTATCTGTATCGGAGCGGTTATGGGCTGCTTATTTTCAAAGTGCCACCCCTCGTAGTGCGGGGTTTAATACGGTAGATATTGGCAGTATGCTCGTTGCCTCACAATTTCTCATCATTGTGCTCATGTTTATTGGTGCATCGTCTGGTGGTACAGGTGGGGGAATAAAAACGAACACGTTTGTTGTTTTGTTGTTGGCCATGTTCAATACATTCCGAAGTGGCAATCAAGTGCATGCGTTTAAGCGAACGATTGCGATGGAAACGATCATGAGAGCTCTTGCAGTCGTTGTGAGTTCACTTGCGTTTATTATTGTTGCGACGCTCATTCTTACTGTAACGGAAGGGATTAATGACGTTTATTTCTTAACCGTACTATTTGAAGTGGTATCCGCATTTAGTACGACAGGCTTGTCAATGGGCTTTACAGATGAGCTTTCAACAGTTGGAAAAGTAGTCATCATGATTACGATGTTTGTTGGCCGCTTAGGGCCGCTAGCATTGGCGTACGCTCTCACCTATCAACAGACGGTAAGTCGAGCAAGCTACCCGAAAGATCAAGTATTGATTGGATAAACCTGAACAGCGTGACGCTCATTGGAGAGAGCGTCACGCTGATTTTTGTGGAAATCTTAAATAATATGTTGTAAAACCGCTTTCATCAAGCTACAATATAACGGAATCATAAATCGATTTAGTTTTAAGCGTTTCTTTGGATGCGCTTCCTTTTTTACACAGAGATAAATCGGTTTAGTTATGGAGGTGTTTGATGGGTAAAGTGACGATAGCGGACGTTGCCGCGTTAGCGGAGGTGTCCAAAAGCACCGTTTCACAATATATGAACGAACGTTTTCACTATATGAGCCATGAGACAAAAAAGAAAATCGAACGAGCGATTGATGAGTTGGAATATAGTCCGAATGGTGTTGCGCGAAGCTTGCGTCAGAAGAAAACGCGAACGATCGGTGTGATCGTTGCGAATATTTTGCACGAATTCTCTACTGGAATCGTTCGGGCAATTGAAGATACGTGCCATGCGAATAATTTCCATGTGATCGTTTGCAACGCAGATGACCAACCGGAAAAGGAGAAGCATTACATTGATATGCTTCGGGCAAAGCAAGTAGACGGTCTAATCGTCCTTCCAACGAGTGATAATCAAGCATTGTTCACACAATTAGTGGAACAGCACTACCCCCTCGTTTTTTTAGACCGATTGATTGAAGATGTTGAAGTCAATGCGGTCTTATCCGATAACTTAGAAGCCGTTAGGCTTGCTGTGGAGGAGCTAGTCGGAAAAGGGTATGAGAAAATCGGCTTAATTACTCAACCGATCAAACATCACATTACCCTCGGGTGGAACGTAAGGATGCCTATTATCAAGTGCTAAAAAGTTTAGGGGTCCATGTAGATCAGGCACTTGTGCGAAGCGCTGAGGTCGATGACGTACAGAAGGAGATGCAACAAATGATGAGTGAATCTCCCCCAGATGCTGTCATTGCCGGAAATGATCGGGTGCTTCAAGAGATTCTCAAATACATTCAATCTGAAAAACTGTTCGTTCCAGAAAAGCTCGCTGTGATTGGTATCGATGATGTTTCCTTTGCAGAATTCTTTAATCCGCCTTTAACAACGGTTGCGCAACGACATTTGAGATGGGTAGAAAAGCTGCAGAGCTACTTTTAGCAGAGATCGAGAACGGTGAACAATGCGTACGAGAAAAGAATACGTACCGGCTACAACCCGTATTGAAACGTCGATTATCTTGTTAACGGACAAGGAGGAGAATGCATGAAAAAGTTCGGATTGTTGAGTTTAGTATCGGTGATCGCATTAGCAGGTTGCCAGTCAGAAGATGTGGCTGGAGATCCAGGGGATCCTAAGAAACTCATTCTTGCTACGCAGTTGGATGAAAGTAGTCCGTTTGCTGTTGGATTTCGAGAATTCCGCGATGCAATTGAAGAGACATCGAATGGCGCAATTACAGCAGAACTACATACAAATGGATCGCTAGGAGGTAATGAGGACACGTTGTTGCAAAGCATCGCCACCGGAGGCGTCGATATGACCGTTGTGTCACCAGGGTTTATGACACAAGTGCAGCAAGAAGTTGATTTGTTTTCTATGCCATATTTATTCACAAGTTATGAACATTGGTTGGCCGTTGTCGATGGGGACATTGGTGAAGAGATGAGCCAGATGGTAGAAAGCGAGACGAACCTCCAAGTCCTCGGATACTGGACAGCAGGAGTACGTCAATATTACGGGGCACAGCCAGTGGAAGAGGTGGAGGACCTTCGCAATGTGAGCATCCGAACCCAAGATTCACCTGGTATTCAAGACAGTTGGTCTGCACTTGGCGCGCTCCCCGTTAGCGTTGCTTGGGACGAAATGTATCAAGCGTTGCAAAACCGTGTTGTTGATGCTTCAGAAAATGACTTTACGAATGTTTATCAGTCTAGTCACCATGAAGTGACGCCCTACATCTCTCTTACTGACCACGATTTTACGACGCGTTTCTTTTTAACGTCTGACGTTGTGATGGAGAGATTTACGGATGAAGAACAAGAAATGATTGAGATCGCTGCTGAGGTTGCTACAGAAGCGGCAAGGGAAGCGGATTTACAACTCGCAGAATCTTCTTTAGAAGCACTAGAAGATGAGGGTGCAATCGTGAATGAAGTAGATATTGAACCATTCATTGAGCAGACACAGTCGGTACGGGAACGAATCGCAGAAGAGCTCGATGCAGTCGAGCTATACGAAGCGATTCAAGAGTTGGCCGACCAATAAGGAGGATTGGAAATGAAAACATTACTGAACGGCATTGAATACGTATTTATGCGTGCGGCTGCTCTGTTTTTTATCGTGTTTGTCGTTTGCATATTTTTACAGCTGCTCTCTCGCTATGTTCCGACCATCACGTTACTTTGGCCTGCAGAAGTCGCAACGTACGCGTTTATTTGGATGGTTTTTTTAGGAGCAGCGGTGATGGTCTACCATCAAGAGCATTTTAAAATTGATTACTTATTTGAAAAGCTACAAGGTGGTGCGCTCCTGACGATAAAGATGATTAGTCATGCACTTATTGGAGGATTTGGTTTGATGATGATCGTACATGGCTCTCGTCTTGTACAGTTGTTCTGGGAGTGGACAGTGAACACGTTACCGGAGCTTCAACAAGGGTATTTGTGGCTAGCACTTCCGGTTGCAGGGTTAGGAATGCTACTCTTTTCTATTGGAAACGCGATCGAAGACGGCAAAGCTTATCAGCTTGAGAAGGGAGGAGAGACCGGATGACCGGCATCATTCTCGTTGCACTTTTCATTTTATTATTGTTTTTAGGTGTGCCAATTGCCTTTACGCTAGGGATTGTTGCATTTGTTGGGATTTGGATGCTAGATTCGTTGCCACTTCAAGTGGTGATGCAAAGCATGTTTTCTGGTCTTGAATCGTTTATCTTGCTTGCGATTCCACTCTTCATACTCGCAGCAAACATTATGAATCAAGGAAAAATATCCGAAAAACTTATTAACTTAGCTGTTTCGATGGTTGGACATATCCGTGGTGGGTTGGCGCAAGCGAACATCGTGGTGTCCATGTTCTTCGGAGGCATTTCAGGTTCTGCTCAAGCGGATACAGCTGGTGTTGGTAAGATTCTCATTCCGAGCATGATTAAAGAAGGATATAGCAAAAGTACCGCCGTTGGTACGACGGCGGCCTCATCCACGATGGGGATGTTAATTCCACCCAGTATTCCGATGGTCGTCTATGGAAGTGTCACAAGTGTATCTGTCGGTCAGATGTTTCTCGGCGGTGTGATTCCAGGACTGCTTATGGGCGTGGCAATGATGGCCCTTGTTGGCTTTATTTCAAAACAGCAAAACTATCCTCGTCATGAACGAGTGAGCATGAAAGATATCGGGAAGAATTTTTTGACGTGTATCCCTCCGTTGTTAACACCAGTGATTATTCTTGGCGGGATTATTGGTGGATTTGTCACTCCTACAGAAGCAGCGATTATCGCTTGTGGTTACGCACTTATTCTAGCGATGTTTGTTTATCGCACGATTACACTCAAAGATATGCCGGCAATTGTGTATGATACAATTCGTTTAAGCTCTCTCACGTTATTTGCATTAGCTACAGCAACAGCCTTGGGGCATCTATTCAGTTACTACCGGGTTCCTGACCTTATTGCTGGATTTTTTGAAGATAACTTCTCTAGTGTTGGCTTTTTCCTTATCGCGGTTATCCTTTTGTTCTTGTTTGTCGGGATGTTCTTGGATGCAATTCCAGCGATGATTCTTTTCGTACCGATTGTGTTGCCTGCTTCAGAGGCACTTGGTGTAGACCCGGTACACTTTGGATCGTCATTGTGATGTGTCTCGCAGTCGGAATGATTACACCGCCGTATGGTTTATGTATGTTACTCGCTAGCTCAATAGCAAAACTAAGCGTAAGCAAGTCGATTGTTGCCTTGCTTCCATACGTAGCTGTTATCCTTGTCACGATTATTATTGTTGCATTTTTACCAGAGATTGCTTTATGGTTACCAAGCTTTATAGAATAGAAAATTGAGAAGGAGGCGCTTATGTCTACATTTCAAGAAGTAGCCTTATCGTGTGTAAAGGAAGTACAATCTGTCGTTAGCAATGTGAAAGAAGAACAGATGTCCACGTTTGCGTCGGCCATCAAAGGCGCTAAACGAATCTTTGTGAGTGGGGAAGGTCGCTCTGGTCTGATGGGTAAAGCGATTGCGATGCGGCTCATGCATGCAGATTACACAGTTTATGTGGCGGGAGAGACGATTACTCCGAGCATTTCGAACGGCGATCTGTTAGTCATCATATCAGGATCAGCATCGGGGACACAGTCATTTATTTCAAAAGCAAAACAAGCCGGTGCTTCAGTTGCTCTCGTTACAGCGAACCCCGAACAGCAGATATATTCTGAGGCAGATCACGTGTTGCTCGTACCCGCAGCAACGAAAAAGCGTCTCGGCCATGAGCCTGTAACGATTCAACCACTCGGCAATCAATTTGACCAAAGTGTACACGTATTATTGGATGCAATCATTGTGAAACTGACGACAAACCAACATGAACAAATGACCGCAAGACATGCAAACTTAGAGCAGTCTTAACAAAGAAGGGGGTAGACACGATGAAAGATGTAATTACGATTGGGGATGCGATGATCACGCTCAATCCAAGTTCAACAGGGCCGATGAAATTCGTGAATTCTTTTGAACGCCGAGCGGGAGGCGCAGAGTTTAATTTTGCGATCGGTTGTGCGAGGCTTGGACTTGAAACCGGATGGATCTCTCGTCTCGGTAAAGATGAATTTGGGCAGTACATTCGCTCATTTGCCCGCGGAGAAGGCATCGATACGACCGAGGTGAGGTTAGAGGAAGGGTATGCAACCTCACTAAATTTTAAAGAGATCCAAGCAAGTGGAGCGGGACGCACGTTTTACTACCGCCACCCTTCTCCAACCGAAAAAATGACGGCTGAAAACTTGTCAGCTGATTACGTGCAATCGGCACGACTATTGCATATTACCGGTGTCTTTCCAGCAGTCGTTCCAGAAAACTTGGAAGTGACAAAACGAGCAGTACAACTAGCAAAAGAAGCCGGTATGAAAGTGTCACTCGACCCGAATATTCGTTTGAAATTATGGACTGCAAAACGAGCAAAGGACGCTTTATACCCGTTACTAAAAGATGTGGACTTGCTTTTGGCAGGTGAGGAAGAGCTAGAGATTATTTTAGGAACATCAGATCCTAAAGAAGTATTTGCTCGAGCAAAAGAGCTAGGCATTGAGTTTGTAGCGATTAAAAAAGGTGAAGAAGGAGCGATTGCTTCTTACCGGGGCGAAGTACTAGAAGTGCCGGCAGTGCCTGCCCAGAAAGTTGTAGATACGGTTGGAGCAGGCGACGGTTTTGATGCTGGAATCGTTTATGGATATTTGAACGGATGGACGTTAGAAAAGACAATGACGTTTGCTGCAACAATTGGCTCTATGGTTGTTGAAGTGGTCGGTGATAACGAAGGATTACCAGTCCTTGAAGATGTAGAACAGCGTCTTGGTTCATAGAGCGCATCGAACGATAAGGAGGGGACCGATGAAGCTACAATTGGCGTTGGATCGATTGGATTGGGATGAATGTTTTCGCATTGTGTATGAAGTTGATGAGTACATTGATATTGTGGAAATTGGAACGGGTGTCATTAAAGAGTATGGAATGAGTATCGTACGTGAACTAAGAAAAGCATTCCCTCACCACATTCTTTTGGCAGACATGAAAATCTGTGATGCAGGCCGTCATGAAGCGACACAAGCATTTGCATCAGGAGCAGATATTGCTACAGTCATGGCGTTTGCACCTCCAGCTACGATACAAGAAACCATCGTTACCGCACGCGAACATGGAGCGGAAATGATGGTAGACCTACTCGGTGTTAGCGAGCGAAACAAGGTGGAAGAAATCAATGAATTGCAGCCAGATTATTTAGGATTACACGTCGGTAAAGATGAACAAAAGGCCGGTAAAACTTCGAATTCCCCTTTTGCATTTGTTGAAGGGATGACGTCTAAAAAAGCCATTGCAGGTGGAATCACTCTGGAGACATTGCCAGAAGTCAGTCGTCATCATCCAGACATTGTCATTGTTGGAAGTGCGTTAACGAAAACAGCGAACCCGAAACAAGTGGCAAAACAAATGAAAGCGATCCTAAAGGAGAATGAAAATGGCTGATTTTACAACGTTACTCACTAAATCGAGAGTCGTGGCAGTTATGCGCAAGCTTCCTTTTGCAGACATCGAAGAAATCGCAGGAGCGCTCGTTTCAGGAGGCGTGAACGTACTGGAAGTAACGATGGAATCGGACCGTGCAACCGAGCAGATTGCTCGGTTGCGAAATCGTTTTGATCAAAGGGCGGTAATTGGTGCAGGAACAGTGTTAAATGTAAACGACGCAAAATCAGCCTAGAAGCGGGCGCTGATTTCATTGTTTCGCCCATTCTGGACGAGCAGACCGTGCGTTTTGTGAAGGCAGAAGGAAAGACGATGATTCCAGGAATCTTTACGCCAACCGAAGCTTTTCGAGCGTATGAGTGGGGGGCGGACATCGTAAAAGTGTTTCCTGCGGATGCCCTTGGACATTCGTTTCTAAAAGGGTTGCAAGGACCGCTAGGCACATCCCAATCATTCCGACAGGCGGAATTGATTTGGACAACCTTGTCTCATATCGACAAGCGGGTGCAATGGCCATTGGAGCCGGTGGCTCATTGTTACAGAAAGTACTCATTGAGACAAAGGATTGGGCACAGCTTACAAAACATGCAGAGAGATTTGTTGAAAAATCGCTTTCTGTATAAAATACTAGGTGCAGAATGTAGAGATTACATCATCATTTCCTACGTTGTGACCGATATGACAAAAATGTCTTCGCGTAGCGGAATCACTCCAATGGTGTTATACCGAGTGAGGCAGGGCGTAGTGCGCATTGTGCGCGCTAGTTTACCCTTTCTGCGATCATGTCTGTTTTTTTAGCGGTTTTACCGTTCATTTCGTAAAACTTGCGCGCAGATTGGGCTAAACCTAACACCTTACGACTGGTCGGTCCCAGCGGGACCGAAGCGAAATCGGTCTCGATTCGGAGCGACTTGCGCCGACAGAAGTTATGCGTATTCAACTGTGCGACACAATAAACATCGCTTTGGAACTAGATTGTTGTTCAATTTCTATAAAGTGTTGAATCTAATTCCATAGACGGACGTTTGGAACTAGATGTCGATCGATTGGAATCAGAAAGAGGCAAAATGGTCACATATGAGTGAATCTGATTCCAATCGATAATCTTTGGAACCAGTTCCTCCGTTCCACGTTCAAAACCTCGCAGCTCAGAAAAACACACATTACTTTTTAAGCTTCTCGTTAACCGAAATCAATGAGTCCCTTTTATGCGAAGGTTCGGGCAATAGGGCGCGGTGCAAATGTAAAAAATCCCATAATATAACCGTTGATAGGGAATTTTCAACAAGCGAAAGTACTAGAAGACGTCTTCCTATTTTTCTTTGCATCAACCGCCTTGGACACTTAGCAGAGTGTAAAGCGTAAATCTTACCATAGGGCTTTCTATGGTAAGATTTCTTTTGTTTGACGCACCCATTTGTTGCAAATCCCACCATAGAAACTGCAAATCTTACCATAGAACAAAGAGTGGTAAGATTTCAGCTAAATCGGCTTGCCAATTGACAAAATTCTTACCATAGCCATGATCTTCCTATATACGAGCAGTCCCCATTAATGCCAAGGGAAACCTGTTCTTTAACAACGCTAGTCATACTGACAGAAATTTGTTGAACTTATAATCATTATATGCTAATATGAACATATGATCATATTTATAGGAGTGGAAAAATGAATCATTCATACATAGACCTCGATGAGGAAACGCTATTTATCGTATCGCAAACGTTTAAAGCGCTTGGTGATCCGACGAGAATAAGAATACTTCATCTTTTAGCAGAAAAAGAATGCTCGGTCGGTGAGATTGTCGAACATCTTTCGCTTGGTCAATCCACCGTATCTCATCAGCTTCGTTTTCTAAAAAATTTACGGCTCGTAAAATCAAGACGAGCAGGCACTTCGATGTACTATTCACCTGAAGATGAACACGTATTAAAGATATTAGAGAAAACGATACAACATGCGACCCACGATTAATGACGAATGTGGGTGCGTCGTTTATCAATACACTTTATATGTGCATATGATCATATAAGAAAAACGGAAGGAGGCTAACCTTGGGACACCATCATCATCACCACGGACATCATCATCATCACGCCACAGGTGAGGCAAATAAGAAAAACCTTCTGTACGCAATGCTCATTATCGGTAGCTGGATGGTTATTCAGTTACTTGGCGGACTTTGGACGGGCAGCTTAGCATTACTTGCGGATGCTGTACATATGTTCAACGACTTTGCGAACCTGCTCATTAGCTTCTTTGCCATTGTGCTCGCTAAGAGAGCAGCAACCGCTACTCGCACGTTTGGAAATCATCGGTACGAGGTGTTATCTTCACTTTTAAATAGTGTCATGCTTCTCGTGATTGCATTTTTTATCATTCGCGAGGCGATCCAGCGATTTGTTGAGCCACAGGCGGTGATGGGCGGCGCATGATCGTTATTGCCTTTATCGGGCTAATTGCCAACGTTGGTGCATTGTTCGTCTTAATGCGAGGGGACGTGAAGAACAATTTAAACATGCGCGGGGCATACCTTCATGTTCTTTCGGACACATTGGGCTCAGTCGCTGCAGTCGCCGCCGGCATCATTATCTTGACGACTGGTTGGTATTATGCTGACCCGATACTCAGTATTGTCATTGCGCTGATGATTGGGCTGTCTGCCTTTCGTTTGCTCAAAGATACCGTACACGTGTTGTTAGAAGGTACGCCAAAGCATCTCGATTGTGACAAAATATCGGCTGACCTGTTAGCGATCGATGAGGTTGTTAGTGTGAACAACTTGCATGTATGGACGATTACATCGGGTATGGAGAAGCTCACTGTGCACCTTGTACTGCAGGGTAACTCAACCCAAGCTTACGAAGATGTATTAGAAAAAGCTAAACATTATGTGCAACATTCCTTGCACATCGAACAATCAACCATTCAGATTGAACGGGAAGCAGATGGAGAGAAAGATAGGGTAGATTAACTGAGAAGAGATTTGTATGCACAGTTTTTGGAAGTGTTCGGATAAAAAGGCTGAGGAAACTATGGTTACAAACTGCTTTTTATGTACTAAATGAAACGCGTTACTTTCCCATTTCCACCACTTACGCGTTGAAATATAAAAATAACCCACTTGTTGATTATGCTAAATGGACTAACAATAAGTGGGTGATTGTATGAACTCTGCTTCTCGTCTTCACATTCTCGATTTGTTACGAGGGGTTGCTATTGTCGGCACACTTGCAACGAATATTTGGATATTCTCTAATCCAGGTTCTGCCACACTTATGCCGATGGATCAAGGACAATCCGTAGTTGAAGTGCTTCAATCCGTTTTCGTTAATGGGAATTTCTTAGCGATGCTTACGATCCTTTTTGGAGTCGGACTGTATATGAAATATCAAAATAGTAAAGCATCTGAAGTTCCATGGATCCCATTTTATTTGTTGACGATGTTCATTTTATTTATTGAAGGCTTATTTCACTTTGTATTCATCTTTGAGTATGACATTTTGATGACTTACGCTATAACTGGAGCCATTGTAGCATTTTTAGTCCAGTTAAAAACAAAAACGATAACAATTTGGGTTATTGTCACATTGTCTTTACACACATTCGGCATCCTTATCTATTATATGCAAACGTATATTGCTTTTTCGGACCCAACGTTGTATACCGCTATTCAACAAATTGCTTTGGAAACAACTTCTTTATATCAGTTTGGGACGTATTTTGAACAGGTCCTCTATCGAATTGAAAATTTTTTTCTTTTACGTTCAGAGGCGTTTTCACTAATCTATGGATCCATTGGATTGTACTTGATTGGCATTCGCTTATATTTAGCAGGCGCGTTTAACATGGATAAGAAGGGCATATTGATCCAAAAAAAATTAATGTTTTGGGGATTTGGTATTGGACTTCCATTAAACCTGCTTTCCCTAGTTCCAGGAGGTTATTTTGAGATACCGGTACGCTTCTTGTTTGCGCCAGTTCTAACAATTGGGTATATCGGATTAATTGCCTGGCTCATGAACCGTGGGGCATTACGATGGATTCAGAAGCAGTTCGAGGTGATTGGTCGAACTGCGCTAAGTTGTTATGTATTGCAAAGCATACTTGCGAGCCTTTACTTTTATAGTTTTGGCCTCGGATTTATAGGCGTTGATGGCATATTGGCTGTAGTTGTTGGTGTTGTATTAATTAGCATCTGCATGCTCGGTTTTGCTCACCTTACATTGAAGACTTTCGGAGTTGGTCCCCTAGAGTGGCTTTGGAAGACACTTTCCAAGATGCCATTCAAAAACAGAAGGTATTCAGCTAAATAAAAATGCCGGAAGACTCTCTCCCAGCATTTTTTTAAACAACTGGAGGAGGGTCCTCTTGACTTTGTTTTCGCTGATGATTATCGTTGTTTTCATCCTCAGTAAGGGCCTCGACTTCTTCTTCAATTTCTTCTTCTGTCGTTTCCACAGGGGGTGCAAAAAATGTTCCGCCAGATACATCTTTTACATTATGTACGACGACAAAGGAATTTGGATCGACTTCGCGTATTAAACGTTTTAACATGAGCAGTCGGTAACTTGGAACGACGACGTATAGAACGTAGTGTTCCTTTTCCGTAAATGTTCCGGAGCCGTTGAAATACGTGGCACTGGAGGTCATGTTCACCGTAACACGCGTGGCGATTTCTCGATATTCGGGGGATACGATCGTTACTGCTTTTTTCGCATCAAAACCACCAATTACGTAATCACTCGCCAGCTTTCCAATAAACAGAGCGATGATCGTGTATAGCGTGTAGAGCGGACCGATAATGAATACACCTGCAAATACGATAACGGCGTCCATAATAAAGGTCGTTAAAATGACATTACATTCGTACCTTTGAGCAAGTAGTCTTGCAATGGTGGACGTCCCGCCAATTGAACTGCCGGCTTGAATAATAAACCCGAATCCAATACCCATCGTAAGTCCAGCAAAGATCGCCGCAACGAGGGGATCACCTAATGGTGTCGTCACCATGCCTTCAGTTGTAAAAATGAAAAGGGAGAGCAAAGGAACATTGATCATCGTTTTCATAAACATCGTACGAGGTAAGAATTTAAAACTCACGAGTTGTAGCAAAATAAAAGAAATAAACGTAATCACACCTGGCGACCAGCCAAATGCATAGAACAAAAGGAGGGCGATTCCCAAGATTCCGCCGTCTGCGATCTGGTTAGGCATGGCAAAAACGGTTACCGAGAGCGCGCATAGTGCGGTTCCAAATACGACAAATATTGCTTGTTTCATAGTCAACCTCCAAACATGACAAGCGACTTATGAAGGGTCTGCTTGTTTTTCATAATATTCTTGTTCGTTCTCTTCATTGTGGAAAGTTTTTTGAGCGGGATCATGTGCTTCTGCGAAACTTCCTCCTGAAACATCTTTGACTGTATGCACGACGGTAAACGCATTTTCATCGACTTGACGAACAATTTTCTTTAAGTAAAACAGACGTTGCTTAGGAATCGCAACATAAATTAGATTTTCCTCAGAATTTTCTTTGTCGTTCAGTCCTTGAAGAATCGTTGTGTGGGCACCAAGACTGAGCCGGATGGCTTCTGAAACTTCAACTGTTTTCGGTGTGAAAATATGGACGACTTTTTTTGATTCGAAACCTTCCAGTACGTAATCCGTAACTTTTTTACCGACAAACAATGCAAGTACGGTATACATCGTCATGAGTGGACCAATGATGAAAACACCTGTCAGCACGATGATTGCGTCTAAGACGAAATTCGTTCCGGTCAACTCCCAACCAAATTTATAGTTGAGCATACGTGCAATCGTTGACGTACCACCGGTTGTACTACCTGAACGAAAGATAAAACCAAACCCAATCCCTGAGAACAATCCGGTGAATAGGGCGGCGAGTAACGGATCAGGAATTCCTTGTCCCATTCCTTCAAAGATAAAAATAAACAATGAGAACAGCGGGATGGTGACGAGTGATTTAATAATCATATCTCGGGGTAAATACCGATAACCGATGGCAAGTGTAACGGCGTTTACGATAAATGTAACGAGAGAAGGAGAAATCTCAAACCCATGATATAACAATAGTGCGAGGCCGGGAACACCGCCTCAGCTAAATTATTCGGCATCGCGAACAGCGTCACCGATAGCGAGAAAAATAAGATTCCGATAACGAGTAATGCATAATTTCTCATGAAAACACCTACCTACTTTTTGTGCGTGATCGAGCACTTCCTATGTTTCCCAGTAACACCGAGAATAACACATGAAAAACGGGGGCTAGCTATGCCAGTCAGACCGAAACATCGTCATTTTTTACATATGTGAGTATCATCTCTTTTAATATGAGCTGTTGCTTGTGTGGCGCAATGTCTTCTTCTAAATACGTAATGGGGGATTTTAATGTAATGTTACTTCCAAACGTCCCATAGCTATTGATGGCAGTAATGATCGTCTCTTTCAAAGGTACGTCTGTTCTCAGCGATCCGTCGCGCTCACCGTCAGCAATGATGATCATGATTAAATCCGCGATTTGCTTTTGCGTGGCAATATAGTCGCTCATCGTATCAAGTTCCTGAACAGCAAATGAAGCATAACTTTCAAAGGCTTCGCGAAAGGCGGCACTTTGACTTAACGTATCGTCATCACCAATCGTTAGCAGATCAAAGATCTCTTGCAATCGTTCAAATGCGGTAGTTGATTTGTTCACAATTTCTGTAAATGATTGGATGTGTTTTTCCAAGTTGTAGACGGCTACAGCTACGATCAGTCGATCTTTTTTTGGGAAATAGCGAAATAGCGTCGCAATCCCAATCCCTTCAAAGTTAGCAATTTCTTGCATTTGCACCCGTTCTAACCCTTTCTCTAAAAAAAGTTGTTCAGCGGTTTGAACAATACTCTCATAGCGCTTCGTTTTGTGTTGTTGTCGTTTTCCAATCGATGTCATAAAAATGGTCCTTTCATACAAAATAAGAAGGCGTAAAAATTGCAGACGTACGTTCGACATTGTATACTTAAGATGATAGTCTGACTATCATTTTTTTATAAAACAGGAGGCCCTTAAAAATGAGATTACCTAATAAAATCGCGCTCATTACAGGTGCAGGTAGTGGTATGGGGGAAGCAGAAGCGCTACGGTTTGCTAAAGAAGGAGCGACCGTTATCGCAACAGACATCAATGAAGAAGCTGTAAAGAACGTCGTTACACAAATTACTGAGTCTGGTGGCAAGGCGGTATCCCATAAACATAATGTCGCTTCACATGACGATTGGCAACAGATTATGGTGGATGTTAAGAAACGTTACGGTCGGTTGGATATTCTCGTAAATAATGCTGGCATCTCGTTGGCAACGCCTTTTGAAGAGCAAACGGAAGAAGACTGGGCACGGACGTATGGAATTAACATTAATGGAGTTATGTTTGGGATGCAACAGGCAATTCCACTTATGCAAGAACATGGGGGTTCCATCGTCAATATTTCCTCGATTTCCGCACTCACAGGGATGGCTGGCGCAGGTGCATATACCGCTTCTAAAGGTGCGGTTCGATCCATTACAAAAGCGGCAGCGGTCGATTACGGCAAGCAAAATATTCGTGTGAACTCTGTGCACCCGGGGTATATCGTGACACCGATGAGTGCGCCTTCTATGGAACAATATAAAGATTATTTCTTGACGCAAGTCGCTTTACCCGAGCTTGGAAATTCAGATGAAGTGACAAACGCTGTTCTTTTCTTAGCTTCCGATGAAGCGAGCCATATTACAGGGATCGAGCTTCCTGTTGATGGGGGTGTCACCGCCAAGTAATGATCCGTTTAGCAATAGAAAACCCTTGGTCCAATGACCAAGGGTTTTGCGCTTTAAACAGGAACTGCGCTACGGATCAGGTGATCAAAAGCGGCGAGGGAGGCATTCGCTCCTTGTCCCATTGAAATGATAATTTGATTGTACGGTACATCTGTGCAGTCACCAGAAGCAAAAAGCCCAGGGACGTTCGTTGCGCCAGATTTGTCCGTAATGATTTCACCCATTTGATTGCGATCTGCGAAACCGTCGAGCCAATCGGTATTAGGGATTAACCCAATTTGTACGAAGACGCCTTGCAGGGCGACGTTCTTTTCTTCACCTGTCGACTGGTCAAGATAAGTGATGCCGTTCACATGATCATCACCGGTAATTTCAGTCGTCTTTGCATTTGTAATTACATCGACGTTTGGAAGAGTTTCAATGCGTTGTTGCAACACTTCATCGGCCTTCAACGTTGGACCGTATTCGATGACAGTAACATGATTTACGATACCTGCTAAGTCGATCGCTGCTTCAACACCCGAATTTCCACCGCCAACGACAGCAACGTCTTTACCTTCAAAGATAGGCCCATCACAATGTGGGCAATACGCCACACCTTTGTTTTTGAACGCGTCTTCTCCCGGTACGCCAAGCTGGCGCCAACGTGCACCGGTGGAAACGATAACGGTCTTACTCTTCAATACGCCACCGTTTTCCAATTCAACTTCAAATAGCTCGTTTTTGCGTATATCACTGACACTTTGCAAGTTCATGATGTCGATGTCATATTCTTTTGCATGCTCTTCGAGACTTGCAGCGAATTGAGGACCTTCCGTTTTCTTCACACTAATAAAGTTCTCAATACTCAACGTATCAAGCACTTGACCGCCAAATCGTTCTGCGACAATGCCGGTGCGGATCCCTTTTCGAGCGGCATATATCGCTGCGCTTGTTCCCGATGGTCCGCCACCAACAACGAGCACATCAAAAGGATCCCGCTCGTCAAACTCAGATGCGTCAGCGCCGCTGCCCATTTGGTTGAGCATTTCGTCGAGTGTCATTCGACCGCTACCAAACGTTTCACCATTCATCCTCACTGTTGGAACAGCCATGATATCGTTAGATTCTGCTTCTTCTTTAAATGCCGCGCCGTCGATCATGGTGTGTGTGATGTTCGGGTTTAGCACACTCATTAAGTTTAACGCTTGAACGACTTCTGGGCAGTTATGGCAAGAGAGGCTTACGTACGATTCAAAGTGGAATTCGCCTTTAAGGTTTTGAATTTGCTCAATCACCTTATCTTCAACTTTCGGCGGTCGTCCGCTTACTTGTAAAAGCGCAAGAACGAGTGATGTGAATTCATGACCTAAAGGAACACCGGCGAATGTTACACCGGTGTCTTCTCCAATTCGATTCACAGAAAAACTAGGTGTTCTTGATAGGGCGGCCTTTTCCACAGTGATCTTTGTAGACATTGAAGACAACTCATCGAGTAGTGCAACCATATCCTTTGACGTATCGTCATCAGCGGCGTTCACTTTAATGACAATGTCTTGTTCCAATAACTGCATGTATTGGTTTAATTGATTTTTAATCTCTGCTTCAAGAACCATTGATTACACCCCTTAAATTTTGCCGACAAGGTCAAGGCTTGGCTTTAATGTTTCAGAACCTTCTTCCAGTTAGCTGGGCATACTTCACCTGGATTGTTCCGAACGTACTGTGCAGCTTTAATTTTGTTCACAAGCGTACTTGCGTCACGGCCGATGCCGTCTGCACTAATTTCTACGGTTTGAACAATGCCATCTGGGTCAATGATGAACGTTCCACGATCTGCAAGACCGGAAGCTTCATTAAGAACCTGGAAGTCACGAGAGATTTGTTGAGAAGGTCACCGATCATCGCATACGTAATCTTGTTAATCTTCTCTGATGCATCGTGCCAACCTTTGTGGACGAAATGAGTATCTGTAGATACAGAATAAACTTCTGTACCGAGTTCTTTTAGTGCTGCATATTGATTTTGAAGATCTTCAAGTTCAGTTGGGCAAACGAAGCTAAAGTCTGCAGGATAGAAGCAAACAACGCTCCATTGACCTTTAAGGTTTTCATCGGTAACCTCGATGAATTCACCATTCTTGTATGCTTGGGCTGTGAAAGGTTGTACTTCTTTTCCGATAAGTGACATGTAAAAACATCCTCCTGATATTCTTTGTTGATAATTATTATTAACACATACTCATTATTAATATACGCATTTCATTTGTCAAGAAATCTATTAATGGAATCGATGAGTTGTGTTGTGAATGAAACCCATCCCGTATTTTAAGGGAAAAAATAAGTATTTTCAAATGATAAAAGGGTGAAGGAAAAAAATTGAAAAATTTTTTTGATTTTCAAAAAGTAATGATGATATAATTGTTGTATAGAACATTTCAACAATTCTCATCTGAGTTATAATTATTCTCAATTCTAAACAATGTAAAGTTGGGGGGCAGACGAAGGTGTATCAAATTGTCATCGCCGACCGAGATCAACAAGAAGCTGAAGGCTCCAATGGCTCATCAAGAATAACGCATTTCCTGTCCATACAATCAGTACATGTCATACGCTCTCTAGTTTTGTAGATCTTGTTGAAACGCAAATTCCCGACATTGTCTGCATCGAGTTAGATATGATTCCAGCGGATAAATGGGAAGTGATTCGCCCATTTATACAACGAGTAAGCCAAGTGATTGTTATTACAGCAGAGCCAACGTTCCAAAAAGCGATGCAAGCGCTAGAGCTTGAAGCAATTAACCTTTGGATGAAACCGTTATCGTTATCTATGATTCGTCATGATATGCAGTCAGCGTTTCGCAAGCTCTCAAACCAGAATGACGTGGAAGAACGTACCGTTTCGTATGTGGACTATGAATCGTTGTTTATCGAAAGTGATGAAGCGTTTTCTTATCCAGTCTTTTTACTAGAAGTTGAAGATTTAAAAGACTTGCCTCATTTACGATCATTTGTGAAGCAATATCCGTTTTCCGTTCGGCCTCAAGTATTGTCGACGAGTGAGCGAATTGTGCTCGTATTTGGCTCACATTTTCATGACGAAGTGGAGCGAGCAAGAACGTTACTATACGAATGGTCGTATGTTTCACATACGCCAATGGCAATTGCAGTTCATACAAGGCAACAAGATCAATCATTACAAGAGATTTATATTGATTTAATTCAAGCGATGGAGCTTACGTTCTTCACAGGGTATAACCAAGTATTTGAAACAAAAGATGTAGGGACTTGGCGTGATTTTGATCCTTTTCTATCCGTTAAAGAGCAAAACGAATGGATCGACATGTTAAGTGAGGGGGATCGTCACCGGATTCGACGGTGGCTTCGAACGGAGTTTTTTGCATTTACGAGTCCCTATCCCGAACCCGGATTGTTGCGAACGAGGTTGACGAGCATTTTGGCGCAAGTTCGTCGCTACATGTTAAAAAGTCAAATGACCGATGATAAGTATGAAAAGCATTATAAAAGCACTTTTGATCATATTTTATATGGATCCAATCTTTTTCGAATCGTTCAGGAAATGATTCTATTTATCGTTCGACTCGTAGAAACTGTTAACAATACGCCAGTGAGTCACCGAGACGCCGTTGATCATGCACTGGCCTTTATTCGAAAAGAATACAGAAACAAGACGCTTACCTTAAGTCAAGTCGCAGATCAAGTTCAATTAAGCTCAGCGTATGTAAGCGACTTACTATCCAAACAATACGGCCGGTCCTTTTCTGAAATCGTTTTGAATTACAGAATTACTTATGCAAAAGAAAAGTTACTCAGCACCGACCTTAGTATTTCAGAAATAGCAGAAGCCGCTGGTTTTCATCAAGCGAATTATTTTAGCCGGGTGTTTAAGGAGAACATCGGGAAAACTCCCCGAGAATTTCGGAAAACAACGTAGCGATCATCCACTGCACAAGAAACGGTTGCTCAGCAGGAGATGACTCTCAGCAAAGAGCACCATCTCCCGTGACTATATAAGTTGAACGAAAGAATTTCACGTAATCCGATGACCGAGATCGGTCTTTACAGGCAAACGCCTACCGATCGTCTGTTGAAGTTCATCTCACTTCGATGTCGATCGTTGTTCGTTACTGCAAGGGTTGTGGGAAACACAGACGACGTTTACTGAATGGTAAAAAGACGTGACCGATGGTCACCACCTGACGCAAGCGTGTGATCTCCTGTCACGTATGTGACAATCCAGCCCTCAAACCGGGCGCTTTCGGTCCTCAACGGTCACATAGATCGCGATTTGTGACCGTTGGCTCCGTTTATGTGCGCATCCACGTTTAAAATGATGATTTTTCATTCTCAAGTGTCACATTTATGAATATATGGGGCATTTGGGCTTCTTTCCCTACCGTGATCAGTAGGCAGAAACGTGAACCGTGTTGCGGGAGTACATAGAAAACACGGTGGACGTCTTTTGGCCACCGATGTTGACCTTATAGTCTGGACTACATAGAAAACACGGTGGCAGATGTTTCGCCACCGCTGTTGCCCTTGTACTCCGGAGTGCAACCATCCGCCTGTAGTGGAAAGCAACAACAAACTGTGCAATCAGGAAAATGCTAAGTTCATCCTATATAGTTCCCAATCTCACCACTAAGATTCACTTGTCCGTATTGTCTTTTCTTAATCTAAACTTCCAATTCGTTCGTTTGTCTTGCTGCTTTTTTAATTGCCGTTAACTCTCTCTGCTCATTTCGTTGTTTCACGTCAGTTCGTGTTCTTTCAAAGCGCAGAGATTTGATTAATAAAAACACCATCAAAAGCAAGATAATCGAGAACGGAAAGGCTGCAATGATCATGACGTTTTGCACAGCTTGTAATCCACCGCTGTATAGTAATGCCATGGCGGTAACAGACAGTGCAAGTCCCCATACAAATTTGATACGGTTTGGCGGATTATTAGAACCGTTTGTAGAATGCATGCCTAAAACGAAGGTGGCAGAGTCTGCTGAAGTAATGAAAAAAACGGCGATGAGAATAATGGATACGATGGATGTGAGTGTACTGACCGGCATCGTACTAAGCATGCCGATAAGCATTTCTTCATCTGTTAGGGCACTCAAGTTGATGATATCGTTAAATTCGAGTGATATAGCAGTACCACCGACGAAGGAGAACCAAATAAAACCAACATTTTTCATCGGGTTCATGTATAGAGGCAGTTAATAGGGAAACATAGCGGCGTTCTGTAGTTGAACGGCAACATCCGGACCTATACGTATAGGTCCGGATGTTTATGCAACTTCACCTAGCGATCAGTTATACAGTTAAGTGTCGGAAGGTGGCTGGAAGTGCGACGAATCAGAGGAGCACGGCTCATTCGAACGAGCATATACCAAAGGACAAGTTCCAACAGTTCAACAGATAGGATCACTTGAATGGTCATAACGCAAACCCCTTCCTAATGGTTAGCTTACAAAATTTATTTGTTACGTTTAGTGTTTCCAATTTATGAATTTTTATTATAGTTTAAGAAATGAATATGAAATACTAAAGGTTGTCCAAATTTTTGCCGGCAAAACCGTGCAGAAATTTGATATATGATCCTTTCTTAACTAGAACAAATGCGGAACTTGAGCGAAGCGCTTGTCACAGCTCAATAAAAGGTTTGTCCTTTATAAGGGGCATAAAAAAAGATGTCTCATTATGAGAGCATCTTCAGGCTGTTAAGATGTTTAGATGTTGTTTATATACAGCTCTTGAGGTAAACAGGGTTGAAGTTCGTCATAGAGCGCCCAGTGTGAGGTAAACTGCGGTGTTCTAAAGTGATCTAAATCACTGATCTCCTAGAAATCCCCAAAAATTAGCGGTCATCGCCACCGCCGGATCTGAAGATCGTGTATCTCCTAATCATTCCCAAATATAATGCAGCTAGAGGCTTATGTGAGCAAAAACCACCTTAACTTCGGTAGAGAGTAAAATCAAGCTTCTTCGTATTCTTGGATTTCGGAAATTCCTGCTAGCATTGCTCGCTCAGCTCGATGCAGAAGCGAACATGACGAGCTGTGTAATTTTATCACGTTGAAAAAATTAAGTTCGATACATATATAAGTTGAAATAAAGATTTCTTCAAGAACCAATGGTAAACCAACCGTTAACGCCAAAATTTTCAACGCCATCAAAAATCGCTGTTATTCGTTCACAGTAGATGCACCAAAAAAGAGAACCAGCATTACTGCTTTCAAATTGTCTCCTCACGGAACACCCGTTTTTAACAAAGTAGTAATGAACAAGCACGCCATCAACTGTTTTCAAAACAATTTCAGCGAACGAGAATGGAGATGCGACCTTCTATACGACTCGAGCAGAACGCTGCCTGCTTCTGCTCCTTCTCGTCACCAGAACTGCCGAAAATAACACACTAAGGATACCCACACCTTGCCAAACTGCTAATGTATCATTCAGAACGAGGACTCCGGTTATGACAGCCACGATTGGCTCAATGGTAGCGAGAATTGATGCTTTACTCGCTTCAAGGTGTTTCAATCCGGTAGTATAAAAAACATATCCGGCAACGGTTGAAACGAGGGCGAGCAGTACACTAGAAACGAGCACGTCTGCGTATGTAAATAACCTCACTTTAGCGGTCACGTCACTTGCTATTAGCATAAACACACTTGTGTATAAAAACGTATACGTCGTAATGGTGAGTGGCGAGTAGCGATCGGTAATCGGTTTTGTGAAGATGCTATACAATGCGTAAAAGAATCCTGAAAGAATGCCCATGCCGACAACAGATAGTGGCAAGCTTGAGGAACCATAAGGGAGCAGCTCTACAACGAAGGCACATCCAATCACAGCGAGACCAAGCGCAATCATCTTTGTTTTTGTGAGAGCTTCTTTAAAGAAAATTCTCGATAAGATTGTAACGAATAAAGGGCCGGTATAAAGCAGGGTAACAGCGAGTGAGATACCAGCTTGGGCGAACACTTCAAAGTAGAAGTAATTAAAAAAAGCGATGCTAATGATGCCTGCACCTGCAAACACAAAGTGATCACGCAACTTTGTAGCGAGGTGTTTACGGAAAAATAACATCATTAATAAAAACATGAAAACAAACGTGAAGACGCCACGAATCGCGACGACTTCCCAAGGCGTGAATCCGCGATCATACAGAGGGGATACGAATACGCCAATTAACCCCCAAGCGGATGCACCAACAATGGTATATAAGTATGCTTTTCCTCTAGCCATACAGATGTTTCCTACCCCTCTTTTTCTTCCAACCATACCACGAAACATTAAGAAGATAAAAAGTTTTCAAAGTAATTGTAGGCTCAAAACCGAAAATTATATCTTTTATAAAATAGTTATCTTTTTGTAAACGGTTTCTCGCGAATAATTGAAAATAACTATCTTTATTCAAAAGATTCTTGTCTGTAATGCAATTGTGCAAGTTGATACGATGTAGCAAATACGAAAAAGACAGCAGGAGGAGATTTGAATGGCTAAAGAAACGAAAGTGAAACAATATCAGGCACTGAACTGCACACAAAAGGGTGGATTCAAGAAGCCGCACTACGCATGCTCAGTAACAATCTCCATCCAGATGTTGCTGAAAACCCTGACGATTTGGTTGTCTATGGTGGCATCGGAAAAGCAGCGCGTAACTGGGAAAGCTACGATGCGATTGTAGATAGTTTAAAGACATTAAATGATGATGAAACATTACTCGTTCAATCGGGTAAGCCAGTAGTCGTATTCAAAACACATAAGGACGCGCCAAAAGTGTTAATTGCCAACTCCAACCTTGTACCTGCTTGGGCGAATTGGGATCATTTTCATGAGCTTGATCAAAAAGGACTCATGATGTATGGACAAATGACAGCGGGGAGCTGGATTTATATCGGTTCTCAAGGCATTGTCCAAGGGACGTACGAGACGTTTGGTGAGTTAGCGAAGCAACATTACGATGGCAGCCTCGAGGGTACAATTACCGTCACAGCTGGTCTTGGTGGAATGGGTGGAGCACAACCGCTTGCGGTAACACTCAACGGGGGCGTGTGTATTGCCATTGAAGTGGATCAACATCGCATTCAGCGCCGATTAGATACGAAGTATTTGGACGTTTCCACCGATTCAGTTGATGAGGCATTACGTATGGCTGAGGAAGCGAAAGCAAAGAAAGAAGCATTGTCAATTGGATTGTTAGGGAATGCTGCAGAAATCCTACCTGAATTCATTGAGCGGGGATTCACACCAGAAGTCCTTACAGACCAAACGTCTTCTCATGATCCGCTAAACGGTTATGTACCTACAGGTCTAAGTCTAGACGAGGCGGATGAACTACGCGCTCGTTCAGCAAAAAGTTATACAGAGCAATCAAGAAAAAGCATTGCTGAGCACGTAAAAGCGATGCTCACTCTTCAGCAAAAAGGATCGATTACGTTTGATTATGGCAACAACATTCGACAAGTGGCGAAAGACGAAGGAGTCGAAAATGCGTTTGATTCCCAGGATTTGTGCCGGCATATATTCGCCCGCAGTTTTGCGAAGGAAAAGGACCTTTCCGCTGGGTAGCCTTGTCAGGAGATCCGGAAGACATTTATAAAACTGACGAAGTGATTCTACGTGAATTTAGTGACAACGAGCATTTGTGTAATTGGATTCGCATGGCGAGAGAGAAGATTTCTTTCCAGGGATTACCCTCTAGAATTTGCTGGTTAGGGTATGGTGAAAGAGCGAAATTTGGGAAGATCATTAACCAAATGGTGGCAGACGGTGAGTTAAGCGCACCGGTTGTCATTGGACGCGATCACTTAGACTCAGGTTCGGTAGCTTCACCAAACCGTGAGACAGAATCGATGAAAGACGGCAGTGATGCAGTCGCTGACTGGCCAATCCTCAATGCGATGATTAATAGTGTCGGTGGCGCAAGTTGGGTGAGTGTGCACCACGGTGGTGGTGTAGGTATGGGGTATTCCCTCCATGCAGGCATGGTTATCGTTGCTGATGGAACGAAAGATGCAGAAGCTAGGCTTGAGCGTGTGCTTACAACAGATCCTGGAATGGGAATTGTACGACACGTAGATGCTGGCTACGATGAGGCTATTGACGCTGCGAAGAGACATAAGATGAACATTCCGATGTTAGATCAATAGAAAGGAAGAGTGTACATGTCAAAAATCGTTTATATTTCAAATGCTGCGCAAGTGGTGACAATGAAAGGCCATAGTGAACAACCTGCTAAAAAAGAGAGAATGTCAGAAGTAGGCATGATTGAACACGGCAGTGTGCTTATTGAAGATGGTGTCATTTTGGCGGTAGGAACGGATCAAGACATTCGCGCAGAACACAGTGAAAAGCTTGAGAATGCGGAGGTAATCGATGCCACTGGAAAGACGGTTACTCCAGGCCTTGTTGACCCGCATACACATCTCGTTCATGCAGGTACACGCGAAAACGAATATGCGATGCGCCTTGAAGGCAGAAGTTATATGGACATTATGAACGCAGGTGGCGGAATTCATGCGACGACACGGGCGACGCAAAAAGCGACTTCAGAAGAATTATACGAGCAGTCGCATCGTCGTCTGAACAAATTTTTGCTACACGGTGTGACGACAATAGAAGCGAAAAGTGGGTACGGATTAACACTTGAACATGAGCTTAAGCAATTGCGTGTCGCTAAAGAGCTTGAAGCAGACCATCCGATCGATATTGTGTCTACGTTCATGGGGGCACATGCTGTGCCGATGGATGAAAAAGAAAATCCAGAAGCATTTGTGGACCGTGTCATTGATGAAATGATGCCAGTGGTCGCTGAAGAGAAACTGGCGAAATTTAATGATGTGTTTTGTGAGCGTGGCGTATTCACGCCTGATCAGTCAAGACGAATTCTAGAAGCAGGGAAAAAGCACGGTCTTATTCCAAAGATCCATGCGGATGAAATTGAGCCGTACGAAGGCGCAGAACTTGCTGCTGAAGTAGGTGCCATTTCGGCTGATCATTTGCTTAAAGCTAGCGACCGTGGGGTTGAACAAATGGCTGAAGCGGGTGTAGTGGGTGTGTTACTACCAGGAACAGCTTTCTTCTTAATGGCAGAGTTTGCCGATGGCCGTAAGATGATCGACAAAGGTTTGCCCGTAGCGCTTTCGACTGATCAGAATCCAGGCTCCTCACCGACGATTTCATTGCCATTTATTATGAATCTCGGCTGCTTAAAAATGGGGATGACACCTGAAGAGGTGTTGACGGCAACGACGATTAATGCGGCACATGCCATTGGTATGGAGAAGAAAGTAGGGAGCCTTGAAGTTGGGAAGAAAGGCGACGTTACGATCTTTGATGTGCCGAATTATTTGACCTTGTCCTATCAATACGGCATGAATCATGTTGATACGGTCGTTAAAGAAGGCAAGACACTCGTCCGTGGTGGTTCATTAGCATGAGTGGCTATCCGTACCCTCAGCTTGATCGACCGCAAAGAGTTTGGACAAAAAAAGCAGAGGCGACCGAAGACGTAAAAGTTCACGAGTGGATTCGACCTGTCCATGAAACGACTGATTTGGGTAATGTGGACGTGACGATTCTCGGAGTTCCTCTGTCAAAGTCATCCATTAGCACTTCGGCAGCGAGTGAGAACCCAGAAGCGATGCGCGCCGCTTGGAAATCGTTCCAAACGTACAACTTGGACGAAGACGTCGATCTTGCGTCTCTTCGTGCCGTTGATTTAGGGGACGTTAAGCAGCATGTGACGGATATTCAACATACGCACGAGAACATTACAAAAGCGATGGAAGCGATGAGAGTACACCATCCACATACACTGCCTGTGTCCTTAGGTGGTGACCACTCCATTACAGCGATGCTCGTAAAAGGGTGGAAAAATGCTCATCCTAATGAGCAAATCGGGATTTTGCAATTGGATAGCCATTTTGACTTGCGAGACCCGAATGAGCTCGGTCCTGCAAATGGGACGCCCATACGGTTTTTAATTGAGGACGGTGTCATTGAAGGCAAGCACGTGCATAACATTGGTCTCCATGGTTTTTTTAACGCCAAGGACTTAAAAATATACGCAGATCAACATGGAATTAACTATAAAACGATGAAAAATACTAGAAAAGCCGGCATTGGATCGGTCATTCAAGAAGCATTGGAAACACTAAGTAAGCAGGTAGATACCATCTATTTAACGGTCGACATGGACGTGCTTGATATTGTTCACGGACCCGCAGCTCCCGCCGCCACACCTGGTGGCATGTATACAGAAGAATTATTCGAAGCTGTTCAACTGGCAGGTGAACATGAACGAGTGAAGGCAATGGACATTGTTTGTCTTGATCCTCGAAAAGATGTTGGGGAACAAACCGTTAAAGCTGCCGTTCACACCATGCTCAGTTTTCTTACCGGATATAGCAAAAGAAAAGAGGCGTAGTTGCCTCTTTTCTTTACACCGGTCGTTGTGTTGAATACAGGGGGATGAAAGATGAAACAAACATCGAGAACCGTTGAAACTGCGAATAACCGTCTTTCTTACGTGAAGTTATGGAGCACAATGATTATCGGTTTTCTTTTCTTTTTGCTTCCAATAAAGGTAGACGGAGCTTGGACCATTCCTTTTGATGTCTTTGTGTCTAGCATACAAGACCACTTTCCACAAATGGTCGCCTTTTACGTATTGCTCATTATCTTGTTGAGCGCTGTACTTAGCACGATTGCACTTATTCAATCGCGCTCGAATACTGAATGGAGCCGTGATTTTTCGTATTTTCGGACGAGCATACCGTTTTTAATCTTTCGTTTGCTCGGTGCTGTTTTTGCGATTATGATCGTCTTTAATATCGGTCCAGAAGCGGTGCTTTTGCCGAATACTGGACAGCTCATGTATCACAATCTTGTGTCATCTGTAGCAGTCATTGTTCCTTTAGGTGCTTTCTTTGTCACGCTTTTCGTTGCTTTTGGCGGATTGGAATTTATCGGAACATTATCAAAACCGATTATGCGACCCCTTTTCAAAGTGCCAGGGCGTGCGTCGTTAGACATTGTCGCATCCATTGTAGCAAGTTACTCAGTCGGCATTTATGTGACGAACAAAATGTATAAACAGAGCCGATACTCCGCTAAAGAGTCCATCATTATCGTAACGTGTTTTTCGTCTGTAAGCATTGGATTTTTTGCCGTTGTCGCTTCAACATTGGATTTGTTGCATCTGTTTCCCCTTATCTTTTTAAGTGTCACATTTGTCATGATTGTGCTGGCTGCGATTCTCGTTCGAATTCCACCTCTTTCTAGAAAACCAGATACGTTTGTGGGTGAACCGGTGGAAGAAGAACAACCTGAAGGAAATCTATTTAAGGCAGCACTTCGGATCGGTGCAGCCCGGGCAAAAGAATCCAATCAGTTATTTAAAGAACTGTTTAGTGGATTGCTAGATGGTGGTAAATTAACGATTCTAATCTTACCTACGATTCTATCTATCGGGTTGTCTGCCATTTTAATTGCAGAATATACACCTGTTTTTCAATGGATTGGAAAGCCGATGGAACCACTCATCATGTTGTTAGGCATACCGGATGCACATCTCGTAGCACCGGCATCACTCGTTGGAATTGCAGAGATGTTCTTGCCTGCGTTGTTTGTTGTAGAGGCCGCAGTTGAAGCGAAATTCTTTATCGCTGTTCTTTCCTTATCTCAAGTATTGTTTTTCTCAGCGGTCATTCCGCTTTTGATGGAAGTGGATGTACCGGTCACACTAAAAGATATGCTCATTCTGTTTGTGCTTCGTACACTCATAGCGATGCCGATTATCGCCTTGATTACCCATATCGTATTCTGATTGACTTTTCACAAGGAAAAAAATACAATGAAAACAATTACACCAGTCAATAGTTGATAGTTCGTGTGTAATGTTTAAGGTTAGTGAGTGATTGGAATGCCTTTAAAAACAAACGGAAGAATCGGAAAATCCGCGCTTTTACTTCTTTTGGAAGAAGATTGTGCACATATTGAAGAACAATTGCAGCTTTCAAACTGGCAGTTTTGCAAAGGGAAAGTTGGATCAATGGATACACATAAAGTCGTTGCCGCTATTGAAACGGCAGCAAAGAATGAGAAGATCATTAACAAAGACCTTTACCGAGAAGGGCACGCGCTTTATCACGCAATTATTGAAGCGATGCAAGGGGTTACGAGAGGGCAAGTCCAGCTAGGCTCGATGTTACGTACGGTTGGTCTTAGCTTTTCCATCGTGAGAGGTCGACCTTATGATGAACCCGAAGAAGGGGAATGGATTGCCGTATCTCTTTATGGGACAATTGGAGCCCCAGTAAAAGGCGCAGAGCACGAGACGATTGGACTTGGCATTAACCACATATAAGCGGCCCACAGCCAATAGACACTAGGGGGCTATATGAAACCGTACATCGTACGGTTTTGTATAGTCCCTTTTTATATTGAAAAAAAAGGAGCGGTCTAATGATTACATTAAATGGACATTCACTTACGATCGTACAAATGAAAAAGATCTTGTTTGACAAAGAACGTGTTCAGATTGATGACTCGAGCTTAGAGAAAGTGAAAACGTCTCGGGAAGCAGTAGAACGAATTGTTGAGCATGGCGATGTCGTGTACGGCATTAACACGGGGTTTGGGAAGTTAAGCGATGTGCCCGTACCGAAAGAAGACGTCGAGGCACTGCAGCGCAACTTAATTCATTCCCATGCTTGCGGTGTCGGAGAGCCTTTTCCAGAACCTGTCGGGCGTGCGATGCTCATTCTTAGACTCAATGCGCTTCTTAAAGGCGTTTCCGGGGTTCGCCCTGTCATTGTTCATACCTTAAGAGATATGATTAACGCAAACCTTTCACCAGTCGTTCCGCAACAAGGGTCTCTCGGCGCAAGTGGAGATCTTGCTCCCCTCGCTCATTTAGCACTCGCGCTCATGGGAGAAGGAGACGTGTTTGTAAAAGGAGAGCTTCGCCCTGCCTTGAAAGTGTTAGACGAATACAACATTAAGCCTGTCACACTACGAGCAAAAGAGGGTCTCGCGCTCATCAACGGGACACAAGCGATGACAGCAATGGGGGTCATTGGATACCTTGAAGCCGAGAATTTGGCTCAGTATGCCGATCTTGTAAGTGCGTTGACGATTGAAGGGCTTCAAGGCATTATTGATGCATTCGATGAGGACGTTCACATCGCAAGAGGGTATGAGGAGCAAGTTGATGTTGCAGCGAGAATTCGTGACTACCTTGAAGGAAGCCGATTGACGACGCGTCAAGGGCAATTGCGAGTGCAAGATGCCTACTCCATCCGTTGTATTCCGCAAGTGCACGGAGCATCTTGGCAAACGTTGAAGTATGTAAAAGAGAAGCTAGAAATTGAAATGAATGCAGCGACCGACAATCCACTAATCTTTGACGATGGTGAAAAAATTATAAGCGGAGGGAATTTTCACGGTCAACCCATTGCATTTGCTATGGACTTCCTAAAGATTGCCGTCGCAGAACTCGCGAACATTTCAGAACGAAGAATTGAGCGGTTAGTGAATCCACAGCTCAATGATTTACCAGCATTTTTAAGCCCGCAACCTGGAATTCAGTCTGGGGCGATGATTCTTCAGTATACGGCTGCTTCCCTAGTATCTGAAAATAAGACACTGGCTCATCCAGCAAGTGTGGATTCAATCCCATCTTCAGCCAACCAAGAAGATCATGTAAGCATGGGGACCATTGGTTCTAGGCATGCGTATCAAATTATCCAAAATGCGAGAAAAGTATTAGCGATCGAGGCCATCTGTGGCATGCAAGCTGCGGAATACAGAGGTAGTGAGAACCTTGCGATGAAGACGAAACAGTTCTATACCGAAGCAAGAAAAGTGGTTCCGTCCATTGAGCAAGACAGAATCTTTTCAAAAGATATTGAACAACTAGACCATTGGCTAAAAACGAGAATGTGCGAGGAAGTTACGCCCGTCGTTTCTTGAGTGGTGAACGCCTGCTTTTTTAAGGAGGTCGCGGGTCTTCAAAAAAAGTCGTTAAGGAGGGCGAATTCAAATAGATACCATAATAGTGTAAGTGTAAATGCAACGTGTACTTTTTCAGTCACGTCCAAGCGTTTAAGTTCGTACAGCCAATCTATATAGGAGGAACTGAAGAAATTGACTAGTTCTTGAGGTTGTAACAACACCATATCTCTTTTCAATACGATTGACGTAAGAAACGCCACCACTCTTTTCGGTCACAAATGTCAACAAGACGTCGTCATGAGTCATACTGAAGACTACTTGGTTTATCTTCGGCACCACCAGGGCCGAGGGTTGCTAATTCTTGAAGTTAATATGAATAAACACGGTTAAAATTCGTTATGGTAACGAACGTTCATAGATCACCCACGATCAGGTGAACTGTGGTGCTCTATAACGATCTAGATTGTCTAGATAAGTAGAACTAAATAAATTCTTCAAGAACTAATGGTAAGCTTGGGAAAGTGGAAACTGTGCTCGAGTTGCGGCCGAACTGTTCTCAAGTTGGGGAAAAGCGGTCTATTCTCATAAAACTAGGTAACAGATTACAAGGTCACCTGTACACCCTCTCCCAGAAGTCCCCACATTATATCGGTACGAGCTGCGCCGAACCGAGTGCAGTTTCGTTTCGGCCCCGGCGGGGCCGACGTGTCGTTGGCACTTCAGCCTGGAATCTGCGCTCCAGTTGGAACAAACTGCGCAGGAGTTTGATGAAATCGGCGCTTAAATCGGTCAAGAGCGCAAACTTGCGCGCAGATGGGGAAAACTTGCGCGCAGAACGGTCGTTCGTCTTGCCCGCATGTGACGCCATCCCCTGTGGCAACGGATTCAGAGAACCATCTTTTGCATTTCCAAGCCAAAAACCTAGCATCTTGTCGGCGCGAGCCGCGCCGAACCGAGTTCGATTTGGCTTCGGCCCCGCTGGGGACGACAGGTTGCTCGGTTATGGGCATCGAATCTGCGCTCCAGTTGGAACAAACTGCGCAAAATAGCACCGCGCTACCCCTCCAACCCAACACCCAACAGTGCAAATCAAGAAAATGTTAAGTTCATTCCATATAAACTGCCACATTCCAGGACGGTCCAAATCTTTACGTGCAAAAACCGAACAAGTCTTCATGCCTCTCAACACCCCTAGAGAAGAGAGCGGGAGTTCAAAGCACTAATTAGATGAATTCGAACTGTTTGCAGCCGTTGACGCAGCAGTCACGGCAATGACGACACTCGCTTCAATGGCCATAATTGTTTCGTATACGGCTTTGGAAACAGGTAAATCTTTGTTCGCTTGTTTCAGCTGTTTCCGAACAGCGCGTTCTTCTTTACTATCGGGATAGACGATGCCGAGAAGCTTACTTGCATCAATAAGTGATAACAACACGATGAGCCGTTCTTCTTCACGATTGAACGGCGTTTTTTCTTGCGCTTTTTGCAAGACGGTGTTGAACGTTTCTCGCAGTCCAGTTATATTGTTTTCTTCATGTAAATGATACGTATAATGAGGGAAAATCCAGAGGAATTTATGTTCTTTCACGTCTAAATACGACTGTTCCTCGAGGTGATAAGCCATCACATTTGGCAAATTCTTATGAGCGGTCGTTAGTTTGTACACCCAATCTTTCGCTGAACGTTTACGCTTATCGTTTTCAATAATTTGCAACGTTTTTTGGAGAACAGGATCTTCGTGTTCAGGATGAATAACGACAATTTTGTCCTTTTGCAATTCTACATTTGCAGACAACATCAGCTCGGCGATCAACGCCCCACTCAATCCGTACGGCAGCGCAGAACTACTACGAACATATACCCGATCTTTTTCGGGATCGATTGCGGTAAGCATTAACATATCGGCTAAAGTTAACATTTCGATTCACTCCTTTACTTTATATACGTTGCGAGTTGTTGGAAGGATTCAGAAAATACTTTAAGAGTAAAGAAAAAACACTAAATACCAATGGCAAAAATATATAAAACAACAACGTGCTGTAACCTGTGCTTCCCGAAATGACAATTATAAGGATGGTGGTTACGCTAAACAAAATTGTTGGTCCCTTCCATGTTCCGAAACGAGACAAGTAGTAATGGACAGGGGCTATAATGAAGATGGTTATGAGTGTGATGCCAAAGAATGTTAATATGACGGTTATTCCAGATGAATGATCTGGGATTGCTGAATGTACCGCTAGGAAATGGTGAAAAATGCCTCCAAAAAATGAATAGATGACACTAACGATAATGGATGTGAGAGCCATATCTCGGAATAAGTCGTTCGTATTCATCATTACCTCCGTCTACCTTTTATTCTTATTCCCCGATGTCATACCACAACTTACGATAGTCGACCCAACCTAATGTGTTCATTTCCACCCCATGTAAGTTTTTTGGGTAAAAGGCGTATTGCGTTAATCGATAAAGGTGAACATGCGTGTATTGACTTAATAGGTTGCGTTCAATATGGAGTAGTTTGTTTAGTGCATCCGTTGATTGCAAGGCTTGGTTAACGTCACGAAGAATATCTTCAGGCAGATGAGTGTTTAATATACTTTGACAGCTTAGAAAAGCCATCATATAAGTAAATAGCGGCGATTCAAGAAATAAGTTTTCTCCAAGTAGTAGATCAGCTCCTGCATGTTCACGGTGGAAATGATCATAGGGAAACACTCGTAAACGTATACGAATTCCGTGATTAAACAGGTAATCGAGGATGAGTTGAGCGTCTGCTTCATTCCCAGCTCCAGCATAAGTGTGAAGCTGTAACGTTTCCCCGCTATATTTACTTTGTTGCAACAAGCGAGCTCCTCGTGTCTCGTTTCTTGCGAATGTGTCTTTTTCAAACTCGTGCACCATTCGCTCAGCTTTTGAAAACCGTTTGCCTTGGTAGCGTTCAAGTAATGAGCTGACGGGAAGAAGATGGCAAATGGCTTCTCGCAAAAGGTCGTTGTTGGCTAAGGTGCCTGTGTTCATATTTAATGTTAGAAGTTTACTTCCTCGGTCCACCTTTTCATAACTTTCAAGCCGTTCATCCACACGTTCATAGTACGGGTAATGATAGAAGTTTAACGGAACATCTTTCTCGTTAAAATGTCGCGCCGAAGGATAATGGTAAAGTTCAGGATAAAAAAACATGCCAACCATATCAAGCAGAGGCCTTGTGTGAAAGTGTTTTGAGAATGCGTGCATGATGAACTTTTTGTCTGTGAAACTTTTGACTTCAAATGGTCCTGTTCCTACAGGCAGAGACGATCGTTCAACGGGAGTAATTGCAGCTCCAAGTGACGCAGCAATATGAAGCAGGTGTGGTTGTGAAGATTCAAATGTGATGCGCACAACATACCGGCTCAGTGTTTCAATCGTATCCATATCTTTAAATGCCCAATGATAAGGTGATTCTTTTATACGTACGTGTTGTAAGAGGCTTTCCCGAACGTCTTTGGCAGTCATTTCTTTACCTGAATGGAATGGTACGTCTTTACGTAAATAAAATGTCCATTGCTTGTTGTTGTTTTGTACGTGCCAATGATGGGCCAGGTCAGGTAAAAATTGCTCCGTCCGTTCATCATAACGAACGAGGCAGTTATAAAGATGCTTCATCACATGGTTTTCAGAACGACGGTGCACATGTAACGGACTCAAGCTCGTAAAGCTTCGGTAAGAAGGAAGAATAATCTGATCTTTGGATGTCGTATGTATGCTTGCTTCAGTTCGGGTCATGTCGGTCATAAGCCAATCAAAAAACTGCTGTAACTCGGTATGAGGAACAGAAAAGCGATGCAAAAAACCAAGAGCATCATCAATCGTTTGCGATGTGGCTACTTGTTTCGCTTGATCCATCAGCAAGTCATGGCGGCTAATGTGCAAACGAATGGTCGAGATTCTGCCACGCCCACGCCCGGGAGTCCACGTAATCCAACCAACTTCAGCTAGTTTAGCAAGCACTTTCTTAGCATTTCGATCTGTACAAGTAAGGATTGAGGACACACGTGAAAGCCGAATGGGGACAACAGTATTTACTTCTTTGATTTGATCCAATAATCGTAAGTAATATTCAATCAGGTGCACCTCTTCACCTCCGAAAAGGGGAACGCAATATATATTGAGTGTACACTTTTATTCCTCTTTAAAAAAGTTAGAATGATATGTGAAAGATGTGGAGGGGAATAAAATGAATGGATCTGCTCGAATACGTGTTATCCAAGTTGCATTAATGACTGCGATTGCTTTATTTGGAGATGCGATGCTATTTATTGTACTGCCATTATATTATGATCAATTTGGTTTAACCGCTCTGTGGCAAATCGGGCTCTTGCTCTCGATTAATCGCTTAATTCGTCTTCCGCTAAACCCACTGGTTGCTTGGTTTTACCGACGCTTTTCATTACGTACAGGCTTACTTATTGCGATGATTCTTGCAAGCATCACAACATTTTCCTACGGGGTGTTTCCGATTTTCTGGGTGTTGTTCATTGCCAGAATGCTCTGGGGTGTTGCCTGGTCACTGCTAAGAATGGGTGGTTTTCTTACCATAATTGAAGTGAGTTCTGATGAAAATCGAGGAAAACACGTTGGCATGTACAACGGTCTATGGGGGATTGGTGGGCTTGTTGGGATGCTGGCAGGTGGTTTACTTGCGGACCAGATGTCAATTATGCCGATCACAACGGTGTTTGCTTTATGTGCTGCCGCGTGTATCCCGGTTGTTTGGCGGGTAATTCCTAACGTACTTATTACGAATAATGATTCAAAACAGGCGGTTACAAATGAAAAATTTTCATTCACCCCGTACCATACAATCGTTTTATTAACGAGCCTCGGTATGGGTTTTTTGATTATGGGATTGTTCGCATCCACGTTAAGCCCACTAATTGAAACTTACTATATTGAGGAGTTGACTGTGCTAGGGGTTGTGATTGGGGCGGCTACCGTTGCAGGCGTTCTTCAAGCGGTTCGTTGGAGTTGGGATCCCTTTGTTGCTCCGCTCGTCGGAAAGTGGATGGACCGACTGGAGCATTCACACTACTTATTATTTGTGCCTCTATCGGGGGGAGCGATCGTTTTCTTTTTGATTGGATGGACGAGTGAGCTGTATCTATTGCTTTTATTGCTTGTTTTATTTCAATTAATTTCGACGTTTTTTTTCGACCACGGTTGATACCATTGCAACAGAAGCTGCTTCAAAGACGGACAGGGTGAAGTTTATGATGTGGCATACCATTATGGTAGACACTGGTGCAGCGGTAGGTCCTTTATTATCTTATTTACTTCTCTCGACATTTGATGGATCACTATCCATCGTTTACTTTATCGCAAGTGTCATATTCCTAGCGTACACATGTGTTTGGGCATACGCCGCAAAAAAGATCAAAACTGAGCGAACATAATCGCGTATTCTACTATTGAAAGGAGGAGAGACGGTGCAAACCATCACTCAGCAAAGCGTTGCGTATATTGAAGAGAACTTGCTACAACCGATCACCTTGGAAACCGTTGCCATTGAAATGGGCTATTCTAAGTACCACTTTCATCGGACGTTTGTTCGAGAAGTTGGCATGAGTGCTACGGAGTACATTAAACATCGCCGACTCGTTCTCGCTGCTCACCAACTCCTCTATACAGAAGAGCGAATTATTGATATTGCACTTAATAGTCATTTTGAGAGTCAAGAAGCATTTACAAGAGCATTTAAGAAATACTATTCCCTTCCTCCTGGAAAATATCGAAGCCTTTTCGCACAGAAAAAGGAGATGAGCCAATGGCCAATTCAGAAATTAAAGGGTGGTTCCTTAGCGGATCTCACCCCCATTTATACAAACTTACAGCGGATCAGGAAGTCGTTCACTACGGAAGCCAAAGTGTTCGGGTTGAATCAAAGGAAGCCATAGGAGAAGAGTGCTTTGCAACGATTATGCAACAGTTTAAAGCGAAGCAGTTTATCGGCAAAAGAATGAAGTTTACGGGGTTCGTCAAAACAGAGCAGGTGGAACAGTCTTGTGGATTGTGGATGAGAGTTGATGGGACTTCTCAAGATATTCTCCAATTCGATAACATGCACAATCGCCCAATTACAGGCACGACGGAGTGGAACTACTATACGATCGTTTTAGATATTCCTGATGACAGTTCAATCATCTCAATCGGTCTTTTGTTATCTGGAAAAGGGAGAGTATGGGTGGATCATCTTTCTTTTGAAGAAGTGGACGATAACACCCCTTCTACAAATATGGATCCTGAAGCAGAGCTTGCCTCTGAACCTATGAACCTTTCTTTTGAGGAGGTTTGACGATGAAGAGAAAAAGGAAATCAGACCCACATTCACAATCGGTTTTCATTGATTATTTTCTTGAAATTATTTTGTACGTGCCGCGGTTGATCAGGCGCCTCTTTAAAGAGATTTTTTAATACAAGAATGTACGTAGACTTCTAGTCTTGAGCCGTTTCTTGTCGCCAGTTAACAGAATAGATTGTATAGAACGATATTTTCTTTTTTAAGGAGAATGCTGATGACCAAGATATTCATTGATCCAGGTCATGGAGGTCATGATCCAGGCGCTCAAGGAAACGGTCTCACGGAAAAAGTACTTGTATTGCAAATCGGTCTACGCGTTCGAGATATTTTGCTTTCAGAATATGAGAATGTGGACGTTGCAATGAGTCGTACAACTGATGTGTTTGTTGAACTCTCTGAGCGTGCAAATCGTGCTGTTCGCTTTGGCGCAGACGGGTTTGTATCCATCCACTTAAATGCTTACGTTGCTTCAGCAAACGGTACAGAAACATTTATGCACAACAACTCCAACTTGCCTAGTCTGAGAAATCAACTGCATCAAAATATATTGTCTGAGATTCGTCGATACGGCACAGTAACTGACCGGGGATTAAAGTCTGCAAACTTTGCAGTTCTTCGGGGAACGTACCAGTCGATGAAAACCGCTCTCACTGAATCATTATTTATTACCAATGCTAGAGATGCCGCTCTACTTAAACGTTCAGAAGTCATTGAAGCAATAGCTAGAGGGCATGTGAACGGTATTGCGGCTGAGTTTAACCTATCAAAAATAACGGCAAAAGAGGAGGAGCAGTTTGTGAATTTAAATGATGCTCTGTTTGCAAGTAACATTGAGGCAATCCGCAGATTGGTTCGGCGACATGGTGTAGGGGATATGTCACAAAGGCTAGAAAACGGCACATTACCGTATGAAGACTTGATAGGAACCTTGATTAAAGCAATGGACGCTCCAGCACCTACTTCGGTTGCGCCCGCACATCAAGAAGCATGGCAAAAAGCGACGAGCCAAGGTATTCTAAATGGCGAACGACCAAAAGAACCCGTCTCCCGCGAGCAACTTGCAACCGTGTTAGATCGTACCGGCAACTTAGATTAATTGCTGATCCGTACCTCACTTGAGGTACGGATCTTCTACTTTGATTACGTGATACGGTGAATGGACCAAACGACACCGGAAGAAGAACCTGCACCAATATTCAAGTTGATATTCAAGCCATTGGAGACATAAAACAGACCAATTACGTCACCTGCATTTAAGTTCACATCTGCCGTTAAGTTCACACCCCCGTTACCGAGAATCGTTCGTAGTGTTAATAGTAGAAGAATACTTACGTTTAATACCGGAAACAACCCGGAAGCAATAACTGTCGGTGTTGGAGAGATTCTTTCAAGAGTGAATGCTGGGTTAACTCCAGCCCCGAGCTGAACCGATATAGCGGCAGTCGTTTGATAATTAATCATCGCCTTAATCGAATAACGACCTGAAGTTGGAACTGTGTAATTCCCAGTCGTAGGATCAAACCCAGTGTCTGCATAAAAAGGAGCTGGAGTAATCCAATTTCCCAATTGACCGGCCGCACTAAGCGATGCAGGCGTTCGTTGTGCAGAAAACCCTTGCAACGATACATTCGGACCAGTACTACCCGTTGGGCCTGTTGACCCTGAAGGACCCGTAGGTCCAGTGGGGCCAGTTGCACCCGTAGCTCCCCTCGTGCCAGTAGCCCCAGATGGTCCGGTAGCTCCTGTTGGACCCGTACCGCCAGTAGCCCCTGTTATGCCGGTGATTCCGGTACTCCCAGTACTCCCAGTCGAACCTGTAGAGCCAGTAACACCTGTTGATCCAGTCGGTCCAATAGGTCCGGTAGCGCCAGTGATTCCAGTACTACCTGTATTTCCAGAGGGACCGCTAGGTCCAGTAATTCCAGTAGCTCCAGTAACACCTGTTGCACCAGTAACCCCGGTAGGACCTGTATTTCCGGTCGTTCCTGTAATCCCCGTAGGACCAGTTGTGCCAGTGTTCCCGGTACTGCCGGTTAAGCCGCTTGGCCC
>NZ_BAXB01000017.1 GCF_000698145.1 Geomicrobium sp. JCM 19039
CAGCCCTCAAAATAGGCACTTTCGGTTCTCAACGGTCACAAATATCGCGATTTGTGACCGTTGACTGCGTTTATGTGCGAATCCACGTTTAAAATGATGATTTTCCCTTTCCGAACTGTCACAAATATGAACTTATGAGGCATTTGGGCTTCTTTTTCTACACCCTAGCCAGTAGGCAGAAAAGTGAACCGCGTCGCCCTTATGCTCTGGAATGTAAAGAAAACACGGAGCTGTCATTTGGCCACCGATGTTGCACTTGTAGTCTGGACTGCAACCCTCCCCCAGCAGTGAAAAGCAACAACTAACGGTGCTAATCAGGAAAAGATTTAATTGTTACCGTATAGGAAAAGGTTCCTAAATTATTTTAACGCAATTCTGAAGCAATATCGATGAATATTGGTAAAGTATGATTCCTAATCTCTATCTTTGCAAGATGTTAAAATCATTAGTCAAAACAGTACTCGGTGTAGCAGCTATAGATGATAGGATGGAACGTGAATCTATCGCTGAAGGAGAGGCCCATGGACCATATTCAATTTAATCAAGTTGCAAAAAAACGCGGCGATTTTGAACTGAACATTCCGTCTATAACGATCCAGCAAGGGGACATGCTTGGTGTGATTGGGAATAACGGTGCTGGAAAAACGACGATGATGCAGATGGTTTTAGGATTATTAACGCTTGATTCTGGCGAGCTTCGCCGCTTTCATGACGGGAAAGAGTTTCTTGATGTTGGGAAGTGGAAGCAAGATGTCGGCTTCGTGTATGATGACTTGCTCATGTATGACGATATGAAGCTCTCAAGACTTGGCAAGTTTCTTTCTGAACAATATCATTCTTGGGATGATGACCACTACCAATCGATGCTCGAGTCGTATAAGGTGGGTGAAAACAAAAAGATTAAGAGCCTTTCGCGAGGCATGAAGATGAAAGCTGGTTTTGCCATGGCGACGGCGCACCGCCCCCGGTTGTTAATGTTAGATGAGCCGACGGCTGGATTGGATCAAAAATCAAGAAGGCAAATGCTTCGGTTGTTGAAAGGAGCCAATGAACATGGTGTGACGGTGATTTTTTCTTCTCATATTTTAGGAGATATGGAAGAGTTGGCCGGTTCAGTTTGGTTGATGGACGAAGGAGAAGTGAAGGCGCACGGTAAAGTAAATGACCTGAAAAGCCGCTTCGGAAAAGACGAGGAAGGGAACGTCACCGCTAAAGAAGACGGAAGTGAAGACCTTGTCTCCTTAGAAGATCTTCATGACTTTTATTTAGGTGGTGAAGACGTATGATATCCTTATTCAAACTTGAAATGTGGCTATTCCGATATAGCCTTCCAATACTCGTCATCGGTCCATTTTTGCTCGGTTGGTTTTTTCCATCGGACAATGTAGTTAGCCCGTTAATCATCATTCTCGTACTGTCAATGTCACTCGTACAGTTGGAAGAGAAGAATGGTGTCGCCCGGTTTATGAACTCGCTGCCGCTAAATAGATCAGACATACTCCTCGCCCGTATTCTCGTTATTAGTACGTGCGGCTTCATGTGGTTGTTTTTTGAAAGTCTCGCGAGAGTCATGACAGGAACACCAATCACACCAGCACTCCTATTTTATATGGTTTCAATGATTGTGATGATCGTTTTACTTGCGACAATTTTGGCTATCACACTTAAACTGATGCGACCGGGAATACTGCGTTGGGTGATCATATTTGTTGTGTACGGTGTTGCAATTATACTGATGACTCTCGCCACGACAATCAGCACACAATGGTTTGCAGAACAAGTATCATCGTGGGTCACTTACAGTGCCACTATCGGAACAGCTGTAATGGGTGCACTATTGTTTTGGCTTCTCTTTATAGCCGGAATGGCGATTCACAAAAAGCAAGATGTTGTGTAATCGTATCTATTTAGGCGCCGCTAGTTGCTGTTTCACTTCTGTAAAAAACGAAGCAACTAATGGCTTTTCAAAGCGTTTTTCCTTTTTGACTGCCCAAAGGGTTCGATGAATGGATAGATTGGCAATCGGGATGTGAACGAAAGCACCGTGCCCGATCTCTTGTTCCACGACTAAGCGAGAGACGAACGCATAACCGACGCCTGACAACACGGCACTTTTTACAGCTTGGGTTGTGGATAGCTCGATGTATGGAGATGGTGGTGATTTCATTCGCTCGGACAGATGTTGTTCAACAATTCTTCGTGTGCCAGATGCTTCTTCTCGGGAGATGAGATGGTGAGGGTACAGGTCATCAATCACTAGTGATGTGCGTGCGGCCAACGGATGAGTTGGCGCGGCAATAGCGACAATCTCATCCGTAGCAATCGGTTCTTTCGTAAAATCATCTCCGCCAACCTCACCTTCAACAAATGCGAGGTCTAGTTCATCGGCATGTAAAAGGTCGAGAATATCAGGGGTATTAAGAATTTGTAGTTGCAATTCTCCGGGGGATTGTTGTTTAAACGAGCTAATAATCTTGGGGAGAACGTATTCACCAAGCGTGTAGCTGGCTCCGATTCGTAGCTTGGATTGGATGTGCTGTTGAATAAACAGAACGGCTTCTTTGGAGTTGTAGAACTCAGACACGATGGCGCGTGCATGCGGATAAAGTTGCTTGCCGGCTTCGGTCAAGGAGATCCTTCCTTGTTGTCGATTAAATAGCAGGCAACCAAACTCCTCTTCCAAGTCACGGACGCTCTTCGTGACGGACGGCTGGGTAAGGTATGCTTCCCGGGCAGCGCTACTAATGCTGCCTTTTTCTGCGATAAGGCAAAATAGTTCAAACGTGTGAATTTTCATCGGGTGTCCTCCTGTTCGTCTAACCGTCTCATATTACGAGTAGAACCGCAATGACGAACACGAGAGCTGCCAATAGTTTCGTGATAGCTGAGGCGTTAAAGCGTCTGGACATACGAGCACCAACGTATGCGCCGATAACTGCGCCAGCTCCGCACCAGGTAAGCAGCTGCCAATCAATCGTATCTGCGCCGACAGCAGAAGCTGCGCCGACAAACGAATAGATGCCAAGCGAGAACACAGACGTAGCCGTTGCCCGGTAGGCATCAATGCGAAATAGATAAATGAGAATCGGGACGAGGAGCCAACCGCCTCCAATGCCAAAAAAGGAAGAGATCGTTCCGATGATCAATCCAATGACGAGTAACAAAAAAATCTGTGGTCGCTCATTGGCCGAGGTGTAGCGAACTTCAGCCACCTCAGGCGGCTTCTTACATGTAATGTAAATGCCTAGACCTACGAGTAAGACCGCTAACCCATATTGAAACCAGTGCTCAGAAATTTGCTGTACGAAAAAGAGGCCGACGAATGTTCCAGGAATGGCGGCGACGCCAAAAAGAACCCCTTGTCGGATCAACACTCTTCCTTGTTTCAAATATACATACAGCCCACTAATACTATTCAGGAAAACGATAGCTAAGCCGGTTCCTGCAGCAATGTGAGACGGCGTATCAAAAAATAAAATGAGGAACGGAACGATAATAAACCCTCCGCCTGCGCCAATAATGATGCCGTACACACTTGCGATAAAACCGAGCAGAAACAATAAAATACTCATGAAGTTCATACCTTCTCTCACGTTGTTCCTTCTATCTTTACATAGTTGTTCGTGGATTTGGCTCAGTTTTGTAAAGCGTTATAGCCTATAACAAAATGGCATAGTTGAAAATGTGTCACTGATGCTCACTGAATATCACTGATGTTCACTGAACGAGCTCATCGCTTTATATGAGCGCTCAGTCGGTTTGTTGGAACACGTTCCCTTATGGTACATTTTTCAAAAAGTTGTAGTGTAAAGGGGATGAGTGAATGAAGTTAATCGATACAGATATACATGAGCGGGTAAGTTATGAACAGTTATTGCCGTATCTTGAACAGCCGTGGAAGCGGTATATTACGGACAGCAACTGGGTTCAGGAGAAGCATATGCCGTATACGCAACCAGCGGTTGCGGGTGTGGATCGTGCGGATGCGAAGGTGCCTGATGGGAGACCTGCTGGCTCTGATCTCGGTTTCTTGCAAGAGCAATTGCTTGATGCGAATAATCATGAATACGGCATACTTACGGGTGCGCTTGATCCTTCGCCGTCATCGATGCACGGATGGTATGAAATGGCGACAGCTCTGGCAAGTGCATATAACGATTGGCAAATTGACCATTGGCTCGAGCGAGATGAGCGGTTGTACGGATCGGTCCATATCGCCGCACAAGATCCTGCAGGGGCGGTTCGCGAGATTGAGCGTGTAGGAAGCCATCCGAAAATGGTTCAAATCTTACTTCCAATTGATGATATTTTGTGGGGAGACCCGTATTATCATCCGATCTATGAAGCGGCGCAAAAATATGACTTAATGATTGCGATGCACCATAATGAGCCACCAGTCTATTTTGGGAAGTGGCCACGGTATTTTATTGAATGGCACACGTTAATTCCAACATCACATATGAATCAAGTGACGAACATGATTTTCTCGGGCGTGTTTGAGAAGTTTCCGCGCTTAAAACTCATGATGATTGAAGGCGGATTTACGTACGCCCCGTTTCTAATGAGAAAAATGGATCAGCAATACAAAGACTTGCGCCATGAAGTGCCTTGGGTGAAGCGGATGCCAAGCGACATCGTATGTGAGCATCTGTGCTTTACGACCCAACCGCTAGAAGAGCTAAAAAAGTGGGAAATGATGCAAATGATTGATCAGATGGGAAGTGATCGCAATATTGCGTTTTCCACAGATTATCCACATTGGGATTATGATTCTCCGGAACGTGCCTTGCCGCCTGGACTGGATGATGAACTAAGACGGAAAATCTTTAGCGAAAATGCAAGAAACTTTTACCCAAAACTTCCATAGGAGATGAAGCACAAATGCAAAAAGTGGTAGGAACGACAGCGGATTTGTCCCCGGGAGAAATGATGGAAGCGGAGTTTAACGGCCGGTCGATTGTCGTTTGCCGAGCTTCTGACGGCGAGTTTCATGCGTTCACCAATGTGTGTCCTCATCAAGAGCTCCTTTAAGTAAAGGGAAATTGTGCGGGGCGCCCGTTGCAACAGAACAAATTGGGGAATATGACTTTCAACATGAAGGGGACATTCTTCGTTGCCCTTGGCATGGCCGTGAATTTAATATTAAAAATGAAGGTCGAACACTTGCCGCAGATGGAAGGCAGAAGCTACGTGAATACACGCTTTCTATTGAAGGTGAGCAGATCATGATTCATAAATAGTAAAGAGAGGCGGCCTGAGAAGGTCGTCCCTTTCGTCGTGGTGTGGCAAGTATGACTCATAATTTGAGGACATTCGCTTTGACAAACCGCTTGTTGCAGGAGTAAAGGGGAGGATTGTTCAGATTTCTTCGTAGACATGTGCAGTTTCTGGCACATATGCAATTGGGATATAATGGAATTTAGTCATTTGGATCGCACCCGAAACGATATAGATCACGTTAAAACAATGGTTTTTACCACACACTGGTCGATCTAGATCGTTTTCTTGATGATCTATATAGAATGAACGTAACATTTTCTTGACTTGCACTGTTGGGTTGGAGGGGTAGCGCGGTGCTAGGTGCCATTCTGCGCGCAAGTTTGCGCTCTTCACCGATTTTAGCGCCGATATCACCAAACTTGCGCGCAGATTCCAGGCTGAAGTGCCAACGACAAGTCGGCCCCAGAGGGCCGAAGCCAAACCGGATTCGGTTCGGCGCGAACCGCGCCGACGTCTTCGTAGCACAAAGGCGACATCGGTTCGGTGCTGCCTCCTGGCTACGGTGTGTGGAAAAAAGTCCAAATGCCCCATATATTCATTAATGTGACACTTGAGAAAGAAAAATGATGATTTTAAACGTGAATGCGCACATAAACGGTCTCAACTGTCACAAATATTGCGATTTGTGACATTTGCGTACCGAAAGTGCCCGGTTTGAGGCTGGATTGTCACATACGTGACCGGCCATCGCATGCTTGTGTCAGGTGGTGAGCTCGGTCACGACTTTTTACCCTTAGTCAAACGTTTTTCGTGTTGCCCGCAACCCTTGCAGTGACGAACAACGATCGGCAACGAGATGAATTTCAACAGACAATATGCAAGCACTCACACGCAAAGACCGATCTCGGTCATCCGATTCAGTGAAATTCTTTCGTTCAACTTATATAGATCGTTTTCACGATTTTCTGCTCGAGCATTGGCGTTGGCTCCTCATTTTCAGGAGATTGGCGATCTAGATCGCATTGGAACACCACGACGATCTACGAACACTCATTTCAACGCCGAACTTCAATCCTCTTTTTTCATATAAACCTCAAGCGCTAGCAACGACCGGCACCTCCGGTGCCGAAGATAAACCGTACGGTCTTTGGAATGTCTTGTTGGCCTTTGTGACCGAGAAGAGTGGTGGAATTTCTTACGCTGAGGTATGGAGAGGAAGGTTGATGAAGTAACAACCTCAAGAAACAGTTATTTCTAGATCGCTTTTACAGGAACGCAGATCCTCACCCAATAATGTAATGCAAAATTCCTTTTTTTAACTCATTTTGTAGTATACTTGTGTATTGCACTAGAGCGGGAGGGGTATGATGAATCGGATCATGGTGATAGGTGTTTCCCCAGGAGTTGGCAAGTCAACGTTCGCTAGAGAACTTGGCGAAGAGCTGCACATGAATGTGTATCACCTGGATGCTTATTTTTGGAAGCCAGGCTGGGTGATGAAAGCTGTTGATGAATTTGCTGCTGAGCAACAAGAGATTGTAGAACGTGAACAATGGATTATTGAAGGGAATTACAACAATACGTACGAGGTTCGTGTTGCCCATGCAGACACGATTATTTATTTAGAGCTTCCTCTCTACGTATGTCTTTATCGTGTATGTAAACGATGGATCAAAAATTTCGGGCAAACTCGTTCTGACATGGGTGAAGGGTGTAAGGAGAAACTAGACGTTGAATTTATTCGTTATATTGTGACAACGTATAACCGACGCAAAAAAACGATGAAGAAACGGTTGCAAGCATTTGAGGAACAGCGTTCTTTAAATAAAGTGATTGTATTAACGAATAAAAAAGCCATCCGCACCTATTTGAATACGGTATGCGGATGACGAGTGTGGCTGTTACTTTGAGGGTAAGGCGTGACGATGCAACACATAGGTAGCAGCTTGAATGTACTCAGCCATCGCGCGTTCACTTACTAGCGTATCCGGCGCAAGTCCTTCAAAGCCATGAAATGCGCCGGGATATAAGTGAAATTCTACATCAACACCGGCATGGCACAGTTTTTGAACGTATGTGAGCGTCTCGTCACGAAAAGGATCGAGCTGACCAACGCACGTATACGTATACGGTAGACCGGCTAAATCGTTGGCACGAGCGGGTGCGGCGTATGCGGATACGTCATCGGTCCCGTTTTTATTGTTCAAGTACATCGCCCAAGCTTTTTCATTCAAATCGTGATTCCAAATCATATGTCCGGTAATCTCAAGGCTTGACGGAGTATTGTTATAGTCATCAATCATAGGATATAGCGGCATTTGAAAACAAAGCTCAGGTCCTTGTCGATCTCGAGCGAGCAATGCTAAGGCAGCGGTTAGCCCTCCTCCAGCACTTTGCCCACCTACACCAATGCGTGTTCGGTCAACGCCTAGTTCAGCTGCATGTTTGGAAAACCACTCCAAGGCCATATAGCAATCCTCTAATCCCGCTGGATACGGATGTTCTGGGGCAAGTCGATAATCGACAGAAACAACGACACACTCTGATTCTGTAACAAATCGCTGGCACAATTGTTCATCTCCTTCAGGAGAACCAAGTACATACCCTCCACCATGGATCCATAACAAACCAGGTAAAGACCCTGAGCTGCCCTTTGGTTCGTACACACGAACACGAACAGGTGGGTGGTCGGATCTTGCTTCGGTGGTACGGTCGGTAATCATTACAGCTTCATTGATTGGAAGGGGAATCATTTCTGCGGCCATCGCCATTTGCTCCCGTGTCGCCGTCACATCATCTAGGTCAATCGCTGGAAATGTGAGAAGAGCCTCTCTTAGTTCAGAATCAATTCGATTTTCCATGGACTACACCATCCTTATTTGTAAGCGCTTACTTTTAGTATAGCAATATGAGGGGAGAAACAAAAAGATTTACGGTGCACATGCATGAAAAAAGTCGTATTAGGGTATGGTCATTAGAAGATACATAGATGAACGATGTGGAGTGTGAAGAGAATGGATGCGAAAGAAAGTATCAAACGAGAACTAAGCCGACATTATCGAAGAAAAATTGCACTGACACATGCTGTAGAGCTCATTGATCAATATTGCCATGAACTTGAGGAAGAGTTAAGTTATTTCCTTGAATTTGCCGATGACGACCTTTACTTCAACCAAGATAAAGGCATCGGGCATTGGGAAGTTGAACTTCCGTTAAATCGGGAAATTCGAATTACGTTAAGAATTGACGATGTTGGTGAGCCATTGAACGCAGAGGAAATTGATGTGGTCGTAAACAAAGACGGAAAAGCGATCTTTAAAGACGTACTCATCTACAATCCAGAAATTAATGCCGACGGGTTTATTTCTGAAACGATCAATGAAGAAATCTGTAATGACTTACTCAATAAATATTTTCGTGTGCTGCAACAAGATGATGCGGCAAAACAGTTCATGCGGCGATACGATGACAAGCGGATGGATGAGAGCTCTTCTTAATGAAGGGTTCTTTTTATGTGGATGGTAGTTTGCCTAAGACAGGAGTGACGATGAAAAATCGCGATAACGTATTGCAATCGCGGCATTGTACTTTACTTATTTCTACAATTTATTGGTTCATGCAGATGCCCTTTGATTCCACCCGAAAGTTATTTATAATAGAAGTGAAGGATTTATAGAGAAAGAGGGTATAGGGATGATGGACCGTAATAGTCTATTATATGGACGTTTTTTCGAACAATTGCAATCCGTTGTAGAACGAATTGTTGCGAAGACGGCACAGTCAACATCACGTACACTATCAAAAGATGAGCAAGAACTGCACAGTCACCTTCTGTATCGATTACTCCAAAAGGTTAAAAAAGAATTGGTCGTGCAAGAATCGACGGAAGATATAAATTTGGATTACGATCCAACGGACGTTCTCGCTAAGCAAGGTCATGACCTTGAGTATATCGTTGAATTGCTATCCCGCTTTCGTGTGCACGCGCTTGAGGAAATTGAACGAGAGTTGAAGCAGTCGTTTGGAGAGATTGATGACCAAAACCAAACGGAGCACATTTTTCCGTTTATTTTTCGAATGACAGAAATTTTTGACCAAGTGATTGCTAACTCCACTAAATATTATAATAGTCAGCATAAGTTACGCTTACTAAAATTGGAAGAGGAATTGTTAGAAGTATCTGCACCGATCGTACCGGTTCGCAAACACATTTCTGTTCTTCCAGTTATCGGTGTGATGAGTGAGGACCGAGCGACGCACATCCTAAATGAAGTGATCCCGAATGTTGCGAGCAAAGAAGTACAAATACTGATCGTTGATTTCTCGGGCATTCATATGTTCGATACGTTTGCCGCTTCCCGCTTTTTTACGATCACGCAGACGCTAGCTTTGTTAGGCATTCGTCCGGTCATTACGGGCGTTCGTCCTGAGATGGCACAAACGACAATCCAACTCGGTGTGAAGCTTTCGGACTTAGAAGTGTATCGTGATGTGAAGACGGCGTTAGAAGCGTTAAAATAAACCCTCATTGGTGTGCGTCAATGAGGGTTTGATTTGCTCTATGATTGCTCTTTTAGTTCCTGTAAACGTTGTTTGGCACCTTCAAGCGATTCGTCGTAGATTGAATCAATCGAGATTAGGATGTTACCTGCGGATTTTATCGCCTCGTTCGACCGCTCGTGTTGGTCTAATGCCACGTATACCTCAGCTTGTAACACGTAAGCCCGAAATAAAACGGGAAACGTGGCATCGTCAACGAATTTATGAAACGCAACTTCCAACGTGTTGCGTGCAGCAAGAGGGTCTTCTTTAGAATGAGCAAAGCGATACGCTTGTGCGAACGATTTTTCGAATTTCGACTGCAGTGCACCCACTCTTTCATCCTCTTTTTTCATTAATTCCGTAGAATCACCAAAGCCTTGAGACAAAATGATCGTATTGCCCGTAGGATCAGTAATGTTCACCCGCCAGTCCTCGGCTGTTTGGTTCATCCTCGAGATGCGCGGCAACCCTTTTACAGGAATTCGGCCATAATAGGCTTTAAGATTAGCGCGAAGCTCATCATTGATCTCTTTTAGGTTCGGGACAATGACCGAGCACCCTCCAACATTCCCTTCCTCTTCGTGTTTACGGTTGCCAAAGAAACTAAACTCGCCAATTCCTTTTTTAAAAACTTCAGCAAAACGATAAGGAGCCTTCTGATAATACGTAATCTGAAACCCCATCGCTGTATAAAACGCTAAATGATGATCAAATTCATGGTAATCACAGTCGAAAATAGGGATCGTCCGGTTGCGATTCAAACCATCGTCGTTTTTTTCACTCATGCTCGTCCACTCCTCTAGTTTTGGTAGGTGGAGAACTATCGTACCAAATACCGCTGAACATTTCCTATTGTTTTTTGAGTGGGGTAGCGAACATACATAGGGACTAACACTGATACGAGGTTTGATCACATAAATCGTCCTCGAAGGTAAACCGAATTATTCTTCAATAAAGCACTGCCTTCAGCCAATTCCTTTATCCGAGCACATGAATACTTAGAAATGCAATGTAGAGCAACGAGATTCAACCGACAAGTGTCGGCCAGCGCTCGGTGCTCTTTTTAATGACTTGTCCACGTATTTAAAGCAAATCATCGGACGATTTTTTAGCTATCCTCCTAAACCATCCCACCAATCACTGATGGATTGCAGGATGCGTTGAAAAAAGTTCGATTCTTCACTGGGCTCTTCAGTCTCCTCTACATCTAGCTCAGGCGTGTCCATCGGTTCAACGTAAATCATTTCGGATCCGTACTCCTCATACAGCGCGTCGCGATGGCTGTCGGTATACGGATCGATCCCGACATCGATCTGGTTTTCAAAAAGGTTTACACTAGTTCCGACAATCTGGAAGTCAAAACCCGTCTCGTCAGGCGGGCCGATGGTAATATTCTCTTGCTTTGTGAGCAACTCCTCTTCGGTAAAGGCGACTTCGCGGAATCTGACTTCGTCTTCCTCACTCGCTATCGCTTGGATGTCTTCTTGTTGTTCAGTAGAAATCATTTCTGTAAAAGAAAGCATAATAGCAGCATCTGCAAATTCGTCTTCTCGGTCTAAGTGAAGACTTGCAAATTGGTTGCTCTCCACATTGTCATGGATATAATCTTCAATGGCTTCAATAACGTTCGGTTCAGGTTCGTGTCCTAGATCGTCAGACGTGTTAGCAACGGATGTACCCATAAAGAGCACAATACCTAGGGTCAGGCTAACGTTTCGAAACATTGATACCTCTCCTTTTTTAATGAATAATCTGACTTTATGAATCTGACGTTTCATATGGCAAAAGGTTACAAGTGAAAGGATGTGAGCAATACGTTGTCGAAATAGGTCATAAGAAGGGGGCTACGTATGAAATACGTATTTTCTAAAGTCGTTGAAACGATGCACGCTGATTATGCGGGTAGTACGGATAAGCGCGGTTGGGATGATCCAGAGCGATATAGGAAGGAACTCAATGATCAACCATTATGTAGAGAGCAGTTCACAAATGTTGTAAAAGATTATTTACTTGACTTTGAAGATCCACATCTTTTTTTCGTCGATCGCAAACAGAAGGCTGTCGGTCAAAAAGATCGAGGTTTTCAACTTCGACGATTCAAGGATGAGCTATTTGTTACGCATGTGGGTCGAGAACAGAGGGTCGTCAAAGGGGATCGGTTCATTCGGTTAGACGATACGCCGGTCCACATAGTAAAACAGACGTACAATCGCCTGCTTCGCAATGAAACTGCAGAGCGTGAAAATTGGTCAAAAGTACTCCCGTATGTACAGTCTGGAACATTCATCGATCAAGAAGGAGCGGAGAGAACGATTGAGTTTACGAATTATCCGTCAGAGCCTCCTGTCGCAGTTCACGCTGTCCAGTCACTCGATCAAGACATTGCGTTAATCACCTTAACCGACTTCGCAAACCCTAATGATGTTCATGACTTACTTAAGAGAGAAAGAGAGTCGCTTTCCAAGAAGAAAAAATGGATTTTTGATGTACGTGTGAACCACGGGGGATCAGATGCTAGTTTTCATCCATTATTAGACTATGTAATGCCAATTGAAGGCGTTGAGCTGTACGACGAATCGGAGATGAGTCAGTACTTTTGTACAGAGAACAACACCGATCGAATGGTTCATTTTTTACACGAGCAATTGGAATCTGTTGAAGATCCTGGAACAGTCGACGTATTGACGTTCGTGATTCGTGAATGGGAGCGTCACCGCGGAGCAGGTTTTGTTGATTTCGATCATCAACAGGTTCTTCCAAATACATTTATCCGAGGACGTAGCGATGGACCGGAACACATCGTTCTTTTAACAGACGTCATGTGTGGGAGTTCTGGTGATTCATTTGTTGAAGTGTGCAAAAAGTCTAGCAAAGTGACGGTGATGGCGCGCGCGACGCTCGGTTTGAATGACTATGCAAACATTGTGACCGAAGACGTCGGCGAAGGATTTGAGCTCATGTATGCGACATCGAGGTTGAAGCGGATTGATGAAGGAAAAGGGATGACGGGTGTAGGGATTGTGCCCGATATCCATATCCCTTGGACACCAGACCATATCCATACAGATGTTGATCTACATCGTGCCATTCAGTTTTTGAACAAGTCATTCAATTAGTTCTGGTTTTCTGGCTTTTTAACAATAGACGTACCGACAATTCCTATAATTAATAGGATGATGGATGGTACGGACAACGTGTCAAACCAGTGACCACCGGGAATGTCTGGCAAGCTGTCAATTTGTTCTACGAGTCTAAAGCCAGTGAGTATGAGTCCTACGATCAGCAACAGTTGGAATACACGATACATGGAAATCATCCTTTCTTCTGGAAAATATACGTTGCGGAAATGATCGTATCAACGATGAAAACGATGCCCCAAATCATGGCGACGGAGTAGAATGTTTCGTTCGCATATGGGGTAGGCTCGTAACTTTCGCTACCGAACCAGTCAACGTCTAGTGTGAACAACTCGTTCACCTGTACACCACTCAAAACGAGAAACGACACTTGAGCCACAATGAATACGGCGAGGTGCACGAGCCAAGTGAATGTGTAATATTTCGCTTGAAAACGAGGGTCCTTATGCTTCTCCATCTCTTCGTAGTCTTTTTTTGTTAGCAGGTTTGGCGCGTCAATTCGCTTTCGCATCCACCGGTCCAGACGCTTGAAATCATGATAACCAAACGTGATGGCGTACAAAACAAATAGCGTCACGATAATTTGAAAGGCGGAAATTTCACCTGTTTGGCTATATACATACCAAGCGAGCCATGCTTCTAGAAATGTCAGTAAGATAAACCCAATTAGAAAGAACACGCTAAATGAAGGTTTTTTTACGATATAGCGGACAACAGCAAATGCAATCAAAGCGAGCAATCCGAATACTTCGATTGCGATGAAGATTTCCCATTGATGCGTAATGAGTAGATCAGAAATAAGGATCACCTCTTTTTTATAATTCACTTGAGCTAAAATAAAAATACCATGAAATAAATTAGTGTGCAATGATTTAACTCAACTGAATGAAAATGATATACTTGCAGTATGCCAAAAATAGTTGATCATGAACAAAGAAGGAAACAAATTGCTGAAACGACGTGGGAAGTCATCCGTGAACGTGGGATATCGCAGGCGACGACGAGAAACATCGCATCTCGAGCAGGGTTGTCGCAAGGGGCACTCAGACACTATTTCCCAAAGCATACAGATTTAATGGTGTTCGCGATGGACTCTGTCATTGAACGTGTGACCGAGCGGTTACAATCGTTGGACCAAAAAGGATTAGCGCCGCTGGAGAAAGTGGTTGAATATTTGACAGAATTACTACCGACGAATGATGCCAAGATGTTAGAGATGGAAGTTTGGTTTGCCTTTGTGTCCCATGCGCGCTCAAGTTCAGAGCTGGATGTTCAGTACGATCATTTACAAACGGCAGTTAAAGATGTGATTGTATTTCTCGACAACCGAGGGATACTACATCCTGATTTGAACGTTGCATTTGAACAAGAAAAATTGTACGCGTTTATTAACGGGCTAGCTCTCAATTTATATTTGGAGCCGGGAGTAAGAACAGAGAGTCAAATCAAAGAAATGATTGTAGATGACGTAAAAAAACGAATTGTTAATAAGGAGAAGAGCGATGACTGAAAACAATCAAGAACACATTGTGAGCATCTTAGCTGAGCGGTTCGATGCAAATATGCACCGGCATGAAGGGATGGAATGGGAAGTGATTCGAGAAAGAATCACACATGACCCGAAGCACCTTTTGGCGCTCCGGGCCATGGAGGATACAGGTGGGGAGCCTGATGTGATCGGCTACGACGAAACGTCAGACACGTACACGTTCGTTGACTGTTGTAAAGAAAGTCCAAAAGGCAGAAGAAGCGCCTGTTATGACAAACAAGCTCTCGAGTCACGAAAGAAGTTTCCGCCGAAACACAATGCGATGGATACCGCCGCTGAAATTGGGATTACCATTCTTACTGAGGAAGAATACCGGGCGTTGCAACAAGTTGAAGTGGTGGACACAAAAACATCCAGCTGGATTCATACCTGCAGATATTCGAGAACGGGGCGGGGCACTGTTCGCCGATTATCGGTACGGGCATGTGTTTATCTATCATAACGGTGCCGAGTCATACTACGGGGCGCGTGGCTTTCGTGGGAAGCTAAATGTGTAATAAAAAGAGGCCACCTTCGGTTGTGAGGTGGCCTCTTTTTATGTTTTTATGCTACCAATCCGCTGAGTGTATCGGCGGTAGGCTACCAGAAAATGGTAGTGAAGTACCGAAAACGAGCCTTATCGGCGGCAGGCTACCATAAAATGGTAGTAGAACACCGAACCCGTACACTTATCAGAAGAGCGCTACCAGAAAACGGTAATGAACCACCAATCGGTAGAATCCGAGCCGTGCGGACCTAGAAATCGTACAAATCGTCTTTTTTCTGAAGCATTTCTTGATACGTTTCGGCGAGGAGCATCGTATCTTCGACGAGGTTTTGTAAGCGAAAATGTACATCGTCGTTGACGATTTCTTTTTGATGAAAATCTTTCTCTTCAATGAAAACGAAGTTCTGTGACACATTCGCTTTCATATACGTCAGAATTGGCCGGAGTTGTTGTTCGGCGATAAGGTAATGCTTTGGGGAACCGGCGGTGACGACGATGCTGACGGTTTTGGTTTCTAATGCCCGTTCGGGTAGAAGGTCAAAGACATTTTTCAATGAACCAGGAATGGATGCTTGAAAGATCGGCGTTCCAATAATCAAGACATCGGCATCCATGATCGCCCGAGAGACGTGCTTTGTATCGCCTTCGTAATCGAGGAAATGACGTCCATCACTCCAGTCGAGATCTACGCTGGCGAGGTCAATTGTTGTCGCCTCTGCATTAGGGTAGCTTTCTTCGAGTACGCGCATCGTCTCCGCCATAGCTGTTCGTGTTTTTGAACCGATTCTTGAGCCAGATAAACCTACGACTTTCATGATGTGCCTCCCGGTTGTTGTTTTGTGTACTTGCGAATGGCTGGCAAGATCTCAGTGCCGATTAATTCGATATTTTTCTTGAGCTTATCGAGAGGAACACCGCCGAAATCCATCTGTCCAATAAACCGCTGGTTTCCAAACATCTCGTGCTGGTAGAGAATCTTTTCAATCACTTGTTGGGGGCTGCCGACATTGATAACACTTCGAAGGTCGCCACTTTGCGCGAAGGCTTGTTTTGGGAAGCCACGTCCGTTTGTTCTTTTCATCCCTTCATTAATGTGAGGTAGTATTCTCGCTGGGCTTCACTCGTCGTCTCTGCAGTATAGAAGAAGCCCGCAGTAGACACCGGAAGCGTGCTCGGATCATGACCATTCTCACTGGCAGCCTCGCGATAAGCATCGATCGTTTGCTTGAATTGGGAAGCGGCACCGCCTAAATGAGCAAGGAAAATTGGCACACCAGCATAACCCGCTTTAATGGCGCTCGCAGGCGAACCACCTACAGCACGCCAAATCGGTAGCCGGTCTTGATAGGCGCGAGGAATGACTTGCGCGTTTTCCAACGCGGGTCTGAATTTCCCGCTCCAATTCACCGTTTCTTGTTCATTAATTTGGCGAAGCAACGCAAACTTTTCTTCGTATAACTCTTCATAATCGTTCAGGTTATACCCGAGCAAATCGTAGAGCCCGATTCGTGAAGCTCTGCCGGCAATCAGTTCGGTCCTTCCTCCCGAGATCAAATCAATGGTCGCGAAATCTTCATAAACACGTACGGGATCGAGCGTACTAATAATCGTTGAACTGCTCGCAATCTTTATTTTTTCCGTCGCCTGTGCAATTGCTGAAAGCACGACGCTATGGGCTTGTGTTGCGAAAAATTCTTGGTGACTTTCACCAACAGAAACAAAATCAATGCCTGCCTCTTCAGCGAGCTGAGCAACTTCAATGATTTCTTGAATGCGTTGTTTTGTTGAGATGCGTTCTCCACTTTCGGGATGTGGCAAATGGTCGCCGAGCGTATATAATCCAAATTCCAATCCGTTTGGATCGAGACGATAGTCATTCATCATGACGAATCAACCTTTCTTCCTGTTCGTTCTAGTGTTAGTATGGGTGAAAGAAGCAGCTTTTGGAAGTACGCACTTTAATGATCTATAGTATCTAAAAAGATACCATTGGAGGACGACGATGAAATTTGAACCCGATTTATGCCGTGTTGAAGACGCGCTTAATATTATTGTAGGCAAATGGAAGCCAATCATTCTTCTTCATCTACTGCAAGCGGGCACGCAGCGTTTTAGTGAGCTAAAAAGCCATATGCCAGGCATTACCCAGAAAATGCTCACGAAGCAGCTTCGGGAGCTGGAAGAGGAAGATATTGTCGTGAGGAAAGTGTATGCACAAGTACCGCCGAAAGTAGAGTACTCGATCACGGAGTATGGTAGAACGCTGGAACCGATTCTCCATGCGATGCATGAGTGGGGCACGAAGCATCAAGCGCATCGTGAACAAAAAGAACGGAACACGAAAACCATCCCTTAGTAGACCTACTCTGGGATGGTTTTCTTTGAAACTCAGGCCTACGAGTGAATCGCTTTTTTCATAATCAAATCGATTTGTTCTTCGTCACCCATATAGAACGGGTGCGCTGAGACGTGGGTGAAGCCTTTCTTTTCATAAAACTGAATCGCGTTATGGTTTTCTTCCCAAACACCGAGCCAGATAAATTGTTTGTCCAAATCAGATGCACGTTCCAGCGCCTTTTTGAACAGTCTGTTGCCTAATCCTTGGTTTTGAAATGCTTGATGGATATAAATGCGTTCGATTTCTAACGCATCATCCCCATATCTTCGGTTTGTGCACCGTTATGGTTGATTTTTAAATAACCTGCGCGCTCATCACCGACAAACAAAAAATAAAATTCTGACGCTGGATGATCGAGTTCCGCTTTCAGTTTTTCGAGTTGATACGCAGTTTCAAGATAAGCATGTAAGTTTTCTTCAGAATTTTGCTCAGCAAATGTATCGGTGAATGTTTCAATGCTCATCGTTTGCAAGTGAAGTACTTCTTCTTTTTTGATGCGTGTAATCGTCATCGTTCATCCTTTCTGCCGATCGACTCATACCAGGCAGTTTGCGGCCTATTCGCAGGATAGCCATGTTCGGTTCGATACTGTTTTCTTATACTCGTAAAATGGTGCCACTGTTTCTCGCTGTTTGGGTAGTTGGCGTGATGAACAACACAGTGAATCTGATCTTCCACACACGGGTCTGTCCATACCCCTAAGCGAAGTTCTAGTTCACTCAGTAAAATTGCGGGGTTAGCGGTTTTCATCTCTTGCAGCGAATAGATACGTAATTGATACACAAGTTTTTCTGCAAGCTGATAACCAATGGATGGAATCTGTTGAAATTTCGAGAGCGCTTTTAGCTCTTTCGCCCGTTCTTTGGAAATTTGTAACAAGTCTGTGAGCTCTGCTGTAGGGATCGATTTTACGTCAGCGATTCGTCGTTTAGCTTTTCGAAGCTGGCGTTTTTCTTCTTCAGATAGTGGAAGTTTCATAAACATCCCTCCCAGTCGTCTATTCTTTCATACTAGCACGAACCGGTTCAGGAATCATGACGACTTCTTGAATGAGGTCAACAGGAGGTTCGGATTCGTCGATGCATTCCTCCCAAAACCGAAGGTGAGCATGGTCAACCCAATGGTCGGATTCTTCAACAGCTGTCCCACCTTCCCCTTGCGCGGAATACCAATACAAGTATTCCGTTTCCCCGACGGTTTCACTAAAAATCGTCTCCACATACATCTTTTCTCCAACGAGTGTTTCGGTCACTGCGTCCATATTCTGATTGAGAAAGTCCAGCCACTCTCGAACCGTCTGTGATTTTCCGGGTTTTACTAGGTAGCGTGTTAATTCAATTTTCATCATTACCTCCAGGGATTATACCGGCCACATTTCCGGTGGATTTAGTTCATATAGATTGTCTTTACGGTACATAAAATGCGTCATAATCCATTCTCTTCTGACGGTAGCAAAGTCATCGTAAAAGTGCAGGATGTGTTCATTGATAACTTTTTCAGGGTAAACCTTTCCGTGCTCTAATCCACGAAGCATATATTCAAGAACAATTAATTTCTTTTTACGTTGTGCGGGGAAAGATTTAAGTTTTCCTGCCGAATCAAGGAAGTTGTTTAGTACTTGTGTCTTTTCAGCTTCTGTAATATCAAACATTCCGTCTCCTCCAATCTCAGTAATCGCCCGTGCCATTCGGTCTAGATTCTTCTCATTTAACGAGAAATAGATTGTATTTTTATGCCGTTGTTGATGGATGATATCGATTTCTTTCAGCTTTGCCAAGTGATGGGAGATGGTAGGGGGTTTGAGGCCGAGCTTGCCAGCAATTGCCCCGCCGTGTAGTGGCCCACGTTTCAGCAAGCTAATTATCCGCACCCGCGTTTTGTCTCCCATCGTTTTATGAAAGTGAACCAGTCGATCAAATTGCATAATAACCTCCAATCTAATTCGATTATAATCTAATTAGATATAAATTGAAATAGATGAAGGGAAAATAGAGTCATGCACACGAAAGCACAGAAAGACGGATGGGCAATGGGGTGTTTTGCTAAGCTAGATATTAAGGAGGTGATTGAATGTGGATGTGTTGAACCAATTCAATCGTGCAATTGACTATATTGAAGACAATTTGGACGGTCAGATTGATATTGAAGAAGCGGCAAAGAAAGCGTACAGCTCACCGCATCATTTCAAACGAATGTTCTCCCTCGTGACCGGGGTGACGTTCTCTGAGTATGTGCGCAGAAGACGTTTGACCCTCGCAGCATTTGCATTGCGGGCGGATGACGTAAGGGTGTTAGATGTAGCGATTATGTATGGGTACGATTCGCCAGATGCGTTTACAAGAGCTTTTCACGCGTTGCATGGCATCACGCCTCGGGAAATGAAAACGACGGAGAAGCCGATTAAGGCGTACTCCAAATTAAGTTTCGACATTAAAATAAAGGGAGTGGAAGAAATGAATTACCGATTGGTGGAGAAAGATGCATTTCGTGTTGTCGGAGAGAAAGAAACCGTTAAAATGAAAGATGAAACGTTCGACCCTCAGCTTTGGGGTCGATTAGAAGAAGTGGAAGAGCGTGTCCGCTCGTACGATAATACCTCGTTCGAAGGACCAATTCATCTGTCAGTCACAAAAGAAGATGGGGATGTGGACTATTATATTGGCAGTGCCACCACTCACAAAACCCCAGACAACCTAGCAGAAATTCACATTCCTGCAAACACATGGGCGGTGTTTCACGCGGAAGGACCGATGCCCGAATCGCTCTTAGACACGTGGTCACGCGTATATACAGAATGGTTTCCAACCTCAACGTTTGAGCTCGCCAAAGCTCCAGAAATGGTCCGAAGTACACAGACGCATACCGAAATCTGGATTCCAGTGAAGCAAGCGTAAGCGAAAAGGCTCGGTGGTCAAAGATTGACCACCGTGATTTCTATGCACTCCCGATCAAAAGAGCAATACGGTTTATGTTTCTGGCTACTGTATACGGTGTGGTAAGAAGTCCTAATGCCCCATATATTCATTTAAGTGACACTTGGGAAAGAAAAATCTTCATTTTAAACGTGGGTGCGCACATAAACGGAGTCAACGGTCACAAATCGGGATATATGTGACCGTTGAGGGTCGAAAGTGCACGGTTTAAAGGCTGGATTGTCACATAAGTGGCAGGTCATCACACGCTTGCGCCAGATGGTGACCATCGGTCACGTCTTTTTACCATTCAGCAAACGTCTTCCGTGTTGCCCACAATCCTTGCAGCAACGAACAACGATCGACATCGAAGTGAGATAAACTTTAACAGACGATAGGTAGGCGTTTGCCTATAAAGACCGATCTCCTAGAAACTCCCAAATCCCGAGCAACCATCGCCATCCCTCCCGTTACTGCACTTTATTACGAGAAACGCCATTCAACTTGTACGCACTGATCGCCACTTCGGTGGCGAGTCGTAGTAGCGGGGTATCGGTGATGGGCAGACCGAGAAGCTCCTCGATGGTGTGCAACCGGTGGTATAACGTTTGCCGGGCAATATGCAACTTCGTTGCGGTTTGTTGTTTGGAGCAATTTTGCTCTAAGTAGATGTTTAGCGTATGGAGTAGTTCGCTGTTTTTCTCTTCATCATATTTCAATACTGGGGCCAAATACGTACGAACAAATTTTTCTAACGTATCATCTTCCAATTTAATGAGCAACTGATAAATGCCGGTATCTTCATAAAAATGAATGGATGTTTGCTCGTCTGTAGCGGTGATGTTTACAACGTCATCGGCTTCTTGGTATGCGCACGCCGCGTGTTGAAGTTTCGAATACGTTTGACTGGCAAAGATTCGAATCGGCAGTTGGGATTCGCTCGTATGAATGATTTTTTGAAAGCGCTCTTTTTCCTCGTCGTTGGATTCGAGATTAAAAGCAAGAACAATGTATGAATGGCTGCTGCTCGTCGTAATGACTGATTCAAATCGATGCTTTTGAAACAAGTAACGTAGAGACCGTACGGTCTGAAATTGCTTCGTTTGCCGATTTTCTAGCGACGTATTATCATCGATCATTTTAACGATGCATAACCGGAATTGCAGTTCTTCTTGGTCCCGACACACTTTAAGCAAGTGTGTTCTTGCTTCCCGTTCACTCGTGAGCTTTTGGTTAAGCAGTTCATGAACCCAAGATTGTTCATTCAGAAGCCGGTTTTCCTCGGAATGAAAAAAACGGAGCAGATTTTGTGCAAGAACATTGGTTGCCCGTTCAAGTGCGAGCAAGTCAAACGAACGAAGAGGTGTACAGTTTTTTATGAGAAGCAGACCCCACGCTTGTTCCATCGTTTCAATCGGCTTAATTAAGTACGATGCGTTCCTTTCTTCGTCGTACCATGTGCCTGGAGCCTCAGGCATCTCTTCAAATGTTTTTTGAATTCGGTTTTGTTCGTCTTTAAGGAGAGAAGGTAGAAAGTAAGCTTGTGTATCTTTTGGCAGGAAAATCAAATCTTTTCCCGTAACCTCTTGAAGTTTTTTTAGAATCTTTACGTTGCCGTGAACGTGTAGCGTAAATTGGTGAAATTCATTAGAAAGCTGGTCCAATTCTGCGAGCTGACGATGCTGTTCATTTAGAATTTCCCCATGCAAATCTTCGGTGATGTCGACAAATCGAACAACTTGTGTAAAAACGATAATCGGAAAGTGGTGGACATTCGCTGCTTCAATAATCTCTTCGGGGACCGAAGGATAGTGGGCACTCAATTCAATACAAAGACAAGCGGCACCGTGTTCGATGAGCTTGTTAACATATTCCAATCCTTGTTCTTTTAAGGCGACAGCCGTACTTAAAATCATTTCATTGCCATGAAGCAACGTGTCGAAATTGAGGATCTCTAGCACATGGACCCAGCGAACCGTTTGCTGGAGGTTGGCGTGTTCATTGACCACTTGAGCATTTTCAAACGTTGGTCGTTGTAAAATTTCTTCAATTGTGAGCATGTGTCATATGCCTCCATGTTCATGATGTCAGTCAAAATCGAGGAAAGATTGGACAGTTTGTCACCTTATATTATGCAGAAAATTTGATATATTGTCTACAATGCATCGGCTGTATACACAATACGTATGGTCGAAGAACATGGAGGGACAATGATGACGACAATGCTAAAAAATTACATCGGTGGACAATGGACAGATTCAAGTCGAGAAGGTGAAGATGTATTCAACCCTTCAGACGGGTCAATCATTGCGCACACTCCGTATTCAACAAAAGAAGACGTAGACAAAGCAGTAGGAGCGGCCAAAAAAGCGTATGAAACTTGGCGAAAAGTACCAGTACCGGTGCGGGCGAGATACATGTATACGTACCATGAGTTACTCGTTGAACATCACGAAGAACTTGCGCGACTCCTCACGAAAGAAAACGGAAAAACATACAAAGACGCCTATGGCGAAGTACAACGAGGGATTGAGAACGTTGAATTTGCCTCAGGTGCTCCCGAACTCATGAAAGGCGAAATCCTTCCCGATATCGCAAATGGCATTGAGTCGGGTATGTATCGTTATCCTGTAGGTGTCATCGGCGGCATTACGCCGTTCAACTTTCCGATGATGGTGCCGTGCTGGATGTTCCCACTTGCGATTGTTTGTGGAAATACGTTCGTCCTCAAACCTTCAGAGCGAACGCCACTGCTCGCGCAGCGACTCGCTGAACTTCTTTCAGAATCAGGCTTGCCCGAAGGCGTATTTAACATCGTTCACGGAGCCAAAGACGTTGTAAATGGCTTACTCGAACACAAAGACGTAAAAGCAATTTCCTTCGTCGGGTCCCAGCCCGTTGCTGAGTATGTGTATGAAACTGCCGCGAAAAACGGCAAACGCGTGCAAGCACTCGGTGGCGCCAAAAACCATTCCATCATTTTAAATGATGCCAACCTAGAGAAAACGGTAGAAGGTGTGATGAACGGTGCATTCGGAAGTGCAGGTCAACGTTGTATGGCCACATCTGTCTGTCTCGTACAAGATGGCGTGGCCGATGAGTTTTTAGCTCAATTAAATGCAGCGGCGGACAAATTAACAATGGGTAACGGGATTGATGAAGGGGTTGACTTAGGTCCCGTAATTCGCAAAAGTCAACTTGATAAAGTGCACAACTATATTGAGCTTGGTGAAGAGCAAAATGCGACCCTCGTTCGAGATGGGAGAAAAGATGTCGAAGCTAGCACGAGTGGGTATTATCTCGGAGCGACTATTTTTGATCACGTCACGACGGAGATGACGATTTGGAAAGAAGAAATCTTTGCCCCAGTTCTTTGTGTAATCCGAGTGAAAGATTTGACAGAAGCGATTGAACTGACGAATCAATCTGATTTTGGAAACGGTTCGGTACTGTATACCGCAAGCGGCTCAGCGGTCAGACAATATCGCGAGGACATTGAAGTCGGTATGCTCGGCGTTAACGTCAACGTTCCCGCACCGATGGCATTTTTCCCGTTTTCGGGTTGGAAGAATTCATTTTATGGAGATTTGCATGCAAACGGACGAGACGGCGTGGAATTTTTTACACGGAAGAAAATGCTGACGAGTCGCTGGTTCGATTAAACCTTTGAGAGGATGAGCGAAATGGCTGACCAAACAAAGCAAAAAGAGTTGTATGAAAAGGACAAAAGGTATGTTTGGCATCATATGAAACCGTACCAAAATGATCAAAACCCGATGGTCATTGAGCGGGCAAAAGGAGCTTGGATTACCGACGTTGAAGGAAACGACTACTTAGACGGTATGTCAGGTCTTTGGTGCGTCAATGCCGGATACGGTCGTGATGAGCTCGTCGACGCTGCCGCCGAGCAACTTCGGCAAATGCCTTTTCACCCGTTGTCCAACAGTCATGTGCCTGCCATCGAACTTGCCGAAAAGCTAAACGAATGGCTAAAAGGCGATTATCGAATGTTCTTCTCCAACAGTGGCTCTGAAGCGAATGAGACAGCTTTTAAAATCGCTAGACAATATCATTATCAAAATGGGGAACCCGGCAGGTATAAGTTCATCTCCCGCTACCGAGCGTATCATGGCAATACCCTCGGCGCGCTCTCTGCGACCGGTCAGGCGCAACGGAAGTTTCGCTATGAACCGCTGCTCCCTGGATTCATTCATGTCCACGCCCCTGATGAATACCGGGCGCCCGATGGACAGTCCTTTGAAGAATGGAGTCTCGCTTGTGCCCGGATGATGGAAGAGACAATTGTGTGGGAGCGCCCCGAAACGGTTGCTGGCGTCATTATGGAGCCAATCATTACAGGCGGTGGCATCCTCATCCCACACCCTGCCTATGTAAAAGAAGTGGAGCGAATCTGCAACAAGTATGGCATTCTCCTTATCAATGATGAAGTGATCTGCGGATTTGGTCGCACAGGTGAGAACTTTGGCTATCAAAACTACGGCATCGAACCTGACATTGTAACGATGGCAAAAGGCATTACGAGCGGGTATTTGCCACTCGCTGCAACAGCGGTGAAACAAAAATATTATGACGTCTTCAAAACCACAGACGAAAGCGATCATTTCCGGCAAGTCAACACGTTTGGCGGCAACCCCGCCGCGTGTAAACTCGCACTGAAAAACTTAGAAATTATGGAAAAAGAAAATCTCGTCGCCCGTGCGAATGAACTCGGCAGCCGGATAAGACAAAGCATCGAGCCACTCACCGCCGAGCCCCACATTGGTCATATCCGCCAGCAAGGACTGCTCATCGGCATCGAGCTCGTCAAAGACAAGCAGGCGAAAACACCTGCAAGTAAAGAAATGGTCGGTGGAATCATTGCGGCTTGCAAAGCGAAAGGACTCATCGTCGGCAAAAATGCCGACACTGTTGCTGACTACAACAATGTCCTCACCCTTGCCCCGCCGCTTAGCATGACCGACGAAGACTGTGATTTGATTATCGAGACATTACAGTCTGTACTCAAAGATACCGCCATCGTTGCCCAATAGAACAAATCCTCGAGAGCGCTCTCGAGGATTTGTTCTTTAAGGAATGAGATGAAGAGGACAATGGAAAACGGATGTAGAAACAAGTAGTAACGAACATTGGCGCTTCCATTCTTCGATTTAATGATGATCGTATGGACACTTTGACTAACAAATGGATTCAAAAATAAACATTTTGTAACATGTACACGCTTTGGGATGCGTGTAGAATTGAAGGTATATTTAAAATTCAATAAATTCTAAACATGTAGTTTTCAAACGTAAGGAGGCGTGTCGCTTGAAGCAACAGAAATTGCTAATCAATGGTGACAGACTAAAACAATCACTAGAAGAATTCGCATCGTTTGGAAAAACGGAGAATAATGGTGTTACACGCTTGGCTTTATCAGAGGAAGACCGACAAGCCCGCAATTATTTTCGGTCGTGTTGTGAAGCGTTAGGGATGACGGTGAATGTTGATGATTTAGGAAACATGTACGCGACACTTGTTGGAACGGACCGTGAAAAGCCACCGGTCGTTATTGGTTCTCACTTAGATTCTGTGAAAAAAGGCGGGCGTTTTGACGGTGTGCTCGGTGTACTTGCAGGCTTAGAAGTCGTTCGAACGATTGTTGAGCACGGTGTTCAGCACGAGTCTTCGATCGTGATTGTAAACTTTACGAATGAAGAAGGTGCCAGGTTTGAGCCGTCCATGATGTGTTCAGGTATTCTTTCTGGGAAGTTTGAGAAAGAAATGATGTTTGCAAAAAAAGATACGGAAGGGATTTCGTTTGAAGATGCGCTAGAGAACGTTGGTTATGCTGGAGACGTGAGTCACCGTTTGCAACAAGCGAAAGCTTTTCTAGAGTTGCACATTGAACAGGGGCCAAGTTTAGAGAGGGAAGAATTAAAAATTGGTGTCGTTGAATGTGTCGTTGGTATGGTCTGCTATGAAGTTGTTGTGAGTGGTGAGTCGAACCACGCTGGGACGACCCCGATGAATATGAGAAGAGATGCGCTGTTTACAGCGACCGATAAAATTGTTGAAGCGAGAGAGCAATTACAGAAGTTGGACGATGATTTGGTGTATACGATGGGGCGCATGAATGTTGTTCCGAATATTCATACAGTAATCCCGAATCGTGTTGTTTTTTCTATAGAAGCCCGCCATCAAGATGAAAAAACGATCGCGAGCGTCGAACAAATAATTAATCGTCTTGCGCAATCAGAAAGTGACGAAGCGTGTGAAGTAAGTGTAACGAAGCTTTGGGGACGAGGTACCGTATGGTTCAATCCTGAAATTGTTCATACGCTTGAGCAATCGGTCCAAGCGCTTGATTATCCGTATAAAAAGACGGTCAGTGGAGCTGGACATGATGCCCAGTTTATTGCGAGCTATATTCCATCTGCGATGGTGTTCGTGCCTAGCATTGGTGGGAAAAGTCATGATGAGGACGAAGTTACGCCTTGGGAAGATTGTGAGCGCGGAGTGAATGTCATTCTGGACAGTGTGTTGACGATTGCGGCAGAGTGAACTTCCACTCAGAAATATCTAAATATTCAAGTATTTTGTTAGAAAATCGTACATTAGACTTTTATTCTGAAAGAAAAGCAGGTGATCTTTGATGAGTACAGGGAATGAAATGTTGCTGGAGAAATTACAGGCGAATTTTAATGAAGTTGAGCCACCGCTCTCTCACCAAGAAGCGTTTGAAGAAGCCAGTCGTTGTTTGTACTGTTATGACGCACCTTGCATTACAGCTTGTCCGACGGGCATTGAAATCCCATCATTTATTAAGAAGATCGCAAGTGATAATTTACTCGGATCAGCAAGAAAAATTATGGAGGCTAATCCGGTTGGCGCTAGTTGTGCTCGTGTTTGTCCAACCGAGGAGCTTTGCGAAGGGGCTTGTGTGTTAAATGGTTCCACACAGCCGATTATGATTGGGAAACTGCAACGCTATGCCACGGATTGGGCGATTCATAATGAGAAAGTGTTGTTCAAATCTGGAAAACCGAATGGGAAAAGCGTAGGCGTCATTGGAGGAGGACCAGCGGGGTTATCGGCTGCACGGGAACTAGGACTCATGGGTTATGGCGTGACCATATATGAAGCCGAAGAAGAGGCTGGCGGTTTAGACACCTATGGCATTGTGTCATTTCGCCTGCCAAAGCGCGTATCGTTTTGGGAAGTGGATCAAGTGAAACAAGTAGGCGTCGATATTCGCACAAACACCCGCGTCGGTCGTGACGTTAGCTTAGAAGAACTCAAAGAAAATCACGATGCAGTTATCCTCTCCGTCGGCATGTCCGACGTGCCGATGCTTGGGATTGAGGGAGAGGAATTGAACGGTGTTCACGATGCCATTGAGTTTGTGAAACAAACGAAAAGTGGGCAACTGTCACAAGCGTTTGCTGGCAAAAAAGGCGTCGTTATCGGCGCTGGAAATACAGCGATTGATGGGGCAACGTGTGCGGTTCGACTCGGGGCAGAAAATATGAAGATCTTGTATCGTCGTTCCGAGAAGGAAATGACCGCTTATGACTTTGAGTATGAGTTCGCAAAGCAAGATGGGGTCGAGTTCCGGTGGTTAACGGCTCCGAAACGTCTCATCGGAGACGAAGCGGGCAACGTATGCGCCATTGAATGCGAGAAGATGGAGCTAGGTGAAGCCGATGCAGATGGGCGTAGAAGACCAATGCCAATACCGGATTCCACGTTCACACTCGAGGTTGATTTTGTCATTAAAGCGATTGGTCAAACTCGTTATACCGACCTATTAGAGCAATTTAATATCCACCATGATGGTGGGGTCGTGACGTTAAATGACGATCGCTTTGAAACGAGCGTAAACAATGTGTTCTCTTGTGGCGACGTTATTTTCGGTAAAGGTCAAGGTGAAGCGATGGTCGTTACTGCCTCGGAACAAGGCAAGCAAACGGCGTATCAAGTTCACGAGAAACTATCTGGATTACAAGCTGAGTCAACAGCATAGGAGGGGTATTATGCAGATTTGTATACAAATGTAGCAGGAATCAAATCACCGAATCCTTTTTGGCTAGCAAGTGCACCGCCGACAAACTCAGGATATCAAGTACAACGAGCGTTTGAAGCAGGATGGGGAGGCGCCGTTTGGAAGACGCTTGGAGAACCGATCATTAATACGTCGTCCCGGTTTGCTGCTGTTTCATTCAACGGACAGCGAGTAGCTGGGTTTAACAACATTGAACTCATTACCGACCGCCCGCTAGAAGTGAATCTACGTGAAATTGAAGAAACGAAGCTCCGCTTCCCGGACCATGCCATTATTGCTTCACTCATGGTCGAGCCCGAACAAGAGAAATGGCATGAAATCGTCAAGCGAGTAGAAGCGGTCGGTGTTGACGGCTTGGAATTAAACTTCGGATGCCCACACGGCATGGCAGAGAGAGGCATGGGGGCGGCCTCTGGTCAAGTACCAGAACTCGTGGAAAAGCAAACGTACTGGGTGAAAGAAGTAGCGCAAACCCCGGTCATCGTCAAGCTGACCCCGAATATTACCGACATTACCGTCACTGCAGAATCGGCTGTCCAAGGCGGAGCAGATGCGGTGAGTATGATTAATACAATCAATAGCCTCGCTGGCGTTGACATTCATACGTGGAATACCGTTCCGAATGTAGACGGAAAAGGCGCTCATGGGGGATATTGTGGACCGGCTGTAAAGCCAATCGCCCTTAACATGGTCGCTGAGTGCGCGAGAAACCCAAGCATAAACGTACCGATTTCAGGAATCGGGGGAATTGGTGATTGGCAGAATACAGTCGAATTTATGCTGATGGGTGCGTCAGGTGTGCAAGTGTGTACGGCTGCGATGCACCATGGTTTTAGTATCGTTGAAGATATGATTGACGGCCTAAGTAACTATCTTGATGAAAAAGGTATCGGGTCGGTCCAAGAGATCATTGGCAAGACTGTACCGAAGTACTCCGATTGGGGAGATATGGACTTAAACTATCAGACAGTCGCTAGAATTAATAACGACGTGTGTATCAATTGCAATAAGTGCCATATCGCGTGTGAAGATACCGCACATCAATGCATTGACATGTTAAAAGGCGAAGACGGTGAACCGATTTTACAGGTTCGTGAAGAAGAATGTGTCGGCTGTAACCTTTGCTCCATCGTTTGCCCAGTCGACGGTGCCATTGACATGATTGAAAAAGACAATAACTTGCCGCCACTCTCATGGAATACACGCCAGAATGCCATTAACGCTAAGAGCTTAGCCAATTCATAGAAAGGAATGGTGGAAATGAAGAAAATTATTCGAAACGGAACGATTGCGACCGCTGCAGAAACGTATGAAGCAGATATCCTTATCGTCGATGAGCAGATTGCTGCAATTGGGAAAGAGTTTAATGAGGATGGAGCAGAAGTAATTGACGCCGCGGGCTGTTACGTATTTCCAGGCGGGGTAGACCCCCATACGCACTTGGATATGCCCTTTGGCGGAACCGTGACACGCGATGATTTTGATACCGGAACTGTTGCCGCGGCGCACGGGGGAACGACGACAATCGTTGATTTTTGTTTAACCGAAAAAGGCAAGCCGCTCTCTGAGGCGATCACGACGTGGCACGAGAAATCAAAAGACAAAGCGGTCATTGATTACAGTTTTCATCTCATGATCGGTGAGATTACCGATGACGTGTTAGAAGAATTGCCGGCAGTCATTGAACAAGAAGGCATCACGTCGTTCAAAGTGTTCATGGCCTACAAAAATGTCTTTCAAGCAGACGATTCCACGCTCTTCCAAACATTGATCAAAGCAAAAGAGCTCGGCGCACTCGTCATGGTTCACGCAGAAAATGGTGATGTGATTGATTATTTGACGAAAGAAGCGCTTGCGAATGGAAAAACCGACCCGATCCACCACGCGCTTACACGCCCACCGTCGGTTGAAGGTGAGGCAACGGGTAGAGCTTGCCATCTGACGGCACTTGCCGATTCGCAACTGTATGTCGTCCATGTGACGTGTGAACAAGCAGTGAAACAGATTGAGGAAGCTCGCAAGGCTGGGGCAGATATTTGGGGGGAAACGTGCCCACAATACCTCGTTCTTGACGAAGAAATGATGAAAGGCCCAGATTTCGAAGGCGCAAAATATGTTTGGTCCCCGCCTCTCAGAGAGAAAAAACATCAAGATGTGTTATGGAACGCACTCAAAGTCGGATCACTGCAAACGATCGGTAGTGACCAATGCTCGTTTGATTTCGAAGGACAAAAAGACTTAGGCAAAGGAGATTTCACGAAGATTCCGAACGGTGGACCGATCATCGAAGATCGGATGAGTATTTTGTACTCCGAAGGGGTCGCCAAAGGCAGGCTATCTCTTAACCAGTTTGTTGACGTTACGTCAACGCGAGCGGCGAAGTTGTTCGGCATGCACCCGAAAAAAGGAACGATTTGTGTCGGTGCCGATGCAGACGTCGTCATCTTTGATCCAAGTGTGAAGCGAACACTGTCCGCTAGCACCCATCACTTAGCGGTCGATTACAGCGCCTTTGAAGGAATGGAAGTCGTTGGACAGCCTAAAACCGTGTTGTCACGCGGCAAAACGATCGTCGACAATCAAACGTTCGTCGGCACGAACGGTGCGGGTCAGTTTGTTAAACGAGCGAAATACGGAGAACCGTTGAAACAACAAGCCGCACTATCAAAATAAAAGAGAACGAGAGATTCGGAATATATCAGTAGAAAGGTAGATGAGATGAGTTCTAAAAGCAGCTATTTAAAGTCGCCTGATTTGTTTCCGATCTCTCAATTAAAACGAAAAATGAGCACGGTCGGGTTTGCCATTCTTTGGGTAAGTATGGCCGTCGTCCTCGCTGCGTTTGCTATTGGTGGAGATGGCATTCAAACGTTACCCTTACACCTCGTCATTATCGCAACGATTATTGGATCTTTAGGGATTGGCCTTTGCATGACGTTGACCGGGGACATCGGCATTGAACATGGGTTGTCATTCCCGGTGTATATGAGAGCTCCTTTTGGCACAATTGGCACGCACATTCCTTCGATTTTTCGCGGGTTCGTCGCCTCGTGCTGGTTTGGAATCAATACGTTCTTTGGTGCCACCGGGATTAACGCCATTTTGTTTATGCTGTTTGGCATCGATCAATGGTTCATTTGTTTTCTCATATTTGCCGCATTACAGCTTTTTAATACAGCATTTGGGATCAAAGCTGTCGAGCGTTTTGCTAATCTTGCCGCACCCGTAATTGTGATTATTTCTGGCTGGATGTACATCGCGCTTTCATCCCAAGCAACCGCCGCTGGGCGTGATGTGTGGGCGTGGGTGGAAGCACCAGCGGTAGGTGTTGAAGCGGTGAGTGCCTTCTTTATCGTTGTAATGGCAACGATGGGGTTTTGGGGTACGCTCGCTGCAGATATGCCATCCATATCACGATTTATAAAAGCGCCGAAGTACGAGCGGAGTTGGTTCAAACGCAATCGTGGTCAACTCATCGGCAGTCTCGTCGCTATGCCGATCGTTCACACATTCATGGTCATCGTCGGTGCAGTTTCGTACATGGCTGTCTTCAATTCCAATCCTGTAGAAGCATTAATGGAAACGACCACAAACGGAATCTTACTCGGCGTACTCATGCTCATGATCGCCCTCGCCCAATGGTCAACAAACACATCTTCCAATGTCATTCCCGCTGCCACCATCTTTTCCAACGTTGGCGGACCGAAAGTGCCATTCTGGGTAGGGGTCATGATCGCAGGGGCGATTGGCGTTCTCGTGCAACCGTGGAACTTGTTTGACATCATTGTACCGGCACTTCTTTTCGTAGGTGGCATTTTAGCCGCCATTGTGGGCATCCTCGTCGTCGATTATTACATCATCCGCAAACGTCGCGTAAACGTGACTGATTTATATGAAGAAACCGGACAATATCATTATTGGAAAGGCATCAACGTCGCTGGACTATTGGCGTGGATTGCAGGTGGAGGGGGTTCCCTCCTGTTCCCGTCCTATTCATTTATCATCGGTCTCGTGCTCGGCGGGACAGTATATTATGTTCTCGCCAAATATTGGTGGTTTAAGCGCTATCCGCAAGCAGAACTGGAAAACCCAGATGATGACACTTATCTCGGCTTAACCGTTGGAAGAGACTGGACCGTGCAAGACGAAGAAGTAGAAACTTTCAAAGAAGCGAGGTGAACGCTTTGAACGAGTACGACGATTATGTAAAAGAAAAACAAGAAATTGATGACTATATTCTAAGAGGGTATCAGATCAATGACGTTCGCGAAGACTTGAGTGGCGCACTGCTCACCCTCGTGAACGCCGATGGAGAAAGAGAGACACTGCGAATCGGTAACGCCGACGCCAGAAAATACTTTGCCGTTTTACTGCTAGATAAGTTGAACTAAAGAAATTCATTAAATCGGATGACCGAGAGGGGTCTTTGCGGGTGAGTGCTTGCATATTGTCTGTTGAAATTCATCTCGTTGCCGATTGTTGTTCGTCACTGCAAGGGTTGCGGGCAACAAGGACAACGTTTGCCGAAGGGTAAAAAGTTGTAACCAAGGTGCACTGCCTGGCACAAACATGTGATGGCCGGTCACGTATGTGACAATCCAACCCTTAAACCGGGCACTTTCGGCACGCAACTGTCACAAATCGTGATATTTGTGACAGTTGACTACGTTTATGTGCGCATTCACGTGTAAAATCATGATTTTTCTTTCTCAAATGTCACAAATATGGATATATGGGGCATTTGGACTTCTTTCCACACACCGTAGCCAGGAGGCAGAAACGTGATGTTGCACTTATACTTTGGAGTGCATAGAAAACACGGTGGGCGTACTATGACCACCGATGTTGTCCTTGTAGTCTGGACTGCAAGCATCCGCCTAAAGTGGAAAGAAACAACAATCTGTGCAATTAAGAAAATGTTACGTTCATCCTATGTTGATAAGTAAGCAAAAAAACGGGTGCCTTAGATAGGCATCCGCTTTTTTAAGGCTAGCACAAGTCGCTGTCGCCGAAAGCGCATGAGCATGGAGAAAGTGGCCTCGCGTTTGAGCATGCCAAACGGTATCCACCTGTGTGTAAATTTTATTTAGTGGAAATCTTCCCATTGGCATTTCAATGGGAAGATTTCTGGCTTCTATAGTGTGATCTTCACCCATTCATCCAGAAAACCAATGAAAATCAATCCATAGAATGGTCTATGGATTGATTTTTGATAGGTGCTGCGCTAGACAGTGTTGCATGAAGCTAGTCGGAGGCCACATCACAAATCAATGAGTTAGACAGCATAATACGCCCGGTTCCAAGTAATGGCATACACAATCACTTGAACGAGAGGGATGAGCATGACGATCAACACAGGAAAATATGGCATGGTCGTCATCACGAGTGGATATAGCGTAATGAGGGCACCGGCGAGTGGTACGGCATAGTACATGCTTACGTAAGAGGCTCGGCTCGCTTTTTGTGTAATGGTTTTCTCTCGTTCGTCGGTTTCTTCAATCTCTGCCGGGAGCCATACCGACTTACGGTATGGGATTTTTTTCGCCCTTGCGATGAAAAACTGGATGGCTGCGAAAATTGAAATTAAAACAATAGGCATCAAGTCCAATGAAGCGGAAGCTGCGAGTGATGGTTGTTGAATGGAGCCTACGAATTCGTGGACAAAGTTAAAGATGGCAACCAAGCTCCAGCCGAACAAAAATAACGTTACAAATGAACAAACGAGTCCCCAAACAATCTTCATGTCGTTTCCTCCTCTTTTTCCAATGTAAATATTTGTTCAACGGGTAATTCGAACACTTCTGCAATTCGCATCGCCAAGATGAGCGAAGGGGTGTAATTGTCTTTTTCTAAAGCGACGATCGTTTGGCGTGTAACGCCGACGGCCTGTGCTAAATCTCCTTGCGTGAATTGGTCTCTGGCACGTAGCTCTTTCACTCGATTTCGAATTTTCATCGTATCACCTTGTTATTAATGTATGGTTAACTTTACTTTTTGTCAAGTTGATTATACATTTATTTTTAAAATGATATACTAGGAATACGTGAAAGGGTGGGGCCGTTGAATCCGTTATTCCTTGATTTTCCACAACAATTTGAGACCGACCGGTTGTTGATTCGTCTACCGCTGCCCGGTGATGGTGAAGCTGTTTACGATGCGATACGTGCTTCGAAATCAGAACTAAAACCGTGGTTACCGTTTGCACAAAAGGAGCGTACGCTGGAGGATGTTGAGCTTGATCTCCGAGAAGCGCACATCAATTTTTTGAAAAGGGAAGACTTACGATTTCTATTATTTAGAAAAGATACGAGTCGACTTGTAGGCGTATCAGGACTACACCGGATTGATTGGGATGTCCGGAAATTTGAAATCGGCTATTGGGTTGATACAAGGCAAAGTGGACAAGGGTACATATCAGAGGCTGTTGCTGGGATTACGCAATTTGCGTTCGACCAACTCCGTGCGAGAAGAGTTGAAATTCGCTGTGACCGAATCAATCAAAGAAGTCGCGCTATTCCAGAGAAGGAAGGGTTTATGCTGGAGGGAATCTTAAGAAATGACGACACTGCCGCCTTTGACCCCCGTGAAATGAGAGATACGTGTGTGTATGCAAAGATTTCGAAAGAGGTGGAAGCTTGAAACTACAAAAAAGAAACGCTTACCCGTTACAAGGAAAGACCGTACTCATTACAGGTGTGAGTCGTAGAGCTGGAATTGGTTATGCGATTGCAAAGCAGTGTGCCGCTTACGGAGCATCCATCATGATTCAACATTTTCGCACTCACGATGAAGAGCAAGAGTGGGGCGCAGATCATCTCGAGGCAGTGATTGCAGGAATTCAACAAGAGATGACCCCTAGGGCGCAGTTCGGCCATTATCATAGCAATTTCCTCCAGGAAGACAGTGCAGAAACGCTCATTAAAACGGTCGTCAAAGAGCATGATGCTATTGACGGAATCGTCTGTAATCATGCACGGTCAGGTGGAGATGGCCCACTCGGCAATCTGACGGCACAAATGCTAGACAATCACTGGAAAGTGAATACGAGATCATCCGTATTGTTGGCGCAGGCGTTTGCCGAGCAATACGATCCGACGAGAGGCAGAGGGAAGATCATTTTCATGACCTCAGGTCAACGACAAGGACCGATGCCCGGTGAAGTTGCCTATGCACTCGCCAAAGGAGCGCTTGCAGACATTACACTCACGCTCGCTGACCAACTCGCCGACCAGAACATTTGCGTGAACACGGTGAACCCAGGACCGGTCAATACCGGCTATCTGAACGATCAGTTGTGGGAGGAAACACGCACGAAATTCCCATTTGACCGATTCGGTGAACCCGAAGACCCGGCACGGCTTATCTCCTGGCTTCTCACGGAAGAGGCGTCATGGATCACCGGTCAGATTATGAACACCGAAGGCGGATTTGCTCGGTGGCGGTCATGATGGAGGGGGTACGTTGAACTGGCGAAATACAGTAAAAGGCATGATGATGGGCGTCGTCGAAACCGTTCCAGGAGTGAGTAGCAGCACCATTGCCATGCTGTTAGGCATCTATGAAAACGTGGTTCACGCCATTCACAACCTCACAACGAACGAATATAAGAAAGCCGTTCGCTTTCTTTTGCCAATCGGGGTCGGCATTCTTGTCGGACTTGGTTTAACGATTTCCGTTATTAGCTATCTATTAGAGCATTTTCCGATACCGATCGGTTTTCTATTTATCGGGCTGATCGTTGGAATGTTGCCATTTATTTGGCGGGACGGGCTCGCTTCAGTGAGGCAGCAAGTGTACAGCTTTCCCCAGGTGATGCTCATGATCGGCTGTATCCTTTTTCTCGTTATGTTGAATGGGGTCGTCGGGGCAGACGCACGAGTCATGATGGAACTTACCTTTAGTGATTACGTGTATTTATTTATTGCTGGTTGGTTTGCGAGTACGGCGCTTGTGTTGCCAGGGATGAGTGGCGCGCTCATTCTCGTCATTTTAGGAGTGTATGAAACAGCACTGTTGGCGCTCACAACGTTTGAGCTACCGGTTGTTATCGCGATCGGTTCGGGGGTCGTCGTTGGCATTCTCATCATGGGCAAAGTGGTCCGATTTATTCTGACTCGGTACCGAAGAACAACCTATGCTGCCATTTTTGGTTTGTTGAGCGGCTCGGTGTTTATCGTTTTTCCGGGACTGCCCGTCACAGTGATGGAGTGGGTCGTGAGTAGCTGTCTGTTCGTAGGTGGATCGGTGTTTACATTTCAAGTAAGTTCAAAAAAGGGTTAATTGTATGAATAAAGGGTATGCGAGTATTACTACTTGCAAAAGGAGACGATACCCGATGCGATGGATAACTCTTCCGTTGCTTACCCTGATGCTCACAGGCTGCGCTACAGCGGGTGAAGACCCAGTAGCTGGAATTAACGAACAAATTGACGAAAGCGAATTTAACGCAATTATTGCTGAACATGACCAGTTTGAGATTTTATCTGCGTATATCCAAGGGTCTGAAAGCTTTGATACGCTCACGATCAATTACGGGGAGCCTGATTCCGATGAGCCTGCACCTGAGTTCCCAGAGACGAATGAATTTGAGCGTTTGTATGAAGGGTTCGTTGGGGAAACCGCAATCCAGCTCCAAATCCAAGAGTTTGAAACAGAGCTAACCGAAAGCGAAGAGATAGAGATTGCCGGCCATTCGGTTTCTGTCGGTGAATTCGGGCCAGACAATTATACGAACCACCTTGTAAACATGAATGATTATGGGTGGATCATCTTCTATTTCGACACAGACATCAGCGATGAAGAGATGCTCGCCTTTACTGAACGATTGATCGAAAGGAACGAGTAAAGCTCGTGGTTACGGTGAGAAAGTTAGACCGTGTTTCTGCCGCTATGCTGTCTTTGTTAGTGGCTGAAAGCCAACGAGAGGGATTTCGGTTCATTAGAAGGTTACTGCATGATTATGAAGAAGGAACAAACCGGTTTGACCAGCTCGGCGAATGTTTAGTCGGGGCTTTTGCGAGTGACGGTCAGCTCATCGCCATTGCAGGCTTGAATACCGACCCTTATTGCGACGCAACAAGGTCGATCGGTTGCGCCGTTTTTACGTGTCTCGGCCGTATCGGAGTAAAGGCACAGGCACACTGATGCTCGAGTCAATTATTCAGTATGCAAAGCCAAACTATGACGTTCTGACGCTGTATACCGATTAAAAAAAAAGCCGATCGATTTTACACTTCATTTGGGTTTTCTCGTCTTGCACAGCATCGCTCCACGAATACGAGCCATTATCTGTATTTGCGTTAGGAACACTTTCGACATGCCGTTCCCGCCGGGGGTGGCTCTGTGCGTGTCGCACCGATAGCATTTTCGAACTTCGGGATCGGGGGCATTGGGCAGGGAGCCGTGCCCTTTTCTGCGCGCGAGTTTACCCATTCTGCGAGCAAGTTTGCTCATTTTAGCGATTTTAGCGCTGATTTCGCGAAACTAGAGCGCAGATTGTCCCAACTTGCGCGCAGATTTGCTAACGCCTCAACATCCTATTGTATGCTGTCCCCGCCTGGCCCTGCGCGAATCGCTCCGATGTCGGAATTTATCTCCGCGCAATAATAAGGTAAGCAGGGTCTCCACCCATTCTGAAGTCGAGGGGTATTTGCTCAACGATTTCAAAGCCAGCAGCAATGATGGCAGATGACATTTGCTCGGATGACACGCGTGGCCCAGAGGATGAAGACGTGTGTTCCAGTTCTAAGCAGAGGAACTGTCCGTCATCTTTAAGAACACGGTGAATCTCTTTCAATACGTCGGGCAATTGTTTCGTCTCATGAAGTGAGATGGAAGCGAGCGTTGTATCCACCGTTTCATCACCAAGAGGGATGGATGTGAAATCCCCAGTTATTGGGGTAATATTATGATGGTTTTGTTCCTTTGCCTTTTGCGAAAGGTAGGCTAGAATATTTTCATCACGGTCAAGGGCATATACCGTACCAGCTGTGCGATCCGCAACAGGTAGTGTTAAGTAGCCAGTACCCGCTCCGAGGTCAAGGATGTTTGCCGCAGGCTTGATGTGCAAACGGTCCAATAACTGGTCGGCAGGCAGCTTTTGTGTTCTGTCTTGATTTTCAAGTGCTTCAATCTTTCTTTGTAGTCGTTCATGATGTGAATGCAATTGTCGCTCTCCTTTATTGTAGATATATAGAGTCTTTAATATCTTTAATGTAACTGAAGAAAAATAAAGTGTCAAACTGCAAATTTGGTATAATGAAAACAATGACGTTAAGTTGGAGGTTCATGTATGGAAACAGATGTGGTACTCAAGTTTTATTCTGATCAACATGAGAAAAAATTAAACGAATTTGAACTTCCGTCTGAGCAAGAGAAGTTTACATCTTTACCTTCTGCAATGGGTGAGGTTCATAAAGGTCAGTATCGTATTGTCGTTTTATTTAATGATGAACCTGTCGGTTTCTTCTTATTGCATGCCACAAAGAGAGTGCAAGAGTACACCGATAATCCTCACGCGATGTTACTTACAGCTTTGTCCATCGATTACAAACAGCAAGGCAGAGGCATCGCGAAGAATAGCATGAACCAATTGCCGGCGTTTGTTCGCGAGGAGTTCCCAGGGTGTGACCAAGTCGTATTAGCTGTAAATCATCGAAATATTGCAGCACAAAAGTTATACCGTCGCGTTGGATTTACAGATTCTGAACGTAGGATCGAAGGACCGATCGGAGAACAATATGTGTACGTCAAAAACATATAAACGATTCGGTTTGATTATACTCTGGAGAGTGAAGTTATCGAAACGGGGGGATTGATGTGAATCAGTTACAAGGGAGAACAGCGTTAATTACAGGGGCAGCGAATGGCTTAGGTTGGGAGATCGCAAACCGGTTCGCTGATGCTGGTGCTAGCGTCGTATTGACTGACCGCAATGAGTCGTTACTTCATGATCGAGCTGAGCAGTTGCGAGGGAGAGGCAAGGACGTGCTTGCATTAGTATGTGATGTGCAGGATGAATCGAAGATTGAGCAGACGGTTCAGCAAACGGTGGAACGGTTCGGGCGGTTGGATATACTGCTGAATAATGCAGGCATGCAACACGTATCTCCGGTTGAAACGTTTCCAACGAAAACATTTGAAACGATGATTGATGTGATGCTTACGGGTCCGTTTCGATTGACGAAGGCGGTACTGCCAATGATGAAGCAGCAACAGTACGGCCGCATCATTAACATGGCGAGCATTAATGGTCTCATAGGGTATGCGGGTAAATCAGCATACAATAGTGCAAAGCACGGGCTCGTCGGTTTGACGAAAGTGACGGCGCTAGAGTGTGCGGCAGAAGGAATTACCGTGAACGCCCTTTGCCCTGGGTATGTCCGAACCGATCTCGTACAAAAGCAACTCGATGACCTTGCTAGTGAAATGAACGTTTCAGAAGAAGAAGTACTCAAGAAAAAGTTTTACCCGTTAATTCCGCAGCAACGATTACTCCAACCCAAAGAGATCGCCCATTACGCACTGTTCTTAGCGGATGAAGCGTCACAAGGAATTACAGGTCAAACGAATGTGATGGATGGCGGCTACACCTAAAATGAGAAATTTCTCATTTTACGGTGTTTTTAGCGCAATTGGGAAGGTTCGAGTCTGTATGACACCTCACGACGAGGAAGCGGGGCACTTTGGAAGATGTTTACTACCCGTACTTTTTTTGGTGCTCGTGCTTCAACTGCAAATACTCTTCGTCTTCCCGCACTGAGACCCATTTTTTCTCAAAAATGCCGCGGCTGCTGCTTTTTCCTCATCAATTTTTCTCTCGTTCACTTCGCCATTCTTGCTATACTTCTTGCCTCCTGGATAATTGGCATACCGTCGAGCACGTGTGTAGCCCATTTGTAAAAACTTTCTCGCCATATCCATTCCGACAAAATCGCCAGCTTTTTTGTACTGGGCGTATTGCTCATATATTTTCTCCGATGACTTCTCGGCAACGGGCACGCTTTTAAATCGCCAATTTGGCAAGATTTCACTTTTATAAGGCTCGACAAGAAGCACGCCTTGCTCGCCCCTGCCAACCCGGTAACGTTCCGGATGTTTACGGAAATCGGTATTGTCGAAATCGATGTCATCATAAAATTTACTCATCCTGCAACCCTCCTATGATTTTACATTACCTCAAGCGATGCTTGTCCAAACCTACGGTTGCGCGCAACCGTCGTTTGCGCGCAACAATAAAGTTACCAGGAGGGTTTGCCGGTCATCTTGTCGTAAGGGGGCTGCTTCGGACGTTTCTCGATCACGAGAATGCTGTCGTAATAGCTCATCGACCAAGCAGATCTAGAAAAATCATTCACAGCTAAACGTGCATCTCGGGAGTACCACGCATGCAATTGGTCAATGAACGGCTTTGAATATTCAATGAAATTGTTTGGGTTTTCATATCCTCCGCCGTATTCCTCCATGTAACTTGTGTGCAAGTCTTCGATGAGGAACACGCCATTTGCCGACAACAATGGATACATTTCTTCAAAGGTGATGATCTGCTGGTGCATAAAGTGCCCGCCGTCATCAATAATGATATCCATTTCCGGTAAGGTAGCTTAATGGATTGCCAAAAGGTGCGATTGCCTTGGTCGCCAATAATAATGTTAACTTGCTCTTCTTCAAAGGTTTTGCACACGGGGTTAATGTCTAGCCCGTAGATGGTGGCGCCTTTTCCGAAGTATTCTTTCCACATTTGAAGCGATCCTCCGTGTGACACACCGACTTCCAAAATGTTGACGTCTTTTCCGACAAAACGATCAAAATGGCGCTCATAAATGTCAAAGTAATGAATCCATTTATGAATTAATCGTCCGTCATTGGATTCAAAGTACTTGTGTAGCTTATTCATTCGAACCTCCTTATGACGAGGATTTCTTTTATTTATACGCTAAGAAAATTGGAAAATGTGTTCGGGGCATGGCCGAATTTATGAACGTAAAAAACCGCCCACGTACGGGCGGCCGGTCATTACGTTTGCAGTGGCTGGAGTTTTGCTTCAATTTCCTTTCGGTTGGGTTCAAGAAAGTCAGGGAGAGAAAGAGATTTTCCTAATTGATCAACGGGTTCGTCGATTGCAAAACCTGGTCCATCCGTCGCCAGTTCGTATAGAATACCGTTGGGTTCTCTGAAATAGAGAGAACGGAAATAATACCTGTCGACAAAGCCTGACGTTTGAAAGCCTTCATCTTCAATTCGTTTCACCCACTGCTGGAGTTCTTCTTCGGTTTCTACACGAAATGCGACGTGGTGCACACTGCCTCTTCCTTCTCTTGCTTTTGGTGAGGTTTTATCTTCTTCGACATGTACTTGTCCTGATAAACCTGCCCGGTCTGCTTCAAATACAAAAACTCGATGCTCACCGTTTTTGTATTCGCCTTTTTTCGTGAAGCCGAGCACGTCAGTTAATACGTCGCTCGTTGGCTCTACGTATTGAACTTTTAAACGCACAGGACCTAGACCTAAGATGTTGTAGTCATTCGGGATCTCTTCAGGTGAAGACGGTTCCCGTTTGTCATCCAAGTCGCTTTCGGCAACGAGGAGCATCTTGTGTCCTTCAGGGTCTTGGAAAGGGAGCACGGCGGTATCGTTCATCGTTTGGACTTCATTGTGCGTCACTTGGTACCTTTCAAAGCGAGTTTTCCAAAATGAAAGCGCAGCGACGGAAGACACGCGTAAGGATATTTCGTTAATGGTGTTTGTGCCGTCATGTTTTTGGGCGAGGTTTGGAATCTCAAAAAACGTAACTTCAGTGCCTGGGGTACCTTGTTCATCAGCATAAAATAAGTGATAAAATGACGTATTGTCTTGGTTGACGGTTTTCTTTACGAGTTTCATTCCGAGTACATTCCGATAAAAGGCAAGATTCTTTTTCGCATCTTTTGTTAACGATGAAATATGGTGTTGACCGCGTAATTTCATACCCTTCACCTCACAGTTGATTTATTATCAGTTTAAATGTAAACTGATAGAAAGTCAAACGGGAAGGAGCGATAACGATGAAGCATTTTTTTCATAAGAGTACGGATCACCCACACACATTTGTGCTACTTCACGGAAGTGGGGGGAGAGAAACAGACTTACTCAGCGTTGTTGGGGAAATTGACGTAAGGCAGTCAGTGTTAGGAATACGCGGGTCAGTGCGTGACCACGGTGGGTTTCGTCATTTTGAGCGGCCGACAGACGGAAAGTTTGATAGAGAAGAAATCAATCAACGTGCCGAAGAGGTGCTACACGTCATTGAAGATTACGTCCAACATAACCAAGTGAACCGCAAGCATATTCATTTGTTAGGCTATTCGAATGGGGCGAACTTGGCCGTAAACATGCTTCTTCAGCAACCCGAACTCTTTTCAGCGGCTCTCCTTTTTCACCCGAGCCATCTGTACCCTGAAGCCGAGCGAAGTGATCTTAGCGGGATGCCGATTTTCATGACGAGTGGATCTCGAGATGCAATTACCCCGCCAGGAGAGGCATATGCCCTTAGACAGCAATTAGAAACCTTCGGTGCGGATGTAACTGTGGAACTCACCGATCACGGTCATGAGTTAACGAATAAGGAAGTAGATATTGCAGCAAGTTGGTGGAATAAAGGGTTGGCTAGCCGCTAAGAGCAGCGACGTTCCTGTGCAAGGTGCGGAGCGAGAGGGTGCGCGGTGGGAAGCGTGCACTCCCGTGTCGAAAGTGTGCACATCGGTGTCGGAAAGGTGCACATACCGTTTGCACGTCGCCCCACATCGACGTGTGTCAAATATACAACCAGTATGTGTCTACATCATAGGTACAATACCAGCACGGGTGTCGAAAGTGAGCACTCCCGTGTCGAAAAGGTGCACATCCATGTAAAAAGCATTCACACCCCAATAAAACCAGCTCGTACAACGTCGTACGAGCTGGTTTTATTCACGTTTCTAAGCGGTAGGAACCGTATAATTCCACCTGGTCACAGGCTGCGCTGCCTACACGTTCAAATTTGCAGGTGTACCGTGTAAATAAAAACGGGTATAGCTAGATGATGACGACGAGTGACAAATTTTAAAACTGTGTCTAGACATTCATAAAATAGTCAAACCATACACATGTCATCCTACATATCCAGCTGGTATAATAAAACTAAAAGATTGTGAAGTTGTGCACAATCTTTTTCGGGTCGTAATGAAAAAGGAGGCAGCAGATGTTTATTGATGATCCGGTTTTGATGAGTCGACTGTTAACGTTATTGACACTGTCTTTTCATATATTTTATGCGACTGTGGGTGTCGGGCTGCCACTCATGATCATGCTCTTTCATTGGCTAGGAATCCGTAAAGATGATATTCACTACATCCTTATGGCGAGAAGGCTTGCAAAAGGGTTCGTCGTCACCGTTGCGGTCGGCGTCGTCACGGGTACTGCGATTGGTTTGCAACTCGCGCTTCTATGGCCGAACTTTATGCAGCTTGCAGGACATATTATTGCGCTTCCGCTGTTTATGGAAGTGTTTGCGTTTTTCTTTGAAGCTATATTTCTAGGAATCTATTTATATACTTGGGACCGCTTTGATGATCAAAGAAAGCATTTGTTGTTACTTGTGCCTGTCGCGATCGGTGGGGCAATGAGTGCGTTCTTTATTACAGTTGTGAACTCGTTTATGAATTCACCTGGAGGTTTTGAACTCGTAAACGGGGAAATGGTTGACATTAATCCGTTGCTGGCGATGTTCACGCTCTCTATGCCAACGAAGGTTACCCACGTTCTTGCAACCGCGTATATGACGGTCGCCTTTATGTTGGCAGCAATTGCGGCGTTTCGCCTGCTGAAGGGAAGCCATACAACGTATTACAAAAAATCATTGAATGTCATGATGAAGGTTGGTTTCGTTTTTGCGATTGCAACAGCTCTTATTGGTGACCTATCCGGTAAGTATTTGGCAGAGCACCAACCTGAAAAGCTAGCCGCTGCCGAGTGGCATTTCGAAACAGAAGAAGCGGCGCCGCTCATTTTATGGGGGATCCTTGATGACAACCAAGAAGTTCAGTATGGCATTGAGATTCCCTATGCGCTAAGTATACTTGCGCACAGCAATCCAATGGCGGAAGTGACCGGGCTAGAAGAGTTTCCAGAAGAATTACAGCCGCCACTTATTATCCACTACTTCTTCGATACGATGGTGACGATTGGGATGTTCATGCTTGCGCTTTCCTTCGTATATGTGGTCGCAAAGTGGAGAAACTGGCAGTTTGTCGATCGAAAGTGGTATCGCTGGCTCATTGTGCTTGGAGGTCCGCTCTCATTTTTAGCGATTCAAGCAGGTTGGTGGATGTCTGAAGTCGGTCGTCAGCCGTGGATTTTAAGAGGCATTATGACGGTAGACGAAGCGGCAACGACCGCCAGTTATGTAGACCTTGTGTTCATCGGCTTCGTGTTGCTCTATTTCATCCTCGGTGTGGGTACAATCGTCGTCTTACGCAAAATGTTCCGCGGTAAGCCGGTGGAAAAAGAACTCAAGGAGTTTACAGGAGGGGATGAGCGATGAGTTTAGAAGTTGTAGGGATTTCCGTACTATGGCTCTTCCTTTTCTTTTATATCATTGTCGGCTCGATTGATTATGGAGCCGGAGTGTTTAATACGCACAGTATTATGACAGGCAAACAGCACATTTTAAGCAAAGTCATTCAACGGTACTTGTCGCCGGTGTGGGAAGTCACGAATGTATTTTTCGTGTTCTTCTTTGTCGGCATCATTGGTTTCTTCCCTGACAGTGCGTATTATTTCGGAACGATACTGCTCATTCCAGCGAGTGTTTCAATTATCCTTCTTGCCATCCGCGGCTCGTATTATGCGTTTGAATCATACGGTGCCAAAGGGCATAAAGGGTATGCGTTTATGTATGGGGTGTCCGGGATTCTCATTCCTGCGTCTCTATCGGTCGTGCTCACGATTTCAGAAGGCGGGTTTGTCTATTTCGAAGATGGCAACCCGGTGCTCGATTATACCGGGCTATTTACGAGTCCGCTCACGTGGGCGATCGTCGTGTTGAGTATCGTGGCTGTCTTATATATTTCGTCAGTATTTCTCACGTGGTATGCAAATAAAACCGGCGACGGCAAAGCCACATCACTCATGCGCAAGTACGCGATGATTTGGTCTGTGCCACTCATTGTTGCCGCAAGCGGAATCATTGTGGAGCTTCGAAATCATAACATCCATCACTTCGAAAGCATTCTAAATCTATGGTGGATGTTCGCCATTTCATTCGTATTGTGGGTAGCGACGCTCGTGCTCATCGTGCGCGCGAAGCGGTTTGGTCTCGCGGTCTGGCTCATGATTGGACAATTTGCTTTCGCCTTCTTCGGGTATGGAATCTCCCATTACCCATATATTTTGTATCCGTATTTAACGATTTACGACGGTTTTACAAATGATGCGATGGCCATCTCGCTCATCGTCGTGTTTGGCCTCGGCATGTTGTTGTTATTGCCGTCACTCTACTTGCTTGTACGTCTCTTCTTATTTGATGACAAGTATGTAAAAGGAAAGAGGGGTTGAGCTCATGCTAGATGACTTTCTCATTCTCGTTGCTCCGTTCCTTGTGCTCATCGCAGCGATTGTGATTGCCTTCTTTATAGCCTCAAAAGATAAAACGTGACAGAAAAGAACGCCCCATCCAATGTCGATGGGGCGTTCTTTTTGAGTCGCTTCACGACCGTTCTTGGACTCTTCATAACCGAACGGCTACCTTCGAGTTTTGACCGGGTCTTATTTGTGTATATAGAGGGTGAACAGAAAAACAACGATGGAGGAACGATCATGAAAAAATGGATAGCTGGAATGGGAATGCTCGTACTTTTGACCGCTTGTGCGACGGATGAAGAGGAACAAACCGAAGAAGTAGAAGCAGATGCCCCTGAATCTGAAGAAGAACAGACCGTAGAAGGGGAGGGTGGCGGTTTTCTTTGGAAGATCGAGGAAGGGGATACGACGGTCTACTTGCAAGGCACGATTCATACTGCGTTTGCTGACATGTATCCACTCAACTCAGAACTAGAAGCCGCCTATGAAGAGGCGGATGTACTTCTTCCTGAAATTGACTGGCCCCGCATGGACATCAGGGGCTTAAATGAAGAAGAGATGATGGATTTGATTACCTTTGATGATGACACGTTGCTCGAAGATGTGATTGACGAGGAAATGTATGAAGAGATCGTCACCATCATGGAAGCTCAAGGAATGCCAGAAGAGGTGGTCAACAGCTTGGAACCGTGTACATTACGAGCGGACTTCAAGAAGAGGAAGAAGGAAATGCGACGTTTGATGCTGGCGTCGATTGGCATTACCTCGAACGTGCCGTTGAAGACGGAAAAGAAATTGAGGAGCTTGAAGGACAAATAATTAGCTTGCTCGCATTGAATGAGCAGTCCCTCGAACTTCAACTTGAACAACTTGAAGATGTGATGAACCCCGAGGACGTCGATATGCCAGATGTAGATGGGGATGACATGGTTGAAATGTGGCTAGAAGGAGAAGAAGAACCGTTAATTGAATATTGGGAAGAAGTGACGTATGGGGAAGAGTATGACCGAGTGTATTTGTGGGATCGAAACGAGCGCAATGCCGATATTATTGATGAAATCTTGCAAGAAGATGACGGTCAAACCTACTTGGCGCTCATCGGCGCATTCCACTTTTTTATCGAGCCAGGCGTTCATGATTTCCTGGAAGAGCGAGGATATACGGTGGAACGAATTAATTAGAACAAAAAAGAAACGTTCATGAATAAATCGTGAACGTTTTTTTTCTATTCGTTTTTACAATCGCACGGATCACAATCAATACGTACTTTATTTTGAATAACTTGGTCACCGATGACAACATCACTCTCACGATATCTTGCGAACAGAACAATGTCACCTGTTGTGCCTTCAGGAATAACGGTCACTTGATTTCCTGCTGCATCGAACCAACCGATAAATTCAAAACCTTCCACTGGTCCTGGATCTTGTAGAATAATCGGCAAGTCTTCTGGTTGATAACTCGTTGGATTCGGATTAACGTCACTTAACACGTTCAGGTAGGTAATCGTGTTTTGGCCAGGAGATGGGTTGAATACGAGCACCACCTGGTTGTTGAGGAGCTGGATGTTCCAATCCTCAAATCCAGTTACAGGTTTGAGAAACGCATCAGCGTCAGTTTGCGCTAATACAGGGTATGATTCTGTTGGGATGGCAATGACGATAGGGCTTCTTTCTGGATCTGGAAAGACATAGTCGGTAGTGTCTAATTGGAATATCGAACCTGGAAGCAGTGGGTTTATGATGCGCACAACATTGTCGGCAGACGCAATGAATAGACCGTTACTGTCTAAAATGAGATTTTGAACATTCAATATTCCAGCATTTAAAATCCCTGGTGCAATAGGTGCTTCATTAGAACCAACAGGGCCAAAGTTTACTTGGTCAATTAATGTGAGTGTTCCTAAATTGAAAATCGCACCCGCTTGCGTCGCGGCACTGTTATCGAGAATCGTACCATTTTGAATGAGGGCATTACCCCCTGTATTAATCGATATTGCTCCGCCAACGTCACTCGTATTACGGTCTATTTCTGTGTTAATGATTGAAACTACAGCATCAGTATTTATAAATACTCCGCCTGCTTCATTTGCTGCTGAATTTGAATCAAGGAAACTGTTCACGAGTTGAAGCGTAGCGCCAAAGTTCACATAGATGGCTCCGGCGTTCGTTGAAGCGTTGCTAAAAAACGTACAAGCAGAGATGGTTGACTCGGTATTCGTGTTAAGAAAAATTCCGGCCCCGCTGCTCGACACGGCATTACTCGTGAATGTGCTGCCACTTAAATTCATGATCGCTGAATTATTTAAGAATATGCCTCCACCATTTGCTGCTGTATTGAGTACAAAGGAGTTTCCACTAAGCACAGAGTTACTGTTATTGTTTAAATAAACAGCCCCTCCATTCGCGCTTGTTGAGTTGCTATTAAATTCGCTATCGCGCAATTCGAAAATCGTGGTTGGATTAACAAAAATCGCGCCGCCATTATTCGCTTGATTGTTGAAAAAGCGACAGTTCGTCATGATTGTTGAGGTATTTATATTGGCAAACAATGCCCCGCCATTTGTGGATGCGATGTTTTCGCTGAAGGTCACGTTTGTACAACGCAGTGTAGTCGTTTGATTAATATAGATGGCGCCGCCGTTACTACCAGAAAAACTGCTAAGCACAGTTGTGTCATTAATGGTGAGTGCACTGTTACTTCCGCCAACATAAATTGCGCCACCAATCTCCGGAGCTGCACAATTTGAAATAATTGCGTTCGTTAAGGTAGTAGAATTACCTGCTTGAGAGATCGCTCCTCCGCGAAAAGAAGAAAAGGAATTTTCTAATGTCACATCGGTAATGTTTAATTGTCCGGCAGTGTTTATTAATGGTGAGGCGACACTACCACTATTGCTTGCGCCATCTACAATTAAATTTTGCAAGTTTAATTGACCGCTACTTGTTACATTGAATACTACACCTAAAGAAGTTGGAGATCGTTGAATTAGGGTGGTTCGGCTTGCCCCACGTATGAGTACAGGATAATTCACTGTAGCCGTCCCTTCAGCAACAATATCGTTCGTAATAATAATTGCAGGCGCATTTGCAGCCAACGCTAATAAAAGCTCTTGAAAGCTTGATACATTCAAGATGTCGATACCTCCTTTTCCCTACTATTTTCTCTTTTTAATAACGTATGGATGAGTCGTGAGAGTTGCTTGTATTGGCGTCTAAAAATGAAAAAATGTGCGAATAAAGAGACGGGGGTAGAGAGCATAAGTGTGGAGGGGTCAGAAGTTGCGTTCAGCATAAGGTTAGTGGCAAGTCATTAGAAAAAACACGAGACTTCGCAACGAAGTCTCGTGTTTTATCCGGCGAACAACTCACTCTCAAGGTCTTTCATCTGCTTTAGATAGCCGTTCTGTGCAATCAAGTCGTCATACGACCCTGCCTCTATAATCTGTCCGTGATCGACGACGATTATTTGGTCCATTTGTTCGAGACCGGTGAGTCGGTGACTAATGAGCACGACGGTGGCGTCTTCAGTACGGCTAAACACTTGGTCGAGCATGCGCTGTTCGGTAAGGGCGTCTAATGATGACGTCGGTTCATCGAGCACCCACAGTGACGCGTCACGCAAGAAGAGGCGAGCGAGTGCGAGCCGTTGTTTTTCTCCACCAGATAGGTTTGCGGCGTTTTCATGCAAGGCGTCGCTCAAGTTCAAATGGTCGAGTTCGACGCTCGCAAGCGCATCGGTCATTTCTGCTGCTGTTGCTCGATCGTTGCCCATTGCCAAGTTCTCGTTTACGCTACCGACAAAGAATTGGTTGGACTGAAGCGACACGTTGGTTGATTGCCATACGTCTTGCTCATCAATGTGGTCAAGCTGGGTGTTGTTCAAGTAGATCGGTTGATCGTCAACAGGTTGCAACTTGAGGAGCAACGATGCAATCGTCGATTTTCCTGAGCCGCTTGCTCCGATGATGGCGGTATGGCTCCCAGGGGCGATGGCAAACGAAACGGACTCCAGCACTGGACGTGGGAAATCTGGAAACGAAAAGCTCACCCGATCAAACTGAATACTAGGGGGTGAATCACCGTCATACGGAGTAAATGACGGTTCTGTACGGGCATCCTCATCAATGTCTTCCAGCCGTTTGGCGGCTTGACTGCTCTCCTGCACGTAGTACGGGAAAAGCGCCATCGGTGTGACTTGTTCAAAAACGGTGAGTGAAATCATGAGAAGCATGGCAAGCAATGTGCCGGCGAGATTTCCTTCTGCGACTTGAAACCCAGCGAACGCGAGCACGCCAACAGAGACGATGAGTGAGAGAAATCCAATGGCGGACTCACTCCAAATGTGCATTCGCTCGGACTGCTCTTTCTCCCGTTCATACGCAGTAATTTTTTCGTGAACAACATGTTTGTGTTGCTCGGAAGCGCCATGAATGACGAGTTCTTTGAAGCCAGAAAGAAACTCGGCTGTTTCGGATGAAAGCTCCCCCTCGTTTGGCGAAGCTTAGAATCAACACGACGATGACCGATAAAAAATAGTGTTGGAATGACGACGAGCACGAGTACAAAGCCTGCCAAAATAACAACCGCAGAACCGAACGAAAGCGTGAATGTAAACGTAATCGTTGCGATAAATACGGTAAGCATAACGACGGGTGGATAAATGACGCGCAACAACACGTGTTGCAACGACTCAACGTCCCCAACAATTCGGGACATGAGGTCACCGCTTTGAATTTTTGACAATACGCGAGATGCGACGGGTTCCAACTTTTCGTATACCCTGAGGCGGATGTTACTCAACATTGTGAATGTCGCACGGTGTGAGAAATAGCGTTCACCGTAGCGGCTGATGGCGGCGGTCACACCGAGCAGTTTCACGATCGCAACGATCACCATTAGTGTGTAGATCGGGGGCGTGAGTGCGGCTCGAGAGATGAGCAAACCGCTTGCCGAAAAGAGACTTACCGCTGCGATTCCGGCAATAAACCCAGTCAAAATTGATAAGAGCATATCACGCCTTTCGGCAAACGCCATCTTCACATAAGGAATGAGAGCTTTCATGACGATTCTCCTCCTTGTTGTGTCTGGATCATCTGTTGGTAAAGGGGATCGCTCTGCCACAGCTCTTCATGCGTGCCGACGGAACGAACGGTTCCTTCGTCCATGAAAACAATCCGATCTGCTTGTCGAATCGTATAAAGGCGATGAGCGACGACGATCACAGTTGAGTTCTGATTGAGTCGTAACAACGATGATTGGAGCACTTGCTCTGTTTTTAAATCGAGCCCGGTCGTCGGCTCATCAAACAGAACGACCGCGGGTTTCTTATAGAAAGCTCGTGCAATGAACACACGTTGACGTTCACCACCGGAGAGTCCGCGCCCTCCGTCCCCAATTACGGTATCAAACCCGTCTGGAAGCTGTGCGATCCACTCGTACACACCGGCCTCAGTTGCCGCTTCAAATACTGCTTCATGACGGATCGGATCGTTGTCACCGAGCGCGATGTTCTCCGCAATTGTGCCGGCGAATAAATAGCCATCCTGACTGATTACGCTCAGTTGCTTAAACCAAGACGCAACAGACAGCTGTTCACGGCGGACCCCATTAATGAGGTAAGCGCCGGAGTGAATCGGTAACAAACCGCCAAGCATATGGAGAAGTGTAGACTTACCTGATCCAGTGGCGCCGATAATCGCAATTCGTTCAAACGGACGAGCATGAAAGTCAATCGCTTCGATTGCGAACCGATCATCGTAGCGAAACGCCGCTTCTTTTAGCGTGAGTGTTGGGGGGTGTTCGGTCGCGACGGGTTGCTCTCCCCAAACGACCGGCTCCCCGCGATCATTGTTCACAAGTTCTTCCACTTTATCGAGTGCACCTGAGCTCGTTTTTCCTTGATGAAACGCTGTGCCTAATTCTTTCAGTTTATTGAAAAGCTCGGGCGCGAGAATGAGCATAAGAAAACCTGAAACGAACGAAGTGTCTTGCACGATGATCATGCGAATCGCGACTTCGAGCGCAATAATACCGATGCTTAGCATCGAGATGAACTCTAGCGCCAAAGAGTTGCTAAACGCCACTTTCAGCACGTTCATCGTCGCATCACGAAACGCTAAGCTCTTCTCTTTAATGCGTTGGCGTTGCATTTCAGATTGCCCGAAAAGCTTGATCGTGTTCAAACCGCGTAACGTGTCGAGGAAAACCCCAGAGAAACTGGCCATCTGATCGAGCTGTTCTTGCGATTTATCGCCAGTTTTCATGCCGATAATGATCATATAAATAAAAATAAACGGAGCCGTAATAAGGATAATCAGTCCGCTCGCCCAATGTTCAAAGAAGATGACGGTAAGAATCATGAGTGGAATTACTAGCGATTGCACCATTTGTGGAATGTACTTGCTATAGTAGTTTTGTGTCTCATCAATCGTATCGAGGAAATAGCTCGTCTTTTGACCGGTATGCGCCTCTTTGTTCCCAACGATTGCGCCATTCGTATAATGCTCAATTAAACGACCTCGAGCTTGAACTTTCGCATCTGAGGCAATCCTGCTCCCCATTCGTTGAATGAGAAAGCGACTAAACGTGCGCAGGAATAACGCAGCAACGAGTAGAACAAGTAGAGGGGCGATCTGTTGAAACGTCGAAGATTGCAGAAATAAGCCATCGATAATAAAAACAATGCTATATGCTTGCGTAATGATTGCTACACCTGTAACAACAGTGATGAGCATCATCATGTACATCTTTCGTCGGTAAGGATTCAGTCGTGCGTTCACAAAAGCCCTCCTTATCGTACCTCTTACATCCTATTTTATAGCTCATCAGTTAGCTTTCATACAATTACGCCTTACAATCACCAATTGTTGCGATTTCTATCACAGAACAGTAACGGATTTGTCATGATTACAGAAAACGGAAGGGGGAAACTCATGAGTATACGTGCGTATGCCCAAATCATCATACAGATTGGGATTCGGGTAAAACCGGGCGAACTGGTGCGTGTCAACTGTCACCCTGAGCACCTAGCGTTCGTGCAAGAAATTGTGAAAGAGGCGTATCGTAGAGGTGCCCAACATGTGGAGCTCGACGTACGCGACCCTGGCATTGAGGATGCGAGAACTGAACACATGCACGAAGAATTTCTTCATACATACCCAGAGGTTGCTGTTACGAATGAAAAAAACAATATGCGGGCAGGGTATTCCACGATTACGATCACGTCACCGACATTTTCACAGTACGCCGATGATAATTTACAGAAGAGAGCATTGGCCGTCCGTCAGGCGAAAGCACGGGCGATGCGACCGGTGCGGCAATTCGGAATGGAAAATCATAACAAATGGGTCGTCGTTTGTGCGCCAACAACGGAGTGGGCGGTGCAGTTGTTCCCTGATCTAAGCGAAGCGCGGGCACTTGAGCAATTGTGGTCGCTCATCCTAAATGTGTGTGGCGCATATGAAACAGACCCGGTGTTCGCTTGGAAGCGTCGTGATGAAGCGCTTAAACAAAAGGTCGCATTGCTCAATGATGCACGGTTTGACGCGTTGCGATTTGTGAGCCCGGTAACGGATTTGACCGTGACGTTAATTGATGGGCATCGGTGGACAGGCGGGTCTGAACAAACGAAAGACGGGCGCGTGTTTCTTTCCAACATTCCTGTAGAGGAAGTGTGGACGATGCCGAACAAACGAGGAGTAACCGGATTTTGTACGCTGACGAAACCGGTGCATCTGCTAGGGCAAACGTTTGAGGATGTGCAGTTGTTCTTTGAAACAGGCCGTCTCGTGCGCATTGAACCTCCGAACGCTCGCTTGTTTGCCTATTTGCAAACCGATGACGGGGCGAGTAGGCTCGGAGAGGTTGCGCTCGTTGCTGCAGATGCAGCCGTCGCAAAAACAGGCGTAACATTTTTGAATGTGTTGCTCGATGAAAATGCGGCTTCACACATCGCTTTTGGAGGAGCGTATGTAGACAACTTGTACGACGGTGAGCAGATGAGTGTGGAAGAACGAATGGCAGTAGATGAACGAATCAGCCATTCATGAAGACGTAATGATCGGTAGTGAACAGATGAACGTGTACGGGCTAAAAGCGGAACGGACGGTTCTGATCATGGAGCATGGACGGTGGCAAATTTAGTATGCTACGCTACACACATGTGTAAAGAGGAGGTAATCACGATTCCGATTTGTGAAAATTGCCAACAATTATGGAGCTATCGATGGAGTTTGAAGCAAGCGTTTACCCGCATTCATCATATGAATTGTTCTCATTGTCACGTACCTCAATACTTAACGAAGCGCGCAAAGAAGCGAGGTGTGATCACTGCGATATTGCCGCTCATGATCCCAGTACTTAGCTTGTTTACAAGTCTGTCTTTTTTAGGGATTATGAGCGTGTTTACCGTGTTAGCTGTAGCAGTGATTGCGGTCTTTCCACTACTCATGGAAGTAGGAAATGAAGAATACTTGCCATTCTAATGATGACCTGGAGGGAGAAATTTGGTTACACTCGTTCGCATGAACAGTGAAGATGTAGAGCGTTACGTGGAAACGGCTATTAGAAAGTACGCCCGAGAAAATGTGAAATCCGGAACGTGGAAAGAAGAGGAGGCAGAAGAGCGGTCCCGAGCGACGTACGAGCGGTTGTTGCCACATCTTGATAAAACGACCGGGCACTTTCTGTACGATGTGTACGATGCACAAACCCCGCTAGGTCTCGTTTGGTTTGCCAAAGTATCAGACGATGAAGGTTTTATATATGATATTTCCCTATCCCCTGAACATCAAGGGAAAGGGTGGGGCAAACAAACGATGCAAGAAGTCGAGCGACTGGCAACGAAGATGGGCATTTCTCGACTCGGGTTGCAAGTGTTGGGCCATAACGTTGTTGCAAGGAGTCTTTACGAGAAGCTCGACTACGAAGAGACGAACATTATAATGAAAAAAGACATAAGGAGGAGTCGGGCATGATTACAGAACAAGACATCCACTATCTTGAACGTGCGGTTTCTCTTGCCGAAAAAGGGTTGGCCGAGGGCAATGACCCGTTTGGCTCGGTCCTCGTATCCGCAGACGGTACAATTCTTGCCGAGGATTATAACCGTGTATCCTCAGGGGACGTGACGAAACATCCAGAAATTGAGCTCGTTCGCTTTGCATCTGTTCATCTCAATCAAGAAGAGAGACACCAATCTACCGTGTATACGTCAGGTGAGCATTGTCCGATGTGTGCAACGGCTCATGCGATGGCAGGGATGGGGCGAATTGTGTACGCCACGTCATCAAGCCAATTACGTGAATGGAAGCGAGAATTCGGGAGTACGAGCACAGTCGTCCACCCGTTGCCGATTCATAAAGTAATCGTTGATGCGTGGGTTGATGGCCCAGTGGACACGTTTTTTAATCAAGTAAAAGCGTTACATAATAGAAGACATAAATCAAAGTAAAAGTTCCCTTTGGCAACGGCGAAATTCTTTCAATTTCGTTAACAAGGATTATCGGCGGCGGAAACGGTGTATAGTAGAAAAAGGAACATGTGTAACGTAAGGGAGAAAAACAGCGTTCATTTTTATGAGGCGAGTTTGGTATACAGAAGGAGCGTATCCAATTTGAAAAGATCCCTGTATGTGTTTATGTTTGCGATTGCCTTTTTCTATATAAATCCGGGAGCTGCCGATGCAGCTGAAGAATCAACGCTATGGGATACGATTAATCAGTCAAGGGAAGAGATTGCAGATGATTTTCAACTGAGAGAGCTATTCCAAGATATTAACCGTATGATTCATTCGGTCATCAATGCCATTACAGGCAACTCAGATGAACCACCTGAAGATGTCGAAGATCCAGATTTGCACGAGCCAACGGATCAATTGTTCTCCATCCATAATATTGAAATGGGTGACGATCGGTCGGATGTTGAAGCTGAAGTAGGTTCCCCTGAACGGTCTTCACTGAGTGAATACGGCTTGGAATGGGTCACGTACCACGATCAATATCACAACTATGTTCAGGTGATGTATGACGAGGAAGAGCAAGTGCGTGGCTTATATACGAACCAAGACTTAATTTCATCGACGAGCGATCTTTCATTTGGCAGTCTTCAAGAAGATGTGCGAGGGGAACTTGGTGAGCCTGAATCTTACTTAAGAAAAGGCTCATTCGATATCAGCTCGATGGAGACGGCGAACATGATGTGTTCGCTGAAGAAAATCAATACGTTACCGTCTTTTATGACGTGCATGAGGAAAGTCGGGTAACCGCGCTGCAAATCATTGATGAAGAAATTGAACAAAGTAGAAGTGCGATGTATCGTGCCCAAGACGAGTCACTAAGAGACGGGTTTGAATATCAGCTGTTTGACTTGACGAATGCGGAGCGCGTGAAACGGGGTCTCGCACCGTTAACGTGGGACGAAGCCGTTCGTTCAACAGCGAGAGATCATAGCCAAGATATGGCAGACCAACAGTTCTTCAGCCATACGAATCCAGAAGGCGAATCACCGTTCGATCGCATGGATGACGACGGCATCTCCTACCGAACCGCAGGTGAAAACCTTGCGTACGGTCAATGGAGCAGCATCTTTGCCCACGAAGGACTTATGAATTCTGCAGGGCACCGCGAGAACATTTTGCAAGGTCACTTCGACGCCCTCGGAGTCGGTGTCGCATTTAATGAAGAAGATCAACGTATTACACGGAGAAATTCTTTAGTCCTTAACCAATGAAAGATTGTAACGAAAAAACGATGAACACCATGTAAAGATGGTGTTCATCGTTTTTTGTCGATGCCATTCAATGATTGGTGATGTGGCTATTAATTATGGTGAAACCAGATGCCTACTCATGCTGTATCTAATTCCAAACTGATTTATAAGAAAGCTGATGGACTTCACCGTGATAAGAGGAGGCGGCTCTTTCAGAATTCTTTAGCTGCGTCAAGTTCTCGTTTAAACAGCTGGCGGTAATGCGTGCCGCTATGAACGAGTGTTTCATGGGCGCCATCTTCAACGATCTGTCCGCCTTGCATGACGAGAATGCGATCGGCATTTTGGATGGTGTGCAGACGGTGGGCAATGGTTACGGTCGTTCGGCCTTGTTTTAGTTGTTGAAGTCCTTTTTGAATTTGTAATTCAGTCCGACTGTCCACATTGCTTGTTGCTTCATCTAAGATGAGAATGCGAGGATCACTGAGCATGACACGAGCGATCGAAAGTAGTTGTTTTTCACCTTCAGACAACCCGGAAGCTTGTTCATCAAGGTGTGTATCGTACCCATTTGGAAGCTTGCGGATAAATGCATCCGCTCTAGCCTGGACGGCGGCTGTAATCATGTCATCTTCAGAAGACAGGGGCCGCCCGAACGTAATGTTCTCGCGAATCGTACCGCTAAATAGCCACGGATCTTGCATGACGATGCTCGTTTGCCTTCGAAGCGCATCTTCTTGAATGGTACGAATATCTAAACCATCAATAGAAACTGATCCTTCGTTTGCTTCATAGAACCGTAATAGCAAAAGCGCTAGCGTCGTTTTTCCCGCACCGGATGCACCGACAATCGCTACATCCTCACCGGCCTCTAGTTTTACGTTAATGTCTTTTAGAACGGGTTTGTTTGCATCGTACTGAAACGACACATGTTTAAATGAGATTTCCCCATGACCTTCTGGAACGGCTGTACCGTTCGTATGATTAGGCATAGCGAGATCAATAATTTGAAATACCCGCTCGGCAGAAGCAATCGTCGCCTGGATGGTATTCGTAATGTTTGCGACTCTGTTGATCGGTTGGGTAAAGATGCGAATGTACATAATGAGTGCTTGAACATCACCGATGGCAATCGTACGTTGAACGACGAAAATTCCACCTATGATCGCAATAACGACGTAGATGATATTGTTCAAGAGGTTGAGCAAGGGCACGATGAGCCCTGAAAGAAATTGCGATCGCCAATTGGCCTCATATAAGGAAGTATTGTGATGTTTGAACTTAGATTTCATCGACTCATCTTGATGATACGCTTGGATGAGTGAATGATTCGTGTAGCTCTCTTCAACGTACCCATTCAGTGTACCTAACGCTTGTTGTTGCTTCCTGAATTGCACTTGGGAGTACCCAATGACTCGCTTTGTAATCAGGATGCTTATCGGCAAGGTTATACATACAATGAGAGTTAGAAGCGGGCTAATGATAAGCATCATGACGACGACGCCGATCATCGTCATTACAGCCGTAATCGTTTGGGTGATCGTCTGTTGCAACGTGCTACTGATCTTATCAAGATCATTCACCCCACGACTCATCAAGTCGCCTGTGCTGACACGATCAAAAAAAGTAATCGGGAGCTTCATGAGCTGATCATGCAGTTCATGACGAAGGGTATAGGTGACGCGCTGTGCAACACCAACCATCAAGTATTCTTGGATATAAGAGAAATATACGCTAAATAAATAGAGTGCAGCTAGCCCTAACAACACTTGACCGACCTGAAAGAAGTCAATGCCTGAACCGTTAACGGTCCCTTCAAACAATGTTGTAATGGCTAGGCCGAGAACAAATGGACCGAGTATGATAAACAACGTGCTTAGCACAGACGTTGCTGCAACAGCCAACAACCGGAAACGATACGGCCTAAGGTAGCCGAGAAGTCGTTTTAATGTACCCCATTGTTTTTTAAAATCTTGGTTTTTCATCGGGTACCCTCCTCCGATTGTGTGGCCGCTAGTTCGTGATAGATCGCACTCAATTGCAAAAGTTCGTCATGGGTTCCATCTGCGATGATCTCTCCTTGATCTAAAACGACAATATGATCTGCTCGTTTGGCAATCTCAACGTCTTGTGTTGCGATGATGACAGTATTTGCATCTAACGCTTCGAACAGTTCATCAAATAGTTCACCCTTCGTTCCTGCATCGATGGCAGAGAAGCTTTCGTCAAAGAGATACATGCGTGTGTTGCGAATGAGCGCGCGTGCGATGGCTAAACGTTGACGCTGTCCACCTGACAAATTCTTCCCATTTTGCGTTAACATCGTCTGGAGACCATCAGGAAGTTCACGAACAAAAGATGTGCACTGAGCAATCGTTAGCGCTCGGTCGATCTCATCCTTTGAAACGTCCTTTGAGCCAAAGCGAAGATTCTCTTCAATCGTCCCTGAAAAAAGCTGAGTGTTTTGCGGCGAGAACGTTGCAACCGAACGCAACGCTTCTGGGTCCATATTTCGTAAATCGATGCCACCGAACACAATGTTCCCGGAGCTCACATCGAACAGTCTTGGGATCAATTGCAGAAACGTCGACTTTCCTGCACCCGTTCCTCCAACGATGACGGTACGTTTATGATTAGGAATCGTACAAGTGATGTTTGTGAGCACAGGTTTTTCTGCATTTGGATACTGATAGGAAACGTTAGAAAAGCGTAGGTTGGACGGTTGTTCGGGCGATAACGACTGTGCCGGCTTTTTGATGTTCGACTCTGTATTTAACACTTCTAGAATCCGTTTTGCGGATACCGACGCCCTTGGGAAGCTGACAAACAGAACGGACGTCAACATGATCGAGAACAGAATGTACATCGCATATTGAATAAAGGCCATAAGGTCCCCGACTTGCAGCTCGCCTGCATTTAGTTGCAGTGAACCGAACCACAAAAGCGCTACAATTGAAAAGTTCAAGATGAACATCATGATCGGTGTGAGATAAATCATGAGCTGGTGAACATGAATTGCGGCATCTCGGTAGGAATGATTGGCTTCTGAAAAGCGCTCTCGTTCCCGATCGACTTGGTTAAATGAACGAATGTCACGAATTCCGGTGATGCCTTCGCGCAGTGTCCGGTTCAATTGGTCCACCTTTTTTTGTAGAGCGGTAAACAATACGCCACCTTTTTTTGCAAAGCCAATGACAATAAGAATAATAATAGGAAGCGGCGCGATAAGGATGAATGAGAGCATTACGTTTTTTGTTACTGAAAGAATAAATGCGCCGATGAACATCATTGGAGCGAGCAGCATTGTTTTTAATAGAAGAGATAAGATCGTCTGGACTTGTTGAACATCATTTGTCGTCCGGATGAGCAATGTTGAATGACCGAATTGACGATATTCTTGAAGCGAAAAACCTTGGACGCTGGCGTATAACCTTTCTCTTATTGTAACGGCAACTGAAGATGTTAATTTCGAAGTCTGATAGCCAGACAAAATTGTCACTGCTACGGTTACGAGCGTGATCAATAACATCCAAAGGCCAATCTGGATAATATAAGACATATCAGCATTGGCAATCCCTACGTCAACTAGCTCAGCGAGAAGTGTAGGCAAGGTCAGTTGCAGGATGGCTTGTAGAAATACTAAAAAAGCAATAAGCACTAATCTAGCTCGATAAGGTTTTAAGTAAATTCTCATTAGCTCCAGCATCGGGTTTCACCACTTCAATCGAATTTAAAAACCTGCCGAGAGAGGACTCCCGACAGGTTGGTTAGATCATTTAAAGGAGATTAAAATCAATATCTGTGTTTAATGAGTCAGTCCCACTGTCATTAAGCACATCGTTAAGAACTTGTGTAAGATCTAACATGTTACACACCTCCGGAGTAGAAGAATTGTTTCCATTTGCAAGATGAACGGGAGTAGACCGGCGTTCACCTTGCTGTTTTTGTTATTCTTATTTTCGTAGAGGTTTCAAAGACTTAAAGAATGTTCAAGTCAAGACCGATGTTTCCGGAGTCGTTTCCGCTCCCGTTGAGCACATCGTTTAAGATTTGCGTAATGTCGTTCATGGAAAACACCTCCTTTTTAGGATTAGCTAACGTTTAAAGAATGTTCAAGTCGAGACCTGTATTGAGCGAATCGTTTCCGCTATCGTTCAACACGTCATTAAGGATTTGAGTGATATCCAAGAGAAACACCTCCTAAAAGGTTTAAAAAGATTTAAAGAATGTTCAAGTCAAGACCTGTGTTAAGCGAGTCGTTTCCGCTCCCGTTAAGCACATCGTTTAAGATTTGCGTGATGTCGTTCATGGAAAACACCTCCCTGTTTGTATTCAAATGAATTTATAGGATATTCAAGTCAAGGTCTGAATTAAGCGAGTCATTCCCGCTATCGTTCAACACGCCATTAAGAATTTGTGTAAGATCTAACATGTATACTCACCTCCGAAGTTAAGGGATTGTTTCGGCTCACAAGATGAACGGGAGTAGACCTGCGCTCACCTTGCTGTTTTTGTTATTCTTATTTTCGTAGAGGTTTCACAGACTTAAAGAATGTTCAAGTCAAGACCTGTGTTAAGCGAGTCGTTTCCGCTCCCGTTAAGCACATCGTTTAAGATTTGCGTGATGTCGTTCATGGAAAACACCTCCCTGTTTGTATTCAAATGAATTTATAGGATGTTTAAGTCAAGGTCTGAATTAAGTGATTCATTCCCGCTATCGTTCAACACACCATTAAGAATTTGTGTAAGATCTAACATGTGATACTCACCTCCAAAGTAGAAGAATTGCTTCCATTTGCAAGATGGATGGGAATACGTTGGCGTCCACCTCGCTGCTTACGCGATTATTATTTTCTTAGAAATTTAAAAGACTTAAAGAATGTTCAAATCAAGACCGATGTTTCCGGATTCGTTTCCGCTCCCGTTGAGTACATCATTAAGAATTTGTGTGATGTCGTTCATGGAAAACACCTCCCTATCTGTATTCGTTTTAATTTATAGGACATTCAAGTCAATGCCCGTATTAAGCGAGTCGTTCCCGCTATCGTTCAACACGTCATTAAGAATTTGTGTAAAATCCAAGAGAAACACCTCCTAAAAGGTTGAAAAGAATTAAAGAATGTTTAAGTCAAGGCCAATGTTGGCGGAGTCGTTCCCGCTCCCGTTAAGCACATCATTAAGAATTTGCGTAATGTCGTTCATGGAAAACACCTCCTTTATAAGATTAAAAGTTGCTCCAACTAGAATACTTTGAAATCAAGATCGAAAGTTGCTGAGTCGGTGCCACTCTCAGTAAGAACATCGTTCAAGATTTGCGTGATATCGAACATGAGAATCACCTCCTACGAATACTTATCTTTTCTTATAGAACATTTAGTGAAATGGTAATATTTCCTGATTCGTTTCCACTCTCAGTTAGGACATCATTTAGCAGTTGGGTTACATCTAACATGGAAAGCACCTCCTCAGTCACCGTATCGATTTTGACATTTAAGTTGTTCTTGGTGTTCGCTTTTCTGACGATGTCTCAAAGCCTAGTTGCCTAAGCTAACGTAATCGAAAATGATTTGGATCACTTTTTCTTAAATTTTTTTTAAAAAATTATTGAGAGACTTTGTTAGAAGGCTCAGATTCGGTGCCGTCTTCCGCGATCGTCGTCACGTAATAATCCAATTGGTCAATGTCATCATCGGTATACGTTTTTCTTTCACTTTGTGTAACTGTCGCCACAGGTTCAAAGTTAGAGCCACTGCCTTTGTAGATTCGATAACCGCGAATGTCGTCTTCACGAACGGCGTGCCAAGTGAGAAATGTACCCGTAATCTCCACGTTTTCCGGTGCTGGTGGACGGGGTTGGCTCACTTCTTGCGCGGTTTCAGAGTATGAGTCGGTCGTTTCATCTCCAACGGATCGTTCAGGAGCGACCGGACGGCTAGTTACGTCCTCATCTTCTGCATCGGGGGCGTTCATCGTGACGAACGTAAACGCTGCAAGAATGACAAGAAAACCAGTGAGCGTAAACAGTGTCATTACTTTCATACATATCGCCTCAATGAATTTGTGAAATAATCTCGTCAATCATTTGAAAAGTACGTATACCATAGCTAACGATGCGGATGCCCATTTGGATCACTTATCGGATCATTTTTTTTGAGAAACAAAAAAACCGCCCCAGCAGGGGCGGTTTAGATCGTCTGTTATTCGTCGCTATCTGTGTCTTCTTCGTCCACATCTAGCTCATCATCTTCAATGTCTTCGTCAAACTCAGGCATTTCTTGCTCGATCTCACCCATATCAATGGCGTTATCTAGAGCTTCTTGTGGAATTTCAATGGACTCGACTTCATCGAAGTCGTAGAAGGTTGCGTGCGTCTCTTGAACCATCGTCATTGTTTCGCCTTCTTCTTCAATCTCCATTTCAAGATTCATGGTCATTTCTTCTTGATAGTACGTATCTTTATTAATGTAGATCACGTAGTCAAATACATTAATGTCCATCTGTTGGAAGATTTGATCCATTTCAGCAGCCATTTGTTGGTCACCTTGTTGCATTTGCGTAAGTTCACGTGTCAGTTCCATAAGATCGTCACCTGAACCTTCAATCGTGAGGGCATAGCGATCACCTTCATCTTCTACGGACAGTTCATTCGCGTATTCGAGCAACATTTCAAGCTGGTCTTGAGGAGCCATTTGGAAGTCTTCTAAGTTTTCCATACCCATCATTTCGCCGCTCATCTTCAACCATTCACCGCTCATTTCATCGTACATATAGAGCGTGCCGTCTTCATCCATGTATTGTTCCATTTCCATTTCTTCTTCAGACATAGGGTCTGGCATCGTCATCGTTTGTGAGAACATCATCGGGTCAACGATCACTTCCATGACCGCGCTTGAATCCATTACCATGTCTTCACCGTCAAAACTGATCGTTTGGTCCATATCCATTTCCGAGCGGAAGCTGTTCACTTGCTCCATTGCTTCCATAGACTGCATTAGAATTTCCTCTGCTTCACTGTTGTCTGCTGTTTCTGTGTCTTCTTCGTCTTCGACAGGTTCAACGTCTGTGTCTTCTTCTTGAGCCGCTTCTTCATTTACATCTGCATCCGTTTCTGTGTCTTCATCACCACAAGCTGCTAACACGAGCATTAGCGCAGAAGTTGAAAGCAGCATATTCATTTTTTTCATGTCGAGTCCTCCGTATTTGCGACTTGTTTGAGTCGTCGCAATAGTAAGTATGCGTTACCTCTATCCCCTTACACGTGCAAAAATAAACGCTTTTTCTATAGATTAGGCGGAAAGTCCTTTCGGGAAAACCGCGAGTACACCTATGCAGTATATGAGGGAAGAACAAACACATGACTAAAAATATATAGCAGTTCGCGTAAAGATGAAAGAGATTTAATGAAATTGTAATCCACAGCCTGACTGATTTTCTTCTCAATTATTCGACGGCGTTCGTGTTGAAGCTTGGCGAACGCCCCCGCATCCAATCAAATGTGAACTGTCGTAAGTCACGAATGGGTCGAATGATTGGGGAATATGACCGAAAAAAAGCGTGCGCTAATTTTACAACACATGAGGCAAATGCTAATCTTTTACTGATAATTAGTAAGAAAATTGAGAAAAAGGAGATCTGGTAATGTGGACAAAATTCATCCGATCGTTTCTTATCATGATGGTCATCGCCTCGGTCGTTATGCCTTCCTCTAAAGCGGTGGGAGCAGAACCAATCGATATTGACGTGAAAACCATCATCAATGACATGACGCTCGAAGAGAAAGTCGGCCAACTCTTCATCGTGCACGTGTATGGGCAAACACCGACAGACCCCGTCTATGAACAAATCAACATGAACAATAATCGAGGGGGCAAGAATATCAAAGAAGTGATCGAAAACTATCACATCGGTGGCATTATCTATTTCAACTGGACAGACAACATCGGCACCCCTCTTGACGCCACGCAAGTGAACGCACTATCCAACGGTATACAAGAAATTTCCGTTGAAAATGGTGGCATTCCTCTTTTCGTCTCGACGGACCAAGAAGGAGGGACAGTTGCTAGAGTCACGCATCCTGCAACTGAATTACCTGGGAATATGGCGGTTGGCGCGACACGCGCTATTGAGTATGCCCACCAATCTGCAGAAATCTTAGGGAAAGAATTGCATGCGCTAGGCATCAACATGAATTTCGCCCCGACGTTAGATGTGAACGTGAACCCTGCTAACCCGGTCATAGGCATCCGGTCATTTTCCGAAGATCCAGAGCTAGTTACAGATCTTGGGGTTGCGCAAATTCAAGGATACCAAGATCAACAAGTGATGGCGACGGCAAAGCATTTCCCCGGTCATGGGGACACGGATGTAGATTCGCATTATGGCCTGCCAATTATTGAAAAAGATCTAGAAACTTTATTTGAAGAAGATATCGCCCCTTTCAAAGAAGCGATTTCTGCAGGTGTGGACGCAATTATGCCTGCGCATATTGTCGTGCCCGCCCTCGACGACTCTGGATTGCCAGCAACGTTGTCAAAACCAATTTTGACAGACCTTTTGCGTGATGAACTTGGTTTTACTGGCTCATCGTGACAGACAGTCTTGGCATGTCAGGGGCGAACGTCGTACCGCCAGAACGAGTGCCTGTGGAGGCAATCAAGGCTGGAGTTGATTTATTGTTAAACCCTCCAAATGTTGAACTCGCATATGAATCTGTGCTGGAAGCGGTGAACTCCGGTGAGATTAGCGAGAGTCGTTTAGATGAATCTGTCAGTCGAATTGTTCAACAAAAAGTTGACCAAGGTTTGTTTGACGATCCGTATCAACATCCCGACGGCTTGGATGTGATTGGCAATGGCGATCATCTTAGTCAGGCGGCAACCATTGCGGACAAGAGCATTACCCTCGTAAAAAATGACAGTGTTCTTCCGTTACAGATGGAAGATGATGTTCTCGTCGTAGGTCCAAACGTTGCCAATGCCAACATGTTAGAAGAACATCTCAATGTGCGTGGATTTAATACGTCCATTGCTCACACAGCAGATGCGCCGACAGAGGAATACATCAATGCTGCGGCAGATGAAGCTGCCGCTCACGATGTTGTTGTCATTGTTACCCATTCTGCGCATTTAAGTGAGCAACAACAACAGCTCGTGACCGCTTTACAATCCGTAGGGAAACCTGTCATTGTTACTGCCGCACGTAATCCTTACGACATTGCCGAATTTCCTGGCGTGGATGCCTATATAGCCGCATACGGGAACCGGGCGATTTCGCATGAAGCGGTTGCTAAAATTCTAACCGGAGAAGTGAATCCACAAGGATTGCTCCCGGTGACAATCCCGGATCATTATGAGTTTGGTCATGGACTCTCTTATCACATTGACGCAACGTATATGAAAACTTTCGTTTCGCAACTCGAGAAGAGCGGAAGGCTAACGGATCGCTCGGTAATTCGGACAATAAACGTTCATTTGTCAGCGGTCGACCATTTTGAACAGCAAGAACGTTCTGATAAGGTCGTTCAACATATGAACAGTTTTCTCCAAATGATTGATATGTTTACACGTTCGGGACAAATCAACGAAGATGTGGCGCAGGTTCTTGAAGCGCACGCGAGTGAAGTGATCGAATCTTGGGAGGAGGATTGAGTGTGAAAAGCAGTAAACGATGGGTGTTACCGGCTGTGTTCGTCGTTGTATCCGCTCTTTATTTCGATGTGCGCGGGGTTTCGGCTGAAAACGATGTGACTGTGGCGACGTACAACATTGCAGCTGGAACCGAAGGACTAGGCCTTGAGGCGATTGCAGAAACCATTGCAGCGTCTGAAGCGGAAGTCGTCGGTTTGCAGGAAGTGGACGTGCATTGGGGCAGTCGTAGTGATTTTGAGGATCAGGCGACTCGTCTAGCTGAATTGTTGGATATGGAAGTGTTTTTTGCGCCTATATACACGTATGACGCTGACATCCCCGGCGAACCGGACCGCCAGTTTGGATTAGCCATCTTGAGTGACTATCCATTTCTTGAAACATTTAACCATTCAATTGCTAGGCTGTCTACCCAAGATGCCGATCCGGAACCTACGCTCACGCCAGGGTTTCCAGAAGCTGGCATTCGAGTCGGCGATGCGAATCTCTGGTTCTATTCAACACACCTTGATTATCGAGGCGATCCGACAGTTCGTGAAATGCAAGTGACCGATATGCAAGATGTTATGGCTGCCCACCCGAACACGGTGTTGACCGGTGACCTAAATGCTATGCCAGATGCCCCCGAGCTCGCGCCGCTGTTTGAACAATTTGTTGATGTGTGGGACGTGGCAGGGGTTGGGGAAGGGTACACATTTCCTGCTGGGGCGCCAGATCGGAGAATTGATTACGTGCTAACTTCTCCAGGAATGGAGATTTCCGAAGTCGAAACGATCGATTCGCAAGCCTCAGATCATCTACTCGTATCTGCTCAGGTTCAACTGAACCCCGCAAGTATTCAAACGATCCAGACGCTCGTAACTGAATACGAAAAGGCAGGAGACATCGATCCAATCGCTACACATTTGCTACAACTTCACCTAAAAACACTCGATTATTTTGAAGAAAGAGGGGATGAGGAAAAGGTTCGTCAGCATCTTGGTGGATTTGAACAGTTGATCGCTCAATTCCAAGAACAAGGTCGACTCACAAACCGCGCTTTAGGAACGATTCAACCCGAAGTCGAAACGATCCAACGAACGATGGACTAGACAATTGCACTTCTTGTGTTTCATGATAAAATGAAATCAATAAGACACAAGAGATGGAGTCTATTACATGATAAAGTCACAAGAATTGCTATCGCCGATTATGGACGAGATTCTTCGTAGAAAGTTCGAGCTTTCCGAGATGCCTGAGCAGCATAGTAACATTAGCGACTCGACGCAAGAAATGCAATTAACGCCTTGGCGTGTAAAGCTCATCGAAGTTTATGCCGAATCGATTGTTAGTGAACCTGAAGAGTCGAAAGAAGCAATTCAATCATGGGGTACACAAGTGGCCAACGTACTCGTTCAACTACAGTTGCCATTAGACGTGGGCTTACATGAGATTGCGTATTACCGGAGCGTCATCAGTGAAATCATTCGCGACGAAGCAAAGAAGCAAGCCATTACACTCGATGACTTTTATGACATCGTCTATCAATTTAGTCAAGTGATGGATAGTGCAGTGCTCATCGTTAGTCGAGCGTACATGCGAGACTACCATAGGAGTATCGAATCTGCGAAATATGCAATTGATGAGCTGTCCGTCCCGGTCGTACAATTAACGAAAGACACAGGTGTCATTCCGATCATCGGTGAAATTGACACGAACCGTGCCCAGTATTTAATGACGAATGCATTGGAGAAAGGTTCGGAAATGCAACTGCGCAGAATCATTCTCGACTTATCGGGTGTAAGCATTATTGACACGATGGTTGCAGGTCAAATGTTTAAAGTCATGAATTCCTTGAAGCTCATCGGCGTCGAAGTGGTGCTCAGCGGAGTTCGACCAGAAGTTGCCCAAACGATGGTCAACCTCGGCATCACCGTTGAACAAAAAGTATACTCATCATTACGCGCAGTTATCGAAGACAAACAGCTCATGATCTAAACCGTTTCCCGATCTGCCCGGCCCGTTGGCCGCGGCAGATTTTTTTAGGTTCAGCTGACCTTGAAAAGCAGGGTAGACCCGATGTAGCCACGTATTTAGTAAGTGCTATGAATAAACTGAGTGGCGTTTGGTCTAGAAACGAAGGTTTATAGATTAGCTAGTGTCGGGGTGGGGTGCGTAAAGCGGTCCAGATTGTTTCGGTGAGTTAGGTTGGCGGGGCGTGATCTAGATCACAGATCTCCTAGAAATTACCAGGTGATGTGTAACTAGAGATTTAGCATCGCTCCATGCATGAGTTCTGAGCATTGGCGCCTGACGCGGGACGAACAGCCACCCACAGAACGATCTATGGGTGGCTGTTGCTTTCTATACGAAGTATCTTGTCGGAAGTCTGTCCATAGAAACGAAGAATCGAACCATAGAACCGCCTATAGTGCGATTTATATAAGTTGAACGAAAGAATTTCTTCAAGAACCAGTGGTAAGCCTTGTAAAGTCGAAACTGTGCTCGAGTTGCGACCGAACTGTGCTCAAGTTGAGGAAAATCGCAGGAAAAGCGATATTCTCTTAAACTAGGGAACAGAATGAGCAAACTCGGTAACAGATTACCGAGTAATGTGTATATCTCCGCCCCGAAGTACCCAAAAGACGTCGGTGCGAGCCGCGCCGAACCGAGTCCGATTTGGCTTCGGCCCCGATGGGTCCGACGTGTCGTTGGCACTTCAGCCTGGAATCTGCGCTCCAGTTGGAACAAACTGCGCGAAAGGTGTAAATTTAAGAAATTCTGCCCATCGTGGGTAACGACCCATTTGAAATTACTTCATAAATCATGCTCCTCGTTCATGTGAACGAGGAGCTAATTTTCAGTGATCTCGGTCGACAAAAGGATGAGCCAACGTCACCCTTGAATAAAAGCATTCGCCTGCAGTGAAAATCAAGCTCCTATAGGAAAATCAAAAGCTCAACCTATATAAAACATTCGTCTAGATCATAAGGGTTCAACCGCTTAACAACTGAGAGGTCCATTAGCCTCCCTACAAAACTGTTCATCAGTAAAAATAGCACGATATACTATAAAAACTTGTAAATAAATGTTTACAAATGTAAGTATTTAGGTATATATAGTAATTATTAGGGATAAAGACTTAGGAAGAAGGTTGTTTAGTGAAACGTAAAGAAAATACAGTAATGTTGGCTTTTACTGCATTTGTACTTGGGATTATGAGTTTGGTGTCATTCTTGCACGGTTATGTCGGTTGGCTTGATACGTACTTACTCTTAACAGGCAGGGCTGGCACAGGACAGTACACAGGCATTATCGCTGTACTTTTCTTTTTGCCAATTGTGCTATTTGTGTTGGCGTTGATTGTGCACCTCAGAAGTCATGCGTATAAGTGGGTTCAGTGGCTCGTTATGTTGTCGCTAACGTTTAGTAGCATTGCCATCATTGCCATTGGAGATGGCCTCGTAGAATATCATTTCTCCATCTTTATGGTGTTGGCAGCTCTTGCTTATTATGCACACTTACACCTCATCATTGTAAGCACGATTATTTTTGCCCTCCAGCATTTTGTTGGCTATTTCACATTCCCAGAACTCATTTGCGGTACAGACCAATATCCGTTTTCTTTGCTTATGATCCATGCTGTTTTTCTTTTGGCGACTTCAGGTGCGCTAATGATTCAAATTGTCGTCCGTAATCGTCATGCAAAGGAAGTGAACGAACAGACCATTCGTCATCAGTCTGTGATTAAAGCTTTGCTTGGCAACATCGCATCAACGACGGATGCGGTGACATCGAATGTTGCACAGCTTCAACATACATCTGCAGATGCTAAGCTGTCAGCGAACCGCACCGTTGAGACCTTTTCTCATATTGATCTAGGGCTGTTACTCAAGTGGAGAACGCTTATGCGAGTAAAGGCTCCCTCATGAAAGTGGTGGAAGTTGCAGAAGCCATTATCCAAAGAAATAAGGAGACAGAGGAGAGAGCGAGCGTGGCGAGTCACTCATCGCAAGAAGGTGCCCATGAGATGAATCGCACAATGGAAGGCATTCGAGAGATTGCGACGAGCACAGAAGAGATGACGAGCAGCATGACCGAGTTGAACGGAAAGACGAAAGAGATTAGTAAGATTTCATCATTCATTACGTCCATTGCTGAGCAAACAAATCTTTTGTCACTAAACGCCGCGATCGAGGCTGCGCGAGCCGGTGAGGCGGGAGCAGGATTTTCAGTTGTTGCGAAAGAAATCCGGACTTTATCGGAGCAATCTGACCAAAATGCAAGATCGATTATTACACTCATTCAAGAAATTCAGTCTGAAACGGATGCATTAAGTACACGAATGAGCAAAAATTTAAAAACAACTCGCGAAGGTTTTGAACAATCGGAACGTACACAACAATATTTCGAAGCCATCTCTAAGCAATTAATCGAGCTACATGACGATTTGCGTACATCACTCGCACACACATCAGAGATTAATATCGAAGCAAACTCTGCTTTAGAAAAGGTCAATAATATGACTGATGTGTCTGAACAATACCGTGAAACGGTGAAAGAAAGCAACGAACAAACGGATCGTCAGTTAAAGAATACGCAAGTGATTGAGCGTGCTGTAAATGAATTAAAGCAAGTGCTCCATGAGCTTAATGACAACGTATCTGAGCTCCAGTTAAAAGAAGCATGAGTCATTAAGACTCAATCGTCACACGGGTTCCATTAGGCACAATGCTTGCCAATTCGTTAACGTCGGCGTTGTGCATCCGGATGCAACCGTGGGAGACGGAGTGACCAATTGAGGCTGGATCGTTTGTTCCGTGTATGCCGTAGTGAAGCTTAGAAAGCGAGAGCCACATCGTACCGAATGGACCTCCAGGGTTTGGTTGGCGATTTACGATTACAAAAGACCCTACCGGAGTCATCGTAACCATGCGACCGACAGCGATCGGATACACGCGAATCGGTGCGCCGTTTTGGAGTAGTGTGAGGGTGTGATTGTGTATGGAAACACGAATCGTATATGGTATCGTTCTAGGGTCGGGCAGTCCAGGAATACGTATGGTTTGCCCGGCTTGTAGTTGCGTCGGATTGACCCCAGCATTTTGTTGGAGTAATTGTGTGAGCGACACACGGTAATCAGCAGCAATGGAAGGAAGCGTCTCGCCTTCCTGTACAGTATGGAGATACATAAAACCCCTCCTCATCCTCCAACATATGCGTAACAATGCTATTTCTAGCACTGTATTTTTGATCCTTGTAATGAAAATGTCATTTAAAATTTCATGTGTTTTGCGGTAAAATGCTATGCAGAACATGTCGTTTATAGGGTGGTTATGACAATTAAACGAAGCGTAGCATTACTCAGTGCCATAGGTATGCTGTTTTTTCCTGTTATGGGAAAAGCAACCGAAACCGAGTCTCCAACGATTACAAGTGAAACGGCCATCGTCATCGATGCCAAGTCTGGAGACGTTATTTACGATAAACAAGCTGAGCAGCATATGTTTCCTGCCAGCATGACGAAGATATTAACAGCGATTATTGCGATTGAATATGGAGAATGGACCGACTCTGTCGAAATCAGTGAAGCAGCGACCGAAGCTGTTGGAACAACCGTATTCCTCATGGAAGGAGAAGATATTGAGCTCGGTCAACTTATCAAAGGATTGCTCATTAACTCTGGTAATGATGCCGGTGTCGCCATTGCTGAACACCTCGCCGGTAGCGAAGAAGCGTTTCAGCGTGTCATGAACGAGTATTTAACAGAACGAATTGGCGTGGAGAATACACACTTTACGAATGCCCATGGACTGTTTGATGAGGATCATTATACGACCGCAGAAGATATGGCCATCATTACCCAATATGCGATGAATAACGACGCATTTCGGGAGTTGGCGGCCATTGAAGAGTTTGATTGGGAAAGTGAGAGCTGGGAGACGACGATCTACAATCACCATCAATTAGTCAGAGATCATGACGAGGTGATTGGCGTCAAAAATGGATTCGTTTCCCAATCAGGATTCACTTTAGCTACGATGGCAGAAATTGAAGATGATGAATACATTGTCGTAACAATGAATGCCTTAACGGCGAACGATTCATACGAAGATACACGGGCGCTACTTCGCTATGCAGGACAAAACTACGAAACGCAAATCCTTGAAGAAGGGGACTTCTTTGAGGGAGACGATGGAAAAGAATACGAAGTCGTTCAAGGTGCGTATTATACAGTAGCTCGTGGTGAAGAGGTGTCTCATGAAGTTGATGAAGGTCAGTTAGTCATCCGTGATGCCGACGATGACGTACTCGTTAGACAGACGCTTAGACCGACGCTGGACTCATTTCAAGTTCAGGCAGCCTCAGAAACGGTTACTGAAGAAGAAGATCAGCAATTTTCATTTGTACAATGGGTACAAGACCTTATTGGAAGATGGTTTTAACGATTCGTTTTCGTTCGCTTCCATTTGTGAGATTCGAAGTCCCAACCTTCCATAAATGTGCGTGCACTCTCATAACCTGAATTATAGAGAAATTGCATTTCTTCTCGGTTCAATTCAAAGTCGGTAGCGGTAATTTCCCCGGTATCGATTTTGATCGTCCGTTCACTCGTATTCTCATTGAAATGCCGAAGGTCATGGGCTTGCATCATCGTTCTGAATATATTTTGGAAAAGATGAAACGGCGTTGGGATCGTTGCATTTGCCCGAATTTCTTCTTTAATAAAATGAAAGCCAAATGTCGGGAATTCGGGATCTTCGACATCAAACAACCAAACCGGGAAGTTGCTCAACAGACCTCCATCGATAATGTAGGACTTTTTTTGGTTTTTCGTTTTCCAAACGACCGGGCGATAAAAGAAAGGCATGGACGTACTCATCATAATGGCTTTTGAAATATTCAGATCTTTAGGTGTCATGTTGTAGCGCGGCAGATCATCGGGGAATACGAGCATCTGCCCATTCGTAATGTCAGAAGCGATGATTTTTAAACGTTCATCAGGGAGGTCGGCAAACGTTTGAATCCCTTTTTCTAGCAGGCGTTTATGGACCCACGATTCGAGGTAGTTGTTTTTGTAGATGCCGAGGTGAAAGAGTAAGTTGTATAAGTTGCCGATGATCGGGATACGATTCACCCACGTACGACCGCGTAATTGTTCATAATCGAGCGTTTCAAGCATCGCACGAATTTCTTTACTCGTATAACCGGCTGCGAGCAGTGCCGCAACGACGGAACCGACCGAGGTCCCTGCGAGCCTGACCCATTCTACCCCGTGTTCCTCCATGGCAGAGATGGCCCCGGCGAATGCAATCCCTCGAATGCCACCGCCTTCAAATACAGCATCAGCTTTCAAAGCAATCACTCCTTTCCTACTACGTAAAGAGAGAAACACGAGTCAAAAATCAACATAAAACCGAAAATATTTTTTCGTTTTATCTTATGTATGACTTAAGTAAAGTAGAAGAAGTGCCAGGGAGCGTTAGTGCCCCTGGCACTATATCGTTTACAATGCTTTCTTTAGCAGATCATAAGCGGTTGCTTCATCCATTTTAAAGTAGTTTCCAAACGGTCCGTTCGCAGCAGCAATTCCGGCCATTTGTTCAATCTGATCGGTGCCAATCTCGTAATCAGCGAGTCGTGTCGGTGCCCCGAGGTCAGCCCAAAACGAAGCAAGGCGATCAATGCCTTCTAGAGCAATCTCTCGATCCGTTTTGTCTGCTCCATCAACACCGAACACACGGACGGCGAGTTGCGCGCCCCTTGCTGGATTCACATCGACGCTTTTTCTCATCCAATGAGGGAACAAAATGGCCAACCCTCCGGCATGAGGGATGTCAGATACGGCAGATACCGCATGCTCAAGGTTATGTGTGCCCAATCACCTCTTGCTCCCATTTGCGTAATGCCGTTAAGCGCCATCGTTCCTGAATAGAGAATTGTTTCTCGATGATCAAGGTTTGTCAGGTCTTCTAACAGCTCGGGTCCAGCTTCCATCACCGTTTGCAAAATCGATTCACAAATCCGGTCTTGCAATGGTGTATGTTCAGCTGGGTGGAAGTAGGCTTCCAATACGTGTGTCATCATATCAATGATTCCATACATCGTATGGTCACGAGGTGCAGAAACTGTATTTATCGGATCGAGTATTGAAAATGTCGGATAGCTGGAAGGGCTGGACCAGCCGATCTTTTGTTGCGTTTCCCAATTTGTAATGACAGACCCCGCGTTCATTTCTGATCCCGTTGCGGCGAGGGTAAGAATTGTGCCAAATGGCATTGCCGATTGTGCGGTTTCTTTTTTTGTAATGACGTTCCAAATATCACCTTCGTGTTTGGCGCCAACGGCAATCGCTTTCGTTGCGTCGATCACACTCCCACCACCAACGGCAAGGATGAAATCAACATGATGTTCGTCAATGAGTTCAATCCCTTTTCGAACCGTCGTTAACCTCGGGTTCGGTTCCACACCGGCAAGTTCTATGACTGTTTTGCCGGCACCGTTTAGTTGCTCGATGACACGATCGTACAAGCCGTTTGCTTTAATACTTCCTCCTCCGTATACGAGTAGAACATTTTTACCGAATGAGGGTAGCTCATCAGCGAGAGCTTTCGTTTGATCTTCACCGAAGATAAGTTTCGTTGGGTTTCGGAACACAAATGCATCCATAAAGTATCGTCTCCTTCGTTTTCTTTATATTTACCTATAGTAGCGGGAAGTATCAGTGAACAGCAACGAAAATGCTCGGTATTGACATGAAATAAGAGCGTTTTGGGTAAAGGTTATAAGAAAGGTGGTTCCCATGAGCACTTGTGAACTGTGTGGTCGACATCCGGTGAAATGCACGACGCACCATCTGCTTCCCAAAGTTGAAGGTGGAACGTTTGGGGAGACGGCCAATCTATGCATTCCTTGTCATAAACAGATTCATGCACTGTACACAAACCAGGAAATTGCAGCACGTTTAACGACCATCCGCGCCTTAAAAGAAGATGCTAAGTTACGCTCGTTTATTCGCTGGATTCGAAAACAAAGTCCGAATACGATTCCGCGTACGAAAAAATCCAATGAACGGCGGAAAAAAGAGAGATGATCGCTATAGAGGGTAAAGGGGAGGATCATATGACGTCTTCTACAGAAAACACAGCGGATTACTTACACCGAATGATTTTTCGTGTCGCATTTTACTTGATGTTTATTGGAATGCTCGTCAACTCAGCAACGTTAATAAATCCGGCGTTCACAGCTGTGGATTCGTTATTATATTTCATTGGAATTCCGCTCGTCGTGACTGGAGCTGTTGTGTTGTGGACGACGAGTCCTGAAGTAAAAAGGGACGTAAATGAACTCGCTATTCTCAAGTACGGCATGGTCATTGGTGCGCTTCTTCCCGTTACTATGATGATTATACATGTGAGTACACTTACGACCTCGATTGGCGCTTACACATGGACGATGGCGAGCGTGCTCGTTCTACTGTGGGCGTTTGGTTTTACGTATATACAAGCGTATATAAAAAGAATGATCGGCTCTTCTGAGCAAAACGTAGAGAAACGTTCACACCATTTATGATAAAGTATGAGTATGAATAATTTTTTACTTCGATTTTCAGTGTCTACCGTTAGAATTGTAAACGTATCCGTTTGTCTCGTCGTGTTTGGTTTTGCTTTTGCTGGAATTGTTGTAGGAGTGACCGAACTACGAGATACTGCACTTATCCTCTTGCCTTTTGTTCTCGTAACGAGTTATTTATCACATAAGCGCAGGCAGTTAGAAGAAGGATCAGAAAATGAATGATAACGACCGTTTGCCCGCGGAGTTATCATTTTTAACGACAACCGTTAGGAGGAACGTTTTGTGAAGGAAGAAGACTTTGACGTCGTTCAAATGAATGATGAGCCAAAAGAAAAGAATGAACGTTTGAAATATAGTAATGAAACGATGAAGAGAGCGGATTTTTCCAATGTTGCCACGATCGGTGGGAAATACAACAGCAGCAACCTTAACCACTCAGAATTCAGCAACGCGGATTTGGAAAAGAGCAAGATTAGTCACTCGACTATGGATCACGTCGTCTTTTTAGAAACGAACTTAAATCGCACGAAGTTTAATTACAGTTCATTGAAATCGGCTTCGTTTGAGAATTGCTCTTATGAGGATGCCCGGTTTTTATACTGTACCCTCTCATATGCAGATTTCAGTTATGAAACCTTCAGGCGGACAGAGTTTAAGCAATGTACACTAAAACAAACGTCCTTTTACGGTGCGACATTTCGAAACGTCACCTTTAAAGATTGCACGGTGAAACATTGTGACTTTACCGGATCGAAAATGGATAGCACAACGATTGCATATTTGCGGAGCACCGATGCCAACCTAACAGATGTAGAAATTCTATAAAGAGAAGAGGGGAAATTCATGAAACAAATGCTGCCGTTTTTCATGTTTCAAGAAGGAATCGCTGAGGAAGCCATGAACCATTACGTATCCGTATTTAAGGATGCGAAAATCCAAGCCATTGAGCGTTACGGTCCTGATGGTCCTGGAGAAGAAGGAACCGTGCTGCGCGCCCGTTTTATGGTGAAAGACCAGGAATTTATGTGCATCGACAGCCATATTCAGCATGACTTCACTTTTACCCCATCGATTTCGATGTACATCACTTGTGAAAACGAGGAAGAAATTGATCACTTGTATACCGAACTGAAAGAAGGCGGTAACGAGCTCATGCCGATCGGGGATTACGGGTTTAGTCAGAAGTTTGCTTGGGTGAACGACCGCTTTGGCGTATCTTGGCAGCTCAACCTAAAGTAGACGATCGCGCACAATCAATGCGCGATCGTCTTATTTTAGAGCAGTTCTTTAATGGAAGCTTCAATGTCTTTTGGTTTATCTTTCGGCGCAAATCGTTTGACGACTTGTCCTTCACGATCGACAAGAAACTTCGTGAAATTCCACTTAATTTCGTCTCCGAATACGCCGCCTTGTTGTTCTTTTAAATGTTTATATAAAGGGTCTGCTTGTTTCCCTTTCACATCAATCTTTTTAAACAGTGGAAACGTCACTCCGAAGTTCAAGCGGCATGATTCTTCCATCTGATCGTCAGGAACCGGTTCTTGGCTCATGAATTGATTGCTCGGGAATCCGAGAACGCGCAGTCCGTCGTCTTTGTACGACTGGTGCAACTCCTCCAAGCCGTCAAATTGATTGGCGAACCCGCATTTTGTTGCCGTGTTCACAATTAATAAAACCTCGCCCTTATATTCAGAGAGCGGAAATTCTTCGCCATTACTTTTGTCCACAGTATAATCAAATACGCTCATTGGTTTTCAACCACCTTTACTCGTATCGTGTTTCGTCTTCAGCATCAGCCAAATATTGGTCCGCCTGCGTCGCATCACGGCGGTGCACCTCAAGCCGAGTCGTCGAGATGCCAAGAGAAGTCGAACCAGCACCAAGCTTTGGCGTAATGGTGCGGAGTCGGCACTTTACCCCTCGCCCTGTGAGAATGCTATGCTTTCGGATGACATGCGTTGCTCGTTCTGAAGGCGCCTCAGCAATCGTCTTCCAAGCCAAGTGATCCGCGTAAACGATAAACAAAAGTAAGAAGATGAAGATCACAATAATCAACGTCGTTGACATGCTATGACCACGATCCTTTCTTTTGTTTACATTCGCTACCGCTTCTTTGGATCCTGCTAGAACGCGAGTGTGAAAATTAGATGCTTATAGTTATATGTTCACGGGATTCATCATTTTGAAACCCTTACTTCCATTTAACTTTGCAAACAAGTATGAGAAAATGGGGAGAGGTGAGGTGAATAGCGATGAGTTTTGCCCCAAAACGAGATAAGAGCGTCGTCCTGTTGCTATTTCTTGGATGGGCCATTTTTATCTCAATATTCGTTTTTCTTATGTTTCAGAATCAGCAACCCGCGTTTGTGTTCATCATTTCTACGCTTCTCGTCATTTACGTCGCGCTCGCTATCTTTCGGGTCGTCCGTCTACGGTATGAGCTGCATGATGAATTTCTCTACGCCCGGTCCGGTCATTACAACACGATTATTGATTACAATGACATTCGGGCTGTGGACACGTATGAACAAATGTATCCGTTCGGGTTCAGTTTAGCGATGGCAAAACGTGGACTTGTTATCCATTACGACAAAGGAATTTACCGATCTGTGAAAATTGCTCCCGCCGATGAAACAGAATTCCTCGCAACGCTCCACCAAAAAAATGCAAACATTAAAATCGACGCTAACCGCTGATCGTCGTTAGCGTCGAAAGAATTCTGCAATCATCCCTGCACCGAGGCCGACAAGAGCCCCTCCAACAACGTTATCGATAAAAAAGCCAATGCCAAGCCCTAAGAGTAAACAACCTCCCATTAGCATACGACCACCTCCTAAATAACAAAATTGTATCATAAGTTTAGCGAAATTGTTTTTTTCGTTTTTTCTTATCTTCTTGGTCACTCAAGAAGTAAAAGGCAAATCCGAAGATGATGAGAAAGACAGGTGCCCATGTGACAAGCGCCCAGTCAACGAGGAACGAAACGAAGAAAATCATAGGAGCAAGTACAAAAAAGACGATGCCTGTATGCTTTTCTAACGTTCTTGTATCTCTGTACTTGCGCATTCTAAGCAATACATTTGCCGCAAGTAAAAAGGCAAGTTCTAGTAACACATACAAGTATATCGCAAACACGATAATGCCTACAGTGACGGTCACCCACCCACTGTCCACCTGGATGCTAATGGCGTGGAGAAGAGCAGCAACGGCAGGCACGAGTAAAGTAATGCTGATCGTATATCGGGGGTGAGACGTGTACGTTTTCCACGTTTTCTTTTGTTGCCCGTGTAAAGAAGAGTAGTTCGATTTCCCAATCAAATGATGTAAAAAATATTGCGCGATGAAAAGAGCGAGGAGTGACACATAAGTGATGAGCCAAGCATCCTCAGCGAGAAACATAGAGGTCAACAGGATCGTTCCTTTCATTGTTTGCGATTTTGTTTATGATGGTTTAAGTGATAGAAACCTAAGAGCAAATAAACGAGTGTAAGTGTACCGAAAAGAATAATTGGAGGCAGTGGATTCACAAGCAAAACAATTAAGACGATCATCGTAACAAAAGCGGCCGGGGCCGCAAACGTAAAGTAAAAGCGGTGTTTCAAACGTTTGTTCATAATAGCCTCCTTCAAACTCCTCCAGTATACCATCGCTTACGAGCAAGTAGAAAATGAAACGTTATGGCACTACTATATAAGTTGAACGAAAGAAATTCATTGAATCGGATGACCGAGTTGGGCCTTTGCGGGCGAGTGCTTGCGTATTGCGTGTTGAAATTCATCTCGTTGCACTTCGACAACTTCGTTGCCGATCGTTGTTCGTCACTGCAAAGGTTGCGGGCAACACGAAAAACGTTTGCCGAAGGGTAAAAAGTCGTGACCGAGGCTCACCACCTGGCACAAGCATGTGACGGTCGGTCACTTATGTGACAATCCAGCCCTCAAACCGCGCACTTTCGGCACGCAACTGTCACAAATTGCAATATTTGTGACAGTTGACACCGTTTATGTGCGCATTCACGTGTAAAATCATGATTTTCTTTCTCAAATGTCACAAATATGGATATATGGGGCATTTGG
>NZ_BAXB01000016.1 GCF_000698145.1 Geomicrobium sp. JCM 19039
CGTAGTGTGCGTTGATCTTCATAAGCAAAAGGCTAGCTTGGCTCTTTGATTTTGTACATGCTACTCTGACTTCGGAGAAAGAGATATATGCCAGTGATGATTAGAACCCCTCCGATCAGCTCAACGGTAGTGAACATTTCGCCGAGGAAGATGGCGGCCAGTGTCGATGCACCAATTGGCTCACCGAGTGTGCTAATGGACACCGTCGTTGTGTTTACGTAGTTAAGCAACAAATTGTAGATTAAATGGGCACCTGTTGGAAAGATAGCGAGCAACAAAAAGATGAGCCAATCATGACTTGTATATCCGGTAAACGGAACATTTTGTACAAGGTTAAAACCAACCATAAACAGTGCGGCAAACATGAAGACGATAAAGCTGTAAACCCAGTGATTTACGGATTTTACCGTTCGTTGTCCGATAAGTAAATACAAAACGACCGAAAACACACTTAAGAAAGACAATAAATTTCCGTACATCACACCAGGTCCAAGGTTCACATTGCCACCTGCAACAATGATGACGCCAATGAAGGCGATGCTTAATGTAACGATCGTCGATTTATGGATTCGTTCTTTAAAGAATAAGAGGCCGCCAATGAGGGCGATTGCAGGCTGTAAACATAAGATGAGTGTTGAACTAGCTACTGTCGTATGATTCAAAGATTCAAACCATAAACCAAAATGACCTGCAAGGAACAGGCCGGCAAATGACAATCTCAACCAGTCCATGCCCGATATTTTTGTGAAACTGTGCCGCTCTTTGAAGACAAACGGGATAATGAGCATGCTACCGAGAAGCATCCGATACATTACCATCACGGTAGAAGGCGCATCAGAAAGCCGTACAAAGATAGCTGACAATGAAATACAAATAATTGTGAACAACAGCAACCCATTAATCGTTTTTGCACTCATCGTATCACCTGAAATCTTGAATTTTTAGAGTATAATTGATATATTACATATTAATATATGTGCTGTAAAGGTGGTCTTATGAAAAAAATTGAACGAAGCTCGATGCGTTTGCATGCGTATGAAATGATTAAACAGGCAATTATTACTGGAGACTTGGCACCTGAAAGGCGGGTTCGTGACGCCGAGCTCTCAGAATTACTCGGCATTAGTCGCACCCCTGTGAGGGAAGCAATATTGCGCTTAGAAGATGAAGCTTTTATTGTAAGCAAGCCAAATAGTTACACGATGGTTGCGCCAATTGACCTTGAAGAAGTAAGGGAAGCCTATACGATCGTTGCATCGCTAGAAGCGTTAGCTGTTCGAGAAATAGTGAAGCATTGCAATCAAACAGACATCAAAACGCTTATTGATTTAAATGCTGATTATGAGCGAGCGCTTCAGCGTAAACAATCCATTGAAGCGCTGGAAGCTGACTTGGCATTTCACGGCGCGATTGTGCACATTGCAAAAAACGACACATTAATTAAGATTTTAACCCCGCTAAGAGATAAGATTGTACGGGTTGAGTACCATTATTTTAATGATCATTCACCAAAAGAAAAATCGTATCAAGAGCACGAACGAATGATTGAAGCGATACAACAAAAGAATGAATCGGTAGCCGTTCAGCAAATTCAAGAAAACTGGATGAATAGTTTAGAGTACTTGCTAACAAATTATAAATAAGCATGTACAAGGTCAGGCGCAGATCTGCTGATAAATGAAATCTGCGTCTTTTTGTTGCATTTGTGATTAAGTACAAGTATGATGTGTATAATTAGATAATTAACTAATTAAATAAGGCGGAGTTGCACAGTGAACCCAACAGCAATTTTTAAAGCTTTGGCTGACGATACGAGACGGCAAATGATTGAAATGTTGAGAGAACGTAATCATTCTGCTGGAGAATTCGCAGCCGTATTTAACATGTCCAAGCCAAGCATTACAAACCACTTAAACATTCTTCATGGAGCCAACCTCGTCTATCGGGAGAAAAAGGGGCAGTATGTTATCTACTCCTTGAATATGACGTTGTTGCAAGAAGCAATGCTTTGGTTGCAAAAAATGAGTAAAGGGGAGGAAAAATGAGTAGAGTGTGGGGTTTTTTATGGCTAGCAAGTTCAGTCATAGTCATGACAGTCGTCGTTGTATTTGGGGAAAGTGTACAACATGTTGGCACAATGTTTACTGGGGAGCCGGTTTGGATTCATCAGTTTGGTGTTGCGGTCATCTTTCCAGCAATCATTGCGGTTTTAAGTGTGCTAAATATTATTATAACAAAGCAAATAAAAGGTAAGCATGAGAAAATGTTTACGCATATTCTCAATCAAGTTGCATTTTTCATAGTAGGTGTTCAAATCGTCATTACTTTATTTGCATATGCAATCGTCACTAATCCAATTGCAATAATTGGGATTCTTGTCGCTTGGTTGTATATGATGATTGGAAACTTGCTTCCGATTCTCGATCGTAATTACTCTTGGCCAAGAAGAGCCGCGCTAATAAAAGAACGAGATGTTCGCGTGATTAGTCGCAAAGTAGGGATTGTTTTCGTTGGAGCGGCACTCTTTTTGTTGCCAATATTGTTCGTTCCTGTAGATTATCAAGCCATTTATTTGAGTCTCGTTTTGACAGGCAGTGCCATCGTGAAAGTGTTTATCGTAGTAACCGAGCAAAAACGTTTTATCATCAAATAACGAATAATTAAGGAGTTTTAAAATTAGAATGGTAAATATAAAGAATGAAAATAGGTTCACAATACAATGAAAGTCACAATAATTTACAAAGTGAAAATATGCTACAATGATTAGATTATTAGTTGAATTCGCTATATTAAAGTGGCAGGTACAAATGATTGACTTTCGACTCAAGTTCGGGCAATATATGCTTGGGTCGACGTTTTAATGTGCATAGCAGATGACGAAAATTCGCGTATTTAGTTCTAAGATAAACGGATGTTTACCATACAATTTCACGCATAAATATAGTATTATCTGTGTACATTAATTGTCGAGCTAATCCAACATAGACGTACAGAAAAGGGGTAAAGCACGATGAAGAAATGGTTAGTAGCAAGCAGCTTTCTTTTGTTACTCACAGCTTGTGGTACCGATGATGAAGGTACAGCTGATGAGCCACAAGATGACAGTGATCAAGACACTGTAGAAGAAACAGAAGACATGGACGATGACGAAGGTGATGATGAAGAAGGCAGCACAGTCTTAGATGAGAATGACGAGGGTGTAACGGTTCTTGCAGAAGATCTAGAAACACCTTGGAACATCGAAGAAAATGACGGCACTTTCTACATCACTGAAAGAAGCACTGGTGAAATCGTTCATGTCACTGAAGACGCTCAGGAAAGCTACCCTGTTGAATTCAGCGATGAGCTATACACAGAGATTGAAGCGGGTCTCATGGGTATGGCACTAGCACCAGACTTTGACGAAACAAATGAAGCATTCATCTATTACACGTATGGTGATGAAGATGAGGCTTTCAACAAAGTTGCTCGCGTCGCTTTTGATGAAGAAGAAGGCGTATGGACTGAAGAAGACGTACTGCTTGACGAAATCCCTGGATTCAGGATCCACAGTGGTGGCCGTATCGCTATTGGCCCAGACGATCTTCTTTACGTAGGTGTTGGGGACGTCGATGAGATTCACGGTCAAGAAGGCGATACTGAAGCGCGATGATTGCTCAAGACGAAGACAGCTATGCGGGTTCAATTCTTCGTATGAACCTTGATGGTTCAGTACCAGAAGGCAACCTTGAAGAAGATTCTCACGTGTATACGTACGGTCACCGTAACCCGCAAGGTCTAACTTGGGGCGAGGATGGCACGATGTATGCGACTGAGCACGGACCAACAGGTCACGATGAGTTAAACATCATTGAAGGTGGAAACAACTACGGTTGGCCAGTAATCTGGGGTGACGGTGAAGAAGAAGGCATGGAATCACCACTCGCTCACGCTGGTAAAAACACTTGGCACCATCTGGTGTAGATTATCTTGATGGAAACTTGTACTTTACTGCACTTGCAGGTTTAGGTGTTAACGAATACAACATTGAAACAGGTGAGATCACGCAAATCGTATCAGGCTTTGATCGTGTACGTGACGTAATGATTACAGATGATTCAATGTACCTCCTTACTCACAACACGGATGGTCGTGCAAGCGGACATGATAACGACGACCGTCTCGTACAACTTAATCTTGACGATGTTCTTGCAGGAAACTTCCAAAACGAAGATGCTGATTTGAAGAACGATGAAGATGTAGAATCAGGTGCTGAGCATGAAGAAGAGTTGCACGATGAAGACTCTGAAGAAGATGCAGATGAAGATTCTGAAGAAGATGAAGAAGACGCTGAATAATTGCTGAAAGTTGTTCCACGAGGGATTAGTCCCCGTGGAACAACTTTTTTTGTATGTACTATTGAAACTTCCTTATTTCTACGCATTTTCATCTTTTTTTGAATTAGAATTGCAGTTGTAATAATGATCCATTTCGTTCATTATTGTTCCTTTCTCTCAAATAAAATTAAAAAAACACTTGAAAGTCAAAGATAGTCAAATTATAATAGGAGTACGGAAAGGTTAAATATAGTCAAAGTCAATATTAGATTATCGATATACACAAAGGAGAGTGAAGGATAATGATGAGATGTGATCACTGTCAAACGAATCAAGCGCGTGTACAATTGCGCATGAACATTAATGGAAATCAACGAAAAATGAGTCTTTGCCAATCTTGTTATCAAGATTTGCGAAATCAGATGCATCAACCTTCAGGGCAAGGTGCCTCTCCAATGAATTTCATGAATGGTGATACGACTAATCACCACGTTCGTGCTGAAGCAACAGACGAGAAACAAGGTGGCGGTTTATTAGATGAATTAGGGAAAAACCTCACAACGGACGCTTTAAATGGACAGATTGATCCTGTGATTGGTCGAGATCATGAGGTTGAGCGAGTCATTGAAACATTAAATCGGAGAAATAAAAACAACCCAGTACTCATCGGTGAGCCTGGCGTAGGGAAAACAGCGATTGCGGAAGGTCTAGCCCTTCGAATCGTTAACGAAGATGTTCCGAAGAAGCTAAAAAATAAACAGATTTATCTATTGGATGTCACATCGCTTGTGGCTGGAACAGGCGTCCGTGGACAATTTGAAGAACGGATGAAACAACTTATTCAAGAAATGAAAATGCGAGATGACGTCATTTTGTTCATTGACGAGATTCATCAAATCGTTGGAGCAGGTTCTGCAGAAGGTTCTTCAGATGCAGGGAACATCCTTAAACCAGCGCTCGCTCGCGGTGAAATGCAGTTAATTGGCGCTACGACACTTAATGAGTACCGCAAAATTGAAAAGGATGCTGCACTTGAACGACGTTTCCAGCCGGTGATAGTTGATGAGCCAACAAGAGAAGACAGCTTGAAAATTCTAAACGGGTTAAAGCCTTATTATGAAAAGTACCATGAAGTGACGTATACGCCTGAGGCAATTGAAGCCACTGTCATGTTGTCTGATCGCTATATTCAAGATCGTTTTCTGCCAGACAAAGCGATTGACTTGATGGATGAGTCTGGTGCGAAGATGAACCTGAAAACATCCGAGTTAAGCACAGACGATATTACCGAGCGTCTCGAAGACATTCGTAAAGAAAAAGAACAAGCAACTTCGGATGAGAATTATGAGCGTGCAGCAGAGCTTCGCACTGAAGAATTGCAACTGATTGACAAACAACAGTCAAAAGCTGAAGGTATTAGGCAACAAGCAGTTGTTGATATCGAAGACATTCAACAGCTTATTGAAGCAAAAACTGGCATCCCTGTACGTCGCTTGCAAGCGGATGAACAGCAAAAGATGAGAGATTTGCCGGATAGGCTGAATGCAAATGTTATCGGGCAAGATCAAGCAGTTAGCAAAGTATCTAAAGCGATTCGTCGAAACCGAGCCGGTTTACGACGAGGCACACGTCCGATTGGTTCATTCTTATTTGCTGGACCGACAGGTGTCGGCAAAACGGAGCTGACGAAACAGATTGCTGTCGAGTTGTTTGGAGAAAAAGATGCGATGATTCGCTTTGATATGAGCGAATACATGGAGAAGCATGCCGCATCTAAACTCATCGGTTCACCACCTGGCTATGTTGGTTATGAGGAAGCTGGACAGCTGACAGAGCGCGTGCGGAGAAAACCATACAGCATCATCCTTTTAGACGAGATTGAGAAGGCTCATCCAGACATTCAACACATGTTCCTTCAAATCATGGAAGACGGTCGTCTTACCGATTCTAAAGGTAGAACCGTTAGTTTTAAAGATACGGTCATTATTATGACGACAAATGCAGGTACCGGTGTAAAAACACCGACGGTAGGCTTCGGTGCAGATGATGTGAAAGGCGATGAACAGTTAATCAACGGCCTAAAAGATTATTTTAAACCGGAGTTCTTAAACCGTTTTGATGCAATCGTCCAATTCAACGATCTTCAGAAGAAAGATCTCGTTTCCATTGTCGATTTGATGCTTGAAGATGTTATTGCGTCCGCAAGTGAACAAGGGATTCGTATAGAGGTTATGAAAGAAGCGAAAGAAAAAATCGTTAATATCGGCTACGATCCAGCGTTTGGTGCAAGACCTCTTCGAAGAGTGATTGAGGAATATGTCGAAGACGGTATTGCCGACTTAATGTTAAACACCGAAGATTACAGCCAACTTGTCGTTACGGTGGAAGATGATAGGGTCATTGTGAACACTAAATAATGGAAAAGACTTGAGAACATCTGCATGTTCTCAAGTCTTTTTTTCTCATTTATATTCCGCTATTCTCCTGTTACTGTTACACTAAGGAAAGTAGTCCTAAAGGGTAGGAGTGGAAGGAATGACAAACATTAAAATTGTGACAGACTCAACAACGGATCTTCCTAAGGAGATCATTGATGAGCTTAAGATTACGGTTGTGCCTTTAACCATTCATATTGATGACCAAACCTTTGTTGACGGGGTAGATTTAAGTCCAGAGGATTTTTTGCCGATGATGGCAAAAGCAGAACAGCTACCAAAAACCTCACAGCCGTCAATCGGTGAATTTATAAACAAATACGAAGAACTAGCCGCAGACGGCAGTCAAATCTTGTCGATTCATATGACATCAGGCATGAGTGGGACGTACCGGGCAGCGAGCATGGCTGCCGAACAGGCAAATGCTGATGTAAAGGTAATCGATTCGACGTATATTGCAAGTGCACTCGGGTTTCAAGTCGTTGAGGCAGCGAAGCTTGCTAAAGAAGGTAAACCATTGCAACAAATTGTTGCGAGAATTGAAGAGATTAGAAATAACTCGAAGTTATTCGTTGTTGTAAGCACTCTTGAGAATCTTTTAAAAGGCGGAAGAATTGGAAGAGGGAAAGCTTGGATTGGCTCTCTCTTGAAATTAAAGCTATTGCTGCATTAGAAGACGGAGTGTATACGCCAGTAACAAAGGCAAGAACACAAGCGCAAGTAGTACAAACGTTGCTCTCTCACTTCAACAAAGATACCGAAGGCAAAAAAGTAAAAGGCGTTAGCATCTCACACGCAAACGGTCTGGAACTTGCCCATAAACTCCGCGATAAATTAAAAGAGCATTCCGTGTCGATTCAGACGACTACTCCAGTCATAAGTACCCACACTGGAGAAGGTGCGATTGGTTTTACGTATTATACGGAATCCTAAGACGCATATTACAAGCCCGCTGTCATCTTGACAGGCGGGCTTTTGTGTTTTAAACTTCTGCAGTGTGTGGTGGCTTCTTTTTTGATCTGATGAGCCATTGAAGAAGCAAGATGGCTAAGAGGATTACGACAGCAATTGCGTCTGTCATAAGCGCTGGATGTAAAAACAGCAACGACCCACCTGCCATGATCAGTCGGAACAGAACATTCAATCGACCGAGTAAATAACCTTCTGCTGCAATGCCAAGCATAACCACTCCGATAACAGACGTAATAATAACCCCGAAGGATTCCATAAATGTCGTACCGATCATGAGGATTTCGTTGTTATACACAAACATGAACGGAACGATAAACCCTGCAATTGCGAGTTTCATTGCCATAAACCCGGTCCGCATTGGACTGCCTCCAGAAAGTCCGGCGGCTGCAAATGCGGCAAGAGCAACCGGTGGCGTGATATTTGCAAAAATTCCAAAGTAGAACACGAACATGTGAGCAACAATTGGAGGAATGCCTAGTTGTACGAGTGCTGGGGCGGCCATCGTTGCGGTAATAATATACGCAGGTATACTTGGCATCCCCATCCCTAACACAATACATGCGATCATTGTAAAGAGAAGTGTTAAGAATAGACTTTCTCCACCAATGGATACAATGGCATTGGCAAGGTTTAACCCGAACCCAGTGATGGTAGCAATCCCAACAATAATGCCAACCGTAGCACAAGCGATTGCGACGGATACCGTGGTGCGTGCCCCGTTTTCGAGCGCATCAATAAAGTCTTTTACACTCATGCGCGTCGATTTTCTGAAGAAGCTCACAATAATTGTGACGATAATCGTCCATGCTGCTGAAAAGATGACAGTCGTTCCGCTAAAGAAGAGCATGTAGATTAGAAAGATGATCGGCAGTAAGAGGTGTCCGCGCTCTTTTAACACGTCGATGACACGCGGCAGTTCACTACGAGGAATTCCTGATAAATTCAGTTTCGTCGCCCGAATGTGAACTTGTGTAAGAATCCCAATGTAAAAAAGGAGTGCTGGCAATATCGCAATTAATACGATATCGGTGTACGGAACACCAAGGGTTTCGGCCATAATAAAGGCAGCAGCCCCCATGACCGGCGGCAGAATTTGCCCACCGACCGATGCGGAAGACTCGACTGCACCTGCAAAGTTCTTGTTATAGCCGATTTTTTTCATAAGGGGAATGGTGAATGCCCCGGTTGTAACGACGTTTGCAATTGCCGAGCCGTTAATGCTGCCTAAAAACCCACTTGCAACGACAGAAACTTTTGCTGGGCCTCCTTTTGCGTGCCCAGTAAGTGCGAGTGCCAAGTCGTTAAATAGCTGTCCCATGCCTGTCTTGGCTAGAAATGCGCCGAACAAGATGAACAGTACAATATAAGTAGCAGAAACACCAATTGCTGTTCCGAGTATGCCTTCGGTCGTCGTAAACAGCTGATTGGAAATCGCGTCCCAATCATACCCTCTATGTCTGAATATCCCTGGCAAATCTCTACCGAACAGTGCGTACAGGACAAATAGAAAGGCAAGAATAGGCAATGCCCAGCCGGTGACACGTCGGCCAGCTTCAAAGACGAGAGCGATTAATAGCGTGCCAAAGATCACATCGGTCGTTGTTGGCAGCCCGCCCCTTGTTACAATTTCGGTATAGTTCACAAATAAATAAATGGTCGAAGGAAACGACAAGAGTGCGAGTAACAAATCATACCACGGCAAGCTTTGCGACTTGCTTTTTTTGTTGCTGGAAATAACAAAAAGATAAGTACAAGCACCGCTGAAACGTGAAGGGCGCGGTGGACAAGTACGTATACTGGTGTCCTGTAAAAGCGGTAATAAGGTGATAGAGAGAGAAAGTTACAGCAATAATGGTCACGATTAGGACGAGCCATTTGTTTTTAAAACTTCGAAATCTTGATTCAGTATCATACTTCTCGAGAATTTCTTGTTGCTGATCGTCAAGTGGTTGTTCTTTAAAAGTGCTTGTCAATCGTACGTCACCTCGTTCCTTTAGCTTCAATTGCCATTTCAATCGGTTGGTGATGAGGAAGGTCCGCCCAGTGAACAATGGACGAACCGTTTTTGTGCAAAGCAAATTGCGCATCGTGAGAATGGTACCAATTGTATGTTTCGTACGTATCCTCCTCAGTATGGGTTGTTACGATATATCCGTCTTCAACACGCGTATCACCACGACCGTATGCAGCCGTGCCTGCACCGTACGATTGAAAACGTGATTCGGTTAATGAGAAGGAGCCATCCGTTTTTACGAGCAATGTTTCTTCCCATGGGGTTTTCTCTACGGAATGAATCCAACGTAACGTGAATTCGTCTCCAGGTTGAACGGGAAATTCCATAAACACCTCATCGGTACGCGGGTGATATAAAGTGAGGGTACTATTATTTGTGAAAAGAAACATACCGACCCCACTAAAAAGTACAACGACCAACGAGACGATGATAAGTGGACGTTTGACGTTAATCAAGCAAACCTTCTTCTTGGAAGTATCGTTCTGCACCTGGATGTAATGGGATGTTAACCCCTTCTTGGAAGTTTTCGATCTCAATATCTTGGGCTGCATCATGGGAACTTTTAATTTGTTCTAAATTTTCGTAAAAAAGTTGCGTCAATTCATAAACTTCATCTTCTGAAAGTTCAGGGTTAGGAATAAGTAGGTTCGTAATTGACGGTGTTTGAATGTCTTCTTCGTTATCATACGTACCTGCGGGTACAGTATCTTCAATAAAGAATGGGTAGTTGTCTTGAAGGTAAGCCATGGCGTCATCTTCAATTGGAACGACGGTAACGTCATGGGTACTTGCAAGATCCATCGCGGCAGAGTTTGGCACACCACTTGTGACGAAAGCAGCGTCGAGCATCCCATTACGCATTTGATCTATGGCTTCACCGTAAGGCAAATAATCCGCAGAAATGTCATCATACGTCATGTCATGCGCTTCAAACATCATTCTCGCATTTAATTCTACACCGGAGTTTGCATCCCCAACAGCGACTCGTTGACCTTCAAGGTCAGCAAACGTGTCAATGCCAGAATTTGTCGTCGTGATGACTTGTACAACATTTGGGTACAAACCAGCGATGGCGACGAGGTTGTCTTGTGGATCTTCACCATCGTAGGCACCGAATCCCTCATATGCCTGTTCTACGGTGTCGGCCATCACAATTGCTAATTCCGCTTGATCACTTTGCAATAAGTTAACATTTTCAACAGAAGCCCCAGTTGCTTGAACGGAAACATCGTGTCCAGCGTTTTCATAAACACTTGCCATTGCTCCAGCAATCGGATAGTAAACACCGGATGTCCCACCAGCTGCTATGGTTACGAATAGGTCATCGACATCTCCGTCAGCAGAGTCATCGCCGTTCCCGCAAGCGCTTACAATTAGCGCCGCACTAGCAAGTGCAAAAGTTGATGCATATTTCTTAAACATATGAAGCCCTCCTCCTAGTATAATATTCACAATATAATATATTTAAACAATAATCAATATGAATAAATCGTGTAGAGAAAAAGAGTAAAATGACCAGTTGGCCATTTTACTCTATCGGTTATTTTGAAAAGTCGTCAGTAATTGCCCCCTTGGAAGCAGTGGAAACGAGCGCGGCGTATTTGGCGAGCACGCCTGTTTTGTAGCGAAGTTCTGGTGCTTTCCAGTTCCTTCTTCTCGTTTCTAGTTCTTTTTCGTCTACTTCCATTTGCAAAAGGTATTCATCACTATCAATCGTGATCGTGTCACCGTTTTCTAGTAGCCCGATTGGGCCACCGACTTGCGCTTCAGGTGCCACATGACCAATAACAAAGCCGTGGGACCCACCGGAGAAACGGCCATCGGTAAGGAGAGCGACTTTCCCACCAAGTCCTTTTCCAACAAGCATAGCGGTAAGGGAAAGCATTTCAGGCATTCCTGGACCACCTTTTGGTCCAACGTAGCGAATGACGAGTACATCTCCAGCTTCGATTTCATTGTTCATGACCGCTTCTGTCGCTTTGTCTTCGTTATTAAAGACTTTAGCAGGTCCTTGGAAGCGTGTAATGGATTGTCCCGACATTTTCGCAACCGCACCTTCGGGTGCGAGGTTTCCTTTTAAGACGACGAGGGGACCGGTTTTCTTCTTCGGATTAGAGAGAGGCATAATGACGTCTTGCCCGTCATGCAGTGCCTCGGCTTCGGCTAAGTTGTCTGCCAACGTCTTTCCAGTGACAGTCATGCAGTCTCCGTGCAAGAGACCCGCTTCAAGCAACAGCTTCATGACCGCTGGAACTCCGCCGACGTTATTCAAATCTTGCATGACGTAGCGACCGCTCGGTTTTAAATCGGCAATGTGAGGAACGTTTTGACGCACACGCTCAAAGTCGTCATAATCAAGGTCCACATCGACGCATGTGCCATCGCAATGAGATGAAGGAAGGCATTCGTAGAACCACCGAGTGCCATGACGACTGTAATCGCATTTTCAAACGCTTCTTTCGTCATAATGTCCCGTGGGTAAATGCCTTTTTCTAATAACAAGTTTACCGCTTCGCCGGCACGTTTTGCTTCGTCTTCTTTCGCTCCTGCAATGGCAGGGGTAGAGGAAGAACCAGGGAGGGACATGCCCATCGCTTCAACGGCTGAGGCCATCGTGTTCGCCGTGTACATCCCACCACATGCACCTGCACCTGGACACGCACTGCACTCGACTTCATGCAACTCTTCATCGGTAATCTTTCCGACTTGATGTTGGCCGACCGCTTCAAATGCAGACACAATATCCACGTCTTTACCGTGCAGCTTCCCAGGTTGAATCGTTCCTCCGTACACGTACACGGAAGGGACATTAATGCGACCCATCGCCATCAAACAAGCGGGGGTGTTTTTGTCACAGCTGCCAATGGCAACGAGGCCGTCTAGACGCTCTGCATTCATGACCGTTTCAATGGAGTCGGCAATTACCTCACGACTTGGCAGGGAGAAGAACATGCCTCGTGTCCCATGCCAATTCCATCAGATGTTGTTATCGTATTGAAAATGAGCGGAGCACCGCCATTCTCAGCACCACTCTTCGCAGAAATGGCGAGTTTATCCAAATGTACATTACAAGGAGTGACTTCACTCCATGCGCTTGCCACGCCAATCATCGGCTTTTTAAAGTCTTCATCTTTAAATCCTACCGCTCTTAGCATGGCGCGATTGGGCGCACGATTCGGACTTTCGCTAATAATGCGGGAGCGGATGCGTAAATCTTTGTCTTTACTCATGAGGATACATCCTTTCTACGTCTGTTCAATGGATTTCTTGTTATGTACGCCTTTTCGTTGTTGAAGTTTTCTGAACATGTAACGAAGCATCGACAAACAAGGTTAGTACAATTTTAGCTGAAAAGCTCGAATTTTTGTAGTGCTTTACAGAAGAAAAGAGATGTTGACAGAAAATTAAATTTGTATACAATTATATTATAATACTTCAGCAAGTGAACTGAGGTGGTTGTACACAAAGGAGCATCGGCTGTGAAAAAAACATCTAAGCGTTTATCTGCTGCTGATTATGCTTATGAAGTGTTGAAAGAACGAATTATTGAACTCCAGTATCAACCAGCAGAGCATCTATTGGAAGACCAACTGGCGAAAGATCTAGAGATTAGCAGAACGCCGTTAAGGCAGGCATTGTACCGACTAGAGCTTGAAGGTTTGGTGAATAAACAAGCAAATGGACGGATGATTGTGACCCCTGTTACGCTTGAAGAGGCGAGAGAAGTGTTTGTCGTTCGTGAGATGATGGAAGGTCTCGTCGCAAAGGAAGCATCCGAGCGGATGAGCCAAGATGATCTGTATCGGTTGGAAGATACGATCGAACTCATGAAACGAGCGGTAGAGAGAGCGCGTTCGCAAGATTTCTTAAAACACAGCGAAGAGTTTCATGGAATTATCCAAGAGTGTAGTCATAACGATACGGCCAAACGCTTTCTTCTACAATTGGAGAATAAGGTGGACCGGTATCGGCGCATTAGTGGGTACAAAAACCCCGCATATGCATTGAACACTCCATTGGAAGAACACATTGAGATACTGCAATTTCTTAAAGAGAAAAGCAGTAAGGAAGTCGAAGATCTCATGCGTGCGCATATTCGAAGAAGTTTGAAGACGATTGAAGAGACGATTGCAACAAATTCATCTTCACATTCATTCTGATGAAAGAGGTGCAGTACGATGAAGGAACAAACAGTGATTCCCGGTTTAGACGGTGTCATCGCAACAGAAACCGATGTATCTTATCTTGATGTAGAACAAGAAGAGATTGTCATTAAAGGCTATGATCTTATTGAGCTATCAGAAAAGCTTACGTATGTTGAACTGGCGTACCTATTGTTTAACGGGAAGTTGCCAACAGACCAAGAGCGGCTGGAGTTTGAAAGCGCTTTAAAGGAGTCGTATGCACTTCCTGACAATTTCTTGAAATTGTATGAGTACTTGCCGAAAGAAACGAATGCGATGGATGCACTTCGTACTGGAATTTCTGCTTTAGCCGGTTTTGAAGAGAAGCTCGAAGACCGCTCCACAGATGCGAACCGGGAGAAGTCGCTTCGTCTTCTCGCGAAGATTCCTACTATTGTCGCGAATAGCTATCACAAACTAGAAGGAAACGAGCCGGTGGAACCGTTAGAGAATTTGCCATTTAGCAGCAACTTCTTGTATATGATTACCGGAAAAGAGCCGACAAAGCTTGAGGCAGAAGTGTTTGACCAATCTCTTATGGTGTACAGTGAGCATGAAATGCCGAACTCCACGTTTACAGCTCGGGTGATTGCTTCAACACAAGCCGATATGTATGGGGCGTTTACTGGCGCTGTTGCTTCACTTAAAGGAAGTCTTCACGGCGGAGCAAACGAAGCGGTCATGCACATGTTGCTTGAAGGCAATACGACTGAAGGTTTTGAGAAACTGCTTTATGACAAATTAAAGAATAAAGAACGAATCATGGGATTTGGGCATCGCGTGTATATGAAGAAGATGGACCCGAGAGCGACGCTCATGAAAAAAGCGTTAAAACGACTTGCAAAAGAGCGAGGCCGTGAAGACCTCGTTGAGATGTGTCAGCGTGGGGAAGATATTTTGCGTGAGGAAAAAGGGCTGTACCCGAATTTAGATTATTACGCAGCACCTGTTTATTATTTGCTTAACATCCCAATCCCTCTCTACACACCCGTGTTTTTTGCAGCACGTGCCGTCGGTTTAGGGGCACACGTCATTGAGCAACATGACAACAATCGTCTATACCGACCGCGTGTGAAATATACAGGTCCAAGAAACTTACACCCATAATCATTGAAAGGATGAGTAATCAATGGATATTAAACTAAATGAAAAGCCATTAGTAGATGAGGTATTGTTACAAATTGCAGACTATGCCGTTAACGGAGAGATTTCAAGTGAAGAGGCGATGGATACGGCGAAGCTCGTGCTCATGGACTCACTCGGATGTGCGTTTCTTTCCCTTCGCTACCCTGAAGCGACGAAACACCTTGGCCCGATCGTACAAGGAACACAAGTACCTAATGGGGTTCGCGTGCCAGGAACACAATTTGAGTTAGACCCTGTACAAGGTGCGTTCAACATTGGAACGATGGTTCGTTGGCTTGATTACAACGATACGTGGCTAGCGGCGGAGTGGGGACACCCATCGGATAACTTAGGTGCAATTCTTTCTGTTGCGGATTACATTAGCCGCGCGCGAGTGGCAAAAGGCGAAGAGCCGCTCACGATGGAAGATGTGCTAAAAGCGACAGTGAAAGCGCATGAAATTCAAGGTGTATTGGCACTTGAGAACAGCTTTAACCGTGAAGGTTTGGACCACGTGCTCCTCGTAAAAGTAGCGTCTACCGCTGTCGCTACGGCAATGCTCGGTGGTACAGAAGCACAAGTTGCTGATGCGGTTTCTCAAGCATGGGTCGATAATTCCAGCTTACGTACGTACCGTCATGCACCAAATGCCGGCTCTAGAAAATCATGGGCAGCAGGTGATGCCACGAGCCGTGCCGTTCGTTTAGGACTGATGACGATGAAAGGTGAAATGGGTTATGCGAGTGCGCTAACCGCTCCAAAATGGGGCTTCCAAGACGTATTGTTTAGCGGCAATTCATTAACGATTGCTCGTCCATTTGGGAGCTATGTGATGGAGAACATTTTGTTTAAAGTATCGTTCCCAGCAGAGTTTCACGCGCAAACGTCTGCCGAAGCCGCGGTACAGCTTCACCCTCAGATCAAAGATCGCATTGATGACATTCAAGAAGTGAAAATCACAACGCACGAATCAGCGATCCGGATTATTGATAAAACCGGTCCACTTCATAACCCAGCTGACCGTGATCATTCCTTACAATATATTACAGCAATCGGTCTCATTTATGGTGAGCTAACCGCAGATCACTACGAAGATGATGTGGCAGCAAACCCACAAATTGATGCACTTCGTGAGAAGATGTATACTGTCGAAAACGAGCAATACAGCAAAGACTATCTTGATCCAGAGAAACGTTCGATCGCGAACGCCGTTCAAGTCATTTTCAAAGACGGATCGAAAACAGAAGACATCGCGATTGAGTATCCGCTCGGTCATCGTCGTCGCCGGGAAGAGAGCATTCCGTTCCTTGAGAGCAAATACAAAGATACACTTCACACCCGCTTCCCACAAAAGCAAGCGGATGAACTTTTCCAACTTTTCCAAGATCCTTCGTTTGAGAAGCTCGGCGTGCATGAGTTTATGGAGAAATTTACGATATAGGAGTGAGTTTTCATGAGTTGGGTTGTGAACAATCATAGTAGTCAACAAGAATTGTCTGAACGGTTCCAGACACTCATCCAACAAGAAAAGATTTTGCAAATGCCAGGTGCTCATGACGGGATGAGTGCGCTCATGGCGAAGAAGACGGGGTTCGAGGCATTGTATCTTTCAGGTGCAGCTTTCGCGGCGAGCCAAGGGCTCCCGGACGTGGGCTTCATCTACTCAAATGAAATTGCCGACCGTGCACAAGAGCTCGTTCGCGCAACCGATTTGCCAGTATTGGTTGATATTGATACGGGCTACGGTGGTGTGATTAACGTCGCAAGAGCGGCTAAAGAAATGGTCGAAGCTCGGGTTGCTGCTGTACAAATCGAAGACCAAGCGTTGCCGAAGAAGTGTGGACATTTAAACGGCAAGCAACTCGTTAGTGTAGAAGACATGGCAGCCAAAATCAAAACACTAAAAGAAATTGCACCGAGCTTAATCGTCGTCGCTAGAACGGATGCAAAAGCTGTTGAAGGAAAAGAAGAGGCACTCGAACGCATTCGTGCATACGTCGATGCAGGCGCCGATGCCATCTTCCCAGAAGCCCTCGTAAACGAAGAAGACTTCAAATATTACGCGGATCATATTTCGGTACCGTTGCTCGCCAATATGACAGAATTTGGGAAGACGCCGTATTTCACAGCGGACCAGTTCGAAAACCTCGGCTTTTCAATGGTCATCTATCCGGTCACATCGATGCGAGTCGCCGCCAAAGCATACGAACGAGTATTCGCTGAGATTTATGCAAATGGCACACAAAAGGACCACTTAGACGAGATGCAAACGAGAGCAGATCTGTACGAGACCATTCAATACTACGATTATGAAAATCTTGACGATCAAATCGCAAAAACCGTTCTTCCTGTCGTCGGGAAAGAACAGCGATAATGTGAGAAAAGGGGTTGTCTCAAAAGCCTCTAAAGTAAAATCGGAGTACAGATCGCTTATGATCTGTACTCCGATTTTTGCATGTATGTTCTTTCTGTATACCGTTTTGACGAGCAAGTCATTGTGGACCATTCCGACTGATCGGAATGAAAGGGAGTGCCTTCTGCGGACGAGTCCTCACAGGTTATAGAATGAACGGAAGACATTTATTGGATACAAGAATGTAGAGGTTCCATCGTGATTTCATACGAATGGACCGTTATGACAAAAGTGGAATAACTCCAATGGTGTTTATACCGGGTGGGGCAGAGCATGGTCCGCAATGCGCGCGCTAGTTTTCACTTTCTGCGATCAAGCTTGCTCTTTTTAGTGATTTTAGCGCTTATTTCGTAAAACTTGCGTGCAGTTTGTTCCAACTGGAGCGCAGATTGGACTAAACCTAACCCCTTACGACCAGTCGGCCTCAACGGGACCGAACCGAAATCGGTCTCGATTCGGCGCGACTCGCGTCGACAGCATCTTCGGTGTTCAAATCGGGGTTCGGGGCAGGGCGTGCGACTCAATCTTCATGGCGGTGCGTTGTGGACGAATGTGAGTGCCGTTTTGGAACTAGATTGCCGTTCATTTTCTTTAAAGGGCTAAATCTGGTTCCATTAACGGATGTTTGGAAGTAGATGCCGATCAATTGGAATCAGAAAGTGACAAAACGGTCACTTCTGAGTGAATCTGATTCCAATCGGTAATCTTTGGAACTAGGCCGCCCATTCCGCACGAGGATTCGGTCAACTAGGGCGTTGCGAATGTAGAAAACCCACCATAAAACCGTTGATTGGAATTTTAAATGTTCAACAAGCAAAAGTACGAGTATACGGATTCCAATTTCCCTATGCTATGTACCGTGCAAGATGTTGGGCTAATATCTTACCATAGAAACTCCTATGGTAAGATTTCTCTTCTTTTCCGCACCTGGGTGTTGCGAACCTTACCATAGAAACTGAAAATCTCACCATAGAACATACAATGGTAAGATTTTAGTTAAATCGGCTTTCGGAATGGAAGAAATCCTACCATAGCTAGGAGCCACTCCGAGGTTTCCTATGTAAAAGTGCCAAGGCACTAAAAATCGTAGCAATTTCTACACCTCTCATACACACCACCCGACCTATTTCGGTTTTCCAAATTTCAAATTATCATCGACATGGTCGTAAGACTGAGGAGCTCATCGGTTTCTTCTCATTAATGAAAACACGGTGGCCGTCTTTTGGCCACCGGTGTCGCCCTTATACTCCAGAGAGAAAGCATCCGCCTGCAATGGAAATGAATAACCCACACTGGTTTTAGCTATCCGGAATCCTTTAACTGATTCAAGTTGTGATATTCATTCATAGAAAAAGGGGCTGTGCCCTAGGTTTATTCTAAGACCTTATGGGATAGCCCCTTTTTGTTTTCTCAGAAGTTCCGTTACATCGTATGATTATTTTAAAGGATTAGCGGTTCATTTTGGAGAATATTGCAGGAGCGGACTGGCACTATGCACATGCATCGATCTTTAGACGCAGGAGGTCGTAAAATGATTCGATTTATCAAACGTGCAACGCCCAGTTTCATCGTGTTGTTAATTGCGTCAGCGATATATATTTGGTTTTGGGATATGAATCGACAGAGCACGATCGCAGATGAACTTCAGGAGATTGAAGAGTCATTCGGCCCGTTTGACGACGTGCAACTAATTGATATGGATTCAGGGAAGCGTGTACGTAATCAAGGGGAACTGGTCAATTTCCTACAGCAGATTGGTGATGTAGACATCATTCTCACCGATGAACCGAGAAGGGATCTTGTATATGAATTTGTGTTTCGAAACGACGAAGATAATATAACTACTCTGTGGACGATCTATGAAAATGGTGTATATTTCATCTCGAATACTAATTATGTAGCGACCGATGCCGATGATAATTTAATCAAGCAAATTGAAAATGCTGATTTTCATTGGGAATAGCGGTTCGACATGTAAGTTAAATTCCGTTAGTCTCCACTCTCAGCGACAATTTCATACGACCAAGATTCGCTGTCTTTAAACTCCTCGTCCAATATGGATAGAACATCATTTAAATCTTCTTCTAGCGCATTGAATGTTGAATAGGAGATGTAGAACGTTCCTTCACCAGAATCTGGATTTATCTGGCCGTATGTAGATACGACTCCCATAGGGTGTTTTTCGTGGAGATGTTCATTTTGCACAGTATCCACTGGGTGTCTCATACCGGGTTGATCGCTATACTCAATAAACAAGTAAGGTTCTGTAATATGATCAGGTTACGGTTCACTCGTTACATTGTACCCAAATAATAATCCAGCAAAGCAGACGACGAGCACGATCGATATGACTGCTTTTTTATTCATAGCACTCTCCCTGGTAATCTATAGTAGTTAGATTTTTTGTATGAATCGTCCATGGCGACACCCGTTAGGTTATGCGACCAGGAATGAGGTAGAGATTTATCGAATGCGTCTCCTCCTGTATAACGGATGTATGGACTATGGATGAAAAAAATTCCTTTACAAACCGTTCAGGGATTTTTTTGTTGTGTACACCTAGTTTAGCATGTCACTGGATTGTGACAAATGGGCTGAACATGAAGCGAACACGTGTGAAACACGGTCCGAGTTACGGTGAGCTTCTTAGCTCGTGAAATGAGTGATGCCCTTTTTGAGGTGCTTGTCATGAATTGTGATGGGTTTTCTGATATAATAATACAGGTTTGACCCCACCCAGGGGTACAATGACATCACTGCAAGATGTACATTCGGAGGGAAAAACGATGAGTAAAGACTATCGTGTATTGTTGTATTACAAATATGTTGATCTGCCAGATTATGAAACGTATGCAGAGGAACATTTACAGTTTTGTAAAGAGTTAGGGTTGCGGGGTAGAATAATCGTCGCACCTGAAGGTATAAACGGGACCGTATCGGGTACGGTTGAGCAAACGGATGAATATATGAAACGCGTAAAGTCCGATGAACGTTTTCATGATATGTGGTTTAAAATAGACGACGTCGAGGAACATGCATTTAAGAAGATGTTCGTGCGTCCGAAGCAAGAGCTTGTTACGTGGCGTTTAGATGAAAAAATTGAAGTAAGTCCTAATGATAAAACGGGCAAGTATTTAAGTCCGAAAGAATTTCATGATGCGCTTCTTGACGAAGATACGATTGTCATTGATGGGCGTAATGACTATGAATATGAAATCGGTCACTTTCGCAACGCCATTAAACCGGAAGTGAATTCTTCGAGAGAATTTCCGGAGTGGATTGATGAAAACTTGGCTGATCTTAAAGATAAACGTGTCGTCACTTATTGTACTGGCGGGATTCGTTGTGAGAAACTGACTGGCATTCTCATGGAAAAAGGGTTTGAAGACGTGTCACAGCTGCACGGTGGCGTCGTGAACTATAGTCAAGATGAAGAGGTTCAGGGTCGTTTGTTTGACGGAAAGCTGTACGTGTTTGATGAGAGAATTTCTGTCCAAGCGAATCATACCGATGAAGATGTCGTGATTGCGAGCTGTCACCATTGTGGGACAACAGAAGATCGCTATATCAATTGTTCCAACCCTGAATGCAACCGGCAATATGTATGTTGCACAGCGTGTGAAGAAAAAGAACAAGCGGCTTGTTCGAGCGAATGTAAAGAACATCCGCGCAACCGCTGGCCGCAAATTAAAGACACGTATGCAGCGAAAGAAGCTTACTAGGAGGAATCGGTGTGGATGTTTTTGAAGCGATTCAATCGAGAAGAAGCGTAGGGAAAGTTGACCCACATGAACTTGTCGATAAGGAAACGTTAAAGCGAATTCTTGAAGCAGGAACTTGGGCACCTTCCCACTATAAAACCGAACCGTGGAAATTCTTCGTGCATACAGGCGAAGGAAGGCGTTCTCTCGGGAAAGTACTTCGCAGCATTGCCCGAGAAAAAATGGACGACGAGCTTTCTGATAAAGATTTGGAGAAGCTTGAGAGCACAGAGAACAAACCGTTCCGTGCACCGATCGTCGTTACGATTGCTGTGGAACCGAGTGCGAAAGATAAAGTGATCGAGATTGAAGAGTATGCAGCTGCGCATGCAGCCGCCCAAAACATGTTGCTTGCCGCTCACGCACTCGGGCTAGGAGCGATTTGGCGCTCAGGCAAACCAATGTATCATAAGAAAGTACGTGATTTCTACAACCTCTCTGAAGACGGCAATATCGTTGGATTTATCTATCTAGGGTTTCCGAAGTCCGACAAAGAAAAGTCAGGCAAGCGTGTCCCTCATGAGGCAAAAACGACGTACATTCATGAAGAGATCGAGCGTATTGAATCGTGATATAGCTAAGCTTAACGAAAGGCGTGGAAGTGTGGATCAATGTTGATCCGCACTTCCCGTTTTTTGTAGAAGAAAAACTACTTCGTATGTAGAAATAAATAAATTGACAGCCGTTCACCGTGTAGGATAGCATTAAAACTGAGCGGTTTTCATAAAACCGATAAGTCAGCACATGAATGAGTGAGATAAGATGAAAGATAAAATTATTAAAGAATCACTTCATCGGTTTTCGATAGACGGATACTACAACACCTCTATGCAATCCATTGCTCAGAATTGTGGAATATCAAAGGCATCACTGTATAAGTACTTTGCATCGAAAGAAGACCTGCTCCTTCAGGCGTTTGAATACAACTTGGAGCAAATGTTACTGAGAGCAACAACGCTACAAGTTGACCCACAAAAATCACCGAGAGAACAGCTTATCGAAAAAATTGTTTCTGAGTTAGAGTCGACGAAAGAGCATCGCCCGTTCATGCACCTCGTTTTGCGGACGGCACCGCCGAAGAAAAATGCTGAGCTTATGTCGATGTTCAAGCGGACCCGTGCGCTTCTGATGAATTGGCATTATGACAGTTTAGAACAGATGTATAAAGGAAATTATCGCGGAAACTTATGGGACCTTGTTGTCATGTTTCAAGGGACATTACGAGAGTACACAAGTCTAATGGTCGACGAACATAAATCCTTAAACTCACATGACGTTGCACATAAAGTCGTCGAGTTTGTTGAAGCCGCTGCACCTGTGCAGTTTACCAATCAAGCATTGCTCTCTGAAGAGATGATGAATGATTACGCAACGTATCGATTTGATGAAGACTTTGAAGGCATTGAAGCACATAAACGTACGTTATGTTGGCACATCCAAGACACGGTCGAGAGAGAAGCGTCGGCAAAGGATCGTTCCAAACTTATTGATGCCGCGGCGAAGCTTACTGAGGAAGCAACTCACGACAATCCAAGACAGTTTATGATTGAGTCTTTAGGCCGCTACCTCGCAGACTCCGTCTCGATATCGTCAGAGCTTCACACCCTTCAACAACTCATTGCCGCACAACACGCTCATTTTCAAGAGTAGACCGTATTAACTTAAGAAAAGAAGGAATAACATGAGTACACAGTCATCAATAGCGAACACTCGTTCTATGGTTGCCATCCTTTTGGCAGCTGCGTTTATGGCGATCTTAAATCAGACGTTGCTAACGACCGCCTTGCCCCACATCATGCGTGATTATGGGATTACAGCAGACATGGGACAATGGGTAAACTCGGCCTTCATGTTAGTAAACGGTGTGATGATTCCGATCACCGCATTTCTCATTGAGAAATATACAACGAGAAGGTTGTTTTTTGTCGCCATGGGGTTGTTCGCAGTCGGAACACTCGTCTGTGCAATTGCACCTACGTTTGGAGTGTTAATCGCTGGCAGGGTCATTCAAGCAGGTGGAGCTGGAATCATGATGCCGCTTATGCAAACGGTATTGCTGCTCATTTTCCCCGTTGAAAAACGAGGGTCAGCCATGGGAATGGTCGGCCTTGTCATTGCCTTTGCACCAGCCATTGGTCCGACATTATCTGGTTGGCTCGTCGGCATTTACCATTGGTCAATTTTATTTTGGATTATTCTTCCATTAGCATTGATTACAATTGCTGCGGCAGCCATACGATTAGAAAATGTATCGATTCTTAAAAACCCGAAGTTAGATATCACATCCATTATTTTGTCTTCATTTGGCTTTGGTGGAATTTTATACGGGTTTAGTTCTGCGGGCACTGCAGGGTGGGCGAGTGCGACCTTCCTCATCCCTGTTGTGATAGGTGCTGTAACATTGACGTTGTTTATTCTCCGTCAATTAAAGCTCCCGCAACCGGTGTTAGAATTTCGGGTATTTCGCTATCCAGTATTTTTACTCACAACCATCATCGGGATGATTGTATTTATGTCAATGATTGGATCTCAAACCATCTTGCCTGTTTACATGCAGGATATGCATGAGTTTACCGCATTTGAAACAGGCCTTATGCTATTACCAGGAGCAATATTAATGGGAATTATGTCCCCGATCACTGGACGAATTTTTGATCGGATTGGGGCGAGGACGTTGTCTTTACTTGGCCTCGGCATGATTACAGTGACAACCTTTATGCTCACGCAACTTTCGACAGACACATCGTTTCTATACTTGACGCTCGTATCAACTGTGCGCATGTTAGGGATCGCCCTTTGTATGATGCCTGTCACAACAGCGGGCATTAACAACTTGCCGAACTCATTAATTCCCCACGGGACGGCTATGAACAATACGATGAGGCAAGTGGCGGGAGCATTGGGACCGCGCTCCTTGTTACAGTAATGACACAAGGGGCCGTTTCAGACGGTTCAATGGAGGGGGCCGTCCGCGGCGTGAATTTAGCCTTCTTACTTGCAGGATCCCTCTCTGTTGTTGGATTGCTGCTTGCCTTTTTGCTCAAAAGAAAACCAACTGAACCGAGCGACTCGATGAATGCGTAGCCCGAAAGGGTGCGCCTTCATGGTATCGGTTGAGGGGAGTTACATATGGGAGATCAACAAATGCAACATATCAAAAAAGCACCGATCGTTACAGTTCTCCTTATCGGTGCTTTTGTCGCGATATTAAATCAGACTTTACTGACAACGGCGTTGCCTCACCTAATGAGTGACTTAAATATTACAGAGAATGAAGCGCAATGGGTGACGACGGTGTTTATGCTTGTAAACGGCATTATGATTCCGATTACAGCATTTCTTATTGAGAAATTTTCCACTCGTCGATTATTTTTGACAGCAATGGGTTTATTTGTGTTCGGAACGCTCGTCTGTGCGCTTTCTCCGGTATTCTCAACGCTTATGGTTGGAAGAGTCATTCAAGCATCGGGAGCCGGAATCATGTTGCCGTTAATGCAAACATCGTTTCTTTTATTGTTTCCTATTGAAAAGCGAGGAAGTGCGATGGGGATGGCAGGGCTCGTCATTTCATTTGCTCCGGCAATCGGGCCCACCTTATCTGGATGGCTCGTTGAAGACCACCATTGGTCAATCTTATTTTGGATCATTTTGCCTATCGGTATTGTGAATACGATTCTTGCGTATTTTTTCTTGAAAAATATTGCGACCATTCGTGAGCCGAAGCTGGACATTCGCTCCATCATCTATTCAACTTTCGGTTTTGGTGGATTGCTACTCGGGTTCAGTTCTGCCGGTGATGGCGATTGGACAAGTTTACATGTGTTAGTCCCAATCATCGTCGGAGCGGTAACATTATTCGTGTTCATCAGAAGACAATTCCGTTTGGACCAACCGATTCTTGAGTTTCGCGTATTTCAATCACGCACCTTCACGTTCTCAGTGCTCATCGGGATCATTATCTTTCTATCCATGATTAGCTCGGCAACCATTTTGCCGATCTATATGCAGAATATGAATTCTTTTTCAGCGTTTGAATCAGGGCTTATTCTTCTTCCTGGTGCCATCATGATGGGGATCCTGTCACCGATTGCAGGTCGAGTGTTCGATAAAATCGGAGTCAGGTACTTAGCTATTCCTGGTTTATTTCTCATTTTTATCTCGTCTGTCATGTTCACGAATTTGCAGGCAGACACGTCAGCCACATATTTGAGTGTAGGTTATGCCATTCGCATGGTCGGAACTGCAATGGCGATGATGCCCATTACAACCGCAGGGATTAATGATTTACCGAGAGTACTCATTCCCCATGGTACGGCGATGAATAATACGCTAAGGCAAGTCGGCTCATCAATTGGAACGGCACTGTTTGTCACCATTATGACGACCGCCACGGTTAGCGCTTACGCAACCGAAGTCGAATCACTCATTTACGGTGTGAACATGACGTTTATTATCGCGTCGGTGTTGGCTGCGATCGGTTTTGTGCTCACCTTTCAATTCAAGAACAAAGATAAATAGAAAAACCACAGCGCTACTGCTGTGGTTTTTCATTCAAAGAACGATATGCGCCTCGGTAGTAGACGAGTGGATCTTTAGCGTCTTTGTCGCTTAACTGCATGTTCTGAACTTCGCCAATAAAGATCGTGTGGTCGCCAGCTTCTACCTCATCGTATGTGGTGCACAAGAGTTGGACCATCGCTTCTGGAATGACGGGATAGCCGTTAAAGTCAGCAAAAGCAAACTGCTCTTTACCTGGAACTTGATTTGCAAACAACTTCGAAATGTCTTCTTGCGACTTGTCGAGAATATTGACAGCAAATCGTTTCGACTGAGTTATTTTTTTGTACATGTTCGTTCGATGATCAACAGAAATGGCAATGAGTTTGGGCTCTAATGAGATGCTCATAAACGCATTCGCTGTCATGCCGTGAATCTCTCTGTTATTTTCAGTCGTGACAACGGTTATTCCTGTTGTAAAGTTCGCCATCGCACGACGGAATAGATGATCGTCCATGTCAGACACTCCTTCATTTGCAACCTAAATTAGATCTATACTATTAACGTATGATGATTCAAATAAAAAGTACGCATCTGTTATTCTAACAAGTGAATGTGCGAAAGGCGAGTAATCAGCTCTTCAGTGTAAGAATTGAATGATTATTTTAGGGAAGAACAATATTGAACACAATCGGTGTATTCCTGGGAAGAAGTCATGTATGATAGGGATAGGATATGCTAAGAAAGGAAGGCGAAGTTATGCCTAGCGAGAAGTTACACGCGTTTTTAAATGAAGGATTAAATGAATTGAAAGAAAAAGGCTTATATAATGTCATTGACCCGTTGGACGGTGCAAACGGCGCAGAGATTACACTGAATGGCAAAAAGATGATTAACTTGTCTTCAAACAACTATTTAGGGTTGGCAACAGACGAGCGATTAAAAAAAGAAGCCATTAACGCGGTCGATCAGTTTGGCGTCGGTTCTGGTGCTGTACGTACGATTAACGGCACACTAAAGATCCACGAAGAGCTTGAAGAAAAGTTGGCTCAGTTCAAACATACAGAAGCGGCGATTGCCTATCAATCAGGTTTCAACTGTAACATGGCAGCAATTTCTGCAGTGATGAATAAAAACGATGCGATTCTTTCGGATGAGTTGAACCATGCATCCATTATTGACGGTTGCCGCTTATCGAAAGCGAAGATCATTCGTTACAATCATAGTGACATGGAAGATCTTCGTCAAAAAGCAAGTGAAGCCGTGAAAGAATACGATAAAGTTATGGTTATTACTGACGGCGTATTCTCAATGGATGGGGATGTAGCGAAGCTGCCTGAAATCGTTGAGATTGCTGAAGAATTCGGCTTGATTTCTTACGTCGATGATGCACACGGCTCTGGTGTACTTGGCGATGGAAAAGGGACAGTTAAGCATTTCGGATTGTCTGATCGTGTGGATATGCAAATGGGCACGTTGTCAAAAGCAATCGGAGTTGTTGGTGGTTACGTAGCAGGCAGTCAAGCGCTCATTGATTGGCTCAAGGTTCAATCAAGACCGTTCCTATTCTCGACGTCACTAAGTCCTGCTGATGTGTCGGCATGCATTAAGGCCATCGACATCTTATCGGAATCTAAAGAACTGCAAGAGAAGCTTTGGGAGAATGCCAAATACTTGCAGGATGGGCTGAAAAAGCTCGGATTTGAGATTGGTGAAACAAAAACACCAATTACACCTGTCATTATTGGTGATGAGAACAAGACGCAAACCTTTAGCAAGCGATTGATGGAAGAAGGCATCTACGCAAAATCAATCGTGTTCCCAACCGTTCCTAGAGGAACAGGAAGGGTTAGAAATATGCCAACCGCCGCTCATACGAAGGCGCAGTTGGACGAAGCACTCCAAGTGTACGAAAAGCTAGGAAAAGAATTAAACGTGTAAAGGGGGAAGGGCAGTCGGACGTTGATTGCCCAGCATCACAAATGAAAAAGATTCTACTCACGGGTGCGCTTGGTCAAATTGGATCAGAGTTAACAGCAGCACTGCAGCAGAAGTACGGTACAGACAATGTCGTTGCAACAGATATTCGGTACAGTGAGGGCGCATTTGGAGAGGGTGCGGTCTTTGAAACGTTAGACATTATGGACGGCCAAAAACTACTAGATATCGTAAAGAAGCACAAGATTGATACGATTATTCATCTTGCTGCGATGCTTTCTGCTAACGCTGAAAAGCACCCGCAACGTGCTTGGGACATCAACATGAATGGCCTTATGAACAGTCTAGAAGTAGCACGTGAAGAAAACTGCAAGTTTTTCACTCCGAGCAGTATAGGGGCTTTTGGTCCTTCGACGATTAAAAACAATACACCACAAGTGACCGTGCAACGACCAACGTCAATTTATGGTGTGAGTAAAGTCGCAAGTGAACTTCTATGTGATTATTATTTTACGAAGTTTGGTGTCGATACACGTGGTCTTCGTTTTCCTGGTCTTATTTCGTACTTGACCCCACCTGGTGGTGGGACGACAGACTATGCAGTAGATATTTATTATCAAGCTGTAAAGAAAAAGAGCTACACGTCATTTCTTGATCGAGGCACGTATTTGGACATGATGTATATGCCAGATGCTATTGGCGCAACAATGCGTCTACTAGAAGCTGAGTCTGGTGATTTGATTCACCGAAATGCCTACAATGTCACGGCGATGAGTGTAGACCCGGAATCAGTTGCGTCGTCCATTCGTAAGCATATTCCTGAGTTCGAACTGAGCTACGATGTAGATCCGATTCGTCAAGCGATTGCAGAAAGTTGGCCAGATCATATCGATCCGACGGCTGCGAAAGAAGAGTTCGGATTTAATCCTCAATATGACTTGGACCGAATGACTGCAGATATGCTCAAACAAGTGAAACCAAATTAACAAAACAAAGATCCCGAGTAACATCTCGTTACTCGGGATCTTTGTTGCGCTTTCTTACAACTAATTGATGACCTCATAGCCATCATTATCATACGCCTCCACGTACGTAATCACTTCCTCGACGTACCAGTCAGCACGGTTGTAAGCGAAGAGGGCTTCCTCTATCTCGCCATTCGCTGCACCATTGGACGCGAGGTATCTTGCGGCGGCGTAAATGGCGTCTTCATGATCCCAAGGGTCAGCAACCCCTTTATCTTGAACATCCATGCCATACCCACCATGAATTTCAATTTGTTCTGGATCGGTGAGTACATTTGATGGGATCTCTCCAGCGCCATTTCCTTCACATGTCGGATGACTCCAACCAAACCAAGTGCAAGGCATGAATTGCATTGGCCCTTCAGCACCAGCAGGGGAAACCATCGGGTCCATCGTTGAGAAACGCGTCTCTACCCGGTGGACGGCTGCAAGCAATTCCCAAGGAATGTCAAATTCATCAGCAGCTTCTTGGTAAATTGGAATGTATTCTGCAGGAATTTCATTAGGCGCAAACCCCGATATTGAACCATTCAGGATGCGGTCCAATTGTTGCTCATTGGAGATGAAATAAAATAGACTGATGGCCCCTACTGCTAAAATCATGAAAACAGCAGGAATCGCTATTAGGATCAGACGTTTTGATTTTCGTTTTGGCTTCGGCATCGTTCCATCATCCTCACTTGCTACACGTTCCAACTCATTCCATCATAGCGCTCAAAGCCATAGGTTGTCCACGGTATCGTTTAATTGTCAGATACATCCACTTCATGAACAGGCATCGAATGCATACCACGAGCAGTTACGTGTGGTTGAACATAGTAGAGGGCAGGCTCTGCATAAGTGAAATCAGCTGTGTAGACGCCATTCTCTGTATGTTCTGCAGGCACCATTGCACTGTTTTCTTTTTCGCCATCCGTCCACACTTCTATGATGACTTCGTTGGCATCTTCCACACCGTCACCTGCTTGTGTTACTTCAATTTGGAAAGTTACGTCATCGCCAACGCTCGCAGATGCTTCATTTAACACGTCAACTTCGATCGGTTCGGTAGAAAGCTCAGGTTGTTCTTCTGTATCTTGACTACAAGCCGTAAGCAGTCCAATTGTCAAAACGAGTATTGTTCTTTTTAACACACCATCACCTCAGCATTATCTTACCTTATCTCGGAGGTGTGGAGAAGTCGTAAACGAATTGTTCACTGTATTTTCATGGAGTTAAAGTAGTTACACGAATTTTAGTAGAAATTCGTTGATCTTTTTTGTGACTTTAATTTCGTTCTTTTTCTTCGAGAAGCCATGTCCTTCATCGTCAAGAACGAGATAATCTACCTCAGACCCTTGCGCGCGCAACGCTTCCACAATCTGGTCTGATTCTTCTTGTACGACGCGAGGGTCGTTTGCCCCTTGTACGACTAACATTGGCTTTGTCATAGAAGATAAATAAGTAATCGGTGAGTCTCTCGTAAACCGTTCCTTGTCGGTTTCAGGATCGCCGATCCATGTTTTCATAATCGGTTTCCAAAAATCTGGAACAGAATGATAGAAACTAAACAAATTCGAAACACCAAATATATCAACGACAGCTTTAAAGTATTCGGGGTGTCTACCGTGAAGAAGGAGAGCCATATACCCACCATAACTTCCGCCTACGAGCAAGGTCTCTCCTTTTTTGTAGCCGTATTCCTCAATCATATAATCAAGACAGTGAACGTTATCTAAGCGTGGACCGTAACCCCAATCACCTTCCACAAGCTTCATGAACGTTTTCCATAATTAGATGATCCGCGAAAATTCGGAGCGATAATGGAAAAACCAGCATACGTCATCGCTTGAAACATCGCTCGAAATGATTTTCGTTCTGAAGCTTGCGGACCGCCGTGTGGCCATAAGACAAGCTTTCCATTGTTGTTCTCACGGTGAGCTTTAAAATACAGTGCTTCGATTTCTGTATCGTCGAATGAACGGTATGTAATCATTTCAGGCTCGCTCAATTCCTTCTGGTCTATACCTGGGATACTGAACTCCGTCAGAGGTACCCACTTTTCATTCTCACGTTTTCTATACAAATTAAATGGTGACGTTGCCCCGCGTCCGAGCAAATAGATTGCCCCAGACTCACCGATGTGCAGTTTTTCGACGATGCTTACAGGCAATTCGGTTTGGACGAGCGTGCCTGTTTGAATATCGTACACGTAAAGCGTATCTTCAACGCCAGAGCTAGATACGAGATAAAGCAATTGCTTTTGTTTGTCATAGCTCATAGAAGTAAAATCTTCATGAGGCTCATCGGTTAACTTCTCAATCTTTTCGGTCGTAACGTCTATCTTCACAAGTTCACTCGTTTCAGACCCTTCATTCGTTAAGTAATAAAAAGTATCTTCTCCGATGAATTGCCCACCCGATACGTTATGCGATTGTTCATTGTCATTTGCAAGCGGAATGGTTTTACCATCAGCAAGAATGAAGCCTGGGGAGTGACTGTTTGCAAATAATTTCATGTACGCGACTTTTCCGGATTTCGAGGCGGTAAGAAACATGTGAGCTGCATCTTTACCTTCAATCATGACGTTTTGATGACCCGTAACGAGATCATATGAACAAATGTTTAGAAACGTTGAATTGTCTTTCGATGTTGTATAGTATAAGGTGTTGCCGTCGTCTGTTAATTCCCCAATCATAAACCGGTCGCTTTCACCAGTAAGAAGAGGAAGGAGTTCTCCACCATTTGCGGGGAGCGCATAAATTTGTGCATTTTCATCTCCGTCGTTATCAAATGACGTAATTAACGACTGTCCGTCTTTAGAAAACGTCATGCCAAAATTGCTTTGACCAATCGAAGTGATCGGTTGAGAGAAGCCATTGGACAAATTCATACGCCAAACTTCGTATGAACCGCTCACATTTGTTGAGTACATTAACTGCTGTTCATCGCGAGACACTGCGAACGTTTGGATCGGATACGTATGGAAAAACTGTTCATAACTCGGTTTTGGAAAAGAAAACATATTGTCACCTTTTGTCGTTTTTTTTTTACCACCTGTAAATTTCTTGATCGCTGAAAAAAATCCTGCTTTTTTATATGTTTTAGAATGGGTTTCAGTGGGAAAGAGTTGTACTAAGGAGATGATAACAATGGCAGCACCGGTATATAAAGAATTTATGAATGATGATGAAGCAGTAAAAGCAATTGATCAACTCAAAGAGAAAGTAGAAGAAGACCAAATATATGTACTCACCCACGACGACGATCATACAAAGCGTGTCGCTAATCGTGCCGATGCCGAAACTGTAGGCATGAGCGAAACCGGATTAACTACTTCTGTAAAGAATGTGTTCCGCAAAAAAGGTGACGAATTACGTGCGCAATTCCAAGAACTAGGTTTTTCAGAAACCGAAGCTAACAACCTAGAAGGTGAACTAGACAAAGGCGCAGTGATCGTGGTCGTCAAAGATGCCCCTGCAGGAGTGTCGCTCTAAGCTAAACACATGTAAGGAATAGAGAAAAAGCCTAACAGAGCCATGAGCTCTGTTAGGCTTTTCGTCGTAGTTGAATCTTGTCACTGTAAAAGCTAAGTGCGGTTTGAAAGCGCGTGTAAGGTAGGCAGATCGAAGTCGCTCTATACATGAGGAACTTTAGAGATTTAGGGAAAAAATAATACAACGCTACCTTTAACGACTAGAAAAAAACATTTGGGGAATTTTAGGATACGCTCGATCTGTATATGTTGAACTAAAGAATTTCTTTAAGAACCAATGGGTAGCTTGGTAAAGTGGAAACTGTGCTCGAGTTGCGACCGAACGGTTCTCAAGTTTAGGAAAATCGCAGGAAAAGCGATATATTTTCCTAAACTAGGTAACAGAATGAGCAAACTCGGTAACAGATCACCGGGTCATGTGTACATCCCCGCCCCGAAGTACCTACAAGACGTCGGCGCGGTTCGCGCGAACCGAGTGCGGTTTCGTTTCGGTCCCGCCGGGGCCGACGTGTCGTTGGCACTTAAGCCTGGAATCTGCGTTCCAGTTGGAACAAACTGCGCAGGAGTTAAGCGGAATGAGCGCCAAAATCGTTAAACTAGACAAACTTGCGCGCAGATGGGGAAACTCGCGCGCAAAATAGCACCGCGCTCCCCTCTAACCCAACACCCAACTACGCAATCAGGAAAATGTTAAGTTCATTCTATATAGATCGTATGCTTGATGATCTAGATCATTTTTAACTGATTTTAGCACCGGTGGTGGAACTGATGGCTCATATTTGGGGATGATTAGGAGACGCACGATCTAGATCACCCTCCGAAACGATCTGGACCACCTCAAAAACATTACCGCTTATCTGTGACTAACAGCGACCAATACCGAACTTCAACTCTGTTTACTCACATAAACCTAGAGCGCAAGAAACCATCGGCACCTCCGGTGCCGAAAATATACCGAACTCCCGTAGTCTTTTAAACAAGACATTGGTTAACTAGGAGTGGGCGGGAGAGTGTCTTCTTCTTACTAAGGATACCATTATTTCTAGTGGTGGTCTGAGATGTCTGTGAACACGCTAAAAAACGGATGCCCAGTTACGGGTCATCCGTTTTTTTATGATCTGGCCCTTAAATAGTGGGGAGCCACTTTTTACGAGGAGTTACATACTGCGGAGATTAATAGGTCTAGTTTCTTTTCCATTCGATGCAGCAAGTAAAATGCGACTACTGCCGCAAATCCATGGTTTAAAAGAAGTGGGAGCCATTCATCCATCGTTCTATTTCCTTTCTATTGCTCGTTGTTCGCTTCGAACAACGGTTCCACTGTTCTTGTCACAATTCGTGCATCAACAATTGTAGTCAAATCCCCGCCACTAGAAGTAAATACGTTTTCTTCAATGATCGTATTCATTGTCATTTCTAACTGCTCGGCTGTTAAGGTGTGCGCGGGTTCAGGAATGGACAACGTGCTCATGCGGTTCTCGCTGTTGCGAAATCGCAATTCAAGATTTTCAGTCATTACGTACTCTCCTTTCAAATTAGCTTTTATTAATCATGATGTTGTTGCAATAAATCGTAATCATTTCGTCGAATAGCTGCTACGAGAGGCAGTTCGGTAAGCTCTGAAAAAGATAACATGACTGAACGAACAGCTCCATCTGTTGCAGAAGCTTTGACATTGTTCATGCGACGGACGAAGTGAATCTCTTCACCGTCTTCTGTAAAGTCTTCTAGAAACCGTAGTTCCACCATTGTATTTGCAGGTTGCATTCGTATCACCTCCTTCATGTTAGAAATCGTTTGAAATAGAAAAAAAGGGGAGGGTGGTTGTGTGCAAATCTTTGAAATAAGCGTAAAATGGGTAGGGGAATGGGGAGGATGAGATGCATAACAACAAAGAAGCAGCATTAGGTGCAGGATCTGCATTGGTCGCCTACGTATTGTGGGGACTTTTGCCGTTATACTGGAAGATGACAGAAGCAGCTGCCCCGATTGAAACCCTTGCTCATCGAGTCGTATGGGCGCTACTTTTTATGGTGATCTTACTTTTGGCAATAGGTAAAGGAACGACTACGTTGAAAGAAATTTCCGGAGTGTTTCGTAAAAAGAAAACTGCGATTGCCATTAGTGCAGCAGCAATACTGATTTCAATAAATTGGTTTGTATTTATCTTTGCTGTCAACACAGACCGTGTCATTGAGGCAAGTCTTGGTTACTACATAAATCCATTGATGAATGTATTGCTCGCTACAGTTTTCCTACATGAAAAATTAGCAAAGAAAGAAATCATCGCGGTTCTCTTCGCAGTCGTTGGCGTCTTAATCATGACCGTTTATTATGGTTACTTTCCTTGGGCTGCATTTGTTCTTGCCTTAAGTTTTTGTGGCTACGGACTCATCAAAAAGCTTGTGCCAATAGGTGCACTCAGTGGATTAACGATTGAAACATTACTTGTGACCCCGTTCGCTTTAGGTTTATTGGCGTGGTTTTCATATCAAGGAACGAGTAGTTTTTCTATGACAACGGATGCGATGTTGTCGATTGTATTAATTGGTGGGGGGTTAGCAACAGCACTTCCTTTACTATTATTTGCTGTCGGGGCGAAACGAATTACCTTTTCTTTAATTGGTATCTTACAGTATGTTGCGCCAACGTTTATGCTCATCATCGGTGTATTTATCTTTCAAGAGCCATTTAGTACGATTCAACTCATTTCTTTCGCAATGATCTGGGTAGGACTTTTACTATTTTCTTATTCGCGGTTTCGCATCAGGTTTTCGCCTAGCGTCGTTCAACATTAACGTTTGAGAACAGATAAAAACCCTTGATCTCCAAATGTGGATAATCAAGGGTTTAATCATTCATAACTAGCTCGTTTTTTTGCGAGCTTGCCGATCGAAAGACATTTGAAAGTCTGGTGAACTTGTATGACCTTGGAATTTACGTCTTGCTGCTTTTAGTTCATTCTCAAGTGCGGCAAAAATTCGATCCAAGTGCTCCTCAGTATATTCATAATTATTGCGGTTGGAGAGGTTACCGATTAAGCGGATCTTTTTTACGGTTTCCTCCGTTCTTCTTTTGGCAATTCGTTCGAATTTTGAGAGTTTGTCTTCCATGGCTTGTACTCCTTTCAAGTTCTTTTCTTAATTCTAAATAATATAACCGTAGAAAAAAATTAGAATTTGTAATAAATAATAGGAAATTTTAGTGTTTTTTTGTCGAATATTAGTATATTGTCGTACTTCCTGAGAGGTTGTTGATTTTTGGGCAGTTAAATGAGGCGAAGCGTCATGTCAACAGCAAAGTAAACGAGCACAAAACTACACACAAACATAAGTCCGCGAAGGGTTCGATCATTGATTAAATGTCGGGAGAAATGTACGGTTAGTGCAATGTTTAAATTCCAGAGGATCACACCAAATATAATAAAAAAACTATAAAGCAAAACTTCTGGTAACGAAAAATGGGCGATGCCAGATAATGTCGAACCGAAGATTCCAAACCAAAACACGAAATTGATCGGATTGAATAAAGCCATTCCAAACCCAGTGAAAAACGAGGAAGACCCGCCGATGTGTCGTTGTTGCATACTGTGAAGAATATTCCCTCTCATACCTGTCGCAAATGCTGACCACGCCAAGTAGGACAATAACACGACGCCGATGAGTGTAATCGTAACTTCTACCGCTGGTTGCGAAATAAATGCAGTCATGCCGAAGTAGATGCATACGAGAAACAATAAATCAGCGGTCATTGCACCTAACCCTGTTAACCAAGAAGGGAAAAACCCTCCATGAATGCCTCGTTTAATCATTTCAATATTCACTGGGCCGACCGGTGCCGCTAAACTTACCCCGAGCATCATCATTTTGAATACGAGAAACAATTCCATTGACTTCCCTCCCTATATCCTTGTCCCTATGTATCAATGTATGAAATAAGAGGCTTGTCAATACATAAGTTATAAATATTGCCGTACATATGTATGGATTACCGAAAGAATGGAGGTAGGTCTTATTCAGCTGTCTACCGTACAGCAAGCAGAAGATTATTACCTAGACAAATCGGCATCGGGGTGGGAGCGCGAGGTATTTCGTGGCTTTTGCGGGGATCTTCTCGACGATGAGAGGGTGTTTCCGTGTGTACTCGGTGTACATGGGTTGAAAATGGGCGAATTGGAATTTTGTTTTGTTCCTCATCATGATCGTCACAACTTGACGCATTTAGCCTCTCGTTTGGCTCATTACGTTCAATCGAGTCGTACGTATGGTAGAAACACATCCTTTGTTGCGTTTTTTGAGCCAGGTGAACAAACGAAAAATCTCGCTGAATACGAAGAAGAGTTTTGGAATGTGTTGCAACGTCTGCATATCATTGACGATTGCGAATGGCCAAAAGAGGTTGATGTTCATCCGAGTGAACCTTTATGGGAGTTTAGCTACGCAGGTGAACCACTGTTTGTCGTTTGCAATACACCTGCCATGTGAAAAGAAAAAGCAGATCAGCAAAAACGTTTATGCTTACTTTTCAGCCGAGGTGGGTATTTGATGACATCGATGGCACGACGAAACGAGGGCGTCATATTCAAAGTCTTGTGCGGCACCACCTTGAAAACTATGATGAGACGCTACCTCATCCAGACTTAAAATGGTACGGAGAACCTGGAGGAAGAGAATGGAAGCAGTATTTTCTTGGAGAAGACAATCGAGAACGAAAAAGCAAATGTCCGTTTCATTATAAAGGGGGAAGCGTGAATGAAAACAGCTACGGAAGTCGTTAAGCTTGATCATGTAATTTCAGATCTTTTGCCATCTTGTCAAACAGGTTCGGTAGAAGTTCAGCGAGACATACCTCATCACGAACACGAGCCCCATACGCACCCGTGTGATGAATTGCTCCATGTAATTCGTGGTTCGATCACGTTTTATATTGATGGTGAACCCTTTACTTGCTTTAAAGGCGATCGACTCTCGTTAAAAAGAAATACGCCTCACTCTTCAAAAGCTGGTCCGAATGGTTGCACGTATGTCATTGCTGTGCTTAAATCATAAAATTGTGCATGAATTAGCTCGCCTCTCATCATACTATAAGGAAATGAGAAGGAGGCGTTTTAATGCAAAATGAACAACAGCCAAACGATACATCGGCCATGACTAACCATGGTGGTCATGAACTTTTTGATGGACATGAAATGCTGGCAGGCATGATTAACGTGTTGGATCAGTATATGATCTTTAAACCATACGTCAAAGATCAACAATTACTTGATATTCTTGAGCAGCAGTATGACTATTTAACAGCGCAGTATAACCGTATGGTAGAAGCTTTTTCTACCGGTCAAAAACCAACAACAGACATTCAGTCTTATGCGATGACACAATCTCATACGGTTACGTATGGCATCACACCGTCTGCCCCCAAAAACCTAATGCCAACTTGAGTGAAGTGAAAGAAACGGGTGTTTCTGCCCACATGCTTGGGCTGATCAAGTCAACGAGTTCGCTTTTTGCTATGGCAGCTCCGGAAGTAACGAATCCGGTATTTCGAAGAGTCATCGCAGATAGCGTGCCAGACCTTATTGAGATGGCGTATGATATCTTCTTATATCAAAATAAACACGGATATTACCAAGTACCTAAACTGAATGGTCAAGATATGAATCAGATGCTTAGTAGCTTTACGACGAGTAACACTAAGATGCAAACGGGTACAAATCCCCCTCATTAAAATGAAAGACAAACACCCCAAATGTTGTGTTTCACACATGCATTTGGGGTGTTTGTTTTAAGGGAAATAATGAGCGATTTGTCTTAGGTTTTCGATTGATGAAATGTCTGAACCTTGTAAGGGAACGTAAATGCGTGTTTGGCTTTTGAAGCGATCGTCGATTAGCGAGCGATAATAATCCTCTTGCACTTTTCGATTGAGAAAAAGGCGGGTAAATCCACGCCTTCAGGCATGCATTTATTGACGACGATGGTATGTACATTCATTTGATGTTGAGCGAGTTGTTCAACAGCCCTCGTCGTCTCTTCAATGGGTAATTTCTCTGGTGTAAGCACATAGACGAATTGGGTTTTTGTCCGATCAAGAAGAATCGTCCGTGCTGAAGAGAACTTCTGTTTTCTTTCCATAAGGGTTTGATATATCGGATCCTCCACCGGTTCGCCGTCATTGAGCAAATTGCTATAGTTATCAGTCACCGTTTTCCGGCGTTTAAGCATTCCATTAATCCAGGCACTCATCAAGTCTGGCAACGTGAGCAACCGTAGGGTGTGGCCAGTCGGTGCCGTATCAAAAACAATGCGGTCGAAGTTCTTTGTTTCTTCTAAAATGATCGACACTAACCGGTCAAACAGTGCGCTTTCGTCTGCGCCTGGCGATTCTGCAGCCAAATCAATTTGTCGATGAACCTCAGGGATTCGATGAGAATGAACGAGGTTTTTTAAATTTTCTTTTACACCTGCAATATATCGTTTTGCTTCGGTTGGGGCATGGACTTCCAAACCGAACAACTTGCCTTCAAGGGGTGTAATCGTGTTCCCGATCGGTTTGTTAAATAAGTCTTGTAAATTGTGGGCTGGATCTGTGGAAACAAGAAGCACGCGTTCGCCAGCTGCAGCTCTCGCCAATGCATACGCAGAAGATGACGTTGATTTCCCAACGCCACCTTTCCCTCCAAAGAAAATGATCTGATCGTTTGACATCACTTTCACCTCTATCTCTGTTTAGCAGCACCGAATGTTATCCAAGGGAGACTTTTCCATTCCCATACGTAAGTGCCATTCATGAAAGTTCTCAATCATCTCAGGATATAATTCCAGTGTGTAATACGAGACGGGATTCGGCAAGCCAAGTAACTCTGAGAAGCAAAGAAGATGAAAAAGGTCATCTTCTTCGCGCAACTCACGTTTAATTTCAGCTCGATGGGGAAACTGTAGTACTTCGTCATACCAAGCGAATGCTTGCTTCATCTTCGAAACAAAAGTCATAAAATCACCCTCTATACGTCGAGGTCTCGACGAGGTTTTTCGTTTTTAAATAGTGTAATTGCCTCAATACATATCCAGGCAGCAAACACGAAGATGATTGAACCGAGAACAAATAAGAGTAGGTCTCCATCGGGTCTTGTAAATAGCCATTCGGTTGTGATTTGTAGAATCATTGCATACATTGTCATAACGAGCAAGAAGATCATCGGAATGAGTGTGACGAGATAATTCCGTCCAAGTCTTCGTAACCAAATGGTGATTAATAGTAAAGCGATACCCGCTAGCAATTGGTTAGACGTACCAAACAATGGCCAGAGTAGATACCCTCCTGCTCCGAATCCACGGTCATCTCCTGGCATAATAACGAGTAAAGCACTTGAACCGACCGCGATGGAAGTGGCTACATGCTTCTTCGTTAGTGCATAGGCTTTATACTCTGCTGCAATTTCAGAGATGATATAACGCATGAGCCGAACAGCTGTGTCTAGCGTTGTTGCTGCAAAGCTAATGACAATCACCGCAACAATGGTTTGCGCAATTCCCTCAGGAATACCAAGACCTGAAGCTAACACCCCTGCACCCATAATAAAGTTCGTTAAACCATCGGCATTTGCTACATTGAAACTGCTATATGCAGCTGTAAATTCATTGGCAGATGAGAAGAGTGTAACAACCGCAATGATGGAAATGAGTGCGAGCACCCCTTCACCAACGGCTCCTAGGTAACCTACGACTCTCGCATCTTTTTCGTTGTTTAATTGCTTTGATGACGTCCCGGAGGAGACGAGTGAGTGGAAACCTGAAATCGCCCCACAAGCTACTGTAATAAAGAGGAGAGGCAACCAAGAAACATCGTCGACTGTACGTGTAGCAGGAGCAGTGACTGTTGGGTTAGTAATAAAAAGTCCTGCGTACAAAATAATAAGACCGATGACGAGCTGTTGTGCGTTAATGTAATCTCGAGGCTGAAGTAATCTCCACACTGGCAGTGTTGAAGCTATGTAGACGTAAATCATTAATATGCCAATCCAGATGAGAAACGCAAGGGATACAGCGTCCATTCCAAACACAAACGTTGCACCTTCTCCACCAAAGTATTGGACAAGATCAATCTGCAACGCTGGAATTTCACTCGCGAGCACGGCGGAGCCATACATGATGACAAGAGCAACAATAGACGGGAGCAACATGCTTTTCGTTTTGCGATGAATGTAAATCCCTATAATAAGTGCGAGAGGGATTTGAATGAAGATCGACAATACGCTTGCTGGGAAAGTGACGAATAGGTTGGCGATAACCCAAGCAAAAACAGCGTTAACCATGAGGACGAGTATAAGAATAATGAAAAGGAACAAAAGCTTCGCTCGTCTCCCAATTAACTTCTCAGCAATGGTGCCAATCGATTGTCCTTTATTACGCACAGATAACACTAAGGAACCGAAGTCGTGCACACCTGCTGCAAACACAGTGCCAAGCACGACCCATAGAAAAGCAGGAAGCCATCCCCAATACACTGCGATCGCTGGTCCTAAGATTGGGGCAGCACCGGCAACGGATGTAAAGTGGTGAGCCCAAACAATTGACTTCTTCGTCGGCACAAAGTCAACACCGTCATTAAACTCATGCGCAGGTGTTCGAAAATTCGGATCTAGGCGGTAAATACGCTCTGCAATAAATTTAGAATAATACCGATAACCTAATGCAAAAACGACCATACCGATGAGCGCAAGTACGATACCCGGCAAAGCAATCACTCCCTTTATTAAAATGTGTAAGCGCTTGCCATTAGTATAAAGGCAATCTGTTAAAATATATAGAGAATTTTTATAATTCATTAAAAAAGAAAGTGGATTTCACCGAATCAATGAAATTTTTAGAAAAATATAGTTGCAATTTAGGAAGAAACGTGGTAATTTGTAGGTGATTGAGTGATGGCAGTGTTGGAATTTGAAAGGCCTCTGCTTAGATATATTGGATATGCAGTAGATCCTGGATAGTTGTTTCACACCGTTTCACTTGAGATTTAATAGTAAGGAGCCTTTAAAATGAAAGGCACAGTAAAGTGGTTTAACGCAGAAAAAGGATTTGGATTTATTGAACGTGAAGATGGAGACGATGTATTCGTACATTTTTCTGCCATTCAAACGGAAGGTTTTAAGACACTAGATGACGGAGAAACCGTAGAATTTGAAATCGTTGAAGGCGACAGAGGCCCACAAGCGGCTAACGTTGTGCGTCAATAGAATACGAACTTGGATGGAAGCGGTTGCAAGAATATAGCCGCTTCTTTTCTTTTATGTTGAATGTACATATTATCTAATGGAGAGGCAGCGGTGAATGAGATTGTTTCAAGTTGAAGTAGAGAAGAACCTCCATCTGCATCTCATTGAGATGCACCATGCCAATGATTTGTATGCGTGTGTGCAGCGCGCCCGTGGTCACTTGAGACGCTGGCTTCCGTGGTTGATCAAGTAAAGAGTGCGTATGATTATGAGCCATTATAACTGCCTGGCTCCAGCAGTTCGCAGAAGGTCGGGGGTTTAATGCCGCTATTCGTCATCACGGTAAGTTTGTCGGGATGGTCGGTTTGCATGACATCGATTGGGGAAGCAAAAAGACGACCCTAGGTTACTGGCTAGAAAAAGATGCGATAGGCAATGGCATTATGACGAAGACAGTGGCGAAATGTACCGACATTTTGTTTACTGAATATCAATTAAATCGAATCCAAATTAACTGTGGTGTAGAGAATTATGAGAGTCAAGGCATCCCAAAACGCCTAGGGTTTGAACTAGAAGGATTGTAAGAGAGGGCGAATGGCTGTATGACCATTACCATGACCTTTATCAATACAGTCTTCTTAAATCATCGTGGATTGAGCAGCAGGAACAATTAAAGGGGACGCTTTAGTATGATGGAAACAAATGACTATTTAAAATGGAAGAAGTGGGATCACGCTATTGTGAGTGTGCTATTCACAGTGGCTTATTTTTTGTACTTACTCGCTTTTGATGTGATGGTATTTTCTGTCGCTGTTCCACTATTAGGGGTTATCTTTATTGGTTGGGCAATCATTGAAGGGGCGAGCAAGCGGCCGATCATTGCGATGGTTATTCCAAAGTACCGCCAATTGCTAGCCTTTGAACAAACCATCGCGCCAGAGTCATACCATGACTACCGAGTGAGCTTTCGGGTAAGTTTGTGGTTCGTTGGAATTGCGCTTATTGTCATCGGACTTTTAGAAGAGTTTGATGTAATCAATGTCGATGAACAAGCGCTTGCGCTACCTGTCATTTACCCGCTTGCGTTAATTATCGTAAATTTTAACGTGCATTCAAGGCATAAGAGGATGATGAAAGAACGTAGCTTGTAATAAATTCTGACAAAAGGTCGTATATAAGAGATATAAGGATCAATCGTAAGATACTCTGATATTATTTCTTAATACGGCTTTTTTTCGTTAATGTCGAATAATGTTGCGATAATATCAAAGAATAAGGAAGTTTGAACCATTTTTTATATGTGATAAGATAAGTAAAAGCTACGGTCATTTGCATATTCAGACGAATGACTGCGTAGTGATAACGTATAGTAGAAATAATAAGAATCTTAGGGGGAAATTGACGAATGAGAAAATTCGGAGTTGTGAGCGTCACTGCATTTTCAGCGTTAATCCTTGCCGCATGTGGTGGCTCTTCTCTTGAAGACTATCAAGACAATGGTGTTACGCTTGGTGTAGCGAATGAGGAGCCGTACGGATACATAGATACTAGTACGGATGAAGCAACAGGAGCTAGTGCTGAAATTGCAAGAGCGGTCTTTGAACGAATGGATGTTGAAGTTGTAGATGCTGAAGTTTCAGACTGGGATAACTTGATCCCAAGTTTGAATGCAGGAAACTATGATGTTGTTACAGCGGGGATGGATGTTCAACCAGACCGTTGTGATAACGCCTCTTTCGGTGAGCTTGAATACAGCTACGGTGAAGGAATGGCCGTTGCAGCGGGAAATCCTATGGACTTACACAGTTATGAAGATGCAGTGGAAGCAGGAGCAACCATCTCGGTAATGTCTGGTGCGAACCAAGTTGGATTTCTTGAAGACATTGCCGAAGAACAAGGTCTAGACCCGGATGCTGATCTCGATATTCTGCCCGCAAATGATATTCCTGGAAACATTGCTGCAGTTGAGTCTGGTGATGCCGACGTGACGGTTATGACAGATGCAACAATGAACTCTGCGATGGAGACAGCGAACGCGGATTTGATTGAACAACCGGAGAACTTCACAAACCCTGTCATTGGTGGCGAAGAACAAATTGCTTACGGTGCTGCTTTATTTAGAGATGATGATGACGATCTACGTGAGGCGTATAACGAAGCACTTGCAGAATTACAAGGTACCGATGAGTTTGTTGCCATTCTTGAAGAATTCGGCTTTAGTGAAGACAACGTCGTTGAAGGTGTGACGACTGAAGAGCGTTGTGGTGCTGGCGCTGAAGACGAAGAAGACAATGAAGAGTAATTAAAGCATCGATAACGTTTTGATAAAGCACGGTGGACGTTAAATGCCGCCGTGTTTTTTTACATTACGTAGCACACATGTCAGTTGTAGAGGAGAATGAAGATGTTCACGAACATCGATACGTTTTTGCCTTACATTTTAGGCGGTCTCTCAACGACCGTACAAGCATTTTTATTTGGTGCAGTGCTTGCGTATTCCATTGCCCTCGTCATGGGTTTAGCGAGAACGAGTCGATTAGCCATTGTTCGAGGTTTTGCAACGGTATTTGTGGAATTGTTTAGAGGAACGTCTTTGCTCGTGCAAATGTTCTTTTTCGCGTACGCTTTTCCTTCACTTATGCCATTTACCGTCTCGGCATTTGTTGCAGGGGGTCTAGCATTAGGTCTGAATTACGGTGCGTATGCCTCTGAAGTCGTTCGAGGGGCTGTACTCGCCGTACCAAAAGGGCAAACGGAAGCGGCCATTTCCTTAAACATGTCGAAATTCCAAACGATGAGAAGAGTCATCTTGCCACAAGCGGTACGGCTTATGTTGCCTGGACTTGGCAATAATGCGATTGAACTGTTGAAAGGAACGTCACTCGTCTATTTCATATCACTTGCAGATATGACGTTCAATGCGAATATCTTAAGAAGTTCTAACACATCACTTTCTGCTCAAGTTGAAATCTATACGTACTTATTGTTAACGTATTTCGTTTTGGCCTTACCGCTCGTATTTTTAACGAGGTGGCTTGAAAAGCGTGCTTCTAAAGGGGTGAGTACAGTATGACATGGGATTGGGCATTTGCATTTGAAATCTTTCCGCGAATCCTCGAAGGTGTTTGGATAACGATTGGTGCGACCGTTGCTGCCTACGCGATTTCGTTAACGCTCGGGCTTGTGCTGACGCTTTTAAGACGCTCAAGTTTTAAGCCGTTATCTCTACTCGTTGCGGGGATCATTGAATTTATCCGTGTAACCCCGCCGCTCGTGCAACTATTTTTCGTGTATTTTGCTTTTGATATGGGACCATTTCTAACAGGGGCGATTGTACTCGGTGTTCACTATAGTACGTATGTATCCGAAGTATACCGTTCAGGGATTAATTCGGTACCGAAGAGTCAATGGGAAGCGAGTAAAGCACTAAACTTCTCAAAGGCGCAAACATGGAAGAAGGTTGTTTTACCTCAAGCGATCCCTCCGGTCATTCCGATGCTCGGAAACTACTTGATTGTCTTGTTCAAAGAAACGCCTCTTCTAATGGGTATCTATGTAATGGAAATGATGATGATTGCACGTTCCATTGGAGCAGAAAGTTATCGTTTCCTAGAACCGATTACGATTGTTGGCTTTATTTTCCTCGTGCTTAGTTACCCGTGTGCACTGTTTATACGATACTTGGAAAGAAAATCAGGACAGTTACCTGGAAGCGCTGAAAAAGGAGTGAAGGCATAATGACTGAAGTTGATCATGCACAAAACGATCGTAAAGTTATCGTTCGTTATAGAGATGTAAAGAAAGCGTTTGGGGACAATGTCGTCTTGAATGATTTGAACTTAAATGTACACGAAGGGGAGAAGGTGGCACTCATCGGTCCTTCAGGGTCTGGGAAAACGACAATTATTCGTATGCTCATGACGTTGGAAGAACCAACAGAGGGAACGATTGAAGTAGATGGAGAAATGCTTTGGCATAAAGAAGTGAATGGAAAATTAGAGCCAGCAGATGAAAAACACTTGCGAAAAGTGCGTGGGAAGATCGGGATGGTGTTCCAACAGTACAATTTATTTCCTCACATGAGCATTATTCGCAATTGCACTGAAGCGCCCATTCATGTGCTCGGCTTATCCAAAGAAGAAGCGACCGAACGAGCGAAACAAATGCTTGAGAAGGTAGGACTTAGCGATAAGGTCGACATGTATCCATCGCAGTTATCAGGTGGCCAACAGCAGCGAGTTGCAATTGCGAGATCACTTGTCATGCAGCCGAAAGTGTTGTTATTTGATGAGGTTACTGCAGCGCTTGATCCTGAGCTAGTAGGAGAGGTATTGGAAGTGATTAAAGATATTGCCGCAGAGGGAGAAACGACGATGATGCTCATCACTCACGAGATGGACTTTGCCCGAGATGTGGCTGATCGTGTATTGTTCCTAGATAATGGCTTAATTGCAGAGCATGGAACCCCCCATGACGTTATTGAAAATCCAACGAGTGACCGGTTGAAGTCTTTCTTAGGAAGATTTAATTCCTCACATGCGTAATAAGAGAAGAAAGATTTGGTGTTTCACCAAGTCTTTTTTTTCGTTATGATGTTTTTAGGAGTGGATGATGATGAATACGCGATTACGCGAACTTCAACCGTTAATTTATTGTATGACAAACGATGTGGTAACAAATTTTACAGCAAATGGCTTATTAGCGATTGGGGCGTCACCGGTCATGAGCAAAAATGCGCATGAGTCAGGACAGCTTGCAGCCGCAGCCAATGGCTTGTTACTCAATACAGGTACGCTCACCGATGCACAATTAGAAGCGATGATCATCGCCGGAAAATCGGCGAACAAACATGGTGTACCAATCGTCCTAGACCCAGTCGCTGTTGGGGCAACGACGTATCGCACAGAGAGCGTTGAAAGACTACTAAAGGAAGTGGACATGACAGTTGTCCGCGGGAACGCCGGTGAAATTGCCTCGCTTCTTGGCGCCCATTCTGAGATTAAAGGCGTTGAGGGGATGAGTAATTTAGACCCTGCAACACTAGCAGAGCAAACGGCATATAAGTTGCAAACGATTGTTTGTGTAACTGGAGAAACAGATGCCGTCAGTGATGGCGCAACAACTACGGTATTGACCCAAGGTCACGCTTGGCTAACAAAAGTTGTTGGGACTGGCTGCCTGCTCGGGGCCGTCATTGCAAGTTATGTGAGTGTGAAAAAAGATGATGCTACAGTGTTAACTACAGAAGCAGTACGAGACTATACAATTGCTGCCGAGCGGGCATATGAGACGAGTCAGTACGCTGGGATTGGCACTTTTCAAGCCCACTTTCTCGACGAGCTAAGCAAACAGACGTATTCGTAATAATACAGAAGTGTCGGATTCGTGTTTAATTAGCGCTGAAATTACGCACGGGTGCAGTACGTTCTCTGGTCGGAAGCATCACACAGCTCGTTCCACGCTAACTTACGGTACAATCAATCGACGTAAGAGTGAAAACGGGACCAACTAGGTAAAGGTACCCGAGCTTGCGTAGCGATTGGGAACGAACGACATTTTAGCAGTAGAAATACGAGGAAATGAAAATGCAGTGCTCGCAAGAGTTGTGCTCTTGTTATCCCAATGGACGATGTATGTTGAACTTAACATACTCATGTAACAAAAATCACACAACCCGTCATGTTCGCCTCGGTATTGAGCTGAGCGAGCCACGCTAGCATGAACACCCGACTTCCAAGCATCCGCCTGCAGTGGAAAGCAACAACAAACTGAGCAATTAGGAAAATGGTAAGTTCATTCTATATAGATCGTTTTCTTGATGATCTAGATCGTTTTAGAACACCTCGTGCAGTTCATCCCCGTTTATTCATATAAATCTCAAGTGCTTGCAACCATCGGCGCCTCCGGTGCCGATGATACACCGAATTGACGTCGGCATGACTCATGCCGACGTCTCGTTAGCCTTGTGACAGAAAAGAGGAATCTCTTACCCTGAGCGTATGGAACGGACGGTTGATGCAGTTACAACTTCAAGAACTAGTGAATGTGATAAGTACACTTATGTAGGTGAAAATCTTTTCGTTTATAGCTACTGAGGCCGAACGATGGCAAGTTCAATAATCAATATGATTCACACATAACAAAGTGCAGAGAGCGAGTAGAGCTCTCTGCACTTTGTTCGTGGAAGATGTTTATACGTCACGCTTAGAGGATTGAATTAAAAAGACAAGAGCCATTGCGGCACTGACCGCAACCATAACAAGTGAAATTGAGAGAATGGCAACTAGTGCACCTGGATTCATGCTGAATCAACCTTTCTATGCATCGTATTCAATCTTTTCTTAATTTTAATTATAAAGGAATCCGGTGATTTTTCAATCAATTTTGACGAATGTTCTATGAGACTGACCATACAAGCGTTGTGTTACTGAATAAAATAAGTATGGAGAGGAGGGGAAATATGAAAAGTTTTCATTGTCATTCATGTTCGTCTTGTAGCAAAAATACGTGTACTTGCGTATGCGAAACATTAAAAGGGATCGCCAAGGAACAAGATCGTGTACGGAAGTCATGTGGCAACGGTTGTTATGAAAAGTTGTTAAATCCAGAACCTGTTTATGATACCGTTCCATTAATTTTTACGACGAATACGAATCGGTTATTATACGCTTTAGGTAATACACGTGAAGGTGAATCGTTTATTACTGTATTTTTTAGGGTAGACAGTGTAGATGGGAATTGTGCGGTTTTAGAGTTGCTGAGGCCATATCCTGAATTGGAGATACCAGCTGGTGTGGCTGACGTCCCTTTAAATCAAATTGTGCAAAACAGTGATTGGTTGCTCGTTCGCACAGGGCAATGCACGATTGTGGACTGCGAATGTTTATGTACGCTAAAATGTCTTGATCCATCATTTGTAGAATAAATGAAACCATTGATGCAATGATACGTAAAAATAGTGTAGGATAGTACTAACGAATTTGGTCGAATTGTACAAGGAGATGATATCATGAATGGATCATCAATTTTGAAGTGGATATCTGGTGGTTTGGAAGCGGTGCTTGCGATACCAGTTTTAGGTATTTTTATTTATTGGGGAATGGGTCCGACGCCAATGATCATCATGCTCGGTTTACACATTTTAACGCTTGTAATGAGTGTGAATGACGGGAAGAAGAAACACGGAAGCATTCTCGGTATTGTTACGGCATTTGTTGCATTTATCCCGGTCATTGGTATGATTATGCACGCCATATCGGCAACCCTTCTGATGGTAGATGCGAAACGATCTGAAAAAGCGATTGAAATGTAGATCGACACGACCTGGTGTCGGTCTTTTTTTATGTGCGGTATGTACATGAATCTCTGAACGACGTACTAAGGTGTTGTAACGACTAGCTCTAGTCGCGTACCGTGAGTAAATGAGATAACAAGCGAAAAAGGTTGACGAAATGTGAACGACTACCTAGGAGCTAATCATTTAAGTTGAAAAGCGTACCACCGGTCTTTCAATGGAGAAATCTTTATTTGCACAGCTTGTCGTTCGTGCTTGACGTGATGATTTCTCTACGGTTGCAGCTCGTAGCAAATCTTTCCAATAAGATTACGTGTTTCTCATATAACGTGAAAGCGATTCGTTATCAATTGATATTTATTTCTTATATAACAGATGTTTACTTATTTTAATTGTTATAGTACAATGTGAATACGACACAAAGAGGAGGGTTCTTATGGAGTTTGTGAAAATGACTGAATTATCTGCAATGCCAACATGTTGTCAAGATTGTGGTGAGGTACTTCCCGCAGCAAATGATTCATTTTTCACCCAATGTGAACGGTGTCTTAGAAATGTTGAACATGAATAAAACGACTTTAGCTGCCAATGTTGGCGGCTTTTTTTGTTCATATAAAATGAGGATGAGAGCTCTCATCCTCGGCGGTTCATTTAAAACTGTTCGGTTTCTGTTGAACCTGCAAGTGCAGTTGTGGAGGAGGTACCAGATGATATCGTCTGTGCAATTTCATCAAAATATCCGGTACCTACTTCTCGTTGGTGCTTAGTAGCTGTGTAACCACGAGATTCCGCATCAAACTCATCTTGTTGCAATGTAGAGTAGGCAGCCATCCCATGGTCTTTGTACTTGGAAGCAAGGTCAAACATGCTGTAGTTTAAAGAATGAAAACCAGCGAGAGTAACAAATTGAAAACGGTAGCCCATGTCTGCTAGCCGATCTTGAAATTCTTCAATCGTTTGCTCATCAAGATTCGCTTTCCAATTAAAAGAAGGTGAGCAGTTGTACGCAAGCATTTTACCAGGGAATTTTTCATGAATGGCATCGGCAAACTGTTGAGCTTCCTCGAGGCTAGGTTTTGACGTCTCGCACCAAATTAAATCAGCGTACGGGGCGTAAGCTAGCCCTCTAGCAATAGCTTGATCAAGGCCTGCGTGAGTACGATAGAAACCTTCTGGAGTACGTTCACCTGTAATGAACTTATGATCTTCTGAGTCAATGTCACTCGTAATCAAGTCGGCCGCATCGGCATCTGTTCGAGCGATAATTACGGTTGGGACACCGGAAACATCAGCGGCAAGACGGGCCGCGACTAAGTTTTTGATCGCGTTTTTTGTTGGTAACAATACTTTACCCCCTAGATGCCCACATTTCTTCTCTGAGGCGAGCTGGTCTTCAAGGTGAACGCCTGATGCACCTGCCTCAATCATCCCTTTTATCAATTCAAAAACGTTAAGCTGACCACCAAACCCTGCTTCTGCATCAGCGATGATCGGAACAAAATAATCGGTCTCGTCATTGCCTTCCATATGCTGAATTTGATCTGCTCGTTGCAGTGCATTATTAATCCGCTTTACGACTTGGGGAACGGAGTTCGCAGGATATAGGCTTTGATCAGGATACATTTCACCTGACAGGTTTGCATCGGCTGCTACTTGCCACCCACTTAAATAGATGGCTTTTAATCCGGCTTTTACTTGTTGAACAGCTTGGTTTCCGGTCAATGCACCAAGAGCATGAACTTTATCCATATCATGTAGCTGAGCCCACAACTTGTTGGCGCCAGTTTTGGCAAGCGTGTGTTCAATTTGCAAAGAACCGCGCAAACGGATGACTTCCTCTGCAGAATAAGGGCGATTGATACCGTCCCACCGGTTGTCATCTTTCCATTGATCGTTTAATGCTTTTACTTCAGTTTGGAAACTCATGAAAATCCTCTCCCTTTTTGTATTATAACAGTATTAATTTTATGTTAATTAATATATAACAACGATCGTTGTGTTGCAACAGTTTTTTAGAAAAAAATAATTGTTCTGACAAAAGTAGGCAGGAGTATGTTGCTATTGTGGGGGAGGGAGAGAGTTAAACGAGTAGAAGTCAATTGGTAACAATCGCTTTACTGACCGGATTTTCATGCCTGTGTGATGAGATTCGTACTAATCAAAAACGTAAAAAAACCCGATCTTCTAGCTTAGAAGATCGGGGTGGATGGATTTAGTTAAGGATCGTGACGTTCACTTGTTGTCTTCCGAAATTTAATGCTTCATCTTTGGTCGCCATATGCAGGTCGATTTTATGGCCATTAATCGCGCCACCAGTATCACCAGCAATTGCTTCACCGTATCCTTCAACATATACGCGGCTACCGAGAGGGATGATGTTTGGATCAACAGCAACTACATTGGCATGTGGGTCATTTCTAAGGTCAATACCTGTTGCAGTAATACCGGAGCAACCGTTGCAGTATGCAGTGTACGCAGTGGCTTCCATTGAAATTGTGGTGCCTTCTGGAGCTGAGCTGGTTGATTCACTTGTCGTTTCTGCAGAGGCCGTCGCTTCTTCCGTCGTTTCAGTTGCGTCTTCGGAGGCGGCTTCATTTGCTGGTTCGCTTTCAACAGTTGTTTCTGGTTGTGGTGCTGTAAAATTCATCATCGCAGAATAGGTGGCAGGTCCTGCCAAACCGTCAGCGTGAATGCCCGCATCTGATTGGAAGCCTTTAACGGCATCTTCTGTTAGTGGTCCGAAAATTCCGTCAATGGATCCTCCATAATAACCAAAGGATTTCAAGTCTTCTTGTAAATATTCTACGAGCACGTTTTCATCATCTTTTTCTAATACCGAAAGGGCACCTAGTGTTTGCGGTCCGGCAATGCCGTCAATGAGCAGGCTCGCGTCTTCTTGGAAAACTGTAACAGCTTCTTCTGTCGTCTCATCAAAAACTCCATTTATGGACTCATCTTCTAAGTACTCTTCTTCAACGAGTAACTCTTGCAGAAGTTCTACATGTTCTTCGTGCTCAGTCCCATCACTTAACTTTTCACTTCCAAATTCACTGGCGTCTGCAGTAATAGGTAGGAAAGCGAAAACAAATCCGGCGGCTAAGGCAGTCATACTAAAATGTTTCACCACATTTGGTGTTTGCATTTTCTTCATGAAGCAAACTCCTCCTCATTGCGTTCGTTAGTTTTAGGTGTGTGTACCTACAACTAGCATCCTAGCAAGCTTTCACTTCTGGACACAAGAGGGTTTGCTACTTTTTAACCGGATTGAAACGGCCTTGTAATAAGGGAAATCTATCTTTCAAAAAAAGCGGATATGCGTAACATACCCGCTTTTTACAAGGTTTTGAGGAACGAAGGGGAGCGAAGTCGAACGACCGTTCATCACGACGTGTTGTTTCGAGGAGGTTCGTCATCGATAAACCCGTGTTTAATAAACTGTTCGATATCTTGAATGACGCCAATATCTTTTAAGATCGTAAGCACAACAAGTAGTGCTGGACCAAGGAATAAGCCGATTACACCGAGAATTTGAAACCCGACAAAGAGAGAGAATAGAACCGCTAGCGTGTTCAAATTCATACTTACGGACAGGACTTTTGGCTCTAACGATTGTCGAACGATGACAACGACAACGTATAAGACGAGTATCGAAATGCCTAAGAAGATTTCTCCAGAAATTACCAGATAGATCCCCCAAGGAATGAGAATCGTTCCTGTTCCTAAATAGGGAAGGATTTCTGCAACCCCGGTAATCAAAGCCATCGTTATCGCATTCTCAACGCCGAGGATTAATAGCCCGATGAGAACGACGACTGTCGTTATAATCATTAAGATTAATTGAGCTCGAATAAATCCCCAAACACGAGTCTTAACTTCCTGAACGAACAGCGTGAATTTCGTTTGGATGCCAACAGGCACTCTACTTTGCAAACTTGCTTTCATCGTTCCTACATCTTTACCAATGAAGTAAACAGCAAGGATGACGAAAATAAATGCAAATAAAAATGCAGGGATTCCGGAAACAACATTTGTGAGTCCGTTTGCAAGTGATTGTGCAACGTTACCAATAATGTTCCCTAGTTGGTTTCCTAGTTCTGTAATTCCTTGCTGAAGGGTTTGTTGCTGTTCAACGTTTAAGTTATCAATGAACCAATTCATTTCTGTCCAAATCGGTAGTACGAAACTGTTAAACATTTCTTGAAGCTGGGCTGCGCCTTGTTCAATCCAACCCGGTAACTCGTGTGAAATTTGCTGGAAGATATAAATGATAAGGAACGTAATCCCAGTAATTACACCACCAAGTACAGAAATACCAATCAACACAGTCGTTAGTGATGCGAGCGTTGATGGAAACTTGAGCCTGATCTTTAATAGTCGTAAAAGCGGTGCAAACATCCAAGCGATCAGTGCAGCAATTACAAAAGGGTAGGTAATTGTGAAAAGGTAAGCACTTACTAAGATGATGAGAATGGCAATCAAAATTACACTTACTGCTCGCAATGAAATCCAAGCTTGTTCTTTAGTCATTGTCTGTTCGCCCTTTCTAAACAAGGGATGGACACCTAGTATATCAAAACTTTACATATCAAGATAACGGATGCAACATCTGGCTTGTACATCTTTTATTATATGTAAGCAGACGTTAGGTTAATCCTTACAATTGAGACAAATAGATGAGAGGGGTTTTGAATGCCAAGTTCAAACCCCTCTCATCAGTTGTTACGATTGTGCATGCCCAGCCAGTACATACAATACAACGGTGGAAGCGAGATGGGAAGAGAAATCTGTTTGGTCTTGCTGTGGATAAACTTCCACGAAGTCCATTCCGCATAGCCCTTGTTTGCCTAGCTCATGGATCACAGTGAGCAACTCATAGGAGGTAAGGCCGTTAGTATCAACCGGTCCACCTGGATTGTACGCATGGTCTAACACATCACTACATATGGAAAGATATACAGCATCTGTACCTTTTGATGCTTGCTCATACATATCTCTAGCTAGTTGACGTAAATCCTTTGTTTCTTTAAATTCATTCACAGTGCGAGTGATTGCCCCAGCTTCCTTGGCGAACTTTCCACTTTCTGGCTTATTTCGTGGTCCATGAATTCCCGCGTGAACGAGTGCAGTATTCTCTACCGCATCAAGCTCATATAGACGGGCAAATGGCGTATTTCGTGCATACAAATCACCATTGAAATCAGGCATGTTGTCATAGTGAGCATCTAGATGAATGATGCCGAGCTTTTTGCCGGGGTTCGTCTCAGCCCAGCCTTTTAGAATTGGATAGGTAATGCTATGATCCCCACCTAAAGCGACTGGGAAGACGTCTTGCTCCCAAGTATGTTTGGAGAAGGACGTAATCCGTTGCATCGTGTTTTCAACTTCAGCTGGAATGACATCCACATCACCCATATCTGATAGCTTGAGGTGTTCAAACACATCAATATCGTCAAGTTCAGGTAAATAACCGCTATACCTAGCAGAAGCAAGGCGCATCGATTTTGGACCGAGCTCGACCCCAGTGTAGTCTCCCCACGTAACGCCTCCTTCCCAAGGAACGCCGTATACGACGACATCCGTGTCTTTTATATTTTTGTCAATTGCCCATTTAGCTCCTAAAAAACATGGCGTATTCCCATATACATAAGCACTCATTCGATACTCTCTCCCAACATGATTAGCTCGTAATTAACGTAATGAGATCTTCTCGGTCAATGGCACCAAAATATTTTTTGGTGTCTAACTGCTCAACAGCAACTCGAATGTCTTCTTCTTTGTAGCGGGTGCCAACAAAATGTGCCTCAGCTTCTTCTATTTCTCCAGTGCCGAAGAAATCACCAAAAATATTCATCTCCGAGATGACCCCTTTTTTCACTTTAAAACGAAAATCCACGAGCCCAGCTTGGAACTTTTTAGAACGCTTAATATCGTAAGAAGGGGATTTCCCGTAGTTCCATTCCCATTTTTGGTACCGTTCTTCAGAAATTTGCTGGATCTTTTCCCAATCTTTATCCGTTAACGTGTAGCGCGAAAAATGAGCGTCCCCTGCAAAAATTGATTGGAGAAGACGTTCCTTGAAGTCTTCCATGCTTAAAGGTTTCTGAATAAACTCGTTAATGTTCGCGACGCGGCTACGTATGGATTTAATTCCTTTTGAACGAATCTTCTCGTCGCTTACATTTAGAGCAGACACGACATTCTCAATTTCAGAGTCCAGCATCAATGTGCCGTGACTAAACATTCGCCCTTTCGTCGCAAACTGGGCATTACCAGAAATCTTCCGGCCGTCTGCGTGTAAATCATTTCGACCGCTTAACTCAGCAGGTACGCCCATTTGCTGGAGTGCTTCCACAACGGGCTCGGTGAATTTTTTAAAGTTACTGAAACTATTCCCATCATCATTTGTAATGAAACTAAAGTTTAAGTTTCCAAGATCATGATAGACAGCACCACCACCAGATAACCGGCGTACGACGTGCAAGTTATGGTCGTTCACGTAGTCACGATTTATTTCTTCAATCGTATTTTGGTTTTTACCGATTATAATGGAAGGTTCATTAATGTAAAAAAGCAAATACACATCATGTTCGTCAAAATGTGTAAGGATGTACTCTTCGATTGCTAAGTTTATTCGTGGATCTGTCGTGTTTGCATTATCAACAAAAATCATAAAAACATCCTCCTTCATCTATCATCTATTGTATAGAAGGTCGCGAATGTTTGCACGTATCGGCGTATATTTATGATATACTAATTTGAAAATAAGGAGTGATGAGTCGTGACTGTACTTAAGCAAATTGTGATGGATAATGTCCAGGAAATTGTCCATCACGTATCCGCGCGTAAAGTAGAATGCATTGTCGCAGCGGTTCTATTGGCTGTAGCTGCTGTCATCGGTTGGTTAACAACGGGAATTATTGACTCGGGCCGAAATGGCATTATTCGCTTTTATGTCGGTGGAACGTTTTCATTTTTCGTAATGTTTATGATTTATTTGTACATTGATCAGTTGTTGTCATTAAAGAAAGCGTAAATGACAGGCTTTTTTTGCACTTTTACTTTATATCTGTCAAAATCCCTCATAGGTGTCTATGCTGGGATTTTGTTATGTGCAATGTATTCTGTGAGATGAACGGAAATTATTTAAATAACAACCTCATTAAAGGGTGTGAGAAAATTGAATCGAACGTTATCTAAATCAGCAGTCTTTGTCATGTTTTTCGCGCTAGTCGTCGTCGTTGTTGTAAATGCGATGGCAAATGGATTGCCAATCAATGGACAAACGACAGGTGAAATTGCCGATCAGATCGGTTTACTGTTCATTCCGCCAGGTTATGTATTTTCGATATGGGGACTTATTTATGTGCTTCTTCTCATCTGGCTAGCTAAATTCATGACGTCAAATGGGCGGAGGAAATCATTTGCTCCGGCACTATTGTACCCGTTTCTAGGAAGTGCGATCGGAAATGCTGGGTGGCTAATTAGCTTCCATTATGAATGGTTCTACGTGACGATGTTGTTTATGTTGTTGCTGCTTTTTTCACTCATACGTTTACATTGGTTAATTTCAAATGCAAGAGATCGTGGTCCTTTTGATTTATTTCCAATTTCTGTATATATCGGTTGGGTATCAATTGCAACAATTTTAAATGTTGGTATTGTGCTTGTAGCAATGGCGTCGACCCGATTGAAGGAATCATTGTTTCAGGCCAAGTGTGGACCATCATCGTATTAATTATCGGGGTTGTACTCGCCATAACATTCATGAACAGGTGCAAAGATGCGGTTTACCCGCTCGTTTTTATATGGGCATATATCGGCATTGGTATTGAACGCGCCGAAGGGTTTGAGATCATTTCAATGACGTGTTGGATTCTCGTAGTCGTGGTGAGCATCATGACTTTGATTCACCTTATTAAGAGAAGGTAGGTTACACGTGCTTGAAAAAGGGAAGGGTGTACTGATAAGAAAGGAATGATAAATATGGCAGTAACGAAGGAAGATATTCACCAACTCGTCGATCGTTTAAAAGAAGATCAGTTAGATGAAGTGTATGAACATGTGAAGGATCTCTTAGAAGGAGAGCAAGTTGACTTTACCGATAGTGAAATTGATGGGCTTGTAGACCAAGACGAATACTATAAAGATGAAGAACGAGCATCAGACGTGCAAAAACAACAAGATCTTTCTGTACGTGAGAAGTTATAGGATAAGAGTGTCCCAGATGTACAGTCTGGGGCACTTTTGCGTAATAGTAGTTAAATGTCTTACAATTTCGCACAAATTGTATAGACTATGGGTGGAAGATGTGAAAGTTTGTGAAAGCCGTTTTTTTTGTTTAGTTCGGTTTGAAAATGGAAAAATGATAACTAGAGCAAAACAAAGCAAACAAAAATCTATGTATTTTATTTAGGAGGAAATGAATCATGAATAAAAATTAGTATACGGTGCACTATCAAGTGTTTTTGCAGTCGGAATGTTAGCAGCATGTGGTGATGATGCAGAAGATCCAGCAGGCGATGACATGAACGGAGATGGCGGCGCACCTGAAGAACCAGGTGACGACGATATGGACGGCGACATGGATGATGACATGGGCGACGATGATATGGACGATATGGATGATACAGAAGACGATCTCGATTTAGATGAAGATATGGATGACGACATGGAAGATGACGACGACGATATGTAATCATCTGTAAGAGAAAGAGCTGACCGATTTTAGGTCAGCTCTTTCTCTTTTTAAAGAGAGTGGCGGCATGATATGATATGTCCGGATAGGAAGGGGATGACCTCGTGAAAAAAAAAGAAATGGTATGTTGTATGGAAAGGGCGTTCACCGGGCATCTATGAAACCTGGGCGGAATGTGAGAAGCAAGTGAAAGGGTATCAAGGGGCGAGGTATAAATCGTATCCGTCACTTCAAGAAGCAAAAGCAGAATACAAACAAGGGTATCAAAGTCCAAAATCTAGTGGACAGGTTAAACGCTCAACAACGACCACATCACCTATAGAAGAAAGTGTCAGTGTAGACGCAGGCACCCATGGGAATCCTGGACCTGTAGAATACCAAGGCGTATACACAAAAGATGGAAAGCTTCTGTTTAAGAAAGAAGCGTATCCGCTTGGCACAAACAATATGGCTGAATTTCTTGCGATTGTGCATGCATTTAAATTTTTGCATAACAACAAAATGAATGTTCCGGTCTATACGGATTCACAAACGGCGATGGGGTGGGTGAAAGCGAAGAAAGCGAAAGCAACGCTCGTTCGAAATGAGAAGAGTGTTGCTATTTGGGACGACGTGCAGGAGGCGGAACAATGGTTGCGTGACCATAATCCATCGTTTACGTTACTCAAATGGGATACAAAAGCCTGGGGTGAAATTAAAGCGGACTATGGTAGAAAGTAGCCGTATGTTTGAGGAAACGTTTTGATAGGGAATATAATGATAAGTCATTGAACGAGGAGGTTAAACAGCATGAAAAAGCAAACGGCAACCTTTGCTGGTGGGTGTTTTTGGTGTATGGTAGGTCCATTTCAAGCGGAAGATGGCGTGATGAGTGTCCGCTCGGGTTATACTGGAGGCCATACGAAAAATCCTACGTACAAGGAAGTTTGTTCGGATACAACCGGTCATGTAGAAGCGATTGAAATTGTATTTGATGAAGACGTGGTCAGTTACAAGCGTCTGTTGACTATTTTTTGGCAGAACATTGATCCTACAGACGGTGGTGGACAATTTAACGATCGTGGTGAATCGTATGAGACAGCTGTTTTCTACCATAATGAGGAACAGCAAACACTAGCGGAACAATCAAGAAAAGAGTTGCAAGAAACAGGTCCGTTTACAGGAGAGATTGTCACACCGATTCGTCCAGCAGCACCGTTTTATGATGCCGAAGAAGAGCATCAAGATTATCACTTGAAAAACCCTTTCCATTATCAATTGTACAAAAGAGGGTCTGGTAGGCAAGGTTTATCCAAAAGCATTGGGGGAATGAATGATGACGGATCGTCAAGAACAAAACCTTAAAGAAAAGCTTACGAAAATGCAGTATGAAGTGACTCAAAATGATGCGACTGAACCTCCGTTTCAAAATGAGTATTGGAATCATTTTGAAGAAGGGTTGTATGTGGATATCATATCTGGCAAGCCTTTGTTTACGTCTAAAGAGAAATTCGAGTCGAGCTGTGGCTGGCCAAGCTTTACGAAGCCGGTAGATGAAAAGGTTGTGGCTGAGAAGGTAGATACTTCTCATGGGATGAGAAGAACAGAAGTGAGAAGCCACGATGCAGATTCACACCTAGGCCATGTATTCCCCGATGGTCCGGGACCAGAGGGGCTCCGTTATTGCATCAACTCAGCATCGATTCGCTTTATTCCTTATGATCAGTTGGATGAGTTTGGGTACGGAGAATATAAGAATAGGATCAAAGATAAGTAGAATGAATGAACATTCCAGATTACTATCGCGAGAATACTTCTTGGACCATCCCAATGCGTATCGCGAGTATTATGAGTTGCCCGCTGATGTAGATCATGAAATTCAGCGGGTTTTGCTTAACGGTAAACAGATTGCCTTTCAATATTTCTTCCCAGAGAAGTGTGAACAGTTCGTTTTGTTTTTGCATGGGTTTATGGACCATATCGGCCTCAAGGTCCATTTTTTCATCGATTAGTTAACGAAAATATAGGAGTGCTCGCCATCGACTTCCCAGGACACGGCTTTCAGAAGGGGATCTTTATCATATTGATGATTTTAATCGGTATGAAGAAGTGTTAGAAGAAGGGTTGGCACAACTCATTCAAAGAGGATACGGTGACCCTATCGTTATTGGCCATAGTACGGGTGGAGGCATTGCTTCGAATTATTTATGGAATGATGAGCGACGCTTTCGTATTAAGAAGTTAATCTTAGTTGCGCCATTGGCGCGCACGAAAGGTTGGTTTACAACGAAGGTGGGGAGTGTGTTTATCAATCTTTTTAGCGACGATGTTCACGGAAGTTTCGAACGAACTCAGGGGATGAAGGGTTTGTTGATAAGCAACGGACGGACCCTTTACAAGAAGATCGAATTCCTCTAGATTGGGTCAAAGCGCTGGTTGATTGGGAGAAATCTTTTCGAAAAGACAGCTCTCAGAAAGAGTCAACGCCAATTGCCATTTTTCAAGGCACAAAAGATGGACCGTGAGCTGGGAGTATAACTTGAAGTTCTATGACCGAAGGTTTGCCAATAAGAAGATCATCCTCATTGACGGTGGGGAGCATCAATTGCTTAATGAAACAGAAGCGATGAAACAGATGGTTTATTCATTAATCGTTCGAGAAATAAAAAATAAAAAGAGGCACTAATAATGGGCCTCTTCTTTTTTTGCATGATTAAGCTTCTTTCTTTGAAAAGCTTCTTTTCTTTAAGCGGCGCAATTGACGATCTTCAACACGTTGTTCAATTGCATTTAACATATCTCTATCTCTCTCAAGGTCTTGTTTATTCTGGTCTACAAGCTCTGAAAATGAAGTTCGGAATGGTCTGCGCATGGTTCTCCGTCCTTTTAATTAGTATATTCAAAGAAGAAGGTTTTTCCTTCTTGTAAGATTATTTTACCCTATTCTCTCTACTTTAAACATTGATAAATTGTTACAATTTGAAGAAAATGCGATATGATGACAGAAGTTTGACGAAATAATCTTCAGACTTGAATGGTTTAAATCAAATTTTTGTAATGTATAATAGGAGTAATTCATTTAAATCGGAGGGATCATCTTGACAAAAAGCAAAAAGCAATGGACATTTTGGGTCATCATCGGAGGGATTTCAGCAGCATTGAGCTATGTGCTGTTGAATAAGAATACGAGAGAAAAGACCGTCACCTATGTGAAGGAAGGTGCGCAGTTCGTTGACGAAACGAGTCGATTTGTAAAAGATAACCAAGAAGAAATTCGTACCCTTATTCGAGAAACGACCGATAAAGTGAATGCACTTGTAAACGTTGCAAGCGCAGACGTAGAAGAAATAGCCAAACACACCTCCCATTTAAAAACGACTGCGACAGACTTTATTGATACAGCAAGAACGGCTGCGAATGAATTCAAACATCAAAAGCAAGTAGAAGAAACGCCACTTGATCTGCCTAAAGAAAATGGTGAGAAAAAGAATGTTTAATGTCCTCTAGCTGCGGTAATACATACTATAATTGCAGCTAAGGAGGAGTTTCTTTTGGCACTAGCAGAAGAGATGAAACAACTAAAACAGGTAACGAATGATGAAGGTGTCCTAACGATTTATCTAAATACAGATTTTGCCAATCAAAACCAACACCGTGGTGAGTGGAAGATTCGCCTGAAAAACGGTAGCAAAAGGTTGGTAGAATATGCGGAGAAGAGTGAGGACAAAGAGCAAGTAAAGCAACTAAAGCGCCTATTAGATGAAGTCGAGACGTACATTCAAGATAAGCAAGCAGAAATGCAACGAAGCTTAGTCATCATCGCATCGGCTGACGCGTCTCTCTGGTCTGCCACATGCTTCAAGTTCCAGTAGAGAGCGCCTTTCATTGGGAACGTACGCCAGAGCTAACCCAACTGCACGAACTTTACAAAGAGTATCCGAAACTGGAGTCATCGTAACGCAAAAGCGGGACGTGTTACTCATTGATACGGCGTTAGGAGAAGTGCGTGATGAACTGAAGTTTCATTGGAACTTTGAGACTGATGATTGGGTTCAGCGTGATGCAGGGCATACGAGTGCGCCTGGCGGAGCGGATACGGCAGCGGATGAATTTGATCGTCGCTTTGAAGAGAATATGCAGCGCTGGTACAAGAAGTTAGCCCCGATCTTAACGAAGGAGCTGAAATCTAGAGATTTGGATGATGCTTATTTTGTTGGATCAAAAGAAATGACAGATGAGCTTACACAGCATATTGATGACAGCAAAATCCGTGGCAAAGTGCAGAAGAATCTAGGGTCGAAACCGACTCATGAAATCCTGAACACCGTGTACGGAGAGTCTTTACGATAATAAAGAGAGAGCAGCCGGGTCACGTATGATCCGGCTGCTCCTTTTTGTTTTTGAGTAATTGTTTTAGTTCCTGTAGCACGGGCATGTTCACATAGTCATCATCTGAGATCGAGCTCCACTCAATGCCTGACGGCTTGACTTGTTCAGTTAGGTGTAATGCTTTCTCTTCTGTGATGATCCAATCAACGGGCACATCAAACGTTTCGCTCGGCAGCGTATCATCAATGAGTTGTAAGTGATGAATCGTCGTCACGACTGGCACCGGTCTGTTGCCTAGCTCGCGAATGATTCCGTACTCACGATCAGCAAAACCAGCCCCTTTACCAATACGGTGCCCGTTATGATCAACAGCAACAGAACCCATAAGCATAAGGTCGATGTCAGGCAGTTGATGCAAAGGGATGATTTCACCATATGCATTAATATGTTTCAAACTAGCCGCTTTTCGCTCATCGCCCGCTGGAACACTGCCTGGCCTGACGATGATAAAGCCGTCTTTTAGGCGAGGTGTGGGGACGAGTAGCGTTTTTTGATCAGCGATGACTCTCGCTCGAATTGGAAGTTGTGGCGAATCAGGATTCACTTTCACGACGGTTGCTTTTTTATAAATATCTAGTTGGAATAGCTGCTCTGCCGCTCTTTCTGCCCCTTTAAAGTTCGGGATTCTCCCATGAAGGGGGAAAGGAAACCGACCAGACTTCGTGCGCGTCAGTTCCTCCCACACGTCTTCTCTAATCTGTTGTTTTTCTTTCAGCTTGCACACCTCCAGGCCCACCTTCGTGAAAATTCATACGGATGGCGTTTAACTGTGCACCGAGTAAGATCATAAGACCGGTTAAATAAAACCAAATCATAAGGCCAATAATGGTACCTAAGCTTCCGTAAATAATGCTGTAGTCATTCCACTGGTTATAATAAGAAAATCCTAATGAAGCAGCTTGCCAGCCGACCGTTGCGAATAGCGCACCTGGCCAAGTGTCTCGCCAACTTATGCGTCTGCTCGGCACGATCGTATACAAAATGATGAGAACAATACCGACAATGAGAATACCAATTGACCAACGAGCAAAGGACCAAACAGGTGCAATCCAACTTTCAAATCCTAATGTTGAAAAGATAAATTCCCCAATGGGTTCACCGAATATAGGGAAAAGCAACGAGACAATCAATGCAATGAGCAAGGATAGAACGACGATAATACCAACAGCAACCATTCTTTTTAGAGAAGGGTGGGGAAGTTGATACGCTTTATTCACAGCCCGTATTACAGCGAAGGAGCCGAGCATCGTCAACCAGATTGTTGCTAGTGTACTAATAGAAAGTGTGTTCGTCCGCTGTTGGTCCAATACATCACTAAGAGTAACTGCGATAAAAGAATACAGATTCTCAGGAATGTAAGGAGCGATAAATTGAAACACATCTTCTGTACTCACTGGAAAAAAACTAATCAAACTAAGGATGACGAGCAACAATGGAAAGAAGGCGAGAAGAAAATAGTACGCCATCTGCGCGGCAACATCGAATAACCGTTGCTCCCAAGTCGTGCGGATCATCGTTTTAACAATTCCCATTCATGCCATGCCTCCTTAAGTGTTTTCATTATATGTAGTTTAGGCATATTCTGGCAACGACAAACCCTTATGAACCTTTACCCCATTTGTTTCTAAGTAAATAGACGAGCGGAATGGACAATAACAAACATACCCCTACAACGATGTAGCATCTTGAACAGCAAGTAACCCAGAGGAGATGATCGTTCCCGTTGGCAACGTGATGTGCCCTTCGAGCTTCAAAGAGCATGGATAAGAGCACGACACTGATGACTTTCATCATTTGACGGCTTACGTTGTTGAGTGCGGTTCCGGCAGGAAGATGACTTGCCTGCAAAGCGTTAAGTCCTGCGGTAGTCACGGGAGTGTTTACGAACCCGTTTGCAAAGCCATGCAAGATGAGCAAAGCAATGAGAAAAGCTGGTTGTAAATCTCCCAACGAGTAAGCGATGCCGAAGGTGGCAATACAAATTAAAACGACTCCCGTCATGATGACAGGGTACGGCCCTTTTTTGTCGAGAATTCTGCCACCAATCGTCATTGAGATGCCCATGGATAGCGCTTGTGGAAAGAGAAGCAACCCAGCGTATAATGCAGACAAACCGTAAATATCTTGAATAAGAATCGGAATGAGCAAGAGTACAGAAAACATGGCGATCGTACTGTTTGCGAGCAGTAACAAACTGGAAGTAAAAATAAAGTTCTTTAAAACACGAATGTCGAGAAGCGGTTCATCGGTGCGGAGTTCATGAAGCACAAACCCAATAAGCAGTGCAAAACCTAACCCAATCATAAAGTACACAAACCCATTTTGGGTACTTTGCAATGCGTCTACGCCGACGAGCAGACCAATGATTCCGCCACTCACAAGCAGAAACCCTAGCCAATCGAAGCTTACACGTTCGGAATCCCCGTCTTTCGTAAGAAAATAAATAGCAAGAACGAGTGACAAGAGGCTCGTCGGAACATTCATTATGTATAGCATTTCCCAAGAAGCGTACTCAAGAATAATTCCACCTACCGTTGGACCGATCGTGGGTGCAATCATAATGGCGACTCCCCAAATCCCCATTGCAAACCCTCGTTCATTTTTGGAAAAATGCTTGAAAATGAGCATCATTCCAATCGGCATAATCATTCCGCCACCTATGCCTTGAACGAGTCGAAAGCCAATCATACTATTGAAATCCCATGAAAAGGGTCCGGCAATAGACCCGACGAGAAATACGAGTGTGCCGAGTAAGAATATTTTCTTAGACCCTACTCGCTTTGATAAGTAACCGGTTAGCGGCATTACAAGTGTCATTCCTAGCGCGAATGCCGTAATGATCCATTGGCCCTCTACGGCAGTTAACGTGTAAAGCTGCATAAAGTGGGGAAGGGCTACGTTCATCAGGCTATTATTTAAGACGACAGTAAATCCTGCAAACAATGCAGCAATTAATACACCCCATTTATGACGATTGGACTGGAGTGGTTGGTTATCGTTATTTTCATTCATAGTTTTCTCCTCCGATGCTTTAATTCGTTAATCGAAGTATTACGCACAATTATACCAAAACAAGGAGAGACGAGCCATTGGAGTTTTTAGAAATGCGTGGCTACTATATAGGTTAAACTAAAGAAATTCATTCGTTCTTGATGTTGAAACTGCATCAAACCTCCGTTCCTTTCGTTCGGTGTAAAAAGCTCTACGACCCTTTTCTGTTACAAAGGAAAACGAGACGTCGGCATGAGAGAGCCGACGTCCAATTGATTTATCTTCGGCACCAGAGGTACCGATGGCTACTAACTCTTGAGGTTATATGAATACACAGGGTTAACTTTAGGTATAGAAACGAACGTTCAACGAGTAGAGAATGCCAGGTGAACTGCGGTGTTCTAAAGCGATCTAGATCGCTAATCTCCTATAAATTCCCAAACATGAGCACCCGTCGCGAGTGTCGGTGCTGAAAATCGTGAAAAACGATCTATATAGAATAAACTTAACATTTTTCTAATTGCGCAGTTTGTTGTTGTTTTCCATTGCAGGCGGATGCTTGCACTCCAGAGCATAAGGGCAACATCGGTGGCAAAACAACTGCCACCGTGTTTTCTATACACTCCAGAGCATAAGGGCAACATCGGTGGCAAAACAACTGCCACCGTGTTTTCTATACACTCCAGAGCACAAGGACGACATCGGTAGCTAAGCATATGCACAGCGCGCCGAAAAGTAGCGTCTCGATTTATAAAGAAATTTCATTTGGATGGTTACCCACAATGGCAGATTTCCTCTAATTTAATTACGGATTAGGCTGAATCTTACCATTGGTGATCCTATGGTAAGATTTCTAGCTTCTATGGTACGATTTTAAAAAAATGCCTCATAACAAAAGGAAAATCTAACCATAGATGGTCCTATGGTTAGATTTTCGCCACGCTGCCCGCCCACGCTGCCCCGCCCACGCGCGTGGCAATATTATCGAACTTTCCCCTATAGGAGGTAGGAGAGGAACTTTACTCTCTTATAAATTCCGAAAGTTTTTAACCACATTGCAAACCGGCTTCTAGCCAGTTGAAGATTCGGCGTTTACGCCTTTGAATACCCCTCCAGCGATAACGACCGCTAGGAGAAGAAATCCAATTGCATAATAAATGCTGCCACGACCTGCGTAGTCAATCAGTATGCCACCAGTTACAGGGCCTAGCATACTGCCTAGACTAAATGAGATGGCTATTAGCACATTCCCAGTCGGCAGAAGTTGTTTAGGAACAAGGTCAGCATATACATGAGACCAAGCGAATAGAAGGAACCTAACAAACCACCGGCAAGGAGAAAGGCCAATGTGACCGCTCCTAAGTGCTGTTCGTAAAAAGGCATGGAAAGGAATATTAACGCACCTAAAAAAGCGAGTATAAGTAATACCCGTTTCCTTCCGAGGCGATCACTCACCATACCAAGTGGAATTTGCGTGACCACGCCCCCGATAACGAAGGCTGGCAATATGAGTGATATCCACTCAATATCGATGTTCATCCGCATTGCATAGATAGGATAACTCCCATGGATCGCAGCTTCCATAAATCCAAATGTTAACGGTGGCAAAAACGCAAACCAAGCCCACTTAATGACGAGCCAATACCGACCTAAAGTTCCAGATTGTTGAGCAGTTTCAATTGCATTGTCCGGCCATTCGTTTTTTAGTTTTAACATGAATAGCCAAACAATCGCGCAAAAAAGTGCCGCACTAATAAAAGGTAGTCGCTCATCAATGGAAAGAACGTGAGTCATGAGAGGCCCACCTGCAAACCCCGCGCTAAACGCCAAGCCATAGATCGCAACATTTCGTCCCCGTACCGCTTTACTGCTCGTCGATGTAATCCATACTTGGGTTGAAAAATGCACCATGTTATCGGCAATTCCTATTATTAACCGTAGAATAAACCAAAGCCAAAAGCTTTGCCAAAGGGGGAAGAGTAGAAGGGTGATGATCACACAGATCAAACCAATTGATATGACCGGTTTATACCCAAACTTTCGAACAGGATGTTCAATGAATGGTGAGGCAATCAGTACACCGATGTAGAGCGCAATTGCATTTAACCCATTCATCGCTGATGAGTACCCTGCATCTTCTAAAAGAATGGCTAAAAGAGGTAAGAGCATGCCTTGGATAAAGCCTGCAACAAATACCATAATAATAAGCATCGTAAATCGAAAAGCAGGTTGATTATTCTGATGATTCTTCATAAGTTGCACCTCGGTTTAAACGAACATTACTTCGTTATCGTAACGGATTGCAATCAGAAAAGGAAGAGGTGAATTCGTTGTCCGAACGTCGATTCACTGGTTACAATAGAGTCAAGATGAAAGAGGAGGCATTTTCTAATGAAATTTACAATTAAAGATGAAGAAGCATTTGAAACAAACGTTCCCTACGGACCTCTTGTCATATCGGGTGACGATGAGTATGGGTATCGCCCGTACCAGCTGCTCGTCTCAGCAATTGCAGGTTGTAGCATTAGTGTTTACCGTAAGATCTTGCGTAAAAGAAGGATTGAGTTCGCTGATCTTATTGTTGAAGCAGACGTAACGAGGAATGAAGAGCCTCCGAATGACGTTCAACAAGTTCACTTGCATTTCACCGTCATAACGGATGATTCGTCTGAGGAACAGTTAGAAAAAATGATGCATGTTGCCGCAAAAAATTGCCCGATTGTGCAATCCGTTACTCCAGCTATCGAAGTAAAAGAAACGATAACGGTGCAAAGAAGTAAATAATGTGAGTTTTGCCCCCAGATTACGATATGCATCTGGGGGCTTTTAACTTGGAAAGAAATAAAACATGTTCATGGATAAAACGAAACCACTTCGAAAACAATATAGATAAATATAGCTTTTTGGAGGGGTACTATGAAACCTTTTCTATGTGCGGCAGTTGGAGTCATCCTAAGTTCAGTAGTGATGGCACCTCTTGCAAGTGCTGCAGAAGATGTAAAGGACGAGTCGTTTGATAAACCGGAGTACGTATACAGTATTTCAAGAGAGAATACGCACGAAAATATGACGAGGGAGTTGCCATATTTACAGCCGGCAGAGCTCACAACTCGCCTTCAAGAGACGAGTGATGTGATCATCGATAACCCTTCTCTTATTTCGTTATTGAATGAATCGTCGATTAAAGACTCTAACTTGCGTTTGGTGTGAATGCTTCAATCTATTTAGGTCCATGGGCGCTCACTTACGAGTCCGATGAAACGACAATGAACTGGGAGTATGACTTGATCAACACGAACGAGTTAGATAATCGCGGTGGAGATACCGTCGGCAAGCTATCATATACCCAGACAGAAAATAAACTCGTGGAAGGGGAGCTGTCTAGTCCCGTGCCACAGCAAGAAGATGTGCAAAATATGATGAGAATAAAGGCTACTGAAAAAACATCACTACCGCTTTCATTTCATGCTAACATCGGAAATCAAACAACGGCAGGACCGATGTATCAAGTACAACCAGATCAAAAAGGTGTTGTCACAAGTTATGTTCCCGCAGTTCATGATCAGCACGGTCACTTACGGAGAAGTATACGTGACTATTAAAGGATCAAAGCCGGCAATTGTCATTAAAAACATTCAAGAACAACAAGTCGATGGCTGGATTCCAGTGAAAGACTATGTGACGTTGAAATACCATAACGGATAAAACTAAAGGTGACTGGTGCGTTTTGTGAAGTCAACATTGGGATAGTACGCATTTTTAACGAGTACATTTGGACCGAGACATTTTACAGAAGGACAATGGCAAGACACGGAATTAGACAAGGCGGTTTGTTGCCAATCATCAAACGCATCCTCGAGCTTTGTATGTTGGACATTCCCTAATGTCGGTTCATCCCCAAAGTCTGTGACGATAATATCGCCGTCAAAGATATTCACGTTTAAGCGGTTTCTACCGTCAGGGTCATTTCGAACGGATACATTGTGGCTCTTATTCAATCGCTCAATAAGTGCAACGTCATCTTTATCATCATTGCAAGCATAAAAAGGCAGTGTTCCAAAAAGCATCCATGTGTTTTCATTACGATGATCCAGTAAGCGATGAATGCCACTTCGTATTTCAGACAGAGAAGCAATCGGTAATTTTGAAGCAAAATCACTCGGATACATTGGATGTACCTCGTGTCGCTGGCAACCCATGTTTACAATCTGATCGTGAATGGCTTCTAAGTGGGGCAATGTGCGAGCATTCAGCATTGTCTCAGCGGATACAAGGACGCCTCGGTCTGTCAATGCCTTTGCGTTCTCCACCATCCGGTTGAAGAACAGCTTTCGTGTAGCGATGCTAGGTGGTTTCTCCATTTCTTGAAAACCTATGGAAATGAAGTCATCCACACTGCCGTAGTTATGGGAGATATGTAAAACATCTAAGTAGGGGAGAATGGGTTCATACTGAGCTAACGGCAACGTTAAATTCGAATTGATTTGCGTGCGCACCCCACGCTCATGTGCGTAACGAAGCAGAGGAACTACGTACTCGTCTACCGACTTTTTAGATAACATCGGTTCTCCGCCTGTAATGCTTAATGCACGTAAATCGGGTACTTCTTCAAGTCGACGAAGCAACAAGTCAAGAGGCAATGCTTTAGGGTCCCGTTTGCTTAACATATATCCAACTGCGCAATGCTCACAACGCATATTGCATAACGTTGTTGTTGTAAACTCGATGTTCGTTAATGTTGGCTTACCAAATTCAATACGGTCTTGATACGCTTCCCACGGATCGTTTTCCGGGGTAATAGCGATATTTTTCTGTAATACCATAAAAGACTCCTTTATACGATTTGAACTTTAGTCAAAGAAAAAGCAGTTCTATTTTAGCATAGATTTGTGCGGATTGTGATTTCGGCAGAGAGGGTGTTTGTCATGCGGGATATATGGAAACAAGTGATTCTAGGTGCGTTTGGGTTTGTCATGCTCGCTTCTTCTGTTCACGCAGAAGAATCTTTTGGTTGGAATTTTAACCCTGCAAAAAACAATGAGCCACCATCGACTGAGCCATTGTATGTAAAGTGGTTGAATCAATATAAAGGTTACTATATCGGCAATACAGACGAAAAAGAGTTATATTTAACGTTTGATAACGGGTATGAAAACGGGTTTACAGAACCCATTTTGGATGTGTTGAAAGAGCGCAACGTTCCAGCAGCGTTTTTTGTTACCGGTCATTATGTACAATCTGAACCTGATCTTATTAATCGTATGGCTAAAGAAGGACATATCGTTGCCAATCATTCGTGGAGTCATCCCCATTTTCCCGATTTGTCGGATGAACAAATTAAAGTTGAGCTCGAGCGTGTCGAGGATGCGTATACGGAGCTTACTGGAAATGCCATGCACTATGTAAGGCCACCGAGAGGAACATTTAATGAGCGTACACTTGATGCTGCCTTAAAGTTAGGGTACACACACGTTTTTTGGTCGTTTGCTTACGTAGATTGGAATACAGATGATCAAAAGGTGAGCAATATGCGTACGACAAAATAATGGACCGCATACACCCCGGTGCGATTGTATTGCTTCATTCTGTATCAGAAGATAATGCCCTTGCACTTGGTCGAGTCATTGATGATCTAAAAGCACAAGGGTATACCTTTAAAAGTTTAGATGATCTAACGGGCAAACGTTCATCATCCCCGTTAATTAATGCGAGAACAAGCGCGTATTTAGACGATCAGCAATCGTTTGTAGCTCGATAAATCCGTGACGTCAAATGCAATATTTTCTTTTGTTCTGACGACGAGCTTACCGTCGTCTTCTTCTTTTCCAAGTGTGAAACTTAAAGACCCTATGTATTCATCCCCGTCCGTATCAGATGCAATCACGGTTGGTGGTTTGAAACATGAAGAGCGGCGTAATGAATATACTGCACACTTTCCACAAGTGTATCGACCGTGTTTTTTAGTATTTTAGGTTGGTCATTTGTTTTTTCAATATCAGCGACAATTTTAATCGCTGCCAAGTCAGTAGCAATTGACAAGTAAATCCCTCCAATAATTATGCTAATCTCTATTCTATCAAAGGATGGACACGTTCTTGGCTAGTAAGTTTAGGAAATGATGTTCAAAAAAACACTCATATTCAAAAAACGTTCATATATTTCCGTATAGTTCGCTCTGCACATCGTGTACACTAGAGAACAGACAGGGTTTAGGAATTTTGTAATTGGGGGATTTTCCAATGGCAACTGTTTTGTTGACCGCTTTTTTTATTGCAGGGGTGTTTACCGCATATACGACGTTTTTAATGTTTGTTACTTGGCCAAAACGTAAAGAAAATCGCTATAAACACGTGAAGTTCTTCTCTGTGAGTTTTGTTTCTGCAGTCGCTTTGTTCTTTTTGTTCTTCTTTACATCCGACAGTTCTGAATTTATGCCAACCGAAACCATTTATGCTACACCAGATTCCCTTTCAACCGTAGAAGAAAAGGCAACATGGCATATCGTTTCTGAGCTGGGGCAAGTGACCGTAGATAACAATGAAGTGATTCGCGACCTTGATTATGTAACGAACTCAGAAGAAGATTTCACGCAATTATATGCAACGTTAACGACCGAAGATAATGTAACGACAGATTTAATTCGCTCATCAACACTCAATCGATCCGCTCGAGTACTTCAAAGGCTTTCTCAAATTGAAGATGTTGATCTCATTCACTTACAATGGGATTTTTATTATGAACCAGAATTCGGACCTGGAGACTTCGATACGATTGTGAAGATGACCGTTTTTAATGAGCATTTACAAAGTCTAGAATGGGAAGATGTAGGCGACCTGGATGTTGAAGAGATCGCATCTGACTCCTGGGAGAAACCAGAGTTGAGCGTGAGTTCAACGAATAATTAGTTTAAGAGTATAGAAAAACGGGCTGTCTAAAAAGTCTCTAAAGTAAAATCGGAGTATAGATCAAAAGCGATCTGTACTCCGATTTTTGTATGTATGCTCTTTCTGAATATCGTTTTAACGAGCAAGGCATTGTGGGCCATTCCGACTGATGGGAACGAAAAGTAGTGTCTTCTGCGGGACGAGCCTTCGCAGGTCATAAAATCTATATAGAATGAATGAAAGAAATTCATTGGATGCTAGGATGCAGAGATTCCATCGTGATTTCATACAAATGGATCGTTTGACAAAAGCGGAATTACTCCAATGGTTTTTACACTGGGTGGGGCAGGGTATGGTTCGCAATGTTCGTCTAGGTTGCTTTTTAGCGATTTTAGCGCTCATTTCGTAAAACTTGCGCGCAGTTTGGACTAAACTCAACACCTTGCGACCGATCGGTCTCGATTCGGCGTGACTCGGGCCAACAAAATTTGGGTTTTCAAATCAGGGTTCGGGGCAGGGAGTGCGACTCAATTTTCATGGCATTGTATGGACGAATGTTAGCTTCGCTTTGGAACTAGATTGCCGTTCATTTTCTTTAAAGTGCTGAATCTACTTCCATTAACGGAAGTTTGGAAGTAGATGCCGATCAATTGGAATCAGAAAGAGGCAAAACGGTCACATATGAGTGAATCTGATTCCAATCGGTGCTCTTTGGAACTAGGTTGTCCATTCCGCACGGGGATTCCGTCAACTACGGTGGTGCGAATGCAGAAAATTCCCATTAAAAAACCGTTGATAGGAATGTTAAATTTTTAACAAGCAAAATTATGAGTGTACGCCTTACAATTCCCCCTTGCTATGCACAGTGCAAGGGGGAGGGCTAAAATCTTACCATATCACCTTCCTATGGTAAGATCTCTCTTCTTTTCCGCACCGAAGTGTTGCAAATCCTACCATAGAAACTGGAAATCTCACCATAGAACAAACAATGGTAAATTTTAGCTAATTCGGCTTGCTAAAGGGAAAGAATCCTACTATAGTCAGGAGCCACTCTAAAGTTTCTATGGAAAAGCGCCAAGTCATTAAAAAAGCGTAGTGCTATCTACACGACTTGTTCACAACAGCCCAACCTATTTCGGTTATCCAGTTCCAAATTCTCATCGACTAAAAAGAGGCTGTGCCCAAGGTCTATTCTGAGATCTTGAGGGACAGCCCCTTTTTTATAGCAATACTTATTCGTCTAAATCAGCAGGGTAGACTCCGTTTTCATCATGAATCTCACGACCACTAAGTGGAGGATTAAATACACACACCATTCTTGCGTCTTCAATCCCGCGTAGTAAATGCTCATCATGCTCGTCCAAAGCATAAAGTGTTCCCGCTTTGATTGTATGCACTTTGTTGTCGCTTAACGTGACGACTTCTGCGTGACCTTCAATGCAATAAACGGCTTCTAAATGGTTTTGGTACCAAATGTGAGTTTCTGTACCTGCACGAATAATCGTGTCATTTACAGAATAGCCCATGCCATCTTTTTTCGAGATGAGACGACGGCTTACCCAATTCCCACCTTCTACTTCTTTATCTGTACCTAGAATATCTTCTAACTTAACAACTTTCATGTTGAGTCCTCCTTGACTTGATTAACTAACGATTTAAGAAATGAAAAAAAAGAGGAGATCATCTCCTCTTTCTTGAGTAGATGGAGTTACGCCAAAGCTTTCTCGATGGCGACATCTAGTTTGTCGAGCCCGTTTTGAAGTCCTTCTTTATCAATAGTTAATGGTGGGAACAGCTTAAATACCTCATCATTCGGTCCAGCCGTTTCCATAATTAAGCCCTCTTCAAAAGCCATTTCGGCTACTTTGGAAGCGAGGTCTGGAATGTCCGTTCGAATTCCTTGGATAAATCCTCGACCTTTTAACTTCCCTTCAAGTGCAGGGTATTTCTCTATCATCGCGCTTAAAAAGTCTGTAATCATCGCAGATTTCTCTTTGATTCCTTGTTCGAACGCTGGATCTTTCCAGTAGTCTAGCGCTGCTGTTGCGGTAACGAAGGCTAAGTTGTTCCCTCTAAATGTACCGTTATGCTCACCTGGTGCCCATTTGTCTAGTTCAGGGCGGAAGAGGGTGAGTGCTAGAGGTAGGCCGTACCCTCCAATTGATTTGGAAAGACAAACAATATCAGGTTTAATGCCTGCCGGCTCGAAGCTAAAGAATGAGCCTGCTCGCCCGACACCCGCTTGAATGTCGTCGACAATGAGTAGAGCACCAATGTCTTTTGCGACTTTCTCAATTTCTTGGAGCCATTCGATGCTGGCCGCATTAAGTCCACCTTCACCTTGAACGGTCTCTAGAATAAGTGCAGCTGGCGCGTCTACGCCACTCCCATTCGTGTCGAGGAAACGACGAATGTACTTTATTTGCGTTTCAACTGGCTCATCCACATAACGGTCATATGGCATGACGGTTGCGTTAGATAATGGCACGCCTGCGCCTTTACGCTTAAAGTCATTTGACGTTACGGCAAGAGAGCCGAGTGTCATTCCATGGAAGCCATTTGTGAAACTGACGACGTTTGTTCGTCCTGTAATCTTTCTTGCGAGTTTAAGGGCACTCTCGACGGCGTTCGTCCCCGTAGGTCCAGGAAACATCACTTTATAAAAGAGATCTCTAGGCTCTAGAATCGAAGATTGGAAAGTCTGTAAAAATTCACGCTTTGCTTTAGAAGCCATATCGAGGGAATGACTAATTCCATCTTCTTGAATATATTGAATCAATTTCTCTTTCATATAGTCATCGTTATGACCGTAGTTCAATGCACCTGCACCGGAGAAAAAATCAATATATTCTTTGTTATCTTCGTTGTAAAGTTTGTAGCCTTTTGCTTTGTGAAATACTGTTGGAAAACTTCTGCTGTAACTTCTAACCTCAGATTCTAGTTCTTCAAATACATTCATGGTGTTTGTTGTCATTGCGGGTATGATCCCCTTTCAGTTATACCAATATTATTTCTCGCGCAAAATCGGACCAATTTTGAAGGAAAGCTCTGCTTCATGTTGGTCTCCCGGGAACAAGTCTTCGGAGAAGCATTCCGACACGTGACAAGCTGTGTCGTTCTTTCTCGCTAATCGCCGGAACAGCTTTTGCGAAGCGTCGTTCGATGGGGTTACAGTTGCTTCAAGATATTGAACTTCTGAGCATGCTGTACGTTCAAGCATTTCATTAAGCATTCTAGATGCGAGGCCACGGCCACGTTGAGAACCATCAACGCCGACTTGCCAAACAAATACTGTATCTTGACGTTCAGGCAATATAAAACCTGTAACAAATCCTACAAGTTCATCATTTTCTTTAACGACAACACATGTTTCAGAGAAGTATTCAGCCATCATCAGATACTTATAAGAAGAATTCAAATCCAACCCTAACTTCTTAGCCAATTCCCACATGCGTGCGCCATCTTCTACTGTTGGTTTAGAAAAAACCAGGGCTTCTTTCTCCGTAATTGGAGTTACAGCCATATTCTATCATCACCTTCTAATTTAATTTACCTACCTGCTCTTCCATAACCGATATCTGCGTCGTTTAAACCACTTTTTAGATAACAATTGCGGAAAAGTATTGTTAGATACGTATCAAATTGCCTACGTTATAATGATAAGTATGTTCTGATAAAAGATCAAACGGCTTTAAATGTGCTGAGAAGCGATTAATTCCGTTTAAGCGTAATCGCGTGCTCTCGCTTCATGGTTCAATACGTATTGCTACCGATTCGAACAGAATGCTCATATGTATAATAAGATTATGACAAAATGCACCAATAAATCGCTGTGAAAGGCGGATCTTGCCAGGTGTTGTGGTGCTGATCAACGTTTTGGAGGCGATTGAAGAGTGTGAGAAGGTATATATCCGCATTTCAACATTGTTAAGCCTCGATCTAGGAAGTGGGGATTTTTGAAATACTTATCTGTGTAGTTTGTGGTAAAGGAGGGTGTAGCGTAAGCCTGTTGAGGAACGGTTTGTATTCATAAGTACTCAGCATTTGCAGTTAGTAAAATATCCGAATACCGAAGCCTCAATAGTGAAACAAAAATATAATGAACTTTAAAGATTATAGTTTTCATTTAGGGGGCGTATCTTTCCTGAATCTAATGGTGCCTAGAAGTCCGTGTTCTAGGCACCATTTTGTCACTTGAAAATATCTCGCAGTGCGCTCTCTAACGTTGGGTAATGGTATGTGTAGCCGAATTGTTCTGTTTGTGTCGGTACGACACGTTGCCCTTTAACGACAAGGTCACTCATTTCTCCGAGCATTAATCGCAACATAAATCCAGGAACCGGTAACCAATGAGGGCGTTTTAACACTGTTCCCATTGTTTTCCCGAAATCTTTCATTTGCATGGGTTCTGGGGCGGTAAGGTTCATGACTCCCCGGCACTGTTCGTTCAGAAGTGCATACAAAATCATTTCTGCAGCATCTTCATGATGCACCCAAGAATACCACTGTTTTCCATTCCCAATTGGTCCCCCGAAACCTAAACGATAAGGAAGCATCATCTTCGGCAGTGCACCGGTAGACTTGTCTAAGATAAGCCCCATTCGACCAATAACTAGCCTCGTAAGGTCATCCGCTTTTTGGGCTTCTTTCTCCCACTCCATACAAACTTCTTGGAGGAAATAAGGTTCCGCTGGTCTGCTTGATTCATCAAAAGTCTTTGTTTCCGAGATGCCATAATACCCTATGGCTGATGTGCTGAAAAACACTGAAGGAGCTTTCGGCAAGGCTTTCATAATACGTACGCACTCACGAGTAGCGTCAATACGGCTGTTAAGAATGGCTTTCTTATGATCCCTTGTCCACGCTTTGCTAATCGAAGCCCCAGCAAGATTTACAATCGCATCCACATTTTCCAACGATTCTTCAGGGTGAGAACCGTCTAACCAGTTCACATATTGAACGGATGGCTCGTTCTGTTTGTTTTCGCTGTTTCTTGTTAAAATGGTTACAGCATGTCCTTGTTCGGTTAGTTTTCTCGTGAGGATTGATCCGGCCAGCCCGGTTCCTCCGCTTATGACTACGTGCAAAATGCTCAACCTCCCATATGTTAAAACGTTACGAATCGTTATATGTCCCTTTACCCTTCATAGCTTCTACTCTAATCTCAAAAAGGAGAAGAAATGAAAATAACAAAGATTTCCATCCAAAAAAACAATAAAGAACGCTATAATGTTTTCGGCTCTCTTAACGGACAACAAGAGCAGTTTGTTTTTGGGGTTCACGAATCTGTACTTATTAAGCATCGGCTTCAAAAAGGGACGACACTTACAGATGGACAGATGAAAGAAATTCAAGAAGAAGATCAACTAGCATTTGCTAAGTCGTATGCATTATCTTACGTAAGCCGGAAAATGCGTACGGAAACAGAAGTTGAAAACGTTTTGGTTGATCAAGAAGTACCAATGCAAATGATTGGAGAAGCGATCGCCTATATGAAGGAACGCGGTATATTAACGATGAAGAATATGCCCGTTCTTATGTGAACTATACGATGAGTACAACCTATAAAGGACCGAATCGGATTAAGATGTATCTCCAAGATAAAGGCGTGAAAGACCAATGGATTCAACGTGCGTTGAAAATTTATACGTACGATCAACAGCTTGAGACAGCCCGGACTGTCGTAAATAAAAATGACCGAGTCGATCGTGATAGTATACAAATGCGCAAGAAGAAGCATACCGACCGGCTAACGAGGCAAGGGTTCACTTTTGATGTTATTCAAGAAGCGCTCGCTCAATTTGACTGGGACCGAAGCGACGAAACAGTGGCACTAGAGAAGATTGCCGAGAAACAGTTAAGAAAGCTACAACGTAAGTACGAAGGACGGGAATTGGAGCAAAGATTCACTCAACAGTTGATGCAAAGAGGATTTCAATATCAAGAGATTCAAGCGTATCTAAATAAACAAACCGATATGGAGGAATAGTCATGGAGCAAAGATATGGAGATATGACCCGTCAAGAATTATTAAGGGAAGTGGCAGACTTAAATGAACGCGCCCAAAAAGCAGAACAAAAAGGGATGGTTAGTGAATTTGCCGTCCATGCACGAAAGAAACTAATTGCACAATCTTATTTGTTAGATAAAAAGCAATATGTACCTGGACAACGTTACCGGATTGAAGGGGAAGAAGAGAGTCGTTTATTAATTTCGTATTTAAAAGGGGTTTTTGCGTGGGGGTACCGTGATGGGGAAACAGAAATGACAGCGATTCCCATCTCTTTGTTAATACGAAACGAAACGTGAGTGGCACTTGGCCACTCACGTTACATTAATTAATTCTGCTTTCTTTTGATTCTTTCTCGTTGATTGTTGCAGCTTGTTCTCAAGTTTATTCTGGTTGTAAATCCATCCAGTAAATGAGCCAAGTATTTTTAGTTGTTCATTTAATCTTACAACCGTGACGAATGGATAATACCCGCCTGAACGATAGCGAAGGTCTGTGAATTCGACTTCATATCCGTAAGGCTTTTCTTTCACATTCCAGCGATAAGCTGGGGAGAAACTAAGAAAAGCGATGAGGTTTTTGTCCTTCAATGCGGCAACGAGAACACGATCTTGAGGGATCGGTTCAAAAGGATAACTTTCTAAATAACGGATATTGCGGTTTTTGTACGTAGCAACATGCAGATGATTTCTCGTACGAATGACCAAGTGATACTCGGACCAACGAATGGTCGGGGAGATAAACACATGGCTCGCATGTGGGTGACGTTTCCGTGCTGTTCGTACAATGCGGTTTCGGACATGAATTCTCCACATGTAATAAATGACAAGTACCGCATAAATGATTAAGAATGTTATGCCTGGGTGAGCGTCGAACATCCACAGTATAATTCCTAGCAAATGGGCGCCGAATAAAAATGGATCAAAAATATTAATGGCACCTAATGCAATCCACTTATTCTTAATTGGAGCGAGTGCTTTCGTACCATAAGCGTTAAAGATGTCAACAAAAACGTGAACACCTACAGCAATGAGCGTCCAAATCCAAAGATGAAGCAGATTGGCAGCGGGTACAAAAGTAAATATCACAACCGAGATCAAAACCGACCACAATAAAACTGCAGGCAACGAGTGGGTAGCCCCACGATGGTTTTTTATATAGGTTGCATTGTTTCTCATCTTTAAGACGGTATCTAAATCAGGTGCTTGAGAGCCGAGCATAATGCCGACAACGGCAGCTCCAAATGTCACTTGATCTTGTGCAACGACTGGGTCAAGCGTGGCAAGTCCGCAAAGTCCAACCCCCATGACCACGTGCGTAGCTGAGTCCATACCCGGCATTTCCTCCTTTTGAAAGCCATTATCATATTTTACACTAGCAAAAAAACTGAAAACCGTAAACTATCATTCAGGAGTGTTTACTAACAATGAAACAAAATGTAAGTGTTTTTATTGAATACAAAGTCGTGAACCGCCCGGAGCAATACGAAATACTGATGCAACAAATATCTAAGGAGCTACTAACGGCATATGACGCGAGTCATCATCGTTGGTTTCAAGCAGCTGACCAGCCAGGTCTATACGTGGAGTGGTTAGAAGTCGCGAACAAAGCGACTTATGAGAGGATAAAAAGCGAACGTAGAGACCGTGATCATCCTGTATTTGGTCAACTTGCAGCCCACATACACAAACCATTAGAAACGATAAACTGTTGGGCTTTTAATGAAAAGAGGCTTTAGAATGAATGAATTTAATGTTGGAGCATTTAACAACGCATTGTTATCATGGTATGAAAGAGAGAAGCGCACGTTACCGTGGCGTGAAGGAAGAGACCCGTATCATATTTGGGTTTCGGAAATCATGTTGCAGCAGACGCGCGTCGATACTGTCATTCCTTACTACGAGAACTTCATCTCTAAATTCCCAACCGTGACGGAACTTGCTAATGCTGATGAAGAAGATGTACTCAAAGCTTGGGAAGGGCTCGGTTATTATTCTCGAGTGAAAAATTTACAGTCAGCAGTGCGTGAAGTCCGTACAAACTACGGCGGAGTTGTTCCAAACGATCCTGTTGAATTTGAGCAACTCAAAGGCGTAGGCCCTTATACGAAAGGGGCTGTCATGAGTATCGCTTATGATTTAAAAGTGGCGGCAGTTGATGGAAATGTGATGCGCGTGCTCGCTCGTGTATTTGATATACATGAGGACATCAGTAAACAAAAAACACGTAAGAAATTTGAAGAAATCGTTCAGCAAATGTTAGAAACAGCGCCGCCTGCAGACTTTAATCAAGCATTAATGGAATTAGGAGCACTCGTATGCAAACCGAGAAACCCTGATTGTACAGTGTGCCCAGTAGCAACCGAGTGCCGAGCTCTTCAAACAGGAACGGTTCATGAACTTCCAGTAAAAGCGAAAAAGGCGAAGCCACGGCAATCCGGTATTCATAGTGCAATTCTTGTTGACGAGAATGATCGAGTGTTGATTGAAAAACGACCGTCTACAGGGTTGCTTGCCGATTTATGGCAGTTCCCGTCTGTTGAGGAAGAAAAATCGTTATCCGCTTTTTTAGAAGAGCGTTACGGATTAAAACCACAACTGCAAAAAGAGGAAGAAACGTTTCGGCACGTGTTCTCACACCTCATCTGGACGGTTACCCCTTTTACTGGTTATATAGATGAAAGAGATATACCCTACAGTTCTAAAGAGGCAATGTGGGTACACAAAGACGAACTACATCGGTATAGCTTTCCAGTCGTGCACCAAAAAATCAAAAAGCATTTCGTTGGTGTATAATACTATTCGTCATTACTCATTAAGGTTGGCTTCATGCTCTCCATTTGTTCTCTTGTTTCATGGGTGCCAAGAGCATAAATCTTCTTGTACACTTCGTTTAAGCCATGTTGCATTTCCGCACCATCATCAACGGTGTATTTTTCATTAAAGTGTCGAAATGTAAATAAGTCTTGCAACTCCATATCGTGAGCTTGCACTTCTTTTAACAGTGTGCGAAGTTCTTGAACTTCTGTGTCACTGGCTTCGATCTCGAACTGTATAAGTCCACTGTCTTCAATATGAGTGACAGCTAAATCATCCATACTAATCGGATTTAAGTTCACATAATACGTTGTTTTCTCCACACTAACCACTCCTTTTATTAGCAGTTACTATGCCACAAAAAGGGAAGGTTATGTGCCGTCGAGAGTGGTTATTTTTTCAACTCGGCTAATAAGTCTTTCGTTTCCTTCGTCCCGTACTGTTGGAGCAATGCGTACAACGAGCCAATTTCGTTTTCCGTCGCTTCTTTATCACGATCTGCCTTTCTTTCATTAAAAAAGGTGAGTACATCTCCGCCTTCAAGATCGTGGTTTTGAATGGCAATCAGTGTTGATTCAAGCTTGTGGCGTTCTTCAGGAGTGACTAAGACTTCATATTGAATTGTATTATCATCCACTTTAATGTCAGAAAGCGTCAACATGCTTTGGTCTAATGTGACGTAGAATTTTTCTCGTTCCATAGTTGAAAACCCCATCTCAATAAATGTTGTTTCGTTCACTAATACCCATATTTGAATGTCGTTAATCTAAAAATCAATATATAATCAATCTGAGGAGGATGATGGACATGGAACAAAAAGTAGCACTTGTGACAGGATCAAGTCGAGGAATTGGGAAGTATACAGCCATTCAATTAGCTAAAGCAGGATACGATGTGGTCGTTCACTACGCAAGAAGTAAAAAAGAAGCTGAACAAACCGCTGAAGAAATAAAGTCCATTGGGCAAGATGTTTTGATGGTGAAAGCGAATCTAAACGATACTACAAAAATTGATGATTTATTTAACCAAATTGAAGCGCACTATGGTAGGTTAGATGTGCTCGTAAACAATGCGGCGTCAGGGGTATTAAAGCCGGCTATGGAACTTACTGAAAGCCACTGGGACTGGACGATGAACATTAACGCGAAAGCGATGCTATTCTGTGCGCAAAAAGCGGCACCACTTATGCAGAAAACAGGTGGAGGGAAAATTGTTAGCGTGTCATCATTAGGGTCCATTCGAGTGTTAGAAAACTATACCGCCGTCGGTGTATCTAAATCAGCGGTGGAGTCACTCACAAGATACTTAGCAGCTGAATTTGCATCCATGAATATTCGTGTGAATGCCGTGTCAGGTGGGGTCGTTGATACAGACGCGTTAAAGCACTTTCCAAATCGTGAAGAATTACTTTCTAGTTCTGGTGAGAAAACGCCAGCAGGGCGAATTGTTGAGCCAAAAGACTTGACCGACACGATGATGTTCCTTCTTTCTGATGAAGCAGAAATGATTCGCGGCCAAACGATTATTGTCGACGGTGGGATTTCTCTTTTAATGTAATTTTAAAAGATGTGTATATTACACTACTACACGGGCACCTTAAGCCGTGTGGAGGTGATAGCTATGCCAAAGAAACAAAACCAACAACAAAACCAACAAACAACAAGACCAGCAACAACAAAATCAAAACTATCAACAAGAATTTGCGAATGAAACAGATGCGCAAGAAGTTCAGCAACAAAACCAAAAATCTAAGCAAAAAAATCAACAAAACAACCAACAGCAATAAGGTTGAAGACGGGAGCGTCCATTACGGATGGCTCCCGTTTTTTAATGTTTATGAGAGGGGACAGACCGTGTATAATCGGGAAGTATAAGAGTACTGGAAATGAGGAGATGTAATGTTGCCAATCGAAGGAGATACAATAGAAATTAGAAGTTATAAACATAATGGAAGTCTCCATCGTGTTTGGGAGCAATCGACGGTCTTAAAAAGTACATCACAAGAAATTATCGGTGGCAACGACAAAATTATTGTCCAAGAAGGTAGTGGCCATGCGTGGCGGACGAGAGAACCGGCGATTTTCTATTTTCATCATCAAAAGTGGTTCAATATCATCGCAATGATTCGCAATAACGGAATTTATTACTATTGCAATATCGGCACACCTTGCGCTTATGATTCAGAAGCTTTGAAATATATCGATTACGATCTGGATATTAAAGTATATCCAGACAATAGCATGCAGCTCCTTGATGAGGACGAATACGAGGAACATCGAAAACTGATGAAATACCCCTTCGACATTGAACAGAAAGTTGCCGAAGGGGTAGGGGAATTAAAATCATGGATATATCAAGGTAAAGGACCATTTCAGGCTCAATTCGTTGAGCATTGGTACGAGCAATTTCTTTTGCATCGCTAATTGTCATCAGGATTATGATAACTGAAGAAGCTTTCAACGAGGCGATCTAAGTGTTCCAAACGCTGATTATATTCAACGATGTGAGACACAATCGGTAGGAGGCTTAACCATTCATCCCGACTAACTTCTTTATAATCGTAAGAGTCCATAAAAGAGTCTGTCAGTGATATGTTACCTTCATCGACTTCCTCGGCCATCGTCTCAGTCATTTGCGTGTTTACTTTCCCATCATATCTCATCAATATGCGTTCGTGGTAATTTGTCAGATGGTCTAATTGTTGCTGAATAAGTCGCTGCATCTGTTCAGGCAAATGATGATAAGCGTTCTCTCTGTCGTCCAAATACGATAGGATGCCAATTTGTTCTTTGTTTACACTAATCATTTCCCGGAATAGGACGAGCTTTCGTGCTTTATTGAACTTGTTTTTTTGGAAATAGTTTCTTTCTTCCTTGTAGAGCAAATACATCTGGTCCATTTCAACGAGTTCTTCTTTTGAAGCTTCAAGGTCTTTTCTTCTGGATTGAATGTTTGTGTCATGTCGTGTCGTTAATCGAATCCACCTCGACGTATTTTCCGCCATTGAAGACACTTTCTTGTACAACTTCTCTTCGTATTTCGGCGGTATAAACAACAAGTTAATGAGAAATGCAGAGAAGACTCCAACCATAATGAGACCAAAGCGAGAGAGAGAATACAATACGTATTCATCGTTAGGAGCACTGCCCATAATGATAATGATTGTGACTAACGTTACTGGAATGGTTGAGGACTCCAAATTCATCTTCATAATGATGGCAATGGCAAGCATGACGACGACACCGATGACAAAGGGTTCGTGACCAAATGCTAAACCAAATACAATCGCAAGAATTGCACCAATTACATTTGCCTGCAGTTGTTCAAGGATGGTCTGGTACGTCTTATATATGGAAGGTTGAATTGCAAAAGCTGCCGTTAAACCGGCAAAGAATGCAGGTTCCAACCCTAGCCACTCCGCCGCATACAAGGCGAGCATGATGGCTAAACCTGTTTTAAAGATCCGGGCGCCTAATCGCATAGGCAGCGGCGCTCCTTTCGTAACTAATCCAATGGATGTTCAGCGTTTTTTTCATACATTTTCTTTGCTTCCTCTGCCGGTTGCCTTTCTATGAAGTAGAGGATGGCAGCTTTCGATAACCCCCAAGTCGCAGTGGCGGCTAAAGTTCCTGACACTGCGTGTCCGGCAACAGGAAAGACAAGTTTACTCAAGGATCTAGACAGTTGTCGAAAAGCAAAGGCAGTACCGACATTGGCTCCGACAGCTCCAAGAAACTCAACGAGCGTTTTTCGGTTTAACTTACGACCAGATATATAGGCAATAGAAGCGACCATAGACAGTTGGATACTCGTAATGACCGGTAAGTCAGCAAGGGGTATCGGTTGTGCTCCTACGCCTAAGGAAATAGCGGAAGCGCTTTTCCCGATCGTCTCAGCGATTTTTACTTGTATAGATTTTGCTTTCGTAATGCGTGCCCACTCCATCCACGTGTTATTGGGCAGCTGTTCGAGCAAAAAATCAATAAGACGGGGAATGTTCCATCTACGGTCATACACAATCCTTCCATTTTCAAACGCTAGGTAAGCGCAAACAGGCAATACGCCAGCGATGTCGTTAAACTGATTGGCTAATAACTTCTCTAAATGGGCTGTTGCTTGTTGAATCGCTCGCTGTTTGGACTCTCCAAATGGAGGAGTATGATCGTATATCGGATCTAATTCATCAACTTGGGTTACAATTCCCACGATCGGTGGAACGTAATCATGCTTTTCTTTAATTTGCTGTTGTAGTGCTTTTAGTTGCACGATGTCTTCTTGAATGCGACTGTCAACTTCTTTTGCTTTAATTAAAAACAAAATTGCATCTGGATATTTGTTTGCTAACGCTTCTTCCCACGTTCGTTCTTCGCTCATTTGAAAGCGGTCAGAAGCTCCTTCGCCAAAGCCTCTCGTATCTAAAACTTCCATTAAAGTCTCGTTCGTTTTATCTGTATACGTATGCCAAGAAGCACGTTCAGTTTCAGCAGTTACACTGCCTACATCCGCAACTTGATCTTGAAAAATTGCATTAATGAGTGTGGATTTGCCTGCCCCTCTGCGGCCAACGATTGCAAACTTTGGAGGCCGTGTATCGACGAGTAGGTCTTCCAGCTTTTCGATCTCTGGAAGCACTTTTTGTTTAATGTTGGCAGGCAATTTTGGCACAAGTCGATCGCGCATCATCCGAAGTGATTTGTCAAACTCAAGGCGTTGGTCATCTGGTTCATTGTCATCACACTCTTCTCAGTTTGTTTTTAATTCACCCATTGCTTCATGGACAACCGCAATTGTATCCTGAATGTCTTGCTCCGTATGAGCGGTTGTTAAGAACCAAGCTTCATATTTTGATGGGGCTAGATGTACCCCGCGTTTAAGTAAAGCGTGGAAAAAGGCTGAGAATTTTTCGGTATCGGTGTTGGAAGCATCGTCGTAATTCTCGATGCTCGTTTGGGTAGTAAAGTATACAGTCAGTGCCCCGACGAGTCGATTGATAACGATATTGACGCCATGATCATTTGCCGCGTTTCGAATCCCTTCTTCTAATAGTCTACCCAAATGATCCAAATGTGAATAGGTCCCTGGTAGTTCTAATACTTCAAGGCATGCAATTCCTGCGCTTATTGATGCGGGATTTCCAGCCATTGTCCCGGCCTGATATGCAGGTCCGTTCGGAGCAATTTGTTCCATAATATCGACGCGGCCTCCATAAGCTCCGATCGGTAAACCGCCACCGATAATTTTGCCAAAAGCGGTTAAGTCAGGTTTTACACCTAAAAGGTCTTGAGCGGCCCCGTAATGAAAGCGAAAGGCCGTAATAACTTCATCATAAATGACGAGTGCACCTGCATCATGCGCCAGACGATTCACTTCTTCTAGAAAACCTTCTTTTGGTTCTACAATGCCGAAATTTCCTACAATCGGCTCAACGAGAACAGCAGCAATATCATCTCCGAAAGCGTCTAGCGCTTTTTTTTAGCGATACGCTGTCATTAAAAGGGACTGTAATGACTTCTTTAGCAATATTCTCTGTAACACCAGCCGAATCTGGTGAGCCTAACGTTGATGGGCCAGAGCCTGCTGCTACAAGAACTAGGTCAGAATGGCCGTGATAACAGCCTGCGAATTTAATGATTTTATTTCTTCCTGTGTAGGCTCTTGAGACGCGAATCGTCGTCATTACAGCTTCCGTTCCTGAATTAACAAAGCGTACTTTCTCAAGAGAAGGGATGGCTTGTTTTAGCTTTTTTGCAAAAGTGTTCTCAAGAGCGGTCGGCGTCCCGTATAACACGCCATTTTCCGCTGCAGTTGGATCGCCTTTGTAATATGAGGGTGTGCGTGTCCAGTTACGAGCGGACCGTAAGCGGCAATATAATCAATGTAACGATTTCCGTCTACATCATATAGGTAAGCGCCGGCTCCTCGCTCCATCGTAATGGGTGTGCCACCACCAACCCCTTTAAATGAGCGTGATGGACTGTTTACGCCACCGACGATATGTTCATTCGCTTCTTGATAATGTTTTTTTGATGTTTCAATGTTCATCGTGATCAACCTCCACATGTGTTCTACTGTTAGTTTACCATTCAATGATTCGACAAACACGAAAAACGAGATCATAATATGAGGTAGAGGTTACTATATAGAGAATGGAGCGATTGAACATGGACTTAACAAATCAAACGGCACCAGAATTTTCACTTGAAGCACATGATGGAACACGTGTATCTCTGAGTGATTATAAAGGCAAATACATTGTTTTGTATTTCTACCCAAAAGATATGACACCAGGATGTACAACCCAGGCGTGTGACTTTAGGGATGCACTTCCAGCATTAAATGATACAGGGGTTGTCGTTCTTGGCGTCTCACCTGATTCAGTGGATCGGCATGTGAAATTTGTTCAAAAGCATGACCTGCCCTTTTTATTAATAGCGGACCCAGAAAAACAGGCCGCAGAAAAATACGGGGTATGGCAATTGAAAAAGAACTTTGGAAAAGAGTACATGGGCATCGTGCGCTCCACGTTCGTCATTAGTCCTGAAGGAGAAATTCTTAAAGAATGGCGTAACGTTCGTGTCAAGAATCATGTAGCGGACGTACAAGCGTTTATAGAGTCCGTGCAAAAATGAGGGGCCAAACAAAAGTTGTTCTCACTGGGACATTGCCGAAGGCTATGTACGATGATTTAACACACAAGTTTCCCGAAGTTTATTTTCTTATGTTTGAAAGTCAAGAAGATGCGGACAATGAATTGAAGAGTGCTGACGTTTTGTTTGCCTTAGGCAAGGGGCCGTCTGAGGACGTCATTAAAGATGCAGAAAATCTAAAGTGGTTAATGACGATTTCAGCAGGTGTTGACCAACTTCCCCTCCGTGCACTCCAAAAGCGTGGAGTGAAGGTTACAAACGCCAAGGGAGTTCATGAAGTTCAGATGGGCGAATATGCGATGCATGCTATGTTAGATTATGCACGAAGTGCAAAGAGAACCGTACAATATCAAACAGAAGGTTTATGGCAAAAACCTGACATGATGGAACTTTACGGAAAACACGTTCTTTTTCTCGGTACGGGAGCGATTGCAAAAGCGATTGTTCATCGTGCAACCGCTTTTGGTATGACATGTAGTGGTGTGAATACGAGCGGTAAACAAGTTACTGAATTTCAAGACGTTATGAGGTTTAATAAAGCGGGTCGTCTCGTAAGCGAAGCAGATTTTGTTATTAATTTGTTACCGCTCACGGAAAACACAACTTGTTTAATTGATCATGACTTTTTTGCTCAGATGAAATCTTCAGCAGTCTTTATTAATCTTGGTAGGGGAAAGACTGTCGTGGAGGAAGATTTGGTAAGTGCAGTTAACAATCAGTCAATTGCGCATGCATATTTGGATGTGTTTCATGAAGAACCATTACCAAAAGAGCACCCTTTCTGGCAACATGAACGAGTGCGTATTACCCCACACTTAGCAGGCATATCTGAACATTATGTTGAAAGACTGTTGCCGATTTTTACTCACAACCTTCATGTCTTTGAAACCGGAGAAGGATTATGGCGGAATGAAGTAAATATTAATGAAGGTTATTAATGAGCGTTTTTGATATAATAGAAGAAAGAATGATTGGACGGACAGTAGAATGGAGGTTGTGTTATGAAATTGCTCGTTTGCATCATTAATGATGTTTACAGAGACCACTTAGAAAAAGTATTGCAAAAAGCGGGTTATCGAGTGACCGAACTTGCCAGCAGTGGTGGATTCTCCGAAAGGGCAATACAACGTTCCTGATTGGTTTTAAAGATCAAGACTTACAGGAGCTGAACAAAACGATGCAAAAAGCATGCGAAGAGTTAGAGAAGAAAAAGAAAATAGATGTGAATAGCAAGTATCGCTACACGTCGTTTATCATGAATGCTTCTCAAAATGAAGAGTGGGCTTCCCGCTTTAATAATGCATAAAACCCTTGTGTTGACAAGTTTTTTAGTGTCCGTTACACTAAATTATAAGAATTACAATGTAATAACTGGTCTATGAAAGTGGGTGCAGGCGATGACAAACGAACGCCTTCAGCACGCGGTTGAGTCATTAAAGAAGACAAAAGTTCGTATGACACCGCAGCGTCATGCTATTTTAGAATTCTTATTTGAGACAATGACGCATCCTACAGCTGATGAAATCTACAAGGCGCTTGAGGGCAAGTTCCCGAACATGAGTGTAGCCACAGTATATAATAATTTGCGAGTGTTTAAAGAAGCGGGGATCGTAAAGGAACTCACATATGGAGATTCTTCGAGCCGATTTGATTCAATTACGAACAATCATTACCATATTATCTGTAATGATTGTGGGAAGATTGTAGACTTCCACTATCCTGCGTTAGATGAAGTAGAAACACTTGCAGAACATGTGACGAATTTTGAAGTGAAATCTCATCGCATGGAGATATATGGGAAATGCCCGCAATGTAGAAGTGAGCAGAATGTCGTTCATAGTTAGATGCAAATAAAAAAGAAGGAGCCCGATTCGAGCTCCTTCTTTTTATTTGGGTTGAAATGATTTGCGGTTATATCTTGGATCGAGCTCTTTGCCTTCAAGAGACTTGTCAACGGTGAGAGGTTCATTGCAATGCATACAGGCATCTACCCGTCCGAGTATTTTTGTATCTTTTTCACAGCTAGGGCATGTGACTTGAATGGTTTTCATCGACTGCATGCCAATCCATAAGTAAACAAGAGCACTCGACATCACAGATAAGAAGCCGATAATCATCGCGATCGACATTAAGATTGGATTTTCTCTAAACACAAAAATCGCAATGTACATAATGAAGATCCCAATAAATATAAGCGCCATTGCAAATGTACGAATTCGGTTAATCTTCGCCACCAATAATACCTCCTGGCTTGTATTCACAATTTGTCCATTTGATTATATCATATAAGAGTGTGGCGACGGAGTGAAAGGAATATGAACGTTTGAAAATTAATTCTAAAAAATCATTGACTCATTGTAGAAGCTCATGGTAAATTATTAAGCGTCGCTAAAACAGCGCACGCAAAAACACTCAAAACTTAACTTCTAAAAAGTAGTTGACGGTGTAACGGAACACATGATAAATTAGATAACGCCCGCAAGAAATGGTGGAAAACAACGAAAAAAGAATTAAACAAAGTCGTTGACACCGGGCGGTGAAAGTGATAAGATAGAAAAGTCGCCAAAACAGCGACA
>NZ_BAXB01000015.1 GCF_000698145.1 Geomicrobium sp. JCM 19039
CGTAGGACCAGTTGAGCCAGTGAGTCCGGTATTGCCGGTTATGCCAGAAGGACCAGTGACACCGGTGGTGCCCGTAGCTCCGGTAACGCCAGTAGCACCCGTCGCACCTGAAGGGCCAATGTCGCCTGTAACTCCAGTCACACCACTACTCCCAGTAGACCCTGTTGAGCCAGTAACTCCGGTATTTCCAGTGTTACCCGTAGCCCCGGTTGCTCCAGTATTGCCAGTTGAGCCAGTAATCCCGGTACTGCCAGTTGTTCCTGAAGGACCGGTAGCGCCCGTGGGACCAATATCCCCAGCAGATCCCGTGACACCGGTGGTGCCCGTTGCTCCGGTAGCGCCAGTAGCACCCGTCGCACCTGAAGGGCCAATGTCGCCTGTAACTCCAGTCACACCACTACTCCCAGTAGGCCCTATTGCACCAGTAACTCCGGTATTGCCAGTACTTCCAGTGTTACCTGTAGCCCCGATTGCTCCTGTATTTCCAGTTGAACCGCTAGGTCCAGTAGGACCAGTGACGCCAGTACTACCTGCAGTACCAGTATTCCCTGTAGCTCCAGATAGACCAGTAGGCCCGGTGTTACCAGTGCTTCCAGTATTGCCAGTAGGTCCAAATGGTCCAGTAGCTCCTGAAGGGCCAGTGGTACCAGTGAATCCCGTTACACCTGTAGGACCAGTTGAACCGCTAGGACCTATGGCGCCAGTACTCCCTGTAGCCCCTGGTGGACCAGTTAAACCATTCGGCCCCGTATCTCCAGAGACCCCCGTCGCGCCTGTTATTCCGGTATTTCCAGTTATGCCAGTAGCCCCAGTGACACCCGTGCCTCCTGTGATCCCGGTAGAGCCCGTCGCTCCTGTACCTCCAGTTGATCCACTAGGTCCCGTGATACCAGCGATTCCAGTAGAGCCAGTGACGCCCGTTGATCCGGTTACACCTGAGGGACCAGTGGCGCCAGTACTCCCTGTAGCGCCGATAGATCCAGTAGGACCTGTGTTACCCGTCGGCCCAGTAACTCCCGTAACACCTGAGGGGCCTATGGGACCGGTAAGCCCCGTAGCCCCGGTATTGCCTGTTATTCCTGTGATCCCGGTAGATCCCGCCGCACCTGAAGGTCCAGTAACACCAGTAGGCCCTGTCGATCCAGATGCACCAGTAACGCCTGTGGCACCAGTGACACCAGAAGCCCCAGTACTACCTGTAGGCCCAGTAGGACCTACAATCCCAGTGATTCCTGTTGCTCCAGTATTCCCAGTCAATCCAGTAGGTCCGGTAACCCCGGTAACCCCGGTAGGCCCAGTGGGGCCGGTCACACTAGTCAATCCAGTCCCTGGCGGCCCCGTTGGTCCAGTAGCACCTGGAACACCTTGAGGTCCTGCTAATCCTTGTCTTCCTGGTCGGCCAAGTGGCCCTGTGGCACCAGTAGCACCCGTATTTCCTGTTGGTCCAGTAACTGTAATCCCATTAGGAGGAATTGATGAAGTATACAGTGACTGAATAAGTTGATTGTTTATGTGAATGCCACTCAGGCGATTTTTGCGATTTTCGTTCCGCAAATGATCCCAGTCCGAGTTGGGTCTCAATGATGTCTCCTCCTCCATGAGTGTTTTCTATTGTGTATGCAACAAGTGTAGAAAACGTTAGAAAAGTCCATTATATTACCGATGTTGACAATCATCACTAACGTACATATACTGGAACTAATTCTACGAAAAGGAGGAAAGTTATATTATGTTTTTACCCAGACTACGTTTCCCAACATTGAACAAGTAATTGAATGGTTCAATGACTCTGCACTCCGCAGGGTAAATGGGATAAGTCTGTCATTTTATAACTTCTTCTATCGATGAGTTGGGCGGATTTTTCTGCTCTTCTCTTTTTTTTTGTACAGACTTTCTTCTCACTCTGACGGATCAGAGCAAACGGGAGGAAGAGAGAATGGAAAAAGTAACGATTGAATTAGAAAACATCCAAATGTCGTATTTGGATCGTGTTGTACTTGATATACAAAAGCTGTCTGTCCATCAGTTTAATCGGATTGGCATCGTCGGAAACAATGGAAGTGGCAAAAGCACACTCTTGAAGTTAATGAGTCGCGAAGTTACACCAAGCAGGGGAAAAGTAATTAGTCATACAGACGCTAGTGTATTCCCTCAATTGGACAGTGAAAGAAATGCGGTGGCAGATGCTGAATGGCTCGGTCGATTATCTGTCCCTAATCACGACCAACTTAGCGGTGGAGAAGAGACGAGAAGAAAGCTCGCTCAAACATTCTCGGTCTACAAAGAGGTGTTGCTTTTGGATGAACCAACAACACATTTGGACTGTGAAGGTGTGCGCTTTGTCATTGATGAATTGAAGTACTACTATGGTGCTTTCGTTTTGGTTAGCCATGACCGTGACGTATTAGATGAGTTGGTTACAAAGATATGGGAAGTCGATCAGGGGCGAGTGACGGTCTATAGCGGCAATTACTCGGATTACAAACAACAGAAAGAGCTGGAGAACAAACAGCAAGCCAATCAATATGATAAATATTTAAAAGATAAGGAACGACTTCAAAAATCAGCACAAGAAAAAATGAGAAAAGCGAGTGATGTTACAAAGGGAAGTAAAGGCACGCCAAACGCCAATCGCATGTTTATGACAAAAGAAAAAGGAAGCAGTCAAAAGGCGATGGCGAAAGCTGCAAAAGCAATTGAACAGCGAATGGATCAATTAGAAGAAGTCCAAGCTCCAGAACAAGCACAACACATTCGCTTTCATAGTCCCGAAGTGTTGGAATTACACAACAAGATCCCCATTATGGCAGACCGAGCAACCATTCGAGCAGGAAATCGAACCCTAGTAAAGGATGTTAGTTTTCAACTACCGCTAGGAAAGACAATTGCGTTTACCGGTGCCAATGGTGCGGGGAAGTCAACGCTTTTGCACCATATTGCAAACGATCAAGCTGGCGTGACATTGTCACCGAAAGTCATAATCGGCCGGTACGAGCAGATGGCTTATCAGTTTCAGAGTTCCGAAACAGTCATTGATTGGATGCGAAATCAATCAGATTACGTAGAACCACAAATTCGTGCAGTGTTGTCCTCAATGGGTTTTCAAGGGAATGATATACAGAAATCAGTCAATCAACTTAGTGGTGGAGAAGCCATTCGTCTTGTTTTGAGTGAACGATTTTTAGGTAGCTATAATGTGCTCATCTTAGATGAACCAACGACTTTTCTTGATGTGCAAAGCATTGAAGCGCTCGAAGAAATGATCGCTAAATACAAGGGAACTGTTCTTATTGTGTCTCATGACAAGCGATTTTTAGAGGGTGTTTCGGACCTGATCTATGAGATTAAAGATGGTAGATTAACACGAACAAAGTAGAGAAAGTTAGAGCCTCTTGTTGTTAAAGCAAGAGGCTCCTTAAGGAAAAAAGGCCCAAAGCAAATCTATAGCTTTTACCGATTTCAGTTAATTCTATTAAATGAGATAATAATAAAAATGCAGAGGGGTGAACCTATGAAAAAATTCTATTATTTATGTGGTGCTGCTGCGCTATTTTTATCAAGCCCGTCGTTGTCGTTGTCTGCTGAAAATGGAAATGTTCCAGAGGCCAATGATGAGAAGTCTCGTATTTTGCTTGTAGAGAATGAGGTAGATGATCAAGCAATGTCTACACAAGAAAGTCGTGGAACTTACACCGATCAAGCCTTGAACTTTATCCAGTCAAATCAAGATGTGCTCGGTATTGCAGAGCCTGATCAGGAATTAGAATTAATTGAAGAAACCGAAGACGAACACGGCATGACGCATATTCGCTACCAGCAAGTCGTAAATGGTGTTCCCGTTGAAGGACATCAATTACTCGTTCATTTCAACGCCGATGGCACAATGAGTAGTGTAAATGGCAATTACCATGAGGCGCAATCGGCCGTATCAACGAGTGCTGTTCATCTGTCTACAGAAGATGCGGTCAATGAGGCAAAACATCATGTAGATGCTCCTGACCACCTTGAATATAAACCTACAGTAGAATTGATCATGTATCCAATGGGGGATGAACTTGTTACCGTATATAAAGTAAACATAAACTTCATGGGCGAGGAGCCAGGGGATTGGCATGTGTTTGTGAACGCAGAAAATGGAGAGATCGTTGATCGTTACAATACGATTGGTCATCTCGCCGAAGACGCAGGCCTAGAAGTGGAAGACATATCACCTGCCCCTGTAGAAGAAAATCCGCTCATGCAAATCCGACAGCTTCCAGAAGACATTGACCGAAGTGATTTTGGGCCTATGCACGGGTCCGGTTTTGGTGTGCTCGGCGATTATCGAGTACTAAATATGGCGTATAAGATTTCTGACATTCCTCAAGGTACATTTAAGCTGTATGATTGGACGCGGCCGGACTTTGAGGGCATTTACACATATGATATGAAGAACCAATTTCCTTCTAGTGGCTTCGGGCTGCCGGGAGACCCATTTACAAACGATACCGCAGGGTTTAATTCAAGTTACGATGCACCGGGGGTGGACGCACATTACAACTCTTTGAGGGTGTATGAATATTATCTAGAAGAGCACGGTCGGAATTCTCTAGACGATGAAGGAGCACCCTCATTTCAACGGCCAATTACGGGGATAACTTCAATAACGCATTTTGGAATGGTAGACAGATGGCCTATGGGAATGGAGATGGACAGCAATTCATTCCATTATCAGCAGGGCTAGATGTTGCCGCTCATGAAATTACACATGGCGTCATTACGAACACCGCCAACTTGATGTATCGTTTTGAGTCTGGCGCAGTCAACGAATCCATCGCCGATATTTTCGGGGTATTAGTGGATGACTCCAGCTGGGATATTGGCGATGATATTATCGGGGAAGCGTGGCTTGCTGAGGGTAGAACAGCGCTTAGAAGCTTAGAAGAACCAGGGAAATTCCCAGTTAACGATGCGTACGTTGAGTATGGGAATGGTTCAGGAGTCTTCCCTGCACACATGGATGAATTCTATGATATGCCCATTCAGGTTGATAATGGAGGTGTGCACGTCAACTCATCCATCATTAATCATGCAGCATTTCTCATCGGCGATGATATCGGACGTGAAGCATTAGGAAATATCGTATACCGAGCACTCACCGTTTACCTTACACCAATTTCAAACTTCGACGATACCCGATTCGCATTTGTGCAATCAGCAGTCGACCTTTACGGTGAAGGAAGTGAGGAAGCAACATCAACTAGAAACGGCTTCGACGGTGTTGGGATTTACGAGGAATAACTAAGTTCAGAAGTGATAAAAAACCGGCTCAAGTCATACTCGAGCCGGTTTTTTAATTTGCCTTACAATGATTAAATATGTGGTAAGCATACAGTGTCATAGATAACGATAATGGGAACGGAAGTACGAAGCAAGATGTCTCAATAAAGAGATGGATCATGATATGAGAAAGAGTATAATAATCGTCACTTTAACAATCGCAAGTATCTTGTTGGCCGTCTTTATTTTAAGAGAAAATCCTGTAACAACGATAGGGGGGAGAGATTAACGAGGAAGAACTCATTGAAATTGCCTACATATACGTACAGGATGAGTCGGGTGAGATGAGGTACACGTACATTACTGACGAATCTAGCATTCGTCAGTTTAGTGATGAATTATTTGGAATTTCTATTACAAAAACAAATACGTCTATAGATGAATCCAATATTCAATATTGGGTTGAAGTCCATTCCAAAGTTGAAGAATTATTTACGTTATCGTTGACTAGTAATGCTCTGAAAATAAGTGATCCTAACTTGCAGAATGAGCTTACGAGTATTTCAACCACCTATTATGAGTTAGCAAATTTGGAGGATATTGATATTATCAACAACATGGAACTTGACCAAAGGGACTTGAATAATGAATTTTAAAATCCATCAACTCAGTCTCAATTCATAGTGCAAGTGCAAATTAAAAGAATTCTAATAAGCGAAAGAACAACAAAAGGAAGAGTAATTTGTATATGTCGAGTGTTGGAATTATCTGGTTTGCCGTGTTCTTGCTCAATTTTCACTACATGCAGATAATCGTATTCCAGAACACCTCACTCTTCTAGGCTCTATACAGCTACTCCAATCGTCACAAAAACTGATTTTTGAGGCAGTTCGTTGAGCGAAATTAATCATTCATGAGCTTGATTGTCACTTAAACCTTGCCAGTCATGACAATAAGAAATATATGAAACATTTGGCGGCGTAAAGTGCTCCGAGTGAGGGACGAACTGTCACATAAATAAATCATTGATAATGACCACGAAGCGTACAGTTCACGTCTCTATAAAAATGGCTGAAATCCATAAGCTTTTCATATTAAATTATGCCATCCACTTTTAGAAATATCTGCGGACACGGCAGTTCTCATAGCAAAATTCATAACGAGCAATTGTCACCGAGACAAGTTCCACATATCAACTGATTAGTAATATAGACGCTTACGCTATGTATTCCTGTTAGTTTTCATGTTTTTGGTAAACCCTATGGTGAAATGCGCATAGGAGGTTACATAATGAAAATGAAAGATCTGGATTGGACGGTCTTTGGGATTAGCGGTGGCTTGTTGCTCGTTTTTTTAATCGCTTCCATGATTGACGCTGGAGCTGTCGGGCAATTTGTGGATGCTTCGTTTGCCTGGTCTTCCAAGTATTTTGGGGCCTATTGGCAAGTGTTTATGGTGCTGACGTTTATGATAACGCTCATTATGAGTTTTACAGAACTTGGGACGGTTCGCTTAGGAAAGTTACCTCGGCCGAATATTTCACGGTTTAAGTGGCTTGCGATGCTTATGACGACGCTCCTTGCCGGTGGGGGTGTGTTTTGGGCAGCGGCTGAGCCGATGTACCATTATCTAGACGTCCCCCCTGTGTTTCTGGGTGATGATGCAACCGCTTCGGCAGTACATGCGGGGCTATCGCAAGGCTATTTACATTGGGGATTTCTAGCGTGGACGATGATCGGGACATTAGGTGTTGTTGTGCTCATGTATGCAAAAGACAAAGGACAACCCCTTAAACCTCGTACCCTTTTGTACCCGCTTCTCGGTGAGCGTGTGATGAATAAAAGTGTAATTGGAGCGACAGCGGATATTGTCTCAATACTCGCTGCATGTGCAGGAACGATTGGACCAATCGGGTTTCTTGGTTTACAAGCTGGATATGGGTTAAATGCCATATTTGGCTTTCCAGATACGTTTGCCGTGCAAGTGAGCATGATTTTTGTGCTCGTTGGAATTGCGACGATTTCTGCGGCAACGGGAATTCATAAAGGGATTCAGTGGCTGAGTCGCTTTAATATTATATTTACGGTATTTCTAGCGGTACTCATCTTATTGCTCGGTCCGGCGATGTTCATTGTGGATCAATTCATTAGCGCATATGGATCGTACTTAATGAACTTTTTCCCGATGAGTTTTTATCGGGGCGATGAAGAGTGGTTATCGGGTTGGACGATCTTCTTTTGGGGATGGTTTATCGGTTATGGGCCGATTATGGCTATCTTTATAAGTCGAATTTCAGACGGAAGAACGGTCCGGGAACTGTTTTTGTCTGTTGCTTTTATTGCTCCCCTCGTGACGAATTTCTGGTTTACAGTTGTTGGGGGAACAGGATTATTTTATGAAATCAACACCCCTGGTTCAGTTAGTGACATTCTCTTTGAAGGCGGTCTACCCGCATCGATTTTTGCGATTGTACAACAACTGCCTCTTGCGACATTGTTTGCGATTGCGTTTATCCTCGTAACGTGTGTATTTGTGGCCACAACAGCAGATACAATTTCATATTCAATCGGTATGATTATTAGTGGTCAACAAACTCCTCCTAGAATGGTTCGGATGTTTTGGTCCATTATCTTCGGTGCGGTTGCCGCTGTATTGTTGTATATCGGTGAAGGGACGATTGACGCGTTGCAGTCGTTTATCGTTGTGACAGCGGTGCCCGTATTTTTGCTCATGCTCCCGACATTATGGTTGGCTCCCCGGGTGACGATGCAAATGTTGGCAGAAGCGAAAGCGACTCGTAAAGATGAACGCCAACACGATGAGGAAAACTTCACAGATTTGTGAAACCCATGCTCCTCCGCAAACGTAAAACATGCTATCATATAGGAATAGAATAGATACGGAGGTGGGGAAATGGGGAAAAGAGTCTTTCTTTTTATACTGACGAACATCTTGGTTATGACGACCATATTTATCGTCTGGTCCATTATATCAAGAGTCTTTGATATTCATTTATACTCGAGTGACGGCATGTTGCAATTGTTACCACTCGCTATATTTAGTTTGATGTTTGGTTTTGGTGGTGCTTTTATTTCCTTAGCAATGTCTCGTTGGATTGCGAAGAAGATGATGAAAGTGCGTGTGCTCGACCCGAATGGTAACTTGAATCAATATGAGCGTAGTGTAGTGGAGAAAGTCCATCGTTTGTCACGTGCAGCCGGTCTTGCTCATATGCCGGAAGTGGGAATCTATCACTCTAAAGAAGTGAATGCTTTTGCAACAGGGCCATCGAAAAAGCGCTCTCTCGTTGCGGTCTCTACAGGTCTTTTAGAGTCTATGGATGATGATGCGGTTGAAGGCGTCATCGCTCACGAGGTTGCTCACGTTTCAAACGGGGACATGGTCACGATGACGCTTCTCCAAGGAATTGTGAATGCGATTGTTATCTTTGCAGCGCGTGTCGTAGCGTTTGTTGCCGCTCAGTTCGTCCGTCAAGAATTACAATGGATCGTTAACTTTGTCATGATCCTTGTGTTACAAATTTTGTTCTCGATCCTTGGAAGCCTTGTCGTGAACGCTTTCTCTCGTTATCGAGAGTATCATGCAGACAACGGCGGTGCTGACCTTGCAGGCAAGGACAAAATGATTCACGCATTGCAATCACTTCAACGTTATGCAGAACGTGCAACCGTTCAGGATCACCGTGATGATTCTGCTGTACAAACGATGAAAATTAACGGTAATGGCGGCATGATGCGTTTGTTCTCAACGCACCCTGCACTTAGCGACCGAATAGCAAGACTAGAGCAGAAATAGTTATTTATTTGAGCTAGACCGTATAACACGGTTTAGCTTTTTTAATTGTCTAAGGAAGAAAAAATTCAGATGAAACTTGGCACTGTTACTGCGTTGTATATCGTGTATAATAAAGACAAAATATAATCTGTCGACAGACGACAGAAATCTGGAGGGCACATCTATGAAAAGTTGGAAAATTGCAAGCATACCAGGCGATGGTGTAGGAAAAGAGGTTGTCCCAGCCGCAGAACGAGTGCTTCACGCCATGGCGGAAGTGCATGACGGTTTCCAATTTGAATTCACGTCATTCCCGTGGAGTTGTGAGTATTATTTGGAGCATGGTGTGATGATGCCGGAGGATGGGCTTGATACGTTGGCGTCTTTTGATAGCATCTTTTTAGGTGCTGTTGGAAACGAAAACCTTGTTCCGGATCATGTATCTTTGTGGGGTTTATTAATAAAGATTCGCCGCGAGTTCGAACAAGTGATAAATATGCGCCCTGCGAAAGTGCTCCCTGGCGTTCGTTCTCCATTGGCCAACCCGAAGGAATTTGATTTTGTTGTCGTTCGTGAAAATAGTGAAGGAGAATACAGCTCGAGTGGAGGAAGAACAGGTCGGGGCGAAGATGAGATCGCCATTCAAAATGCAGTGTTCACGAGAAAAGGTACGGAGCGTGCCATGCGATTCGCTTTTGAACAAGCGAATAAGAGAGGCAGCCATGTAACGAGTGCAACGAAGTCAAACGGCATTATTCACAGTATGCCGTTTTGGGATGATGTGTTTAACGATGTGAAAACGGATTTCCCGAAGGTAACGACGGACTCGCAACACATTGACGCTCTAGCTGCTTTTCTCGTTACAAAGCCTGAAACACTAGATGTGGTTGTTGCTTCAAACCTTTTTGGGGACATTCTTACCGACATCGGTGCTGGCATTATGGGGAGCATTGGCGTCGCTCCAGCAGCAAACTTAAATGTGAATGGAAAATACCCATCGATGTTTGAACCTGTTCACGGATCAGCCCCGGACATTGTCGGACAAGGAATTGCCAACCCGATCGGACAAATCTGGACTGCGAAAATGATGTTGGACCATCTTGGAGAAGAAGCGTCTGCAACGAAGATTTTAGATGCGATTGAACATGTGACTCGTGAACAAATTGTCACCCCTGACCTAGGTGGTACGGCAACGACAGAAGAAGTTACCGAAGCAATTATAAAACAATTAAAGAGGTGACCTATGGCAGAGCTAACGGTTGGAGGCATACGCATTCACTTTACAGATGACGCCCAGACTGAAAAGCCGGTGTGTGTATTGTTGCATGGATTTCCGCAAAGCTCGTTAACGTGGAGGTATGTCACTCCGTATTTGGCTAATCATTACCGTGTGATTATGGTTGATTTAAGAGGGTACGGAAAGTCGGACAAACCGGTTCAGGAAGAACTGTACACAAATGAAATTATGGCCAATGATGTTGTGGAAGTGCTCGATCATTTGGACATTCATCAAGCACTAGTCGTAGGTCATGACCGCGGAGCAAGGGTCGCGAGAAGGCTCGCTTACGAAAAGCCAACACTCGTGAAGAAATTAGTGCTCATCGATATTTTGCCTGTAGAGTATGTGTATCAATTGTCTGCAGAAGAAGCAGCAAAGAAATATTGGCATTGGGTATTTCAAGTCGTTCCAGATTTACCAGAGACCTTAATTGAAGGCAAGGAAGAAGCGTTTCTTACTTATTTATTGGACCGTGGAGACGGCTTGTATGAACGGTTAAAGGCGGATGGTTCATTTAATGAGTACTTGCGTGACTTTCAACAGCCAGGTGCTGTAAAAGCGGCACTGAACGACTATCGCGCGACGTACCGCACAGATCTAGTGTTCTATAAAAAAGGCGTGGACAAACTTCCCCAAGATACATTGTTGTTATGGGGAGAGAACGGCAACCTCGCTGGATTACCTGTCATTGACGTATGGAAACAAACCGTTGCTCGTGTCGAAGGTGTAGAAATTAAAGATTGTGGACATTATGTACCTGAAGAAAAACCAAAAGAAGTAGCGGAGTACATTCTTCAATTCGATGAATTATGACATGACAAGCCGACCCAGATACAAGTCTGGATCGGTTTTTTTAATCTGAAAGCTGTTCGGCCATGGAAATAAATTTCTTCAGCGCGGAATCGACGTGCATGTCTTTTCGGTGTACGAATATGATTTGAATGTGAGAATGTGGCTCAGGAATATCATAAAAGGAAACAGGACGATCAAATCGGTGAGAGTCGACGAGGGAAATCGGTGCAATGGAGAACCCTAGGCCAGCATTCACGCAATTCAAGATCGATTCAATCGTATTAAATTCCATAATTCGTCGCGGGTAAATCTCTTCTTCTGTCATCCAGGTTTCTAGACGTTCACGATAAAGATCATACGGTCTTGTGAGCAATGTTTTATGTTGAACATCGCCCGGTGTGATGGGGCTGCTTGAGTAGAGCACCAACTCTTCCGTGAAGATCTCCGTCGTGACAAGCTCAGGATGTTCAACAGGTCCAACCATAAACGCCCCGTCAAGCTGATAATTAAAAATATCATCGAGGAGAACTTTCGTTGTACCGACGCGTAAAGACAGTTCGACATCGGGGTAGTTTTTACTATAGTCTACGAGTAAATTCGGCAGGCGGCTGGAAGCTGTCGTTTCATTCGTTCCGATCCGCAACGTCCCATGAGGCATTTCATCATTGATAAGGGCAAGCGTTGTTTCGTCAACAAGTGCGAGAATCTGCTCAGCATACTGAAGGAGTTGACGTCCTTTCGGGGTTAAAGTCATCCCTCGGGGCTGACGAAAAAACAGCTCGGTTTGAAACTCTTTCTCTAGCTTTTTAATACGCGCTGTAATGTTGGACTGTACATAGTTCAGTACTTCAGCAGTTTTCGTTGTATTTTGTTCTTTTGCTAACGTAACGAAGATGTGCAAGTCTTTCAGTTCCATCGTATACTCCTATCATTTTTAATGATTGATTGCGCTCATTATTAATTATTTTTAATGATTGATATTATCTCATATAATATAGTTAAAGCCAATCAACTAAAGGAGAAATGCTCATGTGGTTAATCAATGAATTAGGCATGACAAATGAAAAGAACAAAAACTTTTATCGTTTTATTCAAGAAAACTTTAGAAGGTATGAAAATAAAGAGCCGATGAAGCCGCTCACGTACCAAGTTATTAGCGAGGATACAGAAACATTGCTAAACGGATGGGCTTCGCTAAAGGTCGACATGAAAAAGATTGATTCAACGGAAGAGAAGTTGAACGTGCTAAAGGCGTTTATTGAAGCGAACACGAATAGCTCCAGTATTGATGAATTGCTCATACAATTGGAAGTAGACGAAGATATGATGGTACACACTGAATCAGACCAAAGTACAGTGGATACCTTGAAAGAATTGCGTCTCACGATTGATTCCATGCACAAACTTCACTTCGTATAAAGACTGCAAGAATATCGCATGAAATGAGGCCATAACTATGAACATTTCAGACGTCGTACGCCTCCCGGAACTAACCAACCGTGTAGTAAGCGAACAAACAGCCGCCAGCTGGATTTCTGATGGCATGACATTAGGGTTAAGTGGTTTTACTCGCGCCGGTGATGCCAAAGTCGTACCAAAAGCTCTAGCGAAAAAAGCAAAGAGCGACCCGATGAAAGTGAATGTATTCACAGGGGCGTCTCTTGGGGCTGACTTAGATAAAACGATGGCAGAAGCGGATCTTGTGAACAAGCGTCTCCCGTTCCAAGTGGATACTACGATGCGAAAGAGGATTAATGAAGGTGATATTTACTTCATCGACCAGCATCTTTCCCACACATCAGAAGCTCTTCGCCAACAAGCGTTGCCTCCGATTGATTATGCGATCATTGAGGCGGTAGCCATTACCGAAGAGGGCGAAATTATTCCCACGACATCTGTTGGAAACTCAGCGTCATTTGCTGAGCACGCGAACGAAATTATCGTGGAGATTAATACCGCTCAACCAACATCATTAGAAGGTATGCATGATGTTTATCAGTTGGATGAACAGGGCAATCGAGACCCAATTCCGTTAACTGCTCCTGACGACCGCATCGGAGCAAAAGGCATTCGTGTTAACCCTGATAAAATTCGGGGCATCGTTTTCACTCACCAACTTGACTCCCCTTCAACTGTGACACCTCCAGACGACGAAACCGAACAAATTGCCAGACACCTTATTTCGTTTTTAGAAAAAGAGAACGATGAAGGCCGTCTACCTGAAACGCTAGCACCTCTACAATCGGGGATCGGTTCTGTTGCAAATGCTGTGTTTAGTGGATTAAAAGACTCAAGGTTTAGAGACTTGGAAGTGTACTCCGAAGTGTTACAGGATTCGGTATTTGAATTGCTCGATCAAGGGATAGTGAAATCCGCCTCTGGATGTTCAATTACTCTTTCTCAAGACAAAATGAATGATGTATTTCCTCGATTGGATTCTTATAAAGATCGACTCGTATTACGAGCACAGGAATTCTCAAATCACCCCGAAATTATTCGTCGCTTAGGACTTATTTCCATAAATACCGCAATTGAAGCTGATTTATACGGAAATGTAAATTCCACGCACGTCATGGGCACGAAGATGATGAATGGGATTGGTGGTTCTGGAGACTTTGCAAGGAACGCTCGCCTAAGCATCTTTGTCACAAAATCCATCGCAAAAGGTGGCGACATTTCCAGCATTGTCCCATTCGTTTCCCATGTTGATCATACAGAACACGATGTTGACATCCTCATTACTGAGCACGGGCTTGCAGATTTACGAGGACTGGCGCCTAGAGAACGTGCACCTGTAATCATTCGAAACTGTGCCGACCCAATCTACAGAGATCAGTTGCTCGATTACTTTGAGCGAGCCATTGATGAGAGCGGTGGCCAAACGCCGCACCTTTTACAAGAAGCATTTTCTTGGTATCAACATTTCAAAGAGCATGGAACGATGCACAATCAAGAATTCTCATATAACTAGCGCACCACAACAGAGAGAGACCGAGTGGTGAAAGCAAATAACCGCCCCCGAGACAAACACTCAGGGGCGGTTTATTTAATGAAATATAGAACAGACAGTGCCGTAACAAATAGGGCGTATTAGGATAGATGTCTTCCTGCTTATATAAAGAGCAGGAGGGAAATAGCAGCTCGCTGTGCCCACTTCACCTCGATTTTTATCATCAAGATCGAGCGAACCGTTTGCACCCACTCTCCACCGATGTCGAGATAGTGTTTATTCACAAACACCTCTATTGTTGCATGATTTTGGATATTTATAGGAGATTGATGACCTAGATCACCCCAGAAACGGTCTAGATCACGGTAAAAGGGCTGGTTTTTCTAAATGCTGGGTGATCTATATAGAGTGAACTTAAGGTTTTCTTGATTTGCGCTGTTGGGGTTGGAGGGGTAAGCGCGGTGCTAGGTGAGTCATTTTGCGCGCGAGTTTCCCCCATCTGCGCGCGAGTTTGCGCTTTTCACTGATTTTAGCGCTGATTTCGCCAAACTTGCGCGCAGTTTGTTCCAACTTGCGCGTAGATTCCAGGATGAAGTGCCAACGACACGTCGGCGCCAGCGGGGCCGAAGCCAAATCGGACTCGGTTCGCGCGGTTCGCGCCGACGTCTTGTGGGTACTTGAGCACAGTTTGCACTTACCAATCTTACCATTGCTTCTTGAAGAAGTTCTTTCGTTCAACTTATCTAGATCATATTCATGATGATCTAGATTATATTTCATAGTTTTCAGCACCGGTGGTGCTGATGGTCGCTTGTTTTTGGGAATGATTAGGAGATTGGTGATTTAGATCACCCCCGAAACGGTCTAGATCTCTATTGCACACCGTAGCTCATCGGATACTTGCTCATTTAGGAACGTTCGTATCTATAACGAACATCCAACCTTGTTTTTTCACATCGACCTCAAGAGCTAACAACCATCGGCACTTCCGGCGCCGAAGATAAACCGATTGAACGTCGGCTTGACTCATGCCAACGTCTCGCTGTCCTTTCTGACAGAAAGGGGGTGGAAGTTCTTACGTCTAGCTTATGGAACGGTCCTCTTACGGTGTAAGCGTGATCCATGCGGTGATTAGCACAAGGCATAATGGATTGCGCGACCACATGCCACGCAAAGGGGCCCTTACTAAACAACACTGCCTTAGTGGTTTTTAATCGACTGCGCACCGTGAAGGAACGTTTGCAATTGTTCTTCACGATCTCTTAGTCGCAAGAAGTAATCCGTTGAAATATATTTGAGAAGCTCCTGGCGATTGTTTTTTCTAATGTGCGTTTTTATTTGTGTTCTTGCTTCTTCTAAAAACGCGAGGTCTTGCTCTATAGTATCTGGAAGGAGCTGTTCAATTTGTTGGCGCAACTGCTGTGAATAATAAGGCTGGCACCGTCTGTTGAGGTGGCGACGGTCAGTTTGCCTCGTTGGATAACGGCAGGAAAATGAAAGTCGCTTTTCTTTACGTCATCAGCCCGGTATATGAGTTGACCAGGTGCGCGATTTTTCGATATGGCATCATGCAACTCATAATTATCGGTGCAAAGGACAATGAGATTAGCGGTTAAGCACTCTTGCTTCGTCAAGTATCGGGGTTCCCAACAAACGAAACCTTGAAAACATTCAGGTAATGAAGGGGAGACGACGGTGATTGAAATGCCGCTACTGAGCAGATGGCGAATTCTTCGCGACCCGACATTCCCTGCGCCAACGACGACTGCATTCATTGTATTGGGGTGCAAGACGATGGGTAACTTGCTCATTGCAGTATTTGCCCTTCCAATGCTTGTTTCGCCCTTGCAACAATAACTGGAGCGAGCGCGGTGTCTTTGCCTAAAAAGTCACAGCGAACATACGATGTTGGACCTGTTCTTTTCTGCAAAAAATCATCCAGTTCGTTCATGAGCACCCCAGTAAACAATAAGTACGGAAGCACGTACGTTTTCTCTGACCGCAGTTTCTCCAATTTCTCTATTCCTTGTTCCAAAGTGGGGGTTGTTGCGGCTAAAAAGCAAATCTCAATATTTTCACACGCGGTTCGCTCATATATGAGGCGGGCGATTTTCGCTACATCACTCGGCTGGTAGCCGTCGCTTGAGCCCCGCCCAACGACTAAAACGTCATGAATTCGTTCGGTGTCTTTTGTCATTTTCGGTAATCCTGCATCTATGAGACGTTTAACCGCTAGGTCTACCGCTTCTTCGCAAACGCCAATGGTTTCACCGTACGTAAATGTGATGTGCGGAAAGCGACGTTTGATCGCTTTCACTTCTTCAGGTATGTCAGTGCGGGCATGACCGGCTCTTAAAAGTAATACGGGAACGATTGCAATGTTTCGGGCGCCATTTTCAATACACGATTCAATGGCTCTAGTAATCGTAGGTGCTGACAACTCAATAAAACCGTACGTTTGGAACAGGTTGTCGCCAGGCATTTGCCGCATCACTTCTTCAATGAAGCGCTCAAATTGTTGAACGCCGGTTTTCACTCGACTGCCATGCCCGACGTAAAGAATGGCTTGCATCGTCTTCCTCCTTTATATGAAACCACAGGCTTGCTTTTCGTTTTGTTTCTTCATCAAAACAAACAGCATCAACGTTTGCAATCCAATCGGTCAGATCCCCTTTTTCCAAACCGTCAATAAAAAACGCCACCGATCGTTTGGTTGGAAAATAAACAACAGTACGTTCCTCGTCTTTGAATCGATTGTGTAAACACAAATGACTCACTGGATGATACGTGTGACGCGAGCTTGCTATATGTTTCGTCGACGGAGCACTCGCCAATCGTACGGCACTTAAGCCGCTTCCAGCCATCGTAGAAGATAACCCGTACTGTTCAAGTTGAACGCGCGCCCGGTCCGTTGTAGCAATGAGCCGTGAATAGACGGAGCGAATATCAAGGGATTGCTCTTTTAACCAATGGAACCAATGGTTAACGGCTGTCGCATCATCAAACTGCACAGATGGAATGTGCGACCAATCAACGTCTGGTGAGGGTAAAGGATGCGTGCTTGTTTTCGGATAAACAAGTACTTCTGCACCTTCATGTTCTAACACGTCTTCTAAATGGGTGCTAACATCTTCGTCATAGGCAATCACGACAGATGACCCGAAGCGAGGCTTCTTTTCCCACCAACTCGTGTCGTTATGCAGGTGATTTACGTTTCCGACGAGCGTTATGGCAGGGTTAATAACGGTCATTTCCTTCGCTCGTTTAGCCAGCGTCCCTAAGCTTGCGCGCACAGAACGTTGTTTTGACGTCGTGCCCCATTCGATAATGATTGCAGGTTCATTAGGGTCTCTGCCGTGTCGGAGCAATTGTTCAGTAATCTGCTCAAGGTTATTGATCCCCATGTAAAAAGCGAGCGTTTCAATACCCGCAAGAGATTTCCAATCCAACTCATCAGCGGAGTCTTTCTTACGGTGTCCCGCCGCAACAGCAAAACTAGCGCCGTAGTCGCGGTGTGTAACCGGAACTCCTGCATAAAGTGGGGCGGCGATTCCGGAAGTTACGCCTGGAACAATATCATAAGGGATGTTATGCTCATCTAGGGCTGCGGTCTCTTCGCCGACTCTTCCGAAAATCCCAGGGTCTCCGCCTTTTAAACGGACGACGGTACGGTGTAGATGGGCGTGACGAACGAGCTCTTCTTGAATCAGTTCTTGCCGCAATGTATGATGCTTTGGAAATTTCCCGACATAAATGTATTCGGCGTCGTGCGGGGCATGCAGTAACAGTTTCGGGTTGACAAGTCGGTCATATAGCACTACATCCGCTTGCTTTAGACAGCGGACTCCTTTGTCTGTCAGTAACCCGTGGTCACCAGGGCCAGCACCTACGAAATATACATGTCCGCTATTCATTGGTTTCCCTCGGTATCCGACCGCGTTCGATTAGGAAATCAACAATTTCCTTTGCGCTCTCAGCAATGCTCTTGTCGGCCGTTTCAATGGTGACTTCAGGGTCGACGGGTGCTTCATATGGTGAGCTAATCCCTGTGAAATGCGGGATGCTGCCTGCTCTCGCGCGTTCATATAATCCTTTGACATCCCGTTGCTCACACGTTTCTAACGGGCAGTTCACATACACTTCAATAAACTCATTTTCTGAAAATAACTCCCGTACGAGATCTCGGTCTGCTGTAAATGGAGAGATGAATGCGGTAGAAACGATCACCCCAGCATCAACAAATAGTTTCGACACCTCTCCAATTCTACGAATGTTTTCCACTCGATCGGTATCTGAAAAACCTAAGTCTTTATTTAACCCATGTCGTACGTTATCGCCATCCAACACATAGCTCGTAAGCCCACGTTCATGTAAAGCCACATCGACGACGTTTGCGAGGGTGGATTTTCCTGATCCTGACAAGCCAGTAAACCAGAGTACGCAACTATGAGATCCTAGTTTTTTTTGGCGGTCTTTCTTTGTGATCGTCGTGTTGTGCCAAGTAAGGTTTGGTTTTGTCATGAGCCCACCTCTTTTTTCTTTTCTCCACGGATAAGCACTTCAATGACTTCTTGACGACTAAATTCTTTTGGGGGAAGAATTTCATTCTTCAACATCTCACGCACTTTCGTTCCCGACAAAATGACGTGTTCTTCTTGATCATGAGGCATGTTTTGTGCGATGCCATACTGTCGCATGCGCGGCAATAAAAGCTATGCTCAAAGAATAATGGCATGATGCCTAGTTCATCTGTTGTAAATTCTTTAAAAATCTCTTGCGCATCATACGTACCGTAATAGTCACCAACCCAGCGTGATCGCGGCCGACAATAAAATGTGTACAGCCGTAATTCCGACGAACGAGTGCATGGAAAATGGCTTCCCTCGGACCGGCATAACGCATGGCAGCAGGAAACACAGACAAGTGTACCCGATCTTTTGGATAATAACGCTGGAGAAGCACTTCGTAACTTTCCATCCTTACTTCAGCGGGGATGTCTCCAGCTTTTGTTTCTCCAACAAGTGGGTTCAAAAACAATCCATCGATCGTTTCTAGCGCGGCTTTTTGAATGTATTCGTGGGCGCGGTGGACAGGGTTTCTCGTCTGAAAGCCGACGACCGTGTTCCAGCCATTGTCTTTAAACACTTTTCGGGTTTGTGCAGGAGTGAGATAGTAGGAAGCGAATTCTGGTCGGTGAATCTTTCGCGTCAATATAACATCACCGCCAACATAAATCGGTGCTCGAGCGAACAACTTGGCGACACCAGGGTGTTGTTCATCTGAGGTTCGATACACGAGCTCTGCTTCACGAATTTTGTTCGGTTCATAGATCGAAGAAATTGTGATTGTACCATACGTTTCACCGTCAAAATCGAGGCGAACTTCATCGCCGATATCAAAAGAGGATGCGTCAAAAACAGGCAAAGTGATAGGCAAGCTCCATGCCTCGCCAGACGATAAGTGCATATGTTCAACGACGTTTTCATAATCTTTCTCATCTAAAAACCAGTGAGTGGGCTGTACCCTCCAATTCCGATTAGCTCCAAATCAGAAAGAGCAAAGCCATCCAGCTCAATGGATGCTCTAATATGGTTCGTTTCTTTTTCAGGTTGATAGCGGTTTACGAGTGTCAACGTTCGTTTCCTCCTTCGGCGTGTAAGCCACATTCTGTTTTCGTTGTTCCAGCCCATCGGCCTGCCCTTTCATCCTCGCCTGGTAGAACAGGGCGGGTGCAATATGTGCAGCCGATACTCGGATAATGTTGGTTATGCAGGCGATTGTACGGCAGTTGATGCAGCTCGATATACATCCATATTTCTTCTTCAGTCCAATGAATCAACGGACAAATCTTCATTTTCTGAAACTTGTGGTCAGCGTTTACGAACTCCGTCTTCGCTCTTGTTGGAGACTGTTCTCGCCGTAATCCTGAAAGCCAAGCGTGATAAGGATTAAGTTCTCGATCTAGCACATCAAGCTTACGAATCTGACAACAAAGGTCGGGGTTTGTCTCCCACAAGCGTTCGCCGTGAGTTCTCGCTTGCTCATCGGGAGTGAGCATCGGTTTAGCGAGTGTGATATGAAATTGTGGGTAGCGCTCTTTCACTTCTTCGATGAGCTCATACGTTTCATCGAAATGAAAGTCGGTATCTAAAAAAAGGATGTGGGCATCTTTTTGAACTTTAGAAAGGAGGTCGAGTAGTACCATCGCCTCTGCTCCGAAGCTACAGGCGTACACAAGGTGGTGACCGTACGTTGTGTTTGCCCACTTTAATACATCCAACGAGTCCTTTTTATGAAGCTGTTTATTCAACACTTCGTAATCTTCACGTGTAGACGTTTCATACGTTGGTGTCAATCTCTCTGTCTCCTTTCGGTCATTATTCATACTAATTTGATATGTTTTAAAGTGATTCTACATTCTGATTCTTTCTTTGTCAAAATAAATTAAAAAAAGGGAATATAACAGAGTATATGATACATATGCCGGTTTTGTTCAATTATTCCTATTTGACAACTAGGAATAATTACCATAAGATGAGATATAAATTTTATCATTGACTGAACATTCCATCTTCCAAATGCATAAAAGAGTGGAATGAGGCAAGGGGGGAGTATGTTGCATCTGAAAAGTACAAATAGTCCTTTTACAGACGAGCAAGTTGAATGGTTGAACCAACTTCTGCCGGGACTAACTGTAGAACAAAAACTGTGGTTGAGTGGATATTTAAGCGGGACGGGGGGCGACGCTGAAGTCACTAGAGCAGATGTGACTAATGAGTCGCAAGCTTTAGCCCCTGAACGACAAGACACGCCGATTCGAACGGCTACCGTTTTGTACGGTTCGCAAACAGGGAACTCGCAAAGTGTCGCAGAAACACTAGCAAGTGCGTTAACGAATAACGGGATGGAGATCACACTCCAATCGATGTCTGACTATAAGCCGAAAGAGCTTAAGTCTGTTGAACGACTCTTTGTCGTCATTAGCACACACGGGGAGGGAGACCCACCTGATAACGCCATTCCATTTTATGAATATGTGTTTGGTCGCAAAATGCCAAAACTGACAGATGTGAAATTCTCCGTATTATCTCTAGGAGACGAGTCGTATGAATTTTATTGTCAAACAGGCAAGGAACTGGACCGGAAATTTGAAGAACTTGGCGCGGAAAGGATCGTAGCGAGGGTTGATTGTGATGTTGATTTTGAAGAAGATGCCAATGGTTGGGTCGAGCAAATTGCTGCTAAAATGCTCGTGGAAAGCCCAGCAGTCACAACATCTACTGCCGATCCAATCACCGTAACGGAGCAACCATCCACCTATTCAAGAAGTAAACCTTTCGAGGCGGAAGTATTGGAAAATATTAATCTTAACGGGCGTGGATCGAACAAAGAAACGCGCCATCTTGAACTCTCCATAGACGGTTCTGGGTTTACTTTTTCTCCAGGGGATAGCATTGGCATATTTCCTGAAAATGATGAACAGCTCGTCGATCACTTCATGACGATAATGGCGTGGGAAGCGAATCAAGAAGTGGAAATTAACAAAAAAGGGGATACGCTGCCTTTACGTGAGGCGTTAATTAGGCACTTTGAAATTACGGTTTTAACGAAACCTTTATTACAGAAAACGGTGGGGTGGACGGAAAATGACGCACTACCTCAATTGTTAGAAGATGAACAAAATGATGTGTTACAGGCGTATTTAGAAGGCAGAGACCTTGTTGACTTTGTTCAAGATTACGGGCCTTTTACAGTTTCGGCTCCTCAGTTTGTCGGTGCGCTCCGAAAGATTCCTCCGCGACTGTATTCCATTGCGAATAGTCAGTTGGCGAATGAAGATGAAGTCCACCTTACCGTATCAGCTGTTCGCTATGATGCTCATGATCGAAGCCGTGCTGGTGTATGTTCGGTGCAATGTGCCGAACGAACGGGGACGGGTGGGAGCTTACCGATTTTCGTTCAGAAAAATGATAACTTTCGGTTACCAGAAGACCCTGAAACCCCGATCATCATGGTTGGCCCAGGCACAGGGGTTGCCCCGTACCGAAGTTTTTTAGAAGAAAGGGAAGAACGGGATGCAAAAGGAAAATCTTGGTTGTTTTTTGGGGATCAACATTTCGTTGATGACTTTTTGTACCAGTTAGATTGGCAACGGTGGTTAGGTGACGGCGTGCTTACGAAAATGGATGTCGCTTTTTCAAGAGATACGAGTGAAAATTTATGTACAGCACCGAATGAGAGAAAAAGCAAAAGAAATGTACGCTTGGATTGAAGAAGGTGCGGTTATTTACGTTTGTGGTGACGAAAAACAAATGGCCCAAGATGTGCATACCACGCTCATCGATATTATTTCTGAACAAGGTCGATTTGAACGAGCTGAAGCAGAAAGTTATGTGAAACAAATGCAACAAGAGAAAAGGTACCAAAGAGACGTCTATTAACGAGGTGAAATGAAATGGCAAATGAAGATCGCCCTCATATTCAAACCGGTCCTCCAAGTGATGTTGAGGACATTAAAGAAAAGAGTGATTACTTACGAGGCACGTTAGTCAACACGTTGCAAAACCCGCTCACCGCAGGAATTCCAGAAGAGGATAACCGCTTAATGAAATTCCACGGCAGCTATTTGCAAGATGACCGAGATTTACGTAATGAGCGGAGGCGGCAAAAGCTTGAGCCTGCGCATCAATTTATGGTTAGGGTGCGAGCGCCAGGCGGCGTCGCCACCCTGAACAGTGGCTTGCAATCGACAACTTGGCGACAACGTATGGCAATGGCACGCTCAAGCTAACAACTCGGCAAGCTTTTCAAATCCATGGCATTTTGAAATGGAACATGAAAGCGAGCATTCGGACAATCAATGATTCATTGATGGATACACTCGCAGCTTGCGGGGATGTGAACCGCAACGTCATGTGCAACCCCAATCCAGACGAATCGGCAGTGCATCAACAAGTCTATGAATGTGCGAATGAATTGAGCGATTATTTGTCGCCACGCACGAGGGCGTATCACGAAATATGGCTCGATGAAGAAAAGATTGAAAGCAACAAGGAAGTCGAACAAGAACCGATGTATGGGAAGTTGTATTTGCCGCGAAAATTCAAGATGGGCATTGCCATTCCTCCGTCCAACGACGTGGATGTGTTCTCTCAAGACATAGGGTTAATCGCAATCATTGAAAATGAAAAGTTGCGAGGGTTTAATGTGAGTGTCGGTGGTGGCATGGGCATGACTCATGGTGATTCGCACACGTATCCGCAGCTTTCGAGGGTCATTGGTTTTTGTACGCCAGAGCAAGTGACGGACGTCTCTGAGAAGCTGATTACGATTCAGCGAGATTTCGGAAATCGTCATGAACGAAAGTATGCGAGATTCAAATATACGATTGATGCGAGGGGCATCGACTGGTTGATTGACGAGTTGCATGAACGGTTAGGGTACAGTTTAGAAGAAGCAAGGCCGTATTCATTTACGGATAATGGCGACCGTTACGGCTGGGTGAAAGGTGTGAACAATCGTTGGCATTACACATTGTTCGTGCAAAACGGCCGTATTAAGGATGAAGAGAAGTACGAACTAATGAGTGCAATTCGCGAAATAGCCGCATTCACACAGGGGAATTCAGACTTTCTCCCAATCAAAACCTCGTCATTAGCAACGTGACCGCTGCGAAGAAAAAAGCGATTCGTGAGATTTTAGACCGGTATCATATTGTTGATTCAAAGCAAGTTTCCGCGTTACGTAAAAGTTCAATGGCGTGCGTGTCATTTCCAACTTGCGGCTTGGCTATGGCTGAATCCGAACGCTACTTGCCGAGTTTGATCGACAAACTAGAAGAAACCGTCAATGAGGTGGGGTTACGTGATAAAGAGATTGTCATTCGCATGTCTGGATGTCCTAACGGTTGTTCACGTGCGGCAATGGCCGAAATCGGCTTTATTGGTAAAGCCCCTGGCAAATATAACTTGTATCTCGGTGGAGGGTTTAAAGGTGAACGTCTAAGCAAAATGTACAAAGAAAACATTGGCGAAGAAGAAATTCTGGACACGCTCCGCCCGCTGCTCAATGATTATGGCAAAAACCGTTCGGCAGGCGAGCACTTTGGTGATTACGTCATCCGAGCAGGGTATATAAAAGCAACGAGTGATGGAACGAATTTTCATGATTGAAGGAACTCCTTTTGTGGAGTTTCTTTTTTTGTGTGGATGAGTAAAGAACAACCGCAATAACCCACGCCCTGGAATGTTTGTAACTCATTCGTAACTCGTCTATTTACAATTGAAATTAGGAACGATTATCGACAAGGGGGAAGGTTAGGGTGGCAAAAAAACATTGGGTTATATTTTCAAGCATTACGACTTCGCTTCTTCTGACAATGGCGGCTTGTTCAAGTGATGATTCAGCATCTGGAGGGGACGCAGATGATCCTGTGAAGATTGGTGTGTTAACTTCTCAAACCGGTCTACTTGAGGCGTATGGAAATCAGATGATTAATGGTTTCCAAATTGGTATTGATTATGCCACGGATGGTACGAGGGAAGTTGCGGGCAGGGAAATTGAAGTGATGATTCGCGACACCCAAACCGATCCGCAAGTGGCTGTGCAACAAGCGACAGAGCTCTATGAAGATGAAGAGGTAGACATTTTAGTTGGGGCGGCTGATAGCGGGGACACACTAGCGGTTCTTCCATTAGCAGAGACGTATGATCGCATTATGATTGTTGAGCCTGCAGTCGCAGATGCGATCACAGGGGAAGAATGGAATCCGAATATTTTTAGAACCGGTCGAAACTCAACACAAGATGCGATAGCGGGGGCAGCAGCAATTGCGGAAGAGGGTACGCAAATTGCCGTGTATGCTCCGAACAGTTCATTTGGGCTTGATGGGGCAGAAGCATTCATAGAGGAAGCCGAACGTTTAGGTGCAGAAATTGTGTTGGAAGAGTACCCTGCACCAGATACAACCGACTTCACGTCAAGTGTACAACGTGTCATTGAAGCAGATCCGGACTATATGTTCGTCATTTGGGCGGGGTCAAATACGCCGTGGGGATCTTTTAATGATATGGGGCTTACCGATCGAGGCATTACAATTTCAACAGGAGCCCCGGACATTGCAGCATTAGGCACGATGGGAGATCTCATAGGGATGGAAGGATTCTCGGTCTATCATTACACACTCCCAGATAATGAAGTGAATGATTACCTCATAAGCGAACACGAAGAAGAACACGGGTCCCCACCTGATTTGTTTACAGCTGGAGGCATGGCAAGTGCAATGGCAGCGGTTCAAGCTTTGGAGGAGTCTGAAGGTGCAGCAGATGCTGACACACTCATTAAAGTGATGGAAGGAATGACGTTTGATACACCCAAAGGTCCGATGACATTCCGAGCAGAAGATCATCAAGCATTGCAGACGATGTATTCCATTACGTTGGAAGATAATCCCGACTATGAGTACCCACTTCCAATCTTGAATGAGGCCCTTGAACCAGAACAAACGGAACCACCAATTCGAAACAACAGGGAGTAGATGGTATGGCAGAGGCTTTGCTTCAAACTGACCAACTGAGCATTCAATTTGGGGGACATAAAGCGGTAAGCGATGTATCCTTACGTGTTGAAGACCGAACATTCAAAAGCATTATCGGGCCTAACGGAGCAGGCAAAACAACGTTGTTCAATTTAATTAGCGGTCAACTAAAGCCAACGAGTGGGCGTGTGTTGTTTCGGGGAAACCCGATTCAACATTTGTCCCCGCCTAAACGCACGAAATTAGGCATTGGGCGTTCCTTTCAGATTACGAATATTTTCCCGAATTTAACGGTGCTAGAAAACGTTCGGATGGCTGTTCAATCTAAAGAAAATGTGTATTTTTCCATGTTCCGTCATTTTAAGTCATTCCCCGAGCTTGAGGCGAAAGCGTATGAGTACTTAGTGAATGTGCATTTGAGTGATAAAGCAGATCAGGTCGCAAGTGCATTGGCACATGGGGAGAAACGCAAATTAGAAATCGCCATTCTGCTAGCTTTAGATGCTGAGGTGTTACTACTTGATGAGCCAACGGCAGGCATGTCATTGGAAGAAGTGCCGGCGATTATAGATGTAATTCGTTCGATTCGTGACCAGAGAGATCGAACCATTGTGCTGATCGAACACAAAATGGACTTGGTGTTGGATTTGTCCGACTCGATTGCCGTGCTATTTCACGGCGAACTGATTGCAGATGACGAACCGGAAGCCATCATGAAACACGACCGTGTGCAATCGGCGTATTTAGGAGGGGATGTAGTCGATGACGATGCTTCAAGTACGTAATATTGAAACGTATATTCAAGAGTTTCACATTTTGCAAGGTGTAGAATTTGACGTCCCTGAGCAAGAGGTAACGGTTTTATTAGGGCGAAATGGTGCTGGCAAAACGACAACGATGCGCTCCATCATGGGGCTCAACCCTGCCACAAAAGGAGATATTCTTTTTCAAGGAGAGAGTATCCGGGAATTGCCTCCTCATGTAATCGCCAAAAAAGGGATTGGCTATGTGCCGGAAGATCAAGATATTTTCTCAGATTTAACGGTGCAGGAGAATTTGCGTGTTGCAAAACGTAAGGAAAACGAAAAAACAGAGGAACGAGAAAAGTGGATTTTAGAGTTATTTCCGGATCTGAAAATTGCCTACACAAGAAAAGGAGGCAACTTGTCAGGAGGACAAAAACAAATGCTCTCCATTGCCAGAGCACTCGTAAACGAGACGCCACTTCTGCTCATTGATGAGCCGAGCAAAGGTTTAGCTCCAATTATGGTCGAGAAGGTGATGGAAGCATTAAATGTCATCAAACAAACGACCACTGTACTTCTCGTTGAGCAGAACTTTCGTATGGCAAGTAAAATAGGCGAGCGCTTTTACATCCTTGATGAGGGAAGAACGGTTCATCACGGACAGATGCGTCAGTTGGAAGAAGATAAAGAATTGCGGCAGAAATATTTAGGCATTGCATAGAAAGCAGGTGAACGTATGGAGCTACACTTAACGTTATTGTTTAACGGGCTGGCAACTGGCATGCTTATCTTTCTTCTCGCTGCTGGTTTGAGTTTGATTTTTGGTCTCATGTCGGTCTTGAACTTTGCCCACGGTGCTTTATTCATGTTCGGAGCATATGCCGGTACATGGATGTATTTATTGTTCGGGGGCGCAGCTGGGGACTACAGCATTTTAGCGTTTGGGATGGGGTTGATCGGGGCCATTGTGACTGGTATTGTTCTCGGCTATACAGTGGAGCGGACAACGGTCAGGCAAGTGTATGGCAACCATTTGCGTCAAATTCTCATAACGACCGGTGTGATGCTCGTCGTCGGAGAATTGGTGATGCTCATCTGGGGATCAAACCTCATTTCTGTTCAGCCACCACCGGCCATTAGTGGATTTACGGAACTGATGAACGTGCGATTTCATCACTACCGCATTTTTATTATCGGGTTTGGACTACTTGTTTTAATCTCATTACTTCTCATGTTGAAAAAGTCAAAGATTGGGCTCGTCGTCCGTGCAGGTGTTGAAAATAAAGAAATGGTTCAGGCGCTTGGCATTAATGTGCGAAAAATCTTTACATTCGTTTTCGTGTTTGGCACGACGCTTGCTTGTGTTGGTGGATTTCTTTGGGGACCTTTTCAAGGGCAAATTAACCGGATATGGGGCTAAGTCTTATGCTGACGGCATTTATCGTCGTGGCGATTGGCGGGATGGGCAGTGTGGGTGGTTCGGCAATTGCGGCTGTGATTGTCGGTTTGTCGGAAGCGTACATGGCTTATTACTTTCCACCGGGATCACTTGCGGTCAACATGATGATCATGGCCTTAGTTCTGCTTTTAAAACCGTCGGGATTATTCGGGGCAACGAGGTGATCGGATGAATGTAAACTTTAAAAAACGAATGCTAACGCCAGATACACAACACTCGTCAACGCTAATGGACCGAAACACATGGCGAAAGAAGCAGCCTTGGGTATTTATTGCCATCTGTTTCGTGATGCTTTTGCTGCCACTATTCGTCACACAAAGTTCAATGTTATTTTTACTCACAAACATTTTTATTCTTGCGGTGTTTGCGATGAGCTATGATATTTTGCTCGGCTACACAGGAATTATCTCATTTGGTCACGCGATGTTTTTCGGTTTCGGAGCATACAGTGTGGCTCTTTCATTAACGTATATCGAGCAGGCGGAGGTCGCTCTTCTTGTCGCGCTTTTGGCTGGTGTTAGTTTCTCCGTCATCGTCAGCTTCTTTGTTGGATTGTTATCTTTGCGGCTTAAAGACACATTTTATGCGTTGATTACATTAGCGGTAGCGACAATTTTCTTAGTCATCGCTGAACAATGGCGTTCATTTACACGTGGAGATGAAGGATTTAACTTCACCGCTCAAGTTCCGACAGAGCTGTTCGGATTTATTAACTTAATTGATCGGCAAACGGTGTATTATCTCGCGTTTCTTTTTTTAATCGTTATGTTTCTTGTTCTGCGTCAGTTCATCTATTCCCCGGTCGGTCGAACACTACAAGCGATACGAGAGAATGAAAGTCGCGTATCAGCGCTCGGATATTCAATTATTCGTTACAAGTTAATTTCGACGATTGTAGCAGGTGTTGTCGCCAGTTTGGCGGGGATGATGTACGCCGTATCCATTCGGTTTGTGAATCCTTTTAGCACGATGGATGTGGACGTGACCATTGATGCTCTTCTCATGGTCGTGATTGGAGGGGTAGGCACATTATACGGTGCGATCATTGGTGCGGGAGTGATTGAAATTGCCTCCCATTGGCTAATGGGGATGCGCGATGTGCACCCAATCTTTGAACGTTGGGTCATCTTGTTTGGACTCGTGTTTATTATGAGTATCCTTTTCTTTCCTGCAGGCATTGTCGGAACGGTTAGGGAGAAATGGTCAAAAAGAAAAGGAAAAAGGAGCAGTCAAAAATGAGTGTAATTGCATCCTACGTGCTTCGGGTCGTCATTCACAAGTCAGAACTTCGTGTGAAGATTAAAAATGTACAAACCGACGATGAAGTGAATGTACAAACGATCGAGGAGATGGTTCCTTATCTACAAGAAGAAGTAAAGAGGCTAGGTAGAGGCGATGGATAAGTGTGTTGGAGTGATGAGCGTTGCCTCATACTTACCTTCTCACACAATAACTGGAGAAGAAATTGCAAGAAGAAGTGGAATCCCATCTACCATCGTTACAGAAAAGATGGAAATTCATTCGAAAACAATTCCTTAATGTATCACCCCGCACAAACAGGGATTAGAGCCGCTAAAAAGGGGCTTTGGAATGAACGGGAATTGCTGTGTCTGAACTGGATCTTTTCATCTATGTCGGAGAGGAGTATAAGGAATATTCATTATGGACCGGTTCAATCTATATGCAAGAACAACTCGGTGCTTATGGGGCGGTCGCATTTGATATGTCACTGCGGTGCGGGACGACGGTCTTGGCCATGGACGTTGCAAAATCGATGATGATCGCCAAGGAAGATGTATCGACGGTTCTTTTAGCAGGAGGGTATTGCAACGGTGGCTTTATGAATTATAAAAATGAGCGATCAAGATTTATGTACAATTTGGCAGCTGGCGGCGGAGCGATGATTTTTCGGAAAAACGATAAAAGAAATACGTTGCTTGAAACAGTGACGATGACCGACGGGTCTTTTTCCACTGATGTAATCCATCGCGCTGGTGGATCAATAGCGAGAGATTTATTCGAACGCTCGTCGTATCATGAAGAACTTGATGTGACAAACCCTAAAGAGATGAAGAAAAGACTGGATGCAAAATCGATGAAGAACTTTCTCTATGTCATTCGCGAATCGCTTCAATAAAGTGGATACGCTATTAACGAGTTAGATTTTCTCGCAATTCTCCATTTGAAACGGTTGGCACATCAATATGTACAGCAAATGCTTGCACTTCGTGATGAACAATCCATATATTTACAGGACATTGGGCATGTAGGGCAATTTGATCAATTCATCTCTATAGAACGAGCGTTGGCACAATAGCGGGTGAAAGATGGAGATGTTGTTTGTATGGTAAGTGCGGGCATTGGCTATGCTTGGGTTGCAAATACGATAAGTTGGGGGAGTCTGGATGAAGCTAGACGTCGATTGGTTGGAAACGAGAGCGAGAATTGACCCAGAAAAAATCGCCATCATTGATGGCGATACAGGGGAGCAGTGGACGTACGAGCAAGTAAATCTAATGATCGGAGCATTGACAGAGCAATTCATCGAGAGAGGAATTCGCTTTGGAGAGAGAGTGCTATTGCTATCTAATAATAACATCCGAGGCTTCTTGCTCCTATTTGCTTGTCGAAGAATTGGGGCGATTTTTGTGCCGATGAATGGCAGGTTACACGTTAAGGAACTCAATATGTTGGTGGAAGATTGTACCCCTAAATACTTAGTTTACGACGAGACTCACGAGCATCTGGCAGAGCAGTTACATATTCAAGATAAAGGAATGGTGGACCTAGCTTGCTTACAAGGTCCATCCAATATAAATACATCGTACACATACGAATGGAGCTCTCCATGGATGATGATCTATACAGGGGGGACGACGGGTAAACCGAAAGGTGTAGTATTAAGTAATCGTTCCATCCACACTAACGCCATTAATACGTTAACAAGTTGGGGACTCTCCAGTAGTGATACGACCATTACAGTGTTGCCGATGTTTCACACAGGAGGAATCAAGCTTTAACATTGCCGATTCTTTACGCAGGAGGAACGGTTGTTTATACTGCGCAATACTGTCCAACGCAACTTTCCCAGTTGATTCAACTGTATCGGTGTACCATCCTTCTTATGGTTCCAACGATGTATCAACGGTTCATACAAGAAGTTGATTTTGAACGTGCAAATTTTCCTTCAATGAAATCGTTTTTATCAGGAGGAGCACCGTGTCCAAATACTGTATATGAAGCGTTTGAACGTCGGGGGTTACCTTTTCGAGAAGGATACGGGATGACAGAGGCTGGCCCGAATAACTTTTATATTTCAAATGAAAGAAGCAGAAAAAAAGTATGGAAGTGTCGGAAAAGCGATGATGTATAATGCCATATGCATTCGAGATGAAAATGGACGAGTTGCAAAACCTGGTGAAGTTGGCGAGCTATTTATCAAAGGGGATCACCTGTATGAATATTATTGGGGACAAGAAGAAGTGAATAAAGAACGATGGTTCAATACGGAGGACTTGGCAATGTGCGATGAAGAGGGCGATTATTACATTGTTGGAAGAACGAAAGACATGATCATTAGCGGCGGTGAGAATATATACCCTCAAGAGATTGAAAAAACGTTAATGCAACTCGCTCATGTTCAAGATGTAGCGGTCGTAGGTGTTCATGATCAAACGTGGGGAGAGGTTGTTGCATGTGCGGTCGTGCTCGCGCAAGGGATGTGTACTGATGAAACGTTTCTACGAAATTATTGTCAAAACCAACTTGCGCGATATAAAACGCCGAAATTATATAAGTTCTATGATGAACTGCCGAAAACAGATGTAGGCAAAATTAACAAAAATACATTGAAAGTACAGATGGAAGCAGGATTACGAACGTAGTTTCCGAATAAGTAAACTATTCGGAACTTAAAAAAACTGGAGGTGTGATGAATGAAGGGTGCTGAATGCATTGAAACGAAGCTAGTTGCCCCGAGCAAAGGCACCGATGTACTTTTTCGTCCTCATCTCATTCGGTTTCTAAGGAAGATCGAGCACTATAAATTAACGGTTGTGCAAGCCTTGCCTGGTTACGGAAAAAGTACAGTCGTTTCTTCATTTTTACGGAGTGAGCGGACAAGGTATTGCTGGTATACGATGTCTGAAAGCGATAGCAACCTAGAAGTTTTCGTGCGGTATTTACAACGTGCGGTTCGCACAGAAAACGAGAATGCCAGCACCTTTGTATATGAGCGAGACGGGTGCCTCTTGGCTTCCGTCATTAATGAGTGGATAAACGTTGACGGACCACTTACGATTGTTATTGACCAGAGCGAATGGATGAATCAATCCGAAGATATTTTGAGTTTCATGGATGAACTCATACGGTTTTTACCTGAGCACATTCATCTCGTCCTTCTCACGAGATATTCTCTTTCACTTCCGGTCATTCGTGAGTTGAAAGTGAAAAGTCAGCTGCTCTATCTGTCTCAAGAGACACTTTCATTTAAAGAGTATGAGCTTGAGGCATTATGTGAAGAGCAGATGTTACGTTTGCAGCCAGAAGAGTTGATAGAGCTACATAAACTTTCGAGTGGTTGGATTTCACCAGTACTTATCATTTTCCAAGCGATGAAAAATGGGAGTAGCTTTAGAGTAGTCATCAATGATTTGGAGAGAACGTTAAAGGATTTACAAACGTATCTTCTAGACGAGATCGTTTCCAATATGCCGTATGAAATAAAAACGGTATTGTTTAGAGTGGCAATGCTTGAGCAAGTCCTTATTGAAGAATATACCGAAATATTCGGTGAAGTTCGCCCTGAAATCTTCGAGCGTTTAAGAGAGAACGGGTTTATCTTTAATGATAAGAACAGGAAAACCGATTGTTTTTACCCATTAATTCAACAGTTTCTTCTTACCGAAAATATTCGAATGGGTCAATATAAACCGGCCCAAAAGCAAATTGGAGACTACTATGTCTCAACACAATCTTGGTCGAAAGCTTTGTATCATTACGAAGAAAGTGAACAATATCTTCATATTGCTCAAGTAATAGACGAGCATGCAAAAGAGCTGTTTCAATCAATGAATGTGGATAAGGTGCTCGAAAGCATTCAACAACTGGGAATAGAGCACAAGCGGATGTTCCCGAGAATTTTATTGTACGAAGGGACTGTTACCGGGTTCACTCTCGATATAAAGATGCTCTCGCGTGCTATGAGCGAGCGATTGAACACGGCAAAGAGCGGACGAACTTAGAACTCGAAAGTGCGGGATTGGAAGGGAAAGCTAGAGTGTACATCGACACGATTCAACCAAAAACGGCCAATCACTTGTTGCATCAAGCTGCGGAATGTTTAGAAGCAATGGATGAATTTCGTACCGATAAAATCTATGAGCTCTATCGATTGATGGCTGAGAATGCGGTGAATCTTGGAGATGCTGTTAGTGCTGAGAAGTGGTATTCCATAAGTAAAAAGCACAACATGACTTCTTATGAGAATTTAGAAGCGAGACTTTTGCTCAGAACAGGAAGACTTCAGTCGGCATATAAACGATTAGAACGGCAGAAGAAGTTAGCAGAAAACCGTATTCAAAGAGAACTTCCGAATTCTCACAGAGAAACTGATTTACTCTTGTCCCTTATTCAAGCATTTATGGGCAATTCATTAGAAGCAAAGCAACTTGCACAACAATCGATCATTCAAGGGATTGATGTACAATCCCCATTCATTGAAGCATGCGGATGGATGAGAATGGGTCATGCAATCCAATTATCTACGAAATACAACACACACCTTGTGATCAAATGTTATGAAACTTCTCTTTCGATCATGGATGAAATTGACGTTGCAAGAGGCAAAGCTGAACCGTTTATGGGGCTTTGTCTTCTTCACGGGAAACAAGGAAACATCGAACGGGCGCTATTCTATGGGCAAGAGGCGCTTAAGGAAACAGAGCGTGTAGAAGATTATTGGCTCTCGTCATTGATTCGTCTTTGTCTCGGTATTTCTTACATTCACAATGATAACTACACGCTTGCAAAGAAAGAACTTGATGAGTGTAAGCAGTATTTTTTGGAGAGTGACGAACGTTACGGACAGACACTTGCGCTCATGTGGCAAGCGTACAATGAATATAGAAACAATAAGCATTCTTTATTCCAGTCCACCGTTCGAAAGTTCATTGAAGCCGTACAACTAGAGAACATGGATTATCTTTTACAAAAACGAACGTTTTTTGGACCGAATGATTTACAAGTGTTCACCCCGATGCTTCTTGAATCCAACGGCCCTGTGAGCGAATCAAGCGAGTACCTGAACAGGATATTAAAAGAGCAGAATCTAGAGGATGTTCACATTCATCCGGGGTATACAGTTCGCATCCAAACACTTGGAGGATTGAAAGTGTTTTTAGGGGATAAAGAACTCGTTGAGAAGGATTGGAAACGGGGAAAAGCGAAAGACTTGCTCACATTATTTATTGCAAAGAGAAGAGAACAATTATCGAAGGAAGAAATCTTTTCTATATTATGGTCAGGGCAAAATGAAGAGGTTGCAGATCGTGATTTTAAAGTTGCGCTCAACTCTTTAAACAATGTATTAGAACCGAACCGCTTAGCACGCTCAAAACCATTCTTCATTCAGCGCACGACCTCCAGGTATGGCTTGCGTTTTACTCAATCATTGCAAATGGACTGTAATGACTTTGAAGCTGCTGTAACGGCAGGTCATCAAGCGAAAAGCCGCGAAGAGGCGATGGTCTTTTATGAAAACGCCATCATGCTGTATGAAGGGGACTTTATGAGTGATCGGAATTCTGATGAATGGACGGTTGATGAGCGTGAACGACTACAAGTTCTGTATATTAAAGCGTGTGAGAAATCTGCACATCAACTTCTCCGCACCCAAGAGTATGAGCTAGCTATTGATCGAGCAGAAAAGATTATTGAAAAAGACATCTGCTTTGAGGAAGCTTATCGCATTTTGATGATTGGGTATTATCATTTGAATAATCGTGTGTATGCATTGCGTTCGTACGATAAATGTAGGCGTGTCATGAACGATGAACTCGGTGTTGAACCGACAGCTGAGCTGCAACGAATGCACGAATTATTAAAGATGGGAGAGGTGTTAACATGTGTGTCATTCATGGACAACAGGTGACAATCGAAAATGGTGAAACATTGTACATCCGAGAACGGGAAGGGGGAGAGGTGCCTGTTCTTTTCATTCATGGGAATATGACTTCTTCAAAGCATTGGGATGTGGTTCTCGAGAAAATGGATGCTTCGTACAAACTGTATGCGATTGACCTTAGGGGATTTGGCAAATCAACATACAACCAGTCATTTCAATCTCTAAAAGAGCTTGCCGACGATGTGCATGCGGTCGTGGAGAAGCTGGGTGTCCAGCACGCGTCGGTTGTTGGTTGGTCTACAGGTGGAGGTGTGGCGATGCAACTTGCAGCCGGATACCCTAAGTTTGTCGATCGTTTAATACTGATGTCCTCGCTGTCGACGAGAGGGTACCCGTTTCAAGATCATGAGGGGAAGCGATTGAATACGAAAGAGCAGATTGAAAATGATCGGCTGCGCACAATTCCTACGCTACAGGCTTATAAAAACCGAGATAAATCATTTCTTAAAAAGGTTTGGAATGCAGGCATTTACACGAACCATCAGCCTGAGCCTGAACGTTACGAAGAATATTTGGAAGATATGCTCACGCAAAGAAACCTTGTCGATATTTACTACTCAAATAATCATTTCAACATGAGTGATACGTATAATGGATTGGAAGAAGGGACAAAGGAAATCGAGCGCATTCAAGCTCCTATCCTTATCGTTTGGGGGGAAGATGACTTAGTAATCGTTCGATCCATGACCGAAGAGATCATAGAAGATTTCCAAACGTTTAACAAAGATGTACACGTGAGCTACTTACAAGATACAGGGCATTCCCCACCCATTGATCGACTAGAGGAGCTCATCGAGACTTTTGAGGGATTTATAGCAAACGGGTAAAAATCAAAAATGCATCGCTTTTTTCGTGATGAGCGAAGGAACATTCACGACGTTTACAGCCTCTTTTCGAGCCCCCAAAGATAATAGAAAGTCTTAGATACAACTGCATTGCTAATGAGTACGTAAATCATACGACAATGAATTCTCCGACTTGGTTTATAGAAATATTCCAATGGCCATAAATCGTCGTGTTTATGGCCATGCATTTAGTGAAAACGATCAGTGCTCACAATTTGAAAATCGCATAACGGTGTTTTGCTTGCTGTAAATAGAAGATCCCATCAAAGGCCATTGGTGGGGTTTTATTGATTGAGTACCCATTTTAGATGGACTGCCTAAGTATAATTTTTAGATAAGTTTAACTAAATAATTTCTTCAAGAACCAATGGTAAGTTGGGTAAAGTGGAAACTGTGCTCAAGTTACGACCGAACTGTTCTCCAGTTGAGGAAAATCGATATATCTCCATAAACTAGGGAACAGATTGAGCGAACTCGGTAACAGATTACCGGATCAATTGTACATCCCCGCCCCTAAGTACGCACAAGCTGTCGGCGCGGTTCACGCCGAACCGAGTCCGATTTGGCTTCGGCCGCGCTCAGGCCGACGGGTTGCTCGCTTATGGGCATTGAATCTGCGCTCCAGTTGGAACAAACTGCGCAGGAGTTTAGCGGAATGAGCGCAAAAATCGTTAAACTAGGCAAACTAGCGCGCAAAATGGCACCGCGCTACCCTTGCCAACCCAACACCAAACAGCACAATTTAGGAAAATGTTACGTTCATTCCACAAAAATCGGACCCGATGGTTCTTGTTAGCGAGTAACGTGTATAGTGATGCGCTATTTTCAATCACCTCTTTTCGGGATTTGTGATTAGTCATTTACGACGGTAATGCTTCCCACTTCTGTTTGTAAATCTAACTTCGGAGCGTCACCGGAAGGTTCGATATGTGTAATGGCTTCTGTGTCGACGACACCAACTGTTGTTTGTACATGACTTTGAATCATGTCGGGTAATTCTTTTACTGCAACAGTGATGCTGCCAACGCTTGAACGCACGGTCACGTCGTTAACGAGTTCATCCATGTCTAAACGAATGGCGCCTACTTCGGTCTCGGCTTCAATTTGACTATTTAAGTTCGTACCTTGGATGCTTCCGACATCAGAGTAGAAACGCCAAGCTTGTGAAGAGACATTCTGAGCTTCAATGTTGGCAACAGAAGTTGAAACGGTCACAAGCTCCAAGTCTACATCTGGAACATAAACATTCAGTGTGTGCCTCTCTGGAAAGATGCTGAACAGTTGTACGCGCGGTTCTCGGTCCATAACGACTTCTAACGTGGCATCGTTTAAGCGATGTTGAAGCTCTACATGGTTCCTTTGCATCCGCATTTGGCTGCCTTCTAAAGCAACAAGAATTTCATCATCGTCATGGGGACTAATTTGAATACTGCCGACGTCAGCTTGGATATGAAGGCGATCAATATCTTCTGTTGCGTACGTATACGATTGGTCCATATCTTCAAATTGAAAGGGACTCGTTCCGGCAATGTATTGTCCAACATTTCCAATAATGGAGATGAGAATCATGCTACTGGCGGTAATCACTATCGGCTTAATACGTATCATTTAGACTCACTCCTTACCATTCTCAAATTAAATTTCACGTATCGCAATATTAAGCTGTACATCCACTGGATGAGCTTCATCGTGCCAATGCCTAGCAAAAGCCCGACACCAACATAGCCAATCATAAGAAATCCTTGATTCCAATAGCTCTGACCAATCCCTTCTTGGATGAGCAGCAAAAGGGGAGAGATGACGAGCGTTCCTGCTGTGATTAAAAGGGCAATCGGGATAGATATGAGTGCGAGTAATGGTCCTAAAATAAAGATCAAATTAAACAAGCCTAAGGAAACAGCGGCAAAGACGGCTTTGGATACGCTTTTGTACGTCGGCTTCTGTTCAGCGGCAGTTAATTGATATTGAGCTCGAATTTCTTTCGCTGTTTTTTCTGGGGGACCTAGCCGGTCGGCAATCTCTTCTTCACTCCGCCCTTCCTCTATGCCAAGCACGAAATGTTCTTTATAATCATTGATGAATTCCTCTTGCTCGTGAGCAGGTATATCGTTTAAGTGTTGTTGCAATACGGATATATATTGATTTTTAGTCATGAGAATCCTCCCCGTGAATAATTTCTTGAACCCCTTGTGTAAAATGATTCCATTCCTTTAGTAATTCGTCTTTTAAAAGCAAGCCTTTATTTGTAATTGCGTAATATTTTCTTGGAGGCCCTTCTTTGGATTCAGACAAGTACGTGGAAAACAGTTCTTCCTTCGTCATTCTGCGAAGCAGTGGATAAATTCCACCCTCAGATATTTCGAATTTCTTTGATATTTCTTCAACCAATTCATACCCGTAACGGTCTTTATGAGACGTGAGTATGAGTACGCATAACTCGAGCACACCCTTTTTGAATTGAACATTCATCATTATCACCATCGCTTTAATCGGTACTGATTAATAAACAGTACTGATCGATATAAAGTAATAATAATCTGATAAAATGATCTTGTCAATAAAAAAAACGTGCAACCGCACGTTAAAGTAATACGAACAATAAGAGGACGACAACAAGAATACCCATCGTTAGATGGATGGATTGTTGAGGACTATCATTTGTACGAGAGAGAAGAGAGGTGAGGAGAGAAAAGGTTAAAAAGATAAAGATGAAGATGAAAGTAAGCAACCAATGAGATTGCACGGAGAGAGAAAAGAGTTCAAAGCTAATCATAAAACCTATGGTTAAAATAACTAAAACAACCGATGATACGAATGGCACTTTGGACCAAAAAGCATGATCAAACAATGACGGGTCTTTCTTATTTTCGATGAGGAAAAGCGCGTACACAACGAATACGAACACAATCAAAAACAATCCTGATACCGAACTAGGGATCACCGTGCCGTCTGGGGAAAAGAACACATTCACAATCCATTGAGAGATGAGGTGTGCAAACGATAACCCTGTAAACAGGATCATAAGTATAATGAGTTGGTACCACGTCCACTTAGAAAGTATGAATATCCTCTCCTTTATCGCTCACTAATACGAGGGTAACATAGGAAAAAAGATTTGCAAATTACGAATTGTTCGACTAGAATCGAACTATACTATTCGATAGGAGTCGAACAATATGCGCATTCAGTCTGAGTGTAAACCTGTGATGGAATTTCTCCTTAGTTTGAGATTATTTAGAAATCGTACGCATCAAAAACGGTTTGATCTTAACCATAAATGGAAAGAGGGAGCGGGAACATCTTTTTCTAAGGATCAGTTGGGTACATAGACACAGAGGCGTTTGAACAGACGTTGCTATACTTGGATCAACACTTGTTGTTAAGTGGTGTACAACCTAAAGGAATTATGACTTTCTTACAACAGGTTCAGAGTGAGCAGTGGCCAGAGAGCCATCCAAGAAATCCGTATTCCATTCAAAGTGATGGAAAAGAAATTTATGAAATTTTGCGCACGTGGTATGATGGATATTATCACAAAATTGAGGCAAAAGTGACAGCTGGGTTGTGGATGCAAAAGCAACGTGCCGACCAAATTATAGACCAATACCCACCGGTACAAGCTGTTGAGCAGGTGACGAATGGCATTTACTTAGAAGATATGAAAAGTCGTACCGTCATCGTAACGCCCCACTATCATTGGCGTCCAATTGTGTTATACAAAGACTATGAGGATGTATCTTATTATGCGTATTCAGCAGATGATCTTGTGCTATTCCGTGAAACGATTCCTCCTATTATTTAAGGGTGCAACAAGCACTCAGCGATGAACGGAGATTAGCGCTTTTGCGACTCCTAGTTGGAACTTCTAAGAGTTTTGGAGAAATTCACGAAGAGATGGGCTTAGCGAAAAGTACGGTGCATCACCACATCATCACACTTAGAGCTGCAGGCCTAGTACGAGTGCATTCTACATATGGAAAAAATGATCGGTATTCTTACAGAGAAGAAGGGATGGACGCCATGACGCTTCGGCTCCAGCAATTTTTGCGTGGAGGTGAGCAGTCATTATGAAAGTTTATATGAGTCGTTCGTTCGTCATTCTCTGGATTGCCCAGTCTGCATCGGCACTCGGGAGTACGTTTACGACGTTCATTATCTCTTTTTTAGTCTATCAATTATCGGATTCATTAATTTTTATGAGTCTTACTTGGATCCTCTTTACCGTTCCAAATATTATTATGAACCTCATTGCAGGTCCATATATTGATAAGTTGCAATACAAAAGTGTCATGATTTTCTCTGAGCTCATGCGGGCGTTAGCGATTAGCGTAATTCTTGTTTTTTCGGTAACGGGTGGATTGAACATTGGGTTGTTATTTGCAGCGACGGTTGTTTTTGGACTAGCAGAACCACTATTTCGCCCTGCTGGAATGGCGTATGTTGCGTATCTGCTCCCAAAATCGAAACTACAGCGAGGCAATGCGCTGTTAGAAGGAACGATGCAACTAACAATGATGCTAGGCCCAGCTTTAGGAGGAGTATTACTCGCCTTTCTCGGACCCAACTCTGTTCTCATATTCATTACGAGTGTACTAACGGTTTCCGGGGTTTTGTTGCTCTTTTTAACGAAAATACAAAGAGAAAGGTCAACGGCTGGAGAACGGTGGTTCCAAATGTTTAAGGAAGGGATTGGCTTTTACCGAGTGTTCCCGGTATTGTTTTGGATTGGGATTCTGATGTTAACCATTAATTTTAGTACAGGTGCGGCACAACCAATGTTTTTACCGTATATCCTTGAACACATCGGTGGAACCGAACTCCACTACGGCATATTCATGTCTCTTTTCTCGATCGGATGATGCTTGGTTCTGTTACGGCGGGCATATGGCAGTCCCCAAAAAACTTGCGCGTAGTGATGTTAGGCAGTCTCACGTGTTCGGGTATTGCGATGGCAACATTGGCGTTTACGACGACGATTTGGGTCGCTTGGGTCGTGTCGGCGGTCCAAGCTTTATCGCCATGCTTTTTACAATTAATAATACGACGTTTTACCAAAAACGAGTGCCAGAGCATTTGCGAGGTCGTGTATTTGCGGTTAGAACCATTTTGGCGCAAGCAGGAATTCCTCTAGGGGCAGGGGTTGGTGGGTTACTTGCAGAAGCTTACAATTTCACGGTGTTATTTATTATTCTTGGAGGATTAATTCTGCTCTCCACAATACTCGCGTGGAGTCATAAGATTTTCTATGAGTTAAACAAAGAACATACGATGACGAAAGGGGTCTCTCATGGAGATTAATCACATTACATTTTCAGTTAGTCATCTAAAGAAATCGATCGAATTTTATGAAACGGCACTTGATGCAAAGATTCTTGTAGAAGGGGAACGGATGGCCTATTTTGATTTAGCAGGAGTTTGGCTTGCGTTAAATGTTCAGACTGACATTCCAAGAAACGAAATTTCACATTCATATACACATATGGCATTCACCGTCACACCTGAAGAACTCCAGATGAAAAAGGAGAACTTTACAAAGGTCGGAATTTCATATGACGAAGGTAGAGATCGGGATAAAGGACGTGAAGGACACTCCATCTACTTCTCTGACCCAGATGGTCATCGGTTTGAACTTCATACAGGTAGTAGAGATCAGCGAATTGAATATTATAAGGAAGAAAAGAAACCGATGCGTTTTTATGAAGAGTAATGACAATTAATGACGTGATCTTCATCGTACTTCTCTGCTCATTTATTGTGGCAGCTGTAGACTACTTACTCGGTTCAAAACTAGGGCTTGGGCATAAGTTTCATGAGGCATTTCAATTGCTCGGCGCTTTGATGATCATTATTGTTGGCATCACTACGATAGCGCCCATCATTGCCACGTCGCTTCAATCAATTGCGGACCCACTGTATGGATTCACAGGTATTGAACCGGCGGCAGTGATTAATACGTTTATCGCCATTGATATGGGTGGTTATGCGTTAGCGAGGCACTTCACTACAATGAGGATGCGAAGGTTTTCGCATGGGCGCTTATTGGAACGATGTATGGCCCAACCATTGCATTTACAGTGCCTGTTGCACTCGGAATCATTGAAAAGCAAGACACCCCGCACTTTATTCGAGGTATACTTATTGGCATTATGTTTGCTCCTATTGGGTGTCTAGCAGGTGGTTGGGTGGCTGGGTTTTCTACAGGCATGATGCTCAACAATCTAATCCCAGCGATCGGGTTATCTGTACTTATACTTTTAGGTTTGATGTTCAAAGCTTCATTGGTGATCATTCTCTTTACGATGATTGGAAAAGCCGTTACGGTTGTTGCAGTCATTGGGTTGATGCTACTCGCCACCGATACATTGTTCGTCATGGTCCCAAATATCGCACCGTTACAAGAAGGAATGGGGATTTTAGGACAGATTGTCATTGTATTGGCTGGCGCTATGCCACTCGTATATGTGATTTCAAAGGTGTTAGAAAAACCTCTGCAAACGGTGGGGGCGAAGGTTAACTTGAACAAAGAAAGCAGTGCGGGACTGCTCGTATCTTTAGCACATGCAATTCCGGCATTGGCGATTTATAAGCATATGAATGAACGGGGAAAGGTTATTGTTGCCGCTTTTTGTGTGGCTGGGGCGTTTGTATTTGGTGGCCATCTAGGGTTTGTCGCAGGGGTGAGCCCTGAACATATGACAGCGATGATGATTGGCAAAGGAACGGCAGGTTTATTGGCCGTCGCTGGTGCATTGTATGCCACACGCCATATGAGCCAAACATTGCCCGGGAAATAATAGTGTATGAGGTGATTCGTGTGAGAGAACATCCATTGCCGACGTCAATTCAAGAAAAAGAGCAGTTTTACGCTTCGGTAGCAAAGCAATTGCTTTCAGAATTTGCGGGAGAGATCGTCGCGATTGGGTTGTATGGTTCGATGGCTACAGGCTCGGTTAGCCGTTATTCAGATATCGAAATGCATGTGATTATTACTGACAACTGTACGTTAAAAGAGCATGAATTCGTTTATCCTCCGTTTAAACTTGAGTTGTCTGTAGCAACTGAGCAACAGTTTCTAGAAGGAGCAACTAAGGTTGATGACAGTTGGGCAATCCGAACTGGCATATATATGAACATCCTTCCACTTCACGACCCAAGTGAGCTGTTTAAACGAGCTCGCGAGTTGCCACTTCTTATTGACGAACAAGACATCCGAGCGACGATGCGAATTTTTATGATTTGGGAGCCGTATGAAACAATGGGTAAAATTCGCGGCAACATGGAGATGGAAAACTTTCGTTATTTACCAATGGGTGCATATGACTTGGTTTGGCAAACAGCGAAACTCATAGGGCTGTGGAACCGGATTTGGTATAGCACGCGTGCGAAAACGTTTCAAGAAGCACTTGCCGCAGATTCGATACCTGCCGGGTTTGAACCATTAGCTTCTCGCGTTCTAACAGGCAAATTAGAGGACACAAAAGCTGTTTATGCATGCTGTGAGGCGTTATGGGAAGGATTAAACATCTGGTATGAGCAGTTAGGTATACCGTATATGGAACGAGAAATGCCGCAGTTTAAATAACAAATGGAAGTTGCAATTCAGGGTGTGGTCGTGTAGAGTGCGCAATAGAAAAAATGGAGGGTTCGCATGCACTGGATAACAATCTTGCAAATCGTAGCAGCGCTGGCGGTGACAGCACTAGGCTCGTGGCTTTTTTATCGAAAGTTCAAAGATCTTTACATTGTTCCTGGCATCATGATGATGGTGTGGTTTTTAATTGGCGGTGGGATGTATATTGCATTCATGCTGTTAAGTGATGCGACATGGTTACTTTTCGTGTTCCCTACGCTTATATTTGGGATGATCGTATGTGCGGCTCTCATGATCATTAGTTTAGTTGTCTCACTCGTTGTACGTATACGAAAGATTAAAGAAAGAACGTCTTAATCATAACCGTCAGATCAATTGGGCGTATTGATCTGACGGTTATCTTTTGCGGTTTAGTTGTGATTGCAAATTTTTAATCTTCCAGTTTACGTGATTGAGCTCTGTACGGAGTTGCTCAAGTTTGTTTTCTAGATGTTCCGGTGCGATTTGCCCATCTCGTAGCAGAAGTGAGTTTTCAGCCACTTGTGATTGAAAGGCAAAGCCGGTTGCCGCCTCTGTAGCTTCTGTGTTTTCTGTACGGGCAGCCACTTCACGAGCAATTTGTACACCGATAAGGCCGAGAAATGAGGACGTGGTATTCAGAATTGACCCAAAGTAAATCAAGTCCTCCGATATTTGAATGAGCTCGGCATCTCGGCTTGATTGCCCTTTTTTATTTTGTTGATTTTTGCTCATTCGACCACCTCACGTTTCTAGTTATTATTGTATGAGAAAGGTGGGCGGTCTGTGCACTGGATACGGTTAAATCGTTTTTCCTTGGATAGCAGGTTGTTTGAACGAATAAAGCGCAAACCCAAGCGCTAAAATGACGAGTACACTGCCTGCAAGTGGAGTGGCTGTTACCGACCAGCCATTCACAACAAGACCTCCTACACCAGAACCGATCGCAATTCCAAACTGCAATGCCGATGTGTTCACACTTTGTTGAATGTCTGAAGTATCGGGAGCCGTTTTGATGAGATAGCCTTGTTGAGCTGGAGCAATGGACCAACTGAGCATGCCCCATATCACGACGAATATAGCGAATAGTACTAATGAATTGACGGCGAATGGCATGGTGGCTAATACGATAAAGAAAAGAACGGTGAAGATGAGCACCGTTTTTTCCGGACCGATTTTGTCGGTGACGAATCCACCGATGCCCCCTCCGCTCACGCTGAGATGCCAAACACGAAGAATGCAACACTAACCCAAAAAGGTTCAGGTTCATCGTCACATTGAGAAACTCTGCAAAATACGCATAAAACGTATAGTGTCCGGCTAACACAAGCAATGTGACAAGATGTGCTGATGACAGTTTCGTGTGCCGTAAGGAACGCACTTGCTCTCGAACGGTGCTTACTTGTTCTGGTTGAATGGCGTCAAGAAACTTCATAATAACGAGCCCTGCAACAAGTGTTAGTAGAGCAATAATTAGAAAGAGGATGCGCCAACCATAAGCTTCACCTATGACGACACCTAACGGGACACCGAGCACTAATGCAGAACTAACTCCCATCGTAATAATTCCAATCGCTCTAGACTTATACTCTGGTTTTACAATTTTCGGAGCAATCGTGAGCGACAATACGATAATGAGCGAGGCGCTCATCGCCGTAATTACACGAAAGATCACGAGCACGGCATACGTCGGGCTTAAGAAGGCACCGATGTTACTTACGAAGAATACACCAAGAGAAATTAAGTATAACCGTTTGCGCTCGAACCGACTCGTTAACGAGAGAAGCACAGGGCCAGAAACGGCAAAAACGAGTGCGAAAATCGTAATGAGCTGTCCAGCAGCGCCGACAGATACGCCAAGATCTTCAGAAATTATCGGCAGAATTCCGCCGATAATTAATTCCACCATACCGACAACAAAGGCAGAAACAGCCAATACATATACTTTAAAATTCATATAAAAGCCCTTCTTTTTTGCGAAAATTAATCCAACTTTCTCATTCTAACGCAAAACATTTTCAGATTCAAAAAGAATCACAAACCGTCAATGTTTGCGCAGGCAATTTCCTTTCGATAAAAAAGGCTGTTCCTAAAAGCCGGTCAACCGACTTCTAGGAACAGCCTTTATACGTTCTATAAGATGACAGCAGCGAGCCAACCGAAACTGACAAGGGGAATGTTGAAGTGTAAAAATGTCGGTACACACGTATCCCAAATGTGGTTGTGCTGGCCGTCCGCATTAAGACCTGCAGTAGGCCCTAATGTACTGTCCGATGCCGGTGCACCTGCATCACCAATAGCACCAGCTGTTCCGATTAATGCAATCGTGGCAAGGGGGCTAAAGCCCATCGCTGCACAAATAGGTACGAACAAAGCAGCGATAATCGGCACGGTCGCAAAAGAAGAACCGATGCCCATCGTGATGAGAAGCCCGACGAGAATCATGATGATGGCAGCTAGCCCTTGGCTGTCTCCCATCCAAGCTGTAGAAGCATCGACGATCTGCTCCACATGCCCCGTTTCTCGAATAACTTCAGCAAACCCAGCGGCGGCAATCATAACAAAGGAGATAAATGCCATCATTTTCATACCATCAGTTAAAAGTGCATCTGATTCTTTAAATCGAACGTTTCTGCTAAACACAAGAATGATTAAACCTGCAAGTCCTGCAAAAATCATGGACCCGTAAATGATTTGAACAACAACCGTTGCAATGACGGCGAGTATGGCAAAAATGATGGAGTAAACCGTGTAAGACACCGATTCGTTTGTGTGATCACTCTCGATAGGGATGTTTTCATACGTGCGTTGCTTACGATACGTAATAAAAACAGCAACAAGTAGTCCAAGGAACATTCCGGCTGTCGGTAAGAGCATTGCAAACGACATTGATGAGCCGGCAGTCCATCCCGTTCAACGTCATATTTTCCAGAACAATATTATGGAATAGTGCCCCGAATCCAAACGGTAAGAGCATGTATGGCGCCTTTAGACCAAACGTCATAATTGACGCAACCGCTCGGCGGTCAATCAAAAGCTCATTTAACACTTGTAAAATTGGCGGAATGAGGATCGGAATAAAAGCAATATGAATGGGGATAACATTTTGTGACATACAAGAGATTAAAAAGATGACGAAAAGAATGAGCACTTTCGGCAATGTTTTTGACCGCGATTCTCCTTTTCTACCAATGAGACGAACAGCCCCATCGACGAGCAACTGTGGCAGTCCCGTTCTAGTGAGCGCCACTGCGAAGGCGCCGAGAACGGCATAACTAAGAGCGATGTCCGCATTTTCACCAAGCCCGTTGGTAAAGGTTGAGATCGTTCCTTCCATGCCTAGACCACCAAGAAGTCCACCAGCCAATGCACCGATAATGAGGGCAATGACCACATGTACACGCATAAGGCTTAGAATAATCATAAGTAAAACAGCAATAATAACCGCATTCATGAGAATCACCCTTTAATTACTTTAGTTCGATAAATCACTAATGAACTAAAATGTAATCTATCATTTCATAGCAAGACTGTCAACCGAGTATGCTTTGTTCAGACAGAATAGTTTGAATGAATTCGCTTCTGTATTTTTTTTCGTTTCACGTATGTGCCACCAGACACTTCACGAACGTGATGGACGACGATGAATGCGTTAGTGTCAATTTTTTCAACGATCTTTTTTAGATAGAACAATTGTGGAGTCGGTACGATGATGTACATCACATTTCGCTCTTGTTGTGTATAAATGCCGTGCCCTTTAAAAACGGTAGCACTTGCTGTCATTTTTTGAACGACTTCTTCAGCAATTTCTGGTGCTTTGTTGGAGACAATATTCACTGCCCGTCTCGTATTGACTCCTTCTAAAACAAAATCAGTCGCTTTCTTTCCGATAAAAAGCGCAATGATGGTGTACATCGTATACACAGGTCCAATAATAAAAACTCCGCTCAGGACGATCATGAGTCTAGAATAAAGTTCGTAGCCGTAAGATCAAAACCGAAACGAAAATTCAGCATTCTCGCAATAATCGATGTACCACCCATGGAACTACGTGCTCGGAAAATAAGTCCAAATCCAGCACCTGTAAAGATCCCTGCAAAGATTGCAGCAAGTAGAGGGTCGTTAATTGGAGATCCTACATCTTCTGTGAGAAAGATAAACAAGGAAAGTAGTGGGATGTTCACGAGCGATAACATCACCATACGCCGTGGAAGAAAACGATAACCGATAGCCAGAAGAATGCCATTTACAATGAATGTTACGAGTGCAGGTGATAAATTGATTCCATAATAGAGTAGTAATGAAAGTCCAGCAACTCCTCCTTCGGCAAGTTGGTTTGGCATTGATAATAGTGTGATGGACATGGCAAATAATAAGGTGCCCATCGCCATCACGATAAAATCTTTAATCGTATTCACCATTCTCACCTCCATTAATCATGATCATCATAACACTTCCACTGTGACAATATTCGTACATTTCTTTATTATGGAAAATAAGATGAAGAGAGGAGTGTATCGTATGAAAGCAGTCGGATTTTATCATGATGGAAACTTGGAAGATGTTACGGTTCAACAACCTGAACCTACGGAGCGTCAATTGCTCGTAAAAATCAAAGCGGTATCCGTGAACCCCGTTGACACGAAACAATTTACGGCTGGTGTTGGTCAGTTTGAAGAGCCACGAATTCTTGGTTATGATGCTGCTGGTGTCGTTGAACGAGTCGGCGATGGGGTCAAACAATTTCAAGAAGGCGATGATGTTTACTATGCCGGTGATGTCACAAAACTTGGCACGAATAGTGAGTATCATCTCGTAGATGAGCGTATTGTGGCGAAGAAACCACGATCGTTATCTTTTTCCGAGTCAGCTGCAGTGCCATTAACAACAATTACTGCTTGGGAAGCTTTATTTGATCGAATGGGTGTTAAGAAACAGCGAGAAGAAAACGCAGGGAAAAGGTTGTTAATTGTCGGTGCAGCCGGAGGCGTAGGGTCAATGGCGATTCAGATTGCGAAATGGGTTGGCCTTAGCGTTACGGCGACAGCGTCGCGTAAAGAAACGAAAGAGTGGGTGCACGCATTAGGTGCAGACCACGTGATTGATCATAGAGACATATTAGCTGATGGACAAGATTTGTACTCGTATGTCTTGTGTTGCACTCATCTATCTGACTACTGGGAAAGCATTGCAGCTGCTTGTGCGCCGCAAGGAAACATTTGCAGCATTGTCGCTGAAGAGCCGTTGGACCTTTCACTACTGAAAACAAAAAGCATCACGTTTAGTTATGAGTTCATGTTTACTCGCTCAATGTATGAAACGGATGACCAAATTGCACAGCATGAATTATTAACAGAAGCTGCTCGGCTGTTCGACCAAGGTGTGCTAAAATCTACGGTTCAAGACGTATACTCACCGATTAATGCGAAGAATTTAACACATGCCCATGAGAAGCTGAAAAGCGGGCGTGTGATTGGCAAAATTGTCGTCGAGTCTTTCTAACGCTTTCGCCAAATTGCACGCATATATCCAATCAGAAACCCTGATTTCATTAGATTCGACATGCTTTGACTCTGAAAAGACGCTTGGGCAATGGCAAGTGAACAACTTGCCTGAGCGCTTTTTAGGATTCTCGTGTGAATTAAGTTTTGATGATGCCCTTTTCCACGCTTTTTAGGGAGTGTGCCCGCTCCGGTAAGGTTGGCCACATCTCCATCGATGTGAAGAACGCCAAAACTATCGTCGCGATGATAATAAAACCAATTAGGATCGTCCATTAACTGCTCGTTATTTAACCCAATCGTTTCTGAAAAGGATGAAGGCATGGCAAAAGCACCAGCGTACAGTTCCCCGAAATACGATGAATCGTTACCGTTTAATTGGGTCGACAACTCATTATGAGAAATGCTCGTGTCGGGGTTAATCGGCTTAAAAAGGCAAACATGGAACCCCGCTTGATAAAATCCATATTCTGACAAACCACGTAGCAACGGTTCAATGTTTGTCGTTGGAGAGATGTCAAACGTGGGTGTGCTTTTGTGCTGTTTGTAAAAGTCAATAATATCAGGTAACAACGGCAAATGACTTGGGGTTAGAAGCCGTACAGTATTTAGTGAAGGGCCTGGAATCTTTTTTACAACGAAAGCCTTTGCGCCCTCAAACGCCCCGATTTCTACACCCATCGGGTTACCTGGCTGTTCCATATATGACTGCAGACGCTGTTGAAGCGTATACGATTCAGCGGCTTCCATTTTTTTGATGAGCTGTGAGTTTACGAGCAAAAGTCTCGCCCCTTTCAAGGTTCTGCTATCTATCATTGTACTTTACATTAAAGAACGATGTTGTAGAATTTCTAGTGAGAGGGTACACTAAAATGAGCAATTTGGACTCGTTTGCCGCATCCACATATTGTTCACACGCTTATTTGTGGATTTGCGGTTTTTTTTGTGCGAATCATGGTAGACTATATAGAGATATCATCGGCGCCAGAGGAAAGAGGGGGACAATGAGAAGTAATGTAAAAGTGGACAAAACAATGGATAAGGCAACGACGGCCTCAACCGCATCTGCCTCCCTATCGGTTCCACGTCAAAGCATTTCAAAAGTCATCGCTGAGACGGTGAAAACAGGGATTGTTAAATCAAATTTGATTGCGATGTTTGCGGGTATAGCATTAGCTTTATATGCCAACCAAGTAAGTCCATTGCAAATGATCCCAGAAATTGTGTTTGCAACGATTGGATCAGCATTTATTATCGGTGCTGCCGGCACGTTTAACAATGTATATGATCGAGATATTGATAGCATCATGGAACGTACGAAGAACCGTCCTACAGTGACGGGAGTCATGCCTGTACGTACTGCACTTATATTTGGAACGACAATCGCTCTTTTAGGGCTACTCGCTTTATTCTTTGCATCACCACTCGCAGCATTATTCGGGTTTATGGGTCTATTTCTATATGTTATCCCTTACACGATGTGGTCAAAGAGACGGTCGATTTATAATACTGAAATTGGGAGTATTTCAGGAGCAATGCCTCCACTTATCGGTTGGGCAGCCATTTCAACGGATATGCTCAGCGCGGGTGTACTTGGACTCTTTGTCGTAATGCTCTTATGGCAAATGCCGCATTTTTACGCAATTGCCATTCGTAAGCATGATGAATACAAAGCTGCCAAGGTGCCAATGCTTCCCGTTGTTAAAGGATTGAGACGCACATACGTGCAAACGAATGTATACTTAGTTGCACTTATTTTTGCCAGCTTTTTGTTTATGCCACTCAGTTTAGGGATTGTGCTCGTTGCACTCATCTTAGGAGTCGGCTGGTTGTTGCTTAGTATGATCGGGTATCGGCGGATGGATCCCCAAAAATGGGCGAAATCCATGTTTATTTACTCTCTGAACCATATGAGTATTTTATTTGCAACGATTATCTTGTATTGCATTGTTGCAACGGTATTTTAATGAAAAACAAGCTGCCATAAAAGAGCATCATCTTTTATGGCAGCTTGTTTAATACAATGAATTGTATTAAATTACGGGGATCCTCTAGTTAGGCATTGCAACCATACACCCGATTGTGCTTCTACTAAATGGTCATGAACAAAGCCAAATTGCCGATATAAATGAAGAGCAGGTGTGTTCAAGCTTCCAGTATGAACGTGTATAGGCGTTTCAGGGATGGAATGGGTAAGCAAATGGTTAACGAGACGCGTTGCGACACCTTTTCTGAAGTAAGACGGGAGCACGCATAGCCTCGTAATTTGAGCCTGGTTGGCCCCAGTTTCAAAAGCGATAAACCCAAGTAGCGTATCATCTTCAAAACAACCGAGGAATGTTTCCGTACTTGATTGAATTGAATGAACGGTATCTTTTAGATAAGGAATGCCGTCGAATCCAATTACTTTCGCCTCTTCTTCATATGCGGGGCACTGAACCGTTAAGATTTCTTCTGCGATGCCCGGTTCACTCGTGTTCACGAATCGAATTTGCAATGAGAGCCTCTCCCTTCATGGGTTTTTTCCGAACAATTGATCAATTCACATTATTGTAGCATAGGTTGGCCATCTGTTCGATTGCCTTTTCGTATACCGTATGTTTCGTATAGCAAATAGGCGACGATTTGCTTACTGAAAAAAATGGGAGAAATTACAGAAAAAAATGATCATTGAAGGATTTATTTAATGTTATGATGAAAGTTACGGAGAAGGAGAATGTTGAGGAGGAATTTTTTTGAATCAACCGAGAACTCAATTACAAGAAATTATAGAAGCTGTCGAGTATGTCGTAGTCGGAAAACGTGAGGTCATCACACTAACGCTTACTGCACTTTTAGCACGGGGTCATGTACTTATTGAAGATGTTCCTGGTGTTGGAAAGACAATGCTCGTTCGTTCAGTAGCTAAAGCAACAAGTGCCGATTTTAAGCGGATTCAGTTTACCCCGGACTTACTTCCATCCGACGTCACCGGTGTATCAATATATAATCAACGCACGCAAGAATTTGAATTCCGTCCTGGCCCGATTATGGGGAATATTGTGTTGGCTGATGAAATAAACCGCTCCTCACCAAAAACACAATCAGCGTTGCTTGAAGCGCTTGAAGAAGGCATGGTTACCGTGGATGGTCAAACCCATCAACTGCCTGAGCCTTTCTTTGTCATGGCTACGCAAAATCCGATTGAGCACGGAGGAACGTACCCATTGCCCGAAGCGCAATTGGATCGCTTTTTATTCCGTATACAGATGGGGTACCCAAATGAAATGGAAGAAATGGATATGCTTGATCGAACAGAGAATACTCATCCGTTTTCGCATTTGCAATCGGTCATTTCTGTAGATGAAATTGAACAATTACAACAAGAAGTCACCGGTGTGTATGTCGATGATTCTGTGAAGCAGTACATCGTCGCCATTGTTAGGGAAACGAGAGATCTTGAAGGCGTCGAGCTTGGCGTCAGCCGCGTGGTTCAATTGCGCTCATGCGTGCGAGTCAGGCGTATGCTATGTAAATGGTCGAGAATATGTGCTTCCTGATGATGTGAAATACCTTTCACCATTCGTACTCGGTCACCGATTGGTACTTCAGACCGATGTATTGGGAGCACAAGGGGAAGATACTGCTCTAATTGAACGCGTGTTAAAGCGTGTAAACGTGCCAGCAACCCGGAAAGATATCGTTCGATGAAGTTCAAATACGGGAACTTTTTCGGTCTCGTGTTCCGACTGTTGTTCACGGTCATTATGATTGCCGTGTTATACAGCTATGCCATGTTTCAAGGCGGGTTTATTAGTTGGTTTTTATTTTACAGTGTGGTAACCATCGTCGGTCTTGGTATGCTCTCGACCGTAACGCCACTTAAATTCGTACAAGTGAGTCGTACGATTCGTGACCATCAACTTAAGAACGGGGATCATACGACGGTTGAAGTGACTGTAAGGAAAACAGGCCCATTCCCTCTCCTTTATTTAGGCGTCATGGATGAAGTGCCAAAGGGGTGCGAGTTGAAAGTCACCCAGGTGCATTCTTTTTTATGTTGTTTGCCAAAGAGAAGACATACAGTTATGTCGTCAAAGGCGTCAAACGTGGATTGTACCCGTTCGATCACTTCACACTTGAGACAGGGGATATGATTGGATTTTTTCGCCGAAAAGCGATAAAGAAAGTGACGAATGAGCTTGGTGTATATCCAAACCTTGCCACGCTCCCCGATTCGTTTTTGCAAAGGAAGATGGAACCACACCACTTGGCGAAACTTGAAGGCGGTGGACAGGCAAAATCAAGTTATGATGAGACGATGGATTTTTCTAACGTGCGTGAATATGTAGCGGGTGACCGCCTGTCAAGTATTGACTGGAAAGTCACCGCCCGTCAGAACAAGTTAGCAACAAAGGCTTTTGACCGTGAAGAAAGTCGAGGGTATACGGTCATGCTTGATACGAGGACAGAAGACAACGGCGCATTTGAGTCGGCGATTGAATGGACAGCAGGGCTAGTTGATCATAGCTTTGAACATGGGATTCTGATGAATTTCGCTGCTGTAGGTGAACGCTCCTATACGACGAAGAAAGGGCAAGATCATACGCATTTACGGCACGTAATGAATATTCTTGTCAAAATCACTCCAACAGCAGCTATGAAACGCGCGCCCATTCAAAAAGGCTTCCAATTTCTAAACACGGTCATTTATGTGACCCCTACCCTTCATGACGGTGCCGTTGCGGATGTTCGTAAGCTAAAACAATTGGGGCAGCATGTGATTGTTTTTTACGGAAATCACGAAGCAGCGCCAATCCAATTCAAACAGTTGCGTATTCCGACAATAGAAATGCCGCTCACTCATCAAACCGATGTGCGTCGGGTGTCGAGAAGGAGGAGCAGCTAATGCGAAGTGGGACATCTTTTTTTCAAAACCCTCAACACGTATTTTTGTATCTGCTCACATACATTTTATTGGCTGAATGGTTATTTCCATTGCCTTATTTTACGGATACCGGATACGTGCACGTATTCTTGTTGTTAACGGCATTTCTTTTTGTTGTCAATGCAATTTCGATGCATTTCATACTACGGCTTTTGTTTGTCACAGCTGCAATCTTGTATAGTATGCATACGATATTCTTTCAAGATGTGTTTTTAGGAATCTCGTGGTGGCAAACGTTCTTATCGATGACGTTTGAGCAAACGCTGCTCATCTTTACGGGTGACTTGTACGCTTTGAACGAAATGTACCGCTCCTTTTTATTCATGATTCTCTTAGCACTCATGAGCTTTCTCACGTTTTATTGGGTTGTCTACGTCAGGCGAATGATGTTTTTCTTTATATGTTCAGTCATTTATGTTGCTGTTCTTGATACATTTACGCTTTATGACGGCGCATGGGCGATGCTCAGGTTATTCATCATTGGGTTTGTGCTCGTTGCACATTTGAAGATGTCGCGGTTATCACTAACGTATATGAACATTTCCATGAGGCATTGGTGGCGTTGGTCGATCGTCACGTTACTCGTCGTTAGCATTGCAACAACTGCAGCTGTCTCAGCACCAAAATTGACGCCGCAATGGCCAAATCCTGTTCCTTTCATTCAAGCTGCAGGCGGTTTTGGCACGGAATATGATACAGGCAACCGTCGGATTGGCTATGGAGATCATGACGATCGTCTCGGCGGAGGTTTTGAAATGGATGATACGCCTGTCATGTATGCATCCGTTGATAACCTGGGTATTGGCGGGGTGAGTCCAAGCATGTGTATACCGGTCATGGTTGGGTAACAGAACAACATAGTGAAGCGATTGAAGAGAGAGGCCGTGTGCAGCTCTATGGAAATGACACAGAAGTAGAAGAGCAATCGGCGCATGTGACGTATACACCACGTTTAGCGCCAATGATATGATTTTTACGCAAGGTGAGTTTTTAGAAGCACATTCGAATGACAACCCCATGAATTATTATGTAGATTCGGTGAGCGGAAGAATTGAGATGGGGACGGGGTACAATGAAGAAGCAGGTATGGAAATTGAGTATAACGATGCCGACTTCTCAATAGAACGGATGGAATACACGCCATTAGATGACAGTGATGACCCGGAAGCGATTGTGTCCCGGTATTTGCAATTGCCAAACGAGCTTCCAGACCGGGTTCGTGAACTTGCCGATGATCTAACATCTGAGAGTGAAAATCGATATGACGCTGTGAAGGCCATTGAGACGCATTTGCGCCTTGAATACGATTATGAAATTGAGAACGTGCCAATCCCTGAAGAAGGACAAGATTATGTCGATCAGTTTTTATTCGACAGCCAGATTGGTTATTGTGATAACTTCTCTACCGCGATGGTTGTCATGCTGCGTTCTCAAGACATTCCAAGTCGCTGGGTAAAAGGATTTACGTCTGGTGAGCTTTCTGGAACAGAAGACAACCAGAGCGTGTATGAGGTATCCAATTCCAATGCCCACTCGTGGGTGGAAGTGTACTTCCCAAATGTCGGATGGGTACCGTTTGAACCGACACCTGGCTTTGATAATGAATCATCACACGTGTACACGGACATCGAGATTGGGGATACCGAAGACGTGGACCCGATGGATGATTATGACCCTCTATTAGATGAGCAACAAGAAAACGCTGGGCTTGAGGAAGAGGAAGAAGGCGCAGCGGCTGTAGGCGGTGATTCATCATTCCCGACGGTTTAGTCGCTGTTCTACTCGGAGCTGTAGTCACCATCGCAGCAACACTGTTTTTCTTACGGAAAAAACTCATTTATGCATGGATGAAGCGAAAACACCAGTCAGTTAATTCAAAAGGGGACTTTTTGCAAGCGTATGAATCTGTGTTGTGGTATTTGAAGTTTATTGGATTAACACGAGCAAGACATGAAACACTATCAGAGTATGCGTCGAGAATTGATTTTCGTTTTCAAGATGAACAGATGAGCGTTTTAACGAATGTGTATCATGACTTGTATTACGGAGCTAAAGATCCGGTTCTTCCCGAAAAGACAGAGGGTCATATCCAGAAAATGTTTGATTATATTCACAAGAGCAGTTCATCGTTGCGTTGACCATTCTATCGTATATTGATAAAATTAATCTCGGATTTTAACACGAACGGCAGATAAAACATTCACGAGGTGCGAGCAAATGAATAAGGAAATGAATGAAACGATCGCTGTTTTAGATTTTGGCGGTCAATACAATCAACTCATCACACGGCGAATCCGTGATCTTGGGGTGTACAGTGAGCTCTATTCAAACGAAGTGACGGCTGAAGAGCTTCAGCAATTGGACTTAAAAGGAATTATCTTCTCCGGTGGCCCAAACAGTGCCTATGTAGAAGGAGCACCGACGTGCGATCCGAAGATTTATGATTTAGGCGTGCCGATCCTCGGCATTTGCTACGGGATGCAACTCATGACCCATCATTTTGGGGGCAAGGTAGAAGCGGCCAATCATCGTGAATATGGAAAAGCGATGATTCAAGTTGAGAACGAATCAAAAGTATTCAAAGCGTTGCCGAGTGAGCAACTCGTATGGATGAGTCATGGCGATAAAATTGTTGCCCCACCTGAGAATTTCATCGTGGACGCAACGAGCCCATCATGTCCAGTTGCGGCGATGAGCAACGAAGCCGAGCAACTTTACGGTGTGCAATATCACCCAGAAGTTCGCCATTCCGAGCACGGCGACGCGCTTCTAAAAAACTTTGTGTACGAAGTGTGTAACGCAAGTGGCGAATGGTCAATGGAAAACTTTATCGACATGGAAGTGAGAAGATTCGCGCAGCCGTTGGCGATCGCAAAGTGCTCTGTGCGCTCAGCGGTGGTGTTGACTCATCAGTGACGGCGATGCTCGTCCATCGTGCCATCGGCGACCAGCTTACGTGTATGTTCATTGACCACGGTTTGCTTCGCAAAAACGAAGGTGACCTCGTTATGGAAATGTTCGAAGGCAAATTTGATATTCATGTGAGACGAATTGATGCCGCTGATCGTTTTCTCGGAAAGCTCGAAGGCGTCAGCGACCCTGAACAAAAGCGTAAGATTATCGGCAACGAATTCATTTACTTGTTTGAAGAAGAAGCGGCTAAGCTTGAAAACATGGACTTTCTTGCCCAAGGCACATTGTACACCGATGTGATTGAGAGCGGTACAGCAACAGCAGAAACGATTAAATCGCACCATAACGTTGGCGGGTTGCCTGAAGACATGCGACTCGATTTAATCGAGCCACTGAACACGTTGTTCAAAGATGAAGTTCGCATACTTGGAACCGAACTCGGTTTGCCAGAAAGCTTCGTATGGAGACAACCTTTCCCTGGACCTGGCCTCGGTATTCGTGTCCTCGGTGAAATTACCGAAGAAAAATTAGAAATCGTTCGGGAATCCGACGCCGTCTTGCACGACGTGCTTCAATCCCACGGACTCGACAAAGAGATTTGGCAATTCTTCACCGCACTTCCAGGCATGCGAAGTGTTGGCGTCATGGGAGACTCCAGAACGTATGACTATACCGTAGGTGTACGTGCTGTCACATCGATCGACGGCATGACGTCAGACTGGGCAAGAATCCCACACGACGTGCTCCAAGAAATCTCAACACGAATCGTAAACGAAGTCGCACACGTCAACCGCGTCGTGTACGACATTACGAGTAAGCCACCCGCGACGATTGAGTGGGAATAAGTTGCAGGAGAGTCGAAACCCCTTAATCAAAGGGAGTTCGGCTCTTTTTTATTTTCCAATTAAACTTTTGGGTTTATGCCTTTCAAGGTGTCCTTAGTAATGATTTTCCTGATAATACTCATAAATTCACTTTTCAGGTTCAAAGGAAACGTTATAAGTTAAAAGAAGATTTTTCGATAGTTTAAGCTTGCTACTTTTGCATATGAATCAGTTTGATACTATAAATACTTATTTTATAGAAATAATGGAAATGCATCAAAATACTATTTAATCGATTTTTCATAGCTTTATTTGTTGCCTAAAATTAATCTATTTAGTTTGACATACTATTCATTTCTTAATGAGTAATTATACCCTCATTACGGTCTGCAATTTTGCATAATACATAAAATGAGTTACTATATAACTAGGCAGAATAAAATGTTAATTACTTGACAGGGGGAGAAACTATGAATGTTTTTAAATTAAATATTATAGTCGATAACGCCCAAATAGAATTAGAGGGTCAAGGAGAATTAGTTTACAAAATTTTTCAAGAGCTAAAGGAAAATGGATTAGGTAAATTAACTCCACTAACTAAAGAGTACTCTTCGAATCCAGTACTTGCTAACAATAGTGAAGAAATCTCAAACGATGTTCCAAAAACTAAGACCACCGATAATTTAAAAGAAGATCCAAGTTTGGTAAAAAAAGATTTTCCTGCGTTACAAAATGTAGTACTGCAGGGTACGCCCCAAACAGAAAAAGATTGGTTACTGGTCTATGCCGCATATTGTTCTCAGCAAGGTGAATGTTCATTCACAAGAGATGACTTGCGAGCTAAATATGATGAAACTAATCGCAAGACTATACCACGAGAAAAAAACTTTTCAACAAATGTCAAATCTTTAATTAGTGACCAGTATATCTCTGCAATTAATGATACTGAATTTAGACTTGAGAAAACAGGGTTTGAAAGGGCAAAAGTGATTCTTTTAAGTTCACCAAATAAAAGAAAAACAAAACAAAATAGTTCATCTAGAAAGAAAAACACTCCAACAAGCTATAGCCTGTTAGAATTAGATTTGTCAGAAGAACAGCGAATTTCATTTAGAGATTTTTGGGAAAAGCATAAACATCCATCAAACATAGACAAGGCTGTAATTATTGCGAACTGGTTAAAGGTGGAAAAAGAAATTAATGATTATACACCAAACCATTTCTTTACGATGTTACGTACTATTGAAGAAAACACTAGTTTTAATATTGCAGCTGCAATTAAAAATGCAAAAAACACTAAGCATTTTTTTACTTATGATGCCGACAATAAAGTATATATCTTGACTCATATTGGTGAAGATCGCGTAAAAACACTAAAAACTGCTAGAAAGGAAGATGAATGAATAATCTAAGTTCTTTTTCTTTGCATATCCCCAATCTAAATAGACGAACTGCTAGTGACTTAATACCAATTTTTGCTTACTATCTGCAAGAAATCAAAGGAGTAACTCCGTTTTCAGCATCTGACATAGCTTCTTGTTTTAATGAATTGGCTATTAAACCTTACTCCAATATTTCATCATTTTTAAGTTCAAAGGCAAAAGGAAAGACAATAATATTCCTTAAACAGAAAAAAGGGTATACTTTGAGCAAGCAAGCAAAAGATTTATTGGCAAAAGAATTGTCAATGCCCGTTGATATACCTGTATCAAGTGCTTTAATTGATCTATTTATTATAGAGGGAACTCCTTACTATATTAAAGGAATTGCAAAACAAATGGCTCAATGTTATGAATGTGGGTTTTATGACGCAACTTTAGTCCTGATGCGTAAACTATTAGAAACATTAATAATTGAGAGCTTTGAGCGCTTTGGAGTTGACAGTGCTATTAAAGATAGCAAAGGAGATTTTCTTTATTTAAGTAATCTGATACCAAAATATTTAGAATCTGATAAATGGAATACCAGTAGAAATTTAAATAAGAATATTCTTAAGATCAAAAAATATGGTGATTTGAGTGCTCATAATAGACGATTTAAAGCGAAAAAGTCAGATATAGATGAATTTAAATTTGAACTACGTCAAGTATTACAAGAAGTAATACTTGCTATTGATTATTCTAGTTGGAACAGAGCTGCTAAATAATCGAAGGGATGATTGATAATTCTCACTAAGAAAAAATCAATGTTCAAAATAGAATTTATTTGTTATTTTTTGAGTTAACGTCATTACAAAAAGATATTTTTTAAAGGTGTTCAATTCTAAAAAGCCGAATTGATTTCTCATTTCTGCTTTGTGATTTATTTAAAATTCTGTGGCACACTTTATTATCAATTTTCATGTTTTTATTGTTTTTGATATTTCCCGAAATCCTATCATATCAATGATATTGCATTATATTGTATTGGCGAAGTATTGAGTGGGAATAGTAACAGATGCCCTGAAAACCTTGGTAAAACCGAGTTTTTAGGGCTTTTATATTTTTTTTGCATAGTTGTTGTATAAATTGAAGTTTGTTGAACAGCGGATAATTTCGTTAGATTAAGAATCAAAAAATTAATGATTCTCCAACTTACCGCTCAATGTGTATACTTATTTTAAAATGGATGGTCCAATTATTACGACGTTGTAAGAGAAATCGTGTGATTGTAATGGAGGAGGATGTATGTTCCAAGAGATACAAGCTGTATTCATTGATCGAGACGGGTCAATGGGTGGAACGGGTCATTTTATCCTCCCAATTGATTTTTCGCCGTATCCATTCACCCGTAAAGCGCTAAAAAAGCTAAAAGATCACGGCGTGAAGCTATTTGCTCTAACGAATCAGCACCGGATTAGTAAGGGCGAGGCAACAGTAGCGGACTTTCGAATGGAATTCGACGAGCTGGGCTTTAATGATTCGTTTATTTGTCCTCATAGTCCAATTGAACGGTGCGGATGTTATAAACCTGAGATTGGCTTGCTTTTAGAGGCTCAAGAAAAATATTATTTAGATCTTAAAAAGACCGTTATTATCGGAGATGTAGGTTCAACGGATATGTTAGCTTCACATAAAGTGGGTGCTTACAAGATAGTAGTGGCGACAGGTTGGGGCGAGCGCTCAAAAAGTGATTATCGTCAGACTTGGCTAGAGACAGAGGCTGACTATTATGCAGAGCACTTGCTTGATGCCGTAGATTGGATACTAAAGAAGGGAAAAGGTGCTAAGTAGATGATTCCACTCGTATATGATCAAATTAATCAGTGGGGAAAAGACGATGAATTCTTTTTACAGTTATTGAAAAAGGTACAGCCGAAGAACGTAGCCGATGTAGGCTGTGGCACAGGACGGTTTACAATCCACCTAGCAAGAGCTGGCTACGATGTAACCGCAATTGATCCGAATGCTGAAGCGATTGCTTTAGCGAAGGAGAAAGAACATGCCGCCGAAATAAGCTGGATGATTGGAGATAGCGCCACGCTACCATCAGAGAAGTTTGATGCTGTCATCATGACGGCAAATGTAGCCCAGGTCTTTTTGACGGATAAAAGCTGGCAACAAACCCTTACTGACGTGTACCGCTCTTTAAAACCAGGTGGACATTTTCTCTTTGATACGCGCAACCCGAGCGCAAAAACATGGGAAGTATGGGAACAAGACCAAACCCTGATCGGGCAGTAGACGAGGCTACAGGGGACCCGCTTGAAATATGGACAGCTTACGATGGTTTTGTTGACGGTGTGTATACGTTTTATGAAACGGTTAAACATGCAAAAACAGATGAAATTCTTGTGCATGAAAAAATGCAATTAATATTTCGCACGGAGGAAGAGATTACACATTCGCTAGAGCAAGCTGGTTTCGCACAGGTGCAAGTTTATGGTGACTTTGACTGGAAAGCAGCAGGAGTGGAAACGAAAGCGTTTGTTTTTCACAGCATAAAGTAGGGCTAAGATTCTAGCTAATCGACCATAATTTGTACTAGTAGGAATAATGAATTTGGTCATCAACATTTTCACAAACTCAGGTGTTGCCATAGAGATTACATCTAAAAAACCATCAATAACGAAGCAAACAATCTCACCATTTTTGTACTTTTTACTTACTTGTTCATTAGATAGCCTCCACTACGTCAGATCTAAGAAAGGGTATACATAAATTTAGCTCACTGACGTTCTATTCTTAACAGCCCCTGTCGTTGATTAGTTCAGAAAGCATTAGAAAGTAGAGGTGGTAGAAATGAAAACAGTAACGAAAACAACAGCTTATATTACGAGAAATAAAAAGAACAAGTTTCAATTACTAACGATGGTTGAAGAAGGTGTAGAGTCATACGGAATTCAAGTTCCAGGAGGAACGTTAGAAGACGATGAAACGTTGGAGCAGTGCCTAATGCGTGAGATTGATTAAGAGTCTAAATTAAAAGCGATTGAAATTAATAAATATTTAGGCTCTCATAAGTATTATTTAGCAACGAAACAGGCAATGATTACGAGACACTATTATTTACTCAATCTAACAGAAGATTGTCCTGATGAATTCTCTGTCGTCGTGGAAAGCGACGGTATTGATAGCGGTTGGCTATACCATTACAGATGGATTGATATTGAAGAAAATCAAAAGATTAAACTAGGTGGTGAGTTAGGAGAGTACCTTGGCCATCTTTACAATAAATAGCTGTCATGAAGAAATTAAAAAGGAGCAAACCTAATAGCATTCATAAAAGGATGATGCTCGTTAACTAATAAAGAATTTGTCATATTATGTCGCATTGTCTTTATTTTAAATGGAATATATCTAATTATTAAAAATATAATATATAATTACTATACATATGTTTGTGGATGATAATCTTCACCTTGAAAGGTTGTGGATGTAGTGACGAATGACCAATCTATTATAAAAGAAATTGGTGAATGGTTCCGCTTACTATCAAACTTTGACCTCCGTGGTGCAGCAGATAAACGAGTTGAAGTTTGCGACCTGTTGAGTAGTAAGGAAACTTCTAAGCAAGTAAAAGACTATTTTCATTTAGTCGATTTCAGACATAAGGTTACTACTGGTGAGATTATTCATCGACCAGTGAAGCAAAAAGAATTAAAAAGTATTTATGCAATTACTGAGACGGATCGTGTACTGGAGTACCTATACCATTATATGGAGGGCTTTATACACTTTAATCAAGACAATTATAAAATCGCACTAAAGCATTATCGAGTAGCAGAGAAGTCTTTGCATAAAGTAAATCGTTATGAGCAAGCTGAATTTTACTATAGGTTTGGAGCGAGTCTGTACCGAATAGACCAAAATATCATTGCAATGAACTATATTAACGAAGCGTACGAGATTTTTAAAACAAGTGATAACCATCAAAGAAGACGGACGAACTGCTTGGTTTTAATGGCGTGTATACAATCAGAGGCGAAATCATTTCATAAAGCGAGCCAATTGTTTGAACACACATTAGAACTTAGTGCTCCCTATCCTTATATGAACTCTTTAGTATTGAGAAATCGAGGGTTGCACGAATATAGGCAAGGTTTCTACGAGGTGGCTAAACACTCGTTTTATGATGCACTTCATACGGGTAACCAAAGTCAAACAATCGTAGGTGAAAAGACGAAATACAATTTAGCGAACATCTATTTAAAACTTGGGGATATAGAAAAAGGTTTGTTACTACTGAATGAAGTCGAGCAAGAATTCCGATCTTGTGATTTGAATGAATATATAGGCAGATGTATGGTTACAAGAGGACTATATGCATTTGAAGACATTAACATTGATCTTGTTGATAAAGGAATAGAAGTCTTTGATCAGAATAACTTGTATTTTCAAAAAGGAGAGGTGACTGAAGAAGTATCCAATCGATTCAACGATAAGAAAGCATACGATCAGGCATTGAAGTTCATGGAAATCTCTAAGAACACTAGTATTGAACAAACTTATATGGGAATAGTTAACATATGAAAAAAATAATTTATTGAATTAACGTTCGTGATATTAATTTTTACCGTCAATGATTTTGGTACAATCACATAGGTAAATAGTGGAGACTACGTTTCTCGTTACGTTAAAGGTGATATAGAGTAATACGATCAGATCGTTATCTACATTGAAAGAAGTTAAAGTTGGTGAGTTGTAGAATTCGGTATGGATGATGAGATGAAAAGAGAAAAATGATGCCAAAAAAGTAATGCGCGCAAACGTCGTTTTCCGTGGAGGGAGTGTTTAAATCCTACGGTGAAGGTGGCTAGCGCGCTTTTTCGTATTGATTATGGCGTGTACGACGCTAGAGCGGAACTTTGGAACTGAAGTTTATGAATTACATAGTTTATCCTAGTGTTGATTACATAAATACTAGGATAGGTATGCACGTTGAAAATAGAGGTTTAGGGATAATGGTCTTTCATTCAAGGCGCAAAATAAATGAACCATGCCTAAGAGAAGTGTTTATGTTTTGATAACGCGAGTGCATTGAATGCAAGCTAGTAGTGTATATGGTTGTTTAAAAGGCGGAGGGAATGGTCGGGAAGTTTGTAAAACATAAAGGGTACAAGTCGGGTATATCTGCTAATAATTCGATCTGCGCTGAATGCAGGAGTTTCTGTAAGAGTGTTTAGCTAACCCTCATCACTTCGCCGTTTGCTTCAACACTTTTGAAATGGCTTGTAGAGCAGCAGCGACGTTCTCATTACTCTCTTCTACGTGGAGCATACGGGCGTTCATGTCGAGTTGGGCAACTTCTACATTTCCAACACGTTTCGTAAGAGCGGTTTGTTCGTTTTCAATTCGGTCTAAGCGCTCTTCCACACGGTCGAATCTTTTGTCTATTTCCTCAAACTTCTTATGCATAAGATCAAATTGCGTGATCATCGTTGTTCGTGTGTCAGTCATCAAGTCAAAAAGTTGTTGAAAGTCATTGTTTTTATCCATCCGTCAACCTCCTTTTCTTCATTATAATTGGATTGATTTAAACGAGCAATGGAAATATATAAGCGATCGCTAATGGGTTAAATCAACCTCTACGATTCTAATGAAATGTACATATGCGTAAACGAATGGGTATAATGGAAAAACATGGAACTGTTCATTGAAGAGTCGTACGTTCGTAATTGATAATGGATGGGCGCAACGCGTTGGCGATGAAGGGGTGAGGGGTATGGCGTATTTTATTGAGCGGCTGGACAGATTGAATCAACGTTTTCTACAAGAGGCCGTAGCGGTTTTGGTCATTTCTTTTCATCGTGATTTGGCGTTTCTGAATCGAACGGATGAACAATTAATCAAAGCGATTGCCCCGACATTTAGACGAGAGCAAATGTATGTGGCGATAGAAAATGACAAAGTCATCGGATTGGCAGTCTATTCTACGTTGACATCTTATTCGCAAGTCATATCACTGCGACATGCGATTCGCTCATTTGGGATATGGAAAGGATACCTCTGTTGGATCTCGATGAATCGAAAACCGATACGCTTAACCCGCAACCAATGTTATATCGAGGACGTGGCCACGCACCCTGAACATCGTAGAAAAGGGGTGGCCCATGCGTTAATGAATGTTCTGATGCAGGACGTAAACAATATGGAATATGTGCTCGAAGTAGTGGATACGAACGATGCGGCGATTTCGGTATACACGGACCTTGGTTTTCATAAATACCACGCCGTTAAAGAAAATAAGCACGTGCAAAAAACATTAGGCTATTCAGAAAGGCAGTATATGAAGCGGGCAACATGAGCAAAGGTTTTGTGCTTCATGAAAAAATGCATTACGCTGTTACGAGAAGGAGGCGTTAACGATGAACGTAGAAGTTTGGTCGGACATTGCTTGTCCGTTTTGTTATATAGGGAAACGAAAGTTTGAAATGGCTTTGGAGGATTTTGAAGGGAAAAACGATGTGAATGTAACATTCAAAAGCTTTCAGCTTGAACCAGATGCTCCGAAACATTCAGTTGAATCAATGAATGAGAAGCTCGCGAAAAAATATGGCAAGTCTGTTGACGAGATGGAAGCGATGCAACAACAAGTAGCCGCTCAAGCGAAAGAAGTCGGATTGGATTATCGGTTGGATCTCGTCCAATCGACGAATACTGAAGCGGCTCACCGCTTGACACACTATGCAAAAGAACACGGAAGATGAATGAATTAACCGAAAAGCTATTGCAAGCGTACTTTATTGAAGGAAAACATATTGGCGAAGAACAAGAGCTTGTTCGGTTAGCGGAAGAAGTTGGGTTGAAAAAAGAAGCTGTTCAGAATGTCTTGGCGAGTGGCGCATACAAAGAAGCTGTGCAGCAAGATATTCGCGAAGGGGCGGAGCTTGGCGTTCAAGGGGTGCCGTTCTTTGTTTTTAACAGAAAGTATGCCGTTTCAGGCGCTCAACCTCCAGCGGCCTTTTTGGAAGTGTTAAACAAAGTGAAAGCAGAAGAGAAGCCGAGTCCTCTAAATGTTGTGAAGCAAGGGGACGCTTGTTCAGATGAAACGTGTTAAGCAGCCATCGGGCTGCTTTTTCTATTTACGAACATATTATCCTCGTTGAATGATATTGTTCGGATTTTCGTTGACAAGCGATATGGAACGTTGGTAGAATAATATTGTACAAAAGAATACAAGATACCTCATATAACCACAAGAATATGGCTTGTAAGTCTCTACCAAGACACCGTAAATGTCTTGACTATGATCGGTATATGTTTGCACTACTTGTGCAAGTCATTTTCGGTCGTATTGCCAATCGGGGCAACGACTTTTTTTATGGGTTTTCTTAAGGGGGAACAGTCCGTTGAAGAATTATTTTAATTTTGCAGAGCATGGAACGAGTTATAAGCGAGAGACGCTCGCAGGTTTTACGACATTTTTGGCGATGGCTTATATATTGGCTGTGAATCCTCTTATCCTCGGTGATGCGGGCATGGACGCCAATGCAGTGTTCGTTGCAACCGCCATTGCTGCAGCGATTGGTTCCTTTATTATGGGGCTATGGGCAAGTATCCGATCGCATTAGCTCCAGGTATGGGATTGAATGCGTTCTTCGCCTACACCGTTGTTCTAGGGATGGGCATTGATTGGCAAATTGCTTTATTTGGCGTCTTTTTATCGGGAATTATTTTTCTTATTATTACACTCTTTAAGATTCGTGAAGTGATTATTAACGCCATCCCTTCGGAAATGAAATATGCAGCGGGCGCAGGTATTGGCTTGTTTATCGCGTTTATTGGCCTGCAAAATGCGGATATTATCGTACTGGATGAGGCAACGCTCGTTAGCCTCGGAGATTTATCAAATCCGTACACATTGCTTGCAATGTTCGGGGTTGTCATTACAGCATGTTTTATGGTGTTGAAGCTGCGTGGCGGGGTGTTCTATGGAATGGTCGCTACAGCGATTGCAGGTATACTATTTGGCTTAATTCAACCACCGTCTGGAATCATTAGTAGCATTCCAAGTCTCGCTCCGACTTTTGGGGCAGCGTTTACGCATTTAGGAGAAGTGCAATGGACAACGGAAATGATTTTGCAATTATCGATTGTCGTAATTACGTTTTTATTCGTTGATTTCTTTGATACAGCGGGGACGCTTTATGCGGTTGCCCAACAAGCGGGATTCGTTAAAGATAACAAGCTTCCAAATGCCGGACGAGCGTTACTTTCTGACGCTTCTGCAACGTCTATCGGTGCGATTCTCGGTACGTCAACGACGACAGCTTATGTAGAATCTTCAGCCGGTGTCGCTGCAGGGGGGCGAACCGGTTTCACCGCCATTGTGACGGCAGGGTTTTTCTTAGTGGCTCTGTTCTTCTCGCCACTTCTTGAAGTCGTCACGTCCCATGTTACAGCCGCAGCCCTCATCATTGTCGGCGTACTAATGGCATCGTCACTGAGACTTATCGAATGGGACCGAATTGAAGTTGCCATTCCTGCATTTCTCGTCGTTGTTGGTATGCCACTAACGTATAGCATCGCTAGCGGAATTGCACTCGGCTTTATGTTCTATCCAATTACAATGGTTCTTGCCGGAAAAGGAAAAAATGTTCACCCGATTATGTATGCGTTGTTCTTCATCTTTGTCGGATATTTGTTCTTCTTATAGCATGGATGACGATAAACACTGCACCGTGTCCCCGTGACGCTGTGCAGTGTTTTTAGTGTGCATGGAAATGGCTTTTTTGGGGGAAAATGGGAGCAGTTCAGTAGAAGAGAAGGTGTTTGAATTGAAGAAAGTAGTATGGCGTTTAGCGATGATTGCTGCGGTGCTAATTCAATCAACGGTTCCGGTGGAGGCAAGTGACCCGGTCACTTCACAACTCGTTGACCGGGAGGGTATTCCGATGGGGCTTGTCTATTTGGAACCTGATGACGCAGGGGTGCGTGTGCACGTAAGCGTGTCCGGTTTACGTCCAAACACAAATTACGAATTTCATTTTCATGAGTATGCGGCATGCGATGCACCGGAGTTTCAATCCGCAGGTGCATATTGGAACCCCGACCATGAATTATCGTCAGTGGCAGGGGAATTGCCGAACATCCGTACCGACAACGATGGCCGGTACAGCGATTCGATTGTCGCCGAACACGCCAGTCTTATAGAGGGTTCAATAAATAATCCCGTATTGCCAGCAGGTTCTTCCCTCGTTTTAGAAAGATCAGGCGCTCGAATTGCATGTGGCACGGTTGAAGGGTGAGTGTGATATGCGTGGCTTAGGGGGAGGGGGCATTAATACCCTATAACATATCTCCTCACTTCAAATCTACTTCCGACAAAATGCCCGCATATCTTTTCATATGCGGGCAAGCTTCTTAATGATCTGTCAACACCCAGCCATTCGCATCGAAATCTGTAATCCCATTTTCATCAGCACTTATTTGATCGATATACCAACCTCTGCCGTTTGATTCGCTCGTTTCATAACGAAAGCGGACGTCGATGGGTCCTGAGTAATCGGCAATTGGAAAATTTGCGGATACCCATTCCCATTTGGTTGATCCTACCCATTCGCGGTGAATGGTGTTTTGTGTGTCGTCTCGGTTGACCCGACCAGACAATGATTGCCACGTTTCACCGTCATCATCGGATACTTCAACGATTCCGTAGTCACGTTCAATGTCATTGGCAATATGAAACCACGTATCAAACGTTATGGCATCATGATCTGTCGCATCGATGGAAAAGGAGAGGGTATGGCTCGCGTTTCGTGTGTAACCAGAATACCATGCCGGTTCACCGCTTGGTGCAGATACGGGTATTGCACGAGCCGCTTGTTGTGCAACGTCATGACGGACGGTATTGATTGACCCTTCATCTCTCGTCGGGTGAACTCTGTTGGAAAGAAAGATGACGAAACTGTCCGTAATCGGATCCACGACAAATGTTGTACCGGTGAACCCGGTATGGCCGACCGCAGATGGGGAAGATAACCCACCCATGAACAACCTCGATCAACGTTCCAGCCTAGACTTTGACCGATGTGGGTTTCTCGGACGATTTCATTTCGCATCATTCGCCCCACCGTTTCTGGCTGTAAAATTTGCTCATCATCATACGTCCCGCCATTTAAAAGCATTTGTAGAAAAACCGCCAAATCATAGGCAGTGCTGAATAGCCCGGCGTGACCAGTTGCGCCACCGAGGTCATCTGCTTTTTCGTCATGCACAATGCCCCATACAAGGCCGCGCTCGTCGGTGTATTCAGTCGGAGCAATTTGCCCGAGTAGCTCTTCTGGAGGATTGAACATCGTCTCGTTCATGCCAAGGGGCTTTGTAATATGCTCATGAATATACGCATCAAGTGGTTCAGATGATACTTCCTCAATAAGTTTACCGAGAACGAGCATACTTACATCGCTATAAACCATCGTCGTGCCAGGAGTATTGATCAGTTCAATTTCTAGGATCGCATCCCACATGTCATCAACCGTATCGTATTGGCTCGTTTGAATGGAAGCGGGTACACCAGATGTATGTGTGAGTAATTGCTTGATCGTCACTTCTTCTTTGCCATGAGTCCCAAACTGAGGAAGATAATTGGCTACCGGGTCATGAATCGACACCAGCCTCGTTCCTCGAGTTGCATGACGGCTGTCGCTGTAAATGTTTTCGTTAAAGAAGCGAGATCAAAGATCGTATCCGTCTGCATCGAGATCTTTTCGTCTGAAGGTAACTCTTCTCCGTCAGCGTCAAAACGATAGGCATCACCGTATGCTTCATGTTGAACAATCTTCCCGTCTTTTCCCACAAGAGTGACTGCACCAGGGAATAGCTGATCGGTTGTCATGCCGGCATGGACGATCGAATCAATCTCATCGATAAATGAGGTGGTTAAGCCTGCTTCTTCGGGTGGGTGATAGGCGAGTGTGTGTGATGTGTCACGGTTGTTCCAATCTTGATCAAAAGTGGCAATCGGCGTTTCATCACGCAATAAATAGAGATCGGATTTTTTTCTGAGAAGCTCGTAAGCGGTCGTACTCATTCGGTTTTGAGCGTGGTAAAGCGCAAGGTCATCTTTGAAAGCGAGCATCGCTTCGGTGAGTGCATCGGTATCATTCGGGTCAATCATCATGCGCATGACGACGAGTTGACGCTGCAAATCATTATGTACGCGTGCATCCATGAACCCATCGTGACGTTTGAGATGTTCAATGAGAAGTTGTACGTCAGAAACCTTTGTCGGTTCGGTCGTTTGTTGCGCGGTGTCTACTGTGACCGAGTTCGCTTGAACGTCGGCTGTGAGCGGAGCAAAAGCAATGAGCAAAATCCAACATAATATGAGTAGGTGCTTCATCGAATTCCCCTTTTCCACATAAATTGTAAATACTATTCTTAATATTTACACACAGGATGTTCTGAACGTCAATCAGCAGGGAGAATATTTTTGAAAAACAGGTCCGAGGATACGGGACGATAATCAGATCATCCATCGGTGATTCGGGGTGTGGAGGGAGTGACTTGTGAGCGTGTAGTTGCTGAGTGGGTGGTTCGGTTAGATCGACTAGCTGTTTCCAAAGAACCGCTATTGGAAGCAGATTCAGTCGCATATGAACGTTTTCCCCACGTTTGCTTCCAATCAATAGACGTCTAGTTCCAAACACGCGATATTGGAAGCAGATCCTAACTTTGTAGCGCTCGTGAAGTCTTAGATTTATATGCGGCCATGATGGAACCTTGAGGTTAAAAGAAAACTGACTCGTTTGAGCCAGTGTATTGACGGATGGTTAGCTAATCGATGTGCCATTGGCAACAGGTTCATCAGGAGATAAGAGAATGACATCACCTTTTCCTGGAACAGCACCGAGGACAAGCACTTCTGAGGTGAAGCCAGCAATCTTTCGAGGTGGAAAGTTGACGACGGCGGTCACTTGTTTTCCGATGACCGCTTCAGGTTCATAGCGATTTGTTATTTGGGCGCTAGAATGTTTGATACCGATCTCGTCACCGAAATCGATGCTCATTGCAATGGCTGGAACCTTTGCTTTTGCTAATGGCTCAGCGGTTTTTACTGTTCCAATTCGAATGTCTAAAACTTGAAAGTCATCAATGGTAGCCACAATCATCCACTCCTTTTTCTCTAGTCTACCTTAGTAAAATAAAAAACGCACCTTCTCGTTTTGTACGAAAAGATGCGTTAGTCACTATGTATGGTGGAGCTGGAGGGATTCGAACCCTCGACCTCTTGTCTGCCAGACAAGCGTTCTCCCCCTGAACTACAGCCCCGCGTTTATGTATGAACCTATATTAATATAACAGCTCTCGCTATTTTTCGTCAAGAGAGTACAAAAAATAGCGAGTCTCTTCACTCAAATAACACCGTACTTGTGCAACAACTCCGATTCATCCCCGGTAATCCAACCGAAATTTCGGTTCTCCTTTTTGAAATTGCAGCAAATAGTTGGCACGAAAGGAACGTGAATGGTCTTGTCGTTTACAACATAACTCGCTTGCCACTCGGTGTGAGCAACCCCGTGATGAGCATCAATGATGTTCAGTTTGACGTGTAAGCATTGCATCGCTTTTGTGCCGATTGATCGGTAATATTCATAGCCTTGTTTCATATTTACTTGAAGTGATTCATCGTTATCCCCGGTCATTACCCCATTCGGTTGGCAGCGATGAAAGAATCTGTATAAAATGACGCAAAGTGACGCATATCCATCTCGCCATTCAGTGCCCCGTTGAAAGCTTGTTCATATTTCGTGAATAATTCGTTTGCGCGATCGAACATTGTTTGTTCATTCATGATGTTTCCTCCTTATTGGATATATGGTTTAAACGCGATATGATTGTAATGAATCTTACACTCGGGAGGCGGCCATGTACATTCCTAAGCATTTTGCAATGAAGAACGAAGATGAAGTCTATGCTTTTCTGCAGCAATATCCGTTTGCTTCTCTCGTTTCAGTAGATGTAGACGGTATACCTGAAGCGACACACGTACCGCTCATTCTAGATGAAAATAAAGAGCATTTGATCGGGCACTTTGCAAGAGCCAATCATCAATGGAAAACGATTGAAGGGCAGCGTGCACTTGCAATTTTCATCGGTGCACACAGCTATATTTCTTCTTCATGGTATGAAACCGAAGAAGCGGTGTCTACATGGAATTATGAGTCCGTACATGTGTATGGGACGATGGGATATTTACGAGATGATGAGCTGCACGACGCATTAAAACAACTCGTGCTCACTTATGAAGACACATTTCTGGAAGATAGCGACTATATAGAAGGCATGAAAAAAGGCGTTGTTGGCTTTAAAATGAAAATAACAGAATTGCAAGGGAAATCGAAACTGAGCCAAAACCATTCACGAGATCGCCAGCGGCGTGTGATTGCAAAATTGGAACAGTCGGAGTGCGCAGATGACCAACAGATCGCGAAGAGAATGAAGGAAAATGAGAAAAATAAAGAAGAATAACCTGAACATATCAGGTTATTCTTCTTTATATGCACTAAAACGTAGGCGAACGTAATCGGCATACCATTGGTCACCGTCACGAAGGGCCGGTTCAGCAAATTGTATGGTTCGTTCTAACACTTCTTCACGAATTTCAGGTTCGAGAGGTTGCAAAAGTGGATCAGCAAAGTTTTGCATCCAAATCTTCAGTCCTTCTGCACCGTTGACGAGCGGTGTCGGACGATTGAAGTAGACAGCTTTTTCTACGACAAAACCGTGCTTCTCTAGTAGAGACGTGTACTCTCCTAAACTCGGGAAGTACCATGGGAAAATCGTCGGCATCGGTTCTTGCCCAATCTCTACAAAAGCCATATTCACAGCGGCAATAATGGTTGCGATGTTATCTTGAGCACCCATCTCTCCAATAAACCGACCACCTGGCTTTAGTGATTTAGATACCGATTGAAGTACTGGATCAGGTTCGGTCATCCAATGAAGCGCCGCATTTGAGAAAACAGCGTCAACAGGCTGGTCGACTTTGAATTCTTTCGCATCGGCTACTTCAAATGATAGGTTTGGATACTTTGCCTTCGCCGTTTCAACCATGGAGCTAGATGAATCAATTCCGTGAACGGTTGCGCCGAGTTGGGTAATGCGGTCAGCGAGCTCGCCCGTACCACAGCCAAGGTCAATAATGGTTTCCCCTTTTTTAGGAGCTAACCACTCTTCTAATAAGTCTTTGCCATACCTGGAAACGTAGGCAGCTGTATCGTCATAAAGGGAAGGATCCCATACTTTTGCGTTCATGAACACCACTCCTCTTTAATTACATAGTATATGGAAAATCTACGAAAAAGCCAATAGAAATGATGCAAAGAAATCCGACAAAAACTGAAACGGGTACGCGTTCTAATCTAGTAGACATCGACATAGAGTGTACGAGATACGGTTTAGGAGGAGTTACTAGTGAAACAGACACCTATCTATTGGATCACCGGTATGCTGCTTGCGATGTTGTTATTGTACGTTCCGATTCACTATATCTCTACGGTCCATCAAGAACGGGCGCTAGAAGCGAGTATTTTTGAGGAATCAAATTGGCAGTATTATACGTACCAATATCTCGGAACAGGCACACGATATACATCAGGCAACCCTACGTTTTATTTAGCTCATAACGGAGCGGGGTACTTTGTCATACATGTTGCTCAAAATGATCGCCAAGTGGAAAGAATTACACCGATTTCTACAGATCAAGAGCAGCTCTTAGAAATCGTCGACCGCTATGAAATTCAAAGATAACGTGGGAGAAACTGTCACAAAAATGAGGGTCGCATACGTCTTTATTTTTATGAAAAATACCTGTATGATAATATAGATTGACTATTTTACTGATAGAAAGGAGGGGTATGTGATGAAGCGTGAAAAAGCAGTCGTCGTTTTTAGTGGAGGACAAGATAGCACAACTTGTCTTTTTTGGGCATTAGAGCGTTTTGAAACGGTCTATGCGGTTACGTTTGCGTATGGTCAGCGTCATAGTGAAGAATTGAATGTCGCAAAGGCGATCGCGAAAGACGTAGGCGTCGAGCATCATATTCTTGATATGGATCTGTTGAACCAACTTGCTCCAAATGCACTCACTCGTTCAGATATTGAAGTGACTGATGGAGGAGAGGGTGAGTTACCGAGCACGTTTGTGCCAGGCCGTAACTTGCTTTTCTTAACGTTTGCTACGATATTTGGCCAGCAACGTGGGGCGAATCATATCATTACAGGTGTGTGTGAGACCGATTATAGTGGCTATCCTGATTGTCGTGATGGGTTTGTTAAATCTTTAAATGTAACGCTAAACCTTGCGATTGACGACACTTTCGTTATTCATACTCCTCTCATGTGGCTGGATAAAGAAGCAACGTGGAAGTTAGCGGATGATTTAGGTAGGCTCGATTATGTACGTGAGCGGACATTAACATGCTACCACGGTGTTCAAGGTGATGGGTGTGGCGAATGTCCAGCATGTGAGTTAAGACAACTTGGGCTAAACAAGTATCTCGAGCGTAAAGGCAGTGATCGCTAATGCTTCAGCAGTTTTACCCGCAAGTACAACATGACTATCGTTATGAGTTGAATAAAGATATGCACTTTGCTGCTGCGCATTTTATTGACGATCCGAGTGCCGGCATTTGCCAAGAAATGCACGGACATACGTATTTTGTAAATGTGACCGTTGCTGGAGATGAGCTTGACAGCACTGGATTTTTAATAAATTTTAAGGAACTAAAAAAACAAGTGCATGGTCGTTTTGACCATTCACTTCTTAATAAACATCCGGAGTTCAAGGCAGGTATACCGACGACAGAAGTTGTGGCAAGTGTCATTTGGGACCAAGTAGATGAACTGTTGTCCAAAGAGGCGCACCGACCGTTTTGTCTGCAAGTCATCGTGAGGGAAACCCCAACAAGCTATGCGATTTATCGTCCGAAACAGGAGGAGCACCGATGAAAATTCCTGTATTAGAGATCTTTGGGCCGACGGTTCAAGGAGAGGGTATGGTTGCAGGGCAAAAGACGATGTTCGTTCGTACAGGTGGGTGTGATTATAGTTGCTCGTGGTGTGACTCAGCATTTACGTGGGATGGCAGTCAAAAGGCAGAAGCGCTATCGGCAGAAAATGTGTTGGAACGTTTGGACGACACCGGTGGAGATCGTTATAATCATGTAACGATTTCTGGTGGAAACCCAGCGCTCCATAAAGGCATTGGTGAGCTCGTAGAACTTCTTACAGATCGAGAAATACAAACTGCGGTGGAAACCCAAGGGAGTTACTGGCAAGACTGGCTCCTCAGTATTGACGATGTGACCATCTCACCAAAGCCACCGAGTTCGACCATGGTTACGAACTTCGAGCAGTTGGACTTGTTTGTCGAGCGGTTATCAGCGCGAAGTGAAGGTTCGCAATCGCTCAAAGTCGTGATCTTTAACGATGGAGATTTGGCGTATGCGAAACAGGTACATCAACGGTATCCGCACATGCCTTTTTATTTGCAAGTCGGTAATGACGATTTGCATGAGAATCAACCAGAGAAACTTCGGGACCACTTGCTTCATCGTTATGAATGGCTTGTAGACACCGTAATGGAAGACAGAGAGCTGAACAATGTGCGTATGTTGCCGCAAATCCATGCACTCATTTGGGGCAACAAGCAAGGCGTGTAATTTGAAATAAAGGAGCATCTCCATGGCTGGCAGAGGAAAAGAAGACTTACCAGAAATCACACAGCTTGGGAATCAAGGGACCGCATATTCTTTTGAGTATGATCCAGCAGTTCTTGAGACGTTTGAGAATCAACATCAAAACCGGGATTATTTCGTAAAGTTTAACACCCCGGAATTTACGACGTTATGCCCGATCACAGGTCAACCGGATTTTGCTACGCTTCATATTAGCTATATCCCTGACGTAAAGATGGTCGAGAGCAAATCGTTAAAATTATACTTGTTTAGTTTTCGTAATCATGGAGATTTCCATGAAGACGCGATTAACATTATCGTCAACGATCTCGTTGAATTAATGGACCCGCGTTATATAGAAGTATGGGGGAAATTTACGCCGCGAGGTGGCATCTCGATTGACCCGTATGTGAATTATGGCAAACCGGTACGAAGTTCGAGAACATGGCAGAACAACGTTTGTTATACCATGACCTTTACCCTGAAACGATTACTAATCGATAAATGAATAAACGCACACGGCCAAGCGCCGTGTGCGTTTTCTTTTGGGTGTAGCTGTATAAGGGGGATAGGCGGCACAGACCGGTCGCGCCGCTTTCCGTCGGTGGGCGCTGGATAACCGTTTGAGTTTTTGCGCCTGGACTCATTTGGAGAGATATTGGAATCCAGTGGCGATCTAGATTAGTTGCACTAACATATTTCTGCAAGAACCAATGGTAAGCTTGGTAAAGTGAAAACTGTGCTCGAGTTCGGGAAAATCGCAGGAAAAGCGGTATTTTCTCATAAACGTGGGAACAGTTCACAAAGTCACGTGTACATCCTCGCTCTGAAGTATCCACAAGCTGTCGTCACGTGCCGCGCCGAACCGAGTGCGGTTTTGTTTCGGCCCCCGGCGGGGCGGACGTGTCGTTGGCACTTCAGCCTGGAATCTGCGCGCAAGTTGGAACAAACTGCGCAGGAGTTTAGCGGAATGAGCGCCAAAATCGTTAAACTAGGCAAACTTGCGCGCAAAATGGCACCCAGCCCCGCGCTCCCCCTCCAACCCAACACCCAACAGCGCAAATCAGGTAAATCTTACGTTCATTCTATCTAGATCGTTTCGGGTGCGATCCAGAACACCAATCTCCTAAATATCCCCAAATGTTATACAACTAGAGGTGTTTATGAGTAAACACCTCATCAACTATAGAAGAGTGATAACACGCTTCTTTCATGGGTCACGTGCGTTTTCTTTTGGCGTTAAAATGCATTTCGGTTTACGACCTGGCCGGTTGCTTCATAGAATCGGGTTCTAAAGCGGGGATCCATCATTCATTTCCGGAATGGTTGCATAAAGAGTTACAGAGAGTGACCGACCTTGTCCTCTATGAAAATCAATGCGCAAGCGGTTCGCGTCCTTTTATAGATGAATATAGGCTTTTTTGTTTCCGAACAAATATGAGAATCGTGATGTGCGGCACAGACCGTGCGCTTCGACGTCATCACATTTCGGCAATAACACAACAACTAGCTTACCGTTTATAAACGGTATAGATATACTTGAAGTTGCCTTATGCTATTTATGAAAAAAGTTCATAGAATATATCGCCAATCAGCGTTTCGCTTATTTCTCATTAGACACGTCGAACAATTCTGCAACTGTGACAAACTGAAAGCCGCTTGTTGAAGTCTTGGAATCAATTCGTTTAAAGCTTCAGGTGAATTGACCGTAAGAGATGGTTCATCTACGCCATCGTGTAATAGGATAACCCCGCCTGCGGTCGTGTCTGCGAGTACGCGCGCTGTCACCTCTTCTGCAGAAATTTCTTGCCAATCGTTTGGATCAACCGTCCAACCCACTGCATAATTGCCCATTTGTTCGAGACGTTCCATTTGTGAATCGAGAATCATGCCATACGGCGGGCGAAAGAGTGTGGGTTGATAGCCGACGAGTTGCTCGATGATCTCGTCTGTTTGCTCAATTTCAGTTTGCATTTGATCGGCAGTTAAATCCGTCAAATTAGGGTGGGAAAACGTGTGATTTCCAAGTTCATGACCTTCTTCTTGAATGCGGCGAATGTAGTCAGGGTTTGCTTCGGCCCGTTCACCGATGACAAAGAATGTTGCTTGAACTCCGTAGTCTTCAAGTGTATTCAACACGGTTTCTGTAAAACGGGGATCAGGTCCATCATCAAAGGTAAGTGCAATCTGATTCGTATCGGGGTTGCCTCTAATCAAAATCACACCTGGGTATGCATCTGCAAGTTCAGGAAGTGTCTCTCCTTGTCTCGCTTCGTCAGGTTGCCCGTTTACAATAGTAGGAATTGCGCATAGGAGAAGCGCCATTATGGTGATCCATGTACGTTTCAATCATTTCATCCTTTCAAAGAAAGTTATGTGTACCCTCGGAGTATGCCCTGGTTGAGAGGGGATTACTCTCGAATTAAAGATTAATGGGAGGTTACACTCGTAACAGATAATAGAGAGCGTAAGGGGCCAGGGGTTTGACACAACGGGGGCATTCCTGCGATTGGAGGAATGGCGATGTATCGTTTTGATTGCATACAGATGTCAGTATTGTGAGAAAAAGTAAAGCAAAATCAAAAATCTGCAGAACCTCTAGGCGATGGCTGGATTCGTTGATATGATGTTCACAGCTAACAACACGAGGTTAGCCAATATGAAACGAATGAGGAGTGTTTGATCATGAATAAAAAACTTCTATACGGTGCACTATCGGCAATCCTTTCAGTAGGTATGTTAGCGGCATGCGGGGAAGATGCCCCAGAAGATCCAGAAGGTGGCATTGATGAAGCGCCTGAAGAAGATGGTCTTGACGATGAGCCAATGGATGAACCAGCAGATGAGCCTGCAGAAGATCCACTCGGTGAAGATGATGAAGATCCATTAGGTGAAGACGATGAAGATCCGCTAGGTGAGGAAGACGATGAAGATCCACTTGGCGCAGATGATGACGAAGAAGACGACGAAGTATAATAGAACGATAGATGAAGGGCATTGACCACCAGCAATGCCCTTTATTTTTTTGTACATAAATCTTCCACTTTTGGTGATGCTTAGAATAAAGTCATGCGCATTGAGGTGGAGAGGTTGTCGAAAATAGAAGCGATTGCAACAGTAATGCCCGAGAACAATGTATCCCAAACAGAAATTGCATCGTTTGCTAGACGGATATTTAAAGATCGATATAAAGATATCGATCGGCTGTTGCAAGTGTTTGATAATGGTGACATTGTGAACAGGCAGTTCGTGATGCCGATCGATTGGTATGCAGAGGCCCATTCCTTCGGAGAGAAAAATGATACGTTCATCGAAAAAGCTGTTGATCTTGGACATGAGGCGATTTCGAAGTGTTTGCAAGACGCACAGGTGACGATGCTGAGATTGATGCCATTTTTTGTGTGACAAGTACGGGGGTGTCTACCCCGTCTTTGGATGCAAGAATTATGAATCGGCTAAACATGAGTCCACACACAAAGAGAGTTCCACTTTGGGGGTTAGGTTGTGCAGGTGGTGCAGCTGGATTGTCCCGCGGATATGAGTATTGCCGCGCATTTCCAGAGGCGCGAGTGCTCATTCTTTGTATTGAACTATGTAGTTTGACATTTCAACCGAACGACCAAAGCAAAAGCAACTTGATCGGCACATCTTTGTTCTCTGATGGGGTCGCTTGTGTATTAATGCAAGGGGAGAAAGTGAAGTCCCGGCATACGCATGTGCCTGTCATTACACATACGAGGTCGACGCTCATGCCTGATTCTTTACGTGTGATGGGGTGGGACGTAAGTGATACCGGATTACATGTCGTTTTTTCAAGAGACATTCCTTCAATTGTGACCGACTGGTTAGACGAGAACGTGATTAGCTTTCTATCCGTCATTGACCGCTCAAAAGAGGATATCGATCAGTTCGTTGCGCATCCAGGGGGGAAAAAAGTTCTTACGGCGTATGAACAATCGCTTCAGTTTCCTAGCGAACATACGGAACCGGCGCGAGAGGTGCTGAGAAATCATGGCAACATGAGCTCACCTACAGTACTTTACGTGTTCAAAGAAATTATCGATCGTGGACCATCAGTCGGAGAACAAGGTTTGGTGACGGCACTTGGTCCAGGATTTTGTTCTGAATTATTGTGGGTTGAATGGAGAGAAGAGCGATGATTTTATTTCTCATTGTGATGAGTTGGGTCATATTTCAACGAGTCGTTGGAACTTCAAGTTGCGAAGCGAAATGAGCGACTGACTAAAGATGAAGGTGCGATCGAATACGGAGCCCGGCACTATCCATATATGGTAGGCATGCACGTATTATTTCTCGTAACTTTAATCAGTGAAGTGTTCTGGCGAGGATTTCCTCTCTCCCCGGTATGGCAGCTATTACTTCTCGTGTTTCTTGCTATACAAGGATTACGGTTATGGGTGTTGTTAACATTAGGCCGTTTTTGGAACACAAAAATCCTCGTCGTTCCCGATGGAAAACGTGTGGAAGAAGGCCCTTACCGGTTCTTGAAGCATCCGAACTATGCGGTTGTCATTCTTGAAATTCTCATCCTGCCATTGATTTTTCAAGCATACATTACGATGGCTGTTTTTTCGGTGTTGAATTTTTTGTTCTTGTACTTCGTGCGGATTCCAAAAGAAGAAGAGGCGCTTGGAATTCCGAAGAAATAAACGTCGTTCATTGTCGGAAATAGCGTTTTTTATCCCCTATTCGTTTGTTCCATTTCATGATATATTTTGGCGGAAATGAAATCTAGGGGGTAAGGGCGCCGCCGAATGAATGAGTTAATGGAACATGCGTGGAGTGTCGTTTTCATTATATTTGCGATTAATATTGTCTACGTTAGTTTGTTAACGCTTCGTTTAATCTTAACCTTGAAAAACTTAAAACTACTGGCAGCAAGTGCAGGGATGTTTGAAATTGTCGTTTACGTGACCGGTTTAGGCATCGTTTTGGATAACATGACATCCGTCTTTCACGTGACGGCCTATGCACTCGGGTACGGCATTGGTGTGATTGTAGGCATGAAGATTGAAGAAAAGCTCGCCCTAGGCTACATTACAGTGAACGTCATCACGAAAGAATACGAGCCAGACATTCCTAACCAACTGCGTGATAAAGGCTACGGAGTAACCAACTGGGTGGCATACGGACGAGAAGGCGAACGGTTAATGATGGAGATTTTGACTTCTCGTCGAAGTGAGAAGCTACTTTATGATACAGTGAAGTTACTTGATCCGAAAGCTTTTATCATTTCCCATGAACCAAAAGCATTTTTCGGCGGGTTCTGGGTGAAAGGATTGCGAAGATAAATGGCCCGAAAGAAAACATTTGAAGTTGTAGACAATGAAACGATTGGTGATTGTTTAGCGAGAATTGACGAAGAAGGCTATCGACCCGTAAAGCGAGTAGAAAAGCCAATCTTTACGGAAGATCGTGAACAAAATGTAACCGTTAAAGCGCAAAAGATTGTGTTTGAGGCGGTCGCTAAAGATTAGACGTTCAACGGATCTGAGCTTGTCTTCAAAAAAGCTCAGATCCGTTTATATGTAGAGAAAAAACAAACTATATTCTATTTGTAAGTTGATTCCACTTAAAGAATATAAAGCAGAGGCGATTTTATGTGTGAGAAAAGACGTGTTGTCTTATTTATCGCGGTTAGTTTAGACGGTTATATTGCGACTGAGAATGAACAACTTGACTGGTTATTCGAAGTAGATGGTGAAGGCGACAATGGGATTTCCGCCTTTTATGAAACGGTTGACACGGTCTTGATGGGCAGAAAAACGTACGATTGGGTTAAAAAAGAAACGATTAACGAAGGCTTTCCTTATCAAGATAAACGAACATTCGTGTTTACAAACCAATTCCTTGACGGTGAACCGTCCGTTCAGCGTGTTCATGAAGATCTTGACTCGTTCGTTAACCAATTAAAACAAGAAAGTGGAAAGAACATTTGGCTCGTCGGTGGCGGTGAGCTCGTTTCTTCATTCTTGAAAGCAGATCTTCTCGATGAAATCACTGTAACGGTTGCCCCGAAACTAATTGGTAAAGGCGTACGGTTGTTTCCGGAAACGGATTCAAAACATAACTTGTCATTAAAACAAGTGCAGACGTTTAATCAGTTTGTAGAATTGCATTATGTGGTTGACCGATTGTAAATGCAACTAAATACATAAGTTGAACGTAAGAAATTCACTGAACCCTATGGTTGAGTTCGCTCTTTACGGGTGGACGCCTAGATTTTGTCTGTCGAAGTTCACTTCGACAGCTTCCGGTGCCGAGAAGGGTAAAAAGACGTGAGCAGTGGTGCTCGTTGAGCGCAAGGACCTTTGCGACCTCTGACTCTCTTTTAAGTGATAATCCAGCCTTGAAACAGTACACTTTAGGGCCTCAACTGTCACGTATATTTCTTATTATTACAGTTTACGAGTATAGGTGCGTATCCAATTTGAAAATGATCACTTTTCCTTGCCTAACCGCCTCTTAAATTCGTTTATTCGACACTTGAACTACTATATATTAACCCTAGCCAGTAGGCAGAGAAGTGAACCGGTGGTTCCCTTATGCTCTGTAGTAAAAGTTTCCCCTGTGATAGGAAGTAAGAACCAAAAGTGAAAAACAAGAAAATCCAAAGTTCATTCTACATAGATGAATGGGATACCAAACGAACCGGTTCGTTTGGTTTTTTAGTGGAACTTGTTGGATTCGTGAAATACCCTTTCAGGTTAAGAACGATGCTTAAAGCGGTCGTCGCTCACCTTATTTAGCCAATATCCGAACGATCGATTATTAATCTTTGTAAATATTCGAGTTTACATTGACAATTAATCTGACGCATACTACGATAGAAGAAGAGTAAGGCATTTCATTGATCTTTCACAAGATACCTCATATAAATTCGAGAATATGGCTCGAAAGTTTCTACCTGGCTACCGTAAATGGCTGGACTATGAGGAGACAAATGGTTGTCGTACGTCTATGGCAACATGTCTCCTCCCGGTGCTCGAATGAATAAGACAGCGGGTTCTTTGATATGCCTAAAGATAGGAGCGTTTAGAATGACTGTTGATGTTGGCGTAATCATGGGAAGTACATCCGATGACCCGACGATGAAGTTGGCGGTACAAATTTTAGAAGAATTACAAATTCCTTATGAGAAACGGATTGTATCGGCCCATCGTACGCCTGATTATATGTTTGACTACGCATCATCTGCAAGAGAACGTGGATTGAAAGTCATTATTGCAGGTGCCGGCGGTGCTGCACATCTTCCTGGAATGGTTGCTGCCAAAACAACGTTGCCAGTAATTGGTGTGCCTGTACAATCCAAGACGTTAAGTGGATGGGATTCACTACTAAGCATCGTACAAATGCCAAAAGGCGTACCGGTTGCGACAGTAGCGATCGGTGAAGCAGGAGCTGAGAATGCTGGATTGCTTGCAGCACAAATGCTTAGCGTTTGGGACCGAGAGCTTGCACACAAGCTAGAAGCAAGAAGAGAAGCGAAGAAAAACGATGTACTTGCCAATCAGGAGGTACAATCATGATTACACCTGGCCAAACGATCGGTATTCTAGGTGGCGGACAACTTGGCAGAATGATGGCACTCGAAGCGAAAGCGATGGGATATCAGATTGCCGTGCTTGAACCTGTAGCTGGATCTCCTACAGCACAAGTCGCAGATATTGAAATTGTCGGTGCGTATAACGACGAAGAAGCAGTAAAGCAATTAGCCGAAGTGAGTGATGTCGTTACCTTTGAATTCGAAAACGTAGATGCGAACACCGCAACCATTTTGCAAGAAGCTGGAAAGTTGCCCCAAGGGATAACGTTATTAAAGACAACACAACATCGCTTGCGTGAGAAAGAAGCGTTAGAAGAAGCGGGATTAACCGTCGCGCCGTACAAAGCGATCACGTCTGCGGATGATTTAAAAGCAGCAATTGATGTTTTAGGCACTCCCGCCGTTCTTAAAACGTGTAGTGGAGGCTATGACGGAAAAGGGCAATACGTGATTCATTCAAGAGAAGAAAGCGATCAAGCATTTCAAGAGCTCTACCGTAAGGGTGTAGAACTTGTTGTTGAAGGATTTGTTTCTTTTGAAAAAGAGATTAGTGTTATCGTTACGCGCAACCTAATAGGTGAACTTAAAACCTTCCCAGTTGCTGAGAACATACATGAAGATAACATTCTTAAACGAACGATTGTGCCTGCAAGAATTAGTGTAGACGCAAAAAAGCGAGCGGTACAAATGGCAGAAGCGTTTGCGAACAGCATTGAACTTGTCGGTACGCTTGCCGTAGAAATGTTCTATACAACGAGCGATGAGATTTACGTGAACGAACTTGCGCCAAGACCACATAACTCTGGACATTACACGATGAACAGTTGCAATGTTTCCCAGTTTGGGCAACACATTCGCGCAATTTGTGACTGGCCGCTCGTGAAACCGAAGCTGTATCACCCAGTAATTATGGACAACATTCTTGGTGAACATGTGGAACAAGCAATAAAGATGATTCCGGAGTTTACAGATGCATTCCTTCATCTTTATGGGAAAAGCGAGGCTCGACCTGGACGAAAGATGGGTCATTTGAACATTACCGCATCAACGGTTGAAGAAGCGCTAGAACGATCACTACAACTACACATACGTACACATACAATGGAGGCAACACAATGATTGAACGCTACACACGAGAAGAAATGGGAAGTATTTGGACGGAGCAAAATCGTTTTCAAGCATGGTTAGAAGTTGAAATTGCCGCTTGTGAAGCTTGGGCTGAGCTCGGAGACATTCCAAAAGAAGATGTTGAGAAGATCCGCAAAAACGCTTCATTTGATGTAGATCGTATTCACGAAATCGAAGCAAGTACACGTCACGATGTTGTCGCCTTTACACGCGCAGTATCTGAAACGCTTGGTGAAGAGCGTAAATGGGTGCACTACGGATTAACGTCAACAGATGTTGTTGATACAGCACTTTCGTATCTTTTGAAGCAATCGAACGAAATTCTGCGTGCAGATCTTGAACGCTTTATTGATGTTCTCGGTAAAAAAGCGAACGAACATCGTTATACGTTAATGATGGGACGTACACACGGCGTTCATGCTGAGCCAACGACATTTGGATTGAAACTCGCACTCTGGTATGCAGAAATGAAACGAAATCTTGATCGCTTTGATCAGGCAGCTGAAGGTGTACGTGTCGGTAAGATGTCAGGGGCGGTCGGAACGTTTGCGAACATTCCACCAGAAATTGAAGCGCACGTATGCGAGCGATTAGGAATTCAAACTGCGCCAATTTCAACACAAACGCTTCAACGAGATCGACACGCTCATTACGTATCTACACTAGCGCTCATTGCGACGAGTATCGAGAAGATGGCTGTTGAAATTCGTAACCTCCAAAAAACAGAGACGCGCGAAGTTGAAGAGTTTTTTGCAAAAGGTCAAAAAGGTTCATCTGCGATGCCACATAAACGAAATCCTGTTGGATCAGAGAACATGACCGGTCTTGCACGTGTGATTCGTGGTCACGTTACGACAGCATTTGAGAACATGCCACTATGGCATGAGCGTGATATTTCTCATTCATCGGCAGAGCGCATCATTTTGCCAGACAGCACGATATTACTAAATTACATGCTAAATCGTTTTACGAAGATTGTTGATGAGTTGACGGTCTATCCAGATAACATGAAAGAAAATATGGAGAAAACGTTCGGCTTAATCTATTCTCAACGTGTTTTGTTAGCACTCATTGACCGTGGCATGGCACGAGAAGAAGCGTATGACATCGTTCAACCAAAAGCGATGGAAGCTTGGGAAACGCGCGTGCCGTTTCGAACGCTTGTCGAAGCAGAACCGAAGATTACAGACGTATTAACAGGTGCAGACCTTGATGAGTGCTTCAACGAAAAACATCACATGAAAAATGTCGACGTATTGTTTGAGCGTGTTGGGCTCTAAAACGTAGATGAACTTCTGGAGGGAAACGGTATGACACTTCTATATGAAGGTAAAGCGAAACAATTGTTCACAACCGAGAACAGTGATCAACTTCGAATTCAGTACAAAAACGATGCGACCGCTTTTAATGGCGTGAAACATGACATCGTTGAAGGAAAAGGAAGACTTAATAACGAGATTTCATCATTGTTTTTTCCGCTTCTTGAACAAGGTGGTATTCCCACACACTTTATTAAACGCTTAAGCGAAACCGAACAACTTGTGACACCAACAACGATTATTCCTTTGGAAGTGGTCGTTCGAAACATCGCTGCTGGAAGCCTTGCAAAGCGCCTCGGTTGGGAAGAAGGCATTGAACTAAAACGTCCGATTGTCGAGTTTTATTATAAAGATGATGCTCTTGGTGACCCGCTTGTTACCGAGGAGCACATCTCCCTCTTAGAAGCAGCATCGACGGAACAGTTGGAAGAAATGAAGCGTTTGGCATTGCTGACAAATGATACGCTTCTTCCAATCTGTGAATCTGCGAATTTGTTGCTCGTTGACTTTAAATTAGAGTTTGGCATAACAAAAGAGGGTGATCTCATCTTAGCGGATGAAGTATCACCAGACACGTGCCGTTTTTGGGATCGTGACACAAGGCAGAAATTAGACAAAGATTTGTATCGGTATGAACTCGGTTCACTTACAGCAGGGTACGAAACAATATTAGAGCGCATTGGAGGCGTTGTTCATGGTTAACGTGCACGTATACATCACACTTAAAGAAGGCGTATTGGATCCACAAGGTAAAGCGGTAGAACATTCTTTATCATCACTTGGCTACGAAGGAGTCGAAGAGGTGAGTGTCGGAAAGTGGATCCAACTGAAAGTGAAAGATGGCGAAGGATTAGAGACACGTATTGAAGCGATGTGTGAACAACTTCTGGCCAACCCAGTGATTGAGAACTACACTTACAAAGTAGAGCGGGAGGCAACGGTATGAAGGCCGCTGTCATCGTTTTCCCAGGATCAAACTGTGATACCGACATGTTTCACGCCGTGAAAGATTTCACCGCTGCTGAAGTGGTTGAATTTGTTCCTCATACGGCTAATAGCGTAGCCGATTACGATGCAATTTTTATTCCTGGCGGATTTTCATATGGTGATTATCTTCGTACTGGAGCAATCGCACGCTTTGCACCTGTTATGAAGAGTGTGAGTAAAGAAGCGGCAAAAGGAAAAACAATTGTAGGCGTTTGTAACGGATTTCAAATTCTTCAAGAAGCAGGCTTACTCCCAGGTGCAATGAAGCGCAATAAAGACTTGAAATTTATTTGCCGTACGGTCGGTCTAAAAATTGAGAATCATAACACTCGTTTTACATCGGAATATGCAAAAGGAGATGTGCTGCAAGTTCCGATTGCTCACGGTGAAGGAAACTTTGAATGCGACGATGAGGCGCTTCAAAAGTTACATGATAACAACCAGATTGTTTTCACGTATGTGAACGATGTGAACGGATCAAAATCTCAAATTGCCGGTATTCAAAACGAAGAGGGTAATGTTCTTGGAATGATGCCACATCCAGAACGCGCGATGGAAGCATGGCTTGGTAGTGAAGACGGACGTCAATTGTTTACGAGTGTTTATCGCCATTGGAGGGAAATGAATGTTGTTACAAACTGAACCAACACCATCACACATTAAAGAAGAGAAACTCTATCAAGAGATGGGCGTGAAAGATCACGAGTACGAGCGAATTGTGAATTTAATCGGCCGTGAACCTAATTATACCGAGATCGGTATGTTCAGTGTACTTTGGTCAGAACATTGTAGCTACAAGCATTCCAAACCATTGCTTCGCCAATTCCCTGTTGATGGACCCCACGTCCTACAAGGCCCTGGTGAAGGTGCTGGTGTTGTAGACATCGGTGATGACCAAGCCGTCGTTTTCAAAGTTGAAAGTCATAACCACCCGTCAGCGTAGAGCCATATCAGGGGGCAGCTACTGGTGTAGGTGGGATTTTGCGTGATGTGTTTTCAATGGGGGCGCGTCCCATTGCGCTACTTAACTCGCTCCGTTTCGGTCCACTAGATACACCACGTGTACGTTACTTGTTTGAAGAAGTTGTTGCAGGGATTGCCGGTTATGGCAACTGTGTAGGTGTACCGACCGTTGGTGGTGAAGTGCAATTTGATCGCTCATACGATGGCAATCCACTTGTGAATGCGATGTGCGTTGGGTTAATCGATCATAGCAATTTGCAAAAAGGCGTCGCTGCAGGTGTTGGAAACACGGTCATGTATGTTGGCGCAAGTACAGGCCGCGACGGCATTCACGGGGCAACGTTTGCTTCAGAAGAACTGAACGAAGAGTCTCAAGCGAAGCGTCCATCGGTTCAAGTTGGTGATCCGTTCACGGAAAAGCGAGTACTTGAAGCATGTTTAGAGCTCGTTGAATTGGAGTCACTCGTCGGGATTCAAGACATGGGCGCAGCGGGTCTTACGAGTTCTTCTGCAGAAATGGCAAGCAAAGCAGGTTCTGGCATTAACATGAACCTCAATCTCGTACCACAACGTGAAACGAATATGACACCATACGAAATGATGCTTTCAGAATCACAAGAGCGGATGTTACTCGTCGTGAAGAAAGGTCATGAGTCTGAAATTGAAGAGATTTGCGAAAAGTGGGACCTAGATGTCGCATCGATTGGAGAAGTAACCGATGATCGCAATCTGACGCTCTATTTTGACGGTCAAGTGGTTGCTGATGTACCGGTAACGGCATTAACAGACGATGCTCCAGTTTATGAAGTTGAGTCAATTGAACCGGTTTCATTTAAAGAGAACCAAGCAAAAGACTGGAAACCAGCGTCAATCACCGATTACAACGAAACACTCAAAGATCTATTGCAACGCCCAACAATCGCTTCTAAAGAATGGGTGTATGATCAATACGATCATATGGTACAAACGAATACAGTTGTCGTTCCAGGATCTGATGCAGCGGTTCTTCGCATTCGTGGAACGAAAAAAGCGCTGGCGATGACGATGGACGGTAACAGTCGCTACATTAAGCTGGACCCAGAAAATGGTGGCAAGCTTGCCGTTGCAGAAGCTGCGCGTAACATTGTCTGTTCAGGAGCGAAACCACTTGCACTCACGGACTGCTTGAACTACGGCAGCCCAGAACAACCGAACATCTACTGGCAAATGAAAGAATCTACGAAAGGCATGAGTGATGCTTGTCGTACGCTTTCAACGCCAGTCATTAGCGGAAACGTCTCGCTTTATAATGAGACTTCAGGGGAAGCGATTTATCCAACGCCGATTATCGGTATGGTCGGTCTTGTTGAAGATACGGCTCACATTACGATGCAACAAGCAAAACAAGCCGGAGACCTCGTTTATGTCCTTGGTGAAGGTTCAGCACACTTTGGTGGTAGCGAGCTTCAACTGATGCAAGACGATGAGATTTCCGGTATTGTGCCAAAAATTGATTTGGATGTTGAAGCGAGTCGTCAACAGCTTGTACTACGTACGATCCAAGCCGGAGTTGTTCAGTCGGCACACGATTTAGCAGAGGGCGGTTTAGCTGTAGCACTTACAGAGAAAGTCATGGGCACATCTTTAGGGCTCACTGTAACGCTTTCAAAAGACGCAAACACGCTATTCTCAGAAGCACCGTCACGGTACGTGTTTACGGTTAAAGCAAGTGATGCAGATCAGTTTGAATCACTCATGCCAGAAGCACGTGCAATTGGTCATATAACAGACGATGCACAAGTGATTGTGAACGATGATTATGGTCAGTCATACATCAACGCGTCAACTGAAGAATTAACTCGCATTTGGAAGGGAGCCATTCCATGTTTGCTGAAATCAAAGGCTTAAACGAAGAGTGTGGACTGTTTGCGATTTGGGGCCACAATGAAGCGGCACAGCTTTCTTACTATGGTTTGCATAGTTTGCAACACCGGGGGCAAGAAGGTGCAGGCATCATTCTAGCGATAAAGAGCAATTGTATGCACACAAAGGTGTTGGGCTTCTGACTGAAGCATTTGGCCCTGGAGACATTGAGCGCTTAAAAGGAAATCATGCGATCGGACACGTACGTTATGCAACAGCAGGAGGGGGCGGCATTGAGAATGTTCAGCCGCTTCACTTCCGCTCAGAAGACGGCGGCATGGCGATTGCGCATAACGGAAATCTCGTGAACTATCAAATTCTAAAAGGTGACCTTGAACGTAAAGGCAGCATCTTTCAAACGACAACGGACACAGAAGTGTTGGCTCACTTGTTGAAGCGCCAAAGTTCTACGAACCTTCGTAAACAACTTCACGCGGCACTCCCTCAATTAATTGGAGCTTACGCGTTTGCAGTGATGACTGAAAAAGAACTGATCGTTGCCCAAGATCCTCATGGACTTCGTCCACTTTCACTCGGGCGAATTGGTGATGCGTACGTTGTTGCTTCTGAAACGTGTGCGTTTGACATTATCGGTGCAACGTATGAACGGGAAGTCGCTCCTGGAGAAATGATTATTTTCGATGAGAGCGGGATGCATTCTTCTCGCTTTACTGAAGCTGAAGATCGTGCGCTTTGCAGTATGGAGTACGTTTACTTTGCTCGTCCGGATTCAAATTTAGATGGCATTAACGTGCATACAGCGAGAAAACAACTCGGTAAGCAGTTGGCCAAAGAAGCACCGATTGAAGCTGATGTAGTGACGGGTGTACCTGATTCATCCATTTCAGCAGCTATTGGGTATGCAGAACAAACGGGCATTCCATATGAGCTTGGTCTCATTAAAAATCGTTATGTTGGTCGTACGTTTATTCAACCTTCCCAAGAACTTCGTGAACAAGGGGTTAAGATGAAGCTCTCGGCGGTACGCGGAGTCGTTGAAGGCAAACGAGTCGTCATGATTGATGATTCAATCGTCCGTGGGACAACGAGTAAACGAATTGTTCGATTATTAAAAGAAGCCGGTGCAAAAGAAGTCCACGTAAGAATTAGTGCACCGCCAATTATTCGTCCGTGTTTTTACGGCATTGATACGTCAAGTCGTGGTGAGCTTGTTGCAGCGAACTTAAGTATAGAGGAAATGCGGGAAATGATGGGTGCTGATTCTTTAAGTTTCTTAAGCGTAGACGGCTTGAAATCAGGAATTGGCCGCGATGATTCACAGCCAAACTGTGGACAATGTTTAGCGTGCTTTACAGATGTATACCCGACGGCAATTTTTAATACAAAAAAAGAACTTGTAACCGTAGGCATGGAGTAGGAGGAATCGCGTTGAGTGAAGCATATAAACAAGCTGGTGTTGATGTTGGAGCTGGTTATGAATCGGTAAAACGAATGAAAAAGCATATCAAGCGTACGGAACGCCAAGGGATTATGGGTACGTTTGGTGGGTTTGGAGGAATGTTTGATCTTTCAATGCTGAATATGAAAGAACCCGTCCTCGTTTCAGGAACCGATGGAGTTGGAACGAAGTTAATGCTCGCATTTGAAGCGGATCGTCATGATACCATTGGGGTCGATGCGGTAGCGATGTGTGTGAACGACATTTTAGCACAAGGTGCTGAACCATTGTATTTCCTTGATTACATTGCTACGGGTAAAGCCGATCCTGCACGGATTGAACAAATTGTCAAAGGTGTAAGTGACGGCTGTGTGGAAGCTGGAAGCGCATTAATCGGAGGCGAAACAGCAGAAATGCCAGGCATGTATGATGAAGATGAATACGATCTTGCAGGTTTTGCGGTTGGCGCAGTAGAGAAAGCGAACATCGTTACGAATGAAGACGTCAAAGAAGGCGACGTACTCATTGCTTTGCCATCATCGGGTGTTCATAGCAACGGCTTCTCGCTCGTACGTAAGCTAATTGCTGATCATAATTTGAACTGGCATCGGACGTACGAACCGTTTCATCGACCACTCATTGAAGAACTACTCACGCCAACGCGCATTTACGTTCGTGACGTTCTACCGATTATTCAACAAACCGATGCGATTAAAGGCATGGCCCATATTACAGGTGGTGGTTTGTATGAGAACATTCCACGCATGTTGCCAGACGGTCTTAGTGCAACCATTGCCCCTAGTCGTTGGGAACGGTTGCCAATCTTCTCGTTTTTAAAAGACGTTGGGCAATTGGCTGATCATGATTTATATGGAACGTTTAACATGGGAATTGGTTTCGTAATGGCCGTGCAAAAAGAAGACGAACAAGTCGTACTTAATCGTCTAGAAGGTGCGGTCACGATTGGCGAAGTAACGGTTGGCGATACGCTCGTTATCCAAGGTGTAAACTCGTGAAGTTTGCCATTTTCGCATCAGGATCAGGAAGCAATGCTGAACAGATCTTAAGAGCGGTTCAAAACGATGAATTAGACGGTACACCCGCATTTGTGTTTAGTGACCAACGTGATGCAGGGGTTCTCTCAAAAGCACAACAGTACGAGGTAACGACATATCAATTCTCTCCAAAACAATTTGACTCAAAAGCGGTTTTTGAGCGTGCATTGCTTGAAAAGTTACAAATCCACGAAGTGGAATGGATTGTACTCGCAGGCTATATGCGCTTAATTGGTGAGGTTTTGCTTTCAAACTATGAAGGGAACATCATCAACATCCATCCGTCACTTCTACCACACTATCCAGGGTTAGATGCCATTGGCAGGCGATTGACGATGGTGCGAAGGAAACTGGAGTGACCATTCATTATGTCGATCGTGGGATGGACACAGGACCGATCATTGCACAAGCAGCACTTGCGATCCATCCAAACGAATCGAAGCAACAACTCGCTATGCGTATTCAACAACTTGAACATCAACTGTATCCAAAAACGCTACAAACGGTTTTTAAGGAAGGGGAAGCTTAACGATGAAACGCGCAATCATTTCCGTAAGTGATAAAACAGGAGTGGCATCTTTCGCCAAACAACTTCTTGAACTTGGTTTCGAAATTATTTCCACAGGCGGTACGAAAAAAGCTTTGCAAGATGCTGGGGTTGATGTGATAGGAATCTCAGATGTGACTGATTTTCCAGAGATTTTAGAAGGTCGTGTAAAAACGTTGCACCCGGCCATCCATGGTGGATTGCTTGCAAAGCAACACGATGAAAAGCATATGAAAGCTCTTGAAGAACAAGGAATGGCTCCGATTCATCTCGTCGTTGTCAATTTGTATCCTTTTAAAGAAACGATTAAAAAGGAGAGTACAACGTTTGAAGATGCAATTGAAAACATTGACATCGGTGGACCAGCGATGCTTCGTGCATCTGCGAAAAACCATGAAAGTGTAACGGTTGTAACCGACCCGAACGATTACGACGTTGTTCTTGAAGAGCTTTCGAAAGGTGAGGTAAGAATGACGACAAAACGTCGCCTTGCGGCAAAAGTGTTCCGTCACACAGCGAGTTACGACGCCTTAATTGCTGAATACTTAACGAGAGAAAGTGGCGAGAAATATCCAGAAAGCTTAACGCTCACATACGAACATAAAGAAACGCTTCGTTACGGAGAAAATCCGCATCAACAGGCAGCGTTTTATGAAACACCACTTCCCACTTCTCCGTCACTAGCCAATGCGGTTCAATTGCATGGGAAAGCACTATCGTACAATAACATAAATGATGCTGACGCAGCGCTTGCAATCGTCTCAGAATTCAAAGACACGGTTGCAGCGGTTGCGGTAAAACATACAAATCCATGTGGTGTTGGCATTGGTGAGACGTTAGAAGAAGCTTTTAATGAAGCGTATGAAGCCGATGCTGTTTCGATTTTTGGCGGAATTGTTGCGGTGAATGAAACGATCGACGTTGCAACAGCAACGAAGCTTGCAGACATATTCTTAGAAGTGATTATTGCTCCAGATTACAGCGAAGATGCACTTGCCATTCTACAAAAGAAAAAGAACATTCGTCTTCTGAAAGTAAACACAGCAACAAAGTCAAACGACGCACAAATGATTACGTCCGTTCAAGGTGGTCTACTCGTTCAAGATGATGATCGTGCTGGGTTTGACGATGCGAACATTGAAGTCGTAACCGATCGTGAGCCAACCGAAGCAGAGTGGAAGAGTTTGAAGCTTTCGTGGAGCGTTGTCAAACACGTAAAATCCAATGCAATTGTACTCGTTAATGGTGATCGTACGGTCGGTGTAGGTGCTGGACAAATGAACCGTGTTGGCGCATGTGATATTGCCGTCAAACAAGCTGGTGAGTTATCAAAAGGAAGCGCCCTTGCATCCGACGCCTTTTTCCCGATGAAAGACACTGTTGAAGCTGCGGCATCAGCAGGGGTTACTGCCATTATTCAGCCAGGTGGTTCGATTCGCGATGAAGAATCGATTCAAGCAGCAAATGATGCGGGCATTGCGATGGTATTTACCGGCATGCGCCACTTTAGACACGCATAGGAGGACCAAAGATGAACATTTTAGTCGTTGGGAATGGCGGACGTGAACACGTATTGGCTTGGAAATTCGCACAAAGCAAGCGTGTCAACACGGTTTACGTGGCACCAGGCAATCCAGGGATGGAAGACGTTGCCACATGTGTAACCATTGATAGTACCGATCATGAAGCACTCATTCATAAAGCAAAAGAGTTAGACGTTGAATTAACCGTTATCGGACCAGAAGCGCCACTTGCAGCAGGGATCGTTGATGCGTTTAAAGAAGCGGGATTAGTCGTGTTTGGCCCGAGCAAACAAGCAGCTCAAATCGAAGGCAGTAAAGCGTTTGCGAAGGACCTCATGCACCGTTATGAAATTCCAACAGCCCAGTACGGGGTGTTTACCGAATTTGATGATGCCATGCATTATACGAAAGAACAAGGTGCCCCGATTGTCGTTAAAGCAGACGGTCTTGCTGCTGGTAAGGGGGTAACGGTTGCCACAACTATTGAAGAAGCTGAACGCGCCTTACGAGATATTTTACTTGATGATTCTTTTGGCTCCGGAGCAAAGTCGTCCTTGAAGAATTTCTTGAAGGCGAAGAAGTATCAATTCTTGCACTCGTCAATGGCGACACGGTCGTGCCACTTGCTGAGTCACAAGATCATAAACGTGCGTTTGATGCCGATCTTGGTCCAAATACAGGCGGGATGGGGGCGTATTCACCTGTACCTCATATTGATCAAGCGCAAATTGATCGTGCAATTGAAACGATTGTACTTCCAACCGCTAAAGCAATGATTCAAGAAAGCACACCCTTTACGGGAGTTCTTTACGCAGGATTAATGATGACTGCTGACGGACCAAAAACGATTGAATTTAATGCCCGTTTCGGTGACCCTGAAGCACAAGTTGTTCTTTCACGTATGGAAAGTGATCTCGTTGATGTGATCCTCGCTGTTTTAAATGAGGAGACACCGACAATTGAGTGGAGCGATGATGCCGTTGTTGGCGTTGTACTTGCGGCTAACGGTTATCCTGCACATTATGAGAAAGGACTACCTGTACCGACTCGTCCGAGCGGTGAGTTATTTTATGCTGGCGTATCAGGTGAACGTGACGGCTTGAAAAGCAATGGAGGCCGGGTCTACATCGCCATCGGAAAAGCAGATACGATTCAAGAGGCACAAGCACAAGCATATGAGCACATTGAAAATCTAGATACGAATGGATACCATTATCGCCGTGATATTGCTTATCGCGCTTTCTAGTAAAGATAGTTCTACCCTTTAAAATAACTCATTAATTCCTTTCAATGGTTGGTTCGCATTAGTCATAAACCTTGATGAATTCAGGTGTGACTAAGGTTTTTTATATGAGTGAAATTCTGCCAATGAATGGTACGATGTAATTATGTATATGAAGGAGGTTTCACCCAATGGTAAATGTGAAGTAAACGAGAAAATCTATAAATGTTTCAATACATGTAGGTTTTCTCAAACGATAATTGCCAAGATAATTATGTTGAAGGAGAAAACTTATGTTGCAAAAAATAACAGCAAATACGTACTATTTAATAAATGATGATAAAAAAGAGAGACCGGCGTTAGGTGTGATTTCTGGAGAAAATGCAAGTTTAGTCGTGGATGCAGGGAATTCATCGTTACACGCGCAAGATTTGATCAGTGAAGTGAAACGGTTACGGTTACCCCCAATAAAATATGTCGTTGTGACTCATGCACATTGGGATCATTTTCTCGGTGTGAATGAATATGAAGCCTCTCTCATTGTGAGTAAGAAAACGAATGAGAAACTTCAATTTTGAAAGAATTGCTCTTTTTCAGATGAAGGTTTAGCTGAAATTGAACGTGAACAAAATGTAGGTTCAATCTTTTCAGAAGTAGTAAAAACGGAGTTAAATGATAGAGATACTTTCCAACTAAAAGATGCGGATGTAATTTTTGATCACCAACTGACGATTGATTTGGGGAATATGCTTTGTGTAATCGAAGAGATGGCTAGCACACATACAGAAGATGCAACTGTAGTCTATAATCCTAAGGAAAGAGTCGTTTTCTTCGGTGACGCAACCTACGGTAAAACAACGGAATCGTTATTTCACTATAGTCACAAATCTATCGATGCCATGATAGAGGATGCGAAGAAATACGAAGCGGATTGGACTGTTCTTGGTCATGAATCAGTTTTCGATAATGAAGAGATGGATTTATATTGGCGCGAGTTAGCTCCTCTTCGAGAGCAGCTCACACACGTTCTTTCGCCGATTCCATAAATACTTTCCGGTTACTTGAAGGAAGAGAGCCAACGGATAATGAAATGTTATTTATAGAAGCATTCGTTAACGATGTTTTAATTGAATCAAAGTCATAATGAACGAAAAGAGCTCCCTTTTAAAAGAGGGGAGTTCTTTTCTATGGCATTAGAGATTTGGTTAAGCAAAATATTCGGTGAGAATGCTTTGCAATTTAACCGTATCCGATCATGTGTGCGGTATTCCGTTTCGATGTACGAGTTTTCGAAAGACAAATTCTACAGGCCCTTGCTTGCCAAGATGAGCGAGTAAGCTCGCAAAAATCAAGCTGCTGAGCCAGACAAATAATGCAATGATAAATGCGCCGGTATATCCAAATTGAGTACCAAAACAAACCCTACATTGGATAACAAGAGGACGAGCATCCCTTCCTGATAAATAAAGAAACTTAATGAGCGTTTTCCCAAAGACGCAAAGTGCGCAGTGATGGAGCTTTTTTGAAGCTTAAGCATAATTAGGGCAACAAGTACAATATAGCCTAGCCCGCCCAAAATACCGACAAACATATGAAGAATAAAGAATGAGATGAAAAGTGTGTCCGAAACTGTAATGATACTAGTTTCTGCTAACGCATAAGGGAGTGCACCTACAATTGAGAACAATACCGCGGCAATGGCAAAGGGCGTGAAGGAACGTGCGTATTTATCAGGCTGCTGAATCCAACCTTTACTCTCCACCCAGGCACCAATGAGGATGACGAGTACGAAAGGATATAAAAGCAACTGGAAAAGTACGACAAAAGGAAAACTGAAGAGCCCGGTAATAACCATTTCGAGGTACGTATTGGGCAACCCATCATCTGCAAAAAGTATCGATGTACCACTGAAAAACCAAATCAATGGCATTACGATGAGCGTAACGACACCCGCGTAAATCATGGCTTTCTTTTTACGAGTAGCATGAAAGAGAATCGGGATGATGAGCAATCCAGTAAGACCATAAAACGCGAGAATATCCATTCCCCCGATAAAGACGAGATGAATAAACCCAAACAACAAAAGGAAAGACGATCTACGCTTGAGCATTTTCTTAATGGTGCTTTCTGACAAGCCTTTGTTACGATAACGTCGAACGGTAAGAGCAAGACCGAAGCCAAAAAGCACAGAGAACATGACAAACGCTCGACTGTCAACGAACAAAAGGGTAAGCAGGCGCACGAACCCATCGGTCTCAGGTCGAGGTTCTGATGTGAAAGCGATTGACAATGGTGCATGAGCAATTGCAATTAAGAGGAGCATGAAACCTCGACCAACATCCGGGACGAGGTAGCGCGTGGCAGTATTAGAAGCCATATGTCAACACAACTCCTTTTATTGAATGAATTGAGCGAGCATATGTGAAAAAACGAATTCAAGTATATTTGTGTATTGAAACTAAAAAATATTATGTATTTGACTTTAAATTATACCTCAAGTTTAAACATATTGATATTTTGCATGGAACTTTGAGTAATCGAGATAGCGTCAATGGAGTAGAGGCTGTCAAACAAAAGAGGAATAATATGAACAATTTTTTCTTGAACCTTACGTTACGTAATGATTTATAGTTAAGATTAATTAGCTAACGTAAGGATTGAATGCAAATGCAAAACCGAATTATTAAAGCGTTAATTTTTAACAAACAAGTAAGGCTTTATCTGTTAAACAACACTCACTTACTAAATGAAATTCTACACATGAATCAAGGCTCTAACATCATTAGTAAAGAAGCTTTGGCTAACTCCATATCGGTTATGAGCATGCTGTCTGCAACGCTAAAAGGAAATCAGCGCTTGAGTGCTGCTCTCTCATTTGACCAACCTAAAAGCAAAATCTTTGTTGACACAGATGCACATGGAAATGTGCGTGGCTATGCGAATGATTTCTTATTATCGTCATCAAAAAACTATTCGACTGTTAAGGAATTGATCGGTTTAAAAGGATCAATCAGAATGATAAAGGCCAATGATTTTAATCAATTTACAGGGATTACCGATATGCCTTATCAAGATTTAGATCGTGATTTTTCTCATTACTTTAAACAAAGCGACCAAACAGAAACGTTGATTAAAACAACGATTCATTGGCAAGGAAATAAAGAGATAAAAAACAGTTATGGAATATATGCGCAATTACTTCCTCAATCACCAACACACCTTTTAAATAAGGTAGAAGAACATTTTCAATCTATACAATGTGTATTAAATGAACCTAAAACTTTAATTAACAGTGAAATTTTCAGCTTACTAAACCAGTATTTTGGTGAAGGAGAGATTATTGGTGAAAGTAACGTCCAATTTTTCTGTGGCTGCTCCAAGGAAATGTTTTTTGGATTGTTACATTCAGTAGATGCGGCAGAACTAAAGGGTTATCTTCACTCTCGTGATCCAATAATATCCACATGTAATAGATGTGGTAGAAATTACTCGTTCAATGAAGAAGAAATTAAACTCATTTTGGGGGAATTAAATGGCTAAGTACTGGAAGATAGGCGAAATTGCTGAGATGACCGGATTGTCTATTAGGACATTAAGGTATTATGACCAAATCAAATTATTGAGTCCTTCTGAATACACACATTCAGGACACCGTAGATACTCACGTGAAGATTTACAAAGATTGTTAGAAGTTCTATCTTTTAAGAAAATGGGGCTTTCTTTAGAAGATATCAGCTCATTAAAAGAGCAAGGAAACGCTTCATCGATTGTAGAGATCTTAAGTAACCAAATAGAAAGGATGAAATTGGATATAAAGATTCAGCAAAATCTTTTTGAGCAGTTACAAAGCGTGCAGAAAGAATTAGCGAATTCCAAAGAAGAACGTATTTCGATACACAGTCTAACAACATTATTCGAACTCATGAAAGTGAATCAAGCAAAGTATTTTAATCAAAGACAAATTGACAGCATGAGACAACATTATCAAGAATTAGATGAAGCCGCTATTCAAAAGGGAGAAAAGGAATTTAAGCTTGTTTTAGATGAATTACGAAACAGGAAAGAGCGTGGGTTAACAAGCTCGAATGCTGAAGTTCAAAGCTTAGCTCGGAGGTGGCAAGCCATTATTGATTCCATTTCTCCAAATGATCATGAATTACGGATGAGTGCAGAACGCTATTATGCAGAAAATCCTGAGATTGCGATGAGCGTTGGCATTGAACCATCTCTCTATAAATACATTCAGGATGCTTTAAACGATAATTAGTTTTCCTCTGCTGTACTCAACGAACGGGTACCACTTAACCTTTCCTTCGCAAAGCGTGTGACTCAAACTTGAAAGAAGAAAGTAGGTTTTGGAAGGAGAGAGTCGTTCATTTTCTTTAAAAGCATTCGATCTGCTTCCATAAATACTAGTTTGGAATGAGATGTCCATCGATTGGAAGCAAAACGAGGACAAAACGGGCATAATAGGTGATTCTGTTTCCAATCCATGCTCTTTGGAAGTAAACAACGTTTTTAGCTATCTTAAGCGTCGATAGAGAAATCAACCGGTTCTCCTGCCTTTTAAAAGACGGTGGAAATCAACCACCAACCGTTTGAAACTCAAATTGATTAGAAAACCTCAAATTTCTTTGAGAAGATGCCTTGTTCCGTCCCTCTCGTAATGATTCCTCTAGAAAACACTACCGTGCGTTCGATGTATCCATCTCTAACCAATTGTATATGGGATGTTTAATTCTATGTTGAGCGGGAACACCTCTTGTACAACCAAAGGAGAGTGGAACGATCATGTTTAAACACGAGAATAAACTATTTATAAACGGTGAATGGATTGATTCAACGAACGATGAAACGATTGATGTCATAAATCCAGCAACAGAAGAAGTGATTGGGACTGTATCAGCGAGTACGAAAGAAGATTTGGATAAAGCAGTGAAAGCTGCTAGGGATGCACTGCCCGCTTTTTCAAAATCAATAAAGAAAGAACGCATTGATCTCTTAAATCGCATTGCCGATGAGTATGAGAAACGTAAAGATGAGTTTATTGATGTTATGACAATGGAGCTGGGTGCACCAAAAACGATCTCTGAAAATGTTCATTATGAAATGGGTCTTGCTCACTTTCGTACGGTAGCGAAAGCACTCGAATACTTTTCGTTTGAAGAAGAGCGTGGCGACCATACGATTGTGAAAGAATCGGTCGGTGTGAGTGGTTTAATTACACCGTGGAACTTTCCTACGAATCAAACGTCAACAAAAATTGCTGGCGCGTTTGCGGCAGGAAGTCCAGTTGTGTTAAAGCCGTCTGAAGAAACACCGTATGCGGCAATTATGCTAGCAGAGATTATTGACCGAGCAGGTGCACCGAAAGGCGCATTTAACCTTGTAAATGGTACTGGAGCGACGATTGGGGATGCGATTAGCTCTCATCCTGATATCGATTTTGTATCGTTTACCGGATCAGGTCCTGTCGGTACACGTGTCATGCAAAACGCTTCAGAAACGATTAAGAACGTTGCCCTTGAGCTCGGTGGCAAATCACCTCTTCTCGTCCTAAAAGACGCTGACGTTCAAAAAGCAGCGCAGTCTGCTGCTGAACACATGATGCTAAATAGCGGACAAGTTTGTTCAGCCGCAACAAGAGTGCTCGTTCCGAAAGAAATGAAAGCCGATTTTGAGCGTGAGCTTGTCACGTCATTAGAAGGCTTCCCAATGGGCGATCCACAAAATACGAGCAATTTTACTGGGCCGTTAATTTCCAAGAAGCAGTACGACACCGTACAATCTTATATTAAAAAAGGTCAAGAAGAAGGTGCTCGGATTGTTCAAGGTGGCGAAGGCAAACCAGACGGTCTTGAGACAGGGTATTTCGCAAAACCGACAATCTTCTCTGATGTGACGAACGATATGGTCGTTGCCCGTGAAGAAATCTTCGGTCCCGTCACAACCATTATTACGTATGATGGTATTGAAGAAGGTTTACAAATTGCCAACGATACCCCATACGGCTTGGCAGGTTACGTCGCTGGTGAAGATGAGAAGTCGCTGAAATATGCAGCAAGTCATATTCGTGCCGGTCAAATTACCATAAACGATGCAAAAACGGACCACTTTGCTCCGTTTGGAGGCTTTAAGCAATCCGGAATCGGTCGCGAGTGGGGCGACTTTGGCATTGAGGAATACCTTGAAGAAAAAGCGATCATGGGAGTATAATAAAACGCCGGAGGTGAACCCTTCGGCGTTTTTAACCTTGGAGGGCTTAGCATGCATGTGTATCATGTTTACGGGCCACATGAAAATAATGATGGAATCCATCGCGCATTAAGAGAAGGAATGACGTCTCAAACGATTTCCAAGTGGAATTCAAGAGGGGGTGGAGCCCTCTTCCCACACCTTATAAAGAAGGTACAACGAGGAAGTACCGATGATTGGATGGATTTTGGTCAATCTTTCGCAATACATTTATCAGCAGAAACCTTTAAAAACGATGTGCGTTTTCCGTATTCTTCAGATCGGATAATTGCATTCAACATTGAACGAACCGTTGACTTATTTGCATATATAGAAGAAGAGGGCATGGGCAGTGAATACACGCCAGGAATGTTTACAGATCACCTCCCTTCTAAACAAAGGCTTATGGAACAATATTGGAACAGTCGAATGACGTTGGCAGATTATCTATTGCACAAACCTTATAAGGAAGCGGAGTATATCTGTTTTGATTACATCCCTCCTTATTTAATAGAAGGTTATATTAATCAAAAAAAGTGGCTATGAGAATGTTGTTCATTCCCATAGCCACTTCTGGCACTACTTATTCTTCAACATCTAACCATTCATCAACCGTTTCACGGTTATCATCAATCCATTGTTCGGCAGCTTCTACTTCATCAATTTCTTCTTCAGAGATCTTGAGCATTACTTCGTTCATATCCTCAGTCGTCCAGTAGAAGTTATCTAGGATTTGGAATGCAACAGGGTCGTCCTCTTCAAGACCTTCACGGACGATTGTGCGAATCTCACCGTCTTCTTGGTAGATGCCTTTTGGATCTTCAAGAAACTTTAAGTCATGGGTATTAAATTTCCAGTGTGGTTGCCAACCTGTTACAACAATGGGTTCTTCATTTTCGATATGTGTCGACAATTCTTGAGTCATAGCAGCATCAAAACTGGATTGTAGTTGAACGTCATCAATTTCGTATTCCTCTAGTACCGTTTCAGTCGTTGAGTTCACACCAGCACCAGCGTCGATGCCAGTAATGTGAGAAACGACAGAACCATCGAGTTCTTCAATGCTATCAATATCCATATACGTTGGCACAGCTAGACCCGTTTGTGCACCTTCTAAGTTTGGCCCGAGATCGACGACCTGATCACCAAACTGCTCATAATCATGCTGCATATCATCAGGTAGCCAGCCAGCAATATGTGCATCGGCTTCTCCTTCTGCAACACTTGCCCACATGACGCCTTGCTCAACGGTCGTTATCGTCACATCATAGCCCGCTTCTTCCAATACAAGCTTCATGACATTGTTAGACGCAATTTCAGAATCCCAAGTAACGTAGACGAGCTCGATTTCTTTGTCTTCTTCTGCCGTCGCGCTTGTGTCTTCGCCATTGTCTGTACCGTTATCACCGCAAGCAGCTAGTGCTAATGCGGATACACTTAAGAGTGGAAGTTGCCACTTCTTCATGATTCGAATCTCCCCTTCAGTTAATTCCGTTTGTTTAAAACAAATTAAACATTATGTACAGACTATCATAGATCACTAATCTGTCAACTTTTAAACTACTATATCATAAAAACAAACTTGCAAATGAATGAAAGGATCGATATACTTAATTTTGCGTTCGTTCGAAACGTTTTAAATAAAAGGGGTGCTACTATGTCAGAACCAACAGCAGCTCACGAAGAACTAGAAGAGGCACACGCACAAATTAAAAATGGCATCGCAGATACAATGGATATTTACGGCGTCAACCGATCCGTTGGCCAACTGTACGCAACGCTCTATCTAAGTGATGAGCCAATGACATTAGATCAGTTACGAGATGAGCTTGGTATGAGCAAGGGCAGCATGAGTCTTGGAGTACGTAAACTTCTAGATGAGAAGATTATTCATAGAGTTTACCGTAAAGGTGAAAGAAAAGATTTGTATCAAGCTGAACAAGACTTTTTTCAATTTTTTATTTCGTTCTTTACTCGCCGGTGGGAACGAGAAAAGAATGTAAACTTACATGCAATTAAACAAGCACAGCCGAGATACAAGAAGATTATGGAAGACACAACCGCCCCAGACAGTGTAAGAGAAGAAGCGACGTATCAGTACAATAAGATTAATGAATCGCTCCAATATTATCGCTTCCTCGATATTCTAGTTGAAGAGTTCGAAGAGGGCGATCTTGCGCAGCGGCTATTGGAAAAGCATGAAGCGAAAAAGAAAGAAGGAAGCTGATCATCTTGATTGGCTTCCTCCTTTCTTTTTTTGTTTTTCTTTGACAGGATAAAAACGGCATGTTAAGTTATAAACATAGAACGTTTAATATATATTAAACAAATTAAAGGAGTGAGTTCCTTGAACGTAAACATGTACATTAATGGAGAGTGGACCGATGCGGTTCACGGTTCTAAACGAGACATTATAAATCCTTACAATCAGGAAGTTATTGCAACGACTTCAGAGGGAACACGTGAAGATACTGAACGAGCGATTAAAGCCGCAAGAATTGCTTTTGATTCTGGAGGGTGGAGCAACACACCAGCAGGAGAGCGCGGAAAAATTGTGAATGAGATTGGAAGGCTCATTCGAGAAGACAAAGAAGAGCTAGCTCGTCTAGAAACTTTGGACACAGGCAAGACGATTGAAGAAAGTCGCGGAGACATGGACGACATTGCCGATGTATTTGAGTACTTCGGTGGATTAGCAGATAAAGATGGCGGAGAAGTCATCCCAAGTCCAATCCCAGACTCAACGAGTAAAGTCGTTCGAGAGCCAATTGGCGTATGTGGCCAAATTACACCGTGGAATTACCCATTGTTGCAAGCTGCGTGGAAGTTAGCGCCAGCACTTGCTGCAGGAAACACACTTGTCATGAAGCCAAGTGAAATTACACCACTCACAACAGTACGTGTGTTTGAACTTTTTGAACGAGCAGGTCTGCCAAAAGGAGTAGCCAACTCGTACTCGGAGCGGGAGCAGAAGTCGGAGCGCCTTTATCGGAGAGCTTGGACGTAGATCTTGTTTCATTTACAGGCGGTATTGAGACAGGGAAAACGATCATGCGTTCAGCGAGTGACAATGTAAAGAAAATCGCACTTGAACTTGGTGGTAAAAACCCGAACATCGTGTTTGCGGATGCGGACTTTGAAACAGCCGTTGACCAAGCGTTAAATGCAGCCTTTTTCCACGGAGGTCAAGTATGTTCGGCAGGTTCACGGTTACTCGTAGAAGAATCGATTCACGATACGTTCGTTGATGAGCTCATTAAACGAGCAAGCCGTATCAAGCTTGGAAATGGATTTGATGACACGACTGAATCGGGTCCCCTTATTTCAGCAGAGCATCGCGAGAAAGTTGAAGGGTATATTGACGTCGGTATGAATGAAGGGGCAACACTTGCTGTCGGTGGTAAACGACCTGAAGGCAAAGAGTTTGAGAATGGGTTCTTCTTTGAGCCAACGATCTTTACAAACTGCACGGCTGACATGCGCATCGTACAAGAAGAGATTTTTGGTCCGGTCATTACTGTGGAGACGTTCACAACAAAAGAAGAAGCCATTGAGCGAGCCAATGATACGATTTATGGCCTTGCCGGTGCTGTATTCTCAAATGACATCGCCAAAGCAGAAGAAGTAGCTGAACAACTCCGCATGGGGACGGTATGGATTAATGATTTCCACCCATACTTCGCACAAGCGCCATGGGGTGGGTATAAGCAATCTGGATTTGGTCGTGAGCTTGGCAAGATCGGACTCGAAGAATATACAGAAGTGAAGCATATTTTCCGTAACCAGAAACCAGCCCCAGTGAAATGGTTTAATTCCTAATATATCTACGATGAAGGAGAGATTTAGACATGAGTATGCACATGAAAGTTGAATCAATGCTTGGCTATCATACATTTGAGGTACCTACAGCGATTAAGCACGGAATCGGTGCCATTCAATATTTAGGAGAAGAAGTAAAAAATCTCGGCGCGTCAAAAGTCATGCTCGTTACGGATCCGGGAATTTATAATGCAGGCGTGACAAAGCCTGTTGAAGAAAGCTTAAAGGCAGCTGGAGTTGATGTAGCCGTATTTAATCGCGTAGAACCGAATCCTCCAACGCGTTTAATTGGTGAAGGTTCAACATTCTACAAAGAAAACGGTTGTGATGGACTCGTTGCTGTAGGCGGTGGATCTTCTATGGACACAGCAAAAGCTGTTGGGGTAGAAGTTTCTCATGAAGGTACGGTATTGGATTATGAGGCTGCAGAAGGCAAGAAGCCACTTGAAAACCGCATTCCACCACTGGCAACCATCCCAACCACAGCGGGTACAGGTTCAGAAGTGACACAGTGGGCAGTAATTACTGATGAAAAGCGTGAATACAAGTTTAATACAGGGGGGCCGTTGATCGCTGCACACTTGACGATCATTGACCCGAAACTCCATGTTTCTATGCCACCACACGTTACCGCTATGACAGGCATTGATGCCATTGCTCACGCAGTGGAGTGCTACACGATGAAATATGCACAACCCGTAACAGATGCTGTTGCGCTTCTAGCGATCGAGTATGCTGCAACATACATTCGCCGTGCGTTTGCGGACGGTGAAGATCTTGAAGCTCGTTACGGGATGTCTCAATCTGCGATGCTTGCCGGTCTTTCTTACGGTAGCGAATCTGCAGGAGCTGCGCATGCGATGAGTCAATCACTTGGTGGAATTGTGCCGGTCGCACACGGACAATGTGTGGCAGCGATGATGGGACCTGTTATGGAGTTCAACTGGAAAGGTGCACCAGGTCGCTTTGCAAGAATCGCACAAGCTTTCGGCATTAATACTGCTGATCTGTCGACTGAGGAAGCTGCAAAAGCAGCCGTTGACTATATGTATAACCTCGTTGAAGAATTGGAAGTTCCGACGCTTGAAGAACAAGGCGTTGACCCAACACAAGTCGAGCGCTGGTCAAAAGCTGCCATGGATGATCCGCAAACGATTGGAAATCCAAGAGACCTTACCGTTTCTGATTACGAGTGGATTTATAAGCGTTGCTTCAATCAAGTTGAGAAAACAATATAATGAAAAAAGCCGACCGTCTCACTGTGAGACGGTCGGCTTTTTTTGAGAATGAAACTATATGGGATGAACTTAATATTTTGCTTATTTGCCCTATTGACTTTTGCTTACCAGTACAAGCGGATGATTGCACTCCA